>JBCDIU010000090.1:0-2511 GCA_038748615.1 Planctomycetota bacterium | reverse complement strand
GAGATCGTCTCGATCGACATTGCGGACATTGACGTAGGCGCCAACGTCGGTGCCCGGCTGCAGGCGGACCAGGCGGAAGCGGATACGGCCGTGGCTCGAGCGAACGCGGAGAGCAAACGAGCCGCTGCCGTCGCCGAAGAGCAGGAGATGCAAGCGAAGATCGAACAGAGCCGGGCGGAGGTTGTGGAGGCGCAGGCGTCGGTTCCGGTGGCGATGGCGGACGCGTTTCGGTCGGGCAAATTGATGATCATGGATTACTACCGTCTACAGAACGTCAATGCCGATACGGATATGCGGCGAGCTCTGGCCGGCTCGACGGTTGAGTACGACAACGATCGTTCGGAGTAACAATCGAGATGGCGAACGATTTAGAAGAGTTTCTCAAACGCGCAGCGGCATTGCGCCAACAGAAGGCGGTGGAGCAACGGGCCGCCGAAGCCCAGCGGGACCAGCGTCAGAGAGATCGAGTTCGTCCCTATACGGACCGACGAACCGAGCGACAGCCGCAGTGGCAGCACGATCATGATGACGATCCATGGGACGCCGACCAATTCGATGAACCGGTCATCATGGCGGAAGTGGTATCACCCGACGCTCGCGAACCGGTTCATTCGTCGTTGCATGGTGAAATGCCTTCGGAAAGTCGAGAGCAGCGACGAGGACAAGACCGTTCGAGCTCGAGCCAATCGTTGCCACACAACGAGGCGGCAAGTTCCGTCGGCGATGCCGGGACGCTCATTCGATTGTTGCGGCAGCCAGGCGGCATTCGTCAGGCATTCTTGATGCGCGAAATATTGAATCGGCCCAATTTTTAATTCGATGCCTCACGCTCTCCATCCGGTCAAACCGGAAACGACACGAGTCGGCTGGATCGGCACCGGAGTCATGGGTCATAGCATGGTGGGTCATGTCATCGATGCCGGCTACTCGGTAGATCTGTGGACGCGCACCTCGTCGAAGGCTGACGATTTGATTGCCCGCGGTGCAAATTGGATGTCATCCCCGCAGGACGTTGCCGCCCGGACGGATGTGGTCTTCACCATCGTTGGTACGCCCGATGATGTCCGGAAGGTGTACCTGGGACCGGAGGGTTTAATCAGCCACGCTCGGCCGAATCAGATTTTTGTCGACATGACCACCAGCCGGCCATCGTTGGCCGTGGAATTGGCGAATGCGGCGGCAGCGAAAGAAGCCTTTTCGATCGATGCACCTGTCAGCGGTGGCGATACGGGTGCTCGGGCTGGAACGTTGTCCATCATGATGGGAGGGTCCGCTGACGCGATCACGTCCATCGATGATTTATTACGGCGGATGGGGGAGACCGTCATTCATCAAGGTGGTCCCGGAATGGGCCAACACACCAAGATGGTCAATCAAACCCTCATCGCAACCACCATGATCGGCATCTGTGAGGCATTGCTCTATGCCGAGCGTGCCGGATTGGATATTGAAAAGGTTTTGGGGAATGTCGCCAAAGGTGCAGCCGGCAGTTTTGCGCTGTCGGCACTCGCACCCCGTATGTTGCAGGGCGACTTTGAGCCGGGATTCTTCGTCGAGCATTTCATCAAGGACATGGGCATCGCTTTGGACGAAGCCGCCACGCTAAAACTCTCGTTGCCGGGCCTGGCCCTGTCCCGGCAACTCTATCAAGCCGTGGCGGCGCAGGGACACGGGCGTCGTGGAACCCAAGCTTTGATCTTAGCACTGGCGAAGCTCAATTCGATGACGCACTGGAATCAGATGTCACTTCCCTCCGGACAAGTCTGATGGGTCTCTACGATCGAGACTACGGTCGCCAAGATCGCACGCCATGGGATCGGGTTGAGAATCCACGATCCATGGTGACGATCCTCATCATTTTCACGGTGGTGGTCTTCTTTCTGGATATCGTCACATCTGGACGCGAAGACGGACGAAGTTTCAGCCGTATGTTGCAGTGGTTCGGAGTTCATCCGACGACCCTGATTCGTCCGTGGCGACTCTATGAAACATTGACCTATGGATTCTTGCACGATACGCAAAGCATCTTGCACATCGTGTTCAACATGTTCGTGTTGTTCATTTTCGGGCGGCCTGTCGAACAGAGGATCGGCGGTCAGGAGTTTCTGAAGGTCTACCTGATTGCGATCATCGTCGGCGGTTTGACGGCAATTGTGATGCCCTGGCTGATAATGCTCGCGACCACGGGTGGCATCAACGTGAGCCAAATCAATGGCGTGACGCTTGGGGCAAGTGGTGCGGTGGTGGCCGTCATGGTCTTGTTTGCGTGCTACTACCCAAACCAAGAAGTGCTGTTCATGCTGGTAATTCCCATGAAGGCCTGGGTGCTGGCTCTCGGTCTTGTTGTGATGGACTTGCTGGGCGCTTTGGGGATCGTCGGCACTGGTTCGGCGACGGCTTTCGAGGTGCACTTGTCGGGAGCCGCCTTCGGCTACCTCTACGCCAAACGAGGATGGAGTTTTCGGAATATTGATTTGGGGTTTGTCACCAATTTGCCACAACAACTTCGCG
>JBCDIU010000089.1:0-2518 GCA_038748615.1 Planctomycetota bacterium | reverse complement strand
CCGAGGTGGTTGCTTCCGAAGTCCGCGATCACCTAAAGAAAGCGGCACTTGAATCCGTTCGTCTTCACAAGTCATTCTCTGGCAAGGCTCGTGTGCTGCGCAACTTGGCGGGGGATCGCTTTCCAGGTTTGTTCGAACGATTTGGCGAACAAGACGCTGGAGCGATCTTTGAGGCAGCATTCGATCACTTCTTGCATGAAAGCGACGTGACAATCGTTCGGATCGCTAACGCTGAGTTGGAGGAGGTGTTTCGCCGCTATTGCGAAACTAAGCCACCATTTGGAACTGGAAAGAGCAAGAAGAGCGAGTTTCCCGATGCAATCGCTCTGGACTCAATCAGGCGATGGGCCGTTGAGAACGATACGTCCATATACGTCGTTTCGCGTGATCAAGGAATGAAGGAGTATTGCGATGAGCTCGATGAGCTCAGTTATGTTGAGAGCGTTGAGCAATTCTTGCACCTCGCAGTGCGGCAAGACGAAGAATCCGCTGACTTGGTAGAGACTCTCTATAAGGCGAATACAGCCGTTCTTGAGGAGCGCCTCCAGCAAGATTTTCCGTCGATGGGATTCTATATTGATGACCGCGATGGCGACATACAAGACGTAACCGTAACCAGCACGGATATCCAAGGATGGTCAATCGTGGAGATCAAAGACTGTATCGCAACCATCGAGCTTTACGTCACGGTTGGATTCTCAGCTCAAGTTAGCTACGACGATCTCGAACGCGGCATCTACGACAGTGAGACAAAGTCGCTTTGGACTCAGACCCAACAAGGGCATTGGGACCGAGAGTTTGACGGCACTGTTCGAGTGCTGATGGGATTCGATCCGTCGCACCCGAAGACCTTCAGTATTGAAGACTTCACGATCAACAATGATGAGAGTATTTGCGTTGTCTACGATGATGCTTGGCCATACAAGTAATCGCTATCCGGTTTGCGTCGTGTCAGCGGGCGCTGAAAAGGGACCATTGATGGGCGCTTAAAGTCCTCCACATGTGGAGGGGTTCGCGGCAACTACCGTGATGAGCTTTTCTTTCTCGGAAGAGCAGCTCGGGAACGGTCGTGTCGAACCATTTAAGCGTGGATAAAGTCCAGTCAATACTGCAGTTGCATCAACAAGGTTGGTCGCAACGCCGAATCGCCACCGCACTCGGAGTCGATCGCAAGGCAGTCCGGCGACACCTGAGAATCAGCGAAGCCGAGACGCAGGCGGGGATCACGCCAAAAGGGACCAGCGCGCCCACCGGCTCGCTGGAACCGAATCAAAGCCAATCGGCCAGTGCTTGCGCCCCGTTTCAGGCGGTCATCGAACAGATGCTCCGCCAGGGACTATCGGCTCAACGGATCTACCAAGACCTCGGAAGTGAGCATGGCTATGACGGCAGCTACTACAGCGTCCGTCGCTTCGTCCAAACGCTGCGGCAAGCCGATCCGCAAGCCTTCCGGCGAATCGAAGTTGAACCTGGCAATGAAATGCAAGTTGACTTCGGCACCGGCGCACCGGTGATCGATTCCGACGGCAAGCGACGAAAGACCCACGTCCTTCGCGTCGTCTTAAGCCACTCTCGTAAGGGATACTCCGAGGTCGTGTTCCGGCAAACCACCGATGCCTTTCTGAGCGCCCTGGAGAATGCGTTCTGGGAATTCGGCGGTGTGCCACAGACGGTGGTCATCGATAACCTCAAGGCGGCGGTTACCAAGGCCGATTGGTACGACCCTGAACTGAACCCGAAACTTCGAGCGTTCGCTCAACACTACGGCACCACAATCCTGCCGACCAAGCCCTATACACCTCGGCACAAGGGAAAGGTCGAGCGAGGCGTCGATTACGTTCAAGAGAACGCACTGAAGGGTAAAAAGTTCACCAGCCTCGCCAAGCAGAACGAACACCTGTGGCACTGGGAACAAAGCGTTGCCGACAAGCGAATCCACGGGACCACTCGGCAGCAAGTGGGCCGGCACTTTCAGGAATCGGAACGTCCATCCCTGATTCCGCTGCCGATTGACCGCTTCGCAAACTTCAATGAGTCCAGGCGGATCGTCAGTCGCGATGGGCACGTCGCCATTGAACATGCTTACTACAGCGCGCCTCCGGAGTACATCGGAAGAACCCTCTGGGTGAGATGGGATGCGAGAACCGTCCGGCTGCTTGATGATTCACTCAGCACGATCGTGGTTCATGCTCGCAGCCAATCAGGAAAATTCCAAACCGCGGGTGAACACATCGCTTCGACGAAGATCAATTCGATCGAGCGTGGCACGGCATATTTACTGCGAAAAGCGTCGTTAATTGGAGCCAGTGCAACTCGCTGGAGCGAGGCGATGTTGGCCGACCGTGGCATCGAAGGCCACCGCGTGCTGCAAGGCCTGCTGTCTCTCTCGCGTCGCTACGAATGCGATCAAATCGAACAAGCCTGCGATATCGCTTGGCGTCACGGTGCCTATCAGCTTCGCAGCATTCGCAAACTGATGGATCGGAAGGTCGCGGTGCAGCAGATCATGCCGTTCCTG
>JBCDIU010000088.1:0-2679 GCA_038748615.1 Planctomycetota bacterium | reverse complement strand
CTTGGCTCGATTGAGCGATTCGCTGCTGCAAGGCCAACAGCGTGAACGCCGTACACTCAGGGTCTTGGTTGGCAAACTCACGAGCTTCCGCTTCGCTCAACTGATTGGTCAGCAGCTTGTCGATCAGCGAAGCGTTGATCGGTGGATCAACAACGGCAGTGGCTTTGGATCCGTCCATGGCTCCATCACCAGAACCCAAAAACCGTTCTCAGCCAAGATCAACTCTAACCGCTTGAATAGTTACGGTTGTATTAACCATGGACTGCTATGGCATCCGGAAGAGTCGGCTTTGGATCACATGATGAATGATCGAGCGCACGCCGAATTCATCCTCGGCGGACCGTTCGATGATCTTCAAGATCACATCCTCGTCCGCGACCGTCGTTGTTGCACCGGTTGAATAGACCAGAAGCCGATCGACCAGCATTCGCGTGATTGCGAACTCGTCCTTCGCGTAGATCGCCTTTAGTTAGCGAATATCTTGGAACGTTGTTCCATCGGACAGTAAGTAGGAGGAATCAACCGGCAGCCCCATCTTATAGCGAGGTTGATCCACTACCCGCTTCACGCCAACCAGTTCCTGGTTCAGAACACGATAGTTTTCACGAAAACGGCCGACGGGATCAAAGCTTTCCAAGGCCACTCCGGGCGGATCGATTCGAGCATGACACGAAGCACACGCGGTATCGCTCCGATGCTTCTCGAGTTGCTGGCGAATCGTCACGGCACCGCGAATGTCAGGTTCAACGGCGGGAACACCCGGCGGCGGTGGTGGCGACGGTATGCCAAGAATTCGTTCCAGTACCCACACTCCGCGTATTACCGGTGATGTGTTCGTGCCGTTGGCTGTGACTTTCAGGACCGCCGCCTGGGTCATCACGCCGCCGCGAACGCTATCTTTGGGAAGTTCTACAACACTCGCTTTCATGCCTTCGACGGTGGGCAAGCCATAGTGCGTGGCCAGACGTCGGTTGATCGTGACAAAATCTGACCTGATGAGGTTTCGGGCGGGCAAATCTTCTTCGACCAAGTGTCGGAAGAAGCTTTGGGACTCGTGCAGCATCGACCAATGCAGCACCGGATCGTATTCGGGATACAGATTCAGGTCTGGGGACGTGAAATTGATCTCATGCAAGCCCAACCATTGCCCGAGAAAATCCTCGATGAATCGCTCTGATCGCGGGTCGCGAAGCATGCGTTCGGTTTGTTCGCGCAAGACATCATGCTGCGACAGTCTGTTTCCGCGGGCAAGTTTCCTCAACTTCGCATCGGGCGTGCTGTTCCACAGGAAATACGCCAGCCGCTCCGCGAGAGCAAAATCGTTGATGGTGCTCGAGTCTTCTGAATGCGTGGGCAAGGTCGATTGGTGAAACAGAAACCGGGGTGACGTGAAGATCGCCTTGTAGCCTGTTCGCATCGCGGACTCGAATGAAACGCCCTCGTCTATCCAACCAGATCGTCCGATGGTGCCACCCACCATCCATTGACAGGCTGTTCGAGATTGCTATGATCTTGGCTATTCCATTTCCTGAGGAGCTTGTTGATGCCCCGACCGCAGCGTGCTGAACAGTTTGATCCTGGAGAGGTTTGCATTGTGCACGTCGTGCAGCGATGCGTGCGGCGTGCTTTTTTGGCCGGAGTCGATCGGGATACAGGTAAGGACTATTCGTTTCGCAAAGAGTGGATTCGTCGACGCATGGAAGCGCTGGCGAGTGTCTTCGCGGTTGATGTGCTGGCATACGCCGTGATGAGTAATCACTTGCACCAAGTCCTCCGCAATCGGCCGGACGTCTGCGCGACGTGGACTGATGAGGAAGTGGCGATCCGCTGGTTGAGGGTATTCCCTGGCAGAAGACTGGAAGAACACTTAGCCGAGCCCACCGAAAACGATGTCAAGACGCTGGTCAGTGATGCTGAACGATTGGCCGAAGTGCGACGTCGGTTGTCCGATATTTCGTGGTTCATGCGAGCGTTGGCCGAGCCGATCGCTCGTCTGGCCAACAAGCAAGATGAGTGCACGGGTCGTTTCTGGGAGGGACGCTTCAAGGCCCAGCGAATTGTTGATGAGGCGGGACTGCTGGCGTGTGCGATGTACGTGGATCTCAATCCAGTGCGCGCGGCAATGGCGACAACACCCGAGGAGAGCGTCCACACCAGTGCCTATGACCGGGCGCATGCTAGCCGTGGCGAGCAGATCGCATCGGCGGCGTTTGATTTGAAGCCGATCCCAACCGCGGAGGCGGGTCGCCGCATCCGAGAGACTCCGCCTGACCAGCTTCGTGAAGAACGACGTTCCAAACGCCGCCATCGGACTGGTAAACGCATTCGTCGTGATGGTTGGCTGAGTCCTCTAAGGATGTCACCCGAAGTGTTATCGGGCGAGCCGGAGGTGCACTCGGGTGGAATCCGCAGTAGTGACAAAGGATTTTTGAGCTTGAATTGGGGCCAGTACAAGCGTTTGCTGGACTGGACGGCATCACGGGCCCAGCCCGGTGCAACGGCATTGAAAGAGATTCCCAAAGCGATTGCGAGAACGCTGGGCGAGTTGGGCATCGATGCTTCGATGTGGCGAGACCTGGTGTGGCAATGGCAGATGTATTTTGGCAAGAGTGCCTGCGTTGGTCGTCCAGAATCGATGCGCGAACACGCCGCTCAGTCAGGTCGCCATCACTACCGAGG
>JBCDIU010000087.1:0-3271 GCA_038748615.1 Planctomycetota bacterium | reverse complement strand
TGCTCGGTCACACCCAGCAGCTTGCACACCACGGCGACCGACGAGCCCTTGCCCAGCTCGACCTCCGCCTGACGCAGCTTGGTCACGATCTCCTCAGCCGAATGACGCTTCCTGCCCATGATGACTGCCCTCCTTGGTCGATCCCGAGGCTAACGATCAGGGTGGACCGGATTGGAGGGGGCAGGTCAGTTCTGCCAGGCCGATTGACAAGGCAATACGCGATGAACACTGACACTGAGGCATGAACGCCAAGCGCCAGAAGGAAGCTGAACCAAAAAATCTGAGTTTGCAATGTACCGGGCAGTCGACGCATTGCAGCGGGGCCGTCGCCGTTGATGTAAACAACTCCATGCGCCACGGAGAGCCAAGGTGCGACAAAGCCTACTTTTGTGGCGACGAGCATGCGATCCTGATGGCCTTGGTGGGCGAAAACCTGGGTTGCCAGCGGTGCGTACGCCGCGGGCACGAGACTGCGAAAGAGCGATTGATCGGACGGGGTGTTGGGTCGCTGGCTACGAACAGAGAGTGTTCGATGGCAAATACCCGCGCGATCGCCCCAAACCAAATTTCGCGAGATATCTCGATATTCGACAGCGATCGCTTGCTCGTCGAGCGTCGTCATCGCATAGGCCGCGCATACCAGTTGCAGAAGAATCTGGGCTGCGAGGAGGATCCCCACGTTGCGAACAAACAAACGATCTGGTGTCCTCACCATGCAGGATTCAAAATCAGACGCTGCATTTCGGCTGAAGGCGCTTCACCTTCTGAATTGCCGACTTGTATCTGCTGATTCATCGACGGAGGCCCATACACTGATCTCCCAAAGGGACGTACGTGGGCGAACGCATTCCAGTTGCCGAGAACTGAGCCGTTCGCCCTATAGCTCAGAGAGAAGCAGCCATACACGTCGCCGCGGTTATTGCCAGCCTCCGTGCAGATCGCGCATGTTTGTGATTCGAACGTCATGGTACGAAGAACGAGCAGCGGACCCAGCAGCAAAGTTTGTTTTAGGTTTGTAGGGGGTGCCAAGGTCTTTCCGACGCCCGGATGATCATCCAACGTGGCTAGGGGCGCGCCTCTCATGGGGTTTCCCGCCGGCGAGTCTGGATAGATCCACGGTGATGAAGGTGCGTCGGGATGCCATGCGCTTGGACAATCCAAGTCATCGAAACCTGTTGGGATAGCGCGATAGTTTACTTCAAAGACGTCGGCAAACTGTACAGCAGTACAATAACGGTTGACGGCCCGGGAGCCCAGGTTCGGATACGGCATTGAACTCAAAGGCACTTTTAAGTCGTTTACTTCCGAGTTTGACTTCTATACCAATTATCTAAGTACCATCTTCACGGCGATTGCTCAAGGACTGCGGCGTCATCGACTGCTCTCGTCACCGTCACGGTCGATGCGGTGCGACGAGGACGCGAGCTTTCGGCGGTTCGCAATGCCAGTTGCGATATACACGAATGTCGACGTGCCAACTCCAACAAGCATAATATCAGCGAGTGCGATAAATGCTGAACGCCCCTGATCGCGAGTGATGAATGAAAGGGGGAGCATTTTGCAAGCTGGATTTGCGTATCGTGTGGGACCGCCGCGCCGCTTGGACGCAGAGCAAGGTAGTCCGACGACAATTGATGAGACGAAGCCTAAGGCGATGGCCCGCACAAAACGCTTTGATAATAGTGGCGATTTGGTCAAAGTGAGCCTTGATCATAATGCTCATTGTATCGAAAAGGCTAGATCCCGGATGAGCATAACCGGCCGAATTGGATTGTTGCAGTATATAAATGTCGCATTTTCCAGTCAATGCCCGGTCTTTTTATCATGTGATCGCCGCGATGGTACAGCGGCAGATATCCCTAGTGCGATCGCTGTTGTTTGTACTAAGAGCTGTGTGAATTCAATGTGCGAGGCCATGTAGTCAACAATAAATGGCTTGTCGCGGCCGCGAACGAAATATGTACTCCAGAAAATAGGACGAGACATCGCCGGGAGCCTTGTACCGCTCCCGCTCCGTGCTACTTGGTGCATCGTATTGTATATAATGAGTGTTATAATAAAGGAAAAGCCAATGGAAATATAAATGCGCCGTCTCGGTGGTAATATGCGATGGATCCGAGCTGTGGAGTGAGATGTGTCGCTGGTCATTGGGGATCATTCGACTGAGGCATCGTAGTAGTACGAAACGCCGTCTGTTGCTGATTGTGCCCGGGTTGGGATCCGAGTCCCGAGATTACTGATGTCATGGGCATCGCGGAACACGGGGCGTAAGTACTGCCAGCCCCAAGAAACATCCGCGTATGTCTTGCCACGGTGTGCGCCCGACACACATACTAAAGCCGATCGGAGATCATGCTGCGTTTCCCACCAGTGCGATGCGATGCCAGAGCCGGGTGTTACTTGGTAGCGAAAGGTACCAGATGCATTATCGCCAGGAGAGTCGTCTAGGCTTGCGGTGTCTCGATAGCGGACGGCCGCGCCCTCATTGTATTTGGCCCATTCATTGCCTAGAACGCCGTTTCCTGTGCCTCTGTGCTTTAGGCCATCGCCTTGCCATGCGCCGCCTTCGACGCTAATCGTCTGCTCCCACTGGTACTCGTCACAGCAGCCTTCGAGATCTGCACTTGGTGTCCAACTGAACCGTGCCACGAGACCTACGAAACGCAGTGGTGTCTTCTTAAAGCCGCCGATGTTATTACCACGGCGCCTTGGGAGGCCTTCGGACCATTCGATGCGGTATCCAGAGTCGCCGTCGACATCTAGCCGGATCGTAAGGTTTCGGGTGTACTTTCCGGTAGTTTGAACTGCTGGAAACTGTCGAAGCTTCCCACGCGTTACTCCTGATGCGCTCAACGAACGGAGGCCTGTAGGATCGCTCATGAGAAGGGGGCGAGACCGAGAGTATTGATAGAGACTTGTTCCGTCCACATACCCAGCCGGATCCCTCGTGATCCATCTCCCGTTCGCGGGCGTGTAAACGCGATTCCTCGCGAGCCATCCTTGTCCCGGGGCGTTCTCAAGGTATCCCGCGTACCCGACGCGGCTGTCTGACAGGTAACCGGGCACGGACACCCATTCCGTCGGCCCGTACGGCCCCCCGGTCCCGGCAAACGTTGCGTTGTAGCTGAGTAGGAACGCGTCCATGTCGGCGTTGTCGAGGTTGCCGGATCGGCGGAAGTCGAGCCCGGAGTCAAAGTTCGCGCCGTCGATGGTCTGGGCCGTCGCGTCGACGAACGGGACGACGAATGCATCGATGTCGCTTCCGTCTTGG
>JBCDIU010000086.1:0-3315 GCA_038748615.1 Planctomycetota bacterium | reverse complement strand
CGTTTCTGAAACAGTTGTCAAGTTGTTTTCGTTTTCCATTTGAGTGATTGCGCATCTTGAGCGCAGTTCGCCTGTTCTTTGATTTTCGAGTTCGCTTGATTGTCAGTTGAATTGATCTTGTTGCCTGTTGGTTCGTCTTCGATGTGAACTTGAGTCTTTGGCGGGATTGGGCATCGTTCTTTACAAATGCGAGTGCTCCCGAAACATTTCTTCGTGGGTCCGGCTGACTGATGATTCAGGTCAGCCCTCTGAGTGCTTGGTGCCTCAGACACTGTGTAGGGATTGCGACTTCCTTGCTTCCCAGGGTGCACTAATCATTGCAACGTTGACACTACTGGCGGAACCAACAGCGATCCACACATTGTTCCGTGCCTCCCTCGGGAGCAAGGGACAGGGCGAACACGTTCGCCTTGCCAAGCTTTCACATGTTTGACTTAAGACAGGTCTCCGTTTGTTTGACGAGGGTTATTTGTTCTTCTTAAGGGAAAGTCACGCGGCAAGGCCGATGCCAAGGCTGCGGACTTCGGCGTACGTCTTTCGTTTGCCAAGCATGTGCCAGAGGATCGTCGCCATGCGACGCATCACGGCCACCCGAGCAACGCCACCTCCTTTTTTGTGTTTGATCTTTTTGAACCACGCTCGCATTGCCGGGTCCGTGCGAAGGATGTGTTTGCTGGCTTGACCAAGCACCCACCGTGCCATCCCGCTGCCAGCCTTTGTGATGTGGCCGAGTCGTTCCTTGTCGCCGCTGTTGCGACTGCTGGGAGTCAAGCCGAAATAGTTGGCCAAGGCTCGCGGCCGCCTGAAGCGTTCGATGCCGGCGATACGCGAAGAGATGGCGACTGCCGAGAATAAACCGAAGCCACAGGTCTTCATGATCAGTTGGGCATCTTCGTCATCGACGGAAAGCTCGGCGATCGCAGCATCGAGCTGTAGCACACGTTTTTGCAATCGTTCAAGGTCTTCGGTCGCGATCTGAAGCTCCAGCATGTCCGCGGGTGGAAGTTGAATGGTCTTGAGCCACGCCATCGCTGCCTTTGTAGGAAAGGTCTTCGTTGGCATCGTGTGTTGCAGGTTGTGGCGGCGCAGAACGTGTTTGATCCGGTTGATGGACTTGGTGTGAGCTGCCTTGGCGTCACGACGAAGATTCGTAAGCCGACGTTGTTGGATCTGAACCGAGTCGGGGATGTGGACGATCTTGAGGCTGCGAATGGGCTTGCCCGATTCAATGCGATGGCGATTGATCCACAGGTCTTCGCTGAGCTTGGCGGCATCACGGCGATCGGTCTTGCGGCGAGAACTGTCCTGAGGCTGAATCAGCACGACGCGGTCACAGCGAAAGTTGCGTAGCATCTCAATCAGCCAGTCGTTGAAGCCGCAGACTTCGACGATGGCCCAAAAGCCACAGTTCGATTGAGCACACATGGCGGTGATTTGCTCGAAGAACTCGAGAACTTTCTCTGGTCGCGTGCTGACTTGTCGCTTGAGGATCACATTGCCGTCACTATCGCGAAGGTTGATCGTCAATTGCTTTGCGTGTTGGTCAATTCCAAGGTAAAACATGCTTTGGTTCTCCAGTTAGGTTCATACAATTGGGCAGTCGCAAGACAGGCTCGCAAATCGGCGCCGGTGAGGATCGACGCCTCCCAAATTGGAGAACCATTTTTTGAAACTTCGTAAGCTGTTTCAAACCTATCATTGCACCAAAGCGTCGTTGGTGCGCGAGTTTTGAAGTTGCGGATCATCACGACGCTTGGTGAACTTGGTCGTTATCCGACTCAACAAATATGCAAGTCGAAGAATCACCACCAGACCAAGAACGCCTCGATCTCATAAACGCGGTCGTCGGTGATGCCGTTTCACTGCTCGACGTTGATCCGGAGCTTGAATCGGCGCACGCAATCATGCAGAAGGTAAATGACGCAATCGTCGATTTGGTTTTCGATAGGCCAACACCTGTTGCCGATGATGAAAATCCCCATCTCGTTTTGGGTGCACTCTGGGGTTCCCAGATGGCCCGTCAGTTCAATTGGTACTGGGCTGATGTCACCATTGATGGCCAGTTCAACGAAGTTGCCATGATCTCTCCCAACCAAGAGATGATCATCTTTCCCTTTTCTTTCACGTCAGCATGTATTGGCAAACAATGCATCTGCACGCTTTTGCTGGCATTCAACATGCTGCTTGAAAATGATCGGATCGGAGAGATCCCGCCGGGTACATACGAGAACATCATGCTGAGCATCCACCACATCGTTCCGCCATACGCACTCGAATCGGACGGATAACAAAAAAATGCACCCGAGTCGCGAAGTCGGGCGTTTTAGCAATGGAGAATCGCTCGTCGCGACCGGGTGATTTTTGACGTTATCCGACTAAATTATGACATCAAACGACCCCTTCGTTGAACGTGTCAAACATGAGTTCGTTCCTCGGCTTCGCGCTCAAGGGTTTCGCGGCAGCTTTCCTCGTCTCCAACGCGTTTCGGGCGACCTCGTACACGAAATCGAAATCCAAGGATGGAAATACGGTGGACAACGAACCATCAATCTGTCGCTAGGCTTCACCTTCATCCAGCCTGCTCCTGTGAACAAGACGTACGCGACTGAATACTCGTATCGAATTGGAACCAGCGATGGTCGCGACAGATGGTGGAACTACTCGACTCACGACACGCAGGAGTGCGTAACGCGGGCTGATGAGATGATTGAGGTGTTTGATCGTGAATCACCGTCGTTTTTCGAACGGTTCGCCACGTTCCCAGACTCGTTTGCACACTTTTCACCCACCGATTTCGTGGATGCTCCTCAATCGTACCTGTTGCCACGTGTCGGTGGTGGACGAATGATTGCACGTGACTGTTGGATATTCACGCAGATTTGGGAACATCTTGACGACAGGGAACGTGCTGCTGAATTTGCTAGAATTGGACTTGAACACATTGGCAGTGCCGGCGGACTCCGCAAAATCTTTGAGAACGCAATCTCAAACGCGGAGATCGTCGGATAACAAACGGATGCACGCGAAGCCCGGCTTGCATGCGTGTTTTGAAGTTGCGATTACCGTCCGGGCTCGGTGATCCTGGACGTTATCCCACCTGAGTAAATCCAATGGCAATCATCTTTGGTGACTTTGACACAACAGGATTCTGGGAGGACTGCGAATATGCCGCCGAACACTATGTAGAGACTCCACCCACTGATGAATTGATCACCGAACTTGAATCGCACCTCGGATACAAAATCCCCCGCTCTTATATTGAACTCGCCAATACGCAGAATGGCGGTTCGCCCAACAACACTTGCTGCCCTACCG
>JBCDIU010000085.1:0-3434 GCA_038748615.1 Planctomycetota bacterium | reverse complement strand
GGATCGTCGGCACTGGTTCGGCGACGGCTTTCGAGGTGCACTTGTCGGGAGCCGCCTTCGGCTACCTCTACGCCAAACGAGGATGGAGTTTTCGGAATATTGATTTGGGGTTTGTCACCAATTTGCCACAACAACTTCGCGATCGGTCACGACGAGCCAAACTCAAACTGCATGATCCTGACAAAAAAATGAGGCGAGAAGAGGAGGAAGCCGACCGAATTTTGGCTAAAATTCACTCCAGTGGCGAATCCAGTCTCACCAACTCGGAACGCCGAATTCTGGAACGCTACAGCCGAAGGCAGCGAGCCCGGCGAGATTCGTCCTGACTCGAAGATCATGACACGATGACCACCTTTCGTACCAATCGGCGTCACGCCATCCAGTTTGCGTCCACCGCTGCCATGGTCGCTTGGCTTCGGTCTCCATTGAATGCCTTGGCAGATGACGGGGACAACGGCGACTCCCCGACATCTGATGAATCGGATGTCGGAAAACCGCTGGACTCGGGACCTCTGCCTTACTTGGACCGGATCGGCCTCCAACTGTATACGTTGCGGAATCAGATGGCGGACGATCCAACGAAAACGCTCCAGGCAGTTGCCGATGCCGGCTACGCACAGGTCGAGCTGATGTCAATCAACAATGACTCGGTCGGGCTGGCCGCGATTGCCCGCGACAAGGGACTGAAGGTTCACAGTGCCTTCATGGACTTCAATGCAATTACAGATCCAAAACGCGACGGTGTCACGTCGGTGGAAGCCACGTTGGAGTTAGCCGAACGAATTGGTTTGCGACATGTCGTGTTTGGCTACATTGGGCGGAAGCAACGGGACACCGCGGACAAGTGCAAAGCGATCGCTGATCGAGCCAATGTAGCGGCGGAAGCCACGAGGGCGGCAGGCATGCGAATGTGTTACCACAACCACGCGTTCGAGTTCACGAAATTCAAGGGCAGTTCAAGGACGGCCTTCGATATCTTCATCGAACGATTCGATCCTCGCACACTCGAATTTGAACTTGATGTTTTTTGGGCGAAGATCGGGGGACGAGATCCGATCGAAATGATGAGACGTTTGGCGGGGCGAATCAGTCAGGTCCACCTCAAAGACTTGAAGGAAGGTGTCCCAACGCTGAATGACGAGAGCAAGGTGCCCAAGGATGCATTCCAAGAGCTGGGCGACGGAATCATCGACATGCCCGAGGTCATGCGGGTGGCGCATCAAATCGGGGTTGATCAATGCCACGTTGAACAAGACCAATCGCCATCGCCGCTCGATAGTATTCGCCAGAGTGCCGAGTTCCTGAGACTGAGTTAGTCCGGATGGACCGCTGTTTCATGACTCTTCATTCCACCCGATCGACTTCCGTCCGAGTCACCACGGCGTTCATTGCTGTCTTGACGTGCTTCCATGTGACTTTGCGGGCCGACGAACCGAAGGAACGATTCGAGGTCAGTGAAGAAGTCAAGGAAGTCTTGGTGCCACTGTTCTCGGCGATCTCAAAAGCCGACGTTTCGAGAGCGACGGTTCGGTTGTCCGCCGAAACCGTGATGAATGGTGTCGTCGTTGAGACCGAGGAGTCAACGTATCAGATCGCGTCGCGTCATCCCGACGCCTACACCATCTATTACAAGGCCCCCGATCAACGTCGGCGACTGTATTGTGATGGCCGCAACAGCGTGGTGGCATTGTCCACAACGGCCTTCTTGCGACTTCCGGGCATTGCCGATTGCCAGGAAATTACCAATGAGCCGCCGATTGACTTGGGGACTTACCCCGAACCAGTGCTCTCGCTTTCGCTGGCGGGTGTGGATCCCGCGTTCACGTTCCTGTCCGGCATGCGTTCAGTGCGTCTTATCGAACGAACCAAGTTCCGTGGGCGGACGGACTCGGTTCGACTACGCGGCGTGCAGGACGACGGTGTGACCTGGGATCTTTGGCTCACGACGGATGAACAACCACAACCGCTGCGGCTGTTGGTGGACTTGACTCCGATGCTGACGGCGACGAAGCAAGTCGCCGTCCCAGAGGGCTATGGCCACTCCTTGCGTTACGACTTCCTTTCTTGGCGGATTAGCGGAGAAGTCGATGATCGTCTATTCACATTTGCTGAACCTGAGAGTGCGATCGAATACAAATCGATGGAGTCCTATGCCCGGGCTCAAGCCAGACAACAAGGCGGCTATGAGTTGCTTGGCCAAAGAGCCCCCGGCTACGACCTAACCCTTCTCAGCGGCAAGAAAGTGTCGCATCGAGCATTGGACGGCAAGGTCGTCGTCCTGGACTTCTGGTCAACATGGTGCGGTCCGTGTTTGGAGGCCATGCCGACGATCGAGTCGTCTTGGAATCGTATTGGCCGTCAGGATGTGGTGGTCGTGGCCGTGAACGTGGGTGAATTCCCCGCTCACGTAAAGGGATTTTCAGGCGAGCTGGATTGGAAACTTCCGATCGCCGTGGACCCAAAGGGAGAGCTGGCCGAGATCTTCAAGGTCCAAAAGATTCCGCTGACCATTTTGATTTCACCCGATGGAATCATTGAGGCAGCACATGTCGGGTTTCCCGGCAAGGAAGCCCTGGCGGAACTCTTCGCAGAAGAATTTGAAATCCTGCTCAGCGGCGGAAAGATTGCATCGAGCCCGGATTGACCGACACGTGACAAGCGGCCAACTCGTTTTTCTTAGCTGAGTACCGGACAGACGTCGAACCATTCGCGATTCTGTTCGAACATCCACTGGGAGCAAGCTTGCGGGCCCCACAAACGCACCGACCCCCTTCACGAGGAAGCCAAGCTCATGCACAGGGCCTTGATCGCCTGGTTCAGGCAGGGGCCACTGGCAAGGCCCTCAACCGGCTCAAGGATGACACCCCGCTGGCACCTAATGATGTCGCCAGCCAGCACATCCCCCAACTGTTCCCTGACACCGCCCTCCCGCCGTACCCAAGTCTGGACGCTCCAACTGCAAGTGCTGAACACTATGAAAATTTCGTCATAGCCTTACAGAAACAGCTACGCAATACCCCTCGGCGCAGTGCACCGGGGCCGGATGACATCCGCTTTGAGCATTGGGCTCTCATTGCGGAAGATATGATTGCGATGCGCGCCCTCGCAACAATTATGCTGGCCCTGCTTGCCGATGCCCGACCGGTCTCGGTTACTCAACACTGGCTGGCGGGGAGATTAGTACGGCTGCACAAGGATGCGCAACGATGCAGGCCTATAGTTATGGGCACCACGCTGCGTCGATTGGCTACCAGGGCACTGCTCCAGGTTCACCGGGAAGTTGCGCAAAAACTCTTGGCCCGAGACAGCACTGTGGGGGCATGCCGGCGGGCGCTGAGCTCTTACATAGGGAGGTGGGCGGTTTGCTTGACATTGATCCGCATCACGTACTTCTTGCCATAGATCTCCAAGATGCTTTTCAGATGGTCAGCCGC
>JBCDIU010000084.1:0-3982 GCA_038748615.1 Planctomycetota bacterium | reverse complement strand
TCGGCGGTCAATTTCGGATCATTCGCGAACTTGCCCGAGGTGGTCTGGGCGTTATCTATCTTGCTGAAGATCTCGAGCTGCAGCGACAGGTGGCGCTCAAGCAGATTCGCACCGAGCGTGCAGACGAACGGGTCTACCAAGACAAGTTTTACCAGGAAGCGCTGATCACGGGGCAGCTCGAGCACCCTGGGATTGTTCCGGTTTATGCAAAGGGAAGAGATAGCGACGGACGACCGTTCTATGTCATGCGTCTGGTCCGAGGAGATTCGCTGCGCGACCGCATCGCGCAATTCCATCTGGCAAGCGATTCACGCTCGGATTTTTCGACTCCCGCTTTCTACGCGTTGCTGCGATCATTTGGCGAGGTCTGCCAAGCGGTCAGCTACGCCCATGACCAAGGTATCATTCATCGTGACTTGAAACCCAGCAATGTGATGGTCGGCAGCCACGGTGAGACCTTGCTGCTGGATTGGGGACTCTCAAAACCTTTGACCTCCCGCGATCCCAGTCAGGCAGTCGAGGAGACCGCTGTCGAAGACACATCGCCCGGGATTCAAATTGAAAGTTCGGGCAGCACGCCGACGCGACAGGGATCATTCATCGGCACGATTCAATATGCGTCTCCCGAACAGTTGCGTGGCGACATCGCTGCCATCGGCCCCGCGAGCGACATCTTTAGTCTCGGGGTCGTGCTCGCTGAGATGCTGACGGGACGGACGTTTTTGGGAAAGGTCTCTTCAGTCGGTGAGGCGCTCTCGATTGTCGAGTCGGGCCGCTTGCCAAGTCTCGCGTCAATTAATCGAAACGCTCCGGCTGGGCTGGTGGCCATCGCCGAGAAAGCAACTTCCGCAATGCCGGAAGACCGATATCGGACAGCTGAAGAATTAGCCGGCGATGTCGAAGCCTGGGTAACCGGGAATCCGATTTCCAGTTACCGTGAACCGGTCTCGGATCGGGTTCTCCGCTGGATCAAACGCAATCGCGTGGCTGCATCGTTTGCCGTCGGTCTGGTCCTGACTTCGATTCTGGCGCTTCTGATTGCCGTTCCAGTTCTCAATTCCGCACGCAAGAAAGCCGAGATCTCGCGGGAAAAAAGCCAGCTCTCCGAATCGCGTGCCGTCGCGGCCGAGCGAAAGGCAACAAGATCAGCGGAGGAAACAAAGAATGCACTGAGAGAGTCACAACAGAACGCGGATCGCTTTGAACGCATGGTAGCATTCAATGCCATCTCAAGTGCCTTTCGTTCTTTGGCCGAGGATCAACCCGATGTCGCAGCACGAGAACTCCGTGAGTATTCGGTGGAACTATCCCCTTCCTTGACGTCTTGCTTTCCGTGGATGCTGGCGCAGACGCAATCGCAAGTTCCCCAGACTTTTTTGACCGGACAGCGGGGACCGTGTCTCGCAATCGCATGGAGCAAGGACACCAACAAAGTTCATGGTCTTGTCGATGAGACAAGAGCCGGCGGGAAGGGCGCGTTGGTGCAGACCTGGGACGTCGATTCAGGCGAGCTTCTTCAGACACACAAACTCACTGATGCTCAAGTGTTGGATGGAGTGTTTTCATCTAGCGATCGCTTCGTCGCAGTTGTGACCAATACAAGCGTTGAAGTCCATGATTTCGAGAATGGATCCTACAAAGAGCGATATCGTGTTGAACACCGCCCGGCCGTGAACGAAGTCGACTTTTCGCCTTCGGGACGATACTTAGCGTGGTCTGCGAAGATAGGCATCGTACTGGTGGATTGCGAAACTGGCAGAGAACTAACCAGATTGGAGGGAAAACTCCCTCGCTTCTTGATCGACGACGGGATGGAGCGGTTGGCATTTCTGTCGAAGGACGCCACGGTGCAGTCGGTAGATTTGATCGAAAATGGCTCTTTCGAAGGCAAGGAACTTGAGGCTGGCACATTGCCAATCGACCCCACACAGCCAATTGCACACGCCGACTGGATTGAAGTCGGAGCAACAGGAGACTTGGCAATCGTTCGAGGATCGGACGCTTCGATATCGATTGCTCGTCGTCATCCCCAGGAGAGTCGCCGCTGGGATCTCACTCGCTATGACTTCAACGACAGGGTCGAAGGCTATCGTTTGATGAATCAGGATCGGCACGTCGCTGTCATCTTCGATAAGCACGTTGAGATGTTGGGCATCAATGCCGGCGAAAGATTGGTGCGGTATCCGATCAATACAGGAAAGACAGGTTATCCCGTGGCCTTCACCAAGTTGATTCATCCATCAGTACGAGGCGCCGAACTTGCCTTCATCGATCAGAAAGAACGTTTAGCAATCTTTCGACCTGATGCTTTTGCGAACGATGCGTTTCCTTATCCGATTCGCGCGATCAATCGCTATTTTGATTACGGTGCCTGGGCCTATCAGCCGGGACCTCGGCAAGCGTACTTTGGTAATCCGCTCAACCGATCAAATGTGGGCGTTGCGGTGACACATCTTCGCTGCTCGCAAGATGGCCGGTATGTCGCAATCGCCTCTGGAAACACCGTTGCTGTCGTCGACTTTCATACGGGAAACTTGGTCGGCGTGCCACTCTTACTGGACCGGTCAGTGGGTTTCCTTGAGCCAACGGACATCCCAACTCAGTTCATCGTTGGTTGTTTTTCTGGATACTATCACACTCGCGACATGGTGGCTGACCGCCATGTTCTCTGGAACCCGGCTTCAGGATTCTATTCGCTGAATGCTGAAATTTTGAAGGCTTACGAATTGGATATGGGATCTCGTTTGCAGCCAACCAAAAACACCCTTACCTCAAGCGACGGACAATGGGAGTTCCGGCCTGACACTAGGATGCATATCAAGCACGTCCCATCGGGACGTTTAGTCGGGCCCTTTCAATTTCCTGGCGGGCGCCTTTTGAATATATCGGCGAACCCACCAAAACTGCTCGGGCATAGTCATCTCGGAATCTCTCGCGTCGCCGTGTCTCTCGGGTCAACACCAGAAGACATAAAGTTCCACAAGGATCGAAATGCGATTTGGCGATGCATGATTCAGAGTAGGTCGCTGCAATCGTTTCGAGAACTTTGCCGGCAGAATCATATCTCTGATGTCGACACATTGAACGCCGTTTGGGAACAGCACATTCAATCAGAGGCGTACCGAGTCCTTGCGGAGGCAGTATTTACGAACATGACAATCAGTGACATCAGACATTCGATTTCACAGATTACCGATTTGAAAGCGGGCGTTGAGAATGAGGTCCATCTTCTTCTGATGTCACGCCATGACGCTGAGCAAGAGTTCGCTGATGCTTGGACGATGTTAGTCGAGAATCGTACTAACAAGAGTCAATATGTTCGCGCCATGCAATCGATTGAAGAACTCGCAGATCAAAACAAGATTGATGGAGTTCGAAAGAGAGTTGCGATCGCGCTGGGGAAGTATCGAATCGGAAAGCGTGCAGAGTGCCAAAGAGATGTCGACTGTCGGAAAAATATGACTCGGTGGCCCCATCAAATCGAAGAGGTCGTGCGGCTGCTCGCCCGCACCCACCCATACGATGACGAAGAAGCGAAACGTGTTTCGCGAAACTGCAGCAATCCATCGGAGTGGCAGAAAAACGGAATGGGAAGCATGTTGCCGTTGGTTGAGGAGTTGCTGGATTCAGTCGGCGAGGCGCAATAAGCTTCGCCACAAAAGGGGCGTTCACTCCTTGAACGGCCGTCATTGACCAAAATAGAACGCAGTCTATCTTGAAGCCGCCATGAGTGTTCCGATTGACTCCAATCAAGACCAAGATTCCGACGAGCCGCTGTCGGATAGTTTGTTCAGTGGTGGCGATCCAGCACCCAACAACCAGCAGCCTGATTCCACGGAACTCGGCGGTCAATTTCGGATCATTCGCGAACTTGCCCGAGGTGGTCTGGGCGTTATCTATCTTGCTGAAGATCTCGAGCTGCAGCGACAGGTGGCGCTCAAGCAGATTCGCACCGAGCGTGCAGACGAACGGGTCTACCAAG
>JBCDIU010000083.1:0-4460 GCA_038748615.1 Planctomycetota bacterium | reverse complement strand
GCCCTTTGGCTTCTTCGATTTAGCAGATGGTTTTTCGTAGGGCGGTATCGCCGAGGACGGTGTATTCGGACCGAACGCTTGGCTCGATTGAGCGATTCGCTGCTGCAAGGCCAACAGCGTGAACGCCGTACACTCAGGGTCTTGGTTGGCAAACTGACGAGCTTCCGCTTCGCTCAACTGATTGGTCAGCAGCTTGTCGATCAGCGAAGCGTTGATCGGTGGATCAACAACGGCGGTGGCTTTGGATCCGTCCATGGCTCCATCACCAGAACCCAAAAACCGTTCTCAGCCAAGATCAATTCCAACTGGCTGAATAGTTACCTCAAATGGATGATGCTGATGAGGAAGCACCGAATAAGGCCACTTTGTAATATTGCTTGCTGGAGAACCGATTGATGTTGGTAATACTTGCCTCTATGAGATGAATCCATTCCGCGACGCATCACTGCCATCGAGGACTGTCCAATAGGTCACTTCGGGCCTGAAAAAACAAGTTCTGTAAACTGAGCAGTTCCTCACGGGTCATCTGCTTTGGACTTTCTCCTAATACTTGAACGGTGGTTGCTGGCAGGACCATCGAAACTCTGTTCCCATATCCCAGCGAGCACCGTACTTGGTGTTGCAGGGTTGCCCACGGCCCAAACCGACTTAAACGTAGTCTCAGGTCATCTGGTTGAACATCATGTTTCTGACCATCGACGACCGTGAACCAGACATGGCCCGATTCATCCATTGCCGGTTTGGACAATGCCAACTCGCTATAGGTTAGATCTTGATTGGGTGCCTCTTCTGGAGTGGAGAGAAAGTGTTTGGCCCCAACGGTCCAGCCGAGCGCTCGATAGCAGATCTCCAGATTGTGCCATTCGTTCCAAGGGAAATCGACGGAGATGATTGCCGTCAGGTTACTTGACTGATACGTCCACAAACATGATTCCGGTGCTAACCTGGTGATGACGTCACGATGCACTCTTTCGAATCCAACCTGGTGCCAGGGGCCGATCGAAGAAGGCAGGTCTGACGCAGCGGGGACGGCGAGATCACGAGAATTGCGTAGTTTGGGTATGATCTTGCCGTGGACGAGTGCAAACGTTCCGACAGTCGCGACGATGAGACCGCCAAGCAACAGAGCCTTGTTTGCTAGAAAAGACCTTGGATGCAGCCTTGGGCTTGTTTGGGTGAGAAAGCGGCCCAACGCCATACTTACTGCTTCGCGAGTGTTGGAGGGAACGGCTGCCTCGCGATCTGTACATCCATCCGAAAACACATCGTCGACATCAAACCAGTCGTCGGGAAGCAGTTGCGCAAAGACAGCATCCGTGTTGGCGATCATGGCGAGGATCCCAACGAAAACAAGCAACGATAGAATTTCGTGCCCCGTCCCACTGGCGTACCAAGGATCGATTCGATCGGCCAGATAAACACTCAAAGCAACGCGAATGGCATTGCCAATGATCACCCATGCAACCGCGAAGATCAGGTTCAGAGCGATCCTTTGCCATCGAAATCGTGCCACGACACCGTAAAACGCGATGACCGATAGCGACGAGAACAGGGATCGAACACCGCTGCAGGCCTCCTCCGCCGCGTAACGCCCTTTTTCAGTCACCAGCACAACGCCCTCTAGAGTGTGGTGCACGCCAGCACCATCAAGCAATAAGTCGGCGAATTGGCTGGCAATGAACTGTAAGCGATAAATCAGGTGCCGATCCCACCCCAATGGCAACGGAACAGCCAGTAGCAATAGCGAAATGACTGGCAGTAATGATCGAGTCCCGCCCCATCCCAACGCCGCATAGAGTGTGGCGACGAGTGCCGACATCGTCGCGAGCATACCTAGGAAAGTGCTGGCTAAAAGGTGTCCGGCCAATGCGAGCAGCAGGGCGATTGACCAACCGATCAGCACCTTGGTCTCGCTGGGATCGTCTGCATGAGATACAGCTTCGCCGACTCTCGACCACAACAATCCAGTAACACCCAAGATCAGCAGGGGAAAGTATTGGTAATGCCCCGCTCTCGCTGTCCAATAGAAGTAGAGAACTAGAATGGGTGCCAGAGCCGCTAGGAGAACGCTCAAGGAGATCCACTCTAGGACGGACAGTTTCCTTGGGAGACGTTGCGATGACGGATCGGACGGAACCGAAGTGTCTTTGTCTTCATCAACGATATCGCAGGAACCCTGCGCGCCATCGTCGGTTGCGGGAGCGGTTGCCATGAGGCGGCGTCTTGAGTCGTTGCAGGGTCTTTCGGGCCTTCGCCGCAGTCTAGTCTTCCCCGAGGCGTCCCAAAAGCGATTTTCACGAAATGTTCTCGGTCGTTATCTTCTCAGTCGTTCCATACGCACGATGGGCTGGTTGTCGCGGATTTGCATGACGACCCATCCGTATTTGCCGCTGGAGGCGAAGTTGGATCCCTGGATCGTCGGCGAAGTGACTTGAGAATCCTGCTGCATGGCTTGAACTACGCTCCCGAGGAACTTGGCATTGGAAAGTACTCTGGGGAAATGACGACATGGTTGGCAAATCGTGGTCACAGCATCCGTGTCGTCACGACGCCACCATACTATCCGCAGTGGAGGATCGATGCCCCCTACGGAGGTTTTCGCTATGTCAAGGAACGGCTCTCGGCCAACAACGAGACGCAAGCCGAAGCAAGCGCGGGCCAATCCATCGACATTATTCGCTGCCCACTCTGGGTTCCGCGGAAAGTCACGGGGCTCAAACGAATCCTTCATCTGGCCAGCTTTGGACTATCGAGCATACCGGTTGTCTTTTGGCAGGCCCTGATCTTTCGGCCGGATGTCATTCTCACCGTGGAACCGGCGGCGATGTGCATGCCGACGACCTGGCTGGCCGCACGAGTGTCCGGTGCAACGTGTTGGTTGCATGTCCAGGACTTTGAGGTCGACGCGGCATTTGAGCTTGGCATCCTTCGCCAGCCCTTCCTGCAGAAGTTGGTCTTGGCAATGGAGGGTTTCTTGATGCGGCGTTTCGATCGGGTCAGCAGCATCTCGCCCAACATGATGCGCAAAGCGGCCCAGAAGGGTGTCGACGAAACTCGCTTGGTCGCCTTCCCCAACTGGGTCGATTGCGATTTTGTCTATCCGATACCAGATGATGCCACCGAGGGAGCCGAAGGCCTGCGCGAACGGAGACGATCGTTCGGACTTCCTGCCGAAAAGACGATTGCCTTATACGCAGGCAACATTGGGAAGAAGCAGGGGCTCGAGATCGTCTTGGATGCGGCGCGACGAGTTCCCCGCGTCCAATTTGTCATCTGTGGTGCCGGCGCGGACGTGGAATCATTGAAGGCTGAAGGATCGGCGATCGCGAATGTTCTCTGGTTGTCTCCACAGCCGAACGAGCGATTCAATGATTTGCTGAATTGTGCTGACATGCATCTGTTGCCGCAGCGCGCTGGCGCTGCGGACTTGGTAATGCCGTCAAAGCTGACTGGAATGATGGCTAGCGGGCGACCGGTGGTGGCGTGTGCCGATCCAGGTACTCAAATTGCGGATGTTGTCTTAGGAAGAGGCCTGGTAGTCCCAGCCGGTGATGTGGAAGCGTTTGCCAGCTCAATCGCACGACTATCGGACAGCCAACCCGAGCGTCGGGAGATGGGACGAGCAGCACGACGCTATGCTGTGAAGCACCTGGGACTCGATTCCATTCTTTCTAGATTCGAAAGTGACCTTCAAAGGTTGGTGGGGCTTACAACCGGGTAGGCGGCCATCACGAAGCCTTTGGACTCGCGCGAAATGGAGGGCATGAATCCATCGGTTGGGAGCAATGTTTGGGGTGGTTGGAGTGCCAACGCAAATTCACCCGCGCAGTCGCGACAATTGGATCAGAGGCATGAATCCGGCGCGTGTGTCCCTCCCCGGCAATCTCGCTAATGGCTCGATTGCCGACGCTCCCGGTCGCTTGTAAGCGTTCGGCGTGGGGATGACTTTGGCTGCGGGTAGTTTTTCAGGTTTGTTTTCTCAAACCCCGGAGAAGCCCATGTCTCGTTCACCTGACCCTGCCCGGCGTCAACTCTGGCGGGAACGCTTGGATCGGTTTGCCCACAGCAACCTGAGTGTTGTCCAGTTCTGCCAGCAAGAGGGAATTTCGGCTCCGAGCTTCTATCAGTGGAAGAAGAAGCACGCCCAGGCGACGGAGGCCCCGACGCCAGCATTCGTTCCGCTCTCGCTAGGCCACAACGTCGAGCCACAAGCGAGATTAACCTTGCCCGGAGGAGCGACCATCGACCTCCAAGGGCGACACGATCAGGAGGAGCTTTGTCAGCTCCTTGCCGCGGTCATCACCGTGACGCGATCGGTCGAAACATCATGATCTCCATCGCCTCGACCAGTCGCATCTTCGTCTTCACCGAGCCCACCGACATGCGCAAGAGCTTCAACGGGCTCTCTGGGATCGTCAGCGAGCACTTTGACGTGGAGTTGCTCTCGGGACACTTGTTCT
>JBCDIU010000082.1:0-4560 GCA_038748615.1 Planctomycetota bacterium | reverse complement strand
ATGTTGGATTGCATTCCACTCTCGATCCGTGAGATCATGACGGGGCATCTGACTTCCTCCTTGATTATCTGTGGTAAGACAATCGGGAGGTTGCCAGATGTGCTCTTCAAATCAAATAGCGATTACCAGACAGTGCCTAGCAGACAACCGAGTCAGTCGGCGAACGACCGCCGTAACCGAGCGGTGACGAAAGGCTGTGGATTTCAAAACCGCCCGGCTTCTCCACCGGGCCTGACGCCTTGGTCCTACCAGCTGCATTCACATCAGTCGTCAGTGAATATCGGCTTCAGGGTTTCCTCGATTTCGTTCGCAATGCGATCCAACCTGAGGTTCGACGAGTTATCGAGCACGACCAGGCAAGATCGAGTCCTCGGGTATCGAACGATGTACGTGTTCGCACCGAGCCATGCCCCGTTATGCCACTGGCGTTTACGCTCCAAGACCCATCCAAATCCATAGTCTGATCGACTTCCATCTTTCAATTTTGGACGTTCAAACGCTTGCTCCAGCAGCGCATTGGAAACGCGTGAATTGCCGTACCAGAACCGATCCCAAATGACGAAATCATTCAAGCTACTGAAAACAGCTCCATCTCCAGCCACGCCGTCCAGCCACGTTGGTTCGATTGGCGTTCGGTCATCGTCAATCTGATCAAAGTCAGATGCCTGATTGGGCGAGCGTTGATCCGACAGCAGATTCCAAACACGGGTGTCATTCATGCCAATCGGCTGAAATAATTCCTCCGACATGAACCTCTCAAAACTCTTTCCGGAAACAGCCTCGATAACTCCCGCAAGTAATACATAGTTGGTGTTGCTGTATTCCATGGCATCACCTGGCGGACGACTTGGTTTGGAGTGTCGAATCACCAATTCGACGGCCTTTGAAATCGTTAGAACATCTCCGACCGTTTCGCGATGTTCCTCGGCCCGATCCATGTATTCGTCGGGAATACCGGAGGTTTGGTTGAGCAGGTGTCGAACGCTCACATTTTCAAATGGAAAATCCTCAAGATGCTCGGCAACCGGGTCATCAAGGTCGAGCAAGTCCATCTCAGCGAGCCTGAGCACGCCGGCGGCAGTGAACTGCTTTGAAACGGACGCTAACCGAAACGCCGTGTGGTTGTCGAGTCGATGCGTCGCACGATCGTCCGTGTACCCGCACGTCTTGGAAAGCAGCACCTTTCCATCTCGAATGACGAGCACGCCACCGTTGAACCGATCGTTCTCAAACTGATCATGAAGCCATCCTTCGACTGCCTCAACACGATCAATGTCACTCGCGTCCGAAGAGACGACAATGGGATCTACCTTCAGCCATCTGTAGATGAAATAGCCCACGCTGGTAGCAACAGCCACCAGCCCAATACAGATAGTGGCTGAAACCAACATGACCATCCGAAAAGTCTTTTTACGCATCTGAAACCAAATGAGCTAGGCCGAGATGATATCCGTGTGCGGAATAACG
The DNA here is from genome assembly GCA_038748615.1 of Planctomycetota bacterium. Taxonomy (GTDB): domain Bacteria; phylum Planctomycetota; class Planctomycetia; order Pirellulales; family Pirellulaceae; genus Rhodopirellula. The sequence continues at coordinate 3,093 of JBCDIU010000082.1, read as the reverse complement.
ACCGTGCTCACTCCGTCGCTCCAAATAGTTGTCCCTTGTCAAAACGCCCGGTCGCGGGCAAGTCGAGGACCATGACTTTCCGCCTTGATCCTGCCATTTGTACGAAGCGGAATCCGGCACTCTCGAACATGGGCACAAACCCCATGAATCGGTAGCTCGGAGAATCCGTGTCGACCGGATAGGCTTCGACGTGACGCGCACCGTTGACTTCAGCGAAATCAATCGCAGCTTCCAGAAGCCGGTGTGATATTCCCATGCTTCGAAATTGGCGTTTAACGAAGAAGCAGGTGACCGACCAAACGTCATCGAGCGACGGATCGCCGCCAAGGGGCTTGTGTGTGTTGCGTGACGCGATGGAGCACCAGGCAATCGACTCGCCGTCCGAATAGGCGAGCAAGCCGATCGGCGTGGCATCGGTGACGCGTTTTCGAATCGCAGCCTTCTTACCGGCTTTGCCAGCGATGGTTTTCGCGTGTTCGTTGTTTCGCCAAGCCATGCACCAGCAGTTGTGCGGTCCGCCCCTGGATTCGATGAGACACTCGAAGTCGGACCAGCGATCTTCAGTGACCGGACAGAACGTAAGATTCATGGTCGGATTACAGTCGGTCAACGCAAGGCATATGGAAACTTCGGAAGCAAAAAGTGCGCCAGAACCATCCGACAACGGCACCTCGCAAGCTGGACTCACTCAGATTCCCAGGGAGAGCGGATGCCAACGAGGCAGCCATTTGGATCACGGCCGACTCGCCGTCTCGGGTGCATTCGATGGTTCCCCGCTCTGGTGAATTCAAATCCGAAACGCAATTTTCGAATGTTTGCCGAGAACCGCGCTGGGTGTTTGGTATCGCAGTCTTACTCGAGGATGATCGTTGAGCTTGGTTTGAACCCGTCGAACATCCCCATGACTGCCCAACCCATAGTCTAGGACTCTTGGAAACTTTGGAGCGACTGGGGGTAGAAGTCCAAACATTTTTTCCGCTCAGCTCACCTTCGGCAATCCACTTGCAAAATCCAAATGAATCGCTCCGTCAAAATTGCGTTTCGGGTTTGAATTCACCAATTGTCTTGTTTGCCAGCCCGCAGTTTAGTTTTGTGTTCCAACAAGGCGTCGATTGTCATGCGCAATTCTGTCTGATCAAGCCAAGACCGAATTTCGGCAAGTGTAACATCAGAATCGGCTTGGTAATGCCGCCAGTCAATGATCGCATGTATCTGTTTCCTGTCGGGGAGATCAATGACGCCGTCACTCATGTCGAGATATGCGGGAGACGTGACATCGTCCACCTTGCTGCTCAATTGAAACGCCCTTCGGAACCGAGGGTTGCGTTTTGAGGTCTGAATGACCACGAATTCAAGTTTCAGATTAGCGACGTCCGATGTTCCCCGTTTGTAGCCATAGCTAATGTCGGCAAACCCAGACCGACATTTCAGTTGTGTCGAAACTACGGTCAAATCCGCAAGCGGATTCTCTTGCGCCCACGAGCTAGTATTCATTACCGCAAGCAACAGAATCAAAGACAATAATCGCATATCAGGGGCCCCGCGGACTCAGGGTGGATAACGCTTGTAGTGTGCGGGCGGCGGCGAGAAATCAACCATGCCAGACCGGGGACGCCCGCCCGTCCGACACCATGACTTGTTTATCCCAAATATCTCAAAGTGATCTATCCTGAGCGATCTTCTTGTGGATTCCAGCCAACGTAACGCACTAACCTACCGAATATCAGCAAGAACGCGATGCCAGCTATCCCCCCTTGCACGCCGCCGCGCAAAGCCGCGAAGAAGATCGATGCTGCAGGGAGAAAGTAATGGTTTACGAAAGTGATTAGCAATAGAGCAATCAGAAGACCAATGCGAACAGGGACAGTAACTTGCAATCCAAGTTGCTGCCCACAACCCTCGCAGGGTCGCGGCACCATGTGTAGTGCTTCAGCGGAAATGAGACATTCGACAAGTTAGATTTGACGGACTCATCAACCCTTGGAGTCCCCAATGAGTCAATCAAAGAAGCGTCGTCAATGGTCTTCCGCAGACAAGATGCGAATCGTGCTGGCCGGGATGGAAGCCGGCACGGAGATTTCGGAGTTGTGCCGCGTCGAGGGGATCAACCTGACGCAGTACTACAGCTGGAAGAAGCAACTTATCAGCGGTGCCGATGCCGCTCAAAAACCATGATGCCTCGAAGTGACCGTTGCCGTTGGACAGCGGATCACCCGTGGCCGAACCGAACAAGGCCATGGTTTTTTCGACAGTGTTGAGCCGCAACACCAAACCTGCCTGAGATTGTCGTGATGCTGAGCAATTCATGCCCAAGAGTATGAACATCAAACACTGCAACAGTCGCTTCATCGAACCCAAATTAGCCAGACGGGAGAACATCGTTCACGCGAACCTAAAATGTGTTTTGAAAATCTCTGGCTTCCCGTAGACCTTGAGGACTGTATCGAGGCCAATCCCTCGCTTCAAGCAAAATCTTGGTGTCCTTCAGTATGGGAAATGAAGCACCGCAAGCATAAACCGAAGGTCGACCGCACTTCCCTTGCAACAATATTCCAGCGTCATTCTGCTGAATACAGACAAGATGGTTGTGTCAAGGCCGCTGATATCGACCGCAGAATCATTGAAGTGTGCAGCTTGAGATGACATCGATCACACCGCGAAATCAAAGGGGTCAAGAAAATCAAAGGGTTATTGACTGAATGGCACTTAACCGAAGCGAGCCGCAGAAATCCAAGTGTAGTTCTCTAGTCCTCAATCAAGCGAAGCTTGATTGAACTTTGCGTCGGAAATTCCTGTGCGGCGGGTGCGGAGCGCTGGCCCGGCTTGGCGAAATTTGACAGCTCGTTTCTGCATCGGATCCATCTTAACTCGTTGGGCGGCCCGCGGCGGTACCGAAGCATCCCGACTTCATCTTCATCGTTCCGTCAACAGTGTCAATAGATGGTGGGTGGCACCCAGGGCCGACGCGCACTTTAGGTAGATTGGGCTAGCGCGGTCGCGTGATATTCGCGATGTTGATTCCGTTGACTTTGAGTTCACGAAATCATGTTTGGAGCGATCGCGTTGGCCAAGAAGAAGAAAACGGAATTTGAT
>JBCDIU010000081.1:0-4839 GCA_038748615.1 Planctomycetota bacterium | reverse complement strand
TGAGATCTACACGCAGCAATTGGCAACGGGCAAAGCATGGGCTTACAAGGAGATGCTACGCGATCTCTGGCATCATGCTGACAGTGAATCCGCGACGACCTACTTCAAAGATTGGTACAAACGGGTCATCCACACCAAGCTGGAACCGATGAAGAAGGTCGCCCGCACGATCAAGGAGCGTTTGGCGAATGTCGTGAGTTACTGCACGCACCCCATCACCAATGCTGTGGCTGAAGGAGTCAACAGCAAGATCATGTCGATCAAACGTCGAGTCGGCGGCTCCCGCAACGTCGAAAACTTCAAAACCGCGATCTTCTTCTACTGTGGCGGTCTCGACCTTTACCCACGATGAAACCGGATGGACCTTTTTGGTCGCATCTGCTTTCTCTTGAGGAGTTGAGTTATAAAAAAAGTATTAATCGTCCAGCCAAAATTGATGCATTATCGTATCGACGTCTATCGAGAGTTGACGAAACGATTCGATGTTCTGGTCGGCTGTTCTTCCGTTTTGGATGAGTCTGATGGGCTAAACGTACTTGAATGCCCCGAGATTTCTTTTCGATCCTTTCGCTGGCAGCGTGGAATGGTTTGGAAGGCATTTTGGTTTCGCCCGCACGTCATCTGGCTCTTTGCCGATGTAAACTATGTCAGCTCATTTGCGTTGATTTTGTTGAGTCGTTTTTACCGGGCGCGTGTGGTCTTGCATGGGCAAGGTTTTTTCAAGCCATCCCGGTCTAGCTTTTTACGTGAGAAGGCGCTTCGTATCTGGATGTTGTTTTGCTCCAGGTATGTCTGCTACGCTGAAATTTGCAAACAATCACTAGTGCGGGTAGGCTTTCAAGAAGATAAGCTTTGTGTCGTCCGCAATCGTTTCGAATCGGCAAACCGATTGGCTCACGAAAAAAAGATGGATGGTAGTGGTGTCCTCTTTGTTGGGCGTCTTAGGCAAGGGAGCGGTCTGGACAAGTTGGTCCGGATGATTCACGTCTTGAACAGTAGACGAGAAGCTAAAATTATTCTTCATGTTGTTGGCGACGGCCCACAACGCTCCGAATTGGAGGGCACTTGCGATCGAAGATACGTTCGTTTCTATGGGGCTCTTGTCGGCTATGATGCGATCGCGCCGATTGCCACCGAGTGTGTCTGCGGCATTTATCCTGGGAAAGCTGGACTAAGCGTTTTGACGTATCTTCAACACGGCTTGCCTGTCATCTGTGACGAAGAAGTTTCTAGTCATATGGGACCAGAGCCCTCTTTTCTGAGCGACAACAAAGATAGTTTTCTTTTTAGCAACCGGAGGGCAAGGTTACTTGAAGACGTGCTTGGGAAATATTTAGAAATGACGGATGCACAGAAACGTCAGGTTAGCCAGTACGCGCTCGAAACATTTAAGCATCTGCATAAAACTCCGTATTCAGCCGAGATGGCTGACGTAATAGCGAGCGTGATACACCCTAGCCAATGAAGAGCTTGCATTTAATCGCATCTATGGATCCGTCTTCCGGTGGCGTCTGCCAAGCATTGCGAAATTCGATTCCCGAGTTGGCTCGACTTGGGTGCGAGAGTGAAGTCGTTTGCCTTGACGATCCTGGCGAAACACGTAAATCCAATGATCCATTCCCTGTTCATCAGTTGGGACGCGGGCGTGGGCCTTGGGCTCTCTCGTTAACGCTTGCTCCTTGGATGCAGAGCCAATTGCCCGAATTCGACGTCGTGATTCTGCACGGGCTCTGGCTGTATCCCTCCTACGCGGTAAGGAAGGTTACCCAAAATCTGCGTCACGCTGACTCTGTTCGGTGCCCACGGTTCTTTGTCATGCCCCACGGGATGCTTGATCCCTGGTTCCAACGCGATCCGTCGAGGCGTCTCAAGGCGATCCGCAATTGGCTTGTTTGGATGACTGTCGAGCGGTATACGATCGAAAGAGCTGATGGGCTGTTGTTTACTTGTCAGCGTGAACTCGAATTGGCTCGTGAGACGTTCCGCCCCTATCAGCCACGGGTCGAGACAGTTGTGGGGCTCGGCGTGCCCACGCCGCCATCGCAGACGCAGGCAATGAAGGCCAAGTTTCGCACCAAAGTTCCCGGTCTCGGAGAGCGGCCTTACCTATTGTTTTTAAGCCGAATTCATCCCAAGAAAGGAGTTGATCTGCTGATCGATGCCTATTTGGATCTTAATGCTCGCGAACCTTCATCTCACAACTCTCGACCCAACATAGGACAACGGGAGGCCGTAATTGTTCCGGATTTGGTGATCGCAGGGCCGACCGATTCGGATTTCGGCGAAACGATGATTCGCCGGGCTGACGGACACACGTCAATCCATTTTCCGGGGATGCTTTCCGGCGATACCAAATGGGGGGCGTTTTACGGATGTGATGCGTTCGTGTTACCTAGTCATCAGGAGAATTTCGGCATCGCGGTGGTCGAGGCCCTCGCCTGCGGCAAGCCGGTGCTGATTTCGGATCAAGTCAATATCTATCGCGAGATTGAGGATGCCGGCGGCGGACTGGTTCGGCCTGACACGCTGATGGGAGCCGCGAATTTGCTTCGGGACTTTTCGCGGCTTTCGGCTGAGGAACGCGTTAAAATGTCAATCGCCGCGGAACACTGTTTCCAAAAGTACTTCAGTATCCACCAAGGCGCTGCCAAGATGCTTCAAGCAATCAAGAGCAACTAAGCATTTCGCAATGCTTTGCGCCGCTTACTGAGCAAACGACTCCGTGTCTTGCCAAACCCCTGTGGGAACGCCCGCTTAGCGAATCGCGTTGTGTTTTATCCCGCATAGGGTAGCTGAAGCGAGTCAGCCTATTTGATTCTGTCCAGAGGTCCGCTAGTTGAATTTGACCAGGGACACTTTGACGTATTGGACATGCCGATGAAGGAGCATCAGCGACTCGCCCAGTTCATTTTCGTCGTGATTTGAGAGTTCCTATCGAGCTACAGAATCGCCGAGGTTTTCATGACTCCGCTTCCGATGCGTTTGTGGGAAGGAAAATTTTGCGAACTCGATGTTTTGTTCGTCAAGATTGGACGGAGCGAATAGCAGAAGGGTCACGATCGCAGCTACCCCGATGGCGACGATCTGGTCGTGGAGATCATTAGCGAAGGTGATCAAAACCGGCGACGCGATCTGGAGGAGAAGCAAGCAGATTACGCGGAAGAAAAATCTCCTAGTGTTGGATCCTCGACCCCAGTAATGAAACCCTCCTGGTGCTTCGTTTGAATGGAGGCTACTATTAGGAAGTCGGCGAATGCCGACGTGGCCAGTCGATAGCATCCACTGAATTGCCAGGCCTCGAAGTCTCCGTTGGTGAGTGGCTGGACGCCGCTCGCGGTAGCCAAATTTGATGACCAGCTGCTACACACTCTTGGAAACTGTAGCTGTATTTTCCAGAATTCAGATCGGTCACCCCAAGCGCGAGGGCCGAGGCGCACTTTATGTAGATTGGGCTAGCGCGGTCGAGTGATATTCGCGATGTTGATTCCGTTGGCTTTGAGTTCACTAAATCATGTTCGGAGCGATCGCGTTGGCCAAGAAGAAGAAAACGGAATTTGATGTTGAAAGTTTCCTCGAGGACTTTGCTGAGCTGACTGATCCGCGGTCGCATATCACGGTGATCGCAACAACACTTGATTGAAGTATTCGGTTGCGGGTTGCCCGAGTGAACCCCTCTTGTGAAAGATTGCGCTGTTCCTTGGACGCACGCCCTGCAATGGAGATGGCAATATTTTCACAAGTCGATCTGTTTCACGACTGCTTTGATCGTGTCGATGACCCTCGTGTTGTTGGCCGAACGAAACACCCGCTCAATTCGATTCTGTTCCTCGTCGTTGCCGCCATGATCGCCGATGCGGACGGCCCCGAGGAGATCGAGGATTTCGGCAACGAGCGGATCGATTGGCTATCCCAGTTCGCTGATTTCAGCGAAGGCATTCCCTCGCACGATACCATCGGCAGGGTCATGTCATTAATCGATCCAAAGCAGTTCCAACAGGCGTTGGTTGATTGGCACACACAGCTCTGTGACGCCTATCACTCCGGGGACAAACTGGCCGATGCCGACAACAGCCCGGTTCATATTCCGATTGATGGAAAGACTGCTCGAGGCTCGTATACCGACAAGGAGAAATCCAACGCGTTGCACTTCGTCTCAGCATGGGCAACCAAGCATGGCGTCGCTCTGGGACAAACCGAGGTGGACTCCAAGAGCAACGAAATCACAGCCATTGATGAGCTAATCGACTTTATCGATGTCCGCGATAGCGTGATCACGATCGATGCGATTGGTGCACAAAAATCGATTGCCAAGAAGATCACCGGCAAAGGCGGCGACTACATCTTTGCGATCAAAGACAACCATCCCAAACTGGCCGAGGCGATTCGCGATCACTTCGAACTGGTTCATGAAGAAGGCTTGCGAAAACATCCGGTCAAATCCAAGGCCACAGTCGAGGAGACTCGCGGTCGCCGTGAAGAACGGTTCTACGCGGTGTGTGCAATCCCGGCTTCCCTTCGATCATTGGCCTCTGCCTGGGCGGGAGCGTCAAGCATTGGGCAAGCCATCACACAGATTGAGGAAGGCGAGGAGTGCCGAGTGGAGGTTCGTTACTTCTTACTGAGTCGTGATGCAAAGGTTGGCGAGTTTGCCACCAGCGTCCGAAGCCACTGGAGCATCGAATCGATGCACTGGGTTTTGGACGTCGTGTTCCACGATGATGCCAGTCGTATTCGCACTCGAAACGCAACGGCGAACTTCACGTTCACACGTCGCTACATCACGACGCTGCTCAAACGAGACACTTCCAAGCACAGTTTGAAACGCAAACGAAAATTGGC
>JBCDIU010000080.1:0-5177 GCA_038748615.1 Planctomycetota bacterium | reverse complement strand
GTTCAGCTTTTGCTGTTGTTCGCTAACCGGTAAGTGCCGATTCGAGCGGCACCATTGGTCCACGCTCTTGACGGCTCGGCTAAAGCGATCCTTGGCGGTCTTGCGTTTGACAACCCAGTTGCCTTTCAGGGAAACGGCCCAGAAATGGGTGAATCCGAGAAAGTCGAACGTGCCAGGACGATCATCGGGACCTCCGCGGCCTTTCGTCTTCGAAGACGGCGGGCTGAAGGGGACGAGTTTCGTCTTGGTCGGATGAACTGTCAGACCATACTTTGCAAATCGCTTCGGGATAACTTCCATGACTCGTCGAGCATCGCGTTCAGAGCGAAACCCAATCACAAAGTCATCCGCAAAGCGGATGAGATAAGCACGACCGGCAAGTCGCGGTTTCACTTCGTTCTCGAACCAAAGATCCAGCACATAGTGCAAGAACACGTTCGAGATCAGCGGTGAGATCACGCCGCCTTGCGGTGATCCAGAATCCGGGTAACTCACGTTCCCATCTTCCATCACACCAGCTTTGAGCCACTTGTCGATCAGACGTAACAACACGCCATCACGCACCCTCTGTCGAAGAAACTGCCGTAGGTGTTGATGATCCAAGTTATCGAAGAACTTGCGAATATCTACCTCAAGTACCCAGCCGCCCTTTGGCCGACTTCTCACCGTCTGAGTCCAGAAACTTTCGAGCGCCTGGTGTGCCGGTCGCCCTGGTCGGAAGCCGTAGGAACAGTCCAGAAAGTCCTGTTCATAGATCGACTCCAACAACATCACGACCGCCCGTTGAAGGACCTTGTCCTCCAACGTCGGTATCCCAAGTGGGCGCGTCTCAGTACTTGAGCCGCCTTTCGGGATATGCACTCGCCGTACTGGCGGCGCTTTGTACGTGCCAGACTTCGCGCGATCGAGCAAGCTCTGAAGATTGCCCTCCAGATCCTGTTCGTATTCCTCCGCGGTCACTCCGTCCACGCCAACAGCACCATCTTTACGGGTGCGTCGATACGCTTCTTTCAACCATTCGGTGTCCATCAGATAGGCGAGCGAGGTAAAAGCCATCTCTGGTGACTGTTTCGCCAACGCTGCTATCCGTTCCTGTTTCGTTAACACGCTTTTCGAATTTCGATGCATTCGTTGTGTGTCCCAAAAACGGTTCCATGATTCGACGTCTCGCTTTCCTCCACTGGCTCCAACGGGGTGAAGTTCGCCAGCTTCTTCGGTACTATCAAGACGCTATGACGCCCTGCTGCCGTCCCGCCGCACTTCGTTTCCTTCGCTTGGCGGTACCTCGGTTGCACTCGTTGTTTTCGCTCCGTGACGGACGAGTGCGCCGTCAAGGCCTGGAGTTGGTGACCCGGTATCTCCAACCGGGATTCGCCGAGGAGCGAACAGGGTTCTCCCAAGTTCCTGGGGAACCTCAGTTATCCGTTTGCCATGTTCCATTCCGACCCCGGCGGGACTGCAAGCGCCAGACCTTTGCGACGCAGCAGCGTGGCCCCTGGTATGCAAACAGCAAGGGCTCCCACATGTAACGGACTTTCGAGGCTCAATAGCATGGCTTTCGGACTAGCTGTCTACGCTTCGTGATGTGAGTTACCTCAGTACCACGCAAGACTCGCTTCCGGTTGCTGGTCAGGCTCTACCGGACGGGATTTCCACCCGCAAGATTCCGATAAAAGGTTTCAAAGTTGCTGATTACATCTCATTCTCCTTTTCCAAGCTTGCTTGGCGCAATTGCATCGGCCGAGAAGACTTGGCTCGATTGCGATCCCGCAGCGGTCGTCTCGAAGTTGGCTCACCGAAGTCGGCCACGAATGGCACGTAGTTATCGCTAAGTCCCTTCGGTGAAACGATATATACAAAAAGAGCCTCACTTGCGTAGATGGGTTTACCAGAACTTCATCATCGGCAAGGAGGCCTCTTCGATGTCCAGTGTGAACAATGAACGTTTCCGCGAACAGATCAGATTCCTTCGAAGTCAATTTCTGCAGGATGGCGGTTTGCCATTCACCGACGTGCTTTCGGAGACATCCATTGCAGATGCTCTGTCTGAGAATGGTGTTCGTTGGAAAGATCGAGTTTTTTCTCCGCTCGTTACTCTGTGGGTCTTTCTGGGGCAGATACTAAGCTCGGACCAGTCGTGCGCTTCCGCAGTTGCACGACTGATTGCACACCGCGTCGCACGCGATGAAAGTCCTTGCTCGTCGGAGACCTCCGCCTACTGCCAGGCGCGAAAACGTCTGCCCGAGAAGTTCTTTTCGGATGTTGCTCGTAAGGCCGGAAGAGCTCTGGATGACAATGCAGAGGAGGAATGGCTGTGGCTTGGTCGCCGCGTCTACTTGTATGACGGATCGACCGTCACGATGCCCGACACCCCCACAAATCAATCGGATTACCCCCAGCCCTGCTATCAGCGTCCTGGTCTCGGTCACCCTATGGCGAGAGTCTGTGCTGTCTTCTCACTTTCCTGCGGTGCTATCGTTGATTTGGCCATTGGCCGATACGCCGGCAAAGGTCAGAGCGAGCTTGGACTTCTGCGCCGACTTTTCAGTGCGTTTCGCCCTGGTTCGATCATGCTTGCAGATCGGTTGATGTGTTCGTGGGTTGAGCTGGCGGCACTTAAGTGTCGAGGCGTCGACTTTGTTGTAAGGCATGCAGCCACCCGCAAGGTCGACTTCCGCAAAGGTAAGCGTCAGGGAAAGGATGATCATATTGTGGTGTGGCCGAAGCGATACGCAAGATCGAAAGCCGACAATGCCTATCGACAGAGCCTACCTGAGAGCATTGAGGTTCGAGTCTGTCGGATCAGGATCGATCGACCCGGATTTCGGAGCAAGGTACTGGTGATTGCAACGTCGCTGCTTGATCCAATCGAGTACCCAAAAGACGAACTTGCTTCGCTGTACAGACAGAGGTGGAACGTGGAGCTCGATTTTCGATCACTCAAACAAACACTCCAAATGGACCGGCTACGGTGCAAGACACCCGAGCTTGTTCGCAAAGAGATCTGGACGCACGTGTTGGCATACAATCTGATCCGCACGATCATGGCCCGAGCAGCGTCGGAAATCGAAGCGCAGCCGCGCAGCATCAGCTTCAAGATGACGTTGCAAACTCTACGGGCCTTTCAGCCAATTCTTGCCCACCTGGGCCAACACTCAATCCGGTTTCGGTTGCAAGTCTATGACCAGGTGATTATCGCCGTTGCGATCCATCGCGTCGGAGATAGACCAAATCGTTTTGAGCCGAGGAAAATCAAGCAACCATCTCGAAAACACCATGACTTCTTGCACGTGCATCGGCACGAGGCGAAACGTCAAATACTGAAAGGACTTGTAAAATAACTACGTGCCATTCGTGTCGGCCACCGCCGCAGTTTCGGCGAGGTCCGTTCCGACGCGTCGGTGTCTACTCCCGCAGACAGCGATGCGATTTAGCACGAGTTCTTCTACACTGAGGTCGATGCAACCGACCGTACTTGGTGACTACCGCAACTCGCATCGGTCTGACCCATGCTAACTGGCAACTTGAGGTGTGTCGGGTTGCGCGGGCGCGCCAGTCTCTTATTTTCTGAGTGAGCTAGTTGTTGAGTGACTGGGTTTCGAATTCGCAGGGAGTGACGTATCCCAGCGACGAATGGAGCCGCTCGACGTTGTAGTAATTGACGTACGATCCGAGCTCTCTGATGGCTTCGGCGCCCGTCGCGTAATCCTCCAGCGGAAGTTCGGTCTTTATCGTTCCAAAGCAGGATTCCATAAACGCATTGTCGTAACAGTTGTCCGCAGCCGACATGCTTTGACGCATCGAAGCCCGACGCAGGATCGCTCGGTATCGCTTCGACGCGTACTGGCCGCCACGATCGGAATGGTGAACCAGACCTGGCGGTGGCTGCCTCAGACCAATGGCTTTGCTCAAGGACTCGATAACGAGGTCTTCGTTCATGGTGCGGCGGTATGACCAGCCAACGATCCGTCGGGAGAACAGGTCCAACAGAGTTGACAGATAGCTGAATCGTCCGCTCCGCAACGGAATGTATGTGATGTCACCAACCCAGACTTCATTGATCGATGATGGGCCAGGGTGCAATGCCATCAGGTTGTCATTGAATCCGAGTCGATGCCGGCTTTCGGTTGTCTTCGGCTTGAATGATTTGGGCTGAATCGCCTTCAAACCCTGTGATTTCAACAATCTTGCAACTCGTCCTACTCCACAAAGCACGTCCCGACGTTTCAGTTCTGCAGCGATACGACGAGCGCCGTAACGACATCGATGCGTCCAGAAGATCTCATGAATCATCGGAATGAGCTCCCGGTCCTTGACCTCTTGAGCTGTTCGCTGTTCCTTCCTCCAGGAGTAGAAACCCGATCGGCTGACCGCCAGCAAGTCACAAACTCGTGCCGCGGCTACTGATTCCGTGATGACGATTTGATCAATGGCAGCAAACACGTCCGTCACTCCTCGCGGCCGAAAATGGCTAACGCTTTTTTTAGGATGTCACGTTCCTGCTGGACCCGTCGCAGTTCCGCCTCCAACTCCCGTACACGGCCATCGAGGGTTTCGGCGGTCTTGCCCGCCTGTCCGATCAGCTCACGCTTCCAGCGATACAGCAGGTTGGGGCCGGACAGCCCAAGGCGTTCGGCGACCGACGTTGCCGAATGACCATCGAGCAGCATCTGGACCGCTTCTTCTTTGAACTCCTTGGTAAATCGGCGTCGCTTCTGAACTGCCGGTTTTGAGCCATCGATTGATTCCGTATCGGGCATTGGAATGGTTCTCCTGAACCACCCAGAATAAGCCACTGACCTGTCCGGAAAAACGCGAGCACCTCAGATCGTATACGGTGTGTTGACAAGTACTGATGAGTTGGAGGTCTCGCTATAGGAATAGAGGTTCAAGAGGTTTGCCGTTGGGTTAACGTAGAGCCCCTCATCTTGCAGCCTGTTTTCAAAGTCAATCAGTTTGTCCCATCCGTCCAAATTAGCGAATGTGACATCAAGCTCAATCAGATAGTCGCCGCTCGTTAGGTTTGTGTCGAGGCTCAACCCGTCACCATCCCCGAAGAAGAATCCACCAGCCGTCATTGACCCCGAGCCAATTGGAACAAGGTCGCTCCCGTTTCCAAGCAAGTCGGAAAATGAGTTGCCAAATTCGTAGTTGCTCACCAAAGTAACGAATTCAGC
>JBCDIU010000079.1:0-6543 GCA_038748615.1 Planctomycetota bacterium | reverse complement strand
GCTTCAACGGCTTTTGACACGGTCTTGTCCTTCCTAGACAGCGAGGGTTCTCCAAACTGCTCGGAGCGTAACCGAAATCACGCAAAACTGCTCTTGCAATTTCAGACATCCCTCAAAAAGCCGATTAGCGTGCCTGCACCCGATTCGTTCATCCATCACGGATTGTGCTTGTGATTTTCCATCGGCGTTTCGTAGTCTCACGCGGTCGTCTGCGAAATCCGCATCCGTACGGATTGTCCGTGCTGCGCAGACGCGATTCCACTTTGAATCTCAGCGTTTTTGGCTCGCCGTCACGCGAAAATCGAATCCCTGACGACACCGTGTTTCCCGATTCAGCGGAACCGGCCAGGGTCGAGGTGCGCTCACTTCGAGACCCGAACCCCGTTTTCTGGGGCTATCTGCCTTCGTGTCACCTTCGTACTCGGACTGATGTGTTCGGTCGCGTTCGTGAAACCCATCTCCGCACAGTCGCCCCCCACGATTTTGCAACAACCAGTCCGCGTCAGCGGGGACGTCGTCCATAAGTGGCGTGAGCGGCAGATCGACCTTGCCTGGGTTCGCGGCCAGTGCCGGCTTGAGCACGAAGGAAAGATGTATCAGGCCAATGACGTGGTGCTTTCCATCGACGGTGGCGGGAATGACTTGATCGTTGGTGTTCTGATGGCAGGCGTGTTGGTTGGCGATGGTTCCGTTTCGCAAAAGCCGATTGTCGCCCGCATGCGTTGCACTGACGTACCGACGATTGCCAGTCCTAAGTTGACAGGCGAACGACCGTTGCCACCGGATTGGCGAACTCGCCTTGGTCTTCCTTTGTCCCGTGTTTCCGATGACGACCCGACGGGGCTGAGTTTCATTGAAGAGCCGCAGGATAGGCCCGGGGCAGACGGTTCGGTTCGGCCCGTTCAATACAACGAGCCCATCCCCAATGCCTCGTCGCTCCCGCCAAGCGGACTCGCCTTCCCGTCGCCTTCGGCGGCATTACCGCCGCCGGTGTCAGCCCCGTCGGTGCTTGCCAATCCGCCCACCGAAGGTGCCGCGGAGTTTCTGCCAACACCGATCGCGACCACGCCCAGTGCCGTTCAGGGTTCAACCCAAATCTTTGTCGGTGGCGGAACCCGGAGTGTCGATCTCCTACCCCGTCGCCCGTCCTCGCTGCCTCAGATCGAAACCGTTGAGCGGGCCGCGTCGGGTGAATCGGTGGTTGTGGTGCGAGGTGGTGTCACGGTGTTGGTTCGCGACGTTGCGTTCCAATTGGCCGGTCAAGAGCGAACGGAACTGGGCACGGTCACGCTCTCGGCAGACCGAGTCGTCGCTTGGCTACCGACGTTTCGGGACCTGTTGTCGGGAACGAATTCATTCACCGACGCCGACGGTGAGCTCTATCTCGAGGGCGACATTGTGGTGCGGCAGGGTGAAAGCGTCATCTACGCCAATGCGATGTACTACAACATTACAAAGGAAATGGGCGTCATTCTCGACGCGGAGGCCGTTGCGACGGTCCCGCAATACCAAGGCACCGTCCGAATCAAAGCTGAGGCGATGCGTCAGGTTGCCAAGGGCAGTTTCGTGGCTTCCAACGCCGCGGTGACCAGCAGCCGAATGGGGGTGCCGCAGTACTGGCTCCAGTCCAATCAGTTGCAATTATCGCCTCGTCCGATAGTGATCATTGACCAGGAAACGGGCCAAGCCATCACCGATAGCGAACCGACCATCACCAGTGGCAGCAACTTTGTTTACTTGGCCGGAGTCCCGGTTTTCTATTGGCCCAGGTTCACCACACCGCTTCGTCGGCCGACCTTCTATCTCACCGGTGCCAACGCGAAGAACGATGATATCTTCGGTACGCAGGTCATGCTGGAATGGGATATCTTTCAATTGCTTGGGTTCGTTAATCCGCCCGACGGTGTTGAATCGATCCTGTTGACTGATTTCCTGTCTGAACGCGGACCCGCCGTCGGCACGAGAACCACCTACAATCGCGGCAGCATGTTCGGCATCCCCGGACCAGTAATTGGTAGCTATGACAGCTACTTGATTGATGATGATGGCACGGACGTGCTTGGCGAGGGCCGCAGGAACCTCGCACCCGAGGAAACGCTGCGGGGGCGGTCCACCCTGCGGCATAGGCACTATTTGCCCGGCGGGTGGGAGTTCATTGCGGAACTGGGGTACATCAGCGACCGAAACTTCTTGGAACAGTATTTCGAACAGGAGTGGGACCAAGACGCCGACCGCAACACCGGATTGCGGCTGCGACGCTATGCGGGCTCTCAGTTGATCGACGCGAGCTTGAATTTACAGATCAACGACTTCTTCAGTGAGACGGAACGACTACCCGTTATTGATCATCACGCCTTGGGCGGCTCACTATTGGGCGACCGACTCACGTGGTCGATGCACAATGAAATCGGATACCAGCGTCTGAACCCGGCGGACGCTCCCTTGGATCCTGCCGTTGCCGCGTTGACGTCGACGCTGCCTGGTGAAACGGCGGCAGAGGGAATCGTCACCCGCACACGGCAAGAGCTATCAGCACCTCTGGATGCCGGACCGCTTCGCGTGGTTCCGTTCGCAATTGGCGAGGCCGCACATTATGGCGAAGACGTCAACGGTGACGAACTGACGCGACTATGGGGTGGTGGTGGCGTGCGTGCCAACCTGCCGCTGACTCGAATCGATCCCACCGTTCAAAGCAGTCTGCTCAACATTCGCGGCTTGGCCCACAAGTTGGACCTATCAGCGGAGTACTTCTACGCCGACAGTGACACAGACTTAGACGAGTTACCGTTCTATGATCCGCTCGATGACAATGCTCAGGAGGAGTTTCGTCGCGCCTTCACGTTCAGCAACTTTGGTGCCCCTCCACTACCCGCCGAGTTCGACCCAAGGACGGTCGCGTTTCGACAGGGTGTGCAACGATTCGTCGCTAGCCCGAGTGATACGATTGTCGATGATCTGCAACAGCTTCGTCTGGGGATGAAGAACCGTTTTCAGACGAAGCGGGGTCTGCCAGGCCGCGAACGAATTGTCGACTTATTCCGATTCGATGTGGAGACCATTTTGTTCATGGATGCCGATCGTGATAATTTTGGCGAAACCATTGGGCCCACGACGTACGACGCGCAGTATGACTTGGGTGACCGAGTAACGCTCCTCAGTGATGGCTACATCGACTTCATTGACGAAGGACTTCGGTCGATCAGCGCCGGCGTGCGAACATCCCGGCCAGGTCTTGGAGACTTCTACGTCGGACTTCTTTCGCTGGAAGGTCCCATTAGTAGCACCGTGTTGAGAGCGAGCCTGGACTATCGTCTGAACGAAAAGTGGATCGCCGAAGCCGGCACGACCTATGATTTCGGTGAGGTTGGGGCCGTGGGCCACAGCTTGGCCCTTACTCGCATTGGTGAGTCCTTCCTGTTCCAACTGGGTGCCCGTGTCGACGAGGGCCGCGACAACACGTCGTTCGGATTCTTGGTTGAACCTCGATTTCTGCCATCACCCCGACTCGGGCGATTAGGCGGTCAGTTGATTCCGCCACCCGGCATCGAGGGCTTGGAATAGCCGAGGCGAAGAGAGCTTTCGACGCATACGGACGACTTGACCGAGTACGATTGAAAACCCAAGTCGTACCGTGTCAGCCAAACCGTGTTTGACAAACCGGCGGGACAAGAGGTCTCGCCGCACTACGGCACGTTGAAGCCAACCAAGACCAATGCTCAGCCCCATGCCATCCACGCCGATCGAAGCGTCGACCTCCTGTCCCAAGTGAAGGACGCAAGTTAGTGAACTTGCTGGTGATCAGCGGATCGCATGCAAATCCGAGGACAATGCCCAGGGTTAGTCATTGATGCGTTTCTTCCAATAGCCGGGTTTTTGTCGTGTGTGAGCGATCGCCACGACAAGAGGGCGAGATCCCGCCTGTTGGAACAAGATCACATACGGAAATCCTCTCACAACACAGCGCCGGATTGGTTCTTCGAGAACAGGAAACTCAAGTGGGACTCGCCCGATTCGCTCCAGCGTCTTGTAAATAGTCTCTCTAAACCGAGCCGCAGTTTGTTGGTCTTTTTGCTCGTACCAATCATCCGCTTCATTGAATTCCACCAATGCGGATGGGTGAATATCAACCCGAATCGATTCATTCACCGTGCTTTGATCGCATCATGGCAATAGCTTCGTCAGCCGGAATAGCAGGGACTTTGCCACTTTCGATCTCAGCGGCCCTACGTCCACACTCGTTGACCCACGCTTCACGCCATTGTGTATCGTCAACCGCCTCCCCCTTTGGGTGCAGGCTATTGATGAGAGTGTGTGCGAGCTGATCTCGTTGGTCGTAGGGCAAGCTTAGAAGCTGCTGAACGAAATCATCGTTGAGTTGGTTTTGCATTGGTTTCCCGTTTGTCGATTCCTCTAAGATAAGCCGGGAAAGGCCAGTAGTCAAAAGCATTGGAACACTACATCCGCCGGTGGGGACGTAGCGATTCGGGCGTGTTCTTCGTTGAAAATTTCATGATCGACAGGGCAGGACGCCTCGCGCATCGGCGCGCGGGAGCACGAAACCGAACTTGTCGCGCCAAACGGCGGATCTTGTACCGTGTTCTCTCTGATTCGCGATGTTCAACCCGCGAATTTCGGTACGAAAACAGCCGCCCGTGTCAAACTTCACTAGAGCCGACCGAAAACGCACACGACGATTTGACCAGGTACGATTGACAACCCAAATCGTACCGTGTCAGGCAAACCGTGTTGGACTGACCGGCGGGACAGGAAGTCCGCCGCACTACGGCAGGAAGCCGCCACCCGAAACTTCTAAGCTTTCGCGAGCCAGCGAGCGCCCGCGCCGTGCGAACGAGCGTAGCGACGTGAGAGTTGCGCCGGGCATGGCGCAGTGATTGAAGGTGAAAGTCCTTTATGGGACCTATCGGAGGTAACCATGAGCGAAGGTTCTTCCTCGCATTTAGTGGCTGATTGCCGATTTCTCGAGGTTTTCGTATCCTTGGGGGGGATGAACGACTTCAACGAACACTATCGATCTTTGCTTGGCTTGGATGACTCTTGGATTGTCGACGATGTCGACCTCGATCTGGTAAGTAATTGTGTCTGCATTCAACTTGAGCATGCCGGCGGCCCGGTGGTCTGCTCGCAGTGCGGCGAGACTTGTTGCCAAGCGGACAAGGCTCCCAAACCAGGGCGATTGCACCGTAAGTCATGGTGCGAAAACGACTTTTGCTAAGTAGTCACCATCCCAACCGGATTTGAGTCGTTTGTTCTTCACGCCACATTTGGCGGTCTTCTCCTGCTTGAGAAGACTTAGTGCGGTCCTGCGAAGCGTACTGAAGTTCTCATCCGCATGGCCTTTGCGGATACGACTCTGGTCTTCACCGAAGGTCACATCCAGCTGCCAGTGAAGGCTGTTCTCGATTCCCCAGTGATCGCGGACCGCTGAGGCGAACCGCGCTCCCGAGACATACTTGCTGAGAATGTAGTAGCGAACCTCAACGCTGTCCCCGCTTCGAGGGGTCGTGTTGTTGATTGAAATTCCGATTGCTTTGAGGCCGCGCCATCGAGACGCGTCAGGCAAGTCCTTCGGGACTTTGCAAATAAAGTAAGAGCGATGGTCCTGGCGCCCATGGCCTTTCTCATCGCTCTCGAATCGACGCACTTCAGTTTCCGCGAAATCATTTTCGAGGTGTTTCAAGAAAAATGATTGCAGACCTTCATGGAGCGTGGGCTGATTACCTTTGACGGCCAAACAGTAGTTAGCCTTTTCGGCAATGATCCGATCAGCGATCTCCGTCTGGCAGCCCATTGCGTCGATCGTAACCAGAGCACCCGAAACCTCGAGCATTTCAAGCAGTTTCGGGATGGCAGTGATTTCGTTGCTCTTTGCATCCACCACCTTTTGACCGAAGCTGATGTGGTTCTCCGTGGCCCAAGCACTGACCATATGAATAGCAGCCTTGCCGTCTTTGTGATCATAGCTTCGACGCAACGTCTTGCCGTCAATCGCAATGACTTGGCCGTCGGTGATTTCGTGCAACTTAGTCAACCAAGCGAGTAAACAGCGCTCAAATTCTTCTGGCTTGATATGCTTCAGGATTGAGTTGAATCGATCGTGCGATGGAACCCCTGAAGTCATGTCGAGAAACTTCTCAAACCAATCCTTCTTCGTGTTGGCAAAGTGAGCAATTGCGACAAAGTCATCGGCACCGGCGATCACCGCACAGATGGTCATGAAGAGTATGTTGGTGAGCGGGTAGGTGATCTTGCCGGTTCGCGGATCGGTAACAGTGTCGAGATGCTCGGTGAGACTAGCGGAACGTTCCATGCGATGAGCCCTGCTGGAGATGCATCGCCCAGTTGTTCTTCGAACAACGCCTCAATACGACGCCTCACCAAGCTTCGCAAAGTAACCGTACACCGGCACCATTGGGCTTTGGCGGTTGACTATTTCGTTAGCCTTCTTCGGCGAGCGCGGCGGACTCGCTTGCGATCAGCCGCTTGGCGACGCTCGTCCTGTCGATACTCACGGATCGATTCGGG
>JBCDIU010000078.1:0-6806 GCA_038748615.1 Planctomycetota bacterium | reverse complement strand
GTTGAACGATTGATCGGATGGCTGAAGGAGTCACGTCGCGTGGCGACCAGGTACGACAAACTGACATGCTCGTACTTGGCCTTCGTTCAACTCGCCGCCATGCGACGGGCCATCAAACTGCTTTGATAAACAGTGCCTAGAGTTCATGGCAAGGCCGTAGGTGTCCTTGAGGCATTCGATGACGAAAGCCAGTGCTTCACTTTCGATCAGAGTTACTGTGATTCTTTGATTGATGAGAGGCCTGTCCTTGGTCAACTCTTTGAAGACCGGTTTCCGGCTTCGATCTATGTTAGCGGACCAATCTCATGGTTTACACACCTTCTTCCTCAGGGAGTCATGCGTCAATGGAGGGCAAAGCTATTGGATCTGGAAGAAGACGACACATTCGGACTGCTTGAGCAATTGGGTGACAATATGCCGGGAGCAGTCACACTTGTGCCTGCTGAGTCGGTACTACGACACGCCGAAGCTCCCATCGCCAAGGTTGATACCTCAAATGACAAGATGCTGAGATTCTCACTTGCGGGAGCACAATGGAAGCTATCAGCGAGATCTTATGGAAGGGGACTTACAACGGGCGCGAGCGGTGACGGCAAGTCTTTGATCGCAAAGTTCCATGCACCCGAATTTCCAAATCTACCACGCTGTGAGTACGCGACGATGAACTGGGCACGACTAAGCGGAGTCAATGTCGCAGAATATGATTTGCGAAAAATTGATGACTTCGACGCCATACCAGACGAGTTACCGCCTGGAAATGGCGAAGTGTACACAGTTGAACGTTTCGATCGACTGAACGAAAAAAAGATACACATAGAGGATTTTGGGCAAATTCTTGATCGCCCGCCCGGTACCGCTCAATACCAAGGAAGCTACGAAGAGATTGCGCGAGTGCTGCGATGGTTAGCGCCAGAATCAGGTGAAGAGTTTCTCAAACTGGTCGCGTTCTGCGTCGTATCGGGAAATGGAGATGCTCATCTGAAGAATTTCTCTCTTATGTATCCCGATACTAGAAACGCAGTCCTGACTCCCGCGTACGATATCGTTTCAACTTGTCTCTACTATTTCCCTGGACACGAAAAGCTAGCGCTCAGTCTAGACGGAAGCAAAGCGTTTGAGCGGATCACCCCAGACAGCTTTGCTGGGATTGCGAGGGGCTTAGAAATGGATGTGCAGTCCGGAATTCAACTTGCTGTGGATACTTGCCGCGTGGCGATGGAGGCTTGGAACGATCGGGATGTCAAACGCCACTACACCACCGAACAGGTTGAAAAAATGAGCACACACATTGATTCTCTACCACTTGCTCGCACGTGCTCATAACATTCAACGGCTTCATCGACCGGATCGCCTACCGTTTGGGGGGTGGAGTTGAGTAGAGCTGATAAAAATGGACGAGCTTTTCATTGCCAAACCGGAATCGTTGCATCCAATCGATGGCATAGGACTTCTCGACTCCACGCAGTCGCCCACTCTCACGACCATTGACGATCACGGTGTCCCCCTGAGCGACAACATCTTGGACTTCTGGATACTGAGAAGCGACTTGACCAAAGTTCTTGGTAACCAGCCTGACGACATCGAATGGCCCTGTTGCTCTTCCAGCGAATGGGACTTCTGCGGGACCAATGATCTCAAACTCGATTTCATCGGAAAGTGCGTCACGAAATGCATCCGTGTCACCACTGGCGATTGCACTGTAGATCGCTTGAACCAATTGCATATTGAGGCGTTCAACTAACTTGCCCTCGACCGCATCATCGCCGCGCTCAAATCGAATGCTGATGTCGGAAATGAAGGCTCCATACTTGGAATCGTTCATTTGTAGCGCCCGTCGTGCCCAAGAAAAAAGGTGGGGTCGTCATCGATTGAAACCGATCTACAGTCAACGACATCTAAATCAAGAATCCACTGCGATCGACGCTGCCCGCTGAAGCAAGTTTGTAGCTGCCTGGAATGCCGGACTCAATCCTGTTTTTCGACGCATTGGCTTAGTCGTCGACGCAGACTTACGAACTCTCTATGTCTGTGACGTTGGACGTCTCTCAGCGTCCATCGAACTCCTTGAAATCCACTAAGCTCGGTATCCGAATCGGTTCGTTCGGCTTACTGACTGCACGCTCCGATGGACGGCTTCGGTGAGTTAGGGCTGGGAGCGACTCGCGAGCAAGCCAACCTCGGTCGATACAACCGAGTTCACGCATGTAATTTGCCAAGTCGCTTCGGTGTGTTCTGGTTTCGGTTGCGAAGTCTCGCAACGTCGCTCGTCTTGACGGAGATCATGGTTTGCATTCACGCTACCAACTAGGGATAATCCAAAGAGTAATCACGAACCCAACCGGGAATACTGCCGGCGATATGGTCTTATCCCCGGTTCGGAACCGGTAATACTCAAGTTAGCAAACAATAGTGGGTTCACCTCACAGCGAGACGAGTTTCATCGCATGAATGATGCGCAGACGGAACAGGACAATCACCACGACGCAATTCACTCAACCGAGTCAACGTCAGGTCCGCGAAACAAGAACCAAACTCAAGTGCTCGAAGACGATCCGAGAGTTTCATGGTACGACACCGACCTTAACGGAAATCCCGCTCCGAATTGGGTGCTGCGTCACGGCGAGCATGCTGGCAAGTTCGCAGTCGCATCCCTGGCGCTGACGATCGGCATGGTTGTTTGGGCGTGGACCGAACAAAGTGTCGTCACAATCTACGTTCTCAGCTTTCTCTGGGCCTTTCTTCCACCTGTCTCATTCTGGTGGGAGTTCTTTTACGTTTATCGTGTGTACGGTCGCCCTGGCACATTCGACTTGTTCAAGCACGGTCAGCAAGCGTCGGCAGCGCTATGGGCCGCAATTGTAGTAATTCTGATCTTCTTGGCTAACAGCGATCGATTCAAAGCAGACAAAGCGCCGAAGAATCCCAATGCAACATCTGACATCCTGCAACACTCAGACAGTCTGCTTGCTAACAAAACAACGTACCGGAGTTGTCGGCCGGTCGAATATGACATCAACGTCGCTGCGGCAACAAGTGAGTTTAGTTGTTCATCCACACCGAAGCCATTTACTGTAGCTCGCGATGGCGCGAGGTTGGGCAAGCAGAAGCAAATTTGAAATCCGTGCGAGCTAGTTCGGTCTGCGACACCGAAGCAGAACCGGTGGCCGAAACCAATGCTTGGCGTTCTGCTGGAAAATCGTTGGCGGTGCGTCGACTGAGAAAGACCGACGTTGACCATCGCCGCCTGTCGCTACGCTGGCGTGTTAGACTCAACGCGTGTGAACCATGACGAAGGGGCGATGACCGCCTGCCTGAATCCGACACGCTCCGGCGAAACGTATCGAACGGTTTGGCGATGTGCAGCCTCGATCCAGTGAGAATCAAATGATCCTTGGGCGCTATCGACTATCGCGAGTCACCACGGTGTTTCTGTCGACCATGTGCCTGTTATGGCCATGTCGGACGGGTTTTGGAACACAGCCGGCCTTGGATTCAGCCCAATCCACGAGCACTCGTCCTAATGTTTTGATCATCTTCACCGATGATCAGGGGATCCACGACGTCGGCTGTTACGGCAGCGAGATTCCGACGCCTCACATTGACTCGATCGCGAGGCGAGGTGTGCGATTTACGTCATGGTATTCGGCGTCATCGATCTGCACGCCATCGCGGTTTGGTCTGCTGACGGGGAGGAACCCAAGTCGTTCCAGCGACAGCCTATTGGGGGCGCTCATGTTTATGGGCGAAGAAGATGCCGATCGTGGGATCCGGCCGAGCGAAATGACGCTGGCAACCATGCTCCAGGGCGCCGGCTATCACACGGCGCTGCTCGGCAAGTGGCACTTGGGGCATGGTGATCCGAAGTTCCTGCCCACACGTCATGGATTTCGATTGTTTCGCGGGCACACTGGCGGATGCATCGACTACTTCACGATGACCTATGGAAACCTACCCGACTGGTACTTCAACGAGCGGCATGACGCAGCGTCTGGCTACGCGACCGATCTGATCACGGATCATGCGGTGGAGTATCTGCAGCGGGACCACCCAAGTCCGTTTTTCTTAATGTTATCGTACAACGCGCCGCATTTCGCCAAGGGATGGAGCCCCAGCGAGGGTCGACCCGTCAACATCATGCAGCCGAAGGCGCCCGAGATGAAACGCGTCGCGTTCATTGATGACAAAGTCCGACGGGAGTTCGCGGCGATGACCGTGACACTCGACGACGGGATCGGTCGGGTGTTATCCGCTATCTCGGACGAAGATTTGGCCGGCGACACGCTCGTCCTATTCATCACCGACCACGGCGGTGATTCCGTGTACGGGGGAAGCAACCAGCCGCTGCGTGGTGACAAGGCAACCCTATTTGAAGGCGGGATTCGTGTGCCAGCGATCGCGTGTTGGCCCGGCAAGATTGCAGCGGGCTTCGAATGCGATGACGTGCTATCGTCGCTGGATGTCTTCCCGACGGTTTGCCGACTTGCGGGGATCGATGTTGCTGATCAAGAGTGTGACGGAATCGATTTTTCACCCGTCTTCACGATGGATGTGAAATCCGCATCACCTGTCTCGCAACGTGAGCGGTCGTTGGTATGGGAACTTGGTTCGCACAGTCGCTTGAATCGTCAGCCATGGAAGGCGATCCGGAGCGGCAATTGGAAATTCGTGCAGGACAATCGGGGCAACGAGTTTCTGTTTGACTTGGCAAACGATCCGAACGAGTCCGTCGACCTGCGGACAATGCATCCAGATATCTTCGGAGATCTTCGAAGGGAGTGTTTTCAGAGACTGCGGTCAATGCGTTCGACGACGGCTGAGTGACACTTCGATATCGGACCGTGTCGGCCAGCAATCCGACCTCGCCAATGGAGACACTTGCCAACGGATTCATTTTCATTCAGGTAGCAGCGATAGCTCTGAATCAGCCGCTGATGAAGTGAATCTTAGCTCGTCCAGGCTGTGTTCGTACCTTCGGCCTGCTGAGTAACCCGATCGCATTCCCTCGCTATGTCCGTATTCATCGTACAGCCATAAGAAAGCTTCGTTATCATCTGCGAAACGATCGTAGCCAAACCAATGGCCCCCGAAGGTCTTGCCAATGTTTTGCGAGTTCACGTGACGCTGTAGTTCAAAGAGGTTTTCAGGGAACCGCCCGTTTTCCATTTCAAACCGTCGCAGCGCCAACGCCGACTTCGTCCAACGATTTCGGTTGCGGTGATCGATCAACCGCTCTGCCGCGTAGGACGGATTGATACCAGGCCAATAGGGATTCCTTGCAAGAGGGATCGACACAAGGCTGGTTTTCCCCACCATCAGCTGGCGGCGACGATCGACGTCATCGTTTGACCGCATACCCAAGATGGATATGTCTGGCTTTGACAAGTCATGCAGTTGTTCGCCGCGATTCAAGAGGCCTTCCACGTGCAATGGAGACAACCCCATTTGATGGGGGTTGCGCCAGTATCCAAACCAAGCGTCCGCACTTTCTCCCAGAATGACTGACGCGATCGCGGCAACCCTTGACATGCTCGTCTCAACAACTTTCTCCCAGAGTGCCCCTTGATGACTCGTTCGTCTCTCCAGAATTTGCTCTAGGTCCGCCAGGTGATCCGGCTCCCAAAAGGACATTGCGACCGAGCGTCGAATGAGATCGTTCAGCAGATAAGCGCGATCAAGCGTTTCGAGTGGTTCGAACTTGAATGAATCAAATCGGCGGATGGTCTCATCCATCATAAGGAGGTGGCTGATCGCCTGGTCTCGATTTCCTGCGTGCACACTTACTCGAAACGCATCTGCCAGAACATCCATTAGGGGATCCAAATCGGGTGGCCCGGCATGGGCGGACCAATCCGAGTTCATCTCGAAAGGCTTCCAGACGAGAGATGTGTCTTCCAGCACGAACTCCAGTCGTTCTCGCAACGGTTCCGACGCCTCGTTGGCGATCTCGAGTAACGGAAGCGCTGACCACGGTTGTCCGGGGGCCACCAATTCGTGCTCATCCGTCGTCCGATCAGGACGAAGGAACTGCAGCGCCTCAGCGGAGCTCAGTATCTCGGTCCACGCAGCAGCACCGTCCCGCGAGGTCGCCTGATCGGCCGCATTCAGATGAGTGAGCGTACTGATGATGTCGCCTGAATCGCGGAGTGCGTCAATGCGATGGCTCAATCGGACAGATGCCGCTTGCTCGCGAACAAACCCGAACGTCAGCAGGACACCGATGGCAAGCGGAGGCAAACAGACTGCCAGGCGATAACCTATTTCCATTGGACCGTTTTGGGGTTGTTTCCAGTTCATGGCTGCCGCTCCTGAAACGCGTATTCCCAATCACCAAACCACTGGATACCGGGAATCGCAATGTTTTCGAACCGGCGGTAAGACTGACGTCTCGTGATCGATCGATTTCGATCGCCATAAGGTCCCAGGTCGAAATCAATCGACTGCAGGTGGATGAGCTCATTGAGCCGACGACGTGCCGGCGTTGTGTCCTCGCCTGAGTTTCCTGATTCGAGCAAAGCGAGTAGCGCACTGGTTACGGCGCCCATGCCCTGTTTCATGATGCTTCGTCGGTACCCCTGGGGAACATCGCGGAACCAGAATTCGAGTGGGCTGACACCATGAATGGTCTCGTCCCACTCGAGTTCCGAATCACGCATCCAGCTAACCAGTATTGCACGGCGCCTAGCCGTCTGACGGCCCTCGAAGTTGCGGAGGCGTTCGAGAACCATCGGCTCTTCCGTCGCCAACGCTTGACGAATGTCGTCATCGGCGAGCACTTGCGTCAGCCAGATCTCAACGCGGTCGGCGAC
>JBCDIU010000077.1:0-6895 GCA_038748615.1 Planctomycetota bacterium | reverse complement strand
GGGACGTCATGAGCAAGCTGTCAGCCGTCTAATCGACGAGGCTGACATGTTGGTGGAGTACATTCTTGAACGAGACGAAAACGTATTTGAAGAATTACTCACAACGGACAAGTTCTTTGTCTATCACTCCGGCGACAATGAAGTCATGAAGGCCGGTTCTGATCAGATGAGAACTGTTTATGAGTATTTTCAAGATCTCAATTGGCAAGACTGGGGACCAGATGACGTCACACCACACAAGTCGTTCATGTTGACGATTTGGGAATTTCAAAAGGTGCGTGGTGGCGATAACAAATCGCTGCTGACAGCGTTAAAAAGAATGATGACAACGTTGGAGGTTCATTTCCAAGACGGCCAAAACAGCGGCATGCCGTACATGAAGATGGCGATGGGTTTCTGGCACGGCGGCAACGTGTTAGGTCGGACGGGCCAACAAATGCGCGGTGAGCAGGTCACAACGTATTGGAACATCGACTGGAAGAAGTGGGATTACCCAGCAGAACAGCCCGCAAAGATTCCACATCGGAAAGGTTTGCTTACCCACCCGGCTTGGTTGATCGCCCACTCGCAGAACTTGGAGACCGATCCGATCCACCGTGGCAAATGGATACGGGAAAAGCTGCTAGCTGGCACGATACCGGACGTTCCTATCACAGTGGATGCGGTGATTCCTCCAGACCCTCACAAGACGC
The DNA here is from genome assembly GCA_038748615.1 of Planctomycetota bacterium. Classification (GTDB taxonomy): domain Bacteria; phylum Planctomycetota; class Planctomycetia; order Pirellulales; family Pirellulaceae; genus Rhodopirellula. The sequence goes on along the minus strand of JBCDIU010000077.1, from coordinate 6,203 downwards.
TACGCCAGCGCATGGAAATTCGGACGGGCGATACGTATTGTTGGCGATGTCATCAGAAGATGGATCCGTTAGGATTTCCATTCGAGAGTTACGATGATTTTGGTCGATACCGCACGGACGAGTCGCTCGAACATCCGGATAATCTCGTCAAGCCAGCGAACCGAAATGAGACAAACGAATTTGGTGCGTCGCTTCCCGTCTACAAAACCTTGCCAGTGAACCCGCGCGGTGTGTTGGAAGGGACCGCCGATCAATCGCTTGATGGGGAAGTGAAGGATGCGTTTGAGCTCGTTGAACGTCTTGCTCAGTCCGATAAAGTTCGCCAGTCAATCATTCGACATGCCTTTCGCTACTTCCTGGGACGCAATGAGACTCTGTCGGATTCCAAAACACTGATGGATGCTGAAAGGGCGTATCTCGATAACAACGGTAGTTTTGATGAGGTGATTGTATCACTGCTCACCTCGGACTCATTCATCTACCGCAAACGCAGCACTGAGGAATAGAAATGTTGATCAACCGACGTGAACTGCTGAAATCGACGACATTGGGTAGTGCGGGGCTGGCACTGACACCTTGCTTCAACCATCTACTGGGCGCGCAACCTGAAAACAGATTTGCTTCCGCGAAAAGTTTGCCACATCGTTTTGTCTTCGTGCGGAAATCGAATGGCAACTTGACCACTCAGTTTGGATTGCCGTCCTTTTCGTCCGAAGAACTAAAAAGACATGAAGAGAAGCAGCCATTTGAAGTCGATCTGGCCAGGCATGAATTGCCCGACTGGTTGAAGGGTCTCGACGGCCACAAAGAGAACATGACCATCCTGCATGGAATCTCAATGTCGGTTAGTGGAGGCGGACATTTCTCATACTCGGGTTGTATGGGCGCGTTTAAAGCGGGGAGAGATATCCTCAACAACATAAAGCGGGCGACCGTCGATTTCGAATTGGCAAGACTGTTTCCATCACCCTTCGGGCATGTCGAGATGTCGCTGGCCGTGCCACATGGGCGCGATCACCGAACGGGTATCGTCTCTGGCTATTCCGCCCCGGCTGCCAAGCAGCGGAATTATTGCTACGCCGATCCAATGACGGCGTTCAACGAACTGTTTAAATCCGTCACAAATACGAGAGAAGCGGATACCGATAACGCGTTGCTCGACTATCTGCACGAACAGGAGTCGCGTCGACTCAAGGGACTCCGCGGTGACGAACGTCTCAAGATCAGTGATCAAGTCGCATCGCTTCAAGCCATCCGTGATCGAGGCGCGAAGGTTGCGGCATTGGGTGAGAAGATCACGCAGTACTTGCCCAAGATTGATCCGATCCATGCAGGTGGCGGTGCCGATGCAACGCTGCCACAGAAACAAGCCGCCTTCACCGATGTCATCGTGGGTGCGCTCGCTTCTGGCTTGACCAACGTCGTCACCTACACGATCGATGATTTGGGTACCGACATCACTTCCCTGCCTGAGAACAATCAAAAGACCAGTATCCATCAAATTGGGCATGGTGGCCAGATTTCTGGGGCTGCGTACATGAGGGATGTTATCAAGACACACCACATGAAGCAGATCAGGACTCTCGTCGAACAACTCAAGCTTATTCCCGAAGCCGGAGGCACGATGTTCGACAACACGACGATCATCTATATGCCCGAGACCGGTGCTGGGCACCACAGTCCGGATACCGAAGCCCCGATGGTCGTTATGAGCGGAAAAAACTCCAAGCTCGATATTGCAGGCCGATACATCCGACTCCCGTTCCACGGAACTGAAGGCCACAAGACCTTAAGCAACTGGTATACGACTCTGTTGAACGCGTACGGTCATCCAATTGAGCACTACGGAGACTTGGATTTAACGATGCAAAGAAATCGTTTGGAGCAGACGGGCGCGATTGATCAGTTTATGGCTTAGCGGGACCACGAAAGTGAAAGTCGGTGAACGGCGGAAGACCGGGAAAACGCGTAAAAAGATTTTGATCTGTTATGGTGAGGAACACCGCTGAGGAGGAGTGAAAGAATTAGGCGAAACGTGCAATCGTTGATTGTGACCCCATTTAGTCTTGTTGCCTCAACCGTTGTCGTCCGTCTCGGTAGTCTTTGATGCTCGGGTGTGTGTACATCGAGTCTCCGTGCCGGAGGCCAAGCCACAACATCTTGAAGTGGTACGCGATTCCAAAACTGCCTGCCTTGCGAGCAGAAGTTGCAACGCGCGTCTTAAACACTGTTGGTGGACCGTGGTCCGAAACGAGTAATTTGCTTAACGCCATATCCTCGCCCTCGTCCGATGTTGTCGAGAATCCTTTCGCGCGATCGAATGCCTCGCGTTTGACCACAAAGTAAAAACCGTATGCGCATTGGCGCCACCGTACGTAGTACCAATTGAACAATGGCAAGCCAACCTTGACCCACCAAGGATGGGAATCCCAGGGCTCGGCTAGTGCGGTACCCCAGTTAGCGCCAGCGTCGAAAGCTTCGAGGGTTTGCTCCACAAGTCCAGCGTTCGGCCGGGTGTCTGCGTCCACGAAGATAAGGAGATCTCCGTTGGTTGCCGCAGCGCCGGCATTTCTCGTCGCGGCGATATTACGATGGCTGACCCGTACGACCTTCGCACCGTGTTGTTCAGCAATCTCAGCCGTTTGATCTTCTGACCCATCATCGACAACGACCAGTTCGTAGCTGATTTCGCGTTCGATTGCCTTAGCGGCGCCCACAATCGCAGCGACCGTATCTGCGATGAAATCAGCCTCGTTGCAAGCGGGAACGATGAAGGCAATGTTGTTTGCTTTGAATCCGTGCAACGCCATCCATCCAAATGTGAGAGAAGAAATCATGGGGAATGAATGTTGGAAACCGATCGTCCGCAAGATACTCTAATCTCCGTCGCACAAACCGGCGCGGACGTGATTGAACGATGTACCACAAGAAGCCGTGCTCCAGTTCGATACGACGGCACAATAGTTTGTTTTTTTTAGGTTAGCGATTTGGGGTCAATGTGAAGACACAACGTTATTTAGCTTTGCCGATTTTAATACTGCTCGCTTGGTTGCCACAGAATCAGTTGGTACTTGCCTCTGATCCGGAATGGCGTGATCTGTTTAATGGAGTCGATCTCACAGGTTGGACAGCAAACGTGCATCCAGAATCATTCGCGGTGGTAGACGGTAGCCTCAAAGCACATGGCAAGAATGGCATGTCGCATTTGTTCTATGTGGGCGACACCGGTAAAGATGTTGTATTCAAAGACTTTGAGTTGATCGCGGTTGCTCGTTCTGAACCGGGATCGAACTCGGGCCTATTCTTTCATACGGGCCGAGAATTGCGCGGAGGAAAATATCTGAACAAGGGATATGAAGTCCAGCTAAATAGCTCGAAGAAAGAAAAGCATAAAACAGGTAGCCTGTACGCCATCGTTCAGGTAAATGAGTCGCCGGTAGAGGAAACCGAGTGGTTCGAGCTAAGGATACGAGTGGAAGGAAAACGCATTCAGGTGTTCGTTGAAGACGAGAAAGTTGTCGATTACACCGAGCCGGCTGACCCCAAGAGACCACGGAATCGTGCGAAGCGACTCATCGACCCAAACGGAGGCGCGATCGCGATTCAAGCTCACGACCCGAAAAGTGTGTTTTACTTCAAGAGTATTCGCGTACGGAAACTATAAAGTGGCGCATTGATTCGCTGTGCTCGCAACCACACGACACTTAACGCGTTAACTTCCAACCCGCATCACTGACTTCTAAGCCCGTGAAGCCACGAAAGTCGTCGTAGACATCGTGCATCTCATTCACAGAATCGAAGTAGCCGACGATGTACGCCGCGCCGAATGATTCACCGGCCTTGATCTTGCGGCCTCCAATTTCTTCAATCATGCAAACGTATCCACGCTGATGACACCACGCTTCGTGGACAACGCTTGGATCTAGCGTCATGCCTGCGAGCCAAGGGCCATCCGCGTTCGCCTTCGGATCACGGATTCGATAGGCGCGGATAAAACGTTTGGGGAGAGACTCTCCAGCATTCTCTAGGCGGCCACGGCGATAATTGAATCGTGAACCCGGTGCGAAATCGGTTAAGAAGGAGCTCGCCGGGATGAGTTTGTTATCCATCGCCGCGGACGTTTTGGTTTGAGGCAAATAACTAAGGTAGACGTGGCTAAACGTATCTCCCTCTTTGTGTTTGATGTGTCCAGGCATATCGATACGAAGGAACATGGCATCGCTGCTGTTGACCGTATCGATCCGATCACTTGAAACGAAGTAACGTTTACCTTCCGGAAATACGATCGTCTGCGTCCACCGCGAGCCCGTCTGCTTTCCTGGAGCCGCGGTGAAATAGTTGAAGGACATTTGCACGGCAATGAAATCTTGCCCGCGAATGATCTTGGGAGACAGTTTGCGAGCTTTTGTGCAAATCTGAGGACCTTCGATGGATCGCTTTGGCTGTTGCCCGTGATAAAGATTGTCGTATCGGTAGACGAGTTCTTCATCGAGCGTGTCGCGATAGGATCGATCACTGCCGGGCTCCATGATCCAGTCCGCGATATCGAGACCAAAACCCAAATCCGTGACTCCCGTTTTTTTGTCGAGCAAGGAGCCTCCGGCAACACCGCTGACGTACCCAGTCTTTCGGATCGAAGCCTCAAGATGTGGAGTCACGATCGTGATTTGCTCGTCGTTTTCCGTAATCTGAAATGTATCTGCGCGGGTCGGTATGAGCGACGAAAGCGAAAGGAAGCAAAGCATGTAGATGCGAATCATTGAGCTCGGAAGTGTCCCATTGATTGTTGAAAGTTGAAGGATGGTCTCCCGGAAGGCAGAATTCTGCCTTTCGCAATTTCTCAATTTTCGTCGGCTGGCACCGACGGGGAGACCATCCATGAACGAAGTTAGTCTTTTGGAATCACTCGGGCAAGTTTCATCTTCTCAAACCGGACAGGTCCTTCGCGACTTCTTGAGAGGTCAAGTGCGAGGAATGATCTGCGAAGTCATGGCCGCGGAGGTTACCGAGCTGTGCGGTCCCAAGCACCATCGCTCATCCCCCGATCATTATCGTGCTGGAACGTCCCCAGGATGTGTCTTGGTTGATGGCGACCAGGAGCGGGTTGTCCGTCCACGAGTGCGTCGGAAAGCGTCCGACGGTATCAGCCGAGAAGTCGAGCTGGCGAGCTACGCCGCAGCCAAAGATCCGCAGCAGTTGCAGGCTCAGATCGTCCAAGCGATCGTTTCGGGCGTCAGTTCACGAGCCATCGAGGAGAATCACCCGAAGTCACCTGGCGTCAAACGTTCAAGCGTTTCACGGCTTTGGCAAGAGGCTGGTAAGAAGTTCGTTGAGCAACTGCGCAGTAAGGATCTTGGCGCGATAACTTGGTGCTCACTGATGCTCGATGGGATTCGTTTGAGTAAAGACCAGACGGCTGTCGTCGCGCTGGGGATCGATGTCAAGGGCAACAAGCATGTGTTGGATTTTGTCCTGGGCAGCAGCGAAAGTCTCGAGATCGCACGGGAATTAATGGGACGAATCGTCAAGCGAGGATTCCAGTGTGAGCATCGCCTCTATGTTGTTCTCGACGGCAGTGACGCGCTACGAGCCGCTGTGAAGGAGTTCTTTAGCGACAGCGTGATTCAGCGCTGCTTGGTTCACAAAGAGCGGAACATAAAAGGGAAGTTGTCCAAGCGTCATTGGGGCGAGGTCTCGCGACTGTTCACGCGTCTGCGTAGCGTTCAAGGCATCGCCGCGGCGGGGGAAGTCCTTGGGGAACTGAAGTCATTTCTCGAGCCGATCAATGCGGAAGCCTACCGAAGTCTGCATGAGGCTGGAGAAGATCTGCTGGCGCTGCATCGACTGAACGTTCCCAACACGCTCCATCGCTCGCTGTTGAGTACCAACGCGATTGAGAACTCGTTTTTGAACACGCGTCGCAAGATTGGTCGCGTGACACGGTTTCGCCCCGAAACCGATCAAGCATCGCGTTGGCTGTCTTACGCGTTGCTGGAAGCGGAGAAAGGCTTTCGTCGAATCCGGGGTCATGTGGACCTGAAGTCGTTGATCTCGGCGTTGGGAAAATCAAAAAGTTCGCCGGCCAAAAAACTCCCTACGGGACTAACAGGGGAGAAGTCTCTCGAAGTGGAGAACGCGTAGGCTGCTCAGCGGCTTAACGCGAGCTAGTCCTTCGGGCTCGCTTGCCGCAAGGGCGAAAGAAG
>JBCDIU010000076.1:0-7535 GCA_038748615.1 Planctomycetota bacterium | reverse complement strand
GGACTTTGAAAATGACTCGAGTATCGCCTGCTGCTTTTCCGTCACAACGACCTTGGCTGCCTTCCCTGGCATCGTCTACGCTCCGCTGAAGCTGGTGAAAACACACAGCCTCCGCAATTACCCGTGATCAAGCAAGATCAATTCGTTCCAGTGGCACTAGAGGCTCGGGAAGGTCGCGATGTGGAAGCCCAAACGTGGTCCAGGACCATGGTTCGTGACAGTAGTCGACCGCGTTGCCTTTTTGGCTGATTCTGGCAAGTGAGCTCGACGGTCAGATATCGAACCCAGCGGACAGAACAATCAATTCAAAATTTCCGCGATGGAACGGGCGATCCACTTGGAGTCGGCTACACGACCTACAGGAAGACCCATCGTCCGACTTTGTTGTCGTTTAGGTCAATGTAGTACACGTTGCCATCGGGTCCCTGTTGAATGTGGACGACTATCTGCGCTCCCGTCGAGAAGGTCTCCACGTCGGCCACGTTCCCTTCAGCGTCAAAGCTGATGTTGCGAACGATACCTTGTCCCAGATCATTGAAGAACAAGTCTCCCTGATAGGACGATGGGTACGCATCACCCGTGTACACATCGCCCAAGATGATCGCGTTGATACCGGAGTCACTGTGATTCAGCGCGTAAATCGCGGGCGTGACTTCCTCGCCACTGGCATAGAAGATCTGGGCTTCCGGTAAGTCGCGATAGCGGTTGGTTTGAAGGTTGACGCCATTGCCACCTTCGTAATAGGGCCATCCAAAGTTGGCTCCCGGAGGACCTGAATTCACTTCCTCCCAGTTCGTCCAGCCGACATCACCAATGAACAGCTGGCCGGTGTTGTCATCAACCGTAATCCGGAATGGATTTCGTAAACCAAGCTGGTAAACCTTGGACCGATTCGCGCTTGGATCTCCATTGAAGAATGGGTTGTCTGACAAGCCCTCACCGGTGATCGGATCGATTCGTAGGATCTTGCCGCTTAAGTTATCGATGTCCTGCACTCGAACGGTTCGAGGATCCATCGCATTGTACGACGTGCCGTCGCCGATGGAGACAAACAGATTGCCGTCAATGCCGAATTCGACGCCACCGATGGTGTGGGACTCGCTGTCGGAAGCGACAAAGTCTCGAACATTCGTTCCATCAGGATTGATCCCGGCCGGCGGTTCATCGAAGTCGTTGGTGCTGTTAACGAAGCCGTTGAAGTTATCCCAAGTGCTGTTGGTTCCCAGAATGACGACCTGGCTACCGGCAATGGCTGTCTTGTAGTCGTTGGCGGCATCGGCGGTCACGCGGATCAGTCGACCTGCACGATTTCCGCTGCCATCCGGACCGGCTAATCCGCTGTTCTGAAAGACTTCCGGTGGATCATAGGTAAACAGCAGATACACATAGGGCGTGTTCTCAAAATCGGGATGCACTGCGATATCGAGCAAACCTCGATCCCGAGTCCCGTTAACGATGTCACTGATATCAATGAACGGTGTTGCCTCCAGGACTCCATTCTGCACCACACGGACTTCACCTCGTTTCAACGAAACGTACATCGTCTCGCCATCGGGAGTCCAATCAAGCGACGTCGGGCTCGGCAAGCCAGTGACTAGGTCTTGCGCGACCAATTCGTCTCCGGGTTCCGGCGGTGGATCCTCCGCCGCATAGAGTTGGCTTTGGGGAACAACCTGGAAGGGCTGGCTCGCGCTCGACCAGCGAAGTTGTGAGACAGCCCGCCCCAAGTTTTCGTAGTAATCCATGCGAATGTCGTAGAGGACCCCCGCTTCCAAAGCGATCGTGCCGGTGTGGCTGGTGGCGGCCTGATTAACGAACTGGTCGATGATCAGCTGGCCATCCACCCAAAGCCGAACGCCGTCATCCGTGGTCGTTTGGAATGCATACGTTTCGTTGTAGAGCGGTTCGATTTGACCCGTCCAACGCACCGAGAATGTGTCGGTGCCCATTCCGGCGGCGGGGGCACCACTGCCCCAGTCAAAATTGATGGTGCTGTCGGTTCGGAACAGAAACCGGTCCGCGAATTCGCGCGTGTCGTAGTACTCTCCCAGCAACCCGTCACCCTGCGACTGAACCGAATCGTTGTCGTCGATCGTGATGGTCGCCGTACGCGGTGCCAACAGCGTGGCTTCGCCGACAACATTGTCGATCGTCAAGCTGAATTGCTCATCTCCTTCGATGGAAGTGTCTTCCAAGATCGGTACAGAAATGGTCTTGATTCCACTCTCGCCGTCGGCCCACGCGATCAAACCGGAGAGTGCTTGATAGTCGGTTCCTGCCAGAGCCGTTGAATCGATCGTGTCATACTCGACTGACACCGCCCCATCGGATCCGTTCTCGCGAATCACTTGGATATCGATCGAGCTTCCCGATTCACTGATCGAGTAGACACTTGAGACCAGCCGAACGTCACCGCCGTCAACGGGATCGGCGGCGTATTGAAAATAGCCGTTGGTATGCAACGTTTCACTCTGTCGAAAGCCGGGAGCGATCCCGTCGGAGGGTTTCCAAGTTCCCGTTGAGAAAACGTTGGGAGATTCGGTCTCGTAACGTTCTCCGTCCACTTCGACGTAGTCCACGATCAGGTTGTGATCGATGGAATTCGCTGGGTCCCACAAATCGTTCAGAAATTGAATGCGGATGTCATCAGCCGAGACGGTGCCCGCAGCCGTGTACTGGAACACTTGGTCACTGTCGCCAACGGTAAACGTTTCCACGGCGGTGTCGGAGATGAGCAGGTTGAAACGCTCAACTCCTTCGTCACCCCGGGCGCGAACGCGGATCAGGTCACCTGCATGGTTTTCCGAGTGCTGGAAGTATCCATCGATATGCATGTACTCGCTTTGCCGAAACCCAGGGACGATACCGTCGCTAGGCTTCCACGTCCCAGTCGAAAAGACAGACGCATCCTCAGTTTCCAATCGCCGGCCGTCCACCACAATCGCGTCCACGCGAAGGTTATGGTCGATGCCATTGGCTGGATCCCACTGCGAATCCCGCATCGCGACGCGAACCCGATCCGCCGAGATGGTATCGGACGTCTCGTAGACATACTCTTGAAAGGCTCCACTGCTCTCCCCTCCGGCAACCGTCCAACTCTCGACGGTGGCACCATCGATCCGCAGATCCATCGTTTCAACTCCCTGGGAGCCGGCGGCAAAGATCTGAATCGTCGTCAGCATCTCACGTGATTCGAGCGCCTCGACAGCAAGTCTCAATCGTCGTCGGGCAGGACTAGCTGGGCTTGACCGCACTCGCTTTTTGAATCGCATCATCATGACGGTGGCACTGGTGGTAGAGGATCTAGATGAAACGCTCGGGTCATCCGCCTCTTGTAACGGCGTCGATGAACCGAACTCGCGGAGCTTAGTCCGTCAATGGTCAGATTCAAGGACGCCGGCTGAGCACGCTGAGGCGGCTCGAAGATTCAGCGGATCTCAGACCACGTCGAGATTTGTTGCAGCGAGGTGTGGCATCGGGTTGCGTCATGGCCCAGGGAGTGCCATCGACAAGACGACTGGATGGCAAGACACATCTCCATCGTGAATAAACAATCAGTTCAAACAAAATGGGGTCAAATGGTGCTCAGCGACGCCAGCCGGCTTGCGTAGCGAAACAATCGAAACCATTCGACCTCAATTCCTGGATTTTCAGTCACACAAGATCCATCGACTTTCGTAAGGTTTTGGATGGACATCACTCTTTGTTCGGAGGTTAAGAACATGCATCGAAATTGGTTGGGCGTGATCGCCGTTGCCTTTGGGTTCGCTCTCGCGAATACGGCGCAAGGAGCAATAATCTTTGAGATCAACTTTTCATTCAGTAACTTCGAGATCGCCGTCAATTCGGATCCGGTGCCGCAGGATCCCGTTAGCGGCAAGTTGTTCTTTGAAGCGGATAGCATCGCGTCCGAGGTCACTTCCGTCGTCGGTGTGGACCTGGCAGTCGATGGCAAAGGGTACTCGGTCTCTGAGGTCGCATTTGACAATGGCCGCTATCGCGGCGGCCAGAATGAATCGATCATCGGGGGCGCACTCTTCGGAGCCGACGGGATGCCTTTCGTGGGAACCGACGACTTTTGGATCATTTGGGACCGTGATTCACTGCAGGGATTGGAATTTTCTTATCAGAACTCGACTTCCTCCTCGCGCTGGGTCTCGTCGACGGTGGGTGCCTTTTCCATCACGCAGGTCACGGCCATACCGGAACCCAGTAGCTTGCTGTACTTGATTGGTTCCGTCTGCGTTTGGACTTTGAAGCGACGCTACCGACGCCGAACAGGGATTGCGGTCAAGTGACGCTTATCAGCAGACCCACCGATTCCTGATCGACCTGGCAAACGGTGCGACGACGCGCCGCCGAGTTCGGTCTGTCAGTCTTTCGGCCACTTCGAGACGTGACTGGCAATCATCAGTCCGGCTGCGACGATGAAGAACCCGATCGGCAAAGGCGATGTGAAAGGGACGATCTGGAGGCCCAGAAGGATAGGCCGATAACGCAACGGCCAGAGTCAGGAAACGTGTCCACTCACCCGCCGAAATCCGTGGACACCAACTCCAAACGACCCAAGCGGGATCTGCCATCAACCGCTGCAACGTTCCCACGACCGCGGGGGCGAGAAGACAACCAAAAAAGACATGTCGGTGTCGAATGTTTCGAATGCTCACGGATCCACTCTACCCAGAAACGGATGGCGGAATGATGCCGCACCGAGCGTCCGATATCCATGTTGGAAAAGGTCTTTTCGTGCGAATGACGCGACGGTTGCTGCCAAAGGATTCAGGCCTCTAGGCAGATGGTCATCGTTTAGCGGACACGCGTTCATCCCCGCGTCGCGGTATAGCGGGTCGAAGTGGAAGACGTCGTACGGTGCTTGACGGACATCATTCACGTGGTAACCTCTGCGGCGTTCGAGGTGACGGGCGCGGTTTCTGCCGCCTCCGTGAACAGGGAACTCCGGTGAAACTCCGGGACGGTCCGGCCGCTGTGTGCCACTTGCGATTTTGGTTAATCGCCTCCGTCGCTCCTTTCGAGGAACGTGCCATTGTTCGCTGGAAAGCGAATGAGAAGGCAGTGAGCGAAACGGAAAAGTGGTGAGTCAGAAGACCTACCTCGAATAAGACGGCTCGTTGCTCTCCTGGATTGGAGCAGTCGTTGCGATGAGTTTTGTGTCGGCTGACTGCGTTGTTTGGTGTGGTCTCCGCATAACACCCATCGGGTTTCCAACGTCAACTTTTAGTTTTCGTCCGCCCAGTCACTGAGTCTCCTTACTCATATCGTGCCGCGACGATCACTCGATTGTTTTCGTCAGAGTGAAGGCGCGTCGTAGTGGTGACCGCGAGGAGGCGGAGGGCGCTTCGAGAGGTTGAAGGTCATGGGAAAAGTATTTCTTTCCACCGTGTTGGGTAGCTGCGTCAGCGCCGCTTGTTGCCACGCCGGAATCTATTCCGGTCCAACCGACACGACCAATCCAATCGATGGTGCGATCGTCTCGGGCGATTCTCGATTTGTTCAGTGGGCCGACACGATCGACGCGACCAGGACGATGTTCGGCCCAGAGGGGAGTCCATCGATCGACCAAACCGGCGGCTTCAATAGCTTAGGAGACTTAAGCGCGGGTGAAATTGCGGGTGGAGATTCACCTGGCTTCCTGACGGTGACGTTTCCGACCGGCATTCGCAACGGCTTTGGCGCCGACTTCGCCGTATTCGAAAACTTTGGTGCGTTCTTTAGTGAACCGCTCCGTTTTGCTGAACTCGCCTATGTCGAAGTCTCGACCAACGGAACCGACTTCGCTCGTTTCCCAAGCATCTCGACCAACACGGAGAGCGACCTCAACACGGATTTCGGGCGTGGGTTCGCTGGCGTCGACGTCACGAATGTCTTCAATCTGGCGGGTAAACACGAGGATGGTTTTGGTACGCCCTTCGACCTGGCGAACCTGATTGCTGATCCTCTCGTGAGTAATGGATCACTGAATCTCGATGACATTCAGTTCGTTCGGTTGGTCGATATTCCGGGCAGCGGTGACTTCTTGGACAGCCAAGGCAACGGCATTCTCGATCCTTGGCTGACCAGCGGAACGGGCGGATTTGACTTTCGCCTCGGGGAAGGCCTGGGCGTTGGCGTCATCAACGCAGTCGCCATTCCCGAACCCGGCCCTTTTGTCGTCATTGCGGCGTTCGGATGGGTTGCTCTGTTCAAGCGTCGAAATCGCAAGACCCATGCCGACGGACGTCGACAATGATTTTTGCCAAGTCCTTGAAACCAGACCCGTCACGATGGGCCCGGGGAAGTCGCCTGGTCCGAGGGAAGCCGATCGGCTCGCGAGCCTTCACCCTGATTGAACTGTTGGTGGTCATTGCGATTGTCGGCATCCTTGTGGCGATGCTGCTGCCTGCCGTTCAAGCGGTGCGCGAGGCTGCCAGGAAGACAAGTTGCAAGAACAACCTGCACCAGATCGGGATCGCGCTGCACGCCTACCACAACGTTCACCGTTCGCTACCCACCGGATGCATCGAGTGGCGTGCCTGGAATTCCCCGCCGACACATCGACAGTTTGCATGGTCCGCCATGATGCTGCCGTTCATTGAGCAACAGAGCATCCACGATCAGATTGACTGGTCATTGCCATTTGATGCTCCGGAGAATCAATCGGCGGCCGAAACGACTGTGGGGACTTACATCTGTCCTTCCGAAACAACGGATTCAATCACGAAAGGCCACATGACGTACGGCGGGATCTACGGCGAGAGGATCTTGCACTCGGCGCCGGACGATGGCCTCTTCCTCTACGAACGCTCCATTCGATTCCGGGATATCACTGACGGGCTGACCAACACGCTCGCGGTCGCCGAAGACGTGGGCGGTCCCGAAAAACAGTGGATCAACGGTCGCAACGTGTTTGTGGTTGCCCATGGCATCAACGATCCGACCGCCTGGATCGGCGACAATGAAATTCGCAGCCGACACGGCGGCGGTGCAATGGTGCTCTTTGCTGACGGACGTACCACTTTCCTTTCAGAATCAACCAATCGACGACTGCTTGGAAGCCTGATCACGCGATCCGGCGGCGAGGTCGTTGAGCAACCTTGAAGACACTTTTTGTTACCACTCCAAGGAGAACATCATGAGATTGAAGACAGAGTTACTAGCATTCGCGATGCTGATTTCCATACCAACCGTATCTTCCCAGGCGAAAGTCGTCGACTTTGATGACCTCAATGCTTACACGGTCACCGGCCTTAACGGCAGCTACTTCGATGGCCACGGCGGTGGCGCCTCCCTTGGATCCTGGGAAACAGAAGGCGTGACGTTCAATACGCGACAGTTTGGGCCAGGGTGGAGTTACTCCAATGTGAATGATGTCACGACACCTGGTTTTGGTAATCAATGGGCTGCGATTACCGGAACAGATGTAAGTGGGACGGGAAACTACGTCATCGGTAATTCATTTTCGCCGGGCGGAGCGTTTTTCAACTTGGACGGTCCGACAGTCGTCAATTCAGTGTCAGTAACTAATGCCACTTATACCG
>JBCDIU010000075.1:0-8025 GCA_038748615.1 Planctomycetota bacterium | reverse complement strand
GGCGTAGCTGTTGATGCGGCAGCCGGCCCCAATGATGCTGCGTTTAACGCTCCCTCCGCTCAAGATGGCACCCTGACAAACGATGGAATCGTGGGCCTCGCCACGCCGGGTACTGTGATCCTCGCTGCCGAAGACGAACTTCGGTGGAGGCAGTTGCGGCTGGAACGAGCGAATCGGCCAGTGACGGTCATACAAGTTCAACTGTGGGTCGACATGAATCAAATCCATGTTGGCCTCGTAGTAGGCGTCGATCGTACCGACATCGCGCCAGTAGGCATCGGACTTGCGGTTTTCGTCGGTGAATGGAAACGCAAACACGTTGGCGTTCTCAATTGCACCGGGAATGATGTTCTTTCCGAAGTCATGCTCGCTATCCGTTTGCGTCGCGTCGTCACACAAACGTTCGAATAGAAACCGGCTGTCAAACACATAGATTCCCATCGATGCCAGACACATGTCCGGATCGTCCACCAATGTGACCGGATCGCGAGGCTTCTCTTGAAAGTCCACCATTCGGTGATCCAGGTCGACTTGCATCACTCCGAATTGTCTCGCTTCATCACGAGGGACCCGAAGTGCACCAACCGTGATGTCGGCTCCGGTCTGTTGATGGAAACGAACCATCGACTCGTAGTTCATCTTGTAGAGATGATCGCCGGCAAGCACGACGACCGTTTCGGGCTGCTCACGCTCAATCGCGTAGATGTTTTGGTAGACGGCATCGGCGGTGCCTTGGTACCAATTTTCATCGATGCGTTGCTGCGGAGGCATGACGTCAATGAATTCGCCGAGCTCGCGACAGAAATAGTTCCGCCACGCGACATGAATGTGCCGATCGAGTGACTGCGCCTTGTACTGAGTCAACAGCAACAGTCGTCTCATTCCGCTATTGAGACAATTGCTGAGCACGAAGTCGATAATGCGATACGAACCACCGATCGGAACTGCAGGCTTGGCCCGATCACGAGTTAGGGGTTCCAGCCTTGAGCCCCGGCCACCGGCCAAAATGACCGTCAAAGTGTCTCGCATCATGGTCATCGGTTCCCTACCTATGAAAATTTCGTCCTTGCGCGCCAGTGATCTGCTAAACGCGGTCATCGGGCGTCGGAGCAGCCTTTGTGAATGAGGGCACCGCGAAAATGCGTTTTCGGGTGCTTATTTCCCCTCTATTCGGTCCTAGCCGCTTCCCTGCCCAAGAAAATACCAGATTGGTGCGAAGTTTGCTTCCTCAATTTGGCTTCGGCTCTGCCAACGGAAATGGAAGTCCCGGCAAAAATTGATCTCCGCTGCCCTCAAATGTTGAACCAAATGGCCGCCCGCTGCGGTAAGTCTGCCTTGAACCCATCGAATCCCATCCTCTCGTTTGCGACAGGAACTTGATTGTCATGCAAAACCTATGGAAACCCACCAGCGTGGCACTGGGCACGCTTTGGATCGCAACGCTCGTCGCCGGCGTCGTCATGAGCCTACCCGAGGGATTGCGCCCGGACGCGTGGGGCGACGCTCAGACACGTCCGCTGACCCAGAATCTGGGCACGGCCAACGACCTATCGACGTCCTTTCGAAACGTGTCCGAAGCGCTGCGTCCCAGCGTGGTGAGTATCAGCACGAGTGCCAACGTCATGGTACGAGGACGCCAGTCTCTGCCACCTGGGTTCGACGACTTCTTTGACTTCCGCGGTCAGCCACGATCGCGTGACCGATCGCAGAAGAAAGAAGGCCAGGGCAGCGGCGTGATCGTCCGAGCCGACGGCTACATCCTGACCAATAATCACGTTGTCGAAGATGCCGACGAAGTTATGGTTGAGTTGAGCGACTCCCGAAAAGTCAGTGCCGCCATCGTCGGTACCGATCCGGAGACCGACCTGGCGGTGTTGAAGATTGATCTGCCGAACTTGCAGCCGGTCGCCTTCGGCGATAGCGATGCCATTCGGGTTGGCGACTGGGTGCTGGCGATCGGTAGCCCATTCGGTCTGGACCAAACCGTGACGGCGGGCATCATCAGCGGCAAGAATCGTGTGCAGGGCATCATCGAGGGTGGTCGCGGCTTCGAAGATTTCTTGCAAACGGATGCGGCGATCAATCCGGGCAACTCCGGAGGTCCATTGGTCAACCTGCGTGGCGAACTGGTCGGCATCAACACCGCGATCTTATCTCGCAGCGGCGCCAGTGCCGGTATCGGTTTTGCCATTCCAGTTGCACTTGCCAAGCCCGTGCTCGAGATGATTATTGAGACGGGCGAAGTTCGCCGCGGTTTCCTCGGTGCCCAAGTCCGGGAGATCACACCTGAAGTGGAGAGTGAGTTCGGATTGAAGACCAATCAAGGCGCCATGATTCTAGGTGTCTTGGAGAATCAACCCGCTGCCAACGCTGGGCTGCAGCCGGGCGACGTCGTGATGAGCATCGACGGCAAACCAGTCATCAGCAGCACACGCATGGTCAATTACATCGCCAGCCGGCCACCAGGCGCACAAATCAAGATGGTCGTCGATCGCTACGGAGAACTTCTCAATCTAACGGTCAACCTTCAAGAGCGGACCGACGAAGCGTTGGCGATGTTCGGGGCGGGCAACTCGACCGAATTTGGCGCCACGCTCGTTCCGGTTACCCCGGAAACTGCTCGAGAGTATGGCTATGACGATCTGCGAGGAGGACTGATTGTCACCGCGATCGAAGATGGTGGAGTGGCCGCGCGAGGCGAGGTGCAGGTTGGTGATGTCATCGAGTCAGCAGCGGGTCAACCCATTCGCAGCGTGCGTCAGCTCTCGGAAGCGTTCACGGCGGCGAAACAAAATCAGGTGCCGCTACGAGTCGTGATCCGTCGCGGAAATACGCGAATGCTGTTGGTGATCCGTTGAAGGTTTTCTTACCGCGGCGCGATGGCGCATTTGCCGATCAAGCTAGCTAAACGCTTCGACTGGTAAGATCAAAATCTTGCCGTCACCGATCCGACCGGTTCGCGTGACGGCAACGATCTTGTCGATCACCTCGTCCAGCCGCAGATCATCGACCCAGAGTGTGATTTCGATCTTGGGCACGAAGGCCATGTTGTATTCGGTATCTTGATACTGATCGAGATAACTCTTTTGTCGACCATAACCCTTCACCTCCAGCACGCTGAGTGCTTCCAGAGGAGCGCGCCGTAGCGAGTTCAAAACCGCTTCGGCGAGATGAGGCGAAACGATCGTGACGACTTGTTTCATGCCGTTGTCGTCGAAGATTGGCGAGCGAGCAACTCGGCAATTTGCACCGCGTTGGTCGCCGCCCCTTTGCGCAGGTTATCGCTAACGCACCAAAACGCGACGCCCGAATCAGAGCTGATGTCGTCGCGAATTCGCCCAACGAAGACATCGTCATGTCCGTCACAGTCCAGCGGCATCGGATACTGCTGGGACGGGAGATCATCGATGACGGTGACGCCGGGGGCACTGTGCCACAGGAGCATGGCAGACTCCGCATCGATCGGTTCGTGCGTCTCGACCAGGATCGACTCGCTATGGCCAATCGCCACCGGAACCCGGACACATGTCGGACAGACCTGAATGGACTCGTCACCGAGGATCTTGCGGGTTTCGTACACCATCTTCATTTCTTCACTGGTGTAGCCTCGGTGCTTCTGCGAACCGATTTGCGGAATCAGATTGAATGCGATGGGATGCTGAAACGTCTCCGGTGCATGATCTTGATCAGCTAGGGCCGCCTGTGTGCTAGCGTGCAATTCGGCGTTGCCCGCCAGTCCGGCGCCGCTGGTGGCCTGATAAGTACTAACGACCACGCGGCGAACACCAACCGCCTGATGAATCGGCGACAGTGCGACGACCATCTGGGTTGTGCTGCAGTTCGGACTGGCAATGATGCCTTGATGATCATTGATGGCGTCCGGATTCACTTCGGGAACGACCAGCGGAACGGACTTGTCCATCCGCCAGTAACCACTTTCATCGACGACGACCGCACCAGATTGGACTGCCCACGGGGCAAATTCGGCGGACACCTCATCAGGCGTACTGGCGATGACCAGATCGACATCCTCAAACGCATCGGGCGACAACAACTCGACCGTCAACACCTCATCACCAAACGTTACCTCCTTGCCAACGCTCCTGGATGATGCCAGCAAACGCAGCTTGCCCATCGGAAACTCGCGAGCAAGCAATTCGTCAAGCACGATGCGACCAACCGCACCGGTTGCCCCGACAAGTGCAACGCAATCAAACATATCTAGATTTCAATCGAAATGAGAAGCGATGACGATGCCGAACCAAACAGGGTCGGCGACAAGTTGCCAACCAACAAATCGGTGGGCAAATTCACTATCGACGCGCAAATCGTCTGGCGATGGCCTTCTCGGGTAACGCCATGATGGTTGCGGCACCACCGGTATTGTGGAGCAAATCGTCACGCGTCGGCTTAGCTTCCGCGTCGTCATAGGTCACAAGGTAAGCGCCGACCTGCAGCCCATTCTCGCGGTACACCGGCGGCCAGAACTCCTCGCCGCGTAGCGCGAGCGTCTTAGCGAGAAGACGTGTTGCTCGACCGGAGAACCCGCTCAAAACCATGTCCAGCCGTCCAAGGGCTTCACGGAACAGATAAAACACCAAGGCGGTGTCGCTTGATTGGCCGCCGGCGTACTCCCATGTTCCGTCGTCCTGTTCGTAATAGAAACCAGCTTCTTTGGCTTCTTGGTTCTTGCTCAGCATCATCCCCGCCGATGCCGAGCCAGGCTGTGGATCACTATCGCGATATCGCAGGAAAAAAGGGCAACTACGTGCCGAAACGTCATCGACGTCGTCTTCGGTCACAAATGGGGTGCATCCAAATGCTTCGGAGAAAAGCAATTCGACAGCAGGATTGCTCTTCACGCTCCCGATACAAACGATTCCGCGGTCGCCGGTCGCGTCAACAAACCCTTCGAAGACTTCGCTGGAACGTGCCCGGGCATCTTCGAGCGAGACCTGGCCGGGGCTCCAAACCAGCGTCTGCTGAATCCGATCAGGCATCGGAACACCACCCTGACTGGATGGATCGCGTGCCGATTCGCTCTCATCTTTGGCCAAGTGTTTCGCGACACCTCCCAGCGTCGAGATGCCGTTGAGGACCTCACCGACCAGGACGGAGTCACTCGCGACAACGGTCGCGTTCTCGGGGGAGTCACTTTGCTCTCCCTGGCGGACCCCGACGACAATCTCAATGTCTTTTCGTCGGGCCAAGAGTTCCCAAAAATTCTCTGCATTGACAGCAAACAGGGCACCGGGCAACTCATCGGCGGTCGCGTGACCATTATCGATCAGGTAATCGCACAATCTCGAGAGCGCATCGAGCGGAATGTACTTCGCCTCGTTCTTCAGCAAAGACGCGACTTGGTGACGATCCAATCCGGTGTGCTCGACAATCGCCTTGATCGTTCCGGGGCGTTTTCGACGGTCTGGAGTGTGGCCGAGCAATTCGGCGAGCCGAAAGGCATATCGCATAAGAGGTTCATTCGAAGTGGGAAAAGCGGGCGCTAACGTAGCATGGGCGACATCATGACAATGGCAAAAAGGTCCACCATAAGCATCTTGCATCAACCCATCGGATCGCGAAAGTGACCCTCGCCGACTGCGATCGTTTCAAGTGATCGCGGCGGCGGAACATTATGCGGGTTGGTGACGGCCGCAGGAGTCGTAAAGACGCTTGAACCGTTGAAAAATCAGATTTGAGGCGATTTCGCGACCACAAGGTCGTCGAGAGTGAGCGAAATGGAGCACCCTGGCGTAGACTAGACAGGAGAGCGGTTGGCCAAAAATTATGCTCTGATTGAGGAGATTTATTCGCCGTGTCCGGTGCCACGACCATCGATCGCCCCACAACCGGCCGAGTTGATCCGAGATCGACGGGCACCGCGGAGGCATCCCAATACACGACCCGCTCCGACGCCGTCGCGGTTTTGATTGACGAGCGGATTGGGGCCGCCCAGACCGCGATCTGGCGAGCGGAATTGGTGCGCCGCGTTCTGCTAGGTTGCATTGTTTCGATGGCTGGTTTGCTGGGCTGGATCATCCTCGATCAGTGGTTGTGGGCGACGACGACTTTGGGCCGCCTGGCGATGGCGCTGGGTGCACTGGGCAGTGGCGTTTTTTATGTGATCCATCGCATCATGCCAGTTTGGCGGCAGCGGGTCCGCGACGACTACGCCGCGAGGGCTCTGGAACGCGATCACCCGGAGCTGGGCCACGCTCTTTCCAGCTATGTGACTCTGAAAGCGACTCGACGATGCGAGCCACCCGACTCGGCGATTTCGAGCCGACTGGATGACCGTGTGCTTTCATCGATCGGCGCTAGCGCCGCCAACAAACTTCGGCATATCGACAGCCTTCCTGCCGAGGCGAACGGTTTGATGCCATGGTGGCTCGCGACAATTGGATTGGTGGCAGCATTGGCCATCTACGCGGTGGTGTCCCCAAAAAACTCATTCACATCTGCCACGCGGTTGCTGGCACCACTCGCTCGAGTCGCTCCACCAAGGCGAGTCGAGATCTCCAACGTCACGCCGGGTGATGCCGAAGTACTTGCCGGACGCACGGTGCCGGTCTCGGCGGACGTTGTGGGCCTTCGCGACGGTGAAACTGTGCAACTCGTCTGGGTGTCGGGCAGCCCCGGTGCCTCGGCCGGGTCGGTCGATTTCAACGCGGACCCATCGGCCTCAACCTCATCAGCCATGCGGCACGAAGCCGATGTGTCGATCCCGCACTCGGCCCGTGGACTAGCCGAGTTTGAAATCAGGGCCGGGGATGCCTCGGCGGGACCGTTTCAATGGACGATCCGCGACACACCAGTCGTTCAGGTGCACGAGGTCCATTACCAACCTCCGCGTTACACCCAGCAAGCATCGCGAACCGGACGAAGCGGAATCATCCGCGGGCTCGATGGCACTCGTGTGACACTGCATGCCCGAGTGAATCGTGCCGTGGAAAAGGCGATGATTCAGTTCAATCCTCAACCCATCGGCGAGCACGTGCGCGCGACCGCGGGGACAACTGAAATGGAGATCGATGAGGACGGCACAAGATTGACCGTGACCTTTGCACTGCGTTCGCGAAAACGGTTGCGCGGCGGTGTGGAGCTGGAGAGTTACCGGATCGTGGTTTGGGATGATGCCGAGCAAACGAACGCCGATCCGATCATTCATCCGATCAAAGTCATCGATGATCTTCCTCCGGAGATTACGATCGTCACACCTCAGCAGACGGTCAAAGACCTGCCGATGGATGCCGCACAACTGTTCGAAATTCACGCGGCGGATGTGGACCATGGCCTGGCGGAAGTCGAGTTGGAGGTCCGACGTGGGATCGATGTGCTCACTCGTTTATCGCTGTGGAAACACCCAACCGGTCAACGTGGCAACCAAATCGTCGAGTACCGTTTGCGACCTGGTCGGCTATTGATCAATGAGGGGCCGCGACGTCGGCGCGGCGGTTTGAAGGTCGGTGATGAGCTCTCGGTGGTAGCGATCGCGACGGACAACCGCCACGACGCCGACGACCCGTCGCTAATTCCGAACGTGACGGCAACCAAACCCGTTCAACTGAAGTTGGTTGTCGGCGATACGGACAGTGAGACCTCCGGCGACGGGGGCGGCGGCCAGCAAGGTCAACAAGGCGACGGACAGCAGGGCGAAGGCCAGCAAGGTCAGGGTCAACGAGGTGATGGACAGCAGGGCGAGGGTCAGCAAGGTCAAGGTCAACGAGGCGACGGACAGCAGGTCCAAGGTCAGCAAGGTCAAGGTCAACAAGGCGACGGACAGCAGGGCGAGGGCCAGCAAGGTGAAGGTCAACGAGGTGACGGACAGCAGGGCGAGGGCCAGCAAGGTCAAGGCCAACGAGGTGATGGACCGCAGGGCGAGGGCCAGCAAGGTGAAGGTCAACGAGGCGATGGACAGCAGGGCAAGGGCCAGCAAGGTCAAGGGTCAGTACACAGTACCTACAGCGTCATAAAAAAAAGCAAATGTAAGATACGGGTAGGCTATAGTGTGCCAAAATACCTACT
>JBCDIU010000074.1:0-8219 GCA_038748615.1 Planctomycetota bacterium | reverse complement strand
TTGATCTTGCTTGATCACGGGTAATTGCGGAGGCTGTGTGTTTTCACCAGCTTCAGCGGAGCGTAGACGATGCCAGGGAAGGCAGCCAAGGTCGTTGTGACGGAAAAGCAGCAGGCGATACTCGAGTCATTTTCAAAGTCCAGGTCGGTGTGCGTTTCGCTCGCCCAGCGAAGTCGGATCGTTCTTCTCGCGTTCGATGGCCATAATAATGAGGCCATTGAATCGATGGTCGGACTGCAACACGATGCCGTTGGGCGATGGCGACGACGGTGGCGTGACAACTGGGAAAGGTTGATCGACATTGAGTGCAGTGAAGAGCGTCACGTGTTGGAAGCGGAGATTGTGAAATTACTCTCCGATCTGAAACGGAGCGGGCGTCCGCCTCGCATCAACTCGGAGCAACAGGCCGCTCTCTTCAAGACGGCGTGCGAAGATCCCAAAAAAACAACCGACCGATCGCACGATGGAGCGGCAGCGAGCTTCGTCGGCACTTGATGAAGGAAATGTTGGTTGACTCGATTAGTGGACGATGGGTCAACGAACTTCTGCGTCGAGCGAAGATCCGACCACACAAAAACAAATACGGGTTAACAAGCAAGGAGAAAACCGACCCTCGATACGACGAGCGTGTCGCCTCGATCTGCAGAGCTTATCGGGACGCGATCGATTCCTACCACTGCCATGGTATTCACACGATCTGTATCGACGAGCAAACGGGGATCCAAGCCCTCCAGCGGATTGCTCCGGACCTTCCGGTGTGCCCTGGAAAGCCGGCCCTCCGCGAATACGAGTACATGCGGCACGGTACGCTTTGTCTGTTCGGCAACTTTCATGTGGCAACCGGGCAGATCCTTGCACCGATGATTCGGCAAACACGGACTGAGATTGATTATCTCGAGAATTTGGACAACCTCATTCTTCAAGATCCCACGGCGGGCTACCGAATCATTGCAGACAATCTAACGACGCACTGCAGTGAGTCGCTGGTTCGCTACGTCGCTGACTGCTGTGGCATCGACCAACCGCTCGGCAAGAAAGGTGTTCGTGGAATTCTTAAATCCGTCGAAAGCCGAGTCGAATTCTTGACCGATCCTTCGCACCGCATCCAGTTCCTTTTCACTCCACGCCACTGCTCTCGGCTTAACCAGATCGAAATCTGGTTCGGAACGCTTCGCAGTAAGGTCACGCGTTGGATGAACTTTGAGAGACTTGATGCTCTGGAAGACGCCATAGTCTCCTTCATCGACTATTACAACTCCACACTGGCACATCCTTACAGTTGGACGTACACCGGCAAGATTCTCACGGAACGATGAGCAATTTCAACTTAGGAAGCAATCTCGCTTCAAGCCACGCAGATTCCTTCCCGGGGCACTAGCGATGCATGGCTTGAAGCTCGTTTAGGCGAGACTCGATCAGTGAGCACTCTTGATTTGATTGAGGATAGAAAAGCTCGCGGGTACTCGAGTCACAATCAAATCGTATTTCATCCAACATCCATGACGGAACCATAACCTGACGCTTCAAGAGTTTGACGGCTGAGGTTCGGCAGAGAGAGCACGGATTCTCTTGGTAAATCAATAGAGCCAGCCTTTCAGCATCGGCTGATTCGTTACGTTTCAGAAATGAGCTGCACGAAAACAAGAGAGTGTGACACTCGTCAGCATCATCCGGAACGACTAGGGAGTCTTCAATCCTGTGTTCGTCACCTGCATGGTAGTTTTGCGTGAGAAGCTCCAAGGCATGGCACACATCGCCAGAACCTAGACACTCGAGTCCGAAAACGCGAATGTCTAGATGTGTGTTTCCTTCCAAAGCCCGAAACGCATGGGATTTCAAACCTTCATCCGTTGATTGACACCACTGGAACAAGATCGGATCCACCCGCGGTAGCTCTCGTCGCATGAAGACCTGCAGCAAGCGACTAATCTCGTTCTCGTCGTCGCACTGCAGGGTATGTTCAAACACTCGATCCACGTCGCGTTGGTCAGCATGCATGCCCCAACCGCGAAACCAATAGCATCGCTCTTCGGATTCAGCCGAACGAAGAACATCTTCGACAGCGATCTTCCTCATGCGGTCGCGATGGGTTTCGCGCTTGATGATTTCATCAGCTGTCGACGCTCGCATCTCGCGTTGATCATTGAAACGCTTGATGTCGTAGTCAGTACTGTGGGCTAAACGATTAGCAACGGTGGTCCGACCAAATATCTCGCTAGCGTACTCGATGAATCGATCATCATCCCAGTCCCATTCGGATTCATTCAAACGCTCCCCACGCTTGCGAGCGACTGTCTCGAACCCCTCGATTCCGCCACATACCAGTAATTCATACTCGCCGAGTGTGAGGTCACCGTCGATCGGCTTATCGCGAACGATAGCAAACAATCGATCCGTAAAACGCTCGTGCCCCAGCAAACTGAAACGCATCGCAAGCTCACAGATCTGCTGACGAGCATCACAGTCATCTAGTGGCTTTTGAAACGCTTGCCAAATGCTCTCCACACACATGTCGACATAACCGGCAGTTTCAAGCAAAGTCCAAATCCAGCTTGCTCTGCTATCCTCGCATTGCCGGTCATACCTTAGGTCTCCGATGCAAGCTTGAATGGTTTCGTCCAGATCGAGCCGTTCTTCACCAGCCCACAATCTGGCTCGACCGAGTCCTTTGGCCAGTGCGTCTCGACAGTCTTCCGGTGAAGGCACCTCCCCGTACAAGAACAATCCGCAGAGACGCAGCGGATTCTGCAGGTTCTTGCCGCCTGGAGTCCCTATTTCAATGCGATTGACGTCTCTTTTGATCGGTACTGCGAAAGATCAAATGCCGAACTGGTGCGGAGCTCTACGGCCAAACAGAAATGCTTGGTCTCGCATTTCCGCGACGAGTTAACAGGAAGAGAAGATGTCTCCCGAACCGTTGAACAGGCGGCAATTTGTGCCGGTTACTCGGCGTGAGTCACGGAGGATTCGGCCGGCCGAATACAGTTCAGGCTCGCGGCCATTGCCGTGGGTGAAGCGATCCGTAGGCTCGTCGTTCTAGCGGGGTACAAAAACGTTGCCACTCTGATCTTTCATGCCTAATTGTAGCCGTATACGGAGCCGCCGTGCGGGCCATCGTTCATCCATTTCTCACTTTGCTCGCATCGAGTTCACGACAGGATCTTGCCGCCCAAAACCGGCTTCTCAAAGCGGAGAACAAAATCCTTCGCTCAAAACTGCCTAAGCGGATTACATTCACCGATCAGGATCGAAAAACAATCGTCAAACATGGTGCGCCGTTGGGCGGGGCTATCAAGGGTTTGCTCTCGATCGTCAGCTACTCAACGTTCCGGCGTTGGGTTCGAGCGACCGAAGATCGCGAATCTTCCGCCAAGCCGAGGGCGAAAGGAAAAGACGCTTCAAAAGGCGGCCGACCGCGGACAGAGGAGAGCGTTCGAGAGCTCGTCGTCCGCATGCGGCAAGAGTGCGGATGGGGTTACACCAAGATTCGACAGGGCTTAGCGCGGCTGGGCCATCGAGTTTCGCGACCTACGGTCAAGAACATACTGGTCGCCGAGGGCATTGCTCCGGAACCTAATGATGGTGGTGATCCCGATAGCTGGTCGGAGTTCCTGAAGCGACACGCCCATGTGATGTGGCAGTGTGATTTCGCCTGCAAGAAGAAGTGGACAGTGAAAGGACTAATCGACGTCTACTTCATGGTCTTTATCCATCTCGGAACCAGGAGGATTTGGGTTTCACCTTCGACAGACACCCCCACTGGTCAATGGACGACGCAGCAAGCGCGTAATTTCCAAATACACATCGAGGACGAAAACATAACGTGCGAGATCATTTCGCGCGACAATGACCGGAAGTACACCGAATCGTTCGATGAGGTCTTCAGGTCGACCGGCTGTACAGTCAAACGCAACACTCCAGCTTCCCCCAATCTGCAGGCCCACGTTGAACGAGTAATTCAAACGATCAAGCACGAAATTCTGAACGGCTTCATCGTCGTGACCAATCAGCAACTCGACGTGATCCTTCGGCAAGGATCACATTGGTACAACACCAGACGTGGACACTCTGCACGGGATCACCTGCCCCCGGTACGCGATGAAGACTCGCCGCCGACGATCGACTTGAAGACAACCAAGATTAAATGCCTCGCCGATCTAGGTGGCCTGCTCAAGTCATACCGGCCTGCCGCGTAACGAAGAGACGGACAACGGAGTTGCCAAGCTATCAAAGATCGATAGTTCGCTGCTGTGCCTTTGACGCCACAGCCGTCACGAATACTATCTCGACCATCGGGTCAAATCTTGTGTGTCGTTGCAATTCTCGTCACCCGCACATTCTGCACTGATTTCAGTACGCAAGAGATCTGGGTCTCGTCATTACAAGGTTCTTGTACCGCGTGGGATTTGGCGACACCCCGATCTTACAGGAAACAGCCGTCCCGTAGCGTTCGTTCACTTTCGCAGCCGATCGAGCCAAGCGACAGCGGATCTGGTCACAAGCACTACTCGCCTGAAACGCGAATGTAGGATTCTAGGATCGTTCTGCTTTTCGTATCTAGCCATGAATGGGCAGCGTACTGGCACATTCTGGCAGACAGTTTTTTGGGATTTGTTTCTGAAATGTCGGCTTCAAATTGCAATTTGGCAAGCGCGATCGACATTAGGTAGACAAGGCCGTAAATCTCTCGAGGAACATATCGTTCTAGCGAGTCCGAGCGAGCGCGATTTCGACCCAACTGCTTCGCCCGGACTCGCATCGCCTGCAAGTCCTCGAGCGTCAATACACGGCGTTTGATTGCGTGTCGTAACGAACAAGCCGAGAACGATTGCAGATCCAGCCAGTCTTTGACCGGTTCCCGAGAAAGAGTGTCCCACGCTTCCGCGAGGTCAGAGTCCGATTGAAAGAGTTTTGGAAGCGGATTCGATTCGAGGTCAAATCCTACGAAATGATTTTCGCTAGCCGATTCGCCGAGCAACTCAGGAATATTGAGTTGCAGCCGACCATTGCTAGCCAAACGAAGCAGCAACTCCTGCGTTTCTGCATGTGATGCAGCCACGCTTTCGTCAAGCGATCGAACGGGCAAGTAATCTTGAACCCCTTGTTCGAAGTGTCTGTGGATCATCCGTTTGACCGTAATCCACGCGTTACCAATGTCCTTCGGGTTCGGTATTCCAAATCGATCTGCCAATTCTTTGTAGGAGTCTGGTTTTGTTCCAGACAGGCTGGGACGTAGTACCAAAGCAACAAAGATCTTCCATTTCAACTCATGGTCACTTCTCAGACATTCCTCACGCACTTGATCGAGAACACGCTGCAGTAGATGGTTCGACCAGATGGCGTCAAACTCCGACAACCCGGGATCGTTGTGCTCGTCTTCGCAAAGCCCCGCATACTCAAGCGGAATGGCTTGTCGGTTCGTTCTCGCTTCGGCGCTGTTGTGCAGATTGATGAAAAAGTTGCTGAGTGAACGAGCGAGATACTTCCGAAACGAAGCGGTTGGATGCTGCTCTTGGAACTTAAGAAACGTGGCAATCAGGTTTTGATTTGCGTCCGGTTCCAGTAATTTTCGGAGCCAGAACTCATGAACGACATCAGTGGCGGCATCTTTCTGTAGTCGCTTCGTGATGACCAGGAACTTAACAAGAGGCTCGGTATACGTTTCGCAAAAGCGATTCAAATACTGCGAACATTGTTCCGATTTGTCATCGGTGACGCCGAATAGAACGGACATCATCGTCGACTCTGTATCTGAGAGAAACATAAATCTTCAAAATAACCGAATAGTCAACAAGTGCGTTGCACGCCAAGCCATGTTACTCGCTCACAGCGAAAGGAAAGTCACCTCTCCCCAATCATAGCGAAGGCGTTTCTCTTCCTCACGGTCGTCCCCGTCACTTAAGTCGAGCAGAATGTCGACGATTCCTGGTTGCGGCGTTTTGCGGGCAACTGCAAAATCATCATCTCCGTCCCCATCCCAGTCACCAACCAGTGGCTGGTCAGTCGCGAGACCGAAAACTGCGTCACGTTCTGCGAAAACACCGTCGCCTGCGGTATCCAGGTACCAGCGTAGGAACTGTCCTTCTTTTCGAGCGACGCCAAAATCAGTGCGTCCGTTTCCGTCGAAATCACCTGGCACCACCGTGTCACCGATGTTGCCAAATCGCGTGATCTGTTCAGCAGCAAAGCCCCGATGATCCAGATCTATGTACCAGTCCAGCCCTCCAGTCCAGTAATTTGGACGCACGACCGTCGCTTCAAATACACCATCCCCATTGAAGTCACCTGCAACCGGTTCGTCACCAATCAATCCATAGTGGAGCGTTTGATCAAGCGTGCCGTCTGCCGAGTAGTCGAAATACCAATCGAGCATTCCCGTGGCGTAATTGTCCCGCACGGCAACAAGGTCTAAGTTTCCGTCGCCGTTGTAATCGCCAGTCAGCGGGACGTCGCCAGGCAGACCAAACTGGACCGAACGCTCCGCGGAACTCCCGTTGCCGCTGTCGATCCACCACGTGCCGTTAAGAAACGTCGCAATTTCCGCACTGGAGATCGAATCATCGTCGTTGATAAGCGACACGCCGAGCTTCGGGTTTGGTATTCGAACGCGGTTCGCGTCTCCCAACAGTTCGACGTGGAAGAACTCGTCGGCTTCGACCAGGTTGTCACCTAGAATGGGAATGTCGATCGTATGCTCGGTTTGCCCAGGGTAGAATATGACTTGACCGCCGATTTCCCTAAAGTCATCTCCGGCGGTTGCGTTGCCATTTCCACCGCCAGTGATTGTCTGATACTTGATTCCAATTTGGTGAATTGCCGGATGAGTGAGCCGCAGCGTTGCTTGGGCAATTCGCTGCCCTTTGGGCCCTTCGGCCTCTCGGATGCGATCGAAAACGAGACTTGGCAGCGGGCCGATTGGCTCTTCGTCATTGTCCACAATTGTCACCGAAATCGAATTACCTTGCGGTACGCGAGTATTGTTGTTCGCAGGTTCGATAACCACCTGAAAACTCTCGCGCCAGCGATCGCGGTAATTTAGGTCCCCGGTAACTAAAACATCAACACTCTTTGGCTCGACATCACGTGGGGCCCATCGCAGTATTGTATCCACAGAGGTGAAGTCATCTCCCGCCCTTGCCGATCCATTTTGGGTTCGTACTCGCACGACTGTTTCATTACTCGACGGGCGATTGGGAGCGAACAGAAACGACAGCCGCTGATGGCCGTAGTCACCTTCACTGACGGTCATGTCACCGGTCAGGGGCACAACGGTGGTGCTGGGAAGTGGATCGTCATTCAGCACCGTGAGTGTTCCGCTGGCGGAAGGTGCTAAAGGGATGCCAAATGGGCCCCTTCGTACTGGTCCCCTCGCCGTTACCTGGATCGTCTCGTGAGGCTCGTATCGATTGTCACCAAACACCGTGATCGGAATCCAGATCGAGCTTTGGCCAGCCGGGAATGTGACGCGGAAACTTCGTGCCGCGTAATCCGAATCTCTCGCTTTTGCGGTGCCATCTTTGACCTGAATATCGAAAGGCACGGTCTCCGTGATTTTTCCTGTTCGCCGCAACCTAACGCCAGCGGGGGCCTGGTCTCCCAGCTTGCCCTCAACAACCTGACTCGATTCGATGAAATAAGACGTCTCGTTGTGTGGGCCCAAATGGGAACTGGTCGCGTCTCCGGCCATCATCTGGCGAGACTCCAAACTCTGGACTTCAAGGCGGCGTTTTCGGTGTTTCTTTTCAGTTCTCGGCATCGCTAGTTCTCCAGATTGCACAGGTAGTTTCACCCAAAGAACAAGCCTTCATCGCCGACGCTGCGCGGAATTCAAGAAAACGATTGGTGTTTTCTTGTGGACCATCGGACCCGGCAATTTCACGGCGGAATCGCTTATAATTCTGGTTGTTATTTTGCCTGTACCGTGTGTCCTGCATCAAACTCTATGAACGATTCATCCGAGCCAGATCGCAGCGACCAGAATCCGGGTTCGAACATCCGGATCTTGCCGCCGGTGTCAGACAGCCTTTTCAGCGGCGGAGATCTGCCGGACGTCAAACAGCAATCCGTCCCTGCTGACTTCGGCGGTCAATTTCGGATCATTCGCGAACTTGCCCGAGGTGGTCTGGGCGTTATCTATCTTGCTGAAGATCTCGAGCTGCAGCGACAGGTGGCGCTCAAGCAGATTCGCACCGAGCGTGCAGACGAACGGGTCTACCAAG
>JBCDIU010000073.1:0-8417 GCA_038748615.1 Planctomycetota bacterium | reverse complement strand
GCCGCGCTGACGGTTCTCGCTAAGCTGCTTCGCAACTGCATCGAAGAGGTCCTCCGATACGATTGCCGGAACAGCAATTGAGATTTGTTCAGAAACTTCAGTATCTTAAGTCGAACCGGTGCGCCGAGGTGTTTTCAGGTGACCACGCTGAATTCGAAGTGCTGCCCGCCACGGGCCGGTGCGAGTCTTTCCAAACGCTGCAAGGCCCTTATGTGCTGGGTTTTTCAGCATTCCCCACACCGTCGTGCGATCCCATCAGTCTTTGCCGGTCGCGGTTTTCGCATCCGACTTCGTTAGCCGCCGCGTCACTTCACCGATGCTCAAGTGATCACGACCGACGCACTGGAACACTTGCTTAACAACGCCCGCTTGTTCTTCATTGATCTCGTAGGCGGCTTCCCCGCCAGGCCAACGTTGCCAAACCATCTTCGCGATATTGTGTTTTGCGACGTCCTCCCGGCCTACCGTCCGCGGAAACATGACAAAAGATCAGGCCGCCGTGAATACCGACTTTGACGCTGTTATTAGGGGCTTTGGAGGTGACCAGCACTGCTTTGTTCGATTAGGCAGCTGGTTTGAAGCAGGTCAGCTAGCCGGTCCACGTAGTCCTCACAGTCGGGACGACAGTTTCTCGGCCGTGCTTAGAAGCGGCGGGAGGATTCTCGATCTTAGCTGTGCGTTAGTAACGCGATTGGCGTTTACCCCAACGTTCATTGCGGCAACCAGCTTGGAGCCCTCCGTGACTATCGGTACTGCTAGCGAGCGGAGTCCGATCTCAAGCTCCTCGTCGATGATTGCGTATCCGGTTTCCGAAACGGATCTGATCGATTTGATCCACGCACGCTTTTCAACAATCGACTTTGGCGTGTGCCGTACGAGCGGATTTCGGCGAAGATGGGCTTTCAGTTCTTCGTTCGTGAGAGGGCTCAGAAGAACCCGGCCGAGCGACGTGTGGTTGCTGGACAATCGACTGCCAACACCCAACGACACTGTCATGATTCGTTGAGTTGCAGCTCGAGCGACGTACACCACATCGTCGCAGTCTAAGACTGCCACTGAACAGGATTCATGAATCTCCTGGCTTAACGTCTCCAAGTACGGCTGGGCGATGGCGGGCATCGAATTTGCGGCCGACAAGAACGGTTGTGCGAGCGACAGTGCTTTGATGTCCAGCTGGAAACCATCGCGAGCACGTTGGACATAACCGGCTTCGGACAGTGTGTACAGGCAGCGGCGTACGACCGCTCGCGAAAGGCTTGTTCGCTCGCAGATCTCACTTGCGGTCAACACGCCATCAGATTGCGAGAAAGACCTGAGCACTTCCAGTCCTCGAACCAACGAAGTCATGAAGTTAGGGTCACCGCTGCGAAATAGCAAAGACTCTTTTGATTGGTGCATTTCGCGACGTCGTTGCTCCATGATGATTCACTCTTAATGGTCGACTTCGTGTCGGAACTGGCGATGCAACTGGCGACTAGACCCAGGAAGTGCGATAATCGCACAAATTGACAGGATATCGCACAGCCGCTACGATTGTCAACTATCTGTTTTTATTCGCACACGACTTCCGTAGGTCTCTTTTTCGCATACAGTCGCCACATGGCAGAGCTACTTCCAATCGACCATGCCATCCGCGGCCACGTTCTGGATGGTGACGTCGTCGCGCTTGAGGGATTCACTCATCTAATCCCGTTCGCGGCGGGACACGAGATCATTCGTCAGCAACGGCGCGATCTGACTTTAGTGCGCATGACACCTGACTTGATCTACGATCAGATGATCGGGATGGGATGCGCGAAGAAGTTGATCTTCTCTTGGGGTGGTAATCCGGGTGTCGGCTCGCTGCATCGTTTGCGGGATGCGGTCGAGAACCAGTATCCGGGTGCGATCGAAATCGATGAGCGAAGCCACGCGGCCATGACCGCGTCTTACACCGCCGGTGCCGCGGGGCTTCCGTTTGGAATGCTTCGGGGTTTCATTGGGTCGGACCTGGCCAATCACAATCCCAGTATTCGTTTCATCGACTGCCCTTACACGGGTGAAAAGCTGGCAGTGGTGCCGGCGATTCGACCGGACGTCGCGATCATCCACGCTCAACGAGCGGACAGGCGCGGCAACGTTTACCTATGGGGAATCGTGGGCGTCCAAAAAGAATGTGCCTTGGCCGCAAAACGCGTGATCGTGACGGTGGAAGAAATCGTCGACGACTTGAACGCACCGCCCAACGCATGCGTCCTGCCTTCGTGGGTGGTCACGGCTGTATGCCACGTCCCTCAAGGAGCGTCGCCGTCCTATGCCCATGGCTTCTATGAGCGAGATAACGAGTTCTATAAGGAGTGGGACGCGATCTCTCGATCCCGAGACACCTTCAACGAGTGGATGTCGATGAATGTGATGCTGTCTCCTGACTCCGCTGTGAGTACTTGATCGATGTCAACACTCGAAGCTACTCCGTCAGAAATCATGACCATCGTCGCATCGCGTTTGCTGCGTGATGGGGCCGTGTGCTTTGTTGGAATTGGCATCCCGTCCAAGGCGGCCAACCTCGCCCGGCTTACTCATGCTCCGGAAGTCGTCTTGATCTACGAGAGCGGCACGATCGGAACTCGCCCAAGCGTGTTGCCTTTGTCGATAGGCGATGGCGAGTTGGCGACGACGGCGGATACGGTGGTTTCCACGCCGGAGATCTTCTCGTACTGGCTTCAAGGCGGACGTGTCGAAGTCGGATTCTTGGGTGCCGCCCAGGTCGATCGATTTGCCAACCTGAACTCCACCGTGATCGGCGACTATGACGATCCAAGGGTGCGGCTGCCCGGTGCCGGTGGAGCGCCGGAGATCGCGGCGCTCGCCGGTGAAACCCTGATCATCATCGGTCATGACAAACGCAAGCTGGTCGAGAAAGTCGACTTCATCACTTCAGCGGGCTACCTGGAGGGAAGTGACTCGCGGGCGCGAGCCGGTTTGACTCGTGGCGGCCCAAGTGCGGTGATTACCGACCTAGGCGTGCTACGCCCCGATCCGGAGTCCAAAGAGTTGGTCGTGGCTCAGGTGCATCCCGGTGTCACGAAAGACCAGATCCGCGACGCGACCGGATGGGATGTCAAGTTTGCGGATGACATGAGTGAAACAGATCCGCCAACCGAGACGGAACTGAACACGCTGCGTGATCTGGAGCGGCGCACCACGCTGGCCCACGCACAGGAGCAATCGGTATGACGAACGCCTGGATCTGCGACGGAATCCGGACACCGGTCGGTCGATACGGTGGCTCGCTCGCCTCGGTGCGTCCCGATGACTTGATGGTCACGGTGATCAATGCGTTGATGGATCGAAGTGATGCAGTGGACTGGAGTTCGACGGATGATCTGATTGTTGGTTGTGCCAACCAAGCCGGTGAAGACAACCGCAACGTTGCTCGCATGGCCGGGCTGCTATCGAAGTTACCCGATAGCGTGCCGGCGATCACCGCGAACCGTTTGTGTGCTTCCGGGATGGACGCCGTGTCCATGGCGGCTCGATCGATTCGCTCCGGCGAAGCCGACCTGTGCATCGTTGGCGGCGTGGAATCGATGTCTCGAGCTCCTTTTGTTGTGCCAAAGTCGGTGACGCCTTTCGGCAGAGATGTCACGCTGGAAGACACGACAATGGGCTGGCGTTTTGTGCACCCGCGAATGCGGTCGGACTTTGGCTGCGATACGATGCCGCAAACAGGCGAAAACGTCGCCGAAGAATTCAATGTCAACCGCGAAGATCAAGACGCCTTTGCACTACGAAGCCAGTTGCGAAACGAGGCGGCAACGGAACGAGGCTTTTTCAGCGATGAGATCATCCCTGTCACCATCCCGGTCAGGCGAGGTGATCCCATCGTGGTCGACAAGGACGAGCATCCGCGATCTGGCAGCACGATCGAAGGTCTTCGAAAGCTGAAACCCTACGTCAAGTCGAACGGAACGCTGACTGCGGGGAACTCTTCAGGGATCAATGACGGTGCCTGTGCCATGTCCATCGCCTCCGATGCGGCGGTGACAAAGTACGGCTTGAACCCAATGGCGCGCGTCGTTGCGACTACCGTCGTGGGGCTACCGCCTCGGATCATGGGCATAGGTCCGGCGCCGGCAACGAAGCGTTTGCTCGAAAAAACGGGCGTCGCCATCGAAGAAATCGGAGTCATTGAACTCAACGAAGCCTTCGCATCACAGAGTCTCGCAGTTCTAAGAGAACTCGGAATCGATGACGATGCGGCTCACGTGAATCCCAACGGAGGAGCGATCGCGATCGGTCATCCACTGGGGATGAGCGGCGCAAGACTCGTTTTGACGGCAACTCGACAGCTTCAACTGGTGAATACCAAATACGCACTTTGCACGATGTGCATCGGAGTGGGTCAAGGCATCGCCATGCTATTGGAGAAGCCCTGATGTCCGCGTCCGATAAAGTGGCATTGGTCACCGGCGCGGCGACGGGTGTTGGACGTGCTTGTGCGATTCGTTTCGCGGATGCAGGCTACAATCTCGTGGTCAACTTTCTGGGCCCAGACGAGGACGACGCAACGGAGACCGTTCGCCGTTGCGAATCGGTTTCGGTCTCAGCGGTACCGGTCCAGTGCGATGTCAGCGATGACACGGCAACGGTCGAAATGGCGGAATCGACGAAACGGCACTTCGGCAGGTTGGACGTTCTGGTGAACTGTGCGGGTACGACTCACTTTGTCGAGCACGCTGATCTCCACGGCATGACCGAACCGATGTGGGACCAGATCCTGGCGGTCAACACCAAAGGTCCCTTCTTTGTCACGCGTGCTTGCGAAGAGTTGCTCCGGGCCGACGGCGGAGGATCGATTGTCAACGTTTCCAGCGTGGCTGGTGTGTCCGGTGCGGGATCTTCGGTTGCCTACTGCGCCAGCAAAGGCGCTCTAAACACCATGACCAAGTCGCTTGCACGAGCACTTGCACCGGAGATTCGAGTCAATGCGGTTTGCCCGGGGCCGATCGACAGCGGATGGCTTCGCAAAGGCATGACCGACGAACAGATGCAGCAACGAGTGGCGAGCTTTCCGATACCAAGAATGGCACAACCCGACGACATCGTCGACGCGATTGAATACTTGGCGACCGGAACATCGCTGACGACCGGACAAATCCTGGTCGTCGACGGCGGAAGAACGATGTGATGATTTGCCAGGCGGAAACGACATGATCGAAGCACCCAAGCGAACGACCTGGAATTTTTTCTCCGGTTCCCAACTCACCTTTGGGCCAGGGGCGATTCGTACCCTGGCGGGTATCATTGACCGTCGTCGCGCCAGCCGGATTTTGGTGGTCAGTGATACAGTACTGGTCGATGCGGGCATCGTTGCTCAGGTGCAAGATGCTGCTCAACCTTCGGCCGCCGAACTAAAACTCTTTGCCGAGGGCGAAGTCGAACCGTCAACGGCCACCGTCGAGAGCGTCGCCGACGTCGCGCGTGAATTCAAGCCTGACGTTGTCGTGGCTGTGGGAGGCGGTAGCAACATGGATCTGAGCAAAGCGGCGTTGGCTTGCTTTGCTCACCAGCGCGATGCGGAATCCCTGTTGGGCTTCGATCAGGTTCCTGGTCCCACACCCACACTGATGTGCGTCCCCACGACAGCCGGTACGGGCAGCGAGGTGACTCACTCTGCGGTTTTGATGAGTAGCAAAACCGGGCGGAAGGCGGCGATCCTCAGCCAACACATTCGTCCGGACGTCGCAATCGTCGACCCCTACCTGACAATCAGCTGTCCGCCAAAGGTGACGGCCGAAAGCGGCATCGATGCTTTGACACATGCGATCGAAGCCTACCTCGTCACGAGTTTCTATCAGTTCGAAGAAGACCCGTCCGTCGGGTTGCCTTACGAGGGGAATCATCCGCTTGGTGACCTGTATGCAGAGAAGGCAATTGCTCTTGTCGGAGAAAACCTGCAACGGGCGGTTGACCAACCTGAGGATCTTTCCGCCCGAAGCGCGATGGCGCTGGCAGCGACTTTAGCGGGGGCTGCCTTTTCCTCGTGTGGTGTTTCGATGGCTCATGCTTTGGAGTACTCCATTGGATCGAAGTTCAAGTGCAGCCACGGCATTGGCAACGCTTTGGTGCTGCCTTCCGTGATGCGATTCTGGATGCCCGAACGAACCAAGCGTCTCGCCAAGATCGCGCAGCTACTGGGTTTGGCTGATGCTTCATTGATGCCCAGCGAGCAGGCGGCCGAAGCTGGCATCAACGCGGTCGAACAGTTGCGAAAGACCATCGGACTTCCCACCGGTTTGTCCGAACTCGGTGCCAAGTCAGACGATATCGATGCGTTGGCCAGCACGTCGATGTCGCTTCAAAGGTTGTTGGATTTGTCCCCAAAACAACCGTCGGTCGAAGACACGAAAACGATGCTCAGCGGATCCATGTAGGTCCCATGGTTACAAAACTTGCACAGGACAACTTGCGATGAAGTTCTTTCTAGCCGGCACATGGCAGGATCGGGATGAGCGAATTGATGTCGTCAATCCGGCCAATAGCGATGTGATCGATACGGTGCCTACCGCTAATGAGTCCGATGTAGAAACCGCGCTGGATGCGGCGACTCGCGGTGCATCGATCATGGCCGAATTGTCCGGATACGAACGATTTCAGATTCTAAGACGTGCCGCCGATTTGATGCTCGAGCGTCGTGATGACCTGGCCAGGACTCTTAGCCGTGAGGAAGGCAAGCCCATTCGAGAAGCAATGCTTGAGGTGGAACGATCCGTGCAGGTCATCGAACTGAGCGGCGAAGAGGCGAAGCGACTCGGCGGTGAGGTCCTTCCACTGGACGGCGGTCAAGGCGTCAAGAACAAGCTTGGATTCACGTTGCGTGTTCCCTGCGGTGTTGTCGCAGCGATCACTCCATTTAATTTCCCGCTCAGCCTCGTTTGCCACAAGATCGGCCCCGCGATCGCTGCGGGTAACTCGGTCATCCTGAAACCAGCCAGCGACACACCTCTGATCGCGCTGCAGCTGATTGAGATTCTTTTGGAAGCCGGCCTTCCTCCGCTAGGTTTGTCGTGCATCACAGGAAGTGGCCGTGTGATTGGCAACGGGATCTGCGGCGACAAGCGAGTTCGCAAGATCAGCTTTACGGGAAGTCAGCCTGTCGGCGAACAGATTTGCTCCATCGCGGGCATCAAGAAGGTCACGATGGAACTTGGTTCCAACAGCCCATTGATCGTCTTGCCCGACGCTGACATCGATAAGGTCGTCACAGCGACCATCACGAGCGGGTTTGCCAATGCCGGACAGGTTTGTATCTCTGCTCAGCGTTTGATTGTCGCTGATGAAGTACACGACGAGCTGATGACCAAGCTGATTCCGCAGGTTCAATCGATCGTTTCCGGCGACCAACTTCAGCAGGCGACGGAGCTGGGGCCGATGGTTCGAGCAGCCGACGCGGAGCGAGTCGCAAGTTGGATCCAGGAGGCAGCATCTCAGGGCGCGAACATCGCATGTGGTGGCGAGCGCGATGGTGCGTTCATGCAACCCACGATCGTGTTGGACGCGAAGCCCGAAATGAAAGTAGTCAAGGAAGAATTGTTCGGGCCGGGCGTTGCCGTAAGCCGGGCCGCCACCGTCGAAGATGCCATTCGAATGGCGAACGATACCAGCTTTGGGCTCAGCGCCGGCGTCTTCACGCAAGACATCGACGCGGCCGTTCGATTCGCCCGCGAGGTTCACAGTGGGAACATCCATATCAATTGTGGGCCGCTCTGGCGAACGGATTTGATGCCCTATGGCGGACTGAAAGACAGTGGGATCGGGAAGGAAGGTCCCAAATACGCCATCGAAGAGATGACCGAGATGAAGTCGGTCGTCATTCACTCCTAATTGTCAGTTCATGCCGCGTCGAAGAGCCCTCGCAGAAGAATCCACCAATGCAGACACGCCAGTCTATTCAAGCAGTTGTCGCTCTCATCTTGTTTCTTTTACCTCCAGCGGTGTTAGGGCAGGAGGTTACGATCGCGACGCCTGCCGTAAGAACAGCCTGTGGCAGAGTCAGCGGTGAACAGCTTGCCGACGGACTGACGGTCTTTCGTGGGATCCCGTATGCGGCGCCGCCGGTCGGTGACCGTCGATGGCGTCCTCCGCAACCGGCTTCGCCATGGCAGGGAGTGCGGGACTGTACCCAGTTCGGTGACGTGGGTTGGCAAAGCATGCA
Source organism: Planctomycetota bacterium (assembly GCA_038748615.1). Lineage (GTDB taxonomy): Bacteria > Planctomycetota > Planctomycetia > Pirellulales > Pirellulaceae > Rhodopirellula. Next base: position 220 of record JBCDIU010000073.1, on the reverse strand, counting down.
AGGGCGAACGAATCCTCCCGAGATGAGCGAGGATTGCCTGTTCCTGAATATCTGGTCGACGAATATCGGAGAGGACGAGAAGCTGCCGGTGATGGTTTGGATTCATGGCGGAGGGTTGAACCGTGGGTGGAGTCACCAAGACATGTACGAAGGATCGAAGTTGGCTGGCGAGGGAGTCGTACTCGTATCGATCAACTATCGCCTCGGACCCTTCGGTTTC
>JBCDIU010000072.1:0-8698 GCA_038748615.1 Planctomycetota bacterium | reverse complement strand
CCGGTAGTGGAACCCCATCCGGTAGTGGAACCCCATCCGGTAGTGGAACCCCGTCCGGTAGTGGAACCTCGTCCGGTAGTGGAACCTCGTCCGGTAGTGGAACCTCGTCCGGTAGTGGAACCTCGTCGGGAAGTGGATCCCCGTCTGGTAGTGGATCCCCGTCCGGTAGTGGATCCCCGTCCGGTAGTGGAGCCCCGTCCGGTAGTGGAGCCCCGTCCGGTAGTGGAGCCCCGTCCGGTAGTGGAACTCCGTCAGGTAGTGGAGTTCCAAGTGGTTCGCCCTCCAGCACCGGTACCGGCACTCCGACGGGTAGCCCCACGGACACAGGTCAACAAACGCCCCACTCGGATGATGCCGGCCCAGGCCCTGGCGCCGATGCTCCGGATGATACGAACAGCCACAATTCGGCCAGTTACTACATCCGAGAAGTCTACGTCTACAGAGAAGATGGCGCGCACATCTCCACTTTAGAAGAAGGTGAGTCATTTATCGTCGATGTGGACCTCCACATCGACGGCAACGGTGAACTGCTGCCTCCAGAGTTGATCATACGAGTCGACAGCAATGCGGATGGCATCTACTCCGAATCCGAGACGTCTCGTTTTGACGGCGATAGCATCTATCGCTACGGCTCCGGCTATTTGATGCACGAAGCATACATCGTTGACGACGCACCAACTTTGGCCGATGGGACATCCAACGATGAAATTCGATACGAAGTAGTCTTTGGGTCCGAGACCTTCCAAGGTTCGGTCGGCGTGTCAAACGTGTCGCCAGTATTCGTTTCTGCCGCTCAGCTTTCATCCACGGTGAACCAAATCGTGATAGAGTCTGCAGTCAACGTGGGCGTGACCGTTGGGGAGGTTCAGGCCGCTGTGTTCTCAGATTCTGTTGTTGTGCATTCGGCTTCTGTTTCAGTCGCCGATCCCGGTTTGGAAGATAGGTTACGACTGGAAGTCGAATGGGCTGACGGCCATATATCCGAGCAAACCATCACTCCTGGGCAACGTGACCACGACTGGACGACCTCGATAACAGTCACGCGTGAATTCGGAATGGGTGACTCCCGTTCGACGCTCTATCCCGCAATCATCACGATAAGTGATGATGACGGAGGGTCAACGACAATCACGATCAGCGGACGCAATATCGATGCCAACTCGGATGACGATAACGAAAACGGTGTCGGCGACGCGTTCGAATCGAATGAATCATTGCTGGATGATGACATTCGTCCCATCGACATCGGTTCGCTTCGGACGCCACAGATGGACGAGACAAAAGGGCGATTCGTGCTTGATTTTCCATTAAATTCAATCCGAGTTTGGAAGGACGTCGAAAAAACACAACGCATCTTGCCTGCCGACGACTACGGCGAGATGGCCTTTGATGAATCCGTCCAATTGTTCCCACACTATGTCTCGCCCTACGACGGAGAAGAAGTCCTCTACATCGAGGCACTCGAACCGGGTGTCTCTGAAATTCATCTATCATGGAACTATGACGCTGAAATCGCATATGCCCATGGTCATGCGTATGAGTATGACTATGGCCACGATTTCGACTCGGTTCACGGCGGGACTTTTGTCGTGCATGCATGGGGAATCGACCTCGACATCGATAGCGATAACAATAATGGATGGGCGTATCCTTCGGGGAGCAATGACGAAGACAAACTGGAAGACTTCGACTATGCCTTGGGCAAGCTCTTGTGCGTGCCTGGTGCAAACGGCAGCGAGCATCAGTGCCGAAACGCCCGTTTTGCTCCCATGGTACTGAGGTTACCACCCCGAATCCGAGCGGACACCACTCCAGCGCGCATCATCTTCACCGAACAGTCCAATCGCACATCGGGGCAGGTTCGAATGACGGTGTTTCCGCCTGCTGCGTTCCACCCGCATGTCCCAGAAGCGATCGACCGAAATCAAGACCCGGATCCGATGAAGTCGGTGGTGATACCCGGAGTCGAATATTCACTTCAAGACTTAGGTTACCGCGCATCCAACGGGACGATCGTGGTCTGGGTTGAAGCACTGAATGCAACCGGAGTGTCAACAAAGAAAGCGGTCGAAGAGGTTGGTAAACCGATTGATCGAATCACAGCCACTCTAACAGGATTGCAACTACGCAATCCTCGTGACACCGTTCGCCGCATGAACGTCGAGCCCAACTCATTCTACGAAAATCTAAACCGCCGAGATGTATCGGGGGTTGAGGATCACGGACTCAACGGCGAAGCCCTCCGGACAATGCTGGCATCTGAGCTCGTTTACGACCTGAAAGACGGCAAACGCTGGGCTTTGCAAAAGCAAACCGGTGAAACTTTGCGTGGATTGGGTTTTGGCGATCATTTAACAAACGCCGTTGAGAAGGAAGGCGATGCAGGTTTCAAGGTAGCAGTTTATAGAGAATGGATTACCTACAGGTACATCATCGCATTTGCTGGCACTGAATTGGACAGTCTCGATGATATTCGCGAAGATTTAAGTCAAGCGCACAGTGGCGAATCGAGTCAGTACGACGATGCGATGGCAATCGCAAGTGATATTCCGAAAAATTTGGCGGACATCATCACTTTCACCGGGCACTCCCTCGGGGGCGGTTTAGCAACGGTCGCTTACGCCGTCTCTGGTATCAAGGCAGATACGTTCAATCCCGCAGGCGTGAATGAGGCCATCCTATACATCGGGGGCGAAGATGGTGAACGCCGATTCGAAAAGTATCCGGGTTCTGTTGAAAGGTTGAACTCGGCTGAAAAATATGTAGAGGATTATGTGATGGAGTATGACATTTTGAACTACTTCCAGGACAGAAAGCTGGGGGTGGAGGTTCTAGCAGACTTATTCGGGGTACCGATTGGCAACATTCTTGATTTCCTCGCGGATTTTCTCCACCCTGCACGGGGTCTCAGGTACATGATTGACGGCGAACAGGAAACGGATCCGAATGACACGAGCCTTATCGGACTGCCAATAGGTTTGTTGGCAATGCTAGAGAATCATCAACTTGGGGCAATGAATTATGGTTTACTAACCGAGGATCATGACGGACAATTACCTGACGGCGTTGAAACAGATCTCTGGTGGAATGCGTTGGATCGCCGAGATCCGTAGTGAGTCAGCAGACCAGTGATGCATCGCGAAACATCGACTTCGAGGTCATCCCGCTGTTAATGGGATTAGACAAAATCTTAGTGCTCTGGAACGTTTCATGACTCGGCCATCGTTCATCTTTGTGGTGTTGATACAACTGGTATCGCTGTGCACTTCGACAACCGGTGGCGAGGCCGACGACGATTCCGAACGGGTTGTGCCAGAATCCATGATCAGAGCACTGAACGGTTGGGTAGCTGCGGATTACTTCCATCACCCGCTGGACATCCAATTGTGTGAGGCGATTGAGGCGAATGACCTACCGGCCATGAAACGCGCCCTCGATGAAGGCGCGAATGTCAATGCCGTCGGTCGAAGCGGATTGACTCCTCTGTTTTGGTCCAGCTTTTCTCGAAAATTCGAACGGTTTGAGTATTTGCTTTTTCGGGGAGCCGACCCCAACTGTCGTCTTCTAGGGATGCCCGACTTCAAGTGGGATCACGCGGCTCCTTTCAGTGTCGTGGGCAAGAGCGTGACCGAATGGGCGGCGCGTTGCCCATACGATGGCTACTTCCAGCTGTGCATGCGTTATGGCGGTAATCCGGATACGAACGGACGGTACGGCCCTCTCCCTGAACTCATTCTTTGGTCCAGGGGGACCGAAAAAATGGAAAAATTCAAAGCGTATTTGAATGCGGGCGGCAAAATCAATATGCGACTCAGCTCGGGCGGAACGGTCGCGCATCAGGCGATTCACTTTGCCGATTTCCATTTCGCGTTCGATCTCTTCGGTCGAGGGGTTAATCCGCACGAGAAACGTACTTTCCTCGAGTACGACCTTGACGAAGACAAATTTGTTTTCAGTACGAGAACGACGCTGGATAAGCTTCTCGTGGAGCTGAAGTACTCGTACAAGAAGATGGATCCGTTGTCGAGGCATGCACGTGATGCGAAGCGACTGTACGTATATCTCAAGGCGCAGGGAGTAGGTGAGACGCCGCCAAAACCACCGCCTCAAAGATTCGATCCAATGATGATGGACCTCAACCAAGAGCCGCCGGATTTCTCCGACTTCCCCGCGTTCCTTGATTCGATCCCGTTGGTCCGCCGCGAGGATGAACCACCTATCACCGCCGAATCACTACGCGCACGAGGTTTCAAGGTGCAGGTTTGGAAAAGGGACGAGTCGGCCAGCCCTTTGAAGGGATGGAATCCGGCTGGAAATGCACATGAGCCACCCACTTTTTCCGATTATGCGCCCCTCACGGAGGAGCAATATCGAAACACGTATGGGTTGACGACGACGCGATTCTTTGAGAATCCAAAAACGATGGAATTGTGCCTGGCAATCGAACGCGCGGATGTCGAAGCTTTGAATCGGGCGATCGCATCCGGCGCCGACGTCAATGACATTGGCTATGCGGGGATGACGCCGCTGTTGTTCGCCTTCCCGTTTGAACGTCATGAGATCATGAGCACGCTGCTCGACGCGGGAGCCGATCCGACGCTTCGGCTAACGGAATCGTCGAGTGTCTCTGGATTGGCCCGGCCAGGGATGAGTGTGTTGACCGAGGTCGCCACCAGTGGGCGAGCCGCCACGTTTGACTTGGTCGTTTCGGCCTGCGAAGCGCGAGGGATTGATTGGACGGACCACGATCACTGGAGCGGATATCCAATGCTGCACAGCATTTTGATGGGTGTCTTTCCAGGTCAAATTCAAAAGGTGGATCGCTACGTTGAGGCTTCCGGTGATTGGGACGTCACTGGACTCGACAAGATGCCCGCTATCTTCGTTCCCGTCCAGTTGCAGAATTTCCCATTGGCGCTTCATTTGCAAAAACGAGGTTGTGACCTTACCAAAGTCGCTGCGGATCGGACGGACATCTCCGATCGATTTTGGCGGGACACGCGCGGCAATCCGCTCAATACCGACCGGGTTGGCCGGTTTCACCCCGAGCGATATCAATCATACAAGCCGGAACTGGAAGAGTTTGCAGCACGGCTCAACGAGTTGGGTTTGACAAGGGAACGATATAACAAGCGGATGGGGATTGTACTTTACAAAAAGGAATGGACCTCCGAAATGATTGCCAATAATCTTGTGCAAGTACCGGAGGGGAAACGGGATCCACGACTTCCCGAGAACCTACATCTTCACATACGTCAAAACGCCCAGTCCATGCGGCTAACGTGGTATCCGCGTCAGCGATTCGAAGGGTTTGAGGATCATTTTGACCCCGATCCGATGAACGTCCATTGGTTCACTGACAAGACTCGCCAGCCCGAAGGCAATCCGGTCGTTACGCCGAACGGAATCATTTACCAATGAGTGAAGTGGCGAAGCGACGGTTAGTTTGGTTGGCATCGTATCCAAAGTCCGGGAATACTTGGATGCGGATGCTGCTGGCCGCTTATCAGCATAACCGAGTTGTCGAGTTCGAGCTAACTGATGCGTATCGCGCAACGATGTCGGCATCGCGTCGAAACGAGTTTGAACGGATCACTGGGCAATCGGAACTCTCGACGCTGGAGATTGACCAAGCGAGACAGCGAGTGCAAGAAGACATCGCGAAAAGAGTTCGCCCTCCGGTGCTGCTCAAGACACACGACGCTCGCATGAGACACAACGGCTATCCGCTAATCCGAAATGAGTTGACGTTGGGTGCCATTTATGTCGTTCGCAACCCACTGGATGTGGTTGATTCATTCGCCGACCATATGGGGCTCTCCATTGATCGAGCGATCGCGAAGATGAATCATCCAGGCTATACGATCGGTGGTCCTCACGAATCGCTGGTCAAGCAACACCTCAGTACCTGGAGCGAGCACGTCTGCTCATGGTGTAACCAACGTGAGTTCCCCGTGCACCTAGTCCGATACGAAGACTTAAAAACACATTTGACGCCAACCCTTCGTAACATATTGACTTTTCTTGGTTGGCCAATTGATTGTGATAGACTTGACTATGCGGTGAAGCAGACACAGTTTTCAAAGCTACAACAAAAAGAAGACAGTGATGGATTCTCCGAGCGGAGTAACAAGTCGAAGGGCGGTCGATTCTTTAGACAAGGAAGATCCGGCCACTGGCGCGAGAACCTCACCAGGAAGCAAATTGATCTGATCGTTCACGACCATCGGGAAACGATGGGTGAGATGGGCTACCTATCGAGCGATGATTCCCCGCAAGGGGTGGAAGAGTTGTCTCAGCCGTTTGCCGAGACGACGCACTCAATTCGTTGAACGTATTCTGGGAACGGCTCGTCCAAGTCCGACATGCACTGGCAAGAGTTTAGACCGTCGCTGAACGGCTTGAATTTGTGATAGCGGTAAACCAGTGGTACTGGTGGGCGACATGAAATCCACAAGACACGGATGCGGTGAGTAATTCGAAGAGAACCTCATCATAACAAGGCAGGCGACGATCCAGAACCGACGCGGTAGGAAGGAACCAGCCAACGATCGAAGTGCGATATGCTGAAGCTCTCCTCGGAATCTCTTCTCCACTGTCCAAGGGAGGTGCGTCATGCACCACGCTCGCTACTCAATGGCCTTCATCGCCGTCCCGTTTGTCACGATCCAGGTGTTGGCCTTTCCCTCGCCGCCGACGCAGGCTGAAACTTTCACCGGCGTTCTCACCGATGTGACGTTGTATCGCAGCTCCGCTCTGGTCACACGCACGATCACGATTCCAGGTGCGGACTCCGACGATGCGGATGGCGTCGCTGACGATCCCCGTCGAACGCGCGAGATCCTCATTGACGGCCTGCCGGAACAACTGCTGCCCCCGAGTCTGTTCGCCGAGGGCGATGACTCCATTGCCATTCGCGCCGTTAGCGTCATCGACGAGCCGATCGACGGATCGGTGCAAGCGGACGTCCGAACACTCGACGATCAGATCAAACAACTGCAAACGCAAATGAAGCGACTGGATCACGAGGCGCAACTGATCCAATCCCATCTGTCATCGCTCCAGCAATTGACCTCGTTTACCCATTAGTCGACCACGCTCGACCTGAGCCGGGGCGTGCTCAACGCGGATGCCCTCCGCGCGATGTGGGAACTAGCACTTGAGCAACGCGAACAGCTCGCTGAGCGATCCCTTAGAATTGAAACGGAGAGGGTCAGCATCGAAGAGCAGATCGCGCAAAGATCACGAGAGCGATCCCAGCTTACGGCGGGAACGCCACGATCTCGCTATCGCGCTCGGGTCTTTGTGGACATGGATGCGCAACGCGGTGGCACGCTTCGACTGCGCTACAGCGTCGGCGGTTGCCGCTGGTCACCGCAGTATGCCATCAACGGTCGCTCGGCCCAGTCGGCAATCGAATTGCGATACGGCGCGGTCATCGAGCAACTCAGTGGAGAGAGTTGGGACAACGTCCGACTCACGCTCTCGACAGCATCACCAAGCGTCAGCGCGTCCGGTCCGATGTTGACGCCGCTACGAATCGCTGCGGTGACGCCCGATCAAGCGGGGGAATTCGAGCTAGCGGAGGAAATGTTGATGGACGAAATATCGATCAATTCGTACGGAATGGGCATGGACATGGAGATGTCGGCCGATGCGACGAATCGAGGCGCCCTCGCCATGCCCAGTCAGCGAGCCCAAGCGTCGGCTTTCAAAGGAATGGTGCAAGCCATTCGTGGTCAACAACGAACGGCAGAGACCTCCGCAGCTGGTCAGGGGAATGCCGGCCAACAACAGCGAGACCTGACGCTCAATCGGCTTGCCGGACAGATGCAAGAACTGGAACTGCGGGCGTCCGCCAAAGCGACCCTTGGCGCTCAGGACAGCACCACCGACGAGGTGGCTAGCCAAACGTATCTCATTGCCCAACCGGTCAGTCTTCCGTCGCGGCGTGAACAGCAGTTGGTTGAAATTGTCGACGCGACGCTCGCAGCAGAATGGTTTCACACGGCCACGCCGTTGTTGTCCAGCTTCGCATACCGAGAAGCCGAAGCGATCAATGATCTGGACATGGGCCTGCTGAGTGGTCCCGTATCGGTCTATTTGGATGACCGATTCGTCGGAACGATGAACCTACCAACGATCGCCGCCGGCCAACGCCTGACGATCGGCCTGGGCGCCGATGGCCAAGTTCGGACGCGGCGCGAGTTGACGTCCAAGGAAGAAATGGTGCAGGGTGGCAACCGACGGCTCGCGTTTGACTACAAACTGGTCATCAACAATTTCAAAACCACGCCCATCCAAGTCCGCCTGCTTGACCGCATGCCGATTCCCGATCAATCGCAGCAAACCCGAGTACAGCGAACCATCGCCACACCCGGGCTCAGCGATGATCCTTTGTACGTACGCATGCAGATGCCGCACGGGATTCTGCGGTGGGACCTGGATATCGACGCGGCACGGCACGGTAGTGATGCGGTCGACATCCAATACTCCTACAGTGTGGAGTTTGACCGCAACCGGGTACTGTCGGTTCCACAGAATGTCGATGAGTTGTTTGGCGCGATCTCGTACCCCTCCGGCATCGGAGGGGGCGGCATCGGAGGGGGCGGCATCGGAGGGGGCGGCATCGGAGGGGGCGGCATCGGAGGGGGCGGCATCGGAGGGGGCGGCATCGGAGGGGGCGGCATCGGAGGGG
>JBCDIU010000071.1:0-9043 GCA_038748615.1 Planctomycetota bacterium | reverse complement strand
TCCAACGCAAACGGCAGATACACCGACGCGGTCCCTTCCGCCAAATCGTGTTCGTGCAACATGCGACGGGCATCCACCCAACGTTCCAGATCGGCCACCAGCGACTCCGGCATCGGAACCAAACGACTCTTCTCAAATTTCGAATCTCGGATCTCGATCTGTCGATTCGCAAAATCGATGTCCTTGACCCTCAGCTTCAAGGCTTCGCTGATCCGCATCCCACATCCATACAGCAGCAACGCGATCACACGATAAACGCCCCGGGTACCGCCAACGACTTGCGCCACCTCCTGTTCATCCAACACCGTCGGAACAAAGTTCCCATTGGTGGCGCGAATTGCCTCGATCCGCCCCATGTCGCGTTTCAGCACCAGTGTGAAGAACTTCAGTAGCGCGTGGAATGCTTGGTTCTGAGTACTCGCCGCTACATTCCCGTCGACCGCCATTGTCGAAAGGTGATCTTCCACATCGCGATCGGTGACCGAATCGAAGTCGGCCAAGCACTTCAGATGACGCTCCGCCATGAAGGCTTTCAGTTTTCTCACGTAAGCCTTCTCCGTGCTGAACGCCAGCCCTTCGGCGCGAGCGGCCTTACGGAACAATTGAATCGCGTCAGGTTCCCGCGGATCGATCACCCCAGGAACATCGTCGATGGTCGCCGCTCCCTGGTCCCGCCGTCGTTCAAGGAGGATGATCTCACGCATCTTTGACTTCAGCGGGCGCAAATCGTCCAGTGATTGTCGCTGAACATGGTGACGAAACGTCATCAGACCCTCAATGATCTTCATCCGTTTCCATGCCGGAACACCCTGATCCCGACGGCTCCGCAAATAGGCAATCACGTCATCGGCGGTGAATTGCCACACCGCGTTGGCATCACGAGAATGAAACCCCGCAAGCTGGCGAAACCAGATCCAGGCCCACTTCAGTTGTTGCTCTTGGCTTCCGATTTTCGAGAATTTGTTCATCACCCAGCCTGGTCTCGATTGAATATCGGATGACATGGCGATCGACACTGAATGATCGACCCACGACGTAACCAAAATCGCACGCCTGGTGGCTCCCGGCCCGTTTCCATTCCGGAACCAGGCAAGAGACAAGGGTTCCATTGCCCCTCGTGCGGGCCGGCGAGCTTACCGCGTCGCGATGGCTTATCAAGAAAAAACTTTGAAGTTTTGAAAGCCGTTGGCGTCATTGCCGATTGCTATCAAATGCCCAGAAGTATCAATCCATCAGTGACTCACTGACTTTCTCAGCGGCCACCCCTAAAACAAAATCGGGTGCGAGAGATCTCAAGAGACGTTTCAAGGAACGCGTCCGTGTCTGCTCGCCAGTTCCTATCTCCAACGCTTGCATGTCCATTCGCTACTCATCAAAATCTGGTTCCATCAGGGGGTGTGTTCGGCGAGAACAAGTCACCCAGCGACGTTCGACCATGGAGAACAAGACACTTATTCTCCACGGCAAACCGCCCAAAACACCCCGAACCTACTTATTCTCCGGGGAAACCCCGGAGAAACATTAGTTACCCGACTGAATGGAAACTCACGTTTGACGCAGATCGAACCGAGCTACGCCAACACGGATTTTGACCTTCGGTCGCCCAAGCCATTCGATGTGCTGCATGCCGAACTCTCCGACGCTTGCTGTATCCTCCATTACGTTGAGGCCCAAGACGGGACGTGGTCTGCGAGCTACGAAGTCGATCGAATGAACGACAGTGCGACGAATGACATTCTTGCATTCATTGATGTGCGATCCCGGCTATCTGACGCTGCAAAACAAGAACTCGCTGAGTACACCGTTCGTGATTTCAACGTCGGTGTTAACTGTTGGGACACGTGGGCGTACAATATCGGAATACCGCCATCACCGTTGCTGCTGTTGCGAATGTTGGCTGCTCGATTTCGTTCACGCTCTACCCGATGCGAAAGTCCGACGGGACGCCCAAGATCGACGAAGACGGCGGGTAACCATCGGATGCAACGGAGGACCGGTGGTCAGTTTTCATAAATGGATGCCCAACGCCCGGTCCCCGCTGATCCGGGTCGTTCCCGGTACATGACTCCCGTTAATGTGGATCGGAATCACGCTGTCACCGAGCACGATTCAAACGTCTAATCGAAACAGCGAACGATCCGACGCAACCTGTCGCCAATGCTCGTTGATGCTTCGCAGTTCAAACACGCTGCTGATGGGCTGTGTACGGCCCTTGGCAATTGAAGATGAACACCGGATTCCCGCTCAATCGTCCGCGTATGTCATGGTTAACGACTTGCTGACACCCGGCGCCTTGACTGCCGACCGAACCCAACGACGACCTTTCGGTGATGCCCGACTCCATCGTGAATGGGCACACTCGGTCTCGACCGGACAACCGGGAACCAACGGATGCAACGGACCGGCGTGTCAGGTTGGTTTGATGATGGTGGAGTCTTTCGCCGCCGGCCGTTGATCCTTTACGTTACCCGACTGAGAAGTTCCCACCGCAGATCCATCTCACGTTTTGAGTTTGCGATTTACACTGACGCATTGTTTGACTCTTGTGCTGATCGTTGCACTCTCGATGGGAATGCTCGTAAGCCAATACCAAAGAAAACGCGAAGTTGAGGCTCTTCGCCAAGCGATTGACGACACTCGCTCGACTCTGCAAATAATCGAATATGGCGCCGCAAATCTTCGGCTACTTGAGCTGAATCCTGCGGTCTGGGAGGACCGCGACTGCTCTAGATTCTTAAAGCATGAACTTGCTTTTTCGATTCTTGAACATTGGCGAGAGCGAGAAGTGATTGACGGGGCGGTCGGCAAACCTGGATACGCTGACGAGTTTGCTAGAAGTGCCCTCTCGTTTTTTGACTGCAATTCAGCGGCCGACTTCGTTAAACTCACGAAAGCTGAACTGTGGGTTTATCCTGGCGATGGCTTATTGCATGCTACTTACGACCTGTCTGAATCCGATCTCAAATCGTTTGACGACTTCATTCGCAATGCAACGACTCCAGAGACATCGAGCGGCGGGTAACCATGACATCCACCGAAGGACGCGAGCCGACCGGTTTGGCAGTGGTGAGTCTTTCGCGCGTCCTCGGTGATGTCCGCCGTTAGCTGCTGCAACTAGGGAAACAACGTGCAATTACCTCCTCAAATACGACTGACCGAAGACAGCGAGTGGCTGATTGATGACGCATTTGCACTATTGGGTCTCGCACTTGCCTGTCCGTGGCAAACTGCTAGCGTAAACGGTTCTGAGAACGGAACAACTTTCACTGTTCACTCCGACCGTGTCGACGTATCTATATCGCGTCACGTACCTCAGACACACCGGGCAAGCCCAGTCCTTGCATCAAAGGACACGTTCTACCTTGCGTGCCTGCTATTGGAACGCTGGCTGTATGTCGCAGAGGGAGACGGCGGCCGAAAACGACGCCGTTTGCCCGAAACGGAGCAAATGCTTCGTGACGAGTGCATGTCGCTTATGCACCGGACTGCGACCCATCGTTGCGAACCGTCTTACAAGTCACCACTTCCGTCACCGATGCTCGATTGCCTAAAGATGGTCTCCGACCAGCTCTACCGCAACGAAAGTAGTCCATTGTCGAGAGCCAACATTCAATTTGGACGCGCAGAAGAGGCACTTCGCCGACTCGAACAGCATGGACTGATCGTTGATCCCGCGTTTGCCGGTGCCGAAGGTGCCGTAGTCTTGCTCGGCCTTATTCCTGTCCGCTTCTCAAACCGGACCGGGCGTGGTGACAGAGTGTTTCGCGAATTGAAGATTCAGGCAGCTCTTTGGGATCTAACTTACGAATCCCATCAGGCGACCCGCGGAAAGAAATACGAACGCAACTGGTCTGTCAACATACGTGGCGTACGTTTCATTCGCGGTTTACTGACCGACATGGCCAAACGTTTCTTGGACTCTGAAGCTGTTGACAAACAGAATCACGACGAGCCTATGATGGAGCCGCCACGCAATATCGAGTTTCAGGACCCGGAACCAGAATCGAACGAAAGCAGCTAACCAAAAAATGCACCCGAGTCGCGAAGTCGGGCGTTTTGTCAATGGAGAATTTCTCGTCGCGATCGGGTGATTTTGGACGTTCGCCGGTAAAGAAACCACATGATGAATGACCCGGTCACGTTCGCTGAGCGAATATCTGCGATTGGCGGCGTCTTGGTCGTTGCGCTAGCGATATTTGGCATCGCAACGCTACTTCAGCATGCAATCGGAAAGACTGATGAGCGGAAACGAATCCAAGGTCGCCCCGTCCGATGGTGGGTTACCGCTCTATTTACAATCGGGGCGACCACTGGGGCACTTATCGCTGACAATAGCCAGTACTATTTGCATGAGATTGTCGGTGGGCTTGGTGGATTCGGCATCCTCGCCGGATTACTTTTTGGGAACGTGCACGGAGGGATCAGCTTGATGTTGGCCCCTGACTCCCCAACCTCCAAAGATGCCGAGTCGGATTCGATTCAACACGAGGGCCTATCTCGTGCCCAACACGAAGATGGAAATCCATACTCACCGCCAACACAGACTTGAAGATGCGGCGAACCATGCGATGAACCGAAGTCGCGGAGTCGCCGTTTTTGACAATGGAAAATCAATCGCCGCGACTCGGTTATCGCGGCCGTTCGCCGGACGACGGGTTGTTGTATTACTTGACGAGGTTCGCGTGGTTATCTCAACACAAGTCTTGATTGCTGTGAGCGATGACGACGCCGTGCATGAGATACGCGCGTCATTGTCTGCCTTAGACTGCGATGTCACGGTGGTCGATCGTGACAGTGATGCTGTCGCAGTCATTCAACAAACGCATCCGCAACTTGTCTTGGTCGGTGTCCAGGAGGATTGCTGCGATCACTTGGATTGGGTCAAAACCATCAAGAATGAATCGATTGTCATTGCAGTGGTCAATCTGTCAGACGCTGATGCAATAGGACGCAGCATCGAAGCAGGTGTCGATGATTTTGTGACGATGCCAATCGAACGGCGTGAAGTGTCCAATCGGATCGCGAGGATTTTGGAATTGCACGATTCGTTCCGCTGACAGGTTACGATAGAATTCGACGAACCATGACATGCACGGGAGGACGGCTTGCGCGGTTATTGAAGTGGACAATCTTTCGTCCGTCCCCCGTGATGTCCGACGTTCCCCGAATGGATTGATGCTACCAATGGGTGCCCAATCTAAGCTGCTGATTTCCCAACGCCCGGCCGTCCACCGAAAGATTGGTACACGACCAACAACCAGCGAGGCACGACGCCAACCCTAAAACCACCATCTTGCAAAACAACCACTGACGAACGCCGGTCTGCTAGAATCGGACACTTACAACCAACGCCCAACAATAGGTGCGCGGTCTCCGGGCCGAAGCGGGGAACAACACGGTGCACCTGAGCCGGCTCGTTGCCGCCACAGCTGGTCGAGACCTTCACACGCCGGCCAGGTGACCGTAACCGTTCCCCGATCGAAATATGTGAATGCTTCGCTACGCGACAACCATCACCTTGAGTGCTTCGCTGCTCATAGCGACCATGGGGTGCGGACCAACGGCACCGTCCGTCACAAATGAGCCCCCGGCTGTTTCTTGGAAACATCTCCAAACCGAAGACTGGCAATACGAGCTGCAGGACCCGAAACGCATTGCGAACTATTCTTTCGGCGACAGCGGCGGCGTCCTTTGGACCGAAGGCACGAAACGTGGTGACATTCACGAGGTCGCCGCACTGGGTGGTCAATGGTACATTAATGACTCTGGCGATCTGATCATCACGGATGAGAACCACTCACAAGCATACCGAACATTGCAACTTGTTGCGTTGACTGCGGACGATGCGACGGTACTGGACACCGACACGGGCGTTGCCGAACTATATTCGCGGAAGTATCGCCCATGAAGAAACGGGGAACAATCCCGTGCACCGGAGCCGGGCTTGCGAGCGATTTGGCAATGGTTGACTATACACTCCCGGCCCGGTGACGGGCACCGTTCTGCCACGAAATTGAATCGAACCATCAAGCGGCCCCAAATGTCAATCTGTCGTTACTGCCACTCACTATTGCCGAGCGATCTCGCACAACAGTGTTTCGCTTGCGGCTGGGATTGGCATGATCCCTCCAACCCGAAGCAACTCGGTCATCCAAACTGGAATCGCTTCGGACTTGAACCTGAGCTCAGCTACGTTGTCGAACTCTGCCAACGTCCGGACGGACTCCGATTCACCCAGTATCGCGACGCTGAAACACCGCGCATCGATCCAGATGCTGTACTCGAAACTGAACCAGCTTTGGGTTCACGACTTATCGAATGGGGCTTCTACCAATATGCCGACCACCTAACACTGACGGATGGCCGTCGATTCACCTTTGACGCGCATGGGATCTGGTTGCTTCACACTGAGGCTGAACACATGCTGGACGAAACACTGCCTCGCGATGACGATCACTCAGTCTGGGTCAACGACATCGCACCAGTGATTCCCCCGCGATAAGAAGGCAGAACAATGACATGCACGGGAGCACGGCTTGCGACGTTTTTCGCAATGGATAGTCAACCTTCCGTGCCCCGTGATGTCCGCCGTTCACCGACGGAAATGCTGTACGAATGACAGACGCAGAGCGAACGTTTCTGATTCACGTGCATTCGGACCGTCTTCTCCTTCTTGAAGAACATGACATCATCAACGTGGGCAATCGAATCGAACATGCCTGGCCTGATAACTGCTCCGTGACCACTGGAGAAGATGACGGGCGCTATATTGATATACTCATCAAATCCGATTCGCCATCCGAAACATGGGCCAGAATTACCGACCTGTTTCTGGGGACCGATTTCCTCAGCACCGAAATCCGAATTTCGTCGATCGTGACTGCCACCGGGGATGCTGGTTGGGACAACTACCTGCTACTGCACCACTTTGACCCTGACGAACAATTAGACCAATACGTGTGAATCCGCAGGAGCGGGGAACCATCCGATGCACCGAAGGACCGGTGGTCAGTTTTCACGAATGGATGCCCAACTCCCGATCCTCGGTGATCGGTAACGTTCGCCGGTAAAGAACAAATGATGAATGGCCCGGTCACATTCGACGAGCGAATATATGCGATTGGTGGCGCTTTGGTCGTTGCGCTAATGATTTTTGGCATCGCGACGCTACTTCAGCTTGCCATCGGAAAGACAGATGAGCGGAAACGAATCCAGGGACGCCCCGTCCGATGGTGGGTCACCGCTTTGTTTACAATCGGGGCGATCGCTGGGGCACTTATCGCTGACAATAGTAAGTACTATTTGCATGAGATTGTCGGTGGGCTTGGTGGATTCGGCATCCTCGCTGGATTACTTGTTGGGAACGTGCATGGATGGATAAACTTGATGTTGGCCCCTGACTCCGCAACCGCCCAAGATGACAGTTCAGATTCGATTCAAGACGAGGGCCTATCTCGTTCCCAACACGAAGATGGCAATCCATACTCACCGCCAACACAGACTTGAAGATGCGGCGAACCATGCGATGAACCGAAGTCGCGGAGTCGCCGTTTTTGACAATGGAAACTCAATCGCCGCGACTCGGTTATCGCGGACGTTATCCGATAGAAACCTGTGAAGCGAATTCGTTTTCATGGTGGGTCATTGAACATCAATGCCACATCGAATCGTGCGAAATCCGATGTTGCATTCAGCTGTCACGATCGCTTTGACCATCATCGTGCACACGGTGACAGCGGTCGCATTCTTTCTTGCACTTCACTCCGTCTATCCCGTGCTTCCGATCGACTATCGCTTCTACTTTCGCCTTTACGCTTCGATCGGTGTCGCTTCTGGGATCGCTGCTTCATATGTTTGCTATCTTACCTCGAATGCTCGCGCATCACTGCGTTCGATAGCGGTGTTGTTGGCGACCCCATATTGCTTCATCGTGTTTCTCGCGATCGACGTGAATCCACCTGTGGCTGCTTTGACGACGATTCTATTCGGCTTTATCCTGGTCGCTGGCTGCTTTGGCCGATCTAAATTGAATCGTCGTGTTTTGGCGGATAACCATGCCGTGCACCGGAGCGGCGTTAACACGTTTCGTGATGGTTGATTTGTTTTTCGCCGCCCGGTGACGGCGGTCGTTATCCGATTGAAATCGATGTATGTACGCCAAGTTCCAGCATGACCTTTCATTCCCAGAGCTTGGTGCTCTTCTAAGCCCAACCACGCCGGAACGCGAACTCGATTGCGACGTTGAAAACGTTTACCAATGGATGTATGTGACGCTTACGCAATTCGACGCCACGTTGAACGTCTCTCGCGACCACGGTTGGTCTTCGATACCAGACGAAATCGAATCCCAATACGATGTTGACGACCCACACTTGCTGGCACTCGTGCATCCTGGTCCTACATACGCAACTTCCTGTGGACACGATCGCCAGTCAGAACCCGAATTGGCGTGGCACGATGTTGCGCAGTATATTGCTGACCGTGTGGGAGTCTCTGTTGACCTCGTTCCGGGGTCTCTCAACGTTGACGCGATCGATCCTAAACCCGTGGCGACTTTTGCTCCGCGCGGATCGGACGGCGGATAACCAAGCCATTCACACGGAGCACGGCTTGCGCGTTTTTAAAAATGGATACATCACTCTCCGTGCCCGGTGATGGCAACCGTTATCGGAACAGTTGCGCTGCCGGTTCTCTGTCCTGCAAACCACGATTGCCCTGACTGCGGAAATACGCGACCAATGTTTAAGTACTTACGCGATCACTATCTGAGCCCAATGCACGGACCTTCCCTTCGATTGTTCTGGACGCGCACCGCTTTCATACTTTTGCTGGCAATGTCGGTCACGTACTTCACAAATGATTGGATTGGAGGCATGGTGTTTGCGTCGCTCTTCGGGTTGACCCTAGGCACTGTTTATCAAAGCAGTTTGATGGCCCGTCGCATGGCGGCGAGTTGAACGAAGGCCAAGTACGAGCATGTCAGTTTGTCGTACCTGGTCGCCACGCGACGTGACTCCTTCAGCCATCCGATCAATCGTTCAAC
>JBCDIU010000070.1:0-9478 GCA_038748615.1 Planctomycetota bacterium | reverse complement strand
CGTTGGCCCGAGCCCAACGTGGCGGCGTGAACGGTCGTCCCTTGATAGCGGGCCGGGAGGAACGAACTGCCAAAGCATGTGCGGCCCGCACGGCCACCTTGGCCCATAACCACAAAACCTGGAAGGTCCGTGTTCTCGGTGCCAAGTCCGTACACACTCCAAGCGCCCAAGGAAGGCCTCACGAACTGGGAGGACCCTGTATGAGCGGCCCGCTCGGCTGTCGGGTGATTCGGCTGATCGCAGTACATGCCGCGGATCAAGCATAGGTCGTCTGCATGGTCAGCGACGTTGGGAAAGAGGTCCGAGATCCAAAGACCACTTTGTCCACGTTGTCGGAATCGAGAGATCGGTGCCATCATTCGGCCTCGCCGACTCGATTGCCCATCCGCACGAATCAGACTTGGCTTGTAGTCGAACGTATCAACGTGTGACGGAGCACCATTCATGAAGAGCAAGATGACGTTCTTGGCGCGCGGTTCGAAGTGAGTTGCCCTCGGTGCCAGCGGACTGGCGAGCTCTCGTTCCGCCAGCGCCTCGTTCGTCGCCATGGCGGCAAAGGCCAAGGAACCAAGACCGGTGGAAATGGTCTGAATCGATTGGCGTCGGTTGATTCGGGTCATGGCCATCCTCCGTTAATTCAAAATGCGAAATCGAGCACTTGCCATCAGGGTTTGGCAAAACACGGTCAGCGTGGACGGTTGATTGCGAACCGCTTGACGACCGAGCGATCCTTCCCGCGGACCTGACCCGCCAAGTCGTCCGCCACGTCCGGGAGGTCCCCCGATGCGACCACGACCTCGTTGAACCAGAGAACGTGGCTGCGTTTCGGCGTTGGTGGGATTCGCCGAGACGAAACGATCCCCCGGATCGGGATACTCGCGGAAGAACGCCTCGGCAGCTCGCATTTCGTCCTGCGTCGCGGGACGTCCGTAGACCCACAGGAACGCCGCTCGGACTCGATCACCTACGCTATCGAAACGGTTTGTCAGTGTCTCCGATAATCCGGCCGCTTGCGTGGCGATGAAGTCGCCGTTCATCAAGTACAACGCTTGCGTTGGGACGATGGATTCGGAACGACCGGGGCTGCTGATATTTGGATCGGGAAAATCGAATAAATCCAATTCCTCGGGCAGTTCGTCTCGCAAGATCGTTAGATAGACCGAACGGTGCGTGTTGGCATCCCGGGACGTCGGCGCCGCCTGACGACCGCGATCGGCTCCTGACTGCGTGCCGTCTGGCTGTTCGAGATTCAGCCGACCTGAGAAGGACAGCATCGCATCTCGCATCGATTCGGCATCGATCGGTCGCGGATTCATCCGCCAAAGAAACTGGTTATCGGGATCCACTTCGTAGCTGGCAGCGTCGTAGCGCGAGTCTTGTCGATAGGTCTCCGACATCGTGATCTCGCGGATCATGGATTGGATGCTCCAATCCAATTGCATGAATCGCACGGCCAAGTGATCCAAGAGTGCCTGGTTGACAGGCTTCACTCCGGAGAGGCCAAAGTTGCTTGGCGTCTCGACCAACGGACGGCCAAACAGATGCATCCAGATTCGATTGACCATGACCCGCGCTGTCAGCGGGTTCAACTTGGATGTCAACGCCTTGACCAAGTCGAGCCGTCCGGACGACTGGTCGCCATCGACCGTGAAGTTCAGGTCGTCGAGTACCTGGACAAATCCACGCGCGACCTCCTGAGCCGGTCGATCGACATCACCGCCGAGCAAAATATTTGCATTGATGAATTGGTCGTTCTCTTGCACTCCCATACCAAACGGTTTTTTGGATCCATCCGCGTTGAACGATGCCAATTGGCTTGCAACCCGATTTCGCGCGTTGAGGATTTGCCGTCGGTCCTTCCCTCGAACTCCGGCGAGTTGGTCATTCAACGTGTCGACTCTTCCTTCCAGGGACCTGATTGACTGTTGAGCTTGTCTTGATGGCTGACTCGTTCGATCGGCAACGGGCAGCAACAAGAGATCGCTCGGTCGATGATTTTGACCAATCCGATCGGTTCCGTAATACGTCTTGGTGCTGTAGAAGATTCCCGCCAACGCGTAGTAGTCGTCTGTTGGGATTGGGTCGAATTTATGATCGTGGCATCTTGCGCACGCGACGGTGAGACCAAGAACAGCCTGCGTGGTCGTGTCGATCTGTTCGTCGACCATGTCCGCCATGAACTTGCGAGGATTCTTTTCGTCGTGGTGTTTCAACCCGATGGCCAAGAACCCGGTGGCGATCAGATTTTCCTGCCACTGCTGATCCGAATCGACCGGCAGCAAGTCACCGGCAATCTGTTCAGCGATGAATCGGTCATACGGTGTGTCGTCGTTGAACGCATCGATGACATAGTTGCGATATCGCCAGGCGTGTGGGTATCTCACGCTGCGCGAGCCCGATGACTCGGCGTAACGTGCTACGTCCAGCCAATGGCGTCCCCACCGCTGCCCATACTGAGGTCGGCGCAACAGCTCGTCGACTTTGGAACGCCACGCGTTTTCCGCATCATTCTGGAAGGCCGTTCGAAAAGCGACGATCTCCGCCGGCGTTGGGGGCAGACCCACGAGATCAAAGTTGATTCGACGAAGCAACGTGGATGCATCAGCAGCGCCGGAGGCTCGCAGTCCCTGTTCGCGCAGTTTCTCGGCCACCAAACCATCAATGGTCGCGCCAGACCGAGGTTTTGGTGACTGGAATGCCCAGTGATCGGATCGTGCTTGCTCGATTTCGTCGTGGTTGATCTTTGTCTCGACTTCCATCAACTCGCGGACGCGAGGATCTGGCGCCCCCATGTCGAGCCAGCGTTTAAAATCGGCGATCACCGTTGCCGGCATTTTTTCGCTTGGAGGCATACGGTAACCGTCCCAGGTAATCGCCTCCCATAACACACTTTCCGCAGCATCACCGGGCACGATGGCGGGGCCACTGTCGCCGCCTTGTAGGAGTCCTTGTCGGGTGTCCACCAACAAACCGGCTCGGCTGTCACCCGATTCAACGCTATGACACTCATAGCAATATTGAATCAATGCCGGCCGTATCTTCGCCTCAAAAAACTGAAGCTGAGCTGGAGTTGGTTGCGCCGCCAAAGCAATCGGAGTCCACCCGATCGCAATCATGATGCAACTGACGAGCCATTTCATTGAGACTTCCTCCGCGTCGACATGGCTTTCCTCCATTGACGATCCCGTGAATCGCCCGAGCGTTTCCAACGTCCTTCGTCGTCCACGATCACTCTCACCAAGTCCGATGCATGACCTCGCGAGACCAGATCAACCGAGACCGTCCTGCGGTCATCGCTCAGGGAAACCCGGTCCCCATCGGAGTTCCCGCTTAACTGCAGTTCACGACGCGGACTTGCCTCGCCCACCCCACGCCGACGCAGTCGACGACCGCTGGTGAGGAGTTCGTCCCCCTGGACGATCAATCCCAGCACGGGCCGATCAAACGTGATCGAACCGGTCACGCGACGCGAGCGGCGCGGGCGTCCTCGCTCCGTTGGCGAGAAGTGAAGGATGTAGCTGCGAATCTTCGAGCCCGTCGAAACCGATTGGGGCGTCAGATCGCTGAGCGTTGCGTATTGTCCCGGTTGCGACACGTTCACTGGTAATGGAGCCGTCAACGCGACCCGTCGCGCCTCGTTGGCAACGAATACATGGCGGTCACTCTCAACCAGTCGGATATCCCGGGGCCAAGGCGGCACGAAGCGAATCGATCGCGACGAACCAACGATGCCCGATGCGATCGGCCATAGCCTCTCAAATGCCTCGGAGTCAAAACCGATGTCCTCCATGACGTCACTCATTCCGACCCGCACCGATTCACCCTCGACGAGCAAACGCGTCTCGCTGGCATCGAGGGCGGTCACCTCCACTTCACCATCGAACACCGACACGTTGGAGAATCCTTCCTCGCGAAGGTCGATGCCGAACGACGTACCTAGATCAACCACTTCGGCGGTCGGTGTATGAACGGTGAACCCTTCGGCACCTTCGGGGACCGTCGCGGTGAGCAAGCCGCCCGTTAGATTGGATTGAGTCGCGTCGATCAACTCGAACTTGGCGGGGCCTTCCAAAGTCAACTCAACGCCCGAGTCGTATTCAATTTGAACAAAACCGCTTTCGAGCAAGACAGCCGTCGCGCTCAGGCGAGATCCGACATCCATTGGGTCGGTCTTCCAGATCGCGTTGGTGACTTGCGCAATGGTGGCGAATCCGCTGACAGGCTCGCTCACCGCGAACTGGTTGGCATCATCAACCACTGGTGCGCCGCCGTCTCCAATCCATAAACAAAAGACCAATAGAACACTCGCCGCCAAGGCCGCACACGACGCAATGAGCGTCCGATGTCGCCGGCGACTCCATCCCGCATCGGCCGTCGAGTCCATTAACGGCAACGTCGACGTTTCCGTCTCACTGCTACGAAGGGTCACGTCGGTCGTTAACGCTGCATGCAGATCAGCAAGCTTCAAGTATTCGTCCCTCGCTTCGGCGCTGGATCGTAAACGCTGGGATAACTCGTGTCGCTGATCCTCGCTGCCACGGCCGTCCATGACGGCTGAGATGAGCTGGTGCAGATTCGCCAAGTCGCGATCGGAGAGACGTCGGCTCATGAGGCGGCCTCGCCCGTGGCCAGTTTTCCATTGACGCACTGCATCAACAAAACGCGAATTCGCTGCAGCGACTTGTAGAGTGCGGCTTTGGAGCGACCAAGTTGGTCGGCGATGTCATCGACCGACGCCTGGTCGAAGTAGTACTGCTGGATCAAGCGACGATTTCGCGCCGGCAATGCACTCAGACAGTCACGAAGCGGTTCCAAACGACGATCAAGATCCACTGCGAGTTCTTCTCTCCGAGCGAGCAGCATGGAGGCGACCTCGTCATCAAGGAAACCCTTCCAACGTCCGACCTTCCTGAGGTGCTCTTTGGCTTTGTTAGCCGCAAATCGGCAAGCCCATGGAGCAAAGGGTTGGGATCGGTCGTACCCGTCGATTCGCTTCCACAGTGCAATCGCGGTCTCCTGAAGAATTTCTTGCGCGTCGGAGGCACTCGGCACGATTGCCATCACGTACCTCAGAATCTCACGCTCATTGCGGAGCAGGAGTCGAAGAAATTCGTCGTGGTCCAGTTTCTGCGTATCCAATCCGGCATTCCCGATGAGCAAACTTCGAAGAGATGGTCACTACGCGAGTACTTTGCCCCGCGACGCCAAGATTGGACATCTTTTTCAGGTATCTCGGAGTGGAATGGGTCGGAAGTCCGGACACCCATCCATTCACCCTCCCTCGGAAGGGTCGCGTGAAGCGAGGGGAGATAGAGTCGCAGGGCGATTGCACCGTAAGTCATGGTGCAATCGCCCTGATGGTGCCGGTGTACGGTTACAATGCTGTGGCTGAAGGAGTCAACAGCAAGATCATGTCGATCAAACGTCGAGTCGGCGGCTTCCGCAACGTCGAAAACTTCAAAATCGCGATCTTCTTCTACTGTGGCGGTCTCGACCTTTACCCACGACAAAACCGGATGGACCGCGATTACCCGTGATCAAGCAAGTTCAATTCGTTCCAGTGTCACTAGTCAGTTGCGAACTGTCTTTCTGAAGCATCACCATTAGACTGCTTGAGAAACGCTGAGATATCATCGACGGATCGGATTTTTGTGGGATCAAAGAATGTTGCGGCCAAAGGCTTGTTGACGCTAACCCAATCGAAAGAAGTCTCATAAATTTGACTGTATTTCAGTCGAGTCCCCGAACCCTCAATACGAGCTAGCTGCTTCGTCTCACGCCTAATCATTTCTGGGACATTGTGGCCATCGCAGATCGTCCATTCTAAGTCTTCTATCTCCGCCAAAATCCGTTCTCGCGTTTCCGTGTGATAAAAATAAGTCGATCGACTAACTGGAAGCAAGTTTGTCAAGTCGAAGGTCCAGACAATTTCTGACGCAGCCTCCTCGTTGTCGAATATCCGCTTGACGACTCTACAACGATTCTCACCAACAATCGCGGCGGTTGTATTCGCGTCGATCACTTGTAGTGAGTTCCAATAGCCATCGCTGCTAGTCAATTGGCCAACCACATGTGGAAAAGAAACAATCCCAATCGAGTGAAACATCGGATTCCCAGAAAGCCTGCGTCTTTGAGCGGGATTGCTAAGTCTTACTCGACGGGATCCTGCAAGGTCAAATAGACGAACGGAAGTGGACCCATCTTGAAAGCAAAGAGCCAGATTCGCGAATGTTTTCGATGCGTCCGTGCCTGAATAAACCAGAGTATCACCTGTCGCCGAACGAGCCGTTGTCGTCTTGCCTGTTTCATCATTGTGGACAACTCTTGTTGTCGCATCACGAATTTTCACTCCCTGCGTAGGATGCAGTACCACAAACTCTGTACTGAAGGAAACATCGTAAGAATGGATTGAACGATTGTTCTCGATAAGGCTCGTTAACAGGGACGCCGCAAGTGCGTTATTTTGATCGGGGATTTCTTCTGCAACGAGGGTCGAGGGATATGCAACGACAGCCAAACCGATCGCTATCCCGACAGGAAAGAAATATGATCGGATCCATCCTGGTGCCATCAATCGTGATGCCGATGCGGCCATGTATAAATCACTTGCAAACAACGAGTTCCACGATCGGTGTTTACGACCCAGAGATGAGAATCCAGTGGACTTGAGAACGATTGCTCTGCCTCCTATGCGGCCTGGGGATTTCAATCAAGAACCAGACCACATTTACAAACTCGAAAGCACGGGTTCTTCCAATTAATCAATATTCTTCTTCGAAGCAGAAGCCTTCGCCATCGATAAGCGGCTTGCTCATTGATAGCGTCACGTTCGGATCTTCAAAGCCGTCTAGTAGCGGGTCGTATGAAGCTGCACACTGATGCGTGCCGACGAATGGCTCGCACGTGTCACAGACCACGCTGTAACGACATTCCGTGTCTCCAGGTGAGCTGAAGGTTTCATACGGCCCATCGAAATTGTGCCCCTCAATGTAAGCTTCAATCTCAGAAATGGTCTCATTGTAATCGTGAGGAGTGGGCCCACTATCAGAATTGCCGCTGGGGCACGCCATGTTGACGCATGAGACAGAGAAACAGCTCGACCAGCCGTTGCCTGGTATATCTTCGCAAGCTCTCTCGATAACAACCTCGCATGGACCACCTCCCGCTTGAACCGCTATCGATGCGGAAGCTGCGAACACCATGTTTGCAGCGACAGTACAAAACAATTTCAATCTCATCGCACTAACTCCAGTAAAGGTCACTAAAGGCTGGGTTTGGAAAGCAGCACAGTCTGCGAACTGCGGTCAGCTCCCCAAACAACATCGAACACGCAGCGGATCGAATCCGTCTCGGAAAATATAGTAGACGCTATTTCACTGCTCATGTTAATTTGAAATCTAAAGAAGTGCCGTGAACCGTGTCGCAGCTTCACCGCAAGCGAACGGCTACCAATTCGAGCAGAGATGGATGGTTCGTCGCTGGAGGTGAGGTCCGTCTTTGCAGTGCCGCCGTGGTGCATCACCACGCCGAAAGCCGAAAATTTCTCTTCGCCCTTGCGTTTCTGTAAAATCAGCGTGCTTGGGGCGATTCGAATTGGGGCTCGGCGTATCGCGGAAACAATGAGCTTTCGCTCTTGCTTCGTCTCGGAGTCAACAAGGCGAAATTGGGTGTTGAATCCCTCACGTGGCACAAGGTTATTTGGTATCGAAAAGCGAACCTTAGCAATGCCGGGAGCGGTCGGTGTGATCGCGACCTCGAAATTCTCTAAGATTTTTGGGCCCTTCACCGATAGATGATCTATCATCACAGGGGGTGATGTGGTGACCAAGCACTCCTCGGAAATCGTTATGTCGGGAGCATCTTGCATCTCAGAGGCAACAAAAACTAATTGTTGACTTTCCAATGAAAACACACCGGACAAATCAGCGTCGAGTCGAATGGTTACCGCGGTTACCTTATTGGATGAATCTTGGTCGTCGAAAGAAATGGTTTGCGACCAATCCTTGCCTGGATGCAAGAGACTTGGCTTGAGATCGACTAGCAGTGTGCATTCTTCGCCTGGAGCAAGTGCAGCTTGCGAGCTTACGACACTGACGCACCCACATGTGGTTGATGCTTTCGCTAATGAGAGCGACGCTTTTGTCGTGTTAGTGAGACGAAGTCGTATTTGGCTGGTTGTCCCAACACTCAATAGACCGACCTGGACGTTTCCAGACACTTCGAATTGGTTTTTGCGTTCTAAATCGACAGCAATTAGGTCGAAGTCGGATGCATGGACTTGCGAGATTCCAATAATGAGCCAGGCCAAGTATCCGAGGTTCGTGAGCATCCGAACAGGATTTCGCATTCTATTTACCCCAAGCGAATTTCTTGCAGCGGGATGATTGTTAAACCACTTTACTGGGGGGCAAGTTTACGGTGTGTTAAAATCTCAACCGGTAGGACGGATTCATGTCGTTGAAGACTGAAGTTAGAGCTTCGGTGGGGGGGGGCGGCAGAAATCCCCTCCAGGTGGACACTTAGGTTTCTCTCGTGCGAGGAGGTTCATTGGGGAATTTAGTGGCTGATCCCGTGTAGGACGAGGATTTTGTAGTTTGGTGCGATGAACGATCTAAGCTCCCACTATCGTGTCCTTTTCGGACTAGACGAACGCCGGCACGTCGAGCAAGTCAGTCTCGAAACCCAGCAAAGCATGTCGTGATCGAGTTGAGGTGGTGCCGAACTTGGGGGCCACCTCAGTGTAGAAGAAAAGATACACAGACGCTTTTCGCGTCTAGTGAATAAGCGTTTGGAGATACACCGGCGTATCGACCGAAGCAAGTTTCAGCCATCGACAATCCGCTGAAGCTGGACAAACCTATGCATCCTGCCAACCTGTTGGACTGCAATAGGCGGCGGAGAGCGAGGCGCATTCGGGTCTTGTGATCTCGATGCTCGGTGGCTGACACTGGACGCGTCAGGTTTCATTCGCCAAAACAACTTGCGGCGTTTTCCGACCCTCCGAAGCTGGACAATCCGTCAAGCTAAGGCGCCTTCGCAAAGGCGTTGGGTTGATCGCAGCCACCGATGGAGCCGCGATCGAACACTCCTGTAGCAAGTGCGAAGGCAATCGACCCGTTTCCAGGATCAAGGCACCAAAATGCGTCCCCGCGGTATCCTCGATGTTCAAATCGGAACGAACCGCCAATTTCACGGCATGATGCGAGTTGCCGATCGTCTTCGAAGTGACCACAAAGAGAGTTTCGGGGGTCATTTTTGCAAAGCACCCAAAGGGACGGTTCCCGGCAAACGACCCCCGAAAGTCTTGTTCGACCCGACACATTTCTCGGACCGATGCTTAGGCACTGTTTATCAAAGCAGTTTGATGGCCCGTCGCATGGCGGCGAGTTGAACGAAGGCCAAGTACGAGCATGTCAGTTTGTCGTACCTGGTCGCCACGCGACGTGACTCCTTCAGCCATCCGATCAATCGTTCAACG
>JBCDIU010000069.1:0-9561 GCA_038748615.1 Planctomycetota bacterium | reverse complement strand
CGCCAATGTTGCACCGTGAATCAATTACCCGACGTCGACCTATGGCGAGCGGATGAGCGTCCCGGGCCGGTCAACGAATCCTAGGAGACGAGGTCGTCAAATTTCTGTTCCAGCGCGTGCAACCGAGACGTAACATCGTCGAGCTTCGCCTGAATTTTTTCAATTTGGCCTGCGTGCTGCGAAGCGTCTGGAATCACCTTGGAATCCGATGCCGCACGCTTGTCCAGGCGAGCGATCAGATGCTGGCGTTCCGTCGCGGTGTAGAGTTTGTGAGCAAACGTTTGTCCTCGACCAGGCGGTGTGAGCGCTTCGACGAGTCCCAATGCGGCAAGCGATTGAAGCTCCTTATTGACCGCCGCCAAGTCGACGAACGGGTGCATCCTCGAAGCACGTGTTCGAATCTCGCCGACCGTTTGTGGACCACGCAACATCAGTTCGGTCATGATCGCGGCCCCTGGGCTGTCGACGTTGTACCATTCGTATGCCGCGTGTCTGTATTTGGTCACTCTTGAGCCCCCCTGGATCTCGCGAACCGCCCCGACCGACTTCAGCTCATCCAGTGCCAGGAGCGCATCATCTTCATCCAGTTGCATTTGCGGATCCCGATTGGACTTCTGATTGGCACCCGCGATGAGCCCGGCTAATGAGAGTGGGTAATTGTCGGGCGTGGTCTTGGCCTTTTCAACCAAGACTCCCAGCAACCGCCTCGACGCCGCCGAAACCGGCACGGCCGGGGACGTCGTCGGTGCAGTCGCATTCGATTCGGGAGTCGATTCATTCATGAGGTCATTTGGATTGATTGAAACGATAATGAATTGGTTTCACGATGATTCGGCCGAACCCGATTCAGTCAGTTCTGGGAACACGCCTGGATCAAGATCTCGACGACGAATGATGGCTTTAATCCGAGTCAGGAAGTCGCTCTTGAGGTTGGCGACCTGCTGCTCGGTCAGTCCGAGGAGCGCGGCGACTTCGTTATTGCCTCGACCGGCGACAAAGCACATTTCAATCGTCTTGAGCTTGCGATAATTGCCCGATTGACGCCAGTGATCGATCTGCGAAGCGATCGCTTCGGCAACGACACTTTGCTCGAGTTGTTGTCGCTCCACACTCCGCGCAATCGAACTTGCAACGCGAGCGTGCCCGACCGGTTGATAGTCACCACCGGACGCGTCTTGGCTGCCTCCAACCAACGAAAGCGTTGGGCGTCGTCCCGATCGACGCAAGTGATCCGTCAGTTTATGACGACAGATCGTAAACAGGTAGTTCTCCAGATGTCGGCCCGCGTCGTAGTTGGGCAACGAAACGAGGAATCCTACCAGTGTCTCCTGGACGACATCTTCGGCGGCCGCGATGCTCCCAAGTCGACGTCGCACGAACGCCAACAGCCTTCCTTCATAGGTATCGATCAGCCGGCGCCAGGCACTCTCATCGCCCTGTTGAATGGCCGAGATCCAGTGTTCGACGTCGGCTTCATCCGGTGGACCGGACTCCGCCGAGCGAGCGTGATCATCGGGGTCAATCGGTGACTTCATGAGCGTACGATATCGCCCGTCGGCGTCTTCGTCGATGATGGCCGGCGCGTGCGTCGTTGGCTCGGCATTGGTACCATGCCCTCAGCGGAATCCCATCCTCACACGGAGCACGTTTGCATGGCAGAATCGACGGACTGGACGACACAACGGTGTGTTCCGTGCGAGGGGGGCATTCCAGTTGTCTCGGCGACGAGTGCGGCGTCGTTCTGCGCCGAACACCCGGGTTGGAAATTATCGTCGGATGGGCACTCAATTTCTCGGAAGCTCAACTGTGGACGGTTTACGGTCGCGGTTTCGACATTGAACCAGATCGGAGACTTGGCCGAACGTGAACAGCATCATCCCGATCTCCACCTAACCGGCTATCGACATCTGCGAGTCGTGTTGACCACGCACGCGATCGGCGGTCTCAGTGAGAATGATTTCATCATGGCCGCCAAAATCGATGCATTGCTCGACAACACTGTCAACGGTGAGGAGTGAGATGACGTTACGCCAAGATCAAATGCTGGCACTGTTGGACGAGTGCCAAGGTGATGATCTATGGAGTTTGGAACACTGTCGCTCGCGTGGAGTACCCGACGATTGGATCGATCGTTTGGCGGACGCCTATGAGACGAGCTACCGCATCAGCAGCGAAACGATCTATGTCGCCGACGAAGAGAGGGGTCGTCGCGTCGTGAACCAATATCACGGGATTCGCGACGTCGACCTCGCGATGCAAATCGGCCGGTTGATGGGTGTCGACGTGGACCAATTGGCAGCGATCTCGCTCGGCAGACGCGCCCTGGTTGCCCGAATCAAGGAAGCGATTTTGGAGGATTGATTCGTCCACAGATTCGTCTTGGTATGGCCGCGACCTTCTGGTAATTTCGCCATCCGCACGAGCCAGGACGGCAACGGTGCGTGGGCGTGATGAAACCCGAAACGGAAAGGAGTCCGAAATGGAAGACATCAAAATTGCCGGCCAAACGGCACACATTCGTTGGATGATTCGCCGCGATATGCCTGACGTGTTGGGCATCGAGCAGGACAGCTTCGAATTTTCGTGGACCGAAGACGACTTCATTCGGTGCCTACGCCAACGAAATTGCATCGGAATGGTCGCCGAGTGCGATGACAAAGTCGTCGGTTTCATGATTTATGAATTGCACAAGAACCGGCTGCACATCTTGAACTTCGCGGTGCACAGCGATTACCGGCGTCGTGGCATCGGTGACACGATGATGAGGAAACTGCTCGGGAAACTGTCCCAGGAACGCCGCAATCGCATCATGCTCGAAGTGCGGGAAACGAATTTGGAGGCCCAGCTTTTCTTCAAGAACCTGGGATTCAAGGCGATCTCGGTGCTCAGAGACTTCTACGACGACGCCACCGAGGATGCCTACCTAATGCAGTTTCGCTATCAGCCGACCGCTGAGGAACTCGCCCAACCACACAATCGCATTACGCGGATGGCTGGCTGAGGGCCCATCCGCGACTTTGTCACACGGCCGGCACATCTGTCCCACCGGGCGGCTCCGGCTTGGCGGGACGCCTCCATCGTTTCCGACTGCAACGACCGAGCCGGCTACTGACCAGTAGTTGCCTCGGTCGTTCTGCGTACAAGGGCCCGATACTTGCTGGTCGACGAAAGCGTCCCTACACTCTTTCCCCTTTCCGGCTGCGTTTTCGCCCCCCAATCCCTACGGAACGTTCATGGATCAAGCGATCGCCAAGGCTGACACCTTGATCGAGGCGATGGGATGGATCCGCCGATTTCGCGGGAAGACCACAGTGGTCAAGATTGGTGGCAGTCTCCTCGAAGACCGCGTCGCACTGCAGCACTTGCTGCTGGACGTGATCTTCATGGAAACGGTGGGGCTTCATCCGGTCATCGTGCACGGCGGCGGCAAGGCAATCACGCAAGCGATGGCCGCGGCGGGAATTGAAGCCCATTTCGTTCGGGGCAGGCGCGTCACGGACGCGGCGTCCTTGAAAGTGGTCGAAGAAGTCTTGGCGGGACAGCTCAACGTGGAAATCACGGAGTTGATGGAGCATTTGGGCGGCCGCGCGATCAACTTGTCGCCTCGGACCACCTGCGTCTTGCACGGCGAACCGCTGCCCAGTGGTCCCGAGGATGACGACTTGGGTTTTGTCGGACACGTCACGGAGGTCGATCGTGACGTGATCGAAGGTCTAGCGTACACGGACCAGGTCGCGGTGATCCCGTCCATTTGTGACGACGCCTCGGGCCAGCTTTACAACGTCAATGCGGATACGGCGGCCATGGCCGTCGCCCAGTCCCTCGGCGCCGACAAATTGGTTTTTTTGTCGGATGTCAACGGCGTGCGGCGGGACAAGGATGACCCCGATTCGATCATCCACGCCTTGTCGCGCGACGAAGCGCGGGCGGCCATCGACGACGGAACGATCCAAGCAGGAATGATTCCCAAAGTCGAAGCGTGCTTGGAGACACTCGATCGCGGTGTTCAGAAAGTCCATATCATCGACGGCACGCTACGGCACTCGCTGTTGCTGGAAATCTTCACGACCGACGGGGTTGGGACCGTCATCCAAGCTTGATGCCGATATGAAACATCTACTGACACTGTTCGACTTGGATTCGGCTCAGTTGCGTGACATCCTCGATGTGGCGGATTTACTGAAAGCGGGTTTAGCGCGTGGGGAACGTCCGTCGATCCTCCAAAATCGTGTGATGGCGCTGCTGTTCGAAAAACCGAGCCTACGGACCCGCGTCAGTTTTGAGACCGGCATGGCGCAGTTGGGCGGCAGCAGCCTCTTTTTGGGTGAGGATGTCGGATGGGGAAAGCGAGAATCGCCTGCGGATTTCACCCAAGTATTGGGACAATTTGTCGACGTCGTCGCTTGTCGTGCTAAGTCACACGCGAAGGTCGAGCAGTTGGCGTCGTTTGATGCCGTGCCGGTGATCAACTCCCTGACCGATCTCAGCCATCCATGTCAAGCGATTGCCGATCTGCTAACGATTCGTGAGTCGCTCGGTGACTTAGCCGGACGCCATTTGGTGTTCGTCGGGGATGGGAATAATGTGTCGAGATCGCTTGCTCTGGCATGTGCGATGACCGAGATGAAGTTCACGTTGGCCTGTCCACCGGGTTACGAATTGGATACCGCATGGCTGGCACGCATTGGCGAAGCGTATCCGAAGGCGTCCGTCGCGCAGTGTCACCACGCGATGGACGCGGTTCGTGATGCCGACGCAATTTACACGGACGTATGGACGAGCATGGGTCAGGAGGCCGAGATGAAACTTCGTCGCCAGGCGTTTGCGGAGTTTCAGGTCAACGACGCACTACTGGCCGCGGCTCCAGATCATGTTCGCGTTTTGCATTGTCTGCCGGCGGTGCGCGGCGAAGAGATCACGGACAGCGTGATGGACGGGCCCCACAGTGATGTCATCACGCAGGCCGGCAATCGTATGCACGGCCAAAAGGCGTTGCTCATTCACCTCTTGCGACCTGAGTGGATCGCGGACCAGGTGGGAAAACGTCATTCGACCTGAGAGTCAGAGACTGATGAGGTCGGTTTGGGACGGATCAACGAACGGGTTCTCTTGAACGCGACCGCTGGTGAACTGTGCGGAATCGGCCGGACGACGGGTCTTTGCCGTTCGATTGGTGGCGGTGTCCGATTCCGACCGGCAAATGAATGGATTGGAAACCGGACCTTGGTAACCACGTCGGTTTGCAGGGCCGCCAGGTGTCGCCTCATAGGGCGTCGGGGCCGTTCGAACCGGTGGAGACGCGAAGGGGCTAGTGCCGTAGGGCCGATAGTGCCGCGTTCCGTAATAAACGGGTGGATTGATCGCAAAGTACGGCGGCGTCGGGACAGACGAGCGGTACGTGATTCCGTATGGCTGGTAGAATCCGAAGCCTTGGAATCCAAATGGCGCGAAGCCATGAGCATGCGCATCCGACGAAGCCACCGTTGCCAACGCGACCGAAATAGTGAAGCCGAGAACGAGTGGGCGAGTGAACATAATGGGAGCCTTTTCCACGAGGGAATGAGGACGATGGAACGAGTGTTTCGACCAACGTGTGATTTTCATCGGAACTCACGCAGGTACCCCCAGTGCATTCGAGCGTAGTTGGCCCTTGGGAACTTTCAAACGATTTGAGTGAAATTGTCGTCGACAACAAAGTCCCAGGCTGATCATTCTTCACCAAGTCGGTCGGATCGACTGAATTTAGCTTGTGTGATTCATTCACTTGATGGCGGTGGTGCCGAACGCGTCATGGCCGGTCTAGCGAGTCGGCTGGCCGAGCGTGATCATCGGGTCACGCTCATCCTGCTGGGTGACCGTTCATCGCGACATGACGTGTCGCCGCGGGTCACGGTCATTCCGCTCGATTGCTTGGCGACGCCAACGCGGCGTGGCTGGATTGGCCAACGTTGGCGACGCCTACGGACGGCCATTGCGCGGGGTGATCGCGCCGGGAAGTCCTTCGACGCCGTCCTGTCTTTCTGTGACTGGACCAATGTGATGACGCTCGCCGCGGCATGGGGCATGGATATCCCGGTGCTGGTGGCAGAACGTAGCAATCCGATGCTGCAGACGATGGGGCGTCCCAAAGAGTGGCTTCGACGTCGACTCTACAAACGGGCCCGAAGGGTGATTTGTTTGAGCGACGATGTAGCCGAATATCTCGCCAAAACGACCGGTGCGAACACGCTGGTCATCCACAGCGCCGTCGATGGACCACCAGAGTCGGATGGTCGGGCGGCGGAATGCAATGGACCTTCGTCATCCAGCTCCGATTCCCAGGTGCTTCGGATCGTGGCAATGGGTCGATTGGAGTTGGAGAAGGGTTTTGACCGACTGCTTGAGGCTTTGGCGGGCATGGATCCGGGAATGCGAGACTGGCGGTTAACCCTGCTGGGCGATGGATCGCTTCGGACGCAACTACAAGATCGAGCCCGACATTTAGGACTCGACCATCGGATCAACATGCCCGGCTGGGTGAGGCCGATTTGGCAGGAACTTGACGGTTGTGATCTATTCGTCCTTCCAAGTCGCTATGAGGGGTTTCCCTCCGCGTTGTTGGAAGCCATGTCGGCGGGATTGGCGTGCGTGAGCGTCGACTTGGGTGGTGCTACCGACGCGATCATTCGGCACGGTACCAACGCATGGCGGGTCGGCAACACCGTTCCGGAGCTGACCGAGGGACTGTCCAAGATCATGGCGGATGACAAACTACGACGACGGCTTGCCAAGAATGCGGTCGAGGTAAAAACTCGTTTCGGCTGGCCATCGATGGTGGACGCTTATGAACAGGTGCTCAAAGACGAGGTGAATTCCGATGGCAACCGATGAGACGGCGGGTTCCGAGTTACTCCCCAACCCGGATCCGAACCAGGCGGATCTTTCGCTGGCGAGCCCAAGGGTCGTTCAGGACAAGGACGAGGTTGCCGTGGTTGTCCACAGCAACATCCAGGGTTCCATCGCCGAACTCACTTTCCTGCAACGCTCGTTACTCTTCGCTGAGCTGGCGCTGATTGCCTACAACGACGAAGACGAAGCAACCCAGGCGGCGGAGATGGTCGGATTTCCTGATGTGACTTTCTTCGACCACGACGGATCGCAGGCATATCGGTTTCGCAACGAATACGACTGTGTCATCGCTTGTCGCGGCACCGAACCGAATGAGTGGAACGACATTCAAGCAGACGCCAATGCCGCGTCCGTGTTGGCGGAAACCGTGGGCAAGGTTCATCGCGGTTTCAAGCGCGAGGTCGATGATTTGTGGCCGATGCTGGAAACCGCCTTGGTCGACAATGACCTTCCGATTTGGTTCTGCGGGCACTCGCTGGGCGGAGCGATGGCAACGATTTGCGCTGGGCGATGCTTCCTTTCCCATATCGAGAGCAATCCCGAAGCATTGTTCACGTACGGCAGTCCGCGAGTTGGAAACAAACGCTACATCAATTACGTCGACATGACCCACTATCGGTTTGTCAACAATAACGACATCGTCACGCGCGTCCCGCCCACATGGCTCGGTTATCGCCATTGCGGTGCGGAGGTGTACATTGACCGAAACGGTAAGATCGGGCGATTGGGTATGTTGATGAAACGTCGCGATCGGTGGCGTGGATTCTGGCGAGCGCTTCGGCGGTTGAAGATCGATCACTTCAGTGATCACCCCTTGCACAACTACGTTACACCAATCCTGGCGGCGGCCCGAATCGAACTCGATTCGTTGGGGCGTGGCGAAGCCGCGTTGGATGCTTCAGACTTCACACAGTGATTTAGCGATTCTCGATCGTTTCTACCGAATCTATCCCACGATAATCCAATGAACTCTTCGTCATCGATTCCGGACGACGCTGCCGATCGTCCGTCGACCATCGCCGGTGATTCGGCGATCGAAGTCGAAATCGATGGCGTGCCGATTCGTCTGGCACACGCCCACGAGTCGCCAGGACAGTGGATCGGTCAAAGTGAAGTGTTGATGCAGCTGTTGGCCTGCTGGATCACCGTGGATGAGACGGATTTACCTCTGACACCGCGATTGGTCGGCTCACCTGGTGTCGGGAAGACTCAACTGGCCATCGCCGCAGCCAAAGCCAAAGACGCGCCGCTCTACATCTATCAGTGCACGGCCGACACGAGGCCGGAGGACCTGTTGATCACACCTGTCCTGTCGCGCGGAGGTGAAATCGCTTACCACGCGTCCCCCTTGGTCACCGCCATGCTGGTGGGAGGCGTCTGCGTCTTGGACGAAGGCAATCGGATGAACGAAAAGTCGTGGGCTTCGCTGGCGCCGTTGTTCGATGCCAGGCGGTATGTCGAATCAATCGTTGCCGGAATCACGATCCCTGCCTCGCCCGACTTCTGCGCGGCGGTCACGATGAATCAAGACGAGTCCACATTCGAAATCCCCGACTACATCCTTTCCCGTCTCCAACCGACGCTGCGGGTTGGATTTCCCAGTAAGCAAGATGAGTTGGCAATCCTGCAGTATCACCTGCCATTTGCCGAACCGGAGATGCTGGCGTTGACGGTTGACTTCTTGCAACGATCCCACGAGTTGAAGCTCGATTTCTCGCCTCGCGATGGACTGAATCTATTGCGTTACGCGATCAAACGCCTGCATCAAAACCCGGATCACCCCGTCGCTCATGATGCGGCTTGGCGAGAGGCACTCGAGAAATGCCTCGGTGAAGACGCCGTGGACTTGGATACTCTCGCGGAGCGTCGCAAAAAGACTCTCGGCGGCGACGCGGTGCCACTCGGGCTGGCGGATCTATTCTTCGAACCGGATGACCCGCTCCATCCAGACCGCGACGAAGACGATGAGGATCTGATCTGAAGATTCGATCGTCATCGGGTCGTCCGCGATGTGTTACCAAGGTCCTCGAACGTAATAGATCCCGAACTGATCGGTATGGCTGGGCCAGTGCGGCGTCACTTGGAACTGCCCCGGGTAGGCAGCACCCGGTGAAGTCGCGGTGCGTCCGAATTGATGATGAATCGGGTACATTTTGTTTTGGCTGACACCCCAGGCATAAGTCTGTCGCATGTGCGCCGTCGGTGGCACGACCAAAGCGGTTGGTTGCTGATAGGGCTGATACTGATAGGAACCGTGCCAGGGTCGAGACTGGGAAAAGTTGTAATTCCACTTATCAGTCATGCCCATTGGATCCCACGCGGAGGCGGTGGTCATCGCGTACGAGGCGCTGACAACCATCACGATTGTCATCAGGCCAATTCGTTGGAGTCGGGACGGAATGATCATGGGAATTGCTAATCGAAGAGCGAATGAGTCGGTTCGGTCATCATCTCACCGGCGTGAACCTATGAGCCGACACAGTCGAAACATTGGTCAGTCCATCCCGGTGCCGGCTCCGCGACGAGCGGAGGTGTGAGTCGGAATCTAGCGAGGAATTCGCAGTTTGTTCCAGTAAAAGTTAGACGCCGCACGTCGAACGGGCGGAAACGAGTACTGGACTCGAGTTCGGTTCAGTCCTCGACCGTCGTCATCATAATTATGAAATCGGATGG
>JBCDIU010000068.1:0-9583 GCA_038748615.1 Planctomycetota bacterium | reverse complement strand
ATTGCGAAAGGCTGACTGATCCAGACTGGGATCCGATGCTGTATTCAGATTCGCTGGTTGATGATGGGCGAGAGAAACTTAGTTCGCTTGTGGAGTCCGATTGCGAATCGCTGCCGGACCTCGATGTTGATGTACTGTTGCACGGCACGCTTGATCCGCTGCTGTTTTCCGATGGTGGTTCACTGTCACTGACACTGTGGCTTGGGCGATCGGATCCCTCGCTGGATTCGGACCGGCTTTCGCTTGGCCGATTCGATCCCGAGGTCGAAGCTTCACTTTCAGATGGTGGTTGGCTGCCGCTTCCGGAGGAGGCGAGACTTGGATCATCGCTGTGGCTTGGTCGATCGGACTCCACCTCACACAGCCTTTCCCTGTCAGGGTCGACAAGTGATTCGTTGTCCACCTCGGGCAGCCAATCAGATTCGCAGAGCGATTCAGCCTCGCGATCTACCAGCGACTCAACGTCAACATCGGGAAGTGATCGACCAAGCCACAGTGATGATCTGAGTATCGCATCCTCCGGAAGCGACAGCCAACCACCATCTGAGAGTGAACCATCGACCTCTGGATCGAATCGACCGAGCGATAGCGGCGAAGAAAGCTCGGATCGGCCCAGCGAAAGTCGATCAGAATCAAGCGAAGGCTCAGAACGCCCCAGCCACAGTGTCAGCGATAGCGAACCACCATCGGAAAACAGCAGCGGATCAAGCGAACCTTGCAACAGCACTTGGATCTGGTCCTGCGGCTGGGAGTTGGTTGAAAGCGACTGCGAAGAACCCGGCGAGCCACCGACAAGCTTAGGTGCTTATGACGGCCAGGTTGCGGAGATGTCTGCATGATCCATTGCCCGCATCTCCATCACGACAACTCCTGCGAAGTCGCCGGCCAGATGGCTAGATGCAAAGTTCGCACGACTCCATCCGCCTGCAACGCTTGCCAGGCGAACGAAAATCCGCGAGCGATCAACGTCGTGACCATCGGCATGGCGTTGGTCAACAAGAAGCGTCGGAAGCAAAGCGTTAAGGAACTGGAATCGCTACTTCGCAACTATCTGCCCGAACGCGACGGACCTGAAACGATCAAGATCGATCGCTTTCGCCCCGGTCCTGGCAATGAATTGAAACGCATGTTGGCTTGGTTCGCTAAGCCGAATGAAACCTGCAACTGCGAAACCCGAGTCGACACGATGAACGACTGGGGTGCCAAGGGTTGCCGCCGCAACATTGACACGATCGTCGACTGGTTACTCGAAGAAGCCCAATTAAGAGGTCTGCCACATGGAAGGTTCACCGCCGCGATCGCCCGCGGTCTCGTCAACACCGCCATCCGCAAGTACGAACAGAAATTCCCCGAAGGGCCATCCGAGCCAGACGACGAAGCTGAATAGTCGGGCCATCGTTGAACGTTGCTTCCTCATCAACCTCGATCGCCGGCCAGATCGACTGCGCGAGTGGCTGGAACAGTTGCCCGACCCATGGCCATTTCCTGAACCCGAGCGGTTTGCGGCGATCGATGGTCGAAACGTTGCAACACCACCGCAATGGCGAGCCGGCAATGGAGCGTGGGGATGTTACCGCTCGCACCTGCTGATCCTGGAAAAGTGTCTGAGTGAACACATCGATTCGTATATCGTCTTCGAGGATGACGCCGGTTTCGCGGAAGACTTCGCCCAACAGGTACAAGAGTTCGTTGAAGAATTGCCTCCCGACTGGGGATTGGCGTATCTCGGTGGACAGCACTTGTACGCCGGCAAGCATCCGCCGCAGAAGGTGAATGAACACGTCTATCGACCCTACAACGTCAATCGCACGCATGCGTTCATGGTGCGGGGGCGTGACAACATGAAAGCCTTGTATCGACATCTGACGTGGAACGATTGGCACCACAAACATCACGTCGACCACCATCTCGGCCGATTTATTCAGCGTCGTTACGAGGCACTGGTTCAGGGAAAGAACGTGCAACGGGAATCGATCGCGGTCTACACGCCCGATCGCTGGATGGTGGGACAACTGCCGACGAAGTCGAACATCTGCGGTCGCAAGTGGAATCAAACTCGGTTCTTCAATGATGCACGGAACGCCGACCACTCGGATGCGCCCTTTTTCGCGGTGCTTGGCCCGCATCGATCGGGTACGTCGTGCGTAGCCATGGTGATGCATCACCTGGGTGTTCATATGGGCAATCAACTCGGTGGCTACGAGGCGACTGGCGGCGGCGAGGCGGTCGGGCTCTCGCAACTTTGCGAAAAGGCGATGCGTTTCCCAGCAACCGATCCAGGCATCAGCGATCAACAACTGACGCAACAATTAAAGTCTTGGATTGTCTCCCGCAAATCAGAAGCAAACCGAGATAAGACGGTTGCGGGCGGCAAGTATCCACATCTCTGCCGCTTTGCCGAACACATGCACGCTGCCT
Organism: Planctomycetota bacterium; assembly: GCA_038748615.1. Taxonomy (GTDB): domain Bacteria; phylum Planctomycetota; class Planctomycetia; order Pirellulales; family Pirellulaceae; genus Rhodopirellula. Next base: position 7,165 of record JBCDIU010000068.1, on the reverse strand, counting down.
TGGGTGATTCACTACGGATCATCTCGGTCCATCGCGACATCGAAGCCTCAATCCGCAGTCTGCAGGATCGATCGAACAAACATCGCGGCCAGTGGTTCGCTGCAGACGATGATTCCTGCGAAAGTTTGCAACGCAGTCTCGCAGAGCATCGTGATCGCTTCATTGAAGAGCATCCCGACGTTCCCGTGTTTCGAATCGAGTTCTCGGAGTTGACCGTGGAGCCAGAACGTGTCATTCGCGAACTCGTCGAGTTCCTTGACATCGAACCGACGGACGACGAACTCGCGTCGGCCATCGCGCATGTGAATCCTGAACTCAGAAAGCACGGGTGATGCCATGAGCGACAAAAAACATTTTTCACCGAACGGCATCACTTTCTGCATCAAGACCATCCATCGCCCGTGGTCGTGTCATCGCTTGGTCGAGTCACTCCGCAAACACTTTGATGATCCCAAGATTGTGGTCGTTGATGACGGGCGTCCGGAATTGCGATTTTCAGTGAAGTACCCGCAAACTGCACGGCATTGCCATGTGATTGATCTCGACAAGCACGATGTGGGTGTTGGCGTTGGACGGAACACCGCAATTGACGCTGCCGAGACGGAGTTCATTTTTCTACTCGACGACGACCATGTCATCACGCGGGATCTGCATCTCGATCTGGTCTGCGAGCGATTTCAGAAACATGAAATCGACATCCTCGGTGTCCGCCAGGGCGGAGGTGGAAGACCACTTCTGTTCGCGCACCTGATGAATGGCAAACGCATTTGGATGTTCCGGGGGGAGCACCGCCGCGTCGGCCCACTCGCGTGGTGCGACATGTCCAGTAATGCGTTTCTGGCACGCCGCGAGACGATTGCCAAACTCCGATGGGATCCCGCGATCAAGACGTACGAACACTGGGAGTTCTTCTATCGGGCCAGTCACCTCGAGAAATTGAAAGTGGCCGTTGCCGAAGACTGCATGGTCGTCCACGCCCATGTCGGTGCGAAACCTTACGGCGACCTGCGTTGCCGACCCAAGTTTAGGAAACGCGGTCTTCGTAAACACGGTTTCCATTCGATGCGTTACCCCGGGGGAGGCGTTGTCAATGCGTGACCAAGTCACCTTCTGCATCAAGACGATCCACCGACCGCAGTGCTGTGCCGCGTTGGTTCGTAGTATCCATGAACACTGTGGATCCAATCGGCCGGCAATTCATGTTCTGGATGACGGAAAGCCAGAGCTTCGCTTTTCGGCGAATTGTCCCGTCGAAGCGGGAATGGTGGACGAGCTAATCGAAACCGAGTACGACATCGGCTTGTCTGCTGGTCGCAATCGCTTGCTCGACTCTGGCAACTCGCCGATTGTTGTCTTCACGGACGACGATCATTTGGTGACCGCTCGGACGCGGTTGCCTGAATTGGTCGACAAGTTGAATCGGAACCACGACATCGACCTACTGGCTGCACTTAGCAATAACGACGAGCGACCTCGGTTGCTGCGCAGCAATGGAACACGACTACGAATCCATCGCGGTTCGCTGAAACAACGAGGTTCAATTCGATGGTGCCATTACGTCGGCAATTGCTTCGTGGCCTATCGAGACATCCTGAAGGCGATCCGCTGGGATGAGGAGCTCAAAGTCGAAGAACATTGGGACTTCTTCTGGCGGTGCAAACTGGCCGGCGTGAATGTTGCGGTCGATATTGACCATTCCTTCAAGCACGAGCACGTTGATCCGCCAGGTTACCAGCGTCATCGTCCTCAGTTTCTGAAACTCGGCCTCGAGAAGCACGGCTTGGAGAAGGTGATTTGGCGATGATCGAATTGCCCGCCCTGGAGTACCACCTTGCACACGGCTGCAACTTGTCATGCCAACAGTGCAGCCACTACAGCAACTTTCGGTTAGCCGGCGCGATGCCCACGCCGAGGGAAGCAAATGTTGAATACGAAGCATGGCACCATCGGATTGTTCCGAAACGGTTTGCCTTGCTTGGTGGTGAACCACTGCTGAATCCCAAGTTGATCGAGCATCTGCTCTTGGCCCGTGAATGCTGGCCACACTCGAGCCTGATGCTCGTCACCAACGGTTTCTTCTTCGATCGCCATCCCGATTTGCCCAAGACCCTCGTTGAGGTTGGTTGCCGATTGGAGGTCAGTCAACATGGGACGCACGAGCCATACCTCGCGAAGTTTCGCAAAGCCAAGCAAACTGTCTGGCGATGGCGCGATGAGTATCCCGGCATCCAGATCAAGATTCGGCAATCGCATCAAGGGTGGATGAGACAACACCAAATCGAAGATGGCAAACCGCTGCCGTTCGATTCAAGACCGAACGCAGCGTACAAGATCTGTATGCAGAAGACCTGCACGCAGTTGTTCAAGCAACGACTTTGGAAATGTCCGGCACTCGCCTATTGGTCCCAACTTCAACAGCGATTGAACCTCGAAGACATCCCCGAGTGGCAATTGTTCCGGGACTACCAAGCTTGCTCTTCCGAATGCAGCGATGCCGAGCTGTTTGCCTTCCTGCGCTCAAAGGAAATTCCTCAATGCGGGCTCTGCCCAAGCAAGCGGGAGCCCTTTCATCATCCCGATCCAACTCAAAGGAGTGAGCTTCGATGAGCTTCCGTCCGCGCCGTCCTGATATGCCGCCTCCGTGGCCACCATTCATACCGCCGTTTGATCCACCGGGAAGCGAACCGCCACCACTTCCGCCCGAATCGGATCCACCGGAGGGTTCAAGTACCGACGACAGTACTTCGAGTTCCGAGTCTCGACCCGACTGGTGGCCCGACGATTGGCCGTGGCGGCCCGAACCCGAAGAGCCCGAGGAGATCCTCGCCCCGCCACCGATCCACACGTGGCCGCGACTTCCGCCCGACCATCCGTACCACGTTCCGCCCGGTTATTCCGCGCCCGACAATTTGCCACCCGGTCATCCCGGCGAGTATTACCCTGACATGCCGCCCGATCCAGTCATCTATCCGGTGGAGGAGGACACGGGTTCCATTGGCGACGCGAGTCAGTCGTAATCGGGTTCACTCTTGCCAATACTGAGGAGGGGCCAGGGCGGTTCGGCAGCGAGCGATGTTTCGGTTGCCTGCGATCGCGGAAAGAGTCAGTTTCGGAGTACCCTACAGTCCTTCGTTATTCACAAAGCAAGGATTCAAAGTGTTTGCGAAATCAATCAACTGTCCAGTCCCAACTCATTGACGCCGCGTGCGGATCGCAGGGCTCGTCTGTTCCGATGGCATCGATTTTTCTATCGAGTTGTTTCAACAGTCTGTTGGCGTAGGAAAGCCCGTTGGAAATCGCTCCCTCGACCAGACCACCATTTTCAAACGCTGTCTCTGAAACGATGAATTGAATGCGATCTTGCCAGGCAGAACAAAGTCGTAGGTCAACGCCATACACAGGATGATGGTTGTAGCTGGTCAGATCCTCCCTTGTTGCGGTGAATCCATCGCGGCTCCAGTCAACGATGTGAGTGCTTACAGGACTCGAAGCAGCTTCGCCGAACAATTGCGTGAGATGTTCGAGGCAGAGTCCTTCCAATTCGCCAACTGAAATTTCTTGCCGCGATTCTCCGTTGAGTCCAATAAACCCGAGCAGGGCGTGAGGGCTTCCGGATTCGGGCGTCGCTTCATGTAGCTCAGCTAGCGGACCTTTCGCACTGACTACGTCGCCCGATAGATCCTGTTCGCGCCAAAAAGGTCTTTCGTAGATCGCTAAGAACTTGGCATGCCCCGCCATCCAAGTCGGCGTGTCATTAAGCACCTGTAGTGATTTTGGCTCAATCGGCGGCGTGAATTTCATGGCGGCTGCGATTCGTAAGGGAGTGGCAAGAGCGACTCGTCCGGCATCCAACGAGAAATCGCCATCGCACACAATTCCCGCTAGTGTTACGCCCTTGGGCGTCCAATTCAGACCCGTGACGCGACAATCCAAACGGATTGATTCATCCGGGATTTCATTGGCAAGCGATTCGACGAGCCGCCCAATACCGCCACTGATCCGCAGCGATCCTTGCATCGGTTTGAGGATGGCATTGCGAATGATCTTTCCTGATGACGATTGATGAAGCAAAGCTCCGTCGCAGTACTGCGGGAAGGTCTGAATTCCAAAGTGTTCCAGCAATGCCTTCACGCAGGGTTGTCCCTCCCAGATCCACGACGGCCCCATGTCGAAAGATCCTCCCTCAGCTTCAATGCTCAACGCACGTCCACCAAGTCGCGATCTCGCTTCCAGGAGGGTAGCCGGTACGCCATGGCGGTGTAGCTGCCAGACAGCACAAAGGCCACTTAATCCACCGCCAATGACCGCGACCTCTACACTCATTCGACTCTCCTCTTCAGCTTATGAAACGCTTAATCAAGAATCTGGGTTCCGTGTGTCAACGCGGCTCCCGCACGAAGCGCTCCCGCGATCAAAGTCGTTTCCGCTAACTCTGCCTGAGTCGCTCCGGCTGCGATGGCCGACTTACGGTGAATCTCCAGACAGTACGAACACTGCGTTGTGAGAGCAACGCCCAAAGCGATAAGCTCCTTATACTTCACCGGGATGGCACCCTCTGCCATCGCCGCGTCGTTAAACGCCTGAAACTTATCCCAGCTTTCGTTGGCCGCTTGCTCCAGTTTGCTGAGCTTTTGAAGATTCTTCATTGACTGCATTTGTTGTCCTCGTTCGTTATGTTGGTGTGGAGTTGCCTTGGTCTATCTTTGCCGCTGGTTCCGTTGAAATCAGCGGGCAATTACATCTGTGGGCGTGCGCGTACTTAGTTGCGTCCCGCCATTACGCCACCATCAACGTCCCAGATCGCTCCGGTGACCCAATCAGCATTGTCGGACAGTAACATGCCGATGATTGAACCAACATCGGCCGGACGCCCGACGCGACCGATGGGGTGAAAGTCATTGAATCCTTGAAGAGTCTCTTCGATCTTGTCTGGATCGACAAAAGCCCCATAAATCGGCGTCACGACAACGGCTGGGGAGACCGCGTTAACACGAATGTTGCTCTCGCCCAATTCCATCGCCAGGTGTTGCGTCAAAGAATGCAAACCGGCCTTGGCCATTGAGTACGCAGATGAGGGAGTCGCCTTAATCGCCTGTTTCGCCCACATCGAACCGATGTTCACGATTGAGCCGCCACCATGCTGCTGCATGTTCTTGGCAACCGCCTGGGTGATGAAGAAGGTGCTACGGTTGATTCCAATCTGCATGTCATAGTCGTCCCTGGTGTGGTCGACAAACGGGATCGGCTTGAAGTAGCCCGCCGAGTTGACAAGAAATTTCAAGTGTCGATCGTGGGTCGCAATTTTCGTGATCAATGCATCAACCGCTGCTTCATCGTAAAGGTCAGTGGAGACCGTTTCCACGTTTCCGAGTGCCGAAAGATCCCGCTTCGCCTCCTCCAGCTTCGTTTCGTTGCGGGCCACCAGCATCACGTCGGAACCCAGTTTGAGAATCTCCTTCGCCGACTCAAGTCCGATCCCTGTCGAACCGCCGACAACAATTCCAATCGTATTCACCATTATTTACTCCTGCGTTAAACTATCTACTGAAAGGTAGTTTCTGCGATCAAAAAAAATTAGTTCGTTAGCAGTTGGACCAGCCGAGTCGCGATATCCGAAAGCTGCTTGGGGCCACCATCGCTACGAGCAATTAGCAAACCACCTTCCAACGTCGCGAGGATCATCATCGCCGTCGCCTTTGTGGATGGAATACTCTTCAATGAACCATCCTCGGCACCTTGGGAGAGGATTCGTTGGACCACTTCGCAGTTCGACCCTAGAAACTGACGAACTTTGGCTCGCCCGGCGTCGTTCAAGCTGAGTAATTCCGCCATTAACATCCCGCACAGACAGCCTTTGTCGTTGTCAGACGAATCGAGCGTCTGCACGAACAAGTCGCAGTATCGCTTCAGTTTGGTTCTTCCGTTGGCACGACTGGCAAGAATCTCGTCGAGCAGTCCACCGAACTGTTCCAGATAACGAGCCAGCAGAGCATCAACCATCTCCGCCTTGCCAGCGAAATGGTGATGCACGCTTGCTTTTCGGATTCCGACTGAGTCGCTCAAGTCTTGAAAGCTCATCGCATTGAGCCCACGCCGCTGGATCAGATCCTGGGCGACGTCAAGCAAACGTTCTTTTGTACTTTGTGTGGGCATTTCAGTGGCTTCCTCAATGGCTCGGCTTAGTTTAGCAACCTTCTGGAAGGTAGGCAATGGGAGCCAATGCCATTTGGCCGCTCACCGAAAAAAATCGACACAGCGTACGCGCGTGCGAGGGGTTCTCCTCCCAGGACTACTCAAAGATGAAAATAGGCCCCTTCCCCCTCCGGCCCGGATAGACGCCCGGATAGGCCGACTCCCCCCGAATTTCTCGACGACCCTTTTCGCGTGTGTCCGCTCGGAACCGTGGAGTTGGGATGCTCTCGAACAAACTCCGCGAATTGAAACTTGGATTTGCCCTGTTTCTCGTCCGTACACCATGGCAAACACTAACGCGACAAACACCGATGAAGTGGAGGCCGGTTTCTCGATCGTCGTTGAGCCTTTCATGGACCTGACGCACGGTGCGGAGCGTTATGGACCATTTGAATCCACTGAAAAAACCTATCGGTAGGTAGGGTTGACGACTCGGCCAAGTCTCTATAGAACACTTGCAGAAAGCTACCTTCTGGTAGGTAGCTGAATGGTTTCTTGGAGAAAAAAATGTCGTACTCAAATATTCAAAAACGCGTCCTTTTGGTGATGTCTTCGTTGGACACGATGGGCATCTCAGGGAAACAATCAGGGACTTGGTTTACCGAACTGGCGGCACCGTATTACATCTTGACCGAAGCGGGGTACGAAGTCGTCTTTGCGACTCCAGATGGTGGCGAAGCGCCGATCGATCTGCTGTCGATGAAACCGCCATTTACAACGGAGTACACCGAACGGTTTTCAAAAGATGATGTTGCCCTGTATGCGGCAAGAAACACTCGCAAGCTACGCGACATTGACTATGCCGGTTACGACGCCCTCTTCATTCCAGGTGCGCCCTGTGCAGCACGAGGCCAAGTTGGTGCCATCACGGATCAAAGCGGCATGAAGCAAGACTCCGGTGTGAGTGTGTGTTGTGCATGGATTCGGCGGAATGCTTAGGCGGCTGAACGTGATTTGGATTGCGTCTGCTTCT
>JBCDIU010000067.1:0-11131 GCA_038748615.1 Planctomycetota bacterium | reverse complement strand
GCCAGATTCATTGCTCAGGCTTCGAGAGCCTAGTTGGTTGATCACCACCAAGGCATCGAGCGCGGTCACTTCACCGTTGTTGTCCACGTCCTCGGTGGTTGATGGATTCTGCCAGGGACTGATGGCGGTCAATGCCGTCGCGGATGCAGCGTTGGCGTTGCCGTTGATTGACTGACCCAATTCACGTTGTGTGATTCCACGGTCGACGAGGTTGATCAGGCCATCCCCGTCGATATCGGCGTTGTCGTGCGGTGCCCGTAAGCCCGCCAGCACGTCCATCATGTCGATGCGGTCCACAACGCCATCGCCATTGGCGTCACCGAGCAGGCGGTGAAAGTCAAAGGTCCGCGTCCCGTTAGGAAGCTGCAGTGTAATCCGATAATCGCCGTTACCATCGGCGGAACGAGGGTCTCCATTGATTCCGGATTCACCAAAGTCAATCTTCAAGTCATCTCCATTTCGCGACACCAGCCCAGTCAGATCGACCGCCTCGGCATTCCCGCTTGCTCCAGTAGGAAGCTTCTCAAGCGTGAGGAGATCGTTTGCAGGATCCGAATCGGCGATGGAGTTCATCAAACCGCCCAAGCCACTGCCCGGTGTTAGCCGAATGTCGATCTCCCGGATGTAGGACCGCTGTCTTGCACCGCCTTGAATGCCGAATTCGCGAACTTGCGACTGCGTGATCAGAAAGAACTCATCCGCATGCGATCGTGATGCATCAAACGCCTGCGATGAGACCGTGGATTTCGACTCTTCATTGCCTTGCCCATCGATCCCAACGGAGGCAAAGTAGTAGTCGAGCCCCGAGGCAATTCGAGGGAGGAACGGGACCTGAAGTGTGTGGAATCCCTCCGGGTTCGCCGTGCCTGCGTCGAAGGTTCCAAGAGTCATTGCGGCTCCATCGTCTTCGGCATAGTCGATGCGGATTCGATCGAGCCCACTTCCACCTTCATCGCTGCCGCGGACTCGTAGTGACCATGAGTGAGTGTTGCTATCGGTCACGGTCACGGATTCGATCGTGGTTGTTGGCGCGGTCACATCAGGAATGTAGATCGACGTGTCCGCGACGATTGGCTTCATTTCCTCGTTGCCAGCGACGTCACGCGCGACGCTGCGGAACCAATACTGGGTTTCGTTCTCTCCGGTGAATGTGAATGTCTCTGTGGATTCCTGAGAGACTCTCGTTTCGTAGAGTTCAAATGGTCCGTTATTCGTCGCGACATAGAGATCAACTTCTGCAACGCCGGAAACCAACTCCTGCGGTTCAAGGCCCGCGATGTCGTTTGCGAAGACCGTTACGTCGAAGGTCAACCGATCGGCTGCAGGCGGGAGTGCTTGGACGCTACTTTCGGGCGCAGTGGAATCCTCTGTGATGATGGTGGGAACGACGAGTGTGTTGGAAGCTCGATTAAGTCCACCGAAAAAACCAAGTACCTGATGTTCTGGAACACGGATCGATACTTCGGAGGCGATCGCCATCACATCAAACCGATAACGGTTATCGTTCCCCAGCACGATCTCACTGATGATCTTGCCTCCAACGACCACGATGTCTTCTTGCTCAAGGTCTTGCACGGCTTCACCAAAGTTCAGCGTCACCGAGAAGGGCTCAGCGCCAGCCGAAGTGACCGCAGTCGTTAATGTGGAGTCGACGGGATCCGCACTCCAGGCGCCGATGTCGGTCAATCCCGTGGTCGGGAATCCATTTTGCGAGGTCTCTACGATTGCCAGGAATGCATTGTTGGTGACGTCCACTACGTCCAACGCGGGACTGTCAGGAAGCAATCGAACGGTGGGTGCGAAGCCTCCGTGAAATCCGAAGGCTTGATCCAACATGGGATCGATGGGCGATGCTTCGCTGCCGTACATACCTCCGTCCAGAGGAGTCATCGTGGATCCCGCGTCGACAATGCCGATCAGGTTGCCCCCGAATCTGCCGACAAAGTCGCCCGGAGTGACATCGGGAAGGGTTTGCGTTGTGACGGTCCGCTGGACGAATCGCTGCGGGATGAAGGATAAGCAGGCAGGGTCGAACGACTCAGTGCAAACCACCTCCTCATGACTCAGGAGTCTCGCTCTGGCCTCGTTTTGCGCGACGATTGTACGTCCCAAGATGACGCTACCATCGATTCCAGGACCACGCGGCGTGCCAACGTTTCCGCTGCTACCTCCGGTTCCTGCGCTCACCGGTGTGGGTGGCACATATCGCTTCTCGTTTCCGCCAGTAAAGAACAGGGATCCGAAGTTAACTCCGGCTCCCAGCAGATCCGATTCAATCTCAATCGTCGATTGCAGCGCCTCGTGAACGTTATCGCCTGAGGCCAATGCGATACCAAACTGAACGATCAACGCCGCGCCGACGGCCACCGGGAGCGCCGCAAAGCCCACCCCCAGTCCCAGCGTAAGCACAAGACTTCCACCGCCTGCGATCACGGTACCACTGGCGAGAGTTAGTGCACCAACAAAAAGCCCGGTCGCGGCGAATGTTCCCGCGCCGAGACCTCCGGTGATGGCACCGATGGTGCCTGCAACGCCGGCGTCGGCGATCAGTCCGTTGAGTTGATCTAGGTCGCCGCCCTCGTTGAGCAGTGGGTCCGTCGCGAGCAGTTCTTGCGACTGTGAAGCCGGGTTGTCGAATGCCGGATCGACTCCTGCGCTGGTGCCGGTCAACACGACCGTCGACGTGAATGGGAAACGATTTCCGTTTTGGTCCAACAGAAGTTTGTTGGTTCGAAGTTGCTGATCGGTGACACCGACGATGATGTTGTTGGTGATCAGTTCGCCTCTTGCACCTCCAAAACCGGATGAGCCGGCATTGACGGTGTTTCGTGCCACGGTCGAGGCCAAGATGATCAATCGACTTGCCTGCTCGGTCGAGCTTCCGCCGTCGACCACACCGATTCCGCCTCCTGTTGCGTCACCACCGTCGCCGCCGTCGCCACCGTCGCCGCCAAACTCACGCCCCGGAGCCCCATCTCCACCGACGCCACCACTGCCGGCAACGACGATGTTGTCGACGATCGTCGAACGCCGAACATCAGCGAATCCACCTTGAATCGCGATGCCACCCCCCGAGGCCAAACGGGCATCGCCTCCGTTTCCGCCATCGCCGCCCCAAGTGCCCAATCGGTCGATGTCGGAGATGTCAAAGTCGGTTCGGTGTAGTGCTCCGCTGCCTCCAGCGCCGCCTCGACCGCCAAATCCGCCGCTGACAACATTCGAGTCAATAGTACTGGCCTCAATGACGGACGTCGCACTTCGCAGAAAAAATCCACCCCCGTAAGCAAGTCCACCGTTACCACCTCGACCGCCATCGCCGCCCGGGTAGGAGAACCCGATCAGCTCGGTTTCGTCCTCCGTTCCGACAACAAACTCCTCCGCTTTGCCAATGCCTCCACGACCGCCACCTCCTCCGTCTCCGGAGACGAGTGTGTTGCCACTAAGCAGTGCACCGGAGACAGAAACCTCAGTGGCGTTTTCATCGCTCCAATTGATCAGGCTGATCCCACCCCCGGATGCATTGCCTCCATCTCCACCCGTCCCACCATGGGATTCATTCTCAACCTCCCCGCCTTGCGCTCCATCGCCACCCGCCCCACCGGCACCGGCGAGGGTCGTGTTGTTCATCACGATGACGCGTTCCAAAGTGGCTTCATTCGAATTGGAGAGATTCGCGGCGATGGCTCCGCCTCTGGCATCTCCTCCACGTCCGCCGTTGCCGCCATGAGCGTTTGGCTCGAAATCGATCCCGGATCCAATCCCACCACCACCGCCGATGCCAGCGATCGCCGTATTCCCACTGAACCCTGTATCGGTCACGGTCAGGTCAGCTTCGTCAACCTGCAGACCGCCCCCAAGACCGTGACCGCCGACCCCGCCTTGCTGTCCCCGGCCTTCTTCGTTGAAACCACCGAGACCCGCGGCAACACGTTCTCCTTCGACGGGTAGTCCACCAGCAGCGAGATTACTGACGACAGATGAGTTGGTTAGCGTTATCGGCACGCTGGTTCGAATCGCGCCGCCTTCGCCATTCCCGTTGTCGCCGCCGGCTGTACCCAGACAAAGTTCGTCTCCGCAAGCGGTTGCCGAAACAGCCCCGTGACCGCCGAAACCACCGTCCGCGATGTTGCCGATCAGGATGGTACCGTTGACCATCAATGCACCGGAGTTCTGGTTGATCGCGCCACCAAAGGCATCACCTCCGTCGCCGGCATCGCCGCCATTTGCTTCGGTGTTCCGCTTTTGACCTCCGGAGCCGCCTCTCGCCACGTTACCCGAGAAGGTGGTCGTGAAATCGATGCCAGACAACAGATCCTCGTCGGAGTTACCGTTGTTGATTTGTCCTCGGATGTCGACGACGGTGGTGCCTGGTCGCACATCGATGGCACCGCCCCGGGCGAGTCCGCCGTTGCCGGATTGTCCGCGGTCTGAGTCACCACCCTCTCCGCCGGTCGCCTCGTTGCCGATGAACTCGGTGTCGACGATGGAGAGTGTTGCCGCTTCGGTTCGAATCGCCCCGCCGCGTGCATCCCCGCCTCGACCGGCGGAACCGGTGTTGTCTCGATCTTGATTGATTGCGTGACCACCTCTTAGTGCTCGAGAAGTGTTTTCGCGAAAGACGGAGTTTTCGATTGAGACGGACCGAACACCGACTCCAGCAAAGATCGCGCCGCCTTCGGCATGCCCACTGCGTCCCGCGTTTCCGTCATCGCGAATGCTGCTCGTGCTGCCGCCGCGTCCACCCACGGCGGTGTTGCCAGCGAACTCACTGTCAACAACCAGTAGACTGCTGGAGCCTGTCACCAAGATCGCGCCACCAAGAGCACTCTCGCCTTGTCCGCCGCTGTCGTCACCCGTGCCCCCGGCGCCACCTTCAGCGCGGTTCCCCTCAAAGAGCGTGCCGTTGCGAATGACGATGTCGGCGTCATTCGCGTAGATCGCTCCGCCCACAGCTCGAGCGCCGTTTTCACCGTTGTTGACGTCGTTGTCGGGTGTTTCGCCGAAACCATCCCTGCCTAACGCGATGTTGTTGCGGAGGATCGAACGGTCGATGATCAGCGTGCCACCTTCCAAGTCAATCGCGGCGCCCTCGGCCGTCGTGTCGGACTCGTCTCGGTTGTCCTCCAGCACGCTGTTGATGAAGGTGATCGTGCCGCCAGGGTTCCGTCCCGAGAGTCCACCATCGCCTTGGCGTAGCGTGATGTTTTCGAATACGACGTTGATGCCGCCGGGTTGCTGGTGCACTTCAAACAGACGTGTCGCTAGGTCGCCATCGACGACGGCTCCATTTCCTTGGATTGACATCGATCGCCGAATATCAATGTCACCGAATTCACCAAGAGGGCTTAGCTTGTGAATCTGGCCGGCTTGCAGGTTGATCGTGACCGAGTCTGCCGAAGGCAGTCCATGGGCGGTTATGACGGCTTCACGTAGTGAGAGACCATTGGACGAGTCGATTTCGTCCGCTGTGATTTCCACGTTGAGCACATGGGCCGCCAGCAGCATGCGGGATTCAAGTCGCTCGAACCGACTGCGTCGCCTGCGAATTCCAGTGGAAGATTTGCGACGTCGAGACCTTGAGAAGCCAAACGAACCCATTGAGAACCGCGATCCAGCTAGAGGAACGGGAGGCCGTCGCCGAGGTGCCTTGGCATACCTCCCCTTCGGATAACTGACAGGGCTTCTCAGGTTTCAAATGAAAATCCGGAAAACACTGAAAGAAAAGTGGGACAGGCTTCCAGCCTGTCATTCAGGGCTCCATCCGCGGGATCAACAGGCTGGAAGCCTATCCCACGATGGGCTCACCAGCGGCAAGGCCTTGCTCTGACCGCAATCGTGCGGATGACCAGCGGTACGATGTTCCGTCTTGGACCAACCCCGCTCGAACGGGGTTGTGCTCGATGTAGTGGATGATCCGATGCACCTCGGCTTCGTCTCGCGCATAGTGATCGTAAGTTTCATCCTGCCAGAAAACACCTGCCCGACCGAGAGCGCGATTGCACTGGGTGGCCGTGTAGCTCTGAATGCTGTGTGAGATCGCTTCGCGCGGTGTTCGAGGAGCACCCGGTCGATCGACCAAAGACATCGCCCACGTTGGATCGGGCAAGAACAGCCAATGGTGATGGCTGGGCATGACAACGAATGCCAGCAGTTTGTATCGCTCGCCAGCAAAGTGAAGAAACGCGTTTTGAACAATTTCTGCCAAACGATCGTCGGCGAGGTGAGTGACGGGACTGCGATGGTCGAGCAATTCGTCGGTGCGTTTGAAGACGAGTTTGTGTTTCTTGGTCTCCCAGTCAGCGAGGCTCATTCCGTCGGGGAGTGGCTTTTCATCCAGTTGCTCTCGATAGGCTCGAATCTGATTAAGCCCCGTCGCGGGAAGGCTGCCCGCAAGACAAGCCGTCACGAAGAACGGATGCCCTTCCACATCAATGTGGGGCAAGTGCCTCCGACGGACGATCGCATCTTCGTTCACGTGGGATAAGCTTCCAGCCTGTCTTTAGGGAATCTTCGGGTGAACGTTCGGCATGACAGGCTGGAAGCCTGTCCTACGAATCGGATTGGCGTCCCAGACGCAAATCTCGCCCCGCGCGGCGTTGGCCACGATCCTTTGGCCGTCTTGTGAGAAGATGACGCAGGCCGTGTAGCCGAGTGTTCCAGAGGCGCGCACATTCTTCTTCAGTGCAATCAACTCTTCGCCATCGCTGGCATCCAATAAGTGAACCGTTTCCTGAGCCGCGACCGCCACTCGCCGGCCATTTGGGCTCCAAGCCAGCCCACATGGCGTTTGAAGACCCGATCTTTGAAAAAGCGACTCTCCCTTGCGAAGATCCCAGGCATGCACCTCCCCGTCATCACGTCGACTGGCCGCGAGCCGCTCACCGCGATGATCGAACTGAAGGCATGTGATGCCTCCCGGGTGATCGATCGTCGAAATGCGGTCACCACTATCGGCTCGCCAGACGATGAGTTTATTGCCGCTGTCGGCAACGGCGATGAGTTGCCCATCTGGCGAAATGGTCGCCGCGACGAGCTCGTGGATTGGCTCGAAGTCACGGATCTTTGCGAAGGCCAGCGCATCCCAAAGGCGAACGTGATGGAGACCGGCGTCGGCGCTGACCGTCATCATCCGCCGTCCTGACTGATCAACATCAACATGAACCACCCGGCCACGGTGGCCTGTCAGCAGGCCGACGACTTCACCAGTGGTCGTGTCGAAGATACCGACTCGACTTGCGTCAGCCGACATGGGAGCGGCAACCTGGCCCCCATCCGAGCTGAGTGCCATATCAAATCGCGGCCAAATGGCATCGGTTGACGTGTTGATCTTGGTCTTACGAAGACGGCGTTGCGATTGGGAATCCCAAGTCTCAACCGTATCCGTATCCACAGCATGGATCAGCCGATCTTCCGTCGACAACGACATCGATGACGTTTGACTCATCGAGCGAGTTTCCCACTTCAAACCACTAGCAGCTTGGCGGGTTGAAAATCGATGAAGGTCTCCCTCCGCATCTTCCGCAACGATCCAATCACCATCAGGTGAAAACGAAGTCGTTCGCATGACGCTCGTCCCCAGTAGCGTGGTGATCTTCCGACGCCTCGCCACATCCCAGATCTGCACATTGTTGGAGAATCCCGAGACGGCGATCAGGCGACCGTCTTTGCTGATCGTGATATTGGCCGCGCGGTGTCCAATCAACAGCCGTGCGATTTGTACTTTTGATTTCATGTCCCAGACCAATACCTTGTCAGTATTCGCGCCCGCGACAATCGACCCGTCGGTACTGGCGGTGATACCCCAAATCCCTCCCCCATACACGGATTCGGGCAACCATGGATTCGATTGCCAGGTCGCAAGGTCCGTTAGCTCGACGTTACGCGCATTCCTGGAGACCGATAACAACGAACGTCCGTCAGCGGTGAAGTCCGCGTTCTTGGCAGGAGTTGCCAGAAGCGTCTTACCATCCCTGCATGAATACAGGAGGGCCGTACCAGCCTGAATAGGTCCGAGACGTTCGCGTTTCCACATCGCGAGCAATTGGTCACCATCCGGATTGAACCTCATTCGCCGAACGACAAGCCCCTGTTCGTTGGGCCGGGCCATGGAGGCCAACCACTCTTTCGATGCAACGTCGAAGATGCGGATGTCCCGGCGTTGGGCCGCTACCGCGATTTGTTGGCCGCTTGGATCAAAGGCCAATGCGTCGATGGGACGATCCACCGAGCACAATCGCTCCACGACAAGACCTGATGACGCATCATGTAGCAAGACATCGCACCGGAGCTCTTCCTTCGCCGAGTCTCGCGATGAGTCAATCATCCACGCGGCGACAACGTGTCGACCGTCGGGGCTGTAATCGACCGCGCCGGAAAACGATCCCGGCCGCTCAAGCTTGACGCCCGATCCTTCATACCAACGCTTCAGATAGAACCACTCCCAGTCTCGGCGATCAGGCTGGCCACCCACCGGCAAGGCTCGATTCAGCGCATCGATTGCTCCCGGTGCGTCACCGGATGCCAAACGGTTGTAGGCCAATGCGACCTGAGCTCGGTAGGACGTTCTATCAGATAACTCTCGAGCACCGTCGGCCTGTTCGGCAAGCTGTCGATTTTCAAGTGATCTTGATTCCGCTTGACTGCGAGCCAAGTCCAGGCTCGCGACGGTATTCTCCAGACGTCGATTCAAACTGCCAAAGTAGATCGCCGCGGTGAAGGCTCCAGCTGTCATCATCACGAGTAAGACCGCCACTGTCGCGATCGACGCTGCTAGTCCGCGGTGGCGGCGCTGCCATCGAACCAGTCTTCCAATGGGCGATAGCGGTCGCGCCCGAATGGGTTCGTCTCGCCGAAATCGCTGCAAATCCTCCGCAAGTTGACCCGCGGTTTGATAGCGATCTCCGGGCAGGGGTGTAATCGCTTTTTGAATGATCGTGCAAAGATCGGTTGGTGCCTCTCGGGCGACTTGCCGCAGCGGAGTGACACTTGGATGCAACGCGTTTTGAAGAAGCTCGCTTTGGCGATCCCCCAAGATCCCTGGTCGAAGGGCAAGCAACTCATAAAGTGTCAAACCCAATGAGTAGACATCGCTTCGTGAGTCGGCCCGACCGGCAATCGACTCCGGCGCAACGTAACGTACTGTCCCAACAAAGTCGCCCGTCCTAGTCAGGTCATGTTCATCTTCGAGCTTGGCAAGCCCAAAATCGGTGATCCAAAGTTCACCTGAATCATCCAGTAGCAGGTTGCTCGGTTTGATGTCGCGGTGCAGCACACCGTGATCGTGAGCAAACTGCAGGGCCTCAGCCGCCTGTTGACCGACGCGCGCCACAAAGTGGAAGAACGCCCGCTGGTTGGACGATTTTGAGCTCGAGCTCCCTTCCATGTTGGCGAGCAGATCTAGCACGCCCGATTTCACGTCTTGCGAGTGCTTCAAATCACGGACCACGGTATCAAGTCCTCGACCGTCAATCAGCTGCATCACATAGTAATGCCATCCTCGTGAATGGCCTGTTCCGAAAACCGGAACGATGTGCGTGTGATGCAGGATCGCCGCGGCGGTTGATTCCCGTTGAAATCGGGCGACCGCACTCTCGCTCGACAGGATCGCGTTCGGAAGGATTTTGATGGCGACCCGACGGCGGAGCGAAAGTTGTTCGGCTTCATAGACAACACCCATGCCTCCGCGTCCGATCTCTCGAACCAGACGGTAGTCATCAAGAACCTCTGGAGTGGTTGGGTCTTGCTCGTCTTGCGGCGTCGGCGTTTGGTTCCAATCCTCTGCGCGCGGCTTGGCCAGTTCCAGCAGCACCATCGTTGGGAAATACTCACGAATTTCGTCCGCTTGCCCAGGATGCCGGACGGCAAACTCCTCGACCGTGATGTTGCCTCCCCCGCGCTGAATGGCGAGGAACTCCCGCAACAAAGCTTCCATCTCGCCGATCTTGTTGGCAGCATCCGAGGACATCAGAAACGCTCATGCATCGAGAATGCCCGGAAACGCTGCTAACTCGCCCCTCAGACGTTTCAACGCCCCAAAGTAACGAGCGCTCGCGGTGGCATCCGAAAGGCCCAAGATCGAGGCAATCTCTTGGTTGGTCAGTTCTTCAAAATGCCTCAGTGCCAGGATCTCGCGATCTTCTTCACGCAACTTCGCGAGCGACGACTGAAGAATGGCCCGGACTTCTGCGAGTCGTGCCGCCGTACTCGCGGTCGTGAAATTGCCCACCAGACGCGTGGCGAGTGAGACGGCGCTGGCTTCGGGCCCCACGTGTAGCCGTGCTTCCCGACGCACATCCCGTGCCTGGACCGCGAGATGCCGACGATGAATCTCTAGCAGTTTCTGCCCCGTGATCATCCGGACCCACAAGAAGAACGGAATATCATCTCGGTGGACGTACTCCGTCGCTCGCTTGGAATAGTCCAAGAACGCTTCTTGGACAACATCCGATTCGTCGATTCGACCGAGTAGCCTGCGGTCCATCCGCAGTGCGACCATTCGCTTCAGTCGCGGCCGGTACAGCATAAACAGCTCGGCGTTGGCCGTTTCATCGCCACGACGCAACCGATCAAGAAGATGACGTTCCCTGTCTTCGCTGGGATCAGGCAACCCATTTCCCGGGTTGGTGTTCATCATGCTGCGGCTGTTGAACTTAGTGGCGAGACGAATTCGATCAACGCAGCATAATCGATCTCGGAAAAACGTGACGCGATTCTGGAGAGTGGCACAGGCTTCTAGCCTGTGATCAGCCGCTAGCCCCTACGCGTCCTCGCCGCCGTCGCAGCACCATCACGACACTCAGCCCAAGGCACACGAGCATCGAGCTTGGTTCCGGGACAGCCGTTGCAGTCAGGGTCACGCTCGGAGCGATGGTCGGCACGATCGGATTGAAGCTCGAATCGGTGAAACTCGCCGAGACGATCTCAAATTCGAATTGATCACCGACCAGGGACGCCTGGTCCGTGTTGGATGGAAAGAAGTGCTCAAAGTCAACGCGACCGACTCGACGCGTGCTGGTCACTTGGACGTCGCTTAGGTCTGCCGTCGAATCGGTGATATTGAACGTGTCATTCAGGCCAGCCGATGTCGAGACATTCACTAGCAGTGAAGGATCAAAGCCCTCGATGAAACTGT
>JBCDIU010000066.1:0-14316 GCA_038748615.1 Planctomycetota bacterium | reverse complement strand
GGTGCCAAAACCCTTGTTATCGGTGTTGCAAACCGCGGTGGTGTCATCTCCCCCGCGTGGAAAGAGGTTTTGATCGAGGCACTGGCAGTTCGTTCCTCCCGGCCCGCTATCAAGGGACGACCGTTCACGCCGCCACGTTGGGCTCGGGCCAACGAGCCCCGGGCCGGTCTCGTGGAACCTCGTCGTCCAACGAATCCATCCCCAACATTCGCAATCCGTCTCTCAACACGAGCGCGCAGCGGACACAACTGGATCTGTTGAATCGTTTGAATCGAGCCACGCTGAAGCAGGAGGTCCATCAGCCGCAGGTCGAAGGCATCATGCAGTCGTATGAGTTGGCATTTCGGATGCAATCGTCCATGCCGCAATTGACCGACATGACGCGCGAAACGGAAGCAACTAAATCGATGTATGGAATTGGGCAGTCGACGACCAACGAGTTCGGAACGCAGTGCCTGCTGGCGCGGCGAATGGTGGAGGCCGGCGTCCGGTTTATCGAGGTCGGCGCGTCCGGATGGGACCATCACACCAATCTCAATGAAAAATTGCCGCAGTCCTGCGAAGCGGTCGACAAACCGATATCGGGTTTGCTGGCGGACCTGAAACAGCGAGGTCTACTCGAAGACACCTTGGTCATCTGGGCAGGTGAATTCGGTCGGACGCCTCACGGAACCGGCGGCGGTCGAGGCCACAACAATGGTGGCTACACAACATGGATGGCCGGCGGCGGTGTGAAGGCGGGATACAGCTACGGATCAACGGATGAACTCGGTTTCGAAGCGACGGAAAACCGAATGCACACACATGACTGGCACGCCACCATTTTGCACTTGCTCGGCCTCAACCACGAACAGCTGACGTATCGGTACGCGGGTCGAGACTTTCGACTCACCGACGTCGCGGGCAAGGTCGCCGACGACATTCTCGCTTGAGGGCCGCCGGGGAAACCCGTGTACGTCCGCGTCCAAGGCTCAAGCACCTCGTACGAAGCTCAATCGCCGAAGTCCCCACCATTTTTCCCAATCAAGGAGCATTCCATGCGTCACATGAATCCTTCGCTTTCAAACAAGTTGGCCATGGCCGCGGTCGCGGCGGTTGTCCTGCTGTCTTCATCAGCCTTCGCATCGCCTGCCGATGACGAACGCGCCCGAGGTGGTCGAGAACGCGGACAGCGTGGCGACGCCGAGCGTGGACCCCGAGGCGGTAGCAACGACGAAATGGCCGCCAAGATGATTCGAGACCACGACGGCAGTCGCGATGGCGAGCTTCAGGTCACTGAACTTGCCAGCGCCATGACCGCCATGCGACAGCAGCGAGGAGGTCGCGGTCCGCAGGGCGACCGAGGAGATGCCGGGTCCATGCGTCGCGCCGATCCAAATGCTGCCTCGGGAGATGCACGTCAACGTCGGCGCGGTCCTGGTGGCGCCGGCCAAGGCGGAGCGAACCCAGACGCTCGCGGTGCCAACGGTCAGCGAGGTGGCCAACGCGGTGCGGGACAAGGCGGCGGTGGACGAGAAGGAACCGGTCGGGCCCGCCGCGATGCTGGCGCCGGCTCGACGCCCGGCGGGCAACGCCCCAGTGGTCGCCGAGGGTCCGACCAAGGCGGCGCGTCGACGCAATTGGCCGCGAAGATGATCCAGCAGTTTGACCAGAATGCCAGCCAGGGTCTGGACCAAAGCGAACTCGCATCGGGGATCGCGGCGCAGCGAAGCGGTCGCGGAGGCCCGGGTGCCAGTAATGCTCGTGATGGCGCACGACCCGCCGGACAAGGACGTCGTGGTGCCGACGCCGCCGGCCGGCCTGGTCAAGGCAACGCGGACGGCGAGCAGCGTCGCCGCCAAGGACGAGGCGAGTCTTCCGAGCCCGGTAACGGTGTCGCACCAAGGCGGCCAAAGGCTTAGTTGATCGAGGTTGCTAAGTGAGTTCAATTGGCCGAATCAAGTAAGGCGAGCTCAACGGCTTGCCTAGTCGCCTTGACTTGAAGCATTGAAGCAACAATCAACGCCATCCAGCCAATCAGCTGCAAACTCATCGATGCCTTCGCCATGGTTTGATTCATGGCAAAAACGGCGACCATGGGCAACCACGGCCCGATCATGTAGAGGTAATATGTCATTGAGCTGAGTGTCGTTCCATTTGGTTCATCGAGGTACGTTGGAACTCAAGGCGGTTGAATCATTCTGGTTCAGCCGGCGGCACCACGTCAGCGGTCGATCATTGCGGAGGCCATCGGACCATGACAGGACGTAAATTCGGTTGGCGTTTGGCAGCACACTGGAATGTTTACGCCGCCGTCTTTTGGGTATGGCTTGGCCAGCTACCGGCAGACGAGGCGAGCGATTCGCGCGCCGACGCGTCGATGATACGCCAAGCCGAGCTGGTCATCGAGCATTTTCATGCGGGGGCGCCGCTGTCGGAAGCTGTGATTCGGATCGTCTACTTCCATCCGAGTGATCGCGATCCATTGCCCCAATGGCGTTCTCGGTTAACGCGTGCGTTGGACGACGTCCAGAGTTTCTATCGCGATGAACTGAGACGATTGGGGGCGACGCGTTGTCTGCTCCCCTTCGAGCGCGATGAAGATGGTTTCGTTTTTCACTTGGTCAAAGGACGACGACCGGCCAGCGCCTACGATTACGATTCGGGCAACGAAATCGAGGCGGAAATTCGCAAGGCGACGATCGTCGAGATTCACTTTGACCGCGAGCACGTTCTGATCCTGCACGGGCTATGCCGATCAGAGAGGGATGAACCGGACGAAACGGTCTATGCGTTTCACTCGCCCTATTACGGGCGCGGATCCGGTGCGCAGGGTGTTTGTCACGCGGCGGATTGTGAGCGACTCGATCCACGACTCTTCGCTGACACGGAGTCAACCATCACCTACTCGGAACACTACTACCCGAGGGTTGAACAATCGTTGGCAAAGTTCAACTCATGGTACCTGGGCGGAATCGCGCATGAACTCGGTCACGGTATCGGCCTCCCTCACGACTTCGGCTCACCGCCAGAGCGGGTGCGACGTCCCGGATTTGCGCTGATGGGGACGGGGAACCATCACTATCGCGAAGACCTTTGGAGCGGTCGAGGGGGAGCTTACCTCTCGGATGGGTCCGCATTGCGCCTCCTGTCCAGTCCGCTGCTGACCCGTTCGGATCGAGATCGATTTGAAGAATTGGATGCGAACTTAGATCCTTTGCAGTTTGGCGTGAATCAAAACGCCATGACGATCCGTGGTTCGATTCATGCGTCGGTGCCGGCCTACGCGGTCGTCGCTTATCTATGGCGACCTCATCGTTGGCCCGGCAACCCGCAACTGGATCATCAATCAATTTCCTACCCGGCTCTGATTTCAAGCGGCCAGTTTGAGTTGGCAACTGAAAAGTTCGCGCCAGGTGACTATCGGCTTCGAATTTCAACGTTGCACTGCAACGGCGCACAACATTCGAACGATTTTCATCTCGTGGTCGATCGGTCGGGTATACCCGACGTCCGAACTCTCAACGAAGATTGGTTGATCCGTGCCGCCGAGCGTGCGGTTCGCAGCGGAACGGGTGACGCTGCCGCCAAACTTGAATCAATTGCCGCGACTTCACCCACAGGTGACGCGAAGATGAAGCTCGACATTCTTCGCGACGTCTTGGATCCTCCTGTCGAGGTTGATCTAACGACAGTGAGTGACGACATCGTCTTTTTATCCGATGCGACTTGGATCCAAGGCCAGGTCGGATGGGGGAAGGTGCAACGGAACCTCTACTCGTTTGACATCGAGAATCGAAACAGCATTTATATCGAGCTGAATCATCGAATCTTTGCCAAAGGCCTCTACGCCCATTCACCCTCCTCGTTCGTGTTCGACTTGGGCGGCCAATGGCGAACGTTGACCGCAACGATCGGGTTGCGTGATGGCGCCCACGCCCAAGGATCCGCCGTCTTCGAGGTGCTCGCCGACGGGGCATCGGTCTATCAGTCCGACGTGATGCGTGTGGGCGATGTTGCCGATATCTCCATTGATGTTTCACACGTTCGGCAAATCGAGCTGAAGGCCACCGGGGGCGAAGGACATTCTCACAATTCGTGGGCCGTTTGGGCGTCTCCCGTCGTCTCAAGATCTCCAAGAACGGAATGAGTCATCCGGAACCGCAGCATCCCGCGAAAGGAAGCGACGTTCCGTAGCGATCACGCCACTGTCTGAAAGCTGGGGATGGGGCAATCGAGTCAAGGGCTTCTCTGGTAAGCCAAAGCAAGCCCATGATGCTGCCTCTACCGTCGACATGGATCGATAGAACGCTTCGAGGTTTCGCATTGGATCGGCGGGCCCGATCGAGTGTTGGCCAAATTTGGTGGAAAGTTTGCAAATAATGCCGGCCACACTTGAATTCGAAAGCTAGGTTTCGAAGTGAGGGGGATGTTTTTGACCGAGTCATGTCACGTGATTTCGTGTGCGATGCACCCGTAATCCGAACGTCTCACGCCACGAGTTCTATGTTCAAGGCCACCCGAATGATCGTGCCCCGAGCGAAGGGCCGACGATCCTGCGTGCACGCTGGTTCCGCAGCATCGGGGCACCGACCGGATCCAGGTCGACGTCATGCGGCGGCCACGGCCGAGATGGCTATTTGCCTTCCCGTGCTCTTGACGTTCACTTTGGCCACGGTGGATCTGTGCTCCATTTTCTTCCTTCGTGAGACGGTTCTCATCGCGGCGTACGAGGGAGCTCGACGCGGGATCAACCAAGGCGGTACCAATGCCGCGGCGACCGAGCGGATTCACGAGATCCTAGAAGAACGCGGGGTCACCTACGTCGATAGTCGGGTCGAGTTCGAGGGCGCATCCTATGACGATGCCGAGACGCTCGAACATGTCACGCTCGTGGTGACCGTTCCTACGGCGGACAATTTGCTCGCGCCGGCTGGACTTTATAACGATCTGAACGTGACCGCCCGGATCACGATGCGTAAAGAATTCGAGAACCAGGACTAGACCGATGACTCGAAATTTTTACCGAGATCCAAGTCGATGCGAACGACGCCGACGGTTGCGCCAGCGGAAGAACCGTCAGGGTGCCACGTTGGTCGAGTTCGCCGTGGTCAGCAACCTGTTGTTCATGCTGATCTTCGGTTGCATCGAGCTGTCGCGGCTGAACATGGCGCGGAATCTAGCACAAGATGCCGCGTACTATGCCGCTCGCGTTGCGATTGTTCCGGGCGCGACCGCAGAGGAGGCCAAAGCGGAGGTCACACGCCTGATGGGATCGTTGTTTTCAGGCGGATACGAAGTGAATTGTCCAACGCTGACGGATGAAACAGAAGAAGTCACCGTCACCGTCACCGTCAACTTCGATGAGATAGCGTTCTTCTTGCCCATGTTCATGGGCGGTGTGACGTTCGATGCGACGGCGACGATGCAGACGGAACGATACAACGGCTTCTTTGAAGCCGACTAACGCGGGTTCGGGGGGAACATGAGACGAGTTTACCGTGCTACGCCTTTTCGGAGCTTGAAGACATGATCAACACGAATCTGACTCGGACCTCAGATGGTCCAACGTGTTGTCACGTGGAGAATCACCGGCCTCGCCATCCGCGTCACCGTCGCGGGGTCGTGGCGGTCTTGATGGCCGTTGTCTTACCAATGCTCGCCTTGCTGGCCGCGTTCTGCGTGAACTTGGCTCACATGCAATTGACACGAACCGAGTTGGCGATTGCGTCGGATGCGGCAGCGCGTGCCGGCGGTCGAGCATTCAGCGAGGAGCAGTCCGTCCAGGCAGCCAAACAGGCCGCTCAGGCGACGGCCGCGATGAATACGGTTAACGGTTTCCCGTTCCAGCTCAACACGGAAGACTCGGCGGGTGAATTTGAATTCGGTGTTGCGTCTCAGGACAACAGCAACGGTCGATTCAACTTCACAACGGTGCCCACCAACCAGGTTGGCGGCAATGAAGTCACCGTCAGCGCCGTCCGCGTCAACGCGCGACGTACCTCGGAGGCCCTAGGCGGGACCGTGCCACTAATCTTTCCTGACTTCTTCAGTCGATCCGACTTTTCGCCCCAACATACGAGTGTTGCGATGCAAGTCGATCGCGATATTTCGCTTGTGTTGGACCGCAGCGGTTCCATGGAGTGGCCCACCTACAATTGGCCCAGCGACGTCAATCCGTGGGACTGGGACATGATCACGCCTGGGCTCGACGAGGGCATCTTCAAGATGCGTCGTGGTCGCCTGTATTACGACAATGGGCATGATCAATACTCCTACTATGAATGGCTGTGGGAGGAACATCTCGAGCTTGGCCCTGGTCCGAACACGCCTTGGGAAGATCTGGTGATTGCTGTCAACGCGTTCCTGGATGTGCTGGAGCAGACACCACAAAAAGAACAGGTATCCATCGCCAGCTATTCCAGTGATGGACGTTTGGAGAATTGGCTCACGCGGGACTTCAACGAGGTGCGTTCGGTGGTCAATTACATCAGCACTGGCGGCGCGACCGGAATCGGTCGTGGAATGAACGAGGGCTTCTCGGCGTTCACGCACACGAACGCTCGCCCATTCGCTTCGAAGACGATGGTGGTGATGACCGACGGTAACCACAACTCCGGCACCAATCCCGACTCTGTGGCCACGTCGCTGATGAGTTCTTACAACATGAACATTCAGACGGTCACGTTCGGTGGCGGCGCCAATCAGAACGCGATGCGGGACGTCGCGAGCATTGGCCAAGGCAAGCACTATCATGCCGATTCGGGCAGTCAGCTGGTCTCGGCGTTCGAAGAGATTGCCAATAACCTTCCTACCATCCTCACCCACTAGTTCGCGATCATGAATTCCAATCCAACGACCTCGCGCCGTTCGACTCCGATGCGTGCCGCCTGGTTTCGTTCTCATCCCATGAGACGCTACGCCGTCATCACAATGATTTCGGCCGGCTCGGTTCTGTCGATCATTTTCGCGGTCCGTTGGACGGCGGATTTGATTACGCAAGACCAGCATCTCAATATCACGCAAGGCTTCAAAGGGATTCCTACGGCCGTATCCACTGGCTCCATTGCAAACCAATCGGAGGCTCAACGAGTGCGGGCCGAGGCAAGAAGACTGGATCGAGAATTCATGGCGGCGCGACGCGACCGTCTCGAACGCCAGTACTTTGCGTCCAAGACGGATCGTCGGGATGCCCGCAATCACTGGCAAAATCGAATCGAAACGACGCAGCGACAATTCGATGAGGCGGTGCAGCAATGGCGAGATCAATCCGATGAGGGCCCCCAATCCGAGGATGGATCGCTGCGAGACTCGCCACCATTGGCGGGTTCGCGTGCCGTCGATCCTCTGTCCGAATTGCGGGATCAATCGCTGAAGCAGCTCGAAGAAGATGCGCCGGAGGCGTACTGAGTGCCTCTGGCACTCCCATCGACGGCGAATCCCGGCCCATGGTGATGACCAGGGAATGAAGTCGGGCGCCCCCTCTCCCTCGACTCGTTCGACGCTCTCTAGGGGGGGCGAACTGCGATGTTTCGACACCAATGCCCGAGGCATGGTGGTGGGATCTCTGTAGACGCCAATGCGTAGAACGCTGCCAATCGAGAAAGGGCATGGACTGGCAATCGGTTGGTCACATCCAGCCAAGCCGGCATCATCAGGGCAAATTCAGCTTGTTGCGGCGCGGAAGCATTGCTTACAGACAGGCAGAGCTGCCCGTCTTAAGATTCAATTCACCCGCGCTGCTTCGATATGCCGACTCTCGCGATTCCATGCCTTCGTCTTGCCTGTTGGACGATTTTGATCGGTCTTGCTGGTAGTGAGATCGTGGCTCAAGGTCCGAGCCTGGACGAATTTCGGCGGTCCGCGTCGTTGCCACTGCCGGAGGACCCCGCCGCCGTCCTGGCGGTTGTGGGCAACAGCCCCATTCTGTTGGGCGACATCAAGCCCCGTGTCGACGTTCGACTCGAACAGGTCCTGGCCAAGACGAAACAGAAGGTTCCCAAGGACGAATTGCGCTATGCTCGATTGCGGATGACCCGCGGACTGCTTACGCAGATGATCCGTGATCGCGTGATGCGTGAGGCCTTCTTACTTGATCAGGTCGCGACGGAGACGGCGGAGAAACGACGGGAAGCCGATGAGACGATGCAGTCGAAGGCGCGGCAGATGTTCTTCGAAGATGAATTGCCGAATCTGATGAAGAAGATGGATGCAGCCGACGCCGGTGAGCTCGACCGAAAACTGGGTGAAGCCGGATCATCGCTCATGGCGAAACAGAACGAGTTCATCAACGCGATGCTGGGTCACCTCTACATTCGCTCGAAGATCAATCAGGACCCACCGATTTCATTGGCGGAGATTCGGGAGTATTACCACTCCAACCGGTCCGACTTTGAACGAGAGGCCCGAGCGACGTGGGAGCAGCTCACAGTCCGATTTGAAAACTTCTCTGATCAGGATGCTGCCTACCAGGCGATATGGGAAATGGGTCGCGAGGCGTTCTTCGGAGGTAGCATGCAGGCGGTTGCCCGCGCCAAGAGCCAAGAACCATTTGCGGACACCGGTGGCCTGCATGACTGGACGAATCAGGGCTCGCTGGCATCGAACATTCTGGATGAGCAAATCTTTAGCTTGCCGACCGATGCGATGAGCCAAATCATCAAGGACCAAGATGCGTTTCATATCGTGCGAGTCCTGGACCGTACGAGCGCCGGTGTTCAACCGATGGCGGAAGTCCAAGACAAGATTCGAGAGATTCTGCGGAAACAGAAGATTGAGGCGGCGCAACGAGACTTGATGGAGGAGGTGCGATCACGTGTGACCGTTTGGTCGCTCTATCCGGACGACATTCCGGGGGCCCAACCACTGAGCCTGCCGGAATCGATCGCGTCGGCGTCCAGCGGTGCTACACCGAGATGATCGGCTGGACGGGCGTCGCTGACGCACGCTGGTTCGTCTGGGGGTCCCACCTGTCCTTGGTTGTCATCGGCTTGATAGCCGGTTGCGGGCAGTTGGCATATCGCCTTACGTCTCCGATTCCCGACCACTACACACCGAACCCGCTGGAGTTACCGGCGGTGCCGGATGATTTTCTATGGTTGCAGGTCGTCGATACGGTGGACGACTACTTCCGCATCGCACGCCAACAACCGGTCTTGAATCGTCCGGGATTTGTCGCGGAGGGTTCGCTGGAGACCGGCTATCGCAACGGCGGTTCGATCTTCGAGCCATGGCGAAAAGACAGCACGCCCGGATTCGAAAGGTTGCAGAGCACGTTCCAGTCCATTCGTCGACGCGCCATCATGACGGTTCGCCCGACGCCGACGGGTTATTCGGTCGAGTTGATCGTTCAGAAGGATCTTGAAGATACCGATCGGTCCCAATACGCCACGGAAACGACGGCCGGTTCGAGGCATGACGGATCACGTGTCAGTCGACGGGATGGGTTCGACGATAGTCCTCAAACGCTAGGCTGGATTCCGTTGGGCCGCGACGTTCAGTTGGAACAAGTGATGCTCAACGATCTTTTTGGCCGCGTGACGCAACCGGACACGCCGGGGATGAGACTCCTCGGTCATTGAAGCTTACAAAGGCGTCGGCGGAGGCGTCCAACCGTAGACTTCGGCCAAGCCGCCGCACACCACTTCGCGAAGTTGTCGAGCGCGAATGGGTTTTTTTAGAATTCGGTAGGCCCGCATGCGTGCGGCTTCGCGTTGAATGGTTTCATCCATCATCGCGCTCATCAATACGTAGGGCATTTGCTGGTGTTGTTGCGTAAGTACCCGCAAGACTTCCAGCCCCGTGACTCTTGGCATGTGAACGTCGACGAGCGCCATGTGGATTGGCCGCGACTCTATGACGGCGAGTGCTTCATCACCGTCGGACGCCTCGACCAACTCCAAACCGCGACGCGACAATGCATCACACAGCACAGCGCGGAAACTCGCGTCATCGTCGGTAATCAGGACTTGGGGAACCATCAACCAAACGCCTCACAATAAACAAACGCGTTGCCCATGGTTTGGTATGACGGTGCTCCCTAACGAGTCTGCCAATCGAATCCGGGCGGACCTCCGACGACCTTCCCATGTACGAGGATGGTGGCGTCACCCACGCTTCCTGCGCAAACACACATCCTATTTTACGTCGTCAAAGGCATGACGGGGAGTTGCCCTCCATTTTCTTTTGGTCCGGTGGGCTCGCCGTGATCGAGGCGTGACGGCCGGGTTATGATGCTTGTCATCGTGTTGATGCCTCTTTTCTAGGGAACGACCGCCTTGCCCTCATCTGAACCACATCCTCGTGCCGCGACTCCATCCGAATCGACCTCAACGGATGTCGGCGCGTCGGTTGGGCAAGTCGCTGACTTAGCCAAGCGAGTCATTGGGAACGTCGAGCATGCGATCGTCGGCAAACGCAAACAGCTCGTCCTCTCCATGGTTGCCTGGCTGTCTGGTGGTCATGTTTTGCTGGAAGATGTTCCCGGTGTCGCCAAGACGATGTTGGCTAGGGCGCTCGCGAAAAGCCTGGGCTGTCAGTTCAAGCGTGTGCAATGCACACCCGACCTGTTGCCGACCGACGTCACGGGAACGTCGATATTCAATCAGAAAACTGGTGATTTCGAGTTTCGCTCCGGTCCGGTCTTTACTCAGATTCTGCTGGCGGACGAAATCAACCGTGCCACGCCGCGGACGCAAGCAAGCCTTCTCGAGGCGATGGCGGAATCCTGTGTCACCGTCGATGGAACGACCTACAAGCTCAAGCCACCGTTCTTGGTCATTGCAACGCAGAACCCGGTCGATCATGAGGGAACCTTCCCGTTGCCGGAGGCTCAGCTGGATCGATTCCTGATGCGATTTAGTCTGGGCTATCCGTCGGTCGAGGAAGAGACACGCATGTTGGACTTGTTGCAATTTGAACATCCCATCAATCAACTCGCGGCGGTTGCGAGCGCTGCTCAATTGGTCGATTGTCAATCCGCCATTCGTAACGTGCACGTCGACCCACGTGTGCGCCAATACTTGCTGCAGGTTGTCCACCAGACTCGTCAACATGATGACCTCGCTTTGGGTGGCAGCCCACGTTCGACGATCGCATTGTTTCGGTGCGGCCAAGCCATGGCGGCGATTCGAGGGCGTACCTATGTGTTGCCCGATGACATCAAAAAAATCATGGCACCCGTACTGAACCATCGACTCATCTTGAAGCCAGAGAGCCGCCTACGAAAGATGACGACGGAGAAGGTGCTCGATGAGATTCTCAGTGAGATCGCCGTTCCGACGATACAGGCATGACGGAGTCTCCCAGTCGCGCGTACACCATCATCGCGGCTTGCTGCGGAATCTTGGCGATTGGGATGATTGCCGGTGCCGGTCTATGGATGACGGCTGCCATCACGGTGGCGACCGTCGTGATCCTCGGTCAGTACGTCTCGATGGTGTGGTCATCATCGGTGGTCGCCGTACGAGACGTCGCGACCGGGCAACGGGCCACCGAGGCCGTTGGCACGAGCGACGATATCGAGGTCGCCATTGGGGCACGCGTTCCGATGAAGGTCGCGGTGACGAACGAAGGAAGCATCCCGATCGCCTGGCTGTTGGCGGAAGACCTCATCCCGTCGGCGACTTCGGTACAACGCGGCGCTTTGAAGATTGAAGGGGCGCGGCTCGCCGTCATGATGCTGATGCCGGGGCAGACACGACATGTTGACTACACCATCGTGTGTCGCCGCCGAGGCTACTTTCAAATCGGCCCGACCGTTTTGGAGACGGGTGATCCGGTGGGCATGTTTCGTCGATACCGCCTTGGAACATCACCGATGTACCTGACTGTTCTTCCAAGCGTGGAGCTTTTGTCTACCTACGAGATCGGATCCCGCCGGCCGATCGGCGAGATTCGCATGCGCGACAACGTGATGGCCGATCCAACTCGACTTCGTGGCATTCGGCAATGGCAGGTGGGCGATCCCATGCGGAGCGTGCATTGGGCCGCGACGGCGCGCACCGGGACGCTGCACAGCAAAGTCTACGAGCCATCGTCGATCATTGGTGCAACGCTCTTGCTGGACTTTCATGAGGCAACCAACCCGTCCCACCACGAGCCAGTTCGCACCGACTTGGCGGTGACGGCTGCCGCGTCGATTGCCGCGGCGCTGCATGATGCGGGCGAGCCGTTTGGGCTGGCATCCAACGCAAGGGATGCGGCCGACCGGATTCGAACCCAAGGGTTTCAAGGGGATCATCGAGTGCGGGACTCCGCCGGAGCGGCGGGAGCCATGCAGGGCAGCAGCGATCGCATGCGTCCCGTGTTGGTGCCGGTTGATCGAGGCCCCGTGCAGCTCCGCCACGTGACGCAGACGCTCGCCCGAATGGAACGGACCGACGGGATGACGCTGGCTGAGTTTCTGATGGAGTGTCAGTCGCGTCTGAGCCAGGAGACAACGATCCTAATGATCATTCAGAATGCCAGCGAAGCAGACGTCGCCTCCATTCTCGCGTTGGCACGTCGTGGATGGGCTGTCTCGGTCATCATCAATACACTCGAAATCCATGACTACGCTCGCCTTGCCGGTCCATTGATCGCGGAACGAATCCAGGTGTCTCACTTGGCCGATGAGTCGAGCATCATGGACGTTTGCCGGGCTCAGTTGGCCCGGTGAGTTTGGGATCGCCATCGTCACGCGATGAGTGATTTCGATGCCGCCGAGGGCGATGGAGAGCGGAGATCTCGCGAGTCGTCTTGAGACGACACGACATCGGCACGTTCCGCAGCCATGGGCCAGCACGCGATCGAGAGCATCACCAGAGGCGCGATCACCGAAATCAAATTGAAGTTGGAAAAAACCGCGATCGACCCAAAGATCGCGGCACCGCCGATCGACGCCCAACGAGGACGACACAACCACAACGTCAATCCACCAACGGACTCCAGCGTGATCACAAAACGACTGTAGATGGTCGCGATCTGGCGTTGGACTTCCGCATCGGCGACTCGCCTTACGAAATTGAACGTCCAGAAATCTCGGTCAACGAAGTAGATCTCGTAGAGGACTTGCCCAGACCAGTACTCGTCGGTCCACTTTCCCACCGCGCCTCCCAGCAGCACAATTGAAAGCATCACTCGACCTACCAGCGAGGCCTTGGCCAGTAGACGCTCTGGCGCATCAACGTCCAGCCGAGAGCCAACCCAGAGACCCCACAGACCACACCACCAAGCCGTTAGAAAGGTCATGTCGTTGTAGCTGCCCTGATGCAGGTTCAGTACCGTAAGGCAGCTCAAAAGGACAAACCAACCTGTCCAAATCCAACGACGCCGGTCCGAAAATGCAGCGATCAGAATTCCGACCAGCAGTACCAGGTAGGCGATGCGGATGTTCCAGGCAACCTGCAGCCAACCGGGAAAGAAGGAATCTCGAATCGGGTATTCGAAATAGCAATGATCGCAGAGTCGAAAGAATGCAATCTTGTAGAAACACCCGACCGCAATTCCCAACAGCACCAAACGCAACCGCAGCGTGACGGGATTCATCGATGGATCCAATGGTCTCACCATCCCGTCGGTGATCGCAGGGTCACCTTCCAAACGCCATTGTCATCTCGAGCGAGTCGATAGACGCTGCGTAGTTGTTGACCTCGGTACTGGGATTCCAGGATGAAATAACGAGGCTCATGCCCACGGAGATAGCGGTAGCGGCCATTTCCGAATGTGAACTCGCGTGACGGAAAGTGATTGATGGTTCGAGCAGCGATCCATCCCGGATCCGGCGTCGACGCGCTGACATCCGATACCAAGTTGAGGTCACTCAAGATGGGATCCATCAATTCGCTTGCGACGATCTTGTCGCTATGGAGTCCAGGTGGCGTGGAACGGATCTCGGTCGTATTGCGAAAGCTATACATCGGCGGTATGGCTTGCTGAACCGCCCACCAGCCAAAGTGCGTGCTCTGCAAGTGAAACCGCCGCATGGTTGATTGCGAGATTTCGGGGACCCAAGGCATCGCTAGAAGCCAAGCCGCAATCAGGACGGCAAGTGCCATCAGACCACGAAATCCCCAATCCTTTGGAGGCAGATTGTTCGCGGGTTCTGGGATGGAATCCGGCACCTTCAGACCTTCATTTCGTTGCACCGTCACATATTCAAGGGTATCCAACGCCGCGATGTCGTCTCAAGGCCAATCCAGCTCGACGAGCCGTTAGGGGTGCAGGCACGCTAATCGGCTTTTTGAGGGATGTCTGAAATTGCAAGAGCAGTTTTGCGTGATTTCGGTTACGCTCCGAGCAGTTTGGAGAACCCTCGCTGTCTAGGAAGGACAAGACCGTGTCAAAAGCCGTTGAAGC
>JBCDIU010000065.1:0-17235 GCA_038748615.1 Planctomycetota bacterium | reverse complement strand
AGTCAATGGTCTGTCCAGCGAGCGGGCCCGTTGGGAAAGAGCTCCCCTGCTCAAGAGCAAAGCCGGCGGTCGAGACGACGGCGGGCGGACCGGGCGAATTAAAGAAGTCGGCGTTGTTGTAGAAGATGGCATTGCCGGCGTCGTCGATGGCGAAGGCGCCGTTGAGCAACTCGTTGCCGATGTCATTCAGGGCTACGCCGCCGATGGTCTGGCCCTCCTGAGCGAGTATCGAATTGGCGTTGAAGACGGTGGTGGTGGTTCCGACGTCGGCGATGAAGAACGAGGTGCCGTCATCGGCGAGGGCAACATTGCTACCGAAGTTTCCGGTGATCGTCTGCCCGCCAATCGTCGAACCCGCCGTGATGGCGATCCCGCTGGACGTGAAGACACCCTGCGAATTGACGGCCCCAGACACGCCGACCTGCCCCGCGTTATTCAGCGCGAAATTGAACGTGTCGAAATCGGGGAGGTTGACGCCTCCACCAAGGCTTTGGCCTTCGGCCAGCAGAACGCCGGACGTCGACCAGACGGCTGAGGTGCTGCCGGAGCTGCCGGAGAAGGCGATCAGGCCGTTGTCGTTGATCCGGGCGGTGCCAAGATCGCTAATCGGCAGGCCGCCGACGGTGTCGCCTTCCCGGGCAACGATATCGAAGCGGTAGGGCGTTTGCGCGCAAACAAGCGAGCTAATCAGCCCATGGGATAGAGCTAGGACAACGGCGAAGGGTAGAAATCTCATTGATTGCTACATCATTAGGAGCGCAGGGTCGGTTCGGTCGCGTTCGGTGCGTGCTCAACGCATGTTCGGCTGAGCAGGCAAAGCTTGGCGGCTAACTGACACCTGCCGCTCGGCCGCCCAGTCCTTTCATAAAAATTGAAAAATACTTCGAGTTCTTTGCAGGGAATCACGGAATAGAACGCGTTCGAACTTCCAGAGTCGGCTCAACGGAGAGCGTGTCTATACTGTGGTTATGCCCGCAACGACGCGTCTCAGCCTGATCGCACGGATCACTGACTCGGACGACTCCGAGTCTTGGGCTGAGTTCGTAAGTCTCTACGGCCCCTTCGTTTACTCACTCGCCCGGACGCGTGGGCTGCAGGATGCCGACGCCTGCGATGTCGTCCAGGAAGTCATGCGTGAGATCGCCAAGTCGGTGTCTCGATTCGACGCCGATCCCGAGCTCGGTAGGTTTCGAAGCTGGGTGAGCGTGATCGCTCGCCGAACGATGGCGCGTTACTCGGACCGTAACCGACGCCATGCAAAGGGAACTGGGGATACGGCAAACCTCGTGGCACTCTCGGGCGTGGCCGATCGTGCAGAGGAAGACCTTTGGGAGCGCGAACACCAACGGCACCTCTTCCAGTGGGCGGCCAAACAAGTGCGCGGCGACTTCACCGAGACGACATGGCTTGCGTTTTGGCGAACAGCCGTTGACGGCGTCCACGCCTCGGCGGTCGCCGAAGAGTGCCACATCTCAGTTGGTGCGGTCTACATCGCGAAGAGTCGTGTCGCAGGCCGTCTGCGAGAGCGACTGGTCGAGGCCGCCGAATCGGGGCTGATTTGATGAACGCCGACTGCCTGAGCGAAGACGAACTGCGCCGCGTCGCGTTCTCTCCCGAGTCGACCCAACTCGACGCGCCGCTTGTCGCGCACCTGGACCATTGCGACCGGTGCCGGTCACGGCTAGAAGGTATGGCGGATGAATCGGGGATTGCCGATGCGACCTGGAGCGAACTTGCGAGCGCGCCGCCAAGCTCCGCCAACCTGATCGCCACCATCGACCAATTGTCGAACCGGGCTGTGGCCGCCGAACTCAGTCGTTCGAATCGATTCGGTGACCTTGACCGCTGGGTCACACACTCAACGGCCGGCGACCCGCCAATGCTCGACGGGTATCTCTTGCTTGAGTGTGTCGGCCGTGGCGGCATGGGGATCGTGTTCCGCGCGCTTGAACCTGACAAACAGCGAGTGGTCGCGCTCAAAGCAATGACGCCGGAGCTAGCCCATGATGAACGCTCACGGGAACGCTTCTTGCGAGAGGCGCGCGCAATCGCCGCTGTGCGACACCCGAACGTGGTGGAGCTATACACGGTCAGCGAAGTCGATGGCCTGCCTTACCTCACGATGGAATTCATCGAAGGTGAGTCGCTCGAGCATGAGATGAAAAGCGCGACGTTGATGCCGGCTACTGAGATAACTCGCATCGGTGCTTCGGTCGCCGCGGGACTCGCCGCGTGCCATGAACAAGGCGTGATCCACCGCGACATCAAGCCCAGCAACGTCCTGCTGAGCAGCGCGGACGGCTCAGTCAAGATCACCGACTTTGGTCTCGCGGCGGTCACGAGCACACCCACCTTGACCCACAACGGGTTCCTTTCCGGAACACCCGACTACGTCGCGCCCGAACGCTTAACGATTGGCTCGGCAGCTGATGAACGCAGCGACCTATTTAGCCTGGGATGTTTGCTCTACGCGATGGCCAGCGGGGAAGAGCCGTTCGGGGGCGAGACACCGCTGATCACCCTGCACCGAATCGCCACCGAGAAGCCCGCATCGCTACGACAGAAGAACCCAGCGATTCCCGTTGACCTCGCGCGGACGATCACCTCGCTGATGGCAAAGCGTCCCCAGGATCGTCCCGCGTCAGCCGACCAGGCCCGCGCGATGCTGCTGGGTCAGAAGACACACCGCCGACGCGGTCCATGGATCGCCCGTTCGCGGACAATGCTTTCCGCGTTCGCCGTATTAGCAGCTTTGTTGGCGGTTTACGTCTTGCTGCAAGCTGGCGATGGCGAGGCGGAAACACAGAACGTGACAACCGCCGATGCGCTGTTGGTTGCGATCCAGTCGATCCCCGATGGCGGTACGATCAAGGTCGACACTGACGACGTGCTGGCGATTCGCCCTTGCGAAATCAATGGCAAGTCGATTTCCATCGTCGCAGCCGAAGGGAAGACCCCCGGTCTGGAACTGTTCGTTGAAGTGGGCGATCGACCGCCCGACTTCCTCATCAGGGTATCCAACGGCGGACTCCATCTCGTCGGGCTTCACCTAAGCGACGATCTCAACGGAGGTCAGCATTCAGATCTTGCACCGGAGGATTTACTCAAACGGGAAACATACGGTCTGCTAACCGTCCAGCAGTCGATTGTTTCGGCGGACCAATGCCGATTCGGCACTCAGTCGCACGGGTGCTGCCTCGAATTGACTTCGGCAGCAAGCGTCGAGTTGAAGGATTGCTTCTTGGTCGCGCGATCGGGAACAGCGATCAACTGGGACGCCGCCGACGGCGACCGTTTCGTTCTCGAAGGCTGTGCGTCCGTGAGCGTCACAGCGATCGCGATGGTAGCTCGAGGAGACGCGGATCTGATCTGGAAGCGATCGACGGCGCTCGCGGAGATCGCTGCAATTGAGCTGACGCACGCGAACGGTAGACTCTCGGTTAACTCATCCGACTGCGTGATTCAGTCAAATGGCAGCCTCGTCATGACGTCCCTTCACCCGCCCTCGGAATCCGCTTTCAAGAAGCTGCTGCGGTGGCGTGGCTCACGTAACCGAATCCGCGGTCAGGCGGTGCAGTTCGCGGAGGATGAACGAACGCCCGATTGGGCTCAAACGGTTTCGCGGTGGGCCGAAACGGATGACGGATCGGCGTACGGCATGACGCTATTCGATCTTTCGTACGAAGACATCGCCGAGCGAATCGCTAGAGGCGAGTCCGTCGACGCGCTTTAAGGGACAAGCGTCGTGCGATGAGCTTGGCCTTGGGTCGCCATGGACGGATAGGCACGCCAGGATCGTCATCGGTTAAGTCTGTCACTTGATTCCGGCGGTGCGCGTCGCAAAATTCTTTCAGATTCGCGCGTTATCCACATCGTTTCGTGGACAATTCCTTTCTGGATTATGGACGACTCGATTCATGAAATCATCGATCGGGTTCGGGCAGGTGACCTGGACCAATACCGTCTCATCGTCCGCACATTTGAGGCGGATGTGTTTAGACTCGCTGCGCCACTACTTGGCAACGTCAACGCGGCGGAGGACGTTGCTCAGCTAGCTTTCATCACCGCTTATCGTCGTCTGGATTCCTTTGATCCCGCGGAGCCGTTTCGTCCCTGGCTGATGGGAATCGCCGTGAACCTGGTGCGGAACGAACTGCGGCGTCGCTCGCGCGAAGGCAGGCGGATGGAGCTGTACTCGCACTATGTCGATGCGATGACGAGTAGGGAGCCGTCGCCGGAAGGGTCTGACGCGCTCTCCGACGCTCTTGCCAAGTGCCGTGAGCGATTGGCCCAGACTGCCGCTGCGGCGATTCAGTGGCGGTACGACGAAGGACTTGGACTCGAGGCGCTTGCTGATCGGCTCCAGCGATCAGTGACGGCAACAAGGCAGTTGCTCTATCGAACCAGATTGTCCTTACGTGATTGCATTGAATCTCAGTTGGCCTCAGAAGGAGGAGACTGATGAATCGTGTGGATGAACTTACCTTGAAGCTGCTCGATGACTCAATCGATGAAGCCGAGCTCCGAGTATTGGCCGAGCTCACTCAGAAACCTGAAGGCCGTCAGGTCTTGCTGCAGTTGATGGAGCTGGAATCGCATCTACAAGCCTCGGGACGTTCATCAATCGCTGACCGAGTGCTCGTGCAGATTCAACAAGAGCGATGCATGAGGGTGGAAGAAGGCGTGATGCGGGCTGTCAGTGAATCCGAAACGTCCGTCCGCGCGCGTCCCGTTGTTGCCGGCAATAGGACCACCTCGCGGTTTGCATTGATGTTCGCCGGTGTCGCTGCGTTGGCCGCTTGCATTCTCTTTGTCGTCGTTGCGGTTGATCGGAGCGAGAACGAGCTCAGCGCGATTGCTCAACTCAATCAGCATGGCTCAACGGTTCGGATTCTCGACGCTGATGGAAAACGTCGGCCCGTCCGATCGACAGACCAACCGCTTGCACTGCGTCCGAACGAAACGATCGAAACATCGCACTTCAGTGATGCGGCAGAGATTGTCTATCCCGACGGAACGAAGCTTGAGCTGCTGGGTGAGACCAGAGTCAGGATTGCAGCAACGACAGGCGGATCGAAACAGATCACGGTACTCTCAGGTGTGGTTCAGGCAGACGTGGCACCGCAGCCTGCAGGGTGCCCTCTTCGAATCGTCACGCAAGCGGCAACGCTTGAGGTACTCGGAACAACCTTGGGGGTCGAAGTGCGGGATGCTTCGACGCAACTCGGTGTCGGTACCGGACGCGTCGCGATGATACGGAAGGCAGATGGCCAGCGAGTCGAAGTTGAAGCGGGGCAATTCGCGACGGCTACCAAAGCGACGAATGAACCGCTTCAGTCTTATCCGTTTCCAGAACTACCGAGCGAATGGGAAGAAGACTTTGAGAGTGGTCTTCCGGCGGGCTGGCGGACGGGTGATCTGATTGAGTTCCAGGACGTGAAGGCAGTTCAGGCGGTTCGGCCCACCAGGAGCGACAACGGTCATTTCGTCATTACCAGTCACAATGCATGGCAAGAAGGTGCGCATGCGCTTTGCGGGGTCAAAGAGGGATCCGTCTTGCACCTGAGGATTCGACAGCGCGACTTTAGTCGTATCACCATCATGATTGGAACCCGCTTCTATCCTCCAGCAGACGGACGGATTGGCGGTAATCTGTTCTATACAAGGAAAGCGTGGAATGACGAGCTGCCAGCGGATACGTGGAAGACGATTTCCGTTCCTCTGAAAGACATCGCGTGGCAAATGAAGCAGGGAAAGAGAGTCAACGGACCTCCAGACTTAGCAGGCATCGCAGCGTATCTGATTCACATCTCAACGATGAAACAGGATACTGGGCTGACGATTGATCGAATGTGGATCACAGATGATACAGAGTCGAGTCAGCTTTGAAGTGCCAACCGAAGATGTCATCGACGCTCATCTTGACTGGGCTCCTCGCGTTGAGCGGACGACTTCAGGCTGATGAAGCGAGTGAGCTGATTCAACAGTACTGCGTCGATTGTCACGGGGCGCCGGACGAGTCGCCGGAAGGCGGGTTCAGCTTGACCGCCGCATTCGGTACTACGTCGCTTCGCGAAACGGGATCAACGCTCAGAAAAGTGCTGAACGCTGTTGAAGGGTTTGAAATGCCCCCGGTCGACAGCGATCAGCCGACTGCCACAGAGCGGAAGCAACTGACCGAGGGCATTCGGCGGTGGTTGGCAAGGCCAACACGGGACGGTCAGCGTGATCCCGGCAGACCCGTTTTGCGTCGACTCACACGGCTGGAATACAACAACACCGTCCGTGACCTACTGGGGCTGGAAACGGATGTCTTCATGTTCTCCGAGCGGCTGCCTTTTGGGCGAAGTCATTATCAGCCCGAATCAAAGAGCATGCCCGATCGACTGACGATGGCTGCTCGCGAATACGGGGCGAAATATCCAGTCCTGCTGCGCGACGCAGGCCTGCCGAGTGAGAGCCGTGCCGAGTACGGGTTTTCGAACCGCGGTGATGCTCAAAGTTTTTCCGCCGTTCGGCTTCAGCAGTACGTGCAGATGGCGGGCGAAATCGCCTTCCATCCCGAACTCTTCAGCCGAGCGGAACGCATGGAGGAGCTGTTCACCAATGCGCGATTCCGACAGATCCCAGCAGGTTCATCACCCAAGTCGAAACCACTTGCCGGCAGCGTGATGCAGATCGCCACCAACAACAACGTGAGCCGTACGGCCGATGGAAGTGCATTCAGCCTCCAGCACTTTCAACAACGCGTCGACTCCGCGTTCGCTGAAGATTATGGCGGGGTGTTTGGTGGTGATGACATGCGGAACACGATGATTGCAGGGAAAGGTGGACTGGTTCGTGTTGCCTACGGAAAGAACTCGATGAGGACGTTCGCCATCAATCCCAACGAGGATTGGTGGTTCGCGCCGTTTTCCACTGCGAATGAAAGCAGTGGCGACACGTCGCTCGCCAACTACAAGAAGGGGCAACGTCGATATGAGCTCACTTTTCAGTCAATGGGCGGGAGTGCATTTGCGGGCCTTCAAGAAGTGGGCGTCGTGCTACTGAGTCGACGCGGGCAGAAGGGAACCGTTCTGCTGAAGGCAACGTTCGACAACGACACCACCGCCGAACTGTCTGTGATGCTCAAAAGTGGTGCGGGAACCGACAACGTGTTTGCGTCATTTGCCGCACCGGATGGTCGACATATCAAGCGACTGCTGATCGATGGGCGCGAGTTCTCTGGCGACTACGTTCTCATGGATGATCTGGCGTTCATCACGCATGACAAACCGATCTTGCAACCGCTGATTCAGGCGGAAGAGCCTGTCGTCATGGAGACTCCAGGAGCAGAGAAGCCGCGAGCAAAGCTGGATCGCAACCTTGCCAAGCAATCGGCGGAGAAGCGTCTCAATCCTTTCCTGGGCCGCGCATTTCGTCGCCGCGTCCAGCCGAACGAGGTGGCGGCCTATCACAACCTCTATCGCCGGGAGATCGAATCGGGCGCCAATGACGAATCGGCCATGCGATCGACGATTCAAGCGATCCTCGCGTCACCCAGCTTTCTGTTTGTGACAGAACAATCCAACCGGACGGCAAAATCTCAGGCGGTGGCCCCGATTTCAGACCATGAGTTGGCGTCTCGGCTGAGTTACTTCCTATGGAGTAGCATGCCCGATGACGAACTTTTTGCGTTGGCTGCTCAGGGACGACTGCAGGACGACGTGGTCATCGCAGAACAGGTTCGCCGGATGCTCGGCGATACGCGGTCCGTCGAGCTCTCAGAGAACTTTTTCGTCCAGTGGCTACGACTGCCGGAACTGTGGACCGCCCAGCCAGACTCGCGGCAGTTTCCCGCATTCTATTCTGGACCGCAGGGCAAACGGACACTCGCTCAAGACATGTTTGCGGAAGTGTTGTTGCAGTTTCAAACGATCCTTGTGGAGGACCGTCCGGCCACCGAACTTCTCGACGCGGAGTACCTATTCATCAATGGCAAGATGATGCAGTTCTACGGACGAGATGTAACCGATTTGAAAAGGTTCGGAGATGGCAGGGCCCTGTTTGCGGATGACCAGAAGAACGATTGCGTCTGGAATCGCGTTAACAAGTTTGATCCACAGCGAGGTGGTCTGCTCACCAGCCCGGCGGTGCTCACGCTCACCTCATTTCCACATCGAACCAGCTCGATTCGTCGTGGCGTGTGGATTCTCGATACCGTGTTTAACCGGCACCCACCCGCTCCCAAGGTGGCGGTGGCTGATATCGATAAG
Source organism: Planctomycetota bacterium (assembly GCA_038748615.1). Lineage (GTDB taxonomy): Bacteria > Planctomycetota > Planctomycetia > Pirellulales > Pirellulaceae > Rhodopirellula. Next base: position 8,980 of record JBCDIU010000065.1, on the reverse strand, counting down.
CAACAGGACGCTGCCGACCTGACTCTGCGAGAGAAAGTGGAGCGGCATCGCGCGAACGCAGCATGTGCCGTCTGCCATGATCGCATTGATCCGCCCGGATTCGCGCTGGAGAACTTTGACGCCATTGGTCGTTGGCGAGATAAGGATGGTGACGATGGGATTGACGCGTCAGCCGCACTGCCGGGGATGGGTGAGTTCCACACGCCCGAGGAGTTTCGAGCCCTGCTGATGACCCAGGAGCGACGGTTCGTGCAGGGATTCGCAGAGCACCTGCTGAGTTACGCATTGGGACGGAAGCTTGAATACTACGACGTTCCCGTTGTTGACCAGATCGTGGATAAGACCATCGAGGACGACTACCGCATCTCACGTCTGATACTGGAGATCGCGAAGAGTTATCCGTTTCGCAACGCGCGCGTGTCAACCAATGAGAGTGAGCATGAGAGATAATCGCGTCAGCTTCAGCAACCGTTCCTTGTCGCGTCGTGCGTTGCTGCGGGGAGGGGGCGCCGCTTTGGCCTTGCCATGGCTTGACGCCATGCGGCCCGCGATCGCCAAGCCAGCAACGCGTGACACACCGAAGCGATTCGCGTGGGTCTACATTCCCAATGGCGTCGTTCAGGACGCGTGGCATCCTCAGAAGACCGGTGTCGATTGGGAAATGACGGATTCGCTTGAGCCCTTGACGCCATTTCGAAAGCATCTGAATGTCTTCACGGGGCTTGATCGTGAATTCCGAGGCGGCACGGGAGTGCATGCTCAAGCTGGTTGTTGTTGGCTAACCAGTTCGCCACCGACGGAGGCTCTCGACGGCGGGTTCCCCGTCAACACTTCGCTCGACCAGATGATCGCCCGCAGGATCGGCCAGGAAACGCTCCTGCCGTCTCTTGAACTCAGTTGCAACGACCATACGAATCAGAAAGAGACGCGATACTTCGAGAACATCGCTTGGTACGGCCCCGGCTATGCAGCTGGCGTGCAGAAGAACCCGCGGGACGTCTTCGATCGACTCTTTGGCAAACCGGATCCACGGGTCAGCAGCATTCTGGATGCGGTGCTGACCGACGCCGGCAACCTGCAACGATCGCTCGGAGCCGCTGACCAAGCAAAGCTCCGCGAATACCTCGACTCGGTACGCGAGATTGAAAAGCAGATTCAAAAGGCGGAGGAGCACTTGGCGATCGAGAAGGCACCACCAATCCCACGACCAAACGGCAGGCCCGACGATCGCGGCGAGTATTTGCGGTTGATGATGGATTTGATCGCGATTGCCTTTCAGCAAGATCTCACGCGGGTCGCGACCTTGGTGATCGATCCCGAACGGTGGGATACACCGCGGGTTTACCACGGCGTGTTCGAGGACGCTCAAAATCATCACGTGCTCACACATACCAAGGGTGAAGAAGCGAAAGAGAAGCTGAAAAGAATCGATCGCTTTCACGTTTCGCAGTTCGCGCATTTGGTGAGCCGGCTGAGTGAAATCTCCGATGGCGAAGGCAGTCTGCTCGACCACTCGCTTCTCACCTTTGGCAGCGGCATGGGGAACGGCACCGTTCACGACTACAACGATCTCCCCATCGTGACCGCCGGAGGTCTTGGCGGTGCCATTGAAACGGGACAACACCATCGCTTCGACAAGACTCCGGTTGCAAACCTGTGGCTCACCGTTGCCCAGTCGGCCGGGATCGAGACCGATGCGTTTGCGGACAGCACCGGACCCGTCTCAGAGATTGTCGAATGAGGCTCCTGCTCCTTTTATCGGGTCTCTGCTTATCGGGGCTCTGCCTTCCAGCCGCACTGGTCGCAGAGACGCAGGGCGAAGGACAGCAATCCATTGCCGCCAAGCTTGGCGAGAAGGTGCAGCGTTTTGAGATGCGTACTGATGCTCAGGGAAATATCACTGGCCTGTTCCTGATCAACCATCAGGCTCTCGCAAAGTCCCTCGGCGAGAGGCCGGGCATCACGGATGCCGATCTTCTCCAGTTCAGGCAGTTCCCAAAGCTGACGGCAGTCAACTTTGAGGCCCAGCCGATTGGAGACGCCGGGCTGCAGATATTGAGAGAGTTCCCACATTTGAGGCAGGTGGGGTTTCACTACATGGCCAAGGCCGAAGGAGCTCATGCTTCTCCCGACTTCATCAGAGTGATCGACGGATTGGGTCACCTGGAGATCATCGAGATCAAGCACAACTTCAGGATGAAGGCAATCAACGTTGAACAGCTGCAAGGGCCGTTTCCGAAGGTATGGAGGCTCGTGCTGGATACCCCGCTCACGGCAAAACAAACGATGCATATGATTCGTTTGTGCCCCAACGTGACGGATCTTCAACTTCATCGCACCGACGTGTCAGCCGATCAGCTCGCCGAGATCGGCAGGTTACTACCGAAACTGGAAGTCCTTTGGCTGAAACCAAGGCAAGGCGTCCAAGCGGAACAATTGGCAGCGCTCAGGGCATTTGAGCATTTGCGTATTTTTAGCCCCCAATCATTCAAGGAAGCAGTGCCTTTTGCGGATGGTTGGGATGCTCTGAGCGCAATTCCAAGTCTGGAACGTCTGGAGTTAGCCGATTCTGCTCGAAAACAGAACGCGGTCGAACTGGAACAACTGCTGCAACAACGGCCCAAGCTACACATCGATTCTCGACTAACCCGCTCCCGAAACTACAAGGGGCTTTGAGTCATGGATTCTTTGCTGCGAGGCGCATTCGATCTGCATGTTCATTGTTCATGTGTTGCCCACGGCTCGACGGAGAGAGCGCGCGAATGAAGCGACGTGATTTTGCCAAGACCGCTGCCCTTGCCACGCTGGGAAGCCCACAGCTTCGCCTCGCCTTTGGTGAACCGGTAGCAAGACCGACCGAGCGGCGTGGTCCCATGGTTGGTGTTCAGATCGCTCCGGTCTCATTGTTCGATGAAGGCATCAACCGCTCCCTCGACACGCTTCAGGAGAAGGCATCGATCAACACCCTGTTCATTTACTCGCAGACCTACCACGCGGGGACCAAGCCGAGCAATGTGCTGGCCACCGACCATGGTGTTCCCGTTCGTGACTTTCGTAATAGCCATTTGCCATACCTATGGGTTCAACACGGAACCAAGGCGTTTGCCGGGAAAGTGGTTCAGCACGAAAAGCCAAACAGCGATCTTGAATACGGAGATCGCGACCTGTTTCGTGAAATCCGAGAGCCAGCTGAGCAGCGAGGAATGAAAGTCTACGCCCGTATTCTTGAAGCTGACGCTCGACGCGCGGCTCGCATCCCCGGGTACAAAAACATTCTCACGATCGATCATGAAGGGAAGCGAGGGCACGGTCCGTGCTGGAACAACCCGCACTACCGCGAATGGGTGTATGCAACCGTTCGCGAGCTAGTGACCAACTACCAACTGGACGGACTGCAATACGGAGCGGAACGTACCGGCCCGCTCTCGCATGTGCTTTATCGAGGCGTCACACCGACCTGCTTTTGCGAACACTGCGTCCAGCGCAACCAACAGAAGGGAATCGATGCTGCTCGAGCGAAGGTAGGCTTCACCAAACTCTTGGCGTTGATCCAATCCGTGGAGTCAAACTCTGCGGCTGGAAAAGCCACTCGGGCTCAACCTAACACGGCCGATGGCGTTCTGCCGTCCATCATGCGGATCATCTATCGGCATCCGGAGGTGCTGAGCTGGGACTACGAGTGGTTCCAGGCGGATGAAGAGATTTGTTCCGAAGTCCATCGTATCGCCAAGAGCATTTGCCCTGATATCGATTCCGGTCGGCACGTTGACCACCAGCGTTCGAGCTGGGATTTCTTCTATCGCAGTGCGATGAGCTATGGCCAAATGGTACAGAACGCGGATTACATCAAACCCATCGTGTACCACGAATCGATGGGGCCACGACTCCGCTGGTGGGTTCTCGATCGCGTGAAGGATCGAATCTTCCACGACCTTTCGCTTGAGCAATCACTGCAGTTGTACTACGCGGTGTTCGGCCACGATCCTTCGGCGCAGCCCGGTGTCGAGGATCTTGATCGCAAGGGTTTGGGACCTGAATATGTTTACCGCGAAGTTCTTCGCTGCAAACAGGCTGTCGGGAAGCAAGCGAAGGTGTATGCCGGAATCGGCATCGACATTCCCTGGTACGTGTCCAATGGAATGGAGCCCCGGCCCAGCGATCCCGCACAGCTTACGGCGGCGGTCGAGAGAGCTTTTGACGCGGGAGCAGACGGCGTGCTTGCTTCGCGAGAGTACAACGAGATGCAGCTATCCAGCCTCGAAGCCTTCGGTCGAGGAATCCAGTGATCGATACAGTCTTCCTGGATCGGGGGCGTCGCAAGCGAGCGACAACGGTCACGGTGTGCACCTTTCTACGCTTGTTGATTCTGAACGTAACCTTTGGGCATGGGCGAGCATGCCATGCTGAGTCGCCAACAGAATCGCTCCAACTCACGCTGGCTCAGGCGGCGTCAACCAACGATTCCCTGAAATCCTTCGTGACCTGCGCAACGGAATCGTAACGGACGGCGGACGACTGCTGCCCAACGAGGGTGGTGCCGGAGAGGGCTTTGCCAACGTCGGTGCGGCGCAGGTCATGATCATGCCGCAATAGTAAAAGTATATCGACGCGGCCAAGGATGCGATCAGGCATCTGCGCGTTTATCCGCGTATCGGTGGCATCCTGCCACCGCATGGTGAAGAACGGTGGCAGGATGCCACCGATATGCTGTGGAAGCTATTTCCGCGTTCGGAAGTCGATCAGCCGTCGGCAGCCCGCAAGGACGTCGTCGACGAAATCATTGCCTGGTATGTCGCACAGCAACAGAAATGGGGAGCCAAACACCGAGAACATCTTCAGCAGGAGTTGGGGTTCGATCATGCGGCCTATCTGGAAGCGGCGTGGCATTTCTCCCAGCGGGAAGATTCAGACGCGGAGTTCGCCGCTTTCGCGCACGTGTATCGGCGACATCCTGTCGCCGCATAAGAAGACGAGGAAACGCGTCGGCGGGACGCCAAAGAAACAGTCGCTCTCGCTCCAGCAGCCATGAAGAATTGGTGGGGGATACTCAACGGCAATGACGGGAGTTCGCCCCACACTGCATGGGCGGCGAAGTGGAAAGAGCTGTCAATGCAAACCAGATTGAGCCCCGCAGAAGTGCAAAAACGGTGCATTGCGATCATAGCCGGAAACAACAATGTCAGCGTTGAAGCCGAAGTCTACGCGCCGAAGTATGAGACCAGCTTCCACGAAGCCAAAGAAGAGGTTCTCGAAGCCGCAGAGAAGAAGGGACACTGGCCTTTTCGCATCGAGATTGGTGATGCCGAGGAACTGTTCTTGGTCGTTACTGATGCCGGTGATGGAAATCGCGGCGAGTACGCAGTCTGGAGGAGAGGCCGTTTTGTATTCCGCGGCGGTCGCTCAAAACCGTGGTAGGATGCTGTCACGGTACTCGAGGCGAGAAGTGGCAAGGAGTATCCGTTCGGATTTGATGGCGAACGGTCGAAGGTGCTCAGCGAGGACGCCGTGGGTGCCAAACCACCGGGAGCTTTGAAATTCGCGGTCCCCGAAAACGCGATCGTGTTCGAGGTCGACCTGACACTTGATGAGAACCGCACAAAGCTTGCCAGCATTCAGGCACTCGTGCTGAAGGAGAAACCGAAGTCGTCCAGCTACGTTCCCGGTCGCTTCGTATTCGGCGGGAAAAAACGACCGGTGACTGCAGGGGCAAAGCTCAAGCAAGAGTAGGAACGAGCCCTTCGCAGACGCAACGTATCCGAAGCCAACCAAACAAAGATCGGACGGAACGCCGAGCGAAACGTGTTCGCATCCTGGAAGCGAACCACACTAGAATCGATCGGCGGGCCATGGCCGAATCAAGATGCGGACAAGTACGAGCCGAACTCCCACTATCACTGCACCGTCGCGAAGGTGCTACAGAACGCGGCTGATCTCGATCTTGTTGATTTGAGGTGTTTGGAGGATCGGCTGGTGTCTTTGGTATCGGCGGCATCCTGCCGCCGTGATCTTGAGGCGACGGCAAGATGCCGCCGGCACGCAGAATCGATCATTCGTTCATTTGATCAATAGGCATGGCGACGAAAGACATTGAATGAAGAGATAATGACGCCAATGCAGCTCTACGAAGATGCTCACGAGCAAGGATTCTGCTCCGAAAGTTCTGCGATGTCTTCCTTGTTACGCGTATTCTCGTCGCCCGACTGCATCTATAAAGTATCGGTGGTTTCTAGCCACCGTTCCCCGGACAACGAGGCGGCGGCTGGAAGCCACCGATACGTTCCACTCTCCAGACATGCTCTCGCGACGCGTCTGGCCCTCTTCCTCTGGGCAAGCCTCTCCGATGAACGATTACTTGAACTGGCTGGCCGTGACGGACTGCGGGATCCCGGTGTCCTAGCGCGGGAAGCCGGGCGAATGCTAAAGGATCAGCGAGCTCGATCCCTCGTCATCGATTTCGCGGGACAGTTGTGGGACTTCTCGGAATTCGGGAGTTTCAACAACCGGGACGAAAATCGTTTCCCGGAGTTCGCGTCTAAGCTACGCAGTGCAATGGCTCAGGAAGTCGAGGCATTCCTGACGGACCTTTTTCAAAATGAGCGCCCGCTCACGAACATTCTTCAAGCCGACTACACCTATGCGAACGAACTGTTAGCCAAGCACTACGCGCTTAAGTACCGGCGGCATCCTGCCGCCGTGCCGCACACAAAAAGGCGGCAAGATGCCGCCGATACGCTGAGGAGCGAGGAATGAATAATAGGCTGACTTCGATTCCGTTCCGAGGCTTTGACGAACGTGGCGATGTCCGTGTGTACTACCACGGAGTCTTGCCACATTGGCGGCAGGCGAACTGTACCTACTTCGTTACGTTTCGCATGGCAGATGCTCTTCCGGCAGCCGTCATCCAAGAATTGGAATATGAGCGGGATCAATGGCTCCAGCATCGTGGAATCGACGTCAGCTCGTTGAAGCAGGCGAAGCTGGATTGGAAGAGCACGATCGGGAAGTTGTCCAAAGCGGATCAACGCGTTTACGACCGAACGATGGCAACAAAGCTAAACAGATACCTCGACGCGGGACATGGGCGATGCTCCCTGCGTCGTATTGATCTGCGAACGATTGTGGCAGACTCGCTTCAGTTCTTTCACGGCGACCGTGTGCTCACGGGAGACTTCGTTGTGATGCCCAATCATGTGCACGTCTTGATGCGACCGATCGGGAGCTCGGAGCTCGAGGACGTGCTTCAGGCAATCAAGAGCTACACGGCGACAAAGATCAACAGAGTTCTTGGAGAGAAGGGACCGTTCTGGATGCGTGAGAGTTATGACCACATTGTTCGCGATGGCGATCAGCTCGAGGCATTTCAAAACTATATTCGGGCGAATCGCAAGAAGGCGAAGCTTCGCGAAGACGAATTCACTTATCAATCCGCCAAGTATTGTCCGGATGAAAGTATCGGCGGCATCCTGCCGCCGCCCACGAGTCGAGGTGAATCATGAGGTGCCATCGAACCAAGACGCGGCGGCAGGATGCCACCGATACGATTGCAAGAAGAGAGGTACTTCGGGGTCTCGGCGCATCGTTGACGCTGCAATGGCTGGAATCGATGGCACGCGCAGGAGAAACTGACTCAGCATCCAAACCACCGGTACGGTTCGGCACACTGGTGTTTGCCAATGGCGTGAACCCGTACCAGTGGTGGGCCAAGGGGAATGGCAAGGCAATGGAGTTGTCGCCCACCCTTCAACCACTCGCACCTTACCAACATCACATCACCGTCCTGCGAGAGTTGCACGTCTTCAATAACACCAGCGGGCCGCACTGACCCTCGTTCAGCAACATGTTTAGCGGGGCTCAGTGCAAACGAACCCTTGTGCCACTAGGGGGCAGAGTCGATCGATCAGATGATCGCCCGTCATACTGGCCGGCAGACAGCCGTCCCCATCTTGTGCTTGCCGTTGAGCCGGCAGAAAGCGGCTTGCGTGGTAGCGTGCCCAGCATCTACTACGGCACGGTGAGTTGGAGTTCCGCCAATACGCCGATCCCACCCGAGATCTATCCACGAGCAGTCTTTGATCGTCTCTTCGATACGAGTGGATTGCTGAGAGATCGCAGTGTCTTGGACGTGGTTCCCGAACAGACAACGAGCATCAACAGGCATCTGTCTGGTACGGATCGACAGAAGCTAGACGAGTTCGCCACGAGCGTTCGAGAGTTGGAGCAACGGATCGAACGGGCATCATCCGACAACCGTCTGGAAGCCTGGCGGCTGTCCCGAACGCAACCCGACATGGATCGTCCGCCCGAATCGTTGCCGCAGGATGTTCGTGATCACATGAAGATGATGCTGGATATGCTGTTGCTGGCATGGCGAATGGACAAAATGCGAGTCGCCACGTTGATCTTCAATCGTGACTTCTCTCACATGAAGTTCGGATTCCTCGATGGCGTCCTCAATGATCAGCTTCATGGAATCTCGCACCATAAAGAAGACAAGCAGAATCTTGCCTCCTACCAGAAGATCAACCAATTCCACGTCGAACAGTTCGATTATCTGCTCTCCAGAATGAAGCAGATCGAAGAAGGCGGCTGAACAACACTGCTGGACAATATGATCCTGCTATTTGGATCCAACATGTTCAACGGTGACAGCCACGATGGTCGAAACCTTCCAATCGTTCTGGCCGGCCACGGCGGTGGAAAGCTGACCGGGGGCAGAGTCCTCGATTTCACAGCAAGATCCGAAGAGCAGCAAAGAGCTTGCAACCTGTACCTCTCGATCGCGCGAATCATGGGTTTTGGGATAACAGGCTTTGGTGACAGCGTTGGGCCACTCGATGGCCTAGGCACTGTCTGGTAATCGCTATTTGATTTGAAGAGCACATCTGGCAACCTCCCGATTGTCTTACCACAGATAATCAAGGAGGAAGTCAGATGCCCCGTCATGATCTCACGGATCGAGAGTGGAATGCAATCCAACATT
>JBCDIU010000064.1:0-17390 GCA_038748615.1 Planctomycetota bacterium | reverse complement strand
CGCCCTGTGCAGCACGAGGCCAAGTTGGTGCCATCACGGATCAAAGCGGCATGAAGCAAGACTCCGGTGTGAGTGTGTGTTGTGCATGGATTCGGCGGAATGCTTAGGCGGCTGAACGTGATTTGGATTGCGTCTGCTTCTTACGGCGAGCGCTCATCGCGTCTCGACAAGTCGTGTAGTCTTGTTTCTCGGTCAGCATGTTTCGAATGATCACGGCCATCCTCCGCATCACCGCCGTCCGAGCGATCCCGCTGCCGCGACGATTGCGAATCGGCTTGTACCATTTCCTCATCACCGGGTCTCGACACAAGACGTGGAAGACGACTTGGGCCAGTAGCCACCTGGCCATCGAGCAACCCATCTTCGTGATTCGGCCTCGCCTGCCTTTGGTGTCACCGCTGTCACGGACCCCCGGAGTCAATCCCCAGTAGTGAGCCAAGCTCTTGCCTCGGGGAAAACGGGATGCGTCGCCGATTCGGCACGCCAGTGCCAACGCCATGTAGTAGCCGCATCCGGGAATGGTGCGAAGCAGTTCGACGTCTTCAATGCCGCGGCCACGGCTGGTGATCGTTTCTTCAAGTGACTTCATCCGAAGCGTCAAACGATCGAACTCCTCGAGGTGATAGTCCATCTCGGCTCGGTCCCAGGTCGGCAGCTTGATCACCTTCAGCCAGACCAGTGCCTTGACCGTCGGGAACGTCTTGGTGGGCAGTTGCCACTGCAGGTTGTGTCGGCGAAGGATGTGTTTGATCTGGTTGGTGGTCCGTGTTCTCTGGCGCCCGACCTGCTGACGGATCATGGTGATGCGTTGGTTCTCGGCATTCATTTTCGACGGGACGACGACGCGGCGGACGCCTCGGATAGGCTGGCCCGCGGCGATGCGATCGCGATTGATCCATAACAACTCACTGAGTGAACCGGCATCACGGCGATCGGTTTTGACTTTGGGTCGCTTCTTAGGCTGGATGAGAACGATGTCGCGGCAGCCGTACTTGGGGAGTGCTTCGAGCAACCAATCGTTGAAGCCGCAGACTTCGATGACGGCCATGTACCCCTGCTCGCCGGCTTGTTTACGTAGCTTGCTGAAGAACTCATCGAAGCGTTTGGGCTCGGTGCTGACTTGCCGACAGAGCGTGACGTCACCGTCGTCGTTTCTGAGCGAAAGGGTGAGTTGTTTTGCGTGCTGATCGATTCCGAGGTAGAACATGTCTTGCGGTTCTCCGAGAGGGACATAGAACAATTTGGGCTTCGCGGCTTTGCCACGAATCACCCGGTTCCCAGATTCTCGGAGAACCGCGTTTTCAAATGTCTAACTCTTTCATCGAAATCGATGCACGACGAGTCGCCGAGTCGTGTTCTTGAAGTGAAGGATCGCACGCGACGACCGCGTGATCCGTATCGTTATTCGATTGTGAGCTAACCATGGCCATCGCGGGAAACCTGGCTCAGTTCAAAAAGAGCTACAAGAAGAAATGGCTTTGGCCGAAGATGAGATTCTCAGAATCAGGTCCGAAGCTGAAGATTCAAGACATCAGTTCTTTGCCGTTCTATGTCTCTGACCAACATGCTGCGTTCTTGCTTTGGCGTAATGGTGGCGTACCGGAAATGAAATGGTATGCAGCAAAGCAGTTTGCATTTGAAATCGATTTCTTCTACGGAATTGGATCGGATTACGATCTCCAAGAATACTTGCTAGTATTCCGAAACGATCTGCCGCGATTTGCTGTACCGATTGCGGTTGTGAGCAACTATCTGGGCGATCCGTCGTTGCTACTCACATTTCCCCACGATTATCGGAACCTCGGACATGGTCGCGATACCAAAGTGTGGTTCTATACCTGGGGCCACGAAGAGGTGGCAAGTGAGGACCAACTCCGCAGCCTCGAATTAGTTGCGCCCTCGATTAAAGGCCTGATCTCCCGACTGAAGGAGAAGCCGCCCCGGAAGTATAGACTACTCGGAACCGGCGAATCCGTTGACGGAGACGCAAACGAATAACCATGGGTTGTTGCGGAGCGGCGTTGGCCAGCGGTTTCGTTTGCTTGCAAGTCAGCTCCCGCCCGCGCGGTACAAGAACTTAGTGATCACGAAAACCAGCTCTTCTGCGTAGTGAAGTCAGTGCAGAGTGTGCCGGTGACGAGCACTGCAACGACACATCAGGTTTGACCCGATGGTCGAGATTGGATTCTTGACGGCCGTGGTTCCAACGGCGCAGCAGCGACCCATCGATCTTTGATAGCTTGGTAACTCCGTCGTCCGTCTCTTCGTTACGCGGCAGGCCGGTATGACTTCAGCAAACCACCGAGATCGGTGTGGCATTCAATCTTGGTCGTCTTCAAGTCGATCGTCGGTGGCGAGTCTTTATCGCGTACCGGGGGCAACTCCCAGTTGGATGATGCCTCGCATCAATGGGCGTCCATTGAATCAAGCGAGCGCCATCAATCGACTTCGGTGGATCGGAAAGATATATCTTGCTAGAACGAGCAGCACGTTCAGTTGGTTCAAGGTGTCGGTGCTTGAACCCACTTCTTAACTTGCACTCGCGCGGGGTCTGACACCTCATACACCGGTCGATCTCGCCTCTTGCGAATCATGTCCACCAACACCTGGGGAAGTCGTTTTTGTTTTGCTTCTTCGTCAGTGAACGGCGGTTGGGCCATGAACTCGCTGGCTTTGACAGCAACGGAAACCGATAAGACCGTTGGCCTGCGAGAACCTCGGTTAAATTCTGTGAACTTTGTGGCGATCAGGTACTCTCCTCGTTTTTCAGTCACGATTGCACCAATGCTGAGCAACGAATCGGGTCCGTCGATGTTCCTGGGATCGTCTTGCCAGTGCTTTTTGTAGGCCTCTCGAGCCTTTCCCAAGAACCTGATCTCAACGCGGTCGTCCACGACAACGCTGGGCGGCTCTGGCGGTTTCTGGCCAGTCGCAGTTGTCGCAAACACAGTGCAGAGCGTTGCGGTGCAGATCAATTCACGCATGGTTCCTGAGCATAAACAGCTCAGTGTCGCGGACATTGATCTGATTGACTCGAGGTTCCGTTTCATGAGTCTGCTCTTGAGAGATCAGAGGATTCTGACACGAAGGGCTACGCTCACAGCAGACCTTCAGTAGCACTCGAACGAACGTGTCACGTTACCATCTGAACCAAGCTCCATGTAGACCGAGCCCATATCGCCGAGCACGGCGCAGTTCTGGTCACCATAGATCCCCTTTTCATTGAACGATAACCCGAGCGGATCCGATTGGTTTACCCAAGGGTAAGGAACATTCGGGTGTGCTTGGATAGAACCAAGCTGGCAAAGGTGGTTTGGCTTCACGCTGAATTCTTGTTGAATGAAGCGAGGCACGCCACCCATTTTTGTGCCCTCAAGAGCAGCTAACAGATAGCTTCGAGGAACTTCTTGATCGAGAGCGAGCTCGATCGCTGCTGGATAGTCGCATGTCCGGTAAATTGAACCAAAGAACGGTCCGGCGTCTCCTGTTGCTGACAGTATGCCATTGAGTTCAGCGTTTGGCTCATCACCCGTATGCCAGTGAAACCGCAGGTCACCATCTGGCCACATCCACGCATCAGCTCTCGCCGTCAACAAGGACAGGATAGTCCCGGGAAGCTCGCGATCGAAAACATCAAGTGAGTCCGCGAAGCAGAACTGCGCGACAAACAGCAGCGGCGTGCCGTTGTTGTCGCGTGGCCATGGTTTCCCAACTGGCCAATATGGCTTTCCGCCAACCTTGGTACAACGCGGGTCGAGGGGCTCCCCTTTGCCGAAAACGAATACATCGACGGGAACGCCATCCCCAGCACGCAGCATCAGGGAATCACGCAGCGACTCAACGCTGAAAAGGTCAAATGGACTAGTGATGAACTCGCCAGACAAAGCAAGCGGAGAGTCAAGCCTACCAAATGTCTTCTTGGCTTCAGCGATATCGAAACGTGCGTGAATAGAGCCGATTTGTTGCTTGAACATCGTGAGCATTCCAGGGGAGGTGGTTCAAAGCTGATTGTAGCCGTGGCTCTCGCCCAAAGATGATTTGGCGCAGCTGGATGATTGGATGATGAGTAGTTGTTGCCCTCGCACAATCGAGGTGGTGCTCACAAGCGACGACTGAATCAAAGTTGACATGGCGTCGATCAAGCTCGACCAGCAAACAAAGACGCTACACGGGTTCTTTGGGTTTTGCCGGTCGTGGCGATCAGGAACGGCGTCAACGTCAGATAATATCCGCTATGTCGTGAAGAACGGTGGGTCGTAAGGGTCGTGCCATGCAGCACTGAGATCGGTCCGAGATTTTATGCCATGTAGCGTGTATCCGCCGACGGCGTTAGCTGCTCCTGACCGTGAGTCCTGCAAGAGCGGAAATACCTGTTCATCGATTACTTCTAATCGGTGAAATGCCCTGTAGGTCCTACGTACGAAGAATCTCGACGGCTTCGCAATTCGTCGTACCTTCTTTGCAGGTAGAATTCATCTTTCCCTTGAAGATTGCTGCGAATTTCACTGACGGTGTCGGTTGTTGAATAGTACTGAGGTTGCAACGGCGCGGTTTGATGAATTCTCACCAACGCTTGGGTTGCGATCTGCTCTGTCTCCTGGTCGCGTTGTTTACGTGCCGCTTCCACTGCGGTCCAGTACCATACCTCAGCATGCAAGGATTGCTTGCACTTTTCATAAAGATCTCCAAGCTTGCATGCCGCTCGAGCATGTCCCTGTAGAGCCGCTCGCCCCCAATAGTCAACAGCTTTGACGCGATCCTTGGGTTCTCCTAACTCGCCATCGAAATACACTTTTCCCAGGACGTACATCGATTGCTCGACTCCCTTATCTGCCGCTTTCCGAAGGAAGTGCAGCGCGCGGCGAGTGTCCTGTGGCGTGCCATCTCCCTCAGCGAAACAGACCGCAACCGCGTGCATCGCGTCTGGGTAATCGAGTTCAGCTGATTTGAGATAGAGTCGAAACGCTTCTTGCCGATCTTGTTTTACCTGATACCCGTACCGATAAAATCCTGCGAGGTCGTGTATCCCGCGAGGCGACCCGAGTTCGGCTGACTTCGAAACGCATCGAAACGCCGATTCGGGATCTTGGCTGCACCCTAGTCCCAGATCATACATTCGCCCGAGGTCTGTATAGGCCTCAGGACTTCCGTGGGCCGCCGCCTTCTTGTAGAGAGCGAACGCCGCCTCGTAGTCAGGCATCATTTGATCTCCCGATTCCATGAGATAAGCCAAGTCGAGCATTGCCTCGACATTGCCAAGGTCAATGGCCTGTCGATACAGACGTGTTGCACCGGGGACATCCTTAGAAACCCCATCACCCGTTTCTAACCGTCGCGCCTCTGCAGCGATTTCCTGAGCAGGATCCAATCCGGGATCCGGCCCGTCTTCGGCGTGACCTTCGTTGCCGGAATCGACCACGCGGTCCTCGAAATCGATTCGTTTTGCCGTTGTGTCCTTTCCACAACCCGACACTCCAATGACGCAGACGACAATGCACAACAATTGATGGCGTGCTCGTCGACCGAACCAAACAAGTTCGACTGAGAGATTCCGCACGTGCAAGTTCGTTTTGGGATGCGAGTGGAGATCACATAACAGGTTCATCGTGTATACCTTTCGATTGAAAGTGGAGTGGACGCGTTCGGCAAATGCCCGGTGTGGCAGGCGGGGCTAAGCGACAAAACAACCGACGCATTCGAGCGGATGGAGTTTGTCACGACACGGTCTTGCTCGACCGGTTTGGAAGGATCGCACGTTCATCGACCGAAGTTTCGAGCCGTGGCGAGCCGAGGACAATCGAGTTTCAGTCAACGCCGAACGAAGCAATGATGGTCACTCTTGGAAATGCTGCTTAAACGAATACGCGACTCGAAGTGCCTGCGAAAACGCTGCGTTTACTGATTCGCCCGACGGATTTCGAACCGTTTGTTTCTCGTCGGAGCCAACTTTGCTTCTCAAAATTGCTTGATTGCAATATCTCAAGATTCGGTTTAATTCGCTTACGTCACTTGGTTTCAAGGCTCTCGTTTGAAGCCGTTTGCCGAGTTGCTCAGACTCCAATGCCAGCAGGGCAGTGAGCACCAAGAGTTCTTGTGTTTCCGTTGAGGAAAGCACGACCTTCCGGTCACGGATGATTTGCACTTCGTCGAATGTTTGGAACTTGTCGCGTGCCTCATTTAGCCAATAAGCTGAATAACCGCTTACTTTGAGGTCCGCGGCAACTCTCATTCGAATCAATCGTGCTTTAAGGTGTTCGATCGAGTGCCAGCCGTACGTCGAATAGGCTTCGACGTTGTGAAAATCCACCGGTAAGATTGAGGTGCGTTGATAGAATGCCCGAAGAAACTTTTGATCATTTACCGGCGGAATTGCCTCAACCAACTTACTCCGTGCTTCCCGTCGCAAATGCATATCTCGAATAGAAGCGTCGATTTCCTTCTGTGACATTATGCGAATCTCTATCAATTCGTTCCATCGATCGACTCGTTGGTCATATTCTTGATAGACGAGCTCCACGGCATGCACACGATCTTGATTCCGTTGCTCGATCTCCCAGTCAACTACTTGGTCCAATCCGCGATATCCGATCGCCGCATCTAGAGCCTGCCAATGATTGATGGCCAACAATTCGTTTCTCGATAGCGACGGTCCAAGCGACGCGATGTATGAATCAATGTCTCGCTTCTGTTGGATTTCCTCCCGCTTCTTCGCCGCCTTGCTAAGTTTTGAAATTTTGCCCAGGATGTCCCCGGCCTTCTCTGAGTTTTGCTCGACACCCATACCATTGGAATGGCATGTCACGAGTGCTCTGTTGGCTTCGATATGGCCACGTTCCGCCGAAGCATTGAACCATCGAAAGGCCAGTTGCAAGTCTTTTTCGGCATCTCCGTCGCCTTGGAAATACCGCAAGCCGAGAGCGAATTGCGCATCAGCGTCTCCCCGCATGGCACCCCTCTCCAATTGATCAAGCGAGAGTTCATCGAACGATTCTTCGGCAGACGCAGGAATCCCGGGACCAATGAGGAGAAACAGAATCAATGCCGCGTGAAGAATCATTGGTTGCTTGCGTGATAATGGGACCAAATTGTTCATGGTTAGTCTCTTGAATTATTTGTATGGAGCTTTCTGGACGGAGGAAAAAAATACGTCATAGGGTTGGGAGTTGCAGGGACCGTGAATTGTTCGCCAGCGAAAGTTCACGAACGGCTCCATCGCCGTTGACGACTGCAATCAGGTGTGTCGCGAAAGTGGGACGACTACTGATATCATCCGGTCCGAACCGAACACCCCTATTGCCTTTGAAACGCTTGATACTGACGATCCGTTCGCCGGCAAGCGTTGAATGACCGTGGCCAAGTTGATCGCCGCTGGACCAATAGAAACGAACGCTGAAGTCACCTGACACTGGGCGAGGGGCCTCAACGTGAACGACAACCTTTGCAATCTGATTGCCGCCATGCGGGTTGTAGTGCGGTTCCCATCGAATGCTTAGGTCAACCGAGTCAGCATCAATCGGTGTGTAGGTGCCATTGCCCACGATGGGTGTTCCACGTCCGAGACGATTTGGGGTTCCGGTCTCACCCGTGAAGCCATCGCCCTCGAGATCGAAAAACCATTGATCGTGCTGCAGAACGCCGGGAGTGTCTCTACCATTGCCGTTCCAATCTGCCGCAAATGGTTGTGCTCCGGGAAGACCGAAGTTTAGAAACGGGTCCGAGTGATCGTAGCCGTTCCCATGGACATCCAGCGCCCAAATTCCGCCGCGGTAAACACCCGGCGTATCTCGGCCGTCTCCATTCCAATCGCCCGGCACTGCGACGTCGGTTCCCCAACCAAAGCTCAGTGGGATCGCGTCCTGATGGTCGTACCCGTTGCCGGCGTGATCAAAGAACCACAATCCGTCTCGAAAGACACCGACTGTATCTTTGCCATCCCCATCCCAGTCACCTGCGACTGCTTGGTCGCCCGGTAGGCCAAATGAAAGCACTTGGTCGTGGGGATCATAGCCATTTCCGGTCGTATCCAGGTACCAAGTACCGTTTCGAAAGACCCCGGGTGTCTTGTGGCCATCGCCATTCCAATCGCCAACGACAGCCTGATCACCATGCAAACCAAAAGAGACTTCTCGAGTCCCCTCGGTGCCGATGCTCCAATTTCCTGATTCGAAAATTCCGACAAATGCGTCTCCTGCCATTAGCTGACGAGACTCAAGTCGTTCCCCCCATGCACGGCGTTTTCGCTGGTTTCGGCTATCGATCGGCTTGGAACGCTGATACGCGTCAAGCAGCGAGCGAGCAATGCGATAGAGGGCTGTTCTCATTGAAAGTTCCTTTGATCCGTAGCGAAGAGGTCGTTTACGTGTCGAACCGATCGCAGACATGATCGCTGCGCGAGAAATTTTGATTTTCTAGTCTTGAACCGATCTGCGTGTCAGGTATCGACTCGCATCAATTTGCGTACGAGATCGACGTAAAAGTGGTCGAAGCCGCATGCTTCTTCTGGTTTCGCCTGAATGGTTACGACTGCGGACATCGAAAATTCCCTTGAGTTGCCCGCGCAGCGTTTTTTGGTTTGCCTTGTCCTGTTGGTGCGGCCCCAGGAAATCTGTTTAAGAGGCAAGAAGAATGCAACGATCGCGATTAACTCCACCCCATCGGAATCGACCCCTCCTGCTTGAAAAACTTCAGGGTCGAAACCTTTTTGCGGCGGATACATTTCTGTTCGAGGACTTCCAGGATCAGTCGGTCGACGGGTTCGATCCGATCCTCTCGAATGCCGCCTCAGAGGGTGTGGTGGAAGTGGCTCCTGGAGAATTCGCCTTTGAGTCAGTGTTCGAACGAACAGAAACGCAAACTTTGCTCGGAACGCGATTCGGCGAGGTCGATTCGGTAGAAATCTCGTTTTCGTTCCGGTTGCCCGACGGCGTGCCGCTGCGAATGTTGCCAGAACACAGTTTCGTGGGGTTGAAATTGTCGAGGCTGATCGCACCCGAGGGCAGCCCATCAAGCCATAACATGCAGAATGAGCTGAGTGTTTATCAGAATGACGACGGAAGCCAGCGATATGAAATCATGTTCTTTGCTGAGCAAAACAAGACGGCGGAGTTTGTGCAAGTCGAACTCGTGCCTAGCGAATGGACCACAGTACGATACCAGGTCTTCTTCAATGAGCCTGGGCAGTCAGATGGGAGGCTGAAAGCCTGGATTAATGGAGAACAGGTCGTCGATCAAGAGGGGATGACTTGGGCACAAACAAAAGACCACCGACCGATAAACTTTTGGGTTGGTGGGAATATCTCCTTTTCAGGAGTCGATCCAGCGATGCCGTTTCGCCGGCAATTGGACGACATCAAAGTTCGAACAAATCTGGAACAGGATGAGCCACCTACTGAGGATCCACGCGAGTTGGTAGACGCGTACGTTGACTACGCATTTGATGGCGAAGCATGTAGAAGGCAACTCAATGTGGTCGGCACGGAGTCAGGAGACAAAGTCTTTATTCACTCGGAGGGAGACCGCGTGATGGTCTCTGCTGGCGATTATGAATCCGTGTTTGAAATGGTCGATCGAATCTACGTCGACTTGAGTGAAGGCGGCGATCGATTGGTTGTCGAACCTGATCTCGCTGAGAAGATTGTCCGCATAATACGAACTGAAGATGTGTCATTCGAGCCTGATCTGTGGGGCTTCACCAAAACAGATTCGTCCTCTACGGAATTGTCGAATCGTGATGACGACGCTTCGGGATTAAAACTGGACGAGCATGAACAATCAGAAACGAGTCGTTTCGACGTCAACGGTGACGGAGCTGTTACCGCACTCGATGCGCTGCAGGTGATCAATGCGATCAATGATCGTTGGGCCGATGAGGTCGACAGTGCATTGTTGCATGACGTTTCTGCCGACGGCGTTGTCAGCGCGCTTGATGCCTTACAGATCATCAACTTTCTTGCCGAAAATATTTCGGACGAAGGCTCCGCACCGCAAGTCGTCGACTACGTGTCTTTTCAGGGTGACCGCTATCAACTTTACGTGTATGAAGGAGAACACGTCCGTTTGCTTGCTGATTCGCCCGATCTGGACGAGAAAAACATCGCCGGCCTGATTTCGGAGATCGACCGTGGTTACGAGGTGTACATGAACGTAACTGGTCGAGAACCAGTCGATAATGACACCTCTATCGGGAAAATCGACATTGCACGAGTTGAGACTACCTGTGGTGCGGGATGTGGGTATCTGGGCATTCGAGGAATTGAGATTGACGACTGGTTCTTCGATGAGGCAGTCGACGAGTTTGCTGAGTCTGGAAAACCAGATCATCTGTTCTTTTACGAAATGGGCAGAAACTTCTGGTTCTATCAATCCAAGCTTGAATTCAACAACCTCCGCGATGACACATCCAATCGTGGCTCTGGTGACTTCGTGGTGAACGGATTTCCGATCTTGATGGAGCGGGCGATAAGCGAATTCCTGGATATCGAGTTTTCGGGGCCGACCGATGGCGCGGGAACGCAGGCGTTTCGTGACTCAAACGCACGCTGGCTGGAGCAGTACATCAATGATCCCTCCGCAAACTTCGAAACCGTTTTTCTCGACTTCGAGGGTTCGCTTTACAACGATCCACAGACACGTGGCGGGAACATGGGGACGATGGACTTCTTCGCCGAAATCATGCTGGATGTCGCACGAGATTACGGCGGTCTTGAGTTCTTGAAGCGGTTCTGGCATGAAGTGGCTCAGCGGCCAGACATGACCGATGTCCATTCCGCGATCAGCAATTTGGTTGACTCCGCCAGCATTGCGGCCGGAGAAGATCTCCATGACCGATTTATCAACAAGTACAAATGGAACACGATCGACTACGCACGACGCTTCGCGGACTTTGATCTCGTGGGTCGGGAAGCATTCGGCGGTGGAGGTTTGTACGCCGTTTATCAGCCGAATACGCCCGAATCGTTAAGCCCAGCAGTCGTGTTTCTGGAACGTCTGGAGCCGACAGTGGATCACGATTGGGGGCTAGGAGGACCGCAGGGTGTCCAAGACGATCATTTCTGGGCCTACTGGACTGGTGAAGTTTTCTTTCCGACCGCAGAGGAATACACTTTCCGAGTTTTTGCCGACGATGGAGTTCGGCTTTGGATCGATGAAGAACTGATCATCGACGCTTGGCAGCCACAGCGGCAAGAGATAGTCGGCACATTCACGCCAAGTTCATCGGGGGCACGCAACATCCGCCTTGAATATTTCGAAAAGACCGGTGCCGCGACCATTCAGCTTGGCTGGGTCAGCAGTCTGTTTGACGGAGTCGTTTCGACGGAATATTTGAAGCCGCGAGCTAATCAGCAAACTCCAGACGCGCAAGACCCCTCCTTATCCGACGATGCCAACGATTCAAAGGAACTTTTGGTCTCAGACGTCCTTATGCCATTTGATGCGAATAGAGAGGACCAGACGGGACCAGCAAGCTGGTCAGGCAACTACGGAAAAACCCCTGAGATCATTGTCTCATCCAATGGCTCTTCGCTTGACGTTCTTGCGCAAGACTATGATGCGGAAACGGAGTGGAACGCAGTACTGTTCCGCATCGTGCCTACAACCGAAGGATATGCAATTAGTCAGATTCATAACGACTTGCCGATGCTCGATCGAATTATGGGACTAGACACCGACGAGGAAGGGAACCGCTACTATGCGACTGGCGTGGCTGAAGGTTCTCGCGTCAATCCACATTATCCGGCGTTGGAGACATATCGGACCGATGTGGTTCGGGTTGTCAAACTGGATGACAAGGGTGACGTTTTGTTCAACACTGATTTGGATATTGCCCGGAAAGAAGCAGATGACAACGCTCTGATGATTGTGAACCCCATGGTCGCAGGTAGTTCACGGCTTGCTGTCGGAGACGGCGAAATAGCGATTGTGCACAGCACGAACACCGATCCCGATTGGAACATTGCTGGAGTCCGACATCAAATGGCGAGGTCAACACGACTTGATGCTGGAACTGGTGATGTAACGCGAGCCAGCACGATCTGGGTTAGCCACTCGTTTGACCAACGTTTGCTTCATGACGGTGAGGGAATGATTGAAATGCATCTCGGCGACGCTTATCCACGCTCCATTGTCGTGGCGAGCGATTACGAGGCTCAACCGGGAAACGTGCATAGCAAATCCCTACCACTCTTTGATATCAAAGGAGAGTTGGGAGAGAATAACACATGGACTAGGCTAGGCGATGTTGTCGCGGTGACCGACCCAAGCTACGGCCACATGGCCCTTTTCTCAACGGAGAAATCGAGCACGACTGATCCACTCTCTGATCAGGCGGGATTGATCAGCGGGCCGCGCAACTTAGCAATCACTCGGTTTAACAAAGAAGACGGCAGCATTGATCCTAACCTTCCGGATCGATTGACCGTGACGTCAAACGGAGAAGTTCACGAAAATCGACTTCGATGGTTGACCGAGTATTCGTCGGAATCAGGTCTTCATGCGGAGCGACCGAAGATCGTGCGAATTGGCGAAAACGAGAACATCGTCCTTTGGGAACAATGGGAAATCGCTGGATCGACGGAGATATTTCACGGCGTCTTCGGCCTGGTAATTGACGATCACGGCCAAACAGTGCAAGAAGCGAGCCTGATCACAAAAAATCACCACTTGCACCGCGGCGATGATGCCTTCCTGTTGGACAGCCAAGCCGGCTGGATGACTGGCAACGCCACCGAAGAATCGCTTCAAATACATCTGGTTGATACCGACCTGAAGTACTCGAAACACATACTTGCATGAAAAGCTGCCAATACCAACCAGCCAGACTCTTCTACAGAGTGTCCCCGATGTGTCTTCACGCGATCTGAAACGAGAAGCGTGAGCTCGCGATCTTGTAGGTAATTGACTCGCGCAATGTTGAAAAACCGTACTTGTCGTTTCAGGGCTGCATGATGTCCATGCTCACGAACTTCAGTTTGACGTAATACGGGGTTATCATCTGCGGGCCACCCTTTGACAGGGATGGATTCCCACGGATCAAAATTAAGCTGCCGCCACTGATGGCTGGACGTTTCTGAGACCATGCCGAAGCGTCATCGGCGATTTCAACGCTGTCAAAACTGGCTTTCGTGCCGTGGTCCGAAAAATAAAGTGGGCCGTAGCCGCAATTCAACGTGAGGTCTCCTCGCATGACCATCAGTCCTAAACGCGTATCATCGAGGAAGACCTTTAGCCTTTCCTTTGCCTGGTCACCCGGAGAAAACTTGACAAGCCAACTGTCAAAAGGAACGACCAACTCGCCTTCCTCGATGTCTGGTCCCGATAGCCGGGTGTCATTCGCCTGACCTATTGCGTATTTGACAGTGACTGTTCGCGGTCGAAACACCGTGAGATCTTGTTTGATTTCATCGGGACCATCATTCCGCACGGTAATTTCAAACGGCGCGGCTCGGAATCCCGGCGAGGTTGCTGACAACTGGTACTTTCCGATGGGAACATCGACAAATTCAAAGTTGCCGTTCTTGTCGGCTTGAACATCTTTCGTTCCAAGTTTTACTTCGCACCCGCCTACGGCTTGACGCTCCAGATCTGCAACGCTTCCACGTACGATAAATGCCTTGCCCTTGGGGACTTTCATTAATCGAACGACGCCTAAATCGGTGACCTCGCCGGGCGAAATCTGAGCGTCAAGTTCCACGAGTTCATAATTCGGCCCAGCATCCAACACGATTCGACGAACGCCGTTGGAGCGATCTGCTTCGCGTTCTAGAGTGACATATGGCTTGCTGGTCTTGAATCGTCGAACGCCCGAAAATCCGCGGCCACGATAACAACGATACTCGACGGTTTCGATCAGGTCTGATTCGACAACGAGGACTACGATCGCTGCACGTTGCTCCTCAAAGTTTTGATCGGCCTTCAGTTGATCAATCGCAAGCTTGACTAGCTGGTCATTCGTTTTGGGTAAACTCCTCGGGCTATCGCTCGATTTTGCTCTGCTCGAAGCTGTTTTGCTGGACTTGCGTTGTTCCTCAGGAGGCTTCGATCCCTGTTCAATCAATTCATCAATCAGTGGCAGCGAGCTCCCAATTCGCTTGCGTTGGTCTTCAGATGCATCAGCAAAGCGGTTCAGGATGCCACGCGTTCTCGGATCTAGGTCCCCGCTTAGCCCCAATACGACTGATTCGATCGGATGTTTCCAACGGATGGAGTTGTTATATCGGTGCAGAATTCTCCGGCACTCAGCCTGGTCGCCGAGACGAAGCTCACTAAGCGCCACGGCGACCCGCCTTCGCACTCCATCGATTCTCCACTCCAGTCCCTCGATGATCTCTTGTGCAGAGCTGTACTCTGCGGAGCTTCTCGAATGGTCACAAATGATCGCCCAGGCTCTTGCGAATTGACCCTCTGCCTCGATGCGCGTTTTCAGGATCTCAAGCACTTTCTCGCTTACGCCGTCTTTCAGATCTTTGCGAAAGTCCAGCAGCAAGTGAAAATCGTCGATCGTCATTCCGACAAAGACAAGTTCGGTGAGTACACGCTGGGCCTCGGAAGCGACGTGCTGATTCCATGTTTTGGCGATCCACTCCGTTTTGGCCACAGCCGGATCCAAGGCAGTCATGATTTCAATGAATTCGTTTTGGGAACGCGCTTGTGAAAGTGCGAGAACGGTTATCGAAGTCTGTGCTGCAATGTCTCTTTCAGCTTTGTCACTGGGCATCCTATCGGGAGTGAGCGCTTGTAGAACCATTCCGTCGACGAAGTACAGCGATCCTGTTTGCTGGCCCACACCAATAAAATGCCCCGATTGCGAGCTAAATCGCGTCAAGGCCACGTCCGATTCGCCTTCGTAAATTCGCACCTCTTTGTCGTCGCCTACAAATCTCCATTGTTGATCATCCGTCGTTGCGTCAGCTTGCCCGAGACTCGAGCTGAAACCCAGATCGCGTAGCACAGGCCCGCCCTTCCGTTGTGAGCGAAGTTCAACGGTCATCTGGTTCAAGCCGAACTGTTCGCCGCTCCATGAAAAGGGAGTCCACGTTGTCGCATAATTGGTATGAACAGATCCTCGGAAACACTGCAATCGGTAGGATCCAGGAGGGACATCGGGAGCCAACTTGCCAACCTCTCGGTCCAGAATGAGTGGCGCGCCCAGAATGTTTCCCGTTTGCAGATCGACTTTGACGGCTATATTTCCTGAGACAAGACACGCAGATTCTTCCTTATTTGAGACTGCGACATGAGTAATGGTGTCGGTTTGTTCCATGGTGAAGATTTGTTGATCTCCGACATCCAACCTGCGATTGAGCTTGAATGGGAAAGCGAGAGAGAAATCACGTTGAGCAAATCGGTTCAAAACCTTGATTTTCCCACGCTGGCCAGTGAATGCAATGAAACGTCCGGTAGGAGAGGTCACAGGCTGACCGGTGACTTGTATTGAGTACTTGTGTTTCAGATCGCCGGTTGCGAAATCATAGATCGCCAAGCGATCGTCAAATGCGACCGCGTAGGTTCTGCCGGGATCGATCCAGCAGAATGATTTCAACACGCTTGGACAGCTAACGTATTGCCCAATCCACTTGGTACGGTAGAGCGGATGTCGTTGGCCAAGGTACAACCTGTTTGCATCGAGATGAAGCACGCAGCGATCGAGAGGGTCGTCGATTGCTAACCAGTTCGGCACCCCAGGGCTGATCTGAGGAGACATCGGTAGTTCACCAGTATTCATCAGACGTGGCTGTCCGACGTTGTCACCGTTTAGTTCGACGAGCTTGATTACATTCTGGACGTAGTCACGATAGATAAGAGTCTCGTTGTTTTCATCTCCGACAAAGGTCGGACTAACGCCCTTTTCATTCAGAAGAAGTTTCCCGGTTTGCGCATTGATCATGACAACATTGGGAAAAGTGTTTGCGGTTTCCCCAGCGGCAGGCTCGTCGAAATCAATCGATGGCCATGCCAAGTACCTGTTGGATGGCGAGACCCCAAAACGCCCGGATTGGCTGTACCTGGTGAATTCAGGCTGTAAAACACGAGGTTCGTACCCGCTAAGATCAAATAGCCGTGCACCTTCATGGGTCATTGCAATGACAGCGTCCGCTTCCCCAATGATGCTGGCGACCTGTGATTGCTGGTCGAAAACGAGCAACTTCGAAACGAGTTCTCCACTCGGCCAACTCCACGTTTTCAGCATTAAACCATCACCTCCCACGCCGGCTGTCTCGATCAAACCGAATATCTTCGTTTCATCTCGAGACCAACGGATATCAAGGCATCGGCCACTCTCCGGTTCGGGTAGCTCCACCACCGGGAGTGATCCCTGAGACTCAATCAGTCGCCAGGGAAGCGAATGCCGAAGCGAAGTGGGCACAGCGTCCCGAACGCGATCAAGTTCGGCGATCGCCTCAGACGGACGGTATTCACTAAGTAAACGAAATGCGTTTGATATCCCCCCTTTCGCTACCATGCTTTGGAGTTCCGTAGTCTTTTGTTGCGATTCGCCTAACGCCTGTTTTGTTTCCTGTTCAGCCTCCATTGTTCGCGTTTCTGACAACTGAGCATCAATACGGGCGTTGTCGGCACGGATGCGCGCGAGGTTCAGAATCGGGACGGTGATCAAAAGTGCGATCAACGATGTCAGGACCAGTCCGATGGCAAATGACGCAGCCACGCGATTGCGTTTGACCCAGCGGAGGACTCGATCGGAGACCGGTTCGCGATAGCTGGA
Organism: Planctomycetota bacterium; assembly: GCA_038748615.1. Lineage (GTDB taxonomy): Bacteria > Planctomycetota > Planctomycetia > Pirellulales > Pirellulaceae > Rhodopirellula. The sequence continues at coordinate 670 of JBCDIU010000064.1, read as the reverse complement.
AATCGCATTCCCGGTTACCCAGGCTTCCACATCATCGGCCAACTCGTCGGCCGTGCGATACCGGTTCTCGAGCTTCGCGGACATCGCTTTTTCCGCAATGGCCACTAGCCCAGCCGGAGCGTTTCGTTTGATCGATGCGAGACGCGGCAACTTGTCGGACTCGACAATCGAAAGAGCCTCACCGACGGAGGAGACCTTTCCCAGGAGCGTTCGTCCCGTCAGCATTTCAGCGAGCACGACCCCCAGACTAAAGATATCGCTGGCGGGACCGATTGCAGCGATGTCGCCACGCAACTGTTCGGGAGACGCGTATTGAATCGTGCCGATGAAAGACCCTTGACGCGTGGGCGTGCTGCCCGAACTTTCAATTTGAATCCCGGGTGATGTGTCTTCGACGGCGGTCTCCTCGGCTACCTGATGGGGATCGCGGGAGGCCAAAGGTTTTGAGAGACCCCAATCCAGCAGCAAGGTCTCACCGTGGCTGCCGACCATCACATTGCTGGGTTTCAAGTCACGATGAATGACACCTTGACCGTGTGCGTAGCCGACCACTTGGCAGACCTCGCCAAATGATCGCAGCAACGCGTAGAAAGCGGGAGTCGAAAAATCCGAGCGTGAATCGCTTGCCAGATGGAATTGCGCGATGCGGTCGCGCAGCGAATCTCCTCGG
>JBCDIU010000063.1:0-18680 GCA_038748615.1 Planctomycetota bacterium | reverse complement strand
ATCATGACGGGGCATCTGACTTCCTCCTTGATTATCTGTGGTAAGACAATCGGGAGGTTGCCAGATGTGCTCTTCAAATCAAATAGCGATTACCAGACAGTGCCTAGTGCAGCATCACAGCTTCGTTTTAGGTATGGCGCCAAGTCGTGGCATAGGCTTCCAGCCTGTGATTTGCTGCGTCCGTGCCCGATGGCAGGCAGGATGCCTACCCCACTCTTTAGAGTTGACGGAGCACTTGATTCAGGGAAGAACCCACGTCTGTTGACCGTATGATCACCTCGGTGGTACTGGTTTGAAACGTATTCGCGAAGTTGACTGAAAACACTACATTCTCGACGAGGTCACGTGTCGGTGGAACGAAGAGAAGATCGGCCCCTGGGTCCGTCTGAATCCACGATTGATACCGAGTCGGCGTGTCGCCATCTCAGCGAAGTGCTTACCGGCGTCGAGTGAGGCGGATGGTGAACCTGCCGTTTCGAGCATCTCCTATCATCGTCTAGAACATTTGGCGATCGTGCCACAGACGCCCTCGACAATCGAAGATCGTTGCTCATCATCGTGAAGCAAAAGATGCAGTCGAACCTCTGGAAATCAATGGACGGGCGTCAGCGTCTTTCCGGATGGTACGATCACTTTTTGGCGAAGGTCGATCTGCCGGTCCGTCGAACGGTCATCGAAACATCGTTTGGGGAATCGGGACTGCTTGTCGTAGGTCCAGAGAATGCTAAACCGCTCGTCTGCCTGCACGGTATGCGGACCGGCGCAGCTTTCCTGCTTTCAGAAATCACTGCGTTGAGCAATGACTTTCGTCTTTATCTTCCTGACATCCCGGGACAATCGGTCATCGGACCGGACGTCAGGATGTCGTTGGACGACAACACCCACGCGATCTGGCTCAGGGAGTTAATGGATCAACTTGAGCTAGCGAAGGCAAACTTGTTTGGCGTCAGTTGGGGTGGTTTTGTTGCAAGACTCATGGCGTCGGTCTATCCGGATCGGGTTTCGACGCTCGCGATGCTCTGTCCGGCCGGTGTGGTCAAAGGATCCCACTTGTCGGGGCTGGCGAGAATGTTGTGGCCACTTCTTCGTCACAAGCTCTGGCCCAGCGAGAACAGTCTTCGAATCCTCCTCGATCCCATCATGACGACCTGGGATGACGATTGGGCCCACGCGTTTGAATGCACCCTGAATGATCTCAAGATGGATGCTCGCGTTCCGCCACTCGCTACAGCAGATGAGCTGCGACAGCTTCATTTGCCAACGCTCGTGATGGCCGGCGAGAAAGACATCTCATTCCCGGGGACTCCACTGATTTCTCGCATGCGTCACGTGATGCCGAACGTCGAGACGGAGCTGATTGAAAACTGCAAACACTGTCCTCCGACGACGGATTTATTCCGAAAGTGGTTCGCGGACCGCATCTCGGAATTCATCCATCGATCGGAGTCACTAAGGTAGGCGTCCATTGTTTCCAAACAATTGCGCGTTCGTAAGTTCACCCCGACGAGCGGAGCGAGTATGTGAATCGGCGGCAAGCAAGTTGGCGCGCCCTACACGAGCGGCAATCCAGCCTAGCTGTTAGGGCAGCAATGTAAGTGGGAGGACCTCAGGTGATCTTTCGAATCCAAGAAAAATTCTGGTCGCTCGGCGGCAGGTTTGTCATCACCGACGACAGCGGAGAGACACGATACATCGTTCAAGGCAAGGCGTTTTCGTGGGGAAACAAACTATCGTTCCAAGATCCAAACGAGAACGAGATCGCCTTCATCAACCAGAAGTTGATGTCGTGGAAACCACGCTACGAAATCGTGATCGACGGAAGCGTTTTTGCGGAGGTTGTGAAGGAATGGACTTGGTTCAAAAAGACGTTCACGCTGGATGTGCCGGGCCCCAACGACTACACCATCACGGGCTCATTTTGGGCTCACGAATTTAACTTTGACCGAGGTGGAAAGTCGGTGGCGCGTGTCAGCAAAAAGGTCTGGGCTTGGACCGACAGTTACGGGGTCGAGATCACGGAGGGGGAAGATGAAACGTCGATTCTCTGTGCATGTATCGTCATCGATCAGGTCCTGCACGATGGGTCGGCTCAAACCGGAGGCGGGACGTGATTCCTCTCAGTGGCACGGGCTTCTAGCCGGTGATTATCAATCCACGGACCATTTACGTGTTGCATTTCTGCGTCGTTACCGTAGCCATGCTGGATGGCAAAAGGCCAAGCATTCAGGAACTCAACGCCGTTTGATTCACCGAAGGGTGGGAGAACCGAGGTTCGAATCTCCCAACCCTTCATTCCAAAACGACAGACTACATGGGCGAACTGACTAGATCTCCTCGTCAATCGTTTCGCTGTTGGCACGGGTACCCAAGCTACCCCATAAGCCGTAGGGACTCGGCATACCGGGGGCGCGGTCGCCCGTCCCATTCCACCAAACATTTCCAGCGGTGCTGTCACCGGCTTCAATTGAATCGGTGATGAACTTGATAGCGCCATCACCCATCAGAACGTGGGCGCCGCCTGGATGGCGGCTGCTGGCCCCATAAATTCCAGGTCGCCACGTACCAGCACCGGTACTGCATACCACGCTGTTGGGAGGCAGGATCGTGGTGATTCCAGTGAAGACCGCATAGCCGCTGGCCCACTTGAAACCTCGTTGTCCTTGGGCACCCCCGGTGAACGATGCACCGGGAGCCCAGAACCGTGGACGTTCCGGATCGATATCGTCGTCGCAGCTGGACGGATTGTTGATGATCGTACCGACGTTGATCGCTTGCGATGAGACGTCGTTGTCACCAATGTTTGTGTTGAATTCTCCAGCCATGATCGTATTGGAGAGTCCATCAAGCACATCGCGAAATCGCGTCTCCCGACGCGGGAAAAACATTCCGCGACAACTGGCGCGTGCACGTGTAAAGGCGTTGGTGTTGGCGGGTTCTCCGTTTTGACCCACTCCTCCGGTATTCTGGAATCCCAAGGCGTCGCCCAAGCACGTTCCATAATTCGTACGACCCTGGGCCGGCAATCCTTGGCCGGGGTCGCTTGGACAACGAATCGTTGGCACGTTCGTCATCCAAGGGTCATATCGATACATCCCCATCTGCGTCAGGTTGATGTCGGGGTTGGGGCCCATCGCACTGAAATAGAATGATCCGGCCGCCGAGGGTGGATCCGTCACGGCGAAGACGTTGCTAATCTGCTCCCATAGCCCCTGTTGTTCAACAAACGGCATCAGCGGAACGAGCGCGCTGAGATTGTTAAGGTTGTTGCCGCCATATGGGCCGCCAAGACCTGCCGGCACTCGGGACTGTGGATTGTTGTTCCCATGAACGCGAGACGTACCACCCCGATTGACCGGAAGTTGTTTGAATGCTGAGTGATAGTTATGCATTCCAACTCCAATCTGCTTGAAGTTGTTGCTGCAGCTCATGCGTCGAGCGGCTTCTCGAGCCGCCTGCACGGCAGGCAACAGAAGCCCAACCAACACGCCAATGATGGCGATCACAACGAGCAACTCGACCAGCGTGAAGCCGGCCCGTTGATGAATGCGAGTCATTTTGGAAATCTCCAAATCAAAGGAAGAAAACGAAAAAGAGAGGTAAACACCGCCCCCAAAAAGAAACAAGAAGAAACAATCAACGCCCTCGGACGTGACTCGACAAATGGATTACTCCGAACCGGCATTTCCTGCGTCGAACTCGGCGTTCTCGTCCGCCGCAACGTCCTCCGGCTTCTCGATGGCATCTGGATTGGCATCCAGGTACGCCTGGATTTCGTTGGTACTCTCGCCAACGACTGGTGTGGAGGCTTCCTGGCAGCCCATTGTGAGCATCAAGCTGCACAACACCAAAATCAGTTTCAATGAATTCATGGCAATCAAATCTCTCGTTACAACAACAAATAAGTGATACGAGATGCGATCGCCAACGAACATGCGAAGGAACAACCAAGGAGTCCGTCGTCGTCGAAGCGGGAACTTGAAACCCCGCCGAGAAGCTATGCCTCGGAACGAAGCGGGTAAGTGGACCTTCGCACTGAAGCCCCGGGTCGATCACACCCTCTGGCGAGGTTAGCAAATATCCAAGCCGGATCGGGCAAAAAACGCCATGTGAAACGCTTTTTCATCGCCGGTCGTGGACCTTCTCCCGACAACATGCGCCGACTCGATTTGCAAACGAGCGTTGCGCAATTGCTCCGCGATTCGTCCATCCATTTGATGGGCTATCGTTACGCACTCAATCGCCTAGAATCTGCATCCATCGAGTTTCCATTACCCCCCCAGATGAATGAGTGACGATGAGCGGCGATTGTGATTTTGGACTGATCGGCTTGGCGGTCATGGGCGAGAACCTGGCCCTGAATGTTGAAAGCCGTGGCTACAAGGTTGCCGTTTACAACCGTACGACCACCAAGGTCGACGAACTCATTGCGGGCCGAGCTGCTGGCAAGCAATTCGTCGGAACTCACTCGCTGGCGGACTTCGTCAAAGCCGTTAAGCGTCCGCGTAAATTGATGATGCTCGTCAAAGCGGGACCCGCCGTGGATGCGATCATTCAAGATCTGATCCCGTTGTGCGAACCGGGCGACATCATCATCGACGGCGGCAACACGTATTACGTCGATACGGAACGTCGTACTAAGACCGTCGAGGATGCTGGGCTGCTGTTCGTGGGCGCCGGAGTCTCCGGGGGTGAGGAAGGAGCGCTAAACGGTCCAAGTCTCATGCCTGGTGGCAGTGAAGCCGCGTGGCCGCACATCAAGGACATGTTCCAAGCCATCGCTGCGAAGGTCGGTCCCAACGAAGATATTCCGTGCTGCGAATGGGTGGGCCCACGTGGCGCCGGTCACTACGTGAAGATGGTCCACAACGGTATCGAATACGGCGACATGCAGTTGATTTGCGAAGCATATCAATTGCTGAAGGAACTTGGTGGACTCTCCAATGATGAGCTCTACGATGTGTTTGCCACGTGGAACGAAGGGGATCTTCAGAGTTATCTCATCGAGATCACGAGAGACATTTTCAGTGCGAAAGACGATCTGGGCGGTGATGGCTATCTCGTTGATCAGATCATGGACGTCGCCGGTGCTAAAGGCACGGGCAAATGGATGAGTCAATTGGCACTCGATTTGGGCGTCCCGAGCACGCTCGTGACGACCGCTGTTTTCGCGCGAGGCCTGTCGGCGCAAAAGGATGCCCGCGTGCGTGCCAGCAAGGTCCTCAACGGTCCCACGGCCTCCGCCAACCCTGAGATGACAGCACTGGCGAAGAGTCTGGTTGGTGACAAGCCGGCCTTTATCGCCGCCGTCAAAGATGCGCTCTACGCGTCGAAGATCGTCAGTTACGCCCAGGGCTTTGTCCAGCTGCAAGCGGCCTCGGCGGAGCATGATTGGAATCTCGACTACGGCCAGTCCGCACTTCTTTGGCGAGGCGGATGCATCATCCGTGCTCAGTTCCTGGACCGAATCAAGGAAGCCTTCGACGAGTCACCCAACCTCGAAAATCTGTTGCTCACCCCCTATTTCGAGAAAGCCACGGAGGATGCAGGCCCCGGATGGCGTGCCGTCGTATCGGCCGCGGCGCTCATGGGCATCCCGGTCCCTGCGTTCAGCACAGCACTTAGCTACTTTGACGGCTATCGAATGGGTCGCTTGCCCGCCAACCTGTTGCAGGCTCAGCGAGATTACTTCGGAGCTCACACATACAAGAGGCTCGACCGGGAAGGCACCTTCCACAGCGAATGGCTGCAACTGCGGAAACCCGTTTGATGCCGTCCCGTTCGGTGGGAGCCAATGGTCTTCATCACCGAAGCGGACTTCAGCTTCAACCTGCCGATCGGACGAGTCGGGCATCCGTCCAGTCTGGCAATGAATTCGTGAAACTCGTAAAGCCAATCGTGATGGCGTTTGGTGAGGGTCGTGATGGCACGATCACTTGGCTCACGCGGGCATTGCAAAACGCAGACAAGGCAATCAAACGTCGATAGTGCCACCAGGCCGTCGACCACGGCCGGGTTGGCAAGCCGATCCACTCAATTTGCAGTTGCTTCGACGGATCGGTCGTCGCAATTTCATAGTCGGATAGGATCTGCATGAAGAGAGGTTGGGCAACTCGCACCCGTCGCCCCAAGCGCAAAACCGGCGTCAGCCCACGTAAATGGCATTCGCCCAGCCAGGATGCCAAGCCATTCATGCGTTGGGGTTGCGCATTTTGGCCAGCATGCCATGGAAGTCGACCGAGACAACTTCCGGTTCGGCATCGTCGGCGGCCAACTCATTGATGAGTTCACCGTCTTCGACACGAATGTCGTCCTCAATGACGAGCATGTCTCGATCATCGACGACAATCTCGTCTTCTAATGAGGCCTCGCTCTCGTCCGCTAGCCACATCATCGGTGCATTTTCGGTTGCTTCCGGCGAGACGGGTGCTTCCACCTTCGTATCGGCTGCCGATTTCGTTTCGTGCGATGCCTGCATCTCCGACGCGGCGCCGCGAAGACTTAGGATCTCCGCATGCAACGACTTTTCGAGGTCATCAACAGATGTGACATCGGACGCCAGAGCCGACGAACCATGTGCGGCCTGCTCACTGGGCGACGGCAACACTTCTTCGTCCTCAAATTCACCAAAGAGATCCTCCGGCGCAGGCGCCGCATCATCGGTGGATTCGTTAACCACGTCGATTGCCCCAAAGATCTCTTCCGTCAAATCACCCGAAACATTGCAGTCGATCGAAACGGTTCCCAGCACATCGGGGCCGATCGCCGCCGCGGATGAAGTCTCATCGATCCATTGAGTCTGGGTCGTATAGTTCTCGAGTAGCTCGGGTGATTCGTCCTCAATCATTTCAAACGAGGATTCACCAGCCTCGTCTTTTCCAACCTTCGTGTCGTCAAACTTCATGCCGATCGATGTTTCGGCGGGCGCTGCCTTTGTCGGCTCGGGTTCCAACACACAGGCTTCATTCTCAGGTGTAAGATTCTCGATGGCCGAATCATGGTCCGGGAGCGGTCCAAATTCGACCGCACGTGGCTCGCTCATCTCCGGCTCAGTCATGAGCGGACCGGGTAGTTGTTGCAGCGTCGCCCAAGCTTGATCGACGATGGCACCATCTATCGCGGCACGCCCAAGCGATGCGGCGGCGTCAATCGATGCCGTCATCAGTTGATTGATCAAACGAGGGACACCACCGCAGGCGCGGTGGACCATGCGAATCGTTGCGTCGTCGATGGTCTCCCCTGGATTCGAACCGCATTCGCGAATGACCTGATGGACGTAGGAGATCGTTTCATCGGGGTTGAATGCATGCAAGTAACATCGTGTAGCGATGCGTTGCACGAAGGACTCCAACGACGGCGCAGCGAGTGTCTCATCGAGCTTGGGCCCGCCAAGAAGCACGGCGGTGATTCGAGGACGTCCCTCATGCATCACGTTCGTCAAGATTCGCAGCGTTTCGAGCACTTCGGGTGCCAAGGTTTGGGCTTCATCGATCAGCAACAACAACGCGGGATGGCTCCCACCGCCGGCGGCCAGCATGGCGATCAACCCAAGTTGCAGCGCATCCTCGGTCGGGAACTCGACTGGCTCGGTGCCGCGCTGATCGTGCAAACGATGAACCAAATACCGCATCAACGACGCCGAAGATGAAATCGTGGCATCACCGAGCGTGACAGCCTCGCGTTTGTCGGCGAAACGATCGGCCAACACCGACGCAATCAACGACTTGCCGGTCCCGGGCGGCCCGATGACCATCGACAACCCCTCGAATGCTTCGATAGCCCGCGAAATCCGCGCGACGGCGTCCTGTTGCGAACCCACAGGAACGTAGCGTTTCGCCGTTGGAAATGGCGGAAATGGTGGTAGTTGAAATTCGCTGGATGGACTTGGGGAGTTCACAGTCGACATGGGCGTGACTTCCAATCAGGTTCGAGTGTTAGGAGGGACTCGTCTTTGTGGATCGGCATAAGACTCACAATCGCTGCAACCAAAATGACCGGTGAGGTAGACTTTTCCGGATGCAACGGTCCAAAGATGCAAAACAACCGACCAAATCGACGGTCGATGACGGGGAGTCTTGGTACGACTATCCGCAGTACTTTGATATGGCTCTCCGAGACGAAACCAAGCGTGAGGTGCAGTTCATTCATGACGCGATCTCGGCATACGCACAGGATTGGCAACCCCGAGCGAGCCAGAAAACAAGTGCGCGTGAAACTGCCCATAATTCAAGGCGCCTCCGACTTTACGAGCCCGGATGCGGCAGCGGCCGATTGGTTGCCGCGATGGCGGCGCGCGGACACTCGGTTGTCGCCTTGGACAACAACCAGTCCATGCTCGACTATGTTGCTCGCCGAGTGGGTCGAAGCCGCCGTATTCGCCAGAACGCTGGTCGAGTCAATCTCGTCCGTGCGGACATGGCATCTCACGTGTGTCGACGTCAGGTCGATGCCGCATTCTGCACATTCAACACGTTTCGGCATTTAACGACCGGCACCAGGGCGAAGTCGCATCTACGCTCCGTCGCCGACTCTCTGCGTTCCGGCGGACTGTACATTCTGGGATTTCATTGCCTCCCGTTGGACGTTGATCCCGATTCGATCGAGCGTTGGACGGCGGTGCACGGTCAAAACCGAGTTACCACAACCTTTCGCGTCATTCAGTTCAACCGTCGTCAGCGAATCGAACACATTCGCGTGTCGGTCAAAGCCACCAACCTGAAGTCGGGCCGTACGCGACGCATCCGCAGCGAATTCCCGTTGAGGCTGTACACGCCCCATCAAGCGAAACAGTCCTTGGCGAGCCTGCGAGATGTTTTCGACGTCGTCGCGATCCACGATTTCGACTACGACATCAGCCAAAAACGCCAGGTAGACGACGACCTCATCGATGCGGTCTTTGTGTTAAGACGTCGGCAACGGTAAAATTCGCGGGCGCGCGATCGGTCCTCCGAGCTCCGACAGCCGTACTTCTCACCCAAGGTTTGATGATGGATCGATCTTTTACCCACGCGGCATGGCGAGCAACACTTGTCGCATCATGTATTTCCTTTGTCGGCTGCGGCGACTCGGCTGCGCCACCCGACGGGTCTGACAAAGCAGGTTCGGCTTCGATCGAAATGCCTGAATCCGAGGTCGAACTTCCCGCCGACTCACCGGGAGGGACGATGACGCTGCCTCCGGGCGATGTGCCCGATCCGGATTCGGTGACGCCAAAAAAGTCGCCGGGCGAAGGCGGCATGTCGCTGCCGACCGACTTTGATCCGTCACAGCAAGGTGCGATCGACATCCGGTTTTCGCCCTGGGATGCCATCGCTGAGATGGCCGCGTCGACCGGAAAAGTCACGGTGGTCGATCTTTGGTCTCTCGCCTGTGGCCCCTGTTTGAAGGAGTATCCCAGTCTTGTTTGCCTCCACGACAATTACTCACAGACGCTCCAGGCGATTGGTGCCAATCTGGACTATGACGGTCGAAAGACACGTCCGCCGGAGTACTACGAACCGCGAGTGCGAGAGTTTCTCAGTTCCGTCTCAGCGACGTTCCCCAACTTCATCATTGAAACTCCCAGCGAGGATGTGTTGAAGTCGGTTGGGATTGCATCGATCCCATCGGTCCTCGTCTTTGATGCCGATGGTCGACTGGTGCGCCAGTTTGCCGATCAGGGAGATACGGCCGGTTTCACTTACGAATCCCACGTGCGTCCCCTCGTGCAACAGTTGCTTTCGATGCCTCGGGGCTGATAGGACGCCCAGACTCTCGGAAACACGAGGGCCCCTGCCCCGGGGACCCCGTGTTCCGAGCGGTGGCATTGCATGCCCCAGTGGAATAAGGACAAACCTCATCCCAGAAGGTCCTGCGCCGCAAGCCACCTGATGACGGTCGAGACTTCTCTCGAGCCGACCAAGTGCCCCTTCGTCAAGTCGTATGGACTGTCCAAAGGCCTGACAATGCACTAAATCGGATGCTTTGACCGCAACCAGTGTAGGGTGATTCCCCTATTTCGATTCGAATCCGCTCCCACGGTATCGTGGGCTCCCCCTCGAAACTGATCGACGAGACCATGGAGATTCCCTCATCCACTGTTTGGGAGGCACTCACGCAAACGCCCGGCATCGGAGTCAGCATCACCAATCGCGAAGGGCAACTGATCTTTGTCAACAGCACCACCAGTGTGCTGTTTTCAGATCAGGCGAAATTATCCTACCTCGGCAAAAAAATCTCCGACTTTCATCCATCCGCATTTGTCAAAGAGCGACTCGCAATGATCGGGCGAGTGCTCGACGAGAATCGCCCCCTTTCGATCGAGCACATCTATCACGGGAAGAGGATCGAGTCGACGGTCTGGCCTTTGCCGGACGATCATCCACCATGTGATCGCGTCCTGGTGATCAGCCGGAGCTATTCAGCGGAGACTCCCTTTGTGGGTTTGGCCGAACCCGAGGTATTGCGTAGCAAGTACATCGATTTGGGACCATTGGATGTACTCACGACCAGAGAGCTCGAGGTCCTGGCACTACTCGGACACGGCATGAGCGTTCCGTCGACGGCCAACATGTTGCATCGCAGTCCAAAGACGATCGAGCGTCACAAGTCATCAATCGCTCACAAATTAAATCTTCGGGGGCAAGCCGATATGGTTGAAGTCGTCACCCGTCTAGGTTTGGACTTGAGCGACGCACATTTGACTCGACTCCAACGCGATGAGAATTAGAAGCCCGGCACCTGATGATCGTGCTGAGTCACTCAATCAACCACCACGGACACTCGACGTCTGTGAGGCGAACGGCCAACGCAACTCCCGTTGGTGAATTGTGGATCCGTGCGTCATCGCCGACCCCGCCCCCCATCCAATCGAGCTATAATCACCCCGAAGACGGGGAACATCGCGAAATTGGGCCCGTCGAAACCGAATGCGATTCGATGGACGCCCTTCAATGCGACACACTCTTCAATGCGACACACTCTCTCGCTGAATGCTCGCTGGACCGTTTCCTTTCTGGCTTGTTGCGTCTTGATCGGGAATACCGGCCCGCGATGCTCAGCGGACTTTACGGTTTACACGATTCCGGGAACACAGCTGCAGGTGCTATTGCGAGGCAGCACGAAGTTCCATCCCGGAGGTAACGCGACGCTCCAGCATCCTCGAGGCTCACTGCATTTTAGCGCCCAGGATTTGAGGGTGATCCGCGCACCAACGGCCCAAAGTGTCTATGCGGCCAAACGTCGGAAGGTCAATCAAACGCCGACTGTCGACGGATTGCTCGAATTGTCGGAGTGGGCATTGCATCACGGCATGCTCGAGCGTTGCAAGGAATTGATGGGCGAGGCCTGGAAGGTCGACAACACGAACCAGCGTTTGCGATACCTCGCGGGGCTGATGCGTTACGTCAACCAGCCCGCCACGAGCTCGCCATCGGAGGAAAAACGAGTGCGTGACCTGATCGGTCGCCCGGACATGGAGGCGCTCCGTAGCAGACATTTTCTATTGCTGCATGATGGCGTTGCCGAGGTCGACCCCGTCACTCGCAAGACGCGTGCTCAAATGCGTTCGGAGTTACTCGAAACGGTCTACGAGTCATTCTTCCTCACGTTTGCTTTCCGAGGCAAATACCTCAAACCGCCGACCGAGCCGCTGGTTGTCGTTCTTTACAGCGATCATGCGGACTTCATGTTGATGGAACGTCGGCTGGAGATGAGCTTGCGTCAAACGGCCGGCTTCTACCTTCCCGCCGAACATGTGTCGATGTTTTATGACTCCGGTTCCAGTCCGAGTTACAAAGCACTGATGCAATTGGAGAAAAGCCTTTCGTCGGCGCGCCAAATGGCGATCCAAACACGCAGTCCAGGTGCCGGGCAATTGATCCGATTTACCAAGACGCTGGAATTACTGATCGACATTCAACGAGAAACCGATGACGTGACCGTCGTCTCGCACGAAGCCGTTCACCACTTGGCGGCAGCGACGGGGCTGTTCCGACGCGATGGCGCGTTCGTGCGTTGGGTCCACGAAGGGCTCGCGTCGTATTTTGAGAGTGCCAAGATGGCTCAGTGGAGTGGCGTGGGGGCAATCGATCAGGACCGCCTCGGGTACTACCGCATTCTGGAGCCGGACCCCGAGCGTGGTAGTCTGGAATTCATTGTCTCGGACCTTGGCTTCGTGGTCGAAGAAGTGCTCGGCAATCAGCTGCCAGCGTATGGACAAGCGTGGGCGCTAACGCACTTTCTGTTTGATCGTCACTTTGATGAGTTGATGACATTTTATGATCGACTAGGCGATCTACCCAAAAAAGAACCTGGAACCGAAACGGTGCGGGAACATGGTGAAAAGCTGATGGCGGTCTTTGACGAGGTCTTTGAAGATCGCGTGCGGCTCGAACTGGAATGGCGCCGGTACATGCGCACGCTCAAAACCGATCTGGAGCAACTCGCCGACGGATAACCAACGCTCCACCAAGTGGTTACTTGGCAATGGCCTCGACGATGGCATCGCCCATTTTGGCGGGGCTCGGTGCGACGACGATGCCAGAATCCTCCAGTGCCGCAACTTTCTCGTCCGCGGTTCCCTTGCCGCCGCTGATGATCGCACCGGCGTGGCCCATGCGTTTGCCGGGTGGTGCCGTACGCCCGGCAATGAAGGCGGCAACCGGTTTGGTGACGTGATCTTTGACGAAGGCCGCCGCCTCTTCTTCGGCACTGCCTCCGATCTCGCCGATCATCAGAATCGCTTCGGTCTGATCATCCTCTTCGAACCGTGCCAGCAAGTCGATGTAATTAGTCCCCACGATCGGGTCACCGCCCAAGCCGACACAACTCGATTGCCCAAGCTTCAATGAACTGGTCTGCCAGACAGCTTCGTAGGTCAGCGTTCCGCTGCGACTCATCACGCCGATCTTGCCTGGCTGGTGGATATAACCTGGCATGATGCCAATCTTGCACTCCCCGGGCGTAATCAAACCAGGGCAATTGGGGCCAATCAACACGCTGTTGCTGGCTTTCACCTTCTCAAACACGCGAACCATGTCGATCACCGGTACGCCCTCGGTGATGGCCGCAATGACACGAATCCCCGCGTCGACGGCTTCCAAAATCGCATCGGCCGTGAACGGCGGCGGAACAAAAATCATCGTGGCGTCGGCGCCCGTTTCCGAAACCGCTTCCTCAACCGTGTCAAACACAGGAATGCCCTCGACCGATTGGCCGCCCTTTCCGGGCGTCACGCCACCGACCATCTGAGTGCCATAGTCACGGCAACCCAACGCATGGAACTTACCCGCGTTGCCGGTGATTCCTTGGCAAAGCACCTTGGTGTTCTTATCAATCAAAATCGACATGGAAAAAAGCTCTTCGCGATTAGCGTTTGGCTGGTGGGAAATCGGGACCTAGGAAGTTGCGGCGACAATCTTCTCCGCCGCATCGGTCAGGTCCATCGCATTAATGATGTCCACATCGCTCTCGGCGAGCATCTTTCGGCCCTCCTCGACTTCGGTACCTTCGAGTCGCACGACCAACGGGACTTCAAATCCGACCTCTTTGCTGGCTTCGATCAATGCCGAGGCGATGGTCGTGCATCTGGCAATGCCACCAAAGATATTGACAAGGACGCCCTTGCAGTTGGGGTCCGAAAGCAAAATGCGGAACGCCTCGGTGACCTGCGCCGTATTCGCACCGCCTCCCACGTCCAAGAAATTAGCCGGCTGTCCCCCGTGGTACTTGATGATGTCCATCGTCGACATCGCTAGCCCGGCTCCGTTGACCAAACAGGCGATCGTCCCGTCGAGCTTGACGTAGCTGAGGCCCGCTTTACCAGCCCGAATTTCGCTTTCCTCTTCCTCCGATAGATCTCGCAACTCTTCCAAGTCGGGATGTCGAAACATCGCGTTTTCGTCAAAGCTAATCTTGGCATCCAGCGCGACCATCTGATTATCACCGGTGATGACCAGTGGGTTGATCTCCGCCATCTCGCAGTCGTAATCCACATAGAATCGACAAAGTGCCGTCATGAATTTGTACGCGCTCTTCGCCGCCGCGCCGCTGATGCCTAGCTTCTTGCAAAGTTTCCGCACCTGATAGCCGTCGAGTCCGACGGCCGGGTCAAAGTGCTCTTTGAAAATCAACTCGGGCGTCTCCTCCGCCACCGTCTCGATCTCGACACCGCCTTCAGTGCTGCACATCAAGACGGGTTTACTGGCGGCACGATCCAAGACGATGCCCAAATAAAGCTCGCGGGCGATATCGCAGCCGGATTCGACGAATACCTTCCCGACCGTTTGGCCCTCAGGCCCGGTCTGGATCGTCACCAGCTTGTTGCCCAGCAACGCCGCGGCAGCCGATTCGGCCTCCGACGCTGACTTGCAAAGCACGACTCCTTTCTGATCCGGGTTATCCATGATGTTGCCCTTGCCGCGACCGCCGGCATGGATCTGAGCTTTGACAACGCAAACCGGAGTGCCAAGTTTCTCGAACGCAGCGGCAGCGTCTCCCGGCTCGGTCACCATGATCCCGTCGAGCACCGGAACGCCGGCGCGACGGAACAACTCTTTTCCCTGATATTCGTGTATTTTCATCGGCAGTTATGACTGTTGCGTGGTCCGAAGCAATCGCGAAGCCGGCAATATACGCAGCCGTTTGGTTCCCGGCCACCATGGGCCAGAGGCCCCTTGTGTTGGCGGAGTCATGGGTATCACGTGACCCTGGTCGTTTCGCGGACGATCAATCACCGGTTAACGGAATCTTGCCGCAGTGAATCTTCAAAATCTGTCTTCGAGGACCAGACATTCGTGAAACATCGTAGTACTCGGGATGTCGTCGAAGACCTTCGTCGTGGTGGCCGGTTAATCGAAGTCAACGACGAGGTCGATCCGAATTTGGAACTCGCCGAGATCCAACGGCGTGTTTACGCAAACGGCGGGCCCGGCCTGCTGTTTACGAACGTTCGAGGTTGCTTGTTCCCGATGGCAAGCAACCTGTTTGCCTCACTGGAACAAGCCCGTTATCTGTTCCGCGACACGCTTGAGTCGGTGCGGCGGCTGGTTGAAGTCAAACTCGATCCATCAGCCCTGCCTCGGTCTCCGTTTCGCTACGCCGGTGTACCAGTGACGGCATTGCGTATGCTGCCGAAAATGACACGCAGCGGTCCTGTGATGGCAAACCAATGCCGTTTACGTGATCTTCCTCAGTTGAAGTGCTGGCCAGACGACGGCGGCGCCTTCGTTACCCTACCCCAAGTGCTCTCGGCTGACCCAGGCGCACCGACCAACTTGATGAGAGTCAATCTGGGGATGTACCGGGTTCAAATCTCCGGCAATGAGTTCGATCCCGAGAACGAAGTCGGATTGCATTACCAGATCCATCGCGGAATGGGAGTGCATCACCGGGCCGCAATGGATCGTGGCGAGGACCTCCGCGTGTGCGTCACCGCGGGCGGTTCACCGGCCATGAGTCTGGCCGCCGTCATGCCACTGCCGGAGGGACTTACCGAACTGACGTTTGGCGGTGCACTCGCCGGACGACGCATCGCGATGGTTCGCGGTGAGCACGCACCGATTTATGCCGACGCAGACTTCGCAATCGTGGGGCGAATTGATCCTCGCGCTTCGAAGCCCGAAGGACCTTTCGGTGATCACTTGGGATATTACTCGCTTCAGCATCCGTTTCCCTTCATGCAGGTTGATCGGGTTTATCACCGTGATGGTGCAATTTGGCCCTTCACCGTCGTCGGTCGCCCGCCACAAGAAGACACCACGTTTGGGCAATTGATTCACGAAATCACCGATCCAATCATTCCAACGGTCATCCCCGGCGTCAAAGCCGTCCACGCCGTCGACGCGGCGGGCGTTCACCCATTGCTGCTGGCGATTGGCAGCGAGCGTTACATGCCGTACCTCGAAGCCAGCGAACCTCAGGAGTTGCTAACGCAAGCCAACGCGATCCTGGGCAACGGCCAGCTGTCGTTGGCAAAATACCTCTGGATCACCGACGACCCCGACGATGAACTGGACATTCACGACATCAGTGCGTTCTTCCAACGGGTGCTCTCGCGAGTGGATTGGCGACGCGATTTGCACTTTCAAACCCAGACGACGATCGACACGCTCGACTACAGCGGGACAGGTTTTAACAAGGGATCCAAGGTGGTCATTGCAGCCTGCGGCCGACCTCATCGAGATTTGCCATCGGAAGTTCCTCGTTCATTGCAGTTGCCCGACGGGTTTGGAGCGGCTTCGGTGGTCATGCCCGGCATTCTTGCGATCGACGCACCGAAGTTCATCGACGACCACTCAAGGGGGGATTTGGAGCGACTATCGCAACAACTCGAATCACAGCCGGATGCGAACGGATTCCCATTGATCACCGTATGCGACGATGCGGCGTTCGCGTCGGCCAACTTAAAGAACTGGCTTTGGCTCACGTTCACGCGCAGTAACCCGGCGATAGACGTCACAGGTGTCAGCCCCCAAACGGTTGACAAACATTGGGGCTGTCGCGGCAGCTTGATCATCGACGCACGTGTCAAACCGCACCATGCCCCACCGCTGATCGAGGATCCCCAGACACTCAAAAGAGTCGACGCCCGCGCCACACGCGGCGACGCGCTGGCCAAGTTCCTTTGATCAATAGGGGATCAAACCGACCCCGCTCGCCATCACCAAACCTTCGAGAGGTCGACCGTGGCTGTCGGATTAATTCGCTGGCTGGTGATTTCTTGTTCATGCTTCGTCATCTGATAACGACCGGATTGGAGTACATGCTGTTCGATCACGTGTTCTTCTGGATCAACGATCCAGTATTCGTCGACACCGGTTCTTTCGAACAACGAGAACTTCAAGACGCGATCATTCTGATCGGACGACGGCGATAGAATCTCGACAATCAGATTCGGCACACCCTTGATTTTAGACGGCGTGACGATGCGGCGGTCTTTCATGACGACGACCAAATCGGGCTGCACAATATCGTGCGGGGTGATCTCTAAATCGACCGGTGCATTCATCACTCGTCCGTGGCCTGGCAATTCAATCTGCGTCATTAATTGATATTGGATCAGCCGTGAAACGTCTTGATGATACGTACTGGGAGCCGGATTCACGTAGTGCTCTCCATCGATGATTTCATGCCGCCGCCCATCATCGGGATAGCACGCATATTCGCGATAAGTCAGTTTGCGTTGACCGACCGACATGACATCGAATCTCCAAAGATCGAATTGCGAGTCTCCCGCCCATTGTACCGGCACCGGCTCGTAAGACCAGCAAGATCGCGGCTGCCACTAACCGAAGCATCCCTGTAACTTGGATATGGCGGATCCTGTTTCGCTGAGATCCTGTGTCGCTGAGCCTCTGCGGCCCTTCTCGACCAATCTGCGGCCCGTCGCGGCAGCTACCAGACCTCTTTCAGCTTGATGTCTGCGGCGGGCTGGACCGACCCCAATGTGATCGACTCGCTAAGAATCGATTGCCGATAAGCACCGTTATCCTGGACAAACTGTTCGACCTGATGATCGAAAGGATCAACGATCCAGTACTCATCAACCAACGATTGCTCGTAGAGTGAAAACTTCAGATCGCGATCATTTTTCACCGTCGAGGGCGACAGGATTTCTACGATCAGATTGGGCACACCCTTGATCTTGCTGGGCGTGATGATGCGGCGATCGTTGGTAATGACAACGATGTCAGGCTGCACGATATCATGGTCAGACAGCTGCAGATCAACCGGTGCGTTAAAGACTTGTCCGAGACCGGTCAGCTCAATCCGTGAATAGAGTTGAAACTGCAAGCGACGTGAGACCGTTTGGTGGTAGGTGCTGGGTGCCGGGTTCATGTAATGCACTCCATCAATGATCTCATGCCGTTGCCCGTCATCGGGATAGCACGAATATTCCCGATAAGTCAATTTGCGTTGACCGACCGCCACGATACCGAACCTCCAAAGATCGAATTGCGAATCTTCTGCCCATTGTACCCGCACAGGCTACCAAGACCAGCAAGACGGCAGACGGCGAGTTTGGAGGTCCTCCGCCCCATCAATACCAAACCTTCGACAAATCAACGGTTGCCGCCAGATCAATCCGCTGGCATGTGATCGCATTCGCGTGCTCGTTCATCCGATAACGGCCAGCTTCAAGTACACGTTGTTCGTAAGCGTTCGGCGTGGGGATGAATTTGGCTGCAGGTAGTTTTTCAGGTTTGTTTGCTCAAACTTCGGAGAAGCCCATGTCTCGTTTACCTGACCTTGCCCGGCGTCAACTCTGGCAGGAACGCTTAGATCGGTTTGCCCACAGCAACCTGAGTGTTGTTCAGTTCTGCCAGCAAGAGGGAATTTCCGCTCCGAGCTTCTATCAGTGGAAGAAGAAGCTCGCCCATGCGACGGAGGCCCATGCGACGGAGGCCCCGACGCCAGCATTCGTTCCGCTCTCGCTAGGCCACAACGTCGAGCCTCAAGTGAGATTAACCTTGCCCGGAGGAGCGACCATCGACCTCCAAGGGCGACACGATCAGGATGAGCTTTGTCAGCTCCTTGCCGCGGTCATCACCGTGACGCGATCGGAAACATCATGATCTCCATCGCCTCGACCAGTCGCATCTTCGTCTTCACCGAGCCCACCGACATGCGCAAGAGCTTCAACGGGCTCTCTGGGATCGTCAGCGAGCACTTTGACGTGGAGTTGCTCTCGGGACACTTGTTCT
>JBCDIU010000062.1:0-18959 GCA_038748615.1 Planctomycetota bacterium | reverse complement strand
GTGGTTTGGAGCTCACGAATCGCCTCAATGGCAACTTTGGCTTTGAAGCTCGCTGAGAATGATCGGCGTTTCCGTGCCAAGAATCTGTCCTGTCATCGAAATCTTCGGGAACGCCGAATTCTACCGATTTAGGACGGATTTCTCTCTTATTCCGTGGTCCTAAAATTGGGGTCCACTTCAGAGCCAATCGCACTCTGCCCACGGATGAGCCTGGATCTAAAGTCTTTTCGGATTTTTAAGACTTTTGTGTCAGAACCGACGCAGATTTTGAATTTCTTTAGGTGAAAGGTGGAATCGTCACCCGGAAATAGTCGGTTCCAATCAGCAACGAAGTGACATCGCGACGGCCATATCTCGAATCGAAATCAGATCATCAACTCAGGTCGTTCATTCACCGCCATGTCGTCCTGCGGCAAGCGCCAATACACCATGCCACGTCTCTCGGAAGCGATAAGTGATGAATCAGGTCCTATCAGTTGGCTTGCACTCCATACAGCGAATTCTCTTTCTGTCGTTCCTCTGTCAGGTTTTGTCCGCCAAAAGCAGCTTCGCTGAAGTCGTTTTCGACGATGGCGGTTTCAATGTCGTCAACACTGCAATCGACGACTTTATTCGAGTCAGCGACTCCAGCTCTGGGACACCCACCAGTGTGATCTTTGAGGCCGGTGCGAATATCATGGGTGACAGTTTTGGCGACTCCATCCGAGTGAGGGATCGCTCAATGATTTCTGTTTTCGACGGGACCTTTGCCGAAGACGTCACCGCACTTGACAGCTCTGTGATGGAGATCTCGGGAGGTCAATTTCTCGACGATGTGTTTGCCTTCGATGATTCACTTGTTTTGGTCTCCGGAGGGAGTATCGCTGACGATTTGACGGCTGTTGGTAACAGCAACGTCATCATGACTGGCGGGTCGGTTGGCGAGGATGTTGAAGTCTCGGGAGCATCAATCCGAGTCGTGGGTGGTGCGTTTGCAACGAGTGGAATGGGAGGTCTCGCGTTGGGTGACGGAGGTGAGATCGTCCTTGTTGGATCAAATTTCTTGTTAAACGGTGCTCCGATCGGGTTTGGCGAGATCACTGACTTCAGTGGCCTACTTTCAGGCACGTTATCCGATGGATCAATGTTTAGCGACATTCCATTCAGAAGAAACTTCGGCAATCCCATGATGCCAGGGACGTTGTCTGTTACAGCCATCCCCGAACCGACGGCATTCTGGCTGATGACATTCATTGCCGTTGGATCAACCGTTTTGTTCCGCCGTCGCCGAGCGTCTTTCCCAAATCGACCGGTCTAAGAGCCTATCCGGATACCCACCTAAGCCGTAAGTCCATATTTGCATGGCGGTTGTCACAGAAACCGCAAGTACCAGTCCAAGCCTGTCGACTGCGATGTTTCGCTATTGCCCCGTAATTTTCGGTCCATCCGGGATTTCTGTGGGTAGTTGGGGCTTGCTCTTCTTGACGCTCTGGCTGTCAATGCTTCCAGCACTGGGCTCCACTTCTTCGCTTGGAGCTTCCAGCATGCGGATCGCCCCGACAAGCCGGTCGTTGAGCTTGCTCAGCGTGCTATCATCACGCGAATTGGCGAATTCGACACTGATAGAAGATCGTATTGAGCACTTCGCGCATCTCGACGCTTCGCGGCCGGCGGCCCTTACGGCTCTTGCGAGCCTGCGGAATTGACTCGCTGACGATCTCCCAGTGCTCATCGATAAGGGGTGAACCGAAGTCGCGGAGTCGTCGTTTTTGAAAATGGAAAATCAACTCGCCTTCCCCGGATACGGCGGCCGTTGTCTGGGCTGACATGGACATCTTCGAGCGATCGACCCGTGACGCCGCCTGGATCAAGTTACCGGTGCTACTTGGCTTCGCCGCGGTGCTGACATACGTCGCGACCGACGCGTTCTACGGACTCCTCCCAGAGTACGGCGAAGTCACGACAACGGGAGAAACGTATGGTCCGGCACTTGCGATTGGTTTCGGCGTCCTGGCTGCCTGGTATGTTGCTAGGCTGATCTGGCCCGTCAGCTTCGTTGTCGCCGTTTCGCCTTCCGCAGTAACGATGTCCCAATCTAATCGCCCTTATGAGTCGATGATTTTGACGCCGAATGTGGTCAAAGGCTTTTTCGTTCCTCGTAAGCGCTGGTTCCACGTCGAAGGTAGTGAACTCCCTCTCAAGTACAGCCTGGTTGATGGCACGACAAATCGAATCCCCCTTATTTTCATTGGGGGACTGGACAGAGATAGATTCCTGGACGCTGTAGAGCGACACTGGGGTCCTAGCTACGTTCCGAAGAGACCAACTCCAATTTCCCACCGTCGGATTCGATGGTGGCCTCGTGGACTGCACCCGCCTGCCGAAGACGGATGACTATCGCATTCACGCGGAGCCGGGCTTGCGCGCGTTTTGACAATGGATGCTTCACTGTCCCGGCCTGGTGATGCTGACCGACTATGGGGTTCAGGTTTGACAAGTGGTTTGGTGTGGTTCTTTTACATGTTTTTTTGGGCTGCCGAATTGATTGAGATGCCGTCGCCGGAGGCGTTGTTGGGTCGCTCGCCCGTCAGTGGCGACCGAACAACGACGCAGGCGTCAGGTGCCGGTCCATCGCCAGATGATTCAGCGTCGCCAGCGATGATGTTGGGGCGCTACGAAGGAGCTTGAGTCAACGACAATACGAGTTCGCAGCTTCCTATGGTCCTGATGGGCCGAGAATCGATCTCTCGGCGACGCTGTCTCAGTGATGCATTCACGGTTGAAATCACTGGACTGGTTTGTCGTGCGGTAGGCCGGCTCTTACCTGGAGGCTGCGATGGAGCAGTAAGAGCGTCATCCAATTGCGCCACACACATTATGGACCCGTCATATCGGCGAATCCTCGGATGGCGAACCGTTCGCGAGTGAGGCTAATCGCCCGAGCAAGGTGGTCAAGATTGTCGCCTAGGGTTTCCGGCGTGGTGCTGAAGGAGTCCGCGGACAAGGCGGCAAGACGCCGATCCATCGCAAATTTGCTCCTTCCGATTCGCGATCAATCTCTCGGCGATCAACGGCGCATCGGCTGGTGTTGGGCGAGTAGCAGGAGCAGTCTTCGATCGGACTGTTTTTTGCGACATACATCGACGAAGTCGGTATGCGCGGTATGAGATGACCGATCCCATGGCGCGTTTTTCGTCGGAGCGCCGGCGGGTTCATCCGCGGATCAGGCGGATCAAATCGTCCGTGCTCATCTTGCTCGCGGCGGCTGTTCCTTCCATCACGTCGCCAACAAGTGACCGTTTGGAATCATGCAGCGCCAGGATCTCCTCTTCAATCGTGCCCCGCGCGACAATCCGGTACACCATGACCGGTTTGTCCTGCCCGATCCGGTGCGCCCGGTCGGTGGCCTGATCTTCGACGGCCGGATTCCACCACGGATCCATGTGAATCACGTAGTCGGCCGCGGTCAGATTCAATCCCGTTCCTCCCGCTTTGAGCGAGATCAGGAACGCATCGTCGACGCCCGATTGAAAAGCATCGACTCGTTTTTGTCGTTCCTTTGCCGATGTCGCTCCATCCAAATACTGGTAGCTGAATCCGTTCTCGTCCAAGGCCGCGCGGATGAGCGCGAGATGTTCCGTGAACTGACTGAAAATCAATGTCCGATGCCCTTCTTCCTTCAGCGACTGGAGCGTTTCGATGAGTTGCGTCAGCTTCGACGAGGTGCCTTGATAGGTCTTGTCGACCAAACCTGGGTGGCAACTGAGTTGTCGAAGCCTGGTCAGCAGCGCGAGAATGCGAAACCGTTGGTCTTGCGTGCTGGGAAGTCCAACCACGTCATCCAAATCGCCTAGCGCAGCCATTCGCATTTGATCATAGGTGGCACGCTCGTTAGCGGATAAGTCCACATACAGCGTTTGCTCCGTCCGAGGCGGCAATTCGGTCAGGACGGCGGATTTGGTCCGTCGCAACACGAACGGTTTCAACCGCGATGCTAGACGACACTTCGCCTCAGGGTCGTCGTCTCGTTCGATGGGGGCCGCATAACGGCGCCGAAAGTCCTCCCAGCCTCCAAATACACCCGGGGAGACGACATGAAAGAGACTCCACAATTCACCAAGATGGTTCTCGACGGGTGTTCCGGTTAGCGCGATGGTCCAATCCGATGGGATTTGAAAAATCGCTTTGGAAGTCTTGCTGTTGCTATTCTTAATGGCCTGTGCCTCATCCAGCACGCACGTGTGCCATGGAACCGAGGCGAGCAATTCTTGATCGCGAAGCGCGAGTCCGTAGCTGCAAATCACCAGGTCATGAGGTCCGACGTTCCGCAAGAATTCGCCCCGATCCGTCTCCCGATATAACGTGGCGTTGAGATCCGGAGTGAATCGCTCCGCCTCGCGTTGCCAATTGAATCCAACACTCGTCGGCGCGATGATGAGCGCGGGTCCTTGATCAGCCCGGTCCAGTAGCACGGCGAGTGATTGCAAGGTCTTTCCCAGCCCCATGTCATCCGCCAAGACACCACCAACGCCCCAGTGAGCGAGTCGGCACAACCAGCGATAGCCATCCAACTGGTAGTCTCTTAACGTGGCATCGAGTCCGATGGGCAACTCTGGATCGATGCTCTCAGATTCTGCGAGTCGCTCTACAGACGCGTGCCATTTCTTGATCGCATCCAACTGCATTTGGCTATCGGCAAACGCCTCGCGGATCAATGGCGTCGAGGTGGCGTCGAGCACCAGTGATTTACGGTCCGAGTGAGTCGCGTCGCGCAGTTTCTGCAATCGCAGCCGCAAGTCCGACTCAATCTTGGCCCACTTTCCATCACCCAGATGAACGAAGTCACCTTGAATGTCCTCCTGCGTGAGTGACTGAAGACGGCTGAGCAAGCTGGATAGGGTCAGATCCTGGTCACCAATCTGGACGGAGCCCGACAATCCAAACCAATCCCGCTTTCGCTTGATTTCGACTCGCACGTTGTTCGGAGACAGCGACCCAATCATGGTCATTGGCTTGCCGCCTGACTCATCCCACAGGATCTCCAACGGCGCCACGGTCACTTCGGATCGACTTGCAACGGACGCCCAGCGCTGCCGCCATTGAGTCGGCGTTTCGCTCTGGACCGCGTGGACCCGGGAGATGAAGCCGAGCACGCCATCAATCTCAGGAATGGATTGACTGCTTCGAAGGGACTCGAATGTTGCATCGGGATCCAAGTCGGTTTCATTCAGAGCAACGGCGAGACCCCTTGCCACTTGAATCTCGCAACGAAGTGATCGACGGACAAGCGATAGCTTTCCCTCAGGCGTGGATTCATGAATCAGTTCCGGTCCGCAACCCGGTTTGCAAATCACGCCGTTCGGGTCACGAACGCGAATCGCAAAGTCCAATGAGCCGTCCGCATGCGTTCGCGCCAGTAAAACGGGTTGAACGCTTGACTGCGATTCATTTTCAATCCATTCCGCCGGAGGTTCGACGGTGATAACCCGACTGATGGGGGCCATGATTTCCAGCAAGCCAGCCACCTCGTCAGTCGGCACTTCGTCCAACTGCACCAAGTTGTGAATGATGGAACTCAGTCCGGAAGGAAGCTCTGCCACAACCATAGCGGGTTCACTCTCGACCAGTGCAATGATCGGTTGATCCTCTTCAGCCCAAATCTGTTGCGGCTCCGCCTTAAAATTCGGGTCCTCTCGTGCAGGATGCATCGAATGCACACGAAACAAAATGCGGAATGCATCCGCAGATTGCTTGCGAAAACAAAGCCGTACTGTGCCAGGTTCGATGACCAGCGGTCGATCCATCCACTGAACATTCGTCGAACCTACCAGCATCTCACAAACGCGAGATCCGCCGAGCATGTGCACATAATCGACCGAGCCGAACTGATCATGCGCAGCGTTCAGCACGTCACGATCCCGATCATTCAAAGCGACATCCCCGCGATGCAGGAGCCTCTCCGGTGAGAGGGGCCGCGCTTTTGTGAATCCGACACCACGTTTCTTGGGGTGTTGGACGAGTGTTCGAATCTCAACCTCGCCATTCGATCCATCAAGTTGCCAGACCATGCGTCCGGTCGCGCGTTCCTGCTTGGGTGGCAAACTGTCGTCCGAGACTGTCCACGCGGACTTCTCAACATCAATGGACCGTTTCAACCTGCGGAGGATGCGTTGACGATCGCCGACCTGAAAACGGTGGAAATCAAACGGTCTGGTCGCGAAGTCTTGATTGATTAGCGACTTGCTCAGGTCGCTGTCGGCATGTTCCAGTTGTTGCAACAGGTACACCATGAAGCCGACGCCATGAATGCAAACGTCTTTGCAAGCCGAGAATTCACATGTGCAAACGACAGGCGTTTGATACTCGTCCAGTCTCGCCAGCAGCATGTGACGCTCACCCGCATCGTGACACTCCCCGACGATCTGCCCAGAGGAATGGATCTCGTCAATGTCGAAACGCGGACACTCCTTTCGAATCTCTTCGAACGCAATCTTCGGAATCATTTCATACAAGTTGCGTGTGAAATCCAACCAGCGGCGATGAAATGCTTTCTCCTGTCTTGGAAACATGTCTTCCAAGAAACCCAAGGCTGACGTTCCCGGAGTTTCGACGACACCGCTCTGCGAGAGTGCCCCCGCATCCGCACCGCGAAGGCCTGAGCGGTGGTTTGGTGACCTATTCACGGATGCTCGCCGACGGCGTGGTTTCCGAACCATGGGGTGCCTCCTTGCGACAGTTGGGCAATGTGAGCAAATCGCGACCTTCAAGGGATCGCGTCAACCATTTGACTTGCGGGTCGACTTCAACTCGATAAAGCCGTAGAAGTTCATCGCTGACAGAATACCATCATCCACTCGACTAGCCGAGAGTGACGACGGACGAGGGATTCGGGGATTCCGATCTGACGGCTGGCTGCCACTCCTGGCTTGCGCATCGGCAATCAGTCGGGTCGCCCCGCGATGACCACCTCATTGGTCAAGTAACGGACGTCAACGTCAATGGGCGTGCCCGCGGATGTTCGTGCGGTGACCGTATCGAACGTACCCTCGACTTCGTCAGCTCGAATAATGATGTGGGGCCCTGGTTTTCCCGAACCTTCCAGCTCGTCCAACACAATTTCGCAGCGACCCGACAGTCTGACGCGCCCTTCGACATGTAAATGACTGCCACCATCAATGATCACGTTGGCTTCGGGCGACTGTTGGTAGTCTCCTTTTATCTTGATCCCAGCGGCCTCCGCGTGGACGGTTCCAGCATTCACCACGTCGCCGTCGACGGACCCACTTCCCATCAGGGTCGCTTTGCCTTCGATTTCAACCCATCTCATGGTCGAGGCCGTTGCTTCATCGAGTCGCAAGTGCGCATCAGCCGATAATCGAATCTCGTTTCGTCCGTGAAGCGTTCGACCCGGCGACACCGAGACGGTCTGCAACGCGGATGATGAATACCCCTGAACCTTCAGCGCCAGGACTTCGACATCTTCGTCGACGATGGCTGATCTTGGACTGGTCGAGTCGTTCGCCATGGTCGCGATCCAAGACAACTGCGGCGGTCCAGCATCGGTTTGATAGGTGACGCCCGCATTCTCATAGACATAGTCCGTCCATGCATCGGCATCCGACATCGACGCCGCGTCGTCTCCCATCCATCGATGATAGGTCACAGCAAATCCAGCCGGCTCGGTTACTCGCTCACCCAATAAGATCTCTTTCATGGAAGCGACCAAGACTGAATGATCCGCAGCGATGTCATCAGATTCATCCGGATCCGCCTCGATGTCATAGAGTTGCCATCCGATCGGTTTGCCGCGACGTCCCTGCGTGCGAATGAGCTTGTATCGTCCACGAATGATGGACTGGCCATTCCCGGCCTCGTGAATGATGAAGGGGCGCTCGCGTTGGTCATCGGTTCCGCAAAGAGTCGGCGCGATCGAAACGCCATCGATACCCAAAGGGATCTCCGCACCAGCAAGATCACAGAACGTGGGCAACAAGTCCGTCACATCGACAATGCGATCGGACGATTGCCCGACCTTCAGCGGTGAATCGGCGCGCACCATCTCGGGCCATCGCATGACCAGGGGAACACGGATGCCGCCCTCGTAAATGCTGCCTTTGACATCCCGAAGGCCGCCGTTGGAATCCAGTTCGTGCAGGCAATCTCCTGGCGGTCCACCGTTGTCGGATTGAAACACAACCAGCGTCTGATCGGCGATGGAGTCCGATCGATCACCATCGGCGTTTGGGTCCTCCAACGCATCCAACAGATTACCAATGTGGGCATCGATCCGAGTGACCATAGCGGCCCATCGTTGCGATTGGTTGCTCAGCGAGCCGAAATGAGGGTCGTTGGAATAGGCGAGGTCCCACTCCGGCAATGAATCGATCTCGCCAAACGGGGCATGGGGGATCTGGGCGGCTAGCAAACCAAAGAACGGTGTCCCCACTTGGTTGTAGAGCTGACCCTGCCGCCGCACAAACTGCAACGCCGCCAGCGAGTAGGCGTCGTCGCAATAAGCGGTTGTCGGATACTCCAGGTGATCCTGCATTGCCGGCACGTTTGGATACTCCGAAGCCGGATATGGAGCGAGTGAGTTTGGCCTTAGCATCAACCCGCCGATCGCATCGCCGGCGGCCGGAGCGTGCCAAAGCGTCGGTTGAAAAAACGTGTGGGCACGGACGTGATGCAGTTCCGCCAAGACGTGCACGTACCCGTGAGACGTGGGTAATGTTTGCACATTGTCGATCGTCGGGTCAAACCGGTCCTTTGACCCGCCGTATCCCCACTTGCCCCAATAACCTGTGACGTAACCCACCGACGACAGAGCATCTCCGATCAAAACATCTTCGGCTCGCATGGCCTTCTTCGCATTGTTGGGGTCATTTCGATCCGCGAACGTGTGACCTTGATGAAAGCCTGATTGTTGTGATGAACGGGCCGGCGAGCAGACGTGGCAGCCATAGCCGCGTCTGAAGTTGACGCCTTGGCGTGCGAGCCGGTCCAGGTTGGGCGTGCGAACCGTTGGTAATCCCTGGGCTCGTCGTGCTGCTTGACCGTTGGGGCCAATCGAGCCCCAGCCCATGTCATCCACATAGAGATAGAGAATATTCGGGCGAGGCGACGAAACCTCGGGTCGTTGCGTCTCCACCGCGAGCGCCGACACAGCCATCATCGCCGAACCGGCAAAGATTCCAAATACAAAAGTGATTCGCGTCATCCGGCTGTGTTCCGCAATGGAGAAATCGTGTCGGTGCTGTCGGCAAATTGTTCCAACTCCAGCCCCATCATCTGTGCCTGGGTCAGCCACAGGTTGGCCAACGGTGTTCCCTCGGGCATGTTGATATGCTGTCCCGAGACAACTCGACTGCCTCCACCGGCGACAATGATGGGTAAGTCGTTGTACTGATGCGTCGAGCCGTCACCGAGCCCCGACCCGTATGTAAACAACGTGTTGTCCAACAGCGTCGTACCGTCGGCTTGCTCGATCGAATCCATCTTCTCCACCAAGTACGCATACTGCTGCATGTGGAAACGATCGACCTTCAATAGATCGTCGATCATCTTCGTTTGGTTGTGCGACATCTGGTGGTGGCTTCGCGGACGATCGAACAGGCTCTCGAACATATAGGGAGTGTCCCAACGCTCGGGTCCGACCATGAAAGTGGCTACGTTCGTCAGTCCGGACTGCAACGCCACGACCATCAGGTCTCCCATCAGGCGTATGTATTCACCGCGAGGTAGGTAAGCCTCCACCGGCTCCTCGAATTCGACGCTGGCCAAAGCCGACTTCATGGCCTCGAGTCGATTCATCTGCGTTTCGATCGCCCGAATCGATTCAAAGTATTCGGCAAATTTTTGCCGGTCAGCGATGCCTAGATCACTCTGCATGGATCGCGCGTCTTCGAGGACCAGATCCGTGATGTAACGAGTTTGCGCGACTTCCTGGGTTGAAAACAGCCGACGGTACATCTTTCGTGGGTCGCGAATCGATGGTGCGAGATGCCCGGTACCGTACCAGGAGATATTGTCAAAATAGATCGACTCTTTGTTATCCCGATGGCTGTTGCAGCTGAACTCCAGCGTCGAAAACGGCGTCGTCTGTCCAACGCGATCGGCAACCATGTGATCGAGCGTTCGATCCAGCGGCCATGCGGTCCCTTCGATGGTGTAGGGGACGGCGCTGCTGAGATAGCAAGAGGCACACTGTGCGTGCACGTCCGTTCCTTGCTGGAACGTTCGGTCCATTCCCGTGATCAGGTTGATTTTGTCCTTGAAACCATCCAGCGGTTGCATGGTGGGTGTGAGTTCCCGCAGTTCCTGGACGCTGTAAAATGGATCTTGGTTTCCCAGAGATCGCATCACGTTGCCAAGATTCCCCTTTGGGATCACGTCGTCGGCTTCCCCGGGAAAGAATCCTCGCCGCACGACACCGATCGGCACGTAAAAGTGAGCCATCCTCAGAGGCGGTTCTTGTTCATGCGTCGGTGGTGCCGCCCAACTTTCCATCCACGGTAGCGCCAACACAGCACCGCTGACCCCGCGCAGAAAACCTCTCCTCGATGAATGCATCATGATATCGGCCCTTTCAAGGAAGGTTCGCTTTCGTCAGTTTCGAGAAAAGGGATCACTCAATACAACGTATTTGATCAGAGACTTCATCCGGTCGTGGTCTGCCGAAGTCTTGGAGGCGATGGATTCAATGGCCAGCTGATCGGCAACGTCCAGTCGACGAGCCAACGCGAACGAAAGCAAATGACCGGCGAGTGCCTGCGTGAAACGAATTTTCTCCGACAGGATGGCGTCCTTGAACGCGACCACATTGTCAAACGCGTGACGTCCCCAGAGCTGACCTGCGACGTCGACTTGACGTCCGTTACCGTAGTGTTCACGCCACTTACCGATCGGATCATAGTTCTCGAGCGCGAAACCGAGCGGATCGATCTGTTCATGGCAGCCGCGACAATCGCTGCGCTGGCGGTGCAAAGACAGTCGCTCGCGCAGCGTCAAGTCGCGTTCTTGCTCCGGGGGCTTTTCGTCTAGCGGTGGTACGTCTGCTGGTGGAGGGTCAGGTGGCTGATTGAAGATCACGCTGGCGATCCAAGCTCCACGAGTGATCGGCTGAGTTCGTAGCGGCCCCGAGGTCATCGTCATGACAGCTGCATTGGTGATCACCCCACCGGCACGTCGGTCGCGAACAGCCACGCGATAGAACGGCAGAACCGTTACGGCGCTATTGCCTTTGGGCCGCTGCGTCATTTGGCTCAGTTCGCCATAGGCGTCGTCCAAGAGCGTTGACCGGTACGTGAACTCCGAATCGATGAACTCGGTAATCGGACGATCTTCAACAAGAACCGTTTCAAAGAGCAGCAAAGGCTCGAGCATCATGTGCATGCTGTCGCGGTACTTGGAAAAATAGAAATCGGGATAGGTTTCTCGGTCCGGCACGGACGAAATGATCCTGTCGAGCTGCAACCATTGGGCCGGAAACGAGTCGCAGAATCGCTTCACTTTTCGATCACGCAGCATTCGGTCGACTTGGTCTGCTAACGTGTCGGACTGCAAGAGTTGTCCGTTCTGAGCGAGTTGCATCAACGATTCGTCAGGGATACTGCCCCAAAGAAAGAATGAAAGTCGAGAAGCCAACTCGAATCCGTCCAGTGGCGCACCAACGAGGTCATCATCTGGCTGATCGTACAGGTAAAGGAATCTCGGCGATGCTAAGGTTGCCGCGGCAGCGGACAGCATCGATTCCGTGAAGGTGCCGCCGGCTCTGATTTGACGACCTACGAACTCGGTGTATCGAGTCAACGTGAGCTCATCGACCGGGCGGCGGAACGCGCGGGTCAGGAAGGGACGTAAACGGCGCTTGGCGACATCGATTTGAGCTTCGATTTGCAAGGCTGGCGTTTCATCGTCACCTTCGCCCCTGCGTTTCGGCAATGCAAAAAACGACTTCCAGATACCAACATGTCGCGGGTTGAAATCGGGGCTTTGCGTCACGGACTGGCCCAGTTTCAAAAACGACTCCATTAACAGTGGCGAAAGCGATAGATGGTCAGCTTGGTTGTCATAGCCATGCTCAGCTCGCAAGTCTTGTGGGAACGCCGCCACACCCGCCAACCGAGGTTCGATCATCTGCGACTTTCCCAGTGGTCGGCTACCCACATGAACCACATCGGCCATCTGACCAGAGCCGGGTTTGAAATAGCTTCGATGCTCACGCATCATTCGTTCGGGGAGTGTGAACACAATGCAATTAAGATCAAATAGATCGATCACGGCATTGTTGTATTGAAACCGATTCATTCGACGAATCGGAGTTCGTCGACCGACGTGACGATCGGCCAACGCCGCGTTGCGAACATCTTTCAGTGCGATGATCACCTCACTTCGCAGCTGTGGAGACAGCATCGACTCATCTGGCGGCGGCATCTCCTCGAATCGCAATACATCGATCAGGCGGCCTACCAACGTGACGTCGTGTTGCAGTTTCTCATGGGTCAATTGGGAGACGTCGACATCGGCCTCGGCGTTATCGGTATCGTGGCACTGGATGCAGTGTTCCTGAAACAGGTCGGTAAACAAGTCGTCAGCCGCGATGATGTCGTTACATTCAACGGCTTGGAATCCAAGCACCACGATCAACGCCCCCCATCCAACGACGGTCGACCAAGCGCAGCAGCGATCAGCGAAGGGTCGTAGCGGGTGTGACGTCCAGGCGATCTCGAACAACGGCACGATCAACTTCCGCGTCGTAGGCGGTTGGCGGTGGAACCAGATGATTCCAACCGCTGAGAATCAGCTGGAATCAATACGGGCTGGTGGGTTTTCGTCAGGCGGGCTCATTCTTGATGATAGTCGACTCCGAGGAACCGCGTGGCATCGCCTCGGGCCGGGGCACGCGGACAGCCCCCCGGAGACTTCTAGTGGCGGTCCCTGGCGTTGCGTTTGGCTCGTTGTTGGTCGCGAAAACGTTGCTTTCGCTTTTGATCTTTCGAGTTGTCTCGCTGTGTTTTTTCGGACATCGCAATTGCAGTGAGTCGCTTTTCGTCACTCATGATGGCGGGTGTTTCGAAGGTCACCCGTCCCAACGCTCCCGAGCGGATATCCATGACCAAGATTCTGGCGGCACGGTCGATGTCCACGAGGTTGCCGCGTCCAATGCACCCTCGTCGACGGCCAATTGACTCGACCGTCTCGAGGTCGGTTCCGGGAACCGCTTCGAGTTCGTAACGTTGGGCCAGTCTTTCTGGGTAGTGTTGCCGCAGATAGCCGGCTGCAAAAAACCCCAAGTCAGCATCGTCGGTTGCGGTCTCTTTGACCGATCCCACCACGCCTAGTCGTAATCCGCTGTTGGGATTCTCGACCTTGGGCCACAACATTCCTGGTGTATCCAAGAGGGTCACACCGTCTCCGATCCGTACGGTCTGTTGTTGCTTGGTGATGGCCGGTGTATTACCAGTCTTGGCGACTTTGCGACCAGCCAAGACGTTGATGATCGTTGACTTCCCCACGTTGGGAATTCCTACCACCATGGCTGTGGCCGTCTTGCCTTCCCGGTGGCGTGCCAACTCGCCAATTGCCTGTTTCAGTCTCCGAATCGTCGGAATCTCCTTGGAAGTGACGGATTGTGCCGCTATGTGGTCGATTGATTGGAAATGCTCCAACCAACTAGCGGTCCATTTCGGATCGGCGAGGTCACTCTTTGCGAGCACCTTCAAACAGGGTTTGTCGCCGCGAATCTCGGCCAACAATGGGTTTTCGCTCGAGTACGGAATCCGCGCGTCCAAGATTTCCACAACGACATGCACCTTCGGTAAGACCGCCTCCATTTCGAGGCGGGCTTTGTGCATGTGACCGGGGAACCATTGGATCGACATGAACAGTCCAACTCATCACGGTAGGGGAATCGAATGCCGGTCCAACATGGAGAAAACCTCAGTTCCAGCGTAGCCGGTCGCCGATGCTGCGCCTGGCGATTCCTTGTACGCCGTTCCCGTCCTCAATTGCTTGTACGGTCGTCAGCGACGATACTGTTGCGTCCTCGACCCGCTGTGGCCTGAAACGCCCCAGCACTCCCATCCTCATCTACGAAGGCCCTGGAGTCCGCATCATGAAGGCTTGGATCATAGCAGCCGCCGTTTCGATCGCATCCCCCGCCGTTGCCGAGCCGCTCGTGTACGAGGGCGGCGAGGGCATTGGGGCCGGAAAGCACGTGGTGTTCATCGCCAATGATCACGAATATCGTTCCGAGCAGACTTGTCCGCTGCTGGCGAAGATTCTGGCCAAGCATCACGGGTTTCGGTGCACGGTTCTGTTCGGTGTCGACGACGACGGATACATCATGCCGGGCGCGAAGAGTGTGCCAAACATGGATGCTCTTGAAGATGCAGACTTGCTGTTCTTCTTCACCCGATTCATGGATCTTCCCGATGAGCAGGTGGAACCGTTGGTGGCCTACCTCGAGCGAGGCGGTCCGGTCGTTGGCGTCCGTACGTCGACTCACTGCTTCAATGGCCAACAGGGTCAATGGTCGAAACTCAATTTCGATTATACGGGCGAAGACTATTACGGCGGTCTTGGACACCAGGTGTTCGGGCTAACGTGGAACAAGGCGGTCGAGGGTCAAACCCACTACGGCACCAACCACGTGATGGCCTCGCGCATCGCAGCGGTCGATTCCGCATCGGATCATCCGATCCTGTCCGGCGTCCAGTCCATTCATGCCTATTCGGGGGCCTATAAGTCTCAACCACCAGCCGACGCCAACCCACTGCTGGAAGTCCAGGTTCTCAACACGTTCGAACCTAGCGACGACGTTCACGAGGGCAAGCCAATCGTGAACGCTGGCTGGACGCGAGACTCCTACGTCGCGCCATCGGGCGAAACCAAGCCAGGGCGCGTCGTCTACACCTCATTCGGTGCATCGGAGGATATGGTTGACGAAGACGCTCGACGGTTCCTTGTCAATGCTTGTCTATGGGCTGGAGGTTGGGATGTTTCGATCACTCCCAATCTCGACGTAAGTATTGTTGGCGGCTACTCGCCCAGTCCGTACAACAACATGGCTTTCTACTACGGAGACGTCATGCCATCCCAGCTAGCCCCGTGGGACAGCGACATCATGCCGACTGATTCAAAGCTGGTCGGGCTAAATCAACCCAAGACCATTCGAAAGCTCAACACGATTTTGAAGAATCGGCCGGCACTGAAAGCTCAACTCGAACAGCCGCAACCATGACATGATCTGCGATCTAAAAGGCCACACGCTCTCCGCCCTGAAAGGTGAACATCGCTCGCAACATACTCGTATCAGTCGCCGTTGACACGAATCGAATCGCTCCATCGGCGAGCAGCACATGGAATCCTCCCTGGTGAGCCTTGCCGAGCTGAGCAATCGGATTGTCCAAGTCGATTTCTAAATCGTCCGGCTTGGTCCAGATGACGGCTTCAGCCCCATCGGCCTCCACGACCATGATCGTGTTGGACAGCCCATCGCGGATGTCACGAAATCGCCTTTGACCCTGTTCGGCAAACATGGCCTGCTCACCCATGGGAAGCAGGAAAACCGTCTCCCCCGGATCCAACTGAACACTGGGATCCACATAAACGTCTGGCATTCGGTTGACCAAGGCCAGGTTATGGGCGCTATCCCATGCCTCATCCAAGTGGAACTCTTCATAGAGTTCTTGACCCTCGGGTCCCAAGAACGGTAACAAAGCGACGCGCCAACTGAGCAGTGGCTGGTTGTCATCGCCACGGATCGCCCGATCGGGTAAGGACCCGTAGGCCGCGTGATGATTATGCATGGCCAATCCGATCTGCCTTAGACCGTTGGATGCTTGCATGCGACGAGCCGCTTCGCGGCCAGCCTGAACGGCAGGCAACAAGAGCCCGGTTAGCACGCCGACGGTCGCGAAGTTGCCTTCCATCTCAAGTTTGACAAGGCGTCCTTGTCGGGTTGGCGTCAGCATCTCGGCGATACGGTGTGAGATGCGCTCGACGTAGGCGGCGGTCGCTTCCGCGACGGGTCCTTGGGCTTCACTCTTCGTCGAATACTCGTTCACGGCCACTTCGCGACCAAATGCGATCATATCGACCACGAGCGCTTCGAGTTGTTTTGCCGATTGATCATCAACGCATAGAATCGCCAAACTCATGGATCCGGACGCCAACGCAAAGTCCATGTTGATCATGACCGCATCGCTTAAGTCGGCAATCTGACTCAATCCGCGTAACTGCGACGGAAGCTGCGGCTCAGCTTGCTGCAGCAGAGCCGAAATCATCGGGCGAATGGATTGCAGTGTCAGGATCGCCGTAATGCCATCCCGCTCTACAAGGGTTTGCACGAGTTTCGGAAGCGGTCCCCGCGGCGCATCCGCGTCCGTTTCGGCGGCGGCGATGATTTGAGGCAACATGCCACCAAGGCCGATGATGAACCGCCGTGCATTGACCCGATTCAATACAAAGCCATCCAGATCCGATAACGGATAGATCGTGTTGCCGTCCGACTCGATCGAGTTGTCTGCGTCAACCAGCTTTGGATTTAAGTCCGAGATGGCATAGTCCTGATTCAGATCGATGACGATGCCAAGCTGGGGCCCCATCGGTCCCGGGACGCCCGCGACAATTACCGCGCGATCGATATGCATGATGTCAACACCGACTTGCTCCAGAACTTGAGCCTGGAAAATCTCGACGGGCATCCATTCGACTTCGGGCTGCCGCAAAATTTTGCCGACGGGGACGTAAGCGACCGCCAGAGCCGTATCGGGAACATGCTCCGCTGAAAACCTCGCTTTGGCATCGGACTGCCCGGACGCCATGTTCGCCCAACCTAACACGGAGATCATCCAAACGATGGCGAACCAAGATCCGAATCGAAGGCATCCGATCGCAAGCTTCCAAGAACGCTGTAACTTCACAAAGCATCTCCCCGTGTTGTAACGAACTGGCGCTCGAAAGCCCTCTTCTGGAGTCCTCTCGCCCGGTCTGGCAAAGCGGAAACGATCTGGAGAGAGCAACCAATGCCAATGGCGTGGATTGAACGCGACTAAACGCACGCCTCAACCAAAGCCGTGCAAAGCAGAAGATAACAGAATCACGCCCCCCAGATTGACCGGCCGCCATTGAGACGTCATCGCCATGCCAAAATCAGCCGTTGACCTGATGGACGTCATGGCTCTGCTTGCGTTTGGATTCTTGCCGAACAACGGTCGGCCCTACCTGGCTCTCCGCGCCGATGAAGTATCGGTGTTGATGAGATGTAGGAATGTCCGTCACCGAACGGACGTAGGATGGCACGAGTTTGCCATCGTCTGAACTGTAGTGCATCAGCGGATGCGGGACTCTCGTTGCCGGGATGAAGCATGCCACCCAAAATCAAACTGGGTTCGCCAATCACACTGGCAAATGCGATGTGAGCGTTAAGCCTGAAGGAGTGGAATCGACCACTTTGCACGCCTCGATCGCCTTAAGCCAATGGCACCCAATCCAATCCCCAGATAAACCAGGCCCGATGGCTCGGGTACCGCTGTCGCACCGAGAGACGTCAGAGATGCATTCGCAAGTGAGACGATATTCCCTGCTTGGCCGTTGAACAAGGCGATCGAGAAAGTGTTGACCCCGCCATCGGGAATTCCGGCCCCCTTATCACTATTGGCGCTGGATGATGCCGCCGCCGTGAAACGCTGGTTGTCGATCCAAAGTGAGTAAGCACCTGAGCCCAGCGTGCGGGATGATGCATCGGGGGCGTCGTATGTTAGATCCGCGTTGCTGACATTGAAGAAATATCTCAATGTCAATGTCTGACCACTGGTGATGGACATTTCAGTCAAACTGAGCGTGTCATTAAAATTATCGACGGGATTGCTGCTGGACGACCGAGTATCGCCCTCAAACATCTGAACGAAAGCTCGATCCTGTCCGCTACTTCCTAAATTCGACGTCAGAGCGAAATCAAACTGGAACACTCCCGCGAACACGGGATCCGTCGTCCTGAAATCGGCGGAAGATCGAGTATTGGCCACGGCAAGAAGATCCAAACCGCCGTTTCCGGTGAAGTTGGCGGTGCCATTGACGTCAAGGAATCCACTTCCCGAAGTTGTTGCTCGATCAGATGCGTTACCCTGAGCGTCGGGAAAGTCTTCTCCCCAAATGAGCATCGAGGCTTCCGTAGCTTGCATCGGTGACATGATTGCAAACACGATCACTAAATGCTTTAAAAGTCTCATCCAAAATCCATAAACAAATCACAAAGGAGAATAAACCGATCGAACGGTTAACTCCCGGCACGGCGGACTTCTGGACAATAAAATCGAGCTTCCGAGATTATTCAGCTCTGACTACAAGGCTCGTGGGTGTACCGGAGTTCTCGTTCAATCAAACTTGAGCCTAAGCCGACTAGCACGTTGGTCCCGAGTTGGCAGGAAACTCAATTCCATGGCTCATCCCGCCGAAGGGTGCTCTGCGTCGTTGGGCTTGGTATCAATCAAGACTCAAACCACGCTAGCCCAAACCAACGGCCTTTCGGCGGTTACTATGCGAACCCGTCCTACCCGGGGACCGGCTAAACACTGAAATTAAGGTGCTCGCCGCGGGGCCACTCCGAAACGCAAGCGGGATTCATGGATCACCCGATATGACGTCGCCGCCGAATACCGATCGCACCCAGTCCGATGCTCAAACATACGAACACAGATGGTTCGGGAATCGCGGTGACTTCGAGAGACGTCAGGGAAGCATTGGCCAGGGACACGAGATTACCCGCCTGATTATTGAACAGCGCGATGGGGGTGCAGGCACGCTAATCGGCATTAGGTCAACGCAGGCTGCCTATTTTCCTGGCTGGGCGAGTGTAGGGAGTTCCCGGACGGCTGGAGATGTGATCGTGAAGTTGGTCACCGTCGCTGATCAAGGCGGCTCGGACATGGTTGATCGCTTCACCTCCGTCGCCATCGTCCCAGAACTTCTCGCTGCCT
>JBCDIU010000061.1:0-20757 GCA_038748615.1 Planctomycetota bacterium | reverse complement strand
TTCGACGAGCGGGAACGCCTGGAATACATTCCGGCCAAGCTTGTCGTCCACCTGATGCGTTACCTCAAGCGGGCCTGTGGAAAGTGCAAGCAGACGGTCAAAGTCGCTCCGCCCCCGCAGTCGGGACTCGATGCCGCATCGCTGACGAAGGGTTCTCGCTACGGGTTCGGGGTGACCGCCCAGATCATTCTCGGCAAGTACGCCGACCACTTGCCGCTGTACCGGTATAGCGTGTTCTTCTTTCATCCCAGCCGCGCTCAAGGCAAACAAACTCGCGAAGGCCCCTTGGGATTTCTGGAAAATTATCGAGGCTGGGCCACGGTGGATGCTTAGGGTGTTCACGAGGGCGTTTACTTGGGTCGCCAAGACGAAGTCTTTGCGTCGTGCTGTCATGTCCAGATGCGTCGAAAGTTTGAAGCGGCCAAAGCGAATGATCCCCGGCGTGCTTCGTTGGCCTTGGCCTTCTACCGACAACTGTTTGACATGGAAGCCGAGGCGAAGGACTTTTCACCCGATGACCGCTTGCGTCTGCGCCGTGAGAAGTCGTTGCTGCTGACGGAATCGTTCAAGGAGCAACTCGATACTTGGAAGGCCGAGCGCTCGCTGCTTCCCAAGAGCGCGATCGCGGGTGCGATTGGTTACGCCCTGAACCAGTGGCAACCGTTGACGGCGTTTCTGGAGGACGGCCGTTTACCGATTCACAACAACGACACGGAGAATGAACTTCGCAAGCTCACGATTGGCCGAAAAAATTGGATGTTCTTTGGCAGCGAAGCCGGTGGTGAAGTGGCGGCTCGCATGTACACGGTGATCACCAGTGCGACGCGTCACCAGTTGGACCTATGGGTCTACCTGGATGATGTCCTGCGTAGCCTTGCGAGCGGGATTTCGGATCTAGAACGCCTGCTTCCGGATCGCTGGGCGGCGGATCACCCCGAATCCATCCGAACCTACCGACAACAGGAATCCCTCGCCCGCGCCGCCAAGGCAAAGGCACGGCGAGCAAGACGAAGAAAGCTAAACCGGAGATAGCTCTACCGAACGCTTACCGATTGCCGACGCTCCCGGTCGCTTCGCTGGGAAGGTGAGGTCGTTGCTGCGTGGCGTTCGGCTCGGCGGAGCCGTCTCACTTTCTTGTCTTGTTGAGCGCCATCCACCAAGTTGAACCGTTTTATTGGGGGCGGTCGTCGCGGGTGCATTGCCCCGATACAGAAGAGCAAGCCTTGCATCAGCCCAAAAAAAGGCGGAGAAGACAAGACCTCTCGCTGATCGTCACCAAAGTCTTGGCCAGCGAGCCGGTTCGGAATCGATTTCGGTGCGAACTCGGAGATTTCGACGAACATTGTCGACGAATTTTCCAAATTCGATTCCCCTTCACCTGAAGCCGATGCGATACCAACCATTCGCTCCACCTGTCTCCGTGTCGAAGTTGGCGATCGGCGCGAAGTGGCGATACGACTCTTTCGGGGTGCGCACTCAGTGGGTGACCGTGAAGACGCTTACGTTCGACGTGTTAGGAGCCAGGAATACCGAAGGAGGGACTCGAACCCTCACTCCCTTGCGGGAACTGGATTTTGAATCCAGCGCGTCTGCCAATTCCGCCACTTCGGCATGGGACCCGAATAGGGATTCGAATCCTCTTCTCGCTCTCTCTTCGCGGGTGATCGCCGCCTACAAAGAGCCTTTCCAACCAGTCTCAACGTCGGTGTCAATCTCTGGTCGACTCCCGAATATTGAGGCTCCAAAGGTTGAGGTCGAGAGTATCCAGGAGAACGCGGTTGGCTGCAAGCGGGATGGGTTTCGTGTCGATCAGTCGCCCATGATCATCTCGCCTAGACCGCCGAGGAGACTTCCTTCTCCTTGGCTTGTGCTGCCGGTTCCAGGCGTCGATGAGGCGACACGGCCGGCGAGTCTCGAGAATGGCAGCGACTGCAACCAGATGGGACCTGGGCCGACGACCGTGGCCATGAAGAGTCCTTCGCCACCAAAAAACGCGTTCTTGAGACCGCCGACAAACTGAATGTCGTATTGGACGCTGGGGCCCATTGCCATGAGGCAGCCGGTGTCGAGTCGGATCCGTTCGCCGGCAGCGAGTTCCCGGTACATCATCGTGCCGCCGGCGTGGGCAAGCGCGATACCGTCGCCGCGGAGCCGCTGCATGATGAATCCCTCCCCACCAAATAATCCGGCACCGATTTTCTTTTGAAATGCGATTCCGACTTCGATGCCGCGAGCTCCGCAAAGGAACGCATCTTTCTGGCAAATGATCTCGCCGCCCAATTGATCGAGGTGAAGTGGGATCATTCGGCCGGGGAACGGCGCGCCAAACGCCACTTTGGCTTGGCTGGAACCCTGGTTGGTGAACGTTGTCATGAAGAGGGATTCACCCGTCAGGACACGTTTGCCGGCCGTGAGGGCTTTGCCTAACAATCCTCGGTCTTCGCCGCCTCCAGCGCCCATGGAGGTTTCCATTATGACGCCGTCGGTCATGTACATCAGTGCTCCCGCCTCGGCGATCGTCTGTTCATTCGGGTCCAGCGTGATCACCACGTACTGGGACTCGTGTCCGAAAATCTCGTAGTCGATTTCGTCGCTACGGCGCACGCGTCCGTCGTTGGATTGGCCGCCTTGCATCGTCAGCTCGGCTGAGTGGATCTCGTTTTCACCGGCAGCGAAGTCGCTATCGCCATCGAGCGTCGAGTTGGTTAGCGGCTGAGCACCCACCGAGGCAGCCGCGGGCGCCACCACGAAGGAGTGCTGGCATGCTTTGCAGAGAACGGTCTTGCCGGCAAACGAGTCATTCGTTCGGTACGATTTCCCGCACTGGGGGCACGAAAATTCCATCGTGTTGAGTTTCCTGGGGTGATTCGAAAGTGAGGCGTTCTTGAGGTTTAGGCTGATTCACAACGGCACCGGGGCGCGCTCTATTTCACCATCCGCCAGCATCGATGGACGCGGCGATTCCGGTAGTCCTCCGGTACCGTCTGCTTGGAGATCTCGTGAATCTCCGAAACGGCGATCGATTCCGTATCGAGCTTGAAACGACGGAAGTTATTGGAGAAGTACACAATGCCGCCGGGACGAACCAGGTTCAAGACGTCTGCCAAAATCTCTGGTCCATCGATTTGAACGTTCCAGTCTCGCTGCGCGCGTTTGGAGTTGGAAAATGTCGGTGGATCCAGCACAACGAGGTCATAGACTTCACCGGGACGATGGCGATGTAGGAACTCTCGAATGTCCATGGCGCTCATCTGGTGGGCGGCGCCATCAAGACCATTCAGTTTTAGGTTGTCGTCCGCCCAATCAAGATAGTTGGCTGAAAGATCGACACTGGTCGTCGATGCCGCTCCCCCGTCGGCCATGTAAACGGTGAAGGAGCCCGTATAGGCAAATAGATTCAGGGCGTGTTTCCCTCGCGCCTCGTCGCGGACCATCGAACGCGTGACGCGATGGTCCAAGAACAACCCGGTGTCGGCGTAGTCAACCAGGTTGACCCAAAACTTCAAACCGCCCTCACGCACCTCGATACGTTGGTTGGTCGTCGCAATTCGCTCATGTTGCCGGCGACCACTTTGTCGACCCCTTCGTTTTAGAAACACGTTGCTGCCGCGAACGTCCAGCACCTCACCGGCGGTCTTCGCCATCAGATCGAGCCAGTTACCATGTTGGGCCGGATCACGATCATGGGGTCGCTCAAATTCGATCAGGTGCAAGTGGTCTTCATAGCGATCGACCGCTAACGGGATTTCTGGGATATCCCGTTCATAGAGTCGGTAACAGGTGATGCCTCGTTTGTTGGGCCACCGACGCAAGTGGCGTTGGCGTTTCCGCAGGCGCGACGCGAACAACTCGGCCTGATGCCGAGCCTTGGCATCCAATTCCCCAAAGGCCGCCGGGCCGACGGCGTGAACGTAAGTTCGGGGTAGCGCACCGTCGACCGCATCGGCGCGCTCGGGCACGCGGCCCGAGGTTTCTTGACCGGCAGATTCCGGCTCACACGTCTCCGATGGAAGTTGCGCTGCGTCAGCTTGGAGCGGTCGGGGCCCGTGGAATTGAAAGTACGTGCACTCGATTCGACCGTTGTAAAGTTTGCGACGTCGATCCGCCGAGCGGCCGACGGTGGACTCAAAGTCGGGATAAGCCGTCAGGAAATAGGACGACCATGTGGGCAACCGACGCAGGACGTCCGGTATGGCTCGATAAGTATCGTCGAGGTCGTCATCATGGCCGAGCCGAATGCCATACGGTGGATTGGTAACAAGGCACCCAAATCGTCTCTGACTGCGAGTGGATCGCATATCACCGGGCTCAAAGTGCACGTCCCCGATCACTCCCGCGCGTTCGGCGTTGTCGCGAGCGGCTACCAAGGCAGCCGGATCGATGTCGCGTCCAATGAGTCGTTCTGGCAGTTTCGGTAGCGCCTTGGCATCCGCCTCGCATGTCATCGAATCCCAAGAGTCTTGGTCAAACGATGGCCAGTCCATGAACGCATAATGACGATTGCGACCGGGGACCATGTTCCGTCCGATCATCGCCGCTTCGATCGGGATCGTGCCGCTGCCACAGAACGGATCCAGCAGAGGACGCTCAGGTTTCCAAAACGTCAACATCACCAGGGCTGCCGCGAGGGTTTCCTTCAAAGGTGCGCGTCGAATGTCGGTCCGATAGCCTCGCCGATGGAGGCTAGGCCCCGTCGTATCGATGGTGAGCGTGACCAGGTCCTTCAATAACGACACGTCGACTTTGTAGGATGCCCCCGTTTCGGGAAGGGTGACTTGGCCATGATCTCGCCGAAGTGCGTCGACAATGGCGCGTTTGACGGCGCGTTGGCACGCCGGGACGCTGGAGAGTGTGGACTGGATGCTTCGTCCCGTCACGGGGAAGCTCGCATCGCCTGGAATCCATTGTCCCCAAGGGATTGAACGCGTGGTTTCAAAAAGGGCGTCGAAGTCGGCGGCGGGGAACTCAGCAACGCGCAGGAGCACGCGATCGGCGGTGCGCAGCCAAAGACTTGCCTGTTGCATCGTTGCGATGTCGCCGTCGAATGCGATTCGTCCCGCCCCCTGGATCTTGGCGGTGATACCGAGTGCCTCCAGCTCGCGCCGGGTAATCGCTTCGAGGCCGAATGCGGTCGTCGCCAGGAATTGAAGCGTTGATCCCTTCATTCATTGCGTCCGGCGTCTGACTCATCGTTGAAACATACGACCGATCCCATGGCCGGGACGTGGCGAGATCGAAGGTGGAAATGATTCATAGCTTTTTTGAATTCAACGGATAGCCAAATCGATCAATCCAATGCCCCGAGTTGCCGTAGTATTCAATGGGTCGTCGATGGTGACGGCATTTTAAATCTCAAACGCACAGAGCCAAATCATGCTCATCCAAGTTCACGTCAGCGGGCTCCAAGCCGAGTCAAAAGTGCGATCCAGCGTCCGTCGCCAACTGGCACGAGGATTATCCAAGTTTCAGCGTCATGTGCAGGACGTTCAAGTGAAGCTCGCCGACGTGAATGGTCCTCGAGGCGGAATTGACAAACAGTGCCGATGCGTCGTGCAATTCAATGGAATCTCGTCGCTGGTGGTCGAAGATCAGGACGCCAGCGTACGACGGCTTGTGGATCGCATGACTCGTCGCGTGGCCCATGCGGTCGGTCGTCGAGTCGATAAGCGGGCACGATCGCGATCATCATCATCGTTGGACGATTGGCAGTCGCATTAGCGATCGAGAATAGTCAGCCGATGTCGGCTCGGTGAGTAAGAATTTGGACGCCACCGGTGCGGGCTTGAGGATCTCGTTTCTTCTTGGACGGACGTGGTTTGGAGGGAGGTCGATGTGGCTTGCGAGAAGGTTCGGGCTTGGCTGCCTTCGGCGGATCCGGCTCCTTCGCCCGCTTCGGCGCATCCCTGATGGGTTCTTTCTGTGATCCTGGGTCTTCCTTGGCA
Organism: Planctomycetota bacterium; assembly: GCA_038748615.1. Lineage (GTDB taxonomy): Bacteria > Planctomycetota > Planctomycetia > Pirellulales > Pirellulaceae > Rhodopirellula. The sequence continues at coordinate 14,815 of JBCDIU010000061.1, read as the reverse complement.
GGCGACGAGTTGGAGGGCTGGACCGGTTTCGGACGAGCCGAAAACGCGTCTGGTATGGCGTTGGCGGTCGCGCGTCGAGTCGATTCAATCTTTGACGACAGTTGGGCTTGGGCCATCTGCAGTGATTCTCGCAAGGATTCTTGTTGACGGACGGCGACCTTGAATGCTTCGCTCATCCGACGCAGTTCTTGCTCGAGGTCTAGGATTCTGTTCTGCCGTTCTCGATTTTCTGCTTCGAACCGCGCGGCCAACTGTCTCGCTTTTGTTTCGGCCTGTTTCGCGACCTGCTCCAGATCGGAGATTCGGCTGCGCATTTGAGACTCCTTGGACTCACTCGACTCGAGATACCGATGCAGCTTTCGTTCGTAATTCAACTCCGCGCTCAGTTGAGCGTTCTCGCGCTCCAGGTCGAGTAGCCGTTCCCAAACCGGCTGTCCCAGCGAAAATACGCTGGCTTCGTCGTGGGGGGCAACGTCGGATCCCGACATCGGCTCCGCTGTTCCGGCTGCCTCGTCGACCGAGTCAACTTGACCGCGAGAGACCACGCGTTCATGGATGATCGTTTCGCCGGGAAACCGGGGACCGAGATGAATGGTTTGGCCGCAGCACTTGGATGGGCTTCGCCAAACAGCGGACGTGAGGGATGCGATTGCCAAAACGGCTACGGAGGAAGTCCAGCGGCTCATCACAGTGTTCTATCTCGAACGAGGAAAGTGTGCCGATTGATTCGTCAACAGACGTCGGCATGGCAACGTGAGTTATGTCGAAGGGAGGCATCGCTCATCGAGATCCCGTACCGTTTCATGTGATCAGTCAGGTATGTCCGAAGGCGAGAAAGCATCCGGAAGTAGTCGAGCCAGCGATGTCGTTCGTTGCGCGCCGTCGATGACGTCGACCGTGATTACGAGCAGATCCAAACCAAACTCGGCCAGGACCTGACGGCACGCACCGCAGGGCATCGCTCCTCCTACGCTGGCAATCGCGACCGCCCGAAAACTGCGGTAACCTTTCACGACAGCGGAACAGACCGCTGTTCGTTCGGCACACTGGGTGAGCGAATAACTCGCATTCTCGACGTTGCACCCCGAGACGATCGTGCCTCCATGCATCAACAGAGCGGCGCCAACGTAAAAGTGGCTGTGCGGCGCGTAGGCATGATCGCGGGCGTTGACGGCAGAGCTGACCAAGCGTTGGATCTCCTCGTCGCTCGGCACGTCGGGATCCGGCGACTTCGCTTGACTCATCGTGGTGGCTTCAGGGGAGGATGAAAAGGTTGCCACGGGTTTCCTCAGTGCGTTAGAAGTGCCATCGAAGCCCCTTCGGTTGACGTTAGGGTACCGGAAACCCCATTTGAATCAACGGTTTTGGGCGGAGCGTCGTTCAAAACGAGCCCTTTGACGGATGCCGTGCGGCGTTTTTGATCAAGGTGAGCAGGGACGATTCATTGTCACGCGCAGCCATCTTCGAACGCGCCGCATTGATGAGTCGTTAAACTGCCCAACGTTGGACTCGCTGTGCATCTGCATCGGAGGACACGAGTCTTGACGCACTTTGCGTGAGCTTCCATCCGGTGATCAAGACGCTTTTATTGACATGAAATCACTTTTTCTCTCTCTGCATCAGTTCGTGATCGGGTTTCTCGTATGGTCTACCAGCGTCGGTGCGGTCACGCGCTGCGGGGGGCAGGACTTGGCAGTGGACGCTCCCTCCCCGCCGGACGTCTCTTACGTGGATGCCAGCGATGGGGCCCGAGCTCTATCACGGGCTTTTCGCAATGCGGCTCGATCGGCGACTCCGTCGGTCGTCACGGTGTTTTCGTACGGTCAAAATGAGGATTCCAATGAGTCGCCCGCTGAATCCGAGCCAGAATCGACTGAACCACCGATTGGGCCGACTCCGCCTCCTCGGAGCGAAGAAGATGGGCTGACGCTTTCCGGGCTCGGCTCGGGCGTGTTGGTTGATTCCACAGGCTGGATCGTGACCAATCACCACGTGATCACGGGTGCCAAGCGGGTCCGTGTCCAATTGCCGGACGAGACCGAATGGGTTGCCACGCGAGTTCATGGTGATCCCACAAGCGATATCGCGGTGTTGAAAATCGAGTGTGGTGAGCCCTTGCCGTTTCTTTCGTACGGCAATTCGGATTCACTGGAAATTGGTGACTGGGTGCTGGCGATTGGCAGCCCGTTCAAGCTCGAGGCCACCGTCTCGGCGGGAATCATCAGTGCCAAGAACCGTTCGCTTGGCCAGATCCGACGTGGTCGCCTTTTGCAAACCGACGCGGCGATCAATCCCGGAAACTCTGGCGGTCCTTTGATCGATCTGGACGGCCGTTTGATAGCGATCAGCACGGCCATCGCGACTCGCAATGGAGGCTATCAGGGGATCGGCTTTGCGATTCCGTCCAATCAGGCGAATTGGATTGCCCGCGAGTTGAGAGAGTTCGGACGCGTGCGTCGCGCGGCAATGGGCATTCGGCTCGCTGAGTTAAATCCGAGCGTCGCGCGAAAGCTCTCCCTCAAGCCTTACTTGGGTGTCTTGGTCTATCAGGTCATCCGAGATTCGGCGGCGGACCGAGCCGGTTTGGAAAGTCTCGACATCATCCTTGAATTTGCCGGCCAGCGCGTGCGTCGAACCCGCGAGCTTCAGGAAGTCGTCGAACGAGAGCCGATTGGATCCACTCAAGAAGTACGAATTCAACGCAATGGCAAGGAGTTGACGCTTCCCATCGTTCTGGCGCCACTTGAGGATCCGACTGCACTTGCTGGTGACGCTGATGACGTGGACGGCGAAACGGTTGATTCCGCCTCCAGCAACGAGGCATCGACATCTGAAGCAACTACCGACGAAGCTCAAGAGGCAACGCCGGTTCCGAATTCTCCGCCAAATGGCGATACGGCAGTCGAGGATGATGCGGTGGAGTGATCGGTCGTGGAGTCGGCTCGCACGGACCACAGGTCCATATCGAGCTTAGGCGACATTTGGGTGGAAAGTTCTTTGCCCCCGAATGTTCTTGCCTCTTGAGATAGAGAAAGCGAAGCCAGGCAGGTTGAGAGAACAGCGGGTTGGCGTGATCACGTTGCGGTGACGGTTTGCCAATCAGCCGAGTCGCGTGGGGACACGCGAGCGTACACGTGGATATGAATGCGTAGTTTGCGTGTCTCTACGCGGACATGGCTTCTTGGTCAGTGTAAACAAGATGTCACGCTGCCGTGGGTGATCGGATGCTCGCTTGGGGACACGCGAGCGTACACGTGGCCACCAATGTGTACGTCCGCGTGTCTCTACGCGGACATGGCGTTTGGTTCGTCGCCTTATGATCCGAACGGAGAGCTCTAGCGAAACTAGTTGCGTCGCCACTTCGAACTTGAAAGTTCCGGATGCCTAATTGATGGCTTCCTCATCTTCCTCGAGCTTCGCAGCGAGCTCTTGTCCCGCAATACGATGTTCCTCCGCGAGTCCGGGTTCACCCAATTCGTCGTAGCAGACCGCCAACCGATCGTGGGCTGTTGCCGATAGGGACTCGTTGGTGAGTGCCCGCTCAAAGTCCGGAATCGCCTTCATGTAGTTCTTCATTTGGAAATGAATCTGCCCCCGCGTGTCATAGAAATACGCACCTGGCTTCGCGGTCTGAGCGATGGCTTGTTCCACCATTTTCAGAGCGCTTTCCAGATCGGGTTCCTCTTTCGCTGACAGGGCGACGGCCAAGTTATTGAGGATGGCGGACGAATTTGGCAACAGCTCTGCAGCGAGTTTCAGGTGCAGCGACGCCTTTTCCGGGTTCTCTTTGATCAAGTACGTCGTCCCGCGCACGAAGTGAGCGATTCCGGGCGAAGTTCCTCGAACCAGGGCGTTTCGAACCGCGATGACGGCATCGTCATCCGATTCAATCGTGCGCAGGATCTGGTCCGCGACGAGCGTTAAGACTCGCGGGTTCTGTGGCGCATATTGGAGTGCCAGCTGCAGCATCTTCAGCACTCGCAAACGCTCGGTGGCGGTTTCGTTCGCCTGTTCTTCGATGTGTTGGATCCACGCCACAATGGTGTCGCCCATCGCCTGCTGCAATTGCTTTCGATGCTCATCCGTTTTCATTCGTCCGATCGACTGATTCAGACTCGCGACCGCTTCTTGAAACCGTTTGAGAAAGAGTTGGTTTTGGACGACCGCCAATGCCAAGATCGGGTTGGCTGGCTCTTCCTCAAAGAGCTGATCGACGCGTTCCAGGGTAAGTTCAGCCATCTTGTCCGCGGACGCCTGATTTCCCAGGCGTCGGTAGAGGGCGGCTGCTTGCAGTCCTCGCATCGGCCGCACTTCGGCCAGTTCACGCAATAGTGGGATTGCGGCCGCGAATCGTTGCTGGGTCACCAAGTAATCGGCCAGCAACTGTTTGATCCCCATGTCCTTGGGCCGTTCTTCAGCGATCAACTCGAGCAGGGATCCAAACTCTTCACGTTGTTCTTCCTCTAACTGCGCCCAGTTCTTTCCGATGTACTCGTTTTGAATCAACCATTGGGCTGCTTCCAAATGACGCTGACTGCGGACCAGTTGTTGCATCATCTCAATCGCGTCTTGATTGGCATCCTGTTCGTACCGAATCAGTCCCAGTCGAAACATCACATCGGTATCGTCAGGACGATCTGACAATTGACGACGCAGCACCAATTCGGCCGTCTCATAGTCGTCCGCGTCCAACGCGGTCGCCAGCTGTCGGTTGACCTTGGTATTGCGCCAACTTCCGCCGTCACTGTAAGCAATCGCGCCACCCACCATGACCACCACCAGCAGGATCAACGCGGGGATGGCTTTGGGGGCTTCTCGCCACGGAATCGACAGCAAATAGGCGTAGGTGAACTGGCCGCCCCACTTCAACCAGTTAAACGGATTGATGAACTTGAACATGATGGATCAGTGCGTATGGGAGAGTTCCGGGGAAGACCGAACGAGGGAAAAAGATTCAGTTCGGGGCACGAGCGTTGGTTCAACGCGTTCAATGACCGGTTGAGGCAACTGCATTGACAACGTTGATGCCGGACTTGGATCAAGTTGCTCGGAGACACGCGAGCGAATCTGGACAAAATCGACGCGTAGGGCATCGAGAAGTTTCCGAGGGATTTTCTCGGGGGAAACGACCCACATCTGCAACATGACCAAATTCTGTTGGGAGATCGCTCCGTATCGTTCGAGGCGGCTGAGGAATCGTGAACCAAAAGCTCCGTAGGTGGATGGCGCATCGGGAATCGAGCCGTCTTCATGGACTGCGGTGAAAAAGAGATAGCCGTAGTTACCGTCTTCCCGTCGAAATCGGGCGGTCACAAACGACTCGTCTCCTGACGCATCCGATTCGATGATGTCGGTCTTGGCTTCCATCTGACCCTTACCGCGGCTCAAGATTTCGATTGGCTCCGTCACATCCCGATCCAACAGCTGCCAATTCATGTTTTGGTAACAGACGCACAACTCATGCCAGCCGCTATAAGTCTGACTCACAACGATTTGGCCTGAGAGATTCCCTGCGTTGAAACCCCATAAGTCGGCGTTCTGTCCGAGACGCGGCTCGGACCCGTCGCGAGTGACCTGGTGATCGGTAATCTCGATGGTGGACAAGTCGCTGCTGGCAAGCAGCTCGGGCTGCGGCTCAAACAGCACCACCTCCCGAAGCAGCAATTCGGGAGCTCGATTCACTTCGACCCGGGTGGATTGGACGAGGGAGGCAACGAAACAGATCCCGATGATTACCATCGTCGCGATCCAACCCACCTTGTTCATGATCAAACCGTTGAGCCAGTCCGCGCGATTGGTCACCTCGTCTTTTTGCTCTCGGCGACCATAGTTTCCGTAAGTCCCTTCATCATCATTGGAGAATTTGAAATCGGAGACAAAGTAGTTGTAGGCCCTCAAGAACAGGTTGTCCGCCGAATCGCGTCCATCGGACGATACCGGATGCAGCACCGTCTGGACCAAGTGGTCGAATGACAGCAGGAAGAGCCCGGCAAGAGCCAGTGTGAAGTAGCCCAGCAAATCGTGTTGGAAGCCGGACGCCCAATCCAATCCCCAGAAATGATGGGCCACGGCAACCATGGTGACTCGCAACGTATTGCCCGCCACCGCGAGGATCACCGAGATCAAGAGGTAAAGTGGCGTTAGCCAACCGCGACGCTGGCGCCACACCACGATCACGCAGGCTAAGAACGCAAGCGTGAACACGGACTGAATGCCGCTGCAGGCCTCGGCAACAAACAGCTCACGATCGGCTAACTGCAGGATGTTGCCCGACACCGCATGCGGTACGCCAATGATGTCCAGTGTGACGCTGCCAAGTTGAGTGGTGATTCGTTGCAGCCGCGTGATCAACATGTTGTCGAGTCCGACCGGGGCCTGCACCAACATGATCAGCGGAATGGCGAGTCCCAAGAGTGATCGTCCACTGCCAGCACTGCGAAGCGAATGCAAGCAGGCGGTTGCCAATAACACGAACGAGAGCCCGGCCATCCAGGCCGACGGCAAGAACACCGCGGCAACCAAACCCAACAGTCCGCATCCGATCAGTGACCAAGCCAAGAATCCACGCGGCTCATGAAGCGACTTGTCGCTACGCTGCCAAGCCAAAAAACCAACAACGACAAAGACGAATGGGAAGTACTGGTAATGCGGTTGGTCCCACATCGCTAAGAGGTATGGCACCATCATCGGGATGGCCATTGCAGCCAAAGCGCCCCAGAAATACGTCCAACGCATCGAGTCTCCCGCCTGCGGTGGATTCTTCTCGGCGTAATGATCTTCAAACGCTTCAGTCGAGCGTGCGTCGATGGAACTCATGGAGGGATTATTGTGAACTGGGGGTTGGGCAGGCAGTCAAAACCTTGGCGTCATCGTCCGCCGATCCTGCGAGCAGATTCGTCCAATCGCCACCACATTCAGGTTCGCCAACGACAACTTGGCGAGGGTTGCTCCGCACTGGCATGAGACTCGAATTCCATCCGTCCATCCCAACACAATCGGCCCTCCCTCGGTCAAGTTGATGGAGGACCCATCGCCGTCATATCCAGTTCATGGCGGCGAGGTTGAAGTCGTTCAATGGTGGCGATCAGCGTGTGGTTCCAGCGTCACACCCGTTCTGAGATCGGGCGAAAGCGGGAAACCAATGCTCATCGGCATTCCGAATTCTCGCTGGATTGTTGTTTTATTTCAAGCGTTCCACGCGCATCTTTCATCAAACCCATCAGTCGCCCTTAACGATTGTGACGCGCCAGGCATCGCGTTTCGGACCACTTTTTTGTCTGGACGACTCCCTGGGAGCACCGGGATCTGTCAGCCCTCGACGAACCAGAGGATCGGGCGTCAACACAAATCTCGACCCTTGCCTGGGCATTGGTGCAGACACCAGTCATCACAGTCGAATCCACCCTCCTGGCAGGAGGGTGGAGCGTAGCGAGGGGAGGTAGAAGAGTTCTCTGTCCAACCGATTTTGGTTGGCCTGGTCAGCTGAAAATCCGTGCCTGTGCAAGCCTAGGAAGTCTGGCGCCCTGTTGGGTTCGCTAGAACGCCATTTTGGGTCACTAGAACATCGCGCCATCGCCGCCAACACGAGCCAACACAAGATGACGACAACGATCCGTCAGTGCCGAATAATGACGATCGCCATGGTTCTCGTAAGCTGCTGGGCTCCGAGCTTGCTGGCGCAGATTCCTAATCAAACCGACGAACTTCCAGACAACGAATCGACATCCGTTGATGTCAGGGTGTTCGATGTCAGTGCCCCAGGTTGGCGCCAATTGACCGGCAATGACTTCGCGCGGGTGAACGGAGACGAAACGACGTTGGTTTGGTCGGGGAAGGAAGCCTTGGGCAGCGGTCAGCCCATAGGTGTCACCAGGACCAAGTTCACCGTGCGAAATTTTGAACTGGCCATTGAGTGGATGCATCTCAATGCCGCTGGGAATTCCGGCGTGTTTGCCTGGGTGCCTCAGTGGGCCCTGGACGATCTACCCCCGAATCAACTTCCAAAGGCCGGTATCGAGATTCAGATGCTCGACCATGCGTTCGCCCAAAAGTACGCCGAACGCTCTAGGCGGCCGGGTGACTGGTTCACGACCCATGGCGACGTATTTGCGGTTGGCAAGTCGATGATGCAGCCGTTTCCGCCGTTGTCGCCCTCTGGCCGGCGGAGTTTTCCGTCCGCTAGGACCACGCGGGGTGCGGGTCAGTGGAACCAATACTACGTCCGTGGCATCAACGGCGAGATTCGGCTTTGGGTCAACGGCGTCGAGGTCTCTGGTGGATCGAGTTGTTCGCCATGCGAGGGTTTTCTCTGTTTGGAGTCGGAAGGCAGCCCAATCCGGTTTCGAGAGATTCATATTCGTCAGCTACCGTGAGGGGGCCGATTTGGGAAAAATTATTCAAGTGATTCGGTCGCCTAGGGGAAGGATTGGGAACACGATTCGCATCGACTTGACGGTGACGTGTCCGCGCTGCTCGGCAAGCCACAATGGCAGTCGCCGATGCGTCGAGATTGTCAGTCCAAACGCGTCACTCATTGGCGTCTCTCACTCTTCAATAACGGATCGGATTGGTCATGTTCTTGCGACTTCTGGCCGCGTTCATCTTCATTCCACTGGTTGAGTTGATCGTCTTGCTGCGTTTGGCGGATGCCACCAGCTGGATCACGACGCTGATGATCGTTCTGGTGACGGGGTTCATTGGTTCTTATTTGGCTCGGCGCGAGGGCATCGCGGCTTGGTTCCGATTCCAGACCGCACTGCAGAATGGTCGCGTGCCGAGCGTCGAGATCGTGGACGGGTTGATGATTGCCTTTGCCGCGGCACTCTTGTTGACGCCAGGGCTTTTGACCGATGGACTCGGTTTTGTGCTGCTGACGCCAATCGGCCGACGATGGATTTCAGGCTGGCTTTCGAATCGCTTCGCAGCTCGCTTTGAGTTCCACTCGGCGCAGTCAACCCGTCAAGGCGGCCCAAGCCACCCGGACGCCAACACTCACGGCCAAGGCGGTGGCTGGACGGTCGATTCGCCTAGTTTCGGTCCCAAGCAATCCCCCTGAGCGCTAGTGCCGTGGGCGAAGCTTCTCCAACCGCCATTAATGTTGTCCCCGCGAACCCATGACCCAATTGGCCAGTTCGTGTTAGGCGAGTGAATCGTCGCACAAATGGGTTGCATGCAGAGCGGAACAGCGTCGCTCTGGTGTCATCGGACGCCGCGACTGGGTGGGCGGAAACGGGTTGCGGAGAACGCGTCGATCCAGCACAATTCGCCGCTGACCTGGCTCCCGGAGCGGTGGCTGAGTGGTCGAAAGCGCCGGTTTGCTAAATCGGTGAACCGGGAAACTGGTTCCGCAGGTTCGAATCCTGTCCGCTCCGCTGTCAAAAGCCGACTTTTCTTCGATGTGATGTCGACCCGTGGGTGAACCAACGGATTGCTTTTTCGGTCAGAACCACACTCGAGAGTGTAGCTCAGTCGGTAGAGCATTCGACTTTTAATCGAATGGTCCTGGGTTCGAGTCCCAGCACTCTCATTCGCGTTATTCCCCGCGGAAACCGCCACGGAACGATTCTGGTTGGTCGATGAACTGGCCTTCAAGTTCTGGTCCGAACGCAAGGACTATTACTGGAAGAACGGCAAGCCAACCAGCGAACACTCGGCGTACGAGGCCGTCGCGAAAGTGCTCTGTCGTCAGTATCGATCGGTCCGAATCGATGAATTTGGACCGCTACGGTTCAAAGCACTGCGGGAATTCTGGGTTCAGAAAGGACTGAGTCGATCGGTTGTCAATCGCAACGCCCGCAAGGTCGTTGAGATCTTTCGTTGGGGCGTGGAGAACGAAATGGTTCCTCCCGAGGTTTGCCAGCGTCTGAAGGCTGTCAAAGGGCTGAAGAGAGGGCGGACCGCCGCGCCCGAGCCCGTCCCCGTGATGCCGGTGGATCTGGCCGTCGTCGAGGCAACGATCCGACACCTATCGCCAGTGGTACGTGACATGATTCGCGTGCAACTTCTGACCGGTGCGAGGCCCGGGGAAGTGTGCAAACTCAGGCCGATGGACGTGGATCGTTCGGCGGATGTTTGGGAGTACATTCCGTCGTCTCATAAGACCGAGCACCACGGACGGGCTCGAAAGCTATTCATCGGGCCGGAGTGCCAGGCGGTTCTGTTGCCGTATCTGCTGCGGGCGTCCGATGCATTCTGTTTCTCGGCGGCCGAGTCCCGCGAGTGGTTTCGTCAGCAGGCGGCGGATTCGAGAACGACGCCGTCGACTTGCGGCAACGCTCGCGGTCGTAAGCGAGATCCACGCGACGGCCAGGGAACACGGCAGCCGAGGGAGTACTTCGACACGCAAACGTATGGTCAAGCGATCAAGCGGGCGTGTCGCAAGGCATGGCCATGTCCCAAGTCAATCTCCAAGGACAAGGCGGCGCGGGCCAAGTGGGAGTCGGAGCACGCTTGGGCACCCAACCAGCTACGGCACACACGCGGGACGGCCGTCCGTGCGAGCCACGGGTTGGAGGCGGCGCAGGTGATTCTCGGTCATGCGACCGCGGACGTGACGCAGCTCTATGCGGAGCGTGATGAAGTGCTTGCCCGGAAGGTGGCGGCGTCGCGATGAGTCTTGTCCAGCCACCCACCGAGTGCGCACCGTTGCGGCAGTGGCAGAGCACGGCGGTCGATCAATTCGGTTTCGCTGCCAATATCCTCTCTTTGCCGTTAGCGAGACCCCCTCAATCGGCCGGCAATATCACCCACAATTCGGGTCGGCCGACATTGCAGTGAACCGCTCGAACCAACATTCCCATGCATGCCCACGCAACAAACAGCATGATTCGAGCGGCGTGCCAAGCGATAGGTGTGTTAGTCGATTTCGTGCCGCCACGATTCTCAACACTTGGCACAGGATGAAAGATCGTTTCGATCCATGGGGATCTTCGTGGCTCGTCATCTTGCAACATGTCGAGTGTCTTCACCGTTTGCTCGAACGCTTCAGGTGAAGCTCCTGATCGAATCACCTTCCCATCGATCGCATACGACGCTTGACGGCTGAGTGTCGGTAGTGTGAGCAAGCCCAAGAAGGTCCAAAGGGTGAAGCCAAGGCATGTCATCGCCAAACCGGCGACGCTGGTCACGCCGGCACCCGGAAGCATCATCGAAATAGTGAACCCCGTGATCACCCAGATAAGTGCCAGCAGGAGCCCTCGTGTGCGGCTACCACTTTGAATCGCTTCAAGGCGTCGTGCGATCACGATCGCGACTTGCTCAGGCGAGAGTTTCTCGAGGGTTGAAGCTGGCAGCACGACGGTTTCAATTCCTGGCAAACCCACAACACCACCGGTGAAACCTGCGTCGTGGTGCCTGAGGACCGTAATCGGACGTGCCTTCCAACCCCACTCGGAAACGATCGATTGAGCCTGCTGAAGTGTCGATACCCCGTTCGACCCCTCGCAAGCGTTCGAGTCCAATGCTCCGACGACCTTGGCGATCTGGAGCTGCGAACCGACAAGGACGATCGCCATCGCAGCCACCGCCATCGCCGCACCGACAAATCCAACTTGCCGTCCCATGACCAGGATGATGAGGCTGGCTGCCACAAAGAGTATTCCCTGAATCAAGACACCACGTGCCCAACGGGCCCCAAAGGATGCAAGGGAAATCGTGTTGGGTCGCCATCGATTTGGGAGCAGGAAACCGCCGAGCAAATCAAGCGGAAACAGAGTAGCTGCCAAAGACATGAACGAAGAACAAAGAGCGATCAAGTCACTGCTGCTCCAAGACTCGGCGTCTGTCAGAACACGCAGCGGATACTGCGTCCAGAGTAACAATGCGCTGAGCACGACGATGAAGCCAACACCGGACATTCCGAGTAGAAGACGGGCACGAGCGTAGGTCATCGTTCAATCCGAAACTCAATAGCGATGTTTCCAGCGGGTGGTGTGCGAGGACTACGCTTGTTTCTCCAGTTCATCAAGCTGCCGTCCAATCTCTTCGGCCTCCGCTCGCTTCAAGTCACTTTTCTTTCGATTCACAGTCGAAAGATCGTAAGATTCCTGCATCAGTTTGTTGTACTTGGCTTGTAGTTTCTCTTTGCTGTTTCCTGATCCAAACATGACTGGTCGTTTCCGTCGGCTAGAGAGAATACGGTTGAGGTCGATCGCCATGCGATTCTCGACGATGTTTCGGTGGAACTGTAGCGAGCTGGCTACCAAGTTACGGACAGCTGGTTTGACGGCTGGCAATGCTATGCCATGTCCATTAGCGAAGAGTTTGGTACGCAGCACCGTTACGAACTGCAAGATCGCTATCTCGAATTAACCCGTATCAAGCTCCCCGCGGAAGCAAGGAAACAGGGTTGGGTCGTGACCGAAGATCATTGTTTCTTGCGGATCATCTTGGATCGTCTATTCGGCGGTTGCTGGTACGATCATCTGGACCGTCGACTGACCGCCTACAAACAACTGGGCGATGAACAGTTGCGGAGGTGCATTGCGATGGCTGAGCAGCTTCTCGCCGATGACACCGATGCGCTGGTCCAATGGAACCGAGATAGTTTGCGATGGCGGGGGAAGTTGAAGTGAGCGAGACGGAATTGTCCCGCGGGGACATCGACCGCATCATCCAGATGGCGTGGGAGGATCGCACATCGTTCGACGCGATCCGCGAACAGTTCGGCCTATCACCGGGCGACGTCATCAAGCTGATGCGACGAGAGTTGAAGGCGAGATCTTTCAAGATGTGGCGACGCCGCACCCACGGGCGGGTGACGAAACACGAAGCCAAGTTTTCCGAGACCGATTCAGGTGATCAAAATCGACGCTTCCGAGCCAAGTCACAGCGGGGCTAGCAGGGGCGACGATCAAGATCAAACGCGTTCGCACGAAACAGTCTCGTTGCTGCAAGCAAATGAGCGGTGTCCCCTACCGAGTGCATACTGAGAAAGACAGCGGTAACCGTTGGTTTCCTTCTGTGCGTGCTTGCTCTGTTCAAGGCCGGTCAGTTCGTCGCACCAACCGGAAGCCACCAAGATTCGATTTCGGCCGGTTAATGAATGGTTAAGTGCAATCGTCTTTGAAAACAGGGGTTATTGGACATTAACGTTTGGTAGTGGAACGATGGCCGCCCAAAAACAGAGAAAGGAATTGCCCTGCTGGCCCGACTCGCGTCCTAGCCACCATAACCAGGGTCGGTGACGCTTTTTAGTGTGTTTTGTGCTGTATCACTAAAACGGTTCTACCCGCTCCGGGGCGTCGGGTTATTTAGTCCCACTTCAAGGAGACACATCGTGATACGTTTGCTTATCTTGCTGCTTTCTCTTTCAGTGGCAAATTTTGTTGAGACGTTTGGTGATGAGTTTTTTGCGGCCACGGGCTCGCGAGGAAATCCTCCGAACGCCTTTACGTCAGCGTCAATCACTGATGGCATTTTGACACCGATTGGCAGTGAATCCGTATTCAACGCCGACATCGATTTCACAATGGATGGTTCACTTCTCTATGGCGTGGGCACATCTCTGAGAACCATTGATCCGGTCACGGGATCAATCAATGTCGTCGGCGGTTTTGCTTTCGAAGGCAATCCGTTGTTTATGCTGCGGTTGACTGTGTCACCGAATGGGCGGCTACTCGGAATTGGTCTCAGCGAACGCAGAGTCTTTGAGATCGAGCCCAACACAGCCGAGTTGACATTTTTGAGTGAGCCGACAGAGAATCTTTCTTTCATGGAGTTCACCCCGGATGGGCGACTGTTTGGTGTTGCGGGTGTGACCTTATACGAGCTCGCACCCTCTGACGGTACGATTCTAAGTGAGGTGCGCAGATTGAGTGCACCTTTCAGGAACGGCACCATCGGCTCGGATGGCACGCTTTACGGACTTGATCTCGGGCTGACCACCATCGACAGTTTGCATTCTTTGGTTGACATTCCATTGACCGCATCCGGGTCCGAAACGTTGGTTGCGACTTTTTTGCCGCCTCCAGGGCCTGGTAACACCTTTATAAGTTCGATCGCTATTGCCCCAACAGCAATTCCCGAGCCTGGAAGCTTTGCTGTCCTAGCGGCGATGACTGCCGTAGTCGGCTCGAGGCGACAGCGTCGCGAATCGGGTCAGTCCAACAATTCTTGAGTTTCGCAACATGGGGCGAGACAATGGCCTGAAAAGCCATCAGGATGCAACCATGCTCGGCACCTTGGAGTATCCGAGCCTGTCTATCGCCGCGACGCCTTAACCGCAGGTGAAGGAACGTCATCGACGTGTTGCCAAAACGGATCCGGATTTGGCTCGAAAGATACGGATCGCGAATCCCCACAGTACCCACGGCCGCACGGCGATCGCATCAAAATCTGAATGCAATAATTGCGTCGAATGCGGCAGAGTAAACAGAAGCCGTGTCTCAGAATTCGATGGCAACGTTGTTTCACATGACTTCGCTTCGGATCTTTGGCTTGTACTTGCATCCACCGTGTTTCACAGAAGCCAGAAACTCTTGGTCAAAATGAAGAGTGCTAGGGACACTTGAGGCCGCAATTTGCGAGGCAAAGGTGTAATGGCCAACACCCGAACCAAAACCCGTCTAAACCACCGTAAAAACGATGTATTTTGATGCGACGGCCGGGCCCGCGGCCGGCGCATCAAAATGGGGTCGGAAACCATAGGGTTTGATGGAAATCGATGTTCCAGCCCGCCAATTTTCGTTTGCGTTTCAAACTGTGCTTGGAAGTGTCTCGTTTGAGCAGCGTCGTGATGTAGCGACGTGTGAACGTGAAGTTCGCCGTTGCGTTTCGAGTGCGAATACGACTGGCATCATCGTGGAACACGACGTCC
>JBCDIU010000060.1:0-27759 GCA_038748615.1 Planctomycetota bacterium | reverse complement strand
CGGTGCGACGCGGAACCTTCAAGTGGCACGACGGCTTGCCGCAATGGGTTTGGAGGTCGGTCAACAGTTTCCAGTGGGACCTCATCTACCGCAATCCGGCCGTGTTGCGGGCGGGGGTGTGGGAGATGTGGTTTATTGCGAATACCGGTGTCGATAAGCTGCGATTGGACGCCGTAGCCTTTATCTGGAAACAGATGGGAACCGACTGCGAGAACCGTCCCGAGGCGCACCAGATCATTCAGGCGTTCAATGCCGCTGCCAGAGTCGCGGCACCGGGTCTACTCTTCAAGAGCGAGGCCATCGTTCATCCCGATGAGGTTGTTCGATACATTCGCGCCGATGAATGTCAGACATCGTACAACCCAACGCTCATGGCTTTGTTGTGGGAGTCGTTGGCGACGCGCGAAACAAAGTTGCTGCGTCGCTCGCTCAGCCGTCGGCATCAGCTACCCGAGGCAACGACGTGGGTGAACTACCTTCGATGCCACGACGACATTGGCTGGACATTTGACGATGACGACGCGGCCGCCGTGGGGATCCACGCGTACGACCACCGTCAGTTTCTGAATGCCTTCTACACCGGTCAGTTCGACGGTTCTTTCGCTCGCGGTGTTCCGTTTCAGCACAATCCCGAGACGGGCGACATGCGCATCAGCGGAACGCTCGCCTCGCTAGCGGGTCTGGAGCAAGCCGTCGAATCGGAGCGTGACGATTTATTGGAACTGGCGATTCGCCGAATTCTGTTGCTCAACGCCACCATGATTAGTATCGGAGGCATCCCGCTGATCTACCTTGGCGAGGAATGGGGCATGATGAACGACTATGACTTTGTGAAAGATCCCGCCAAGGCTGGTGACACCCGTTGGGTGCACCGTCCACGGATGCAGTGGGAGTTCCTATCACATCTTGACGACGACGGCTCGATTCATGGCCGGATTTTTCGCAGTTTGCAACGACTGATCGAGATACGAAAGTCGACACCCGCCTTTGCCGGGCTCGACATGGAATTGGTACCCACGATTGCACCCAGCATGTTGGGTTATGTTCGCCAATTCGAGGGCCAACGGGTCGTGGTCCTGAGCAACTTCAGCGAAGCTGCCGTAACAGTGGACAGCAACGTCGTCCGTACCGCCGGCATGGGCAGGTTTTTCGAAGACCTCTATTCTGGCCAGACCATCACCACCAGCGAACCGGTGTCGTTGTCCGCTTACCAATTCATGTGGTTGCACCGGGTCTAACGTTGGAGCCTGAGCGTTCATGATGGAAATACGGCACCGCGCGATGGCTTGCGACTTTGTTGTCCTGATAAAAGACGCCGGCCATGATGTCGACGCGGCAATCGCAGCATTGGAGTCGATCGATCAAATTGAATCACGTTTGACGATCTATAGCCGCGACAGTGAAATCTCGAGGCTCAATGACGCAGACAGCGACGTGTGGACGCCTCTGAGCCGCGATACTTTCGAGTTGCTTTGCCATGCAATCGAGTTGGCCCACCAGACCGGCGGAGCCTTCGATGTCACCTCCGGCCCACTCGTCGACGTCTGGGGCTTCACACGGCGGAGCGGACGGAAACCTTCGTCAACTGAGATCGAAGTCGCAATTCGATCGACCGGGGTGGACGGTATCGAAATGAACGAGGAGACCCGTTCCGCAAGATTGACGAAACCAAACATGAAGCTGAACTTGGGCGCGATCGGCAAGGGTCACGCCGTCGACTGGCTGGCCGATCAGTTGCTGGCAAATGGTCTGAGCGACTTTCTCATTCATGCCGGTCAGAGCAGTGTCTTTGCGTGGGGCGACCAGTTTGATGATGCCGATCAGGGCGACGACGTCTCTCCCGGGTGCGCCGAACCAGCTCGGAGAGGTTGGATGGTTGGGTTGGCTCATCCGACAAAGTCAAAAACCCGGCTGGCGGGGATATGGTTGCAAGATGAAGCGTTAGCAACGAGCGGCAGCGGCAAGCAGTACTTCCACCATCGGGGACGTCGATACGGCCATGTAATCGATCCACGCACCGGACAGCCGGCCGGCGACCTACTCTCATTGAGTCTGCGGAAGCGGCGTGCGGCCGATGCCGATGCCTTGGCGACGGCATTGTTTGTCATGGGTGGTGCCGATGCGGCCGCCTGGGCGGAGGAACGCGAAATTCCACTCTTGCGGGTCGCGCCGACCCGACGTCAGGACACCGTGCGACTGGAAGTGGATGGTTCATGGCAATGGGCCGAACGCCCCAATACAGATGCAACGGCAATCTGACACGACGCCGACGTTCGACCGAATCGATTCAATCGATCGCGTTGACGTTGCGACAATCATGCGCGTTTGCAAAACGGCGGTATTCACGGGTTGAAAGGTAGAGACAATGTTCGGACTCACCGTACTTCGATAGACCAAAGATGTTTCACGCTCCTTCACGCGAATATGTCCTTCCGGCCGCAGCGGCGGCATGGGTGGCGATCGGATTGATGGGTTGCGGACCGACCGAGACTTCGTTTCGACCCAACCGGGTCCGAGCCATGTCACTGGAGGTATCGCGACAGATACCTACCGACGCGGCTCTAGCTGACACGCAACTTCTTTTGAGCCATTGGTTTGGGACACCCGACGCACCCACGTGGCCAACGAACGCTTTGCGTACTCGCGAAGCGCAGAACCTCGTTTCCGTGGAACGACTCACCCAAGCCGCCGGGAGCGTGCAAAGTGACCAAGACGATCGTCACTCGGGTCTCTATCAAGAACACTGCGTCGTCTGCCACGGAATTTCAGGTAGCGGGGCAGGGCCGGCGGCCTTGTTCCAATCGCCTTACCCGCGAGACTTCCGCGCGGGCATCTTCAAGTGGAAATCAACGGACCGTTACGAGCGTCCGACACGCGACGACCTGCACCGAATTCTCACAGGCGGGATTGGCGGCTCGGCAATGCCCTCGTTCGGACTCTTGCCGGCCGAGGATCGGGAGGCCCTGGTCGATTACGTCATTTACCTCGCCGTCCGGGGTGAGGTTGAACGCGAGTGCCTTGCACTGGCAATCGACGAGCTGGACTACGATGTCGGTCCGCCGGCAAATGAAATGAGACTCGTTTCCTCACGATCCGGGGGCACCCAGGATGAGGGTCAACGTTCGGCCACCGACGTGCTCAACCGCGTGGTTTCGAAATGGCGGTCCGCCCAAGAGGCGATGGTGCCACCTGACGGCACCACGGACTTGGCTGCGTCGATCGAATCAGGAAGATCACTCTTCCACGGTCAGACGGCCAATTGCGCTGCTTGCCATGGGGCAGGCGGCACTGGTGGCATGACCACTCTCGACCATGACGATTGGACAAAGGAATTCACGACTCGAATCGGTATCACGCCGGATGATCGCGAAGCGACAGAACCTTACCGCCGCGCCGGAGCGTTGCCGCCTCGCCGTATCGATCCGCGGATTTTGGCTGGGGGACACCTACGCGGCGGTCATGAGCCTGACACGATTTTTCGTCGGATTCGATTCGGGATCGCCGGAACGCCAATGCCGGGACTTGAGCTCAAGGATGCCTCCGATGAGTCGACGATCGGACTGAGTGCCGAGGAGATCTGGGATCTCGTGCATTACGTGCAATCGATCCGCAGCGGAGACAAACGATGACGCGGGATAACTGTCGGTCCGTGGGGGCCATGACGGGTTTGGCCGCTCTATTGGGGGTGGCCTGGGCACTGGGATTTGTTGAAATGCTACCGATGGCGGTGGCTGGATCGACCGGCGCTGTCGCGGGCGGGGTGCTTGGTGAACAATGGCACGATCGGAGCCAGCCATGACTGACGTGAATCCCGGCAAGGAGCCGCGCTTTGCTGACCAGCAACGTCGAACCTTGGTGGGCTGGCTAGGCTGTGTGCTGGTGTTGCTGACCTGGCCAATGATCTGGGTTGGCGGGCTGGTGACGACGTATGACGCCGGCATGTCGGTCCCAGATTGGCCGGGAACCTATGGCTATAACCTGTTGCTCTACCCGGTCTCGACATGGTTGTTTGGACCATTTGATTTATTCATTGAGCATGGTCACCGCTTATTGGGGGCAACGATTGGATTCATCGCGATCGGCTTCTTGATCGCAGCTTGGCGATTGGATGCTCGACGGTGGGTCGTCGCTTTGGCCCTGTTTGTGCTCTTGGCTGTGATTGGGCAAGGCATCCTGGGTGGTCTACGCGTTACACAAAGTGCTCGGACGCTGGCGATGGTCCATGGCTGCACGGCGACGGCGTTCTTTGGCTTGTGCGTCTTTGCCGCTATGGTGACGGGACCGAAATGGATGTCGGAACGTCTGCGGTCGGAGTCGATGGGGAACAATTCGCGGTTGACCAAGCCTTCTTTCTTAGGCCCAATCCTCGTCATGTTTTTGGCGTACGGGCAACTGATCTTGGGGGCGCAACTGCGACATGTTTCGCCAATGACATCCGCGACGGGATTTGGGCACGTTGCCGCAACCCACGTAACGCTCGCATTCGCGCTTTGGCTTGCAACGATCATCATTCATTGGACCACCCGAAGGCGATATTCCCCACTTGCAAATTACTCGATGACGTTGATCATCCTGGTCGGAGCCCAGATTGCGCTTGGCATCGCAACATGGATCGTGAATTACGGATTCCCAGCAATGCTCAAATCGCTTCCCGGCTCCGATCGGTTGCTACTGCAATCCAAGGACTTGATCGATGCGGCCATTGTGACGGGCCATGTTGCGATTGGCTCCATGATTTTTGCGGTGGCGACGGCTTTCACGATACGCACTGCGCGTTGTCGTTGGTTGGCCTCCAAGATTGCGAGACCCGCCGATTCCTGGTCGACCGAAGAAGGTCACTTGGAAGAGGCCGCCAACCGCAGTGAGGTCAGCCGGTTGCAGCCCGCCTAGAGACGACGTCCAATCTGAACCATTCGAATCCATGAGTCTTGAGGCCACGATGACAGCGCGGCGGTTGCCCGTCGATGCCGCCGCGCCACCGGAAACGGTAGGAGGCTCGCGGCATGATATGTCCGAACGGGCGACCGACGGCGTCGGCAGTGATGACGCGTGTTCGGAATCGGAAGAGGATCGATTGGCGGTCGATCACGAGGCGCAGTCGGTCGGGTCCGCATTTCGAGACTGGGTCGAACTAACGAAACCGCGTATCGTCGCCATGATCTTGGTCACCACCGTCGCGTCTGCATGGATCGCGATGGGAAATCAATGGTTGCCGATTGGAATGGGGCCGTTGGGATGGCTGTGGCTGCTCGTGGGAACTGGTTTGGTCGCTGGTTCGGCCGGTGCTGCGAATCAAATCTGGGAAAGTGACGTGGATCAGTTCATGCCGCGAACGGCCAGCCGGCCCATTCCTGCCGAACGCATCCCAATACGGACAGCGATGCTGGCAACCGGGTGGGCACTGCTGATGGGCCTTTGGATTCTACAGCTCCGGTTTGGTGTGGCCCCCGCGTTGGTTGGTTTGGCGACGTGGCTACTTTACGTTTTGGTTTATACGCCAATGAAGACTCGCACAGCGTGGAATACGACGGTGGGTGCCATCGCTGGCGCCATGCCCGTATTCATCGGGTATACAGCGGCGGGAGGTTCGTTGAGCGAGTTGGCCGGCTGGATGCTATTTGGGCTCTTGGCGTTCTGGCAGTACCCGCACTTCATGGCCATCGCTTGGTTGTACCGACGTCAGTACGGTCAGGCAGGATTTCAAATGACGACGACAATCGACCCGACGGGACGACATGCGGGCTGGCAAAGCATGGTCGGCAGCGTCTGCCTGATTCTGTGTGGCTTGGTGACTTGTGTGATGCCGCACGGGGACACCATTTTTTCAACGGCATCGTTTCTGGCATCGTTCTTGGTCATCGCCGCCGGAGTTCCACTCGTTTTGGCTGCATGGCGGTTCAGCCGAGACCCCGTCGACCAGAAGGCGCGTAAAATGCTGCGTTGGTCGTTACTAGTGCTTCCCGCGGTTCTCTTGGTGATGACCTTACGCGTGGCCCTATGACCGACACCTTGTCAAAGCGTTCCGTCGCCAACGTGCCTGATGCCCCCTCTCCGGGTCAGACCAATCCGGTCTGTCAGGTAACGGGACTCTACCATCAATACGACAACCATGTCGCATTGAAGGATGTTCATCTGAACGTCTATCCCGGTGAGATCGTCGCGGTCCTGGGCCCCAATGGAAGTGGAAAAACGACTTTGTTCCGCTTGCTTTGTACGCTCATGCCAGTCCAACGTGGCATGATCAAGATCGACGACGTGGACGCGTCAAAATCTCCTCTGGAAGCCCGCCAACGAATAGGCATCATCTTTCAGGCTCCGAGTCTGGACGTTCAGCTGACGGTGACGGAGAATCTGATCTGCCAGGGCGCGTTGCACGGGCTGGGCGGCGCCGCATTGCGCGAGCGTTGCGACACGATGCTACGCCACTTCGGCTTGGCCGACCGATCAGATGATCTTTGCAAATCACTTTCCGGCGGACTCAAGCGACGAGTCGAGTTGGCCAAAGGAATGCTGCACCAACCATCGGTGTTGCTCTTGGATGAGCCAAGCACGGGCCTGGACCCTTCAGCTCGAATGGCCTTGTGGGCTGAGTTGGAGCAGTTGGCGACCGGTGGTGTGGCGGTTCTATTGACGACTCACTTGATGGAGGAAGCCGAGAGAGCGTCGCGAGTGATGATGCTCGACGCTGGTCGCAAAGTCGCGGATTCGACACCATCCGCGCTGCGTGACACCTTAGGTAGTAACGTCATCACAATCCAAGTCGAGGATCCCGAGGCGGCGCAGGTCAAGCTGCGAGAATCCATTGAACTATCAACACAGATCATCGACGGCCGGTTGAGCGCGGACCTAACGTCGCCCGAGATGGTTCCGCGCATCATGGAAACGGTCGGCGACCATCTTCAATCGATCACGGTCGGCAAGCCTGAACTCGAGCATGCGTTCACGAAACTGACAGGCAAGCCATTTGTTGGCCGCGCGGCCGGGGAGACCTCATGAGTTCCCTCAACATCCAGTCCGCCAGGACAGTCCAATCGTCCACGCGGCTCTCCATTTCGGCACACTATGGTGCGGCATGGATGTTGGCAAAACGTGAATGGATGCGGTTTTTCCGTCAACGAAACCGAGTCGTTGCAGCGATCGCGCAGCCGGTTTTGTTTTGGGCATTGTTTGGAACCGGGCTGCGAGGCAGCTTTGAATCCGGCGGCGGCGAATCTTTTTCCCAGTTCTTTCTGCCTGGCACTGTTGCGTTGATCGTCTTATTCACCGCGATTTTCGCAACGATTTCGGTGATCGAAGACCGTCGCGAAGGATTCATGCAAGCGGTCTTGGTTTCTCCCATTGGCAGGTTCCCCGTACTGATTGGAAAAGTACTTGGCGGTGCTGCGATCGCACTTGCCCAGGCCGTCGCGTTCTTGGTGTTGACGTATCTGGTGGGCGCCGCATCACCGTCTTCATCTCTGCCCGCCTTGATCCTACTACTGGCGATCATGGCCATCGCAATGTGTTCGCTCGGAATGATCGTCGCTTGGCCCATGGAGAGCACGCAAGGGTTTCACGCGATCATGATGCTCGGTCTGATGCCCATGTGGTTGTTAGCCGGCACATTCTTTCCAATCGCGTCTTGGCAACTGGCCGGGCCGTTGGAAGGGCAAACGTGGGCGCAGTGGATACTGACGGCAATCATGCGAGCCAATCCACTAAGCTACACGGTGATTGAACTGAGGCGACAGATGAATCCAACCATTGACATGGCTTCCTCTGGTTTTCACCCCAGCTCGTTGGTTTGCTGGGTCGTCACCTTGATGGCGGCTGGTTTGGCGATGGTGATCGCCTGGCGCCTGATGCGGACCAGCCATCGAGTCGACACCATCGTCTAATTGAGAATCTGAACTGATGATCCGAACGCTATTGCATCTTCTATCGATACTTTGCCTTGGCATCGTTGTTGGACTGGCGGTTCGTTCGTTTCGAGCGAAACCATCAACGGGTTCCGAGCCACTAGCAGGCGAGGTCGTTTACGGCTCGGCGAACCCATGGGTCGACAACGAGGCCGTCCAAGCCGCCGACGTCGTCTCGGCGGAGCCGTCCAAGCCACCCGCCGAAGAAGACTGGCTGAGCCGATTCGAGTTGATGGAGCGCAGCGGCGAAATGGTCCGCAGCGAGGATCTAAAGGGAAATCCCTATGTCGTCAGCTTCTTCTTTAGCACGTGCCCGAGTATCTGCGTGCAACAGAATCAGCAAATCAAGGCACTGCAAGATGAGTTCGAGGGACAAGGTGTTCGGTTTGTGGCCATTAGCGTTGACCCGGAAACAGATACACCGGAAGTACTGCGTGAATACGCCGCTCGATTTGGCGCTGATCAGAAGCAGTGGCTCTTTCTGACCGGAGAACTCAAATACATCCGCCGGATCGGAGGTGAAATCTTCCGACAGCCAGTCAACAAGCAGTTCCATACCGAACGATTTGTGCTTGTCGATCCGGAAGGTCAGATCGAAGGATTCTACAACTGGCCCGAGCCGCGTCAGCTCGAGGCTCTCAAGTCCAAGATCCACGAGATGCTCACCGATCGTTCACATGACTCAGTCAAGTCCTGAGCATGTGGGAATTACTCGCTCGGAACCTGCCCCATCTCAACGCGTTGCTGAACGTCACGGCAACCGTTCTGTTGGCGTTGGGCCTCTATAACATCAAGAGTGGACGCGCCAAAATCCACAAGAAAATGATGATACGGGCTTTCTTGGTCAGCGCCGTTTTCTTGGCCTGTTACCTGTTTCATAAGGTCGCTCTCTACCAAGCCACTGGTGCGTACAATCGTCGCTTTCCAACGGATGCACCCGCCGCAGCGAGGTACACGTATCTCGCGATTTTGGTTCCCCATATCCTGTTGGCTATGGCGGTTCCCGTTCTTGCCTTGCGGGCGATCTACCTGGCCAAGCAGGGTCGAATCGTGGCACACAAACGTTTGGTTCGGTTCGCTTTTCCGATCTGGATGTATGTGTCAGTCACCGGTGTGCTCGTCTACCTGATGCTCTACCAAATTTACGTCGCATGATTCTTTAAGGCATACGCGCGTTGATCTTGTTGATCATAAATTCTGGAGGACACTCAGTAAGCGGTCTCGATTCTGTAACACTTCGGGCATTTCACTATCGAGAGCCTCCAACTTCCCAATCCATTCGTCGAGATTCTTTTGCATTTCAACAGGGTTTGGAGTTGGACGCTGGCTCTGAAATGTGACTAACTCGATCGTCGTTTTGGCGACCAGATCATCGATTTCGGCCAACTTGACCCGGGCGATATAGTTGGCGACCTCGAAATGCTCGATCGCATCGTCAAGACGGCCCAGAGCCGCATTGATTCGGGCGACACAGCGATGCCATCTACATCGAATGCGACTCGATTGGGTATCAACTGAATCAAGAATGACTCGATCTCCGATCGTGATTGGTTCGGATGCTTGCAGTTCTGCAACGAGTCGCAATGCCTCGTCTCGCTTCTCGAGAAACCTCGTTTTATCGATGGAGAATGACCCGAGCATATCCCACCAATAACCGTCTAGAAGACCGAGCTGCAAGGCAAGCGTATCTAAATCCCAACGTCGACGAGTTGCGATTGCTTGAGTTTGTAGATCGTCGTACTGCGCGAGCAAGTCCTTCCGATGTATATAGGTCATCCTTGGGCTGAGGACCATCTGCTTCCAAATGACGTTGACGGACGTTCCCAGCCGCTGATCAATGTCGTAGTACCATCGAGTCGGCAAGCCGATCGCTTGGCGCGAATCATCCAAGGCCATCTCCAACAGCTTACGCCGGAGATCGGAATCCGTCTGGAGCATCACCACTCGCACGAGCAAATCGGCCCGACATCGTTTGACCTCTCCGAGTAGATCCTTCCGAACGCTTGGGCTCTCGATGGCTCGCTCGTATGCCGACTTTGCCGCACCGAAGAATTCCGTCTTCTCGGCAAGCGTGTTGGCATGGATTCCCTGTTCGCCTTGGAATCGACCGAGCACGTAATTGAGGATGGGCGATTGCTCGCCCACCTCTTCAATGAGATTGGCGTCTGGGCAATACCTATTCAAACCAACGAGTAAATCGGCCGGGTCGACGTCCGTACGACTCTCATACTGTTGCTGCAAAAACGCATCGAACGCGATCGCCAAGAATGACATCGATGCATCTGGGTCATCCGCTCGATCAGCCAACAGTGAACTAACGAGCTCAATGTCCGAAAGCCATCCGACGTAATCCGCCCGAGCATCTCGAACCGTGCTACTCATCAAACGAGGCAACACGAGCCGCCCAAACTCACCGACATGTGTCGACAACACACTTCGATTGACCCGTGGTCGCTCATCTTGAGAGACGACCGTTACTTCTCGCAAGGCAGACAAACTAGGGAGAATTACCTGGGCCCAAAACGACTCAACCGCTTCGAAACTCATCGACGGGTCGGTCAGTGTGGTCACGGCGGAAGCCTGCGCCGTGACGCTACCCAACATGACCGAGGCCCACTTTGCCTTTTCGCTTTCCCGCTGTGCCGCCGAGAACTGATGCTCGGATAACCGATAAGCCGCGGCGGCAAGCTGCGGCGGTAGGCTGGAGGCCACCAGTGACAGTTCCCGCCACGTCGCGGTCGCCTCCTGCCAGTCGGCGTTCGCGACTTGCATTATGAAGCGTTCCCGCTGGATTCGTGGCCACATCGAGTCATTCGAGGGGACGAACTCGAATGCCAAGTCCAGTACGCCGCGCGATGCGATGCTGGCGTTGGCGTATCTCAAGGTGTCAATCGCCGAATCATCGACACCCGATTGCGACCGAACCCAATCAAGCAGATGACCAACGACGCTGCGTCGCTGCGAGAGATCAACTTGTTCGAGTGACGGCATCTGCCGGGACGCAGCTAGCCAATGCGTGATCGCGTCTTCCGACGCACCTTGATCCCAAGCAACATTGCCAGCAGCGACGCGGACCTTCGTCGCCGTTGGTTCATTGATGCCGATCAATTCCCAATCGGCGGCCGGCCGACCGCGAGTTCCCGGTAGGCGATTGATGAATGACTCCGAGATCGAAGCGAGGATGGAAGCTGCCTGCGGATCTTGTCTCGAGACCTCGCTTCGCTGTTCTTCCAGCCGGACGACCAGTTCGGCACCGGATCGATGCAGTAAATCTCGAACTTCTGGTCTGTCGGCGGTGAACGCCTCGGCACGTGAGTAGTCCTCATCGAGAGACGCCCACTGCTCCTGTTGACGTGGGACGCGACTCGCTGCCGACAATGCAACGAGTGTCGCCGCCATCGGGATTCTCTCGGCATCCGGAAACGGATCCGATTCAACGACCAGATCGCGGAGCTGATTCACCCGCAACTCGACTTCGCCGGCGGAGCTCTCGACGTTAGGAAGGGTCCACAGCGCGTGCAATCGAGTCGTCGCGAGATGTGCCAGCAATGCTTCTCGCTCGCTCGAGTTAAGTTTCGAACTTCCAGCAATGGAGGGCAACTGGTCCAATAAGTCATGCAACTCTGCCGCGAGTGAGGTTCCGACGTTGGGTCGGATGGTGTTCCTCTCTGGCTCGGTCATCAACGGGAATGGTTTCTGCTGCGGGATCGGCAAAGCATCGTCGATGGCTGCCAATGCCAACTGCATCTCGGAGAAATCAAATGTTCGACGTGGAGCCGATAACCAAGCCTGAAATGCTTCGTTGAGAATCGCCAAACGTTGATGCGGTGATAGTCCATCAGCCAGCTGCCAATTCAACCTGACGGGAGCCAATGTGGGCTGCTTTTGAATGGGAGGCTCATCCCGATTCACCAACGTGGAGGTTGCGGGTGGCTGTGGATCAATGATTGGATCTGGTTCGACAGGCCCAATCACTTCGTTCCCAGGTACAACTCGTTCGTTTTCGACCGCATCGAGACTCTTGGTCGACCCGTCCGACGCCACTTTGGCGGGCTCACCTCCCTGAATCACGTCGTCCGGCAATGAGACTTCGACGCGATCCGACGATGGGCGAAACGCGAATGCGACCGCGAGGCTGGCCGTAAGAACCCCAACACAACCGGCACTCAGTAATATCGACCTGGAAGGAACCAAGGTTCGTTCGGGTCGCCGCGCTGCCTCGATCGCTGCACTAAGTGCGTCCGTGAATGCCGCACAGGATGCGAACCTCGCCTTCGGATCGAGGTCGGTCGCCCTGGCGAGGACATCTCGTTCGGCGGTGGACACGTGCGAGAGATCAAGCTCGCCACTCGCCTTTAAGCGCAAAAACGACGATCGACGCGTCGTCTCAAATGGCAGCTGTCCCGTTCGCAATTCGTAGTAAGTCACCGCCAGCGAATACTGATCGATCGTTTCACTGTAGGTGTGATCGAAGATCATCTCGGGGGCGCCATAGGCCGGCGTTCCGATCGCCAACTGTGTCTTACGACTGTCTTGGACTTGGCGAGCAAGTCCAAAGTCACAAACCTGCGCCTGACCACCGACAATCAAGATGTTCTGGGGTTTGATATCGCAGTGGTAAATGTTGTAGTGCTCGTTGAGCTCATCAATGGCCGATCCAGACGCGATGATGTACCTCATCAACTCGTCGGTCGGGATACCTCCGGGAATCTGGTCGATAAAGGGGACGCCGTCCTGTGGCTGGTTTCCCGGCGCACGCATTTCGACCAGACGATCATGCAGCGTCTTCTCACCCAGGCCCATCGCGATGACCATTTGAGCCGCTTTAATCGGATCATGATCACCAGGAACGGCAGAAGACGATCCGGACCCACGCATGCCCGAGCCCACCGAGCGAAAACCGGATCCTGTGTTGCCGGTTCGAAAACCCGACGAGTCGTGGATCGACCCTGGAGCAATCGAGGTGGCATCGGGTGCCTGTTCACGGTCCGTGTCTCTTGCTGCCTCATCGTCCGCCGCGGCGGGACCTCCGAAGGCTTGCGTCTCGCCGTCAGCGATCGGGGTCTTGCCAGGATCCATCGTCTGCAGGCAAGCCGTATCGACCAGCGAGGATTCGCGACCCAGGATATCGTCGGTTTCATCTCCCGTCAGCAGCTCGCCGTCGGCGTCAAAGAACCAAACACCGATTAGAGGACAAAGGTTGGGATGTTTCACCTCGCGAACGATTCGTAGGGCACCCAACTCGCGTCGACTGCCAATCAACTGCAGGTCTCGAATCAGCTTGATCGCGACATGGACGCCGCCAGACGCTCGCGCGATCCAGACCTCACCCGCCATGCCCGAGCCGAGGCGTCGAACAAGCGTGTAGCCGGGAACGATTTCAAGCCCGCGGGCGATGGTTTGCGGCATATTCGAAGTTCGGTGAAACAACCCTTTTGAGGTGCACTGGAACGAACCATCCGATGCGATCATTTTGACTTTGCTCCCCGTGCCTGGCGAAGCAAAAAGCGTCGCGACAGATCTCGAGGAAGGGTCAAAAAAGAGACGTCAACGTTTAACTGTCCAATTCCCTGGATGAAACCCGCCTGACGTCGCTGCAGTTTAGCGTTTTGTGGCGGCCCAACCACGCAATCCACGATCAAATTGACGTCATTTGTGCGATGACGCTGACACTTCGTCGGATTTCGTCGGGGATCCGTGCTCTTAGCCCGGATATTCGACGGCTGCGGAGCGGTAGCTCACGGTTCTCGAAAACTTCGATGCAAACTCGTTGGTTCGGATGCAATATCCAGGTCAGGACAATGACGATGGAGCCGCGGCGTCATACCTCGCTAGACCGATCGCATTGGGGCCGTTGAGTTTCCAATCGGCTGTGGGGTGGCCAGCCGCCAAATCGTGCCACACAATCCCCAGTTCAACAGTGGCCAGGCCACCAACTTGACCTGTATCTCTATAGAACCAACGCACTACATGGCTTTCTGGCGCTCCAAAACCACTGCGACAGGTGATGAAACGACCCGACCGGAATCCACTTCTCCGTCTAGCACCCCCAACGCAGGCGCCGACGACTCGTCAGGTGGGATTCTCGGCAAGATGCGTGGAGGTCTGCAAAAAACACGGCGGGTGCTGGCGACCGACATCCGTGACCTGTTCAAGAACGAGGGTCGACTTGTCGACGATGAATTCGTCAACGATCTCTTCTCCCGATTGATTCGAACGGATATGGGCACGGGACCGGCCGGCCAAATTCGAGATGAGGTTGCGACCAAGTATCGTGGCCGCGTCGTCGAGCTGGACGATGTGCTTGCCACGGTGTCAGACCAAATCCGTTCTCAGCTTCGACAGGATGAAACAGCGCTGGCGAAGCAGTCAGAAGGGCCAACAGTGATCTTGGTTGTGGGCGTCAATGGCAGCGGAAAGACCACGTCCATCGGCAAGCTATCGCATCATCTGGTTTCGACAGGGTACCGCTTGGTCCTCGGCGCGGGTGATACGTTCCGCGCTGCGGCGGTCGAGCAACTGACGATATGGTCCCAACGCATCGGCTGCGACATCGTCACAGGCAAGCCGGGAGTCGATCCGGCGAGCGTCGCCTTTCAAACAGTAGAAAAGGCGATGGAATCCGGCGCCGACTATGCAATCGTCGATACAGCCGGTCGTCTGCAAACGCAGTCCAATCTCATGCAGGAATTGGAAAAGATCCGAAGAGTGGTGGATAAGAAACTTCCCGGCGCTCCACACGAGGTGCTCTTGGTGCTTGATGCCACGGCCGGTCAAAATGCGATTAGCCAAGCGAAAGGATTCAGTAGTGCAGCTGGCTGCACGGGCATCGTGCTTGCAAAACTAGATGGTTCGGCAAAAGGTGGCGTGGTGCTACCGATTCGGGAACAATTTCAACTGCCGGTGAAGTTCGTCGGTCTCGGCGAGGGAATTGAGGACATGGCCGAGTTTGACCCAGACTCATTTGCCGATGCGCTCTTGCAATGACAATGCTGCACCTGAAGTCCGATTCAACGGCCCGATGGCTTGGACAGGTCGACGATCACTTGGACGAACTATTGATCGACCACGCTCATTGCGAACGCAAAGCAGCGTCATGCGCTATGAATCTGATGAACGCCTACACCGAAGATCCCGAGCTGTGCCGAGAGATGGCGCGAATCGTCAATGAGGAACTCGAACACTTCTTTATGGTGACGGAACTGTTGGCTTCTCGAGGCATCCAGTTTCGTCGTTTACAGGTCGGTCCCTATGGTCGCAGACTCAATGAATTGGTTCGCAAAAATGAACCGGATCGAGCCGTCGATCGCCTGCTGGTGGCGTCACTGATTGAAGCACGCAGCTGCGAGCGTTTCCGTCTCTTGGCCGAACATGTACGATCGCGCGACACGGAGCTGGCGGACTTCTACGCCGGTCTATTTGAGAGCGAAGCAAGGCATCACACGACCTATGTTCGTTTGGCGGAACGCTTTGCCCCACGTGAGACGGTACGCCTTCGATTAGCCGAACTATCGTGCTCGGAGTCAGAAATTCTGCAAGCAGGCTCCGACCTACCTCGGATGCATTCCTAAGACAGTTCCGTTTCGTCACGGGCGGCTGGATAACCATTCGTCGCCGACCCATTGGTCGCGACCGCGGCTTCCACGCGCCCGGGTCGCAGCGAGCGGCCCGATACAATTAAGGGAGCCTGATCCTTCCGTTCCGAAGGATCAATTTGGCGTCCAGCGGCCGCACCTCCGTTTCGATAGTAACGAGAGGTTTGTCGGCCATAACGGTAGTAGCCATAACCTTTGTATCCGTCACTCTTGCCGGCTTCGTCCGAGTTGTTGACGACGACGCCCAGAACCCGTGCTCCGACGCTGCGGAGAATCTTGGTCGCCTCGCGTGAATTCGGTTTGCTCTTGCGACGAATCTTGACGGCCAACACCACTCCGTCCGCCATCGAGGCAACGATGCTCGGATCGGTCACCAACAACAGCGGCGGCGTATCCAGAACAACATAGTCGTACTTCTCTCGAAGCACTTCCAAGAGTTCACCCATCTCAGGAAGCGTCAAGGCTTCGGCCGGGTTCGCGGGAATGGGGCCTGACGGCATCACGTCCAGCGTGGAGAGGGGTGTCGAGTGCGCCGCATCGGAAAGCTCCGCTCGTCCATCCAACACGTCCGTCAACCCCATGTTGTCTGCAAGCGCGAAGTTGTCTGTCAATTGCGGACGCCGGAGGTCACAGTCGACAATGATGGTTCGTTTCCCGGATTGCGCGATGCTACAAGCAAGGTTCCCTGCGATGGTCGACTTGCCGTCCCCAGGAAGCGGGCTGGTCACCTGGATCAGTTTGCCGCCTTCGATTCCCGCGGTCTCAAAGAACAGAGACGTTCGACATGACCGCAATGCTTCGGCCGCGACCGAGGCAGGCGAATGAACTACCGCAAGGTGAGGATCCAACGCTTCGAAGGCATTCGGTTTCTCCTTCCGACCCTTGCGAACTCGACCTTTGAAGAATGGTACGTGCGTCAGAACGGGCGCTCCCACAATCTCCACAATCTCTTCAGGATCACGGAATGTGTTTGCGTTCTTCTCAAGCAAGAAGGCAAGACCGGCACCCATGAGCAACCCAAGAAACGTGCCGATTCCGGACGTCTTCCAAAGGATCGGCGATACCAAGTAGGCCTTGGAGGGCTGTTTCAACTCCAGCACCCGCGTACCCGACTCCTCTTCCGTAAGCGAGACGCGCGCCATCTGCTCCTCGACCTGATTCATCAAGTCGCGGTGTTGTTCAATCTCGCGCAACATCCCTTCGTGCTCCAGTTCGAACTCGGCCAGTTCGGCCGCTTCGATCCGCTCCTCAGCAATCTGATTCTTCAGCGCCTTGATTTGCGATTGCAACATCGCCACTTGAGTGTTGAGACCTCCCAGAATTGCCTCGAGAGCTTCGGAAGCTTCTTGCACCCGTTTTTCACTGCCATCGAGCAATTCATTGATTCGATTGGTTTCGCTCTTCACCAACTCCGTGAGTTCCTGTCGAAGACCCTCAATTTGGATATCGAGTTGACGCACCGTCGGGTGTTCAGCGCCAAACTCGGCCGCAAATTGGTTTCGCTCCACCATCAGTGGAATCAGATTCTCCTCCATCTTCACCATCGCGAGCGTTTCATCGTCCTGGCCAAATCCAGCACGAGGCAAATTCAGGTCTGGCAGGCTGAATCGACGCTCCAACATCTGGCCAATAACCGCTAACGCCACCATCGGATCCTTCGCGCTATCGGCAATTGACTTGGCGGCCGCATGTTCCGTGGCAACCCGTCGCAGTTCCTCTGTCAGCTCGGCCTCTCGCTGAACGAGGAAAAGCTGGTGTTCACGGTGCGGGTTGATGGCGGTTCCGTTGGCATCCCAAGTCAGCGGAGCGTTCTTGCGGAACTCGCGATACCTTGATTCGATTTCTCGAAGCTGCGGGTAGAGTTTCTCGGTCGCGGTTTCCATGTACGTGAGCAGCGCCGATCGATTCGACTTGTGCTTGGTGTTATAAAATGATTGCAACGCGTCCGAAAACGCCTTGACGGCCGCCTCGGAGAGCTCCTCGCTATTGCTGTCAAAGTGCAACAACATCACCAGCGACTGAGCCGTCTTTAAGTCGGTGAATTCCGGCTCGAGCTCTAAAGCCTCCTCGGTAATCACCAAACGGACAAAATCCTTGAAGCCCTCTTCAAACTGATTGTGGAACGGCTGCAACCTCGCGTCGCTGTAGGCCGTCGCCAGCACCTGATCGCTGAATAGCTGCGACTGGACGACCTCAATGCTCGGAACTCCGCCCACCAACTCGCCGGTCATGGCATCCATCGCAGGTGCACGATCGGATTCAACAATTAGGCGGGTCGTACTTCGAAACGTATCGTCCAACTGCAGGAACACGACGAACCCGATGGCGGCCCCTAAAATCGCCGGCAAGAGCACGGCCCAGCGATATCTCCACATTGCCGCCGGAATGTTGGGAGTTTCCTGCTGCCGGGCCGCATCCCCAAACGTTGATGGATCGGGGCCAGCTTGAGGCGGGTACATGAACGTCGGTTCAGCCTGATTGGGCATCGAATAGCCAAATTGGAACGGATGGTTGAATCGAGAGAAGGCAAAAAACGCACCCCAGGCCAGATCGGGCCGCCTAAGGCAACGAACTAGTTTAGGCGGCTGAGGATGACCCGACTAGCGCCAGGCCTCGGTCCTCCGTGTCAAACCCGTACCCAACCCCTCAAAATCCCAACCATCGCCATAGCCGAACGCGAACCACGATCAGCCTCGATTTTCAGCACAATCGGACCTGCTACCCGACACATGTGTCGCGATCCGCACTTGGCGCGTTAGGCCTTCCAGATTTTGTCGCGCCCCGCTCGAACCAATTTCGTCGCATTGCGTGTGTCGACAACCAGAGAAGCGTGCTGGACCACAAAGTCATAGTCGAAATCGCTGTGGTCAGTCGCAATCAAAACGCAGTCCATGGCTCGCAAGTACTCGGCCGTCAGGTCCACGCTCTTCAATGATGGTAGCGTCTCATAGCGACGTTTCGCCGGTAACTCGGGTATGTGTGGATCGCTATATGACAGGTCCGCGCCCCGTTCGAGCAGAAGGTCCATCAACTCAAATGACGGACTCTCGCGATGATCATCGACATCCTTCTTGTAGGCCATCCCTAGAATCAGGACGCGGCTTCGCTTGATCGGCTTTCCCACCTCATTCAGCGCCATCGCCAACCGATCGATCACGTAGTGGGGCATCCGCGTGTTGACTTCACCTGCCAGCTCAATGAATCGAGTCTGCAAACCCTCGCGACGTGCCAACCAGGACAAATAGAACGGATCAATCGGAATACAGTGTCCTCCCAATCCAGGCCCCGGGTAGAACGCCTGGAATCCAAATGGCTTGGTCTTGGCCGCCTCAATCACGTCCCATACGTCAATCCCCATCTTCTCAAACAAGACCTTCAACTCATTGACCAACGCAATGTTCACGGCCCGATAAGTGTTTTCGAGAATCTTACACGCCTCCGCTATCTCCGCCGTAGACACTGGTATGACCTCGACAATGGCCTTTTCGTAGAGCTGGCAAGCTAGCTTCGTTGAGACCGCGTCGCATCCACCGACCACTTTCGGAATTCCTGCAGCGCTAAACTCCGCGTTCCCCGGATCCTCTCTCTCCGGCGAATAGGCCAAAAAGAAATCAACTCCGAACTGCAAGCCGTTTGAGTTCGACTCCAAAATCGGCAACATGACATCGCGCGTGGTCGTTGGATACGTCGTGCTCTCCAAAACGATCAATTGACCGGGGCGCAGATGCTTGGCAATCGCCCGTGTCGTCTCGATCACATAGGTCAAATCTGGGTCACGCGTACCCGTCAGAGGCGTTGGCACGCAAATGAGTACCACGTCCGCATCGGCTAGCCGGGATTCGACCGCGGTGGCTTCAAATAGTTCTCGCCGGCGCCAGTCAGCGATCGTTTCGGAGTCAATATGCTGGATGTAACTGCGCCCAGCATTGAGCGATTCCACCTTGGATGCATCGACATCAAACCCGACGCACCGAAAACCGGCCTGAGTAAAAGCACTGATGAGCGGCAGCCCGACGTAACCGAGGCCAACAATCCCCAAACGCGCGGTTCCGTCCCGCAACCGGCCCGATAACACCACCGCCGAACCCGAACCCAACTCGATGGCGTCCGTCATCACGCAACAAACCCTAATGAAGAAACAAAGAAAGCCGGCCGACATCGGAGTTCCGACGTCGAACCGGCTCATAAGAACTCAGAACGATACGCTGATCAAAGCAAGATTTCAATCCGGCCCAAGCGAGACCGGAGGCCGCCGCCAATACTGAGGCAACTTCCGCAGCGGCTTCGTCAAACGCAAGAACGGTGGTGGCTTCAGCCCGTTAACGATCCAAGCTTGCCGATCCTCCCAATTCGCAAGCCGCCGATTCGCCCATGAAGCGTTTGATTTCCCCCCTTTCCGCATCTTAACCATGATCTTTGGAATGTGTTTCACTCGAATGCGGTGTTTCACCATAAGACGTACCATCATCTCATAATCTGCCGAGATGCTAAAATCCGTTCGGTACCCGCCAAACTCTTCATACACTTCTTTCCTGATATAAACGGTCGGATGGGGCGGCATCCATCCCAAGTGGAAGCGTCCAACATCGTAACTAGCCTCCTGCCAATAACGATGAATGCGCGACGTTGCCTGCTGATCAACGTATACCAGGTCGCCGAAAACCGCCTCAACATCACTATCCAGAAAAGCTTCCCTAATCTCATGCAGAACAGTATCATCCGCTAGAACATCATCGGCGTGCAGGAATCCGATCACATCCCCGCTGCTACGCGCGATTCCTTTGTTCAGTGCGTCGTAGATCCCTTCGTCCGGTTCGGACACTAATATATCAATATGATCTAGATTTGAAGCTAGGACGAGTTCTGTTCCGTCATGTGAGTCTCCGTCAATGACAACATATTCGCGAGATTCGCAAAACTGTGAATCCACAGAGAGAATAGCCTCTCCAAGGTTCTCACCACAATTCCGCACGGCCGTGACAATCGAAATGTTTGTCAACTCCAGTCTCCCCTATCGCCTAGCAACTCGCGCCTCAAACCCTTGAGTTGCTCGCGGAAATTTGCGAACTGAAGTTCTGATCTTACCCAGTTTCTGTTCGACGATCCAATCTCCTCGCTAGCGAGCGCCTTGAGGTCGTAGAACCACTTCAACGCGACTATCGCCTCATCACCTTCGTTAGAATTCAATATATAGCCTGGCTGACGGTCGATTAATTCGCCAGCAAGATCATTGCCAGGCGATAAGATTACTGGCAGGCCAGCCGACATCGCTTCCGCAACGGTGTGCCCAAAATTCTCGCGATACGAGAGCGAAACAAAAGCATCCGATGCCAAGATTGCCTCATCTCTATCAGCACCCCACAACGGCCCCGTAACAACAATTTGCTCCTCAAGCGAATCGGGAACTAAAGCGGTCAACTGTTTTTGCGTGAGATCACCGTCGTTACCAACGATGCAGAGGATACAATCACTCGGTGGGGAGGATTTAGCAAAACAGTCGATGGTCTCGACTGGTCGCTTCATAGAATGAAGGCGCCCGAGAAATAACAAGATCCTAGAGTCCCTAGGAAGCCCATTCTTCCTTCTAAACTCCTTTCGTGCATACCCTCGATTATCAGTGGCGAGAGCTCGTACAGGCCACCGCACCACTCTCGAATTTCCCGTATCGACGAATTCAGATGCTTTGCGCCTCTCACGTTCGGTTGCGAAAACAATCGAACCTGCATCCCTAAAGAGCCGTCGACCGTGTGTCTTCATCCAAATTCGTTTTTGAATCGATCGATAACCGAAAACCCAGGGATCTAGGCCGCCGTGTGGAACAATCCAAAACGGCACCTCTAAATCATTCGCTCGTTTCCACACCCACTGGCAGTGATAACGATATAGCAAATGACAAGAAAGGAAACACTCTCGAATCTCAATCTTCTCACAGCTGGAGCTTTCAGACTCTCGCGTAGGGATACCATAATTCTTTGAAATCCATCCCCGACCAGTCTGTAGGTACAGGTCCTCCGATGTCGCGGCGCTGCAGGGCGGGTTCCTGCTGAACGATGTAATTGACCCGCCAAGTGCATCCCTAAAGAGGCCGATTGTCTTGGCCGCGCCGCCCAACTCTCTCGAATAATCTGATGTTACAAAACGATTTTTCATAATCGTCGAACGGCGATCGATTTTGCTACCACTGCTCTCGCAAGACGAACACTGCGCCGGCAAGAGCGCTCAACCAAATGCCTATGCTGCAAAGGTCTAAATTCTTCACCAATAGATGCGGCGATTCGGTCGCGATCTGCGTGATAACGAACGGTATTGCGTGCGGAGCCGGTGATACTCTCCGCATGGATCCGAAAAACCCCAATCGTAAACGGCAGCCTCTCTGCCTGGTATCCACTTCTCGACAGGTCAAAGAGCAACTCACCATCCCAACACGTTCGATTGTTAACGTTAAAGCCATCGATCGCACGCATTGCCGATGTCGCAATAACAGTGGACTGCTGTACAACGGAACAAACTCCGCGAGCATATCCCCGAATGTCCCATCGGTCACTGTATCGAAACCTGAGCCCATGAACCGCAGCGTCATTGGTCCACCCATGACCATATGCGAATCCGGTCGTCGGGCAACTCACGAGGTAGTTCCGTAATCGCTCGAGAGAACCTGGAAGAACGTAATCGTCTGCATTAATGTAGTAAAAATAAGGTTTGGTAGCGACATTCAGCGCCATATTCAGCGCGTCGGCAGGTCCTTCATCTTTCCGAGTGTGCCAATACCGAATATTTGAGCGGTAAGACTCGATGATTCGTACACTTTCGTCGTTTGATCCGCCGTCAATGACAATATATTCGTCCTCGTCCGAGAGCTGCGACACTACAGAGGCAATTGCTCTGTCGAGGAAGGCACCCTGGTTGAAAGAAATTGTCGCTATACTCAACATTGCGAATGTTAAACCATGACACCGTTTTGGCCAAAATCTTCAAGCTGCGTTGTTGCAAGACGCCAGACCTTTGCCGCCCATTGCTCGACGGTGATACGCTCGGATAGAGCGAGACTCCGGCGTCCCATCCGCAAGAGGGCTTCGGATTGTTCACTCAACAATCTAGTCAGACTAACTCGTAGTGATTCGTTGTCTCCCGCGCGAAACTCGTAACCGTTGTATCCATCGATTAAGAATGATTCACCTGATCGCACGCCATCACTTAGGAGAAGCGGCAACCCATTCTGGGCCGCTTCGTGTACGGCAACGCCCCAATGCTCATCCCAGCTAGCGAGGCAGAAAACCTTGGCATTCATCATTTCACGTTGAAGTTCATCCGGGTGAAGAAACCCGAGAAACTCTGTGTTTTGAGTGCCTAGATGCGCTAGCTCTTCGTACAATTCCCCCCGGCCAGCAATTCGCAGCTTCCAGGGTTGATCAAGCCTCTCCACAACCGTTTCGAATACATCCACCAGCTCGCGAAGACCCTTCCAAGCTTTCAAACGCCCGGCATACAAAAGCGTATTTGATCGACGACTCTTTTCACCCACCGCATGGGGTTCCGTGCAAGTTATTCCTGTGGATCTTGAAGAACGAGATTGAGCACCAACATACAACCCGTCGAGAATCTGCTGAGGATGGAATCCCAGCCGCCGCATAAGCTCGTAGCTGGAGTGGCCGGTCACCCAGGCATGCGAGAAACACTGCTGAAGACCAGATGACGCAAAAACACTTGCAAGTCGTTGGCGAATGTTACCCCGAAACGGATTGTCAACCATCACGACACTTGGATTCTTCGTGTGTTTCAGCGCTCTGCAATAACGCTTCTCTCGCCATCCCGACGTCAGGATCAAGGCGGTACTCTGTGACCGACACTGATCTCGAAGCCATCGATCTGTCACCTCGTCCAAATCCACCAGCTTAAGGTGCTCGGTCTCGTTGAATAACAGAGGCGCATTGGGGTCAGGCTTGTAGCGAACAATGTCTACATGCACGTCGTAATTGCTAACCAGATAGTCAAGGCTAGCGTGGAAATATGGTGCCAATCTCGTATAAAGCACCAGAACCCGGCGGCGATGTGGCCGGTCCCCGCTCATATGTCTCTACCCAAGGACTCAAGAGGGCCCTCAAACAACTGATTTGAGCTTGATCGTATTCGCGTTTCTCCATGGGCGCAATCGAGAATGATTGATGCGTCCGAAATAAATGCCGCCCAGTAACCGAAGGTGCTGTGCAGACTTGTGACGATGTAGTTTGCACGCGACATGTGGAGTAAGTCCCCGACGTCGCCTATCCGATCATGCAATTGTAGATTCGGGAGCCTCCGAAGAGCGTCAACTTCATCCGCCGATCCATCGGTGAAAACAGTCGCCGGGACGCATTGTCCCACCACATCGCGAATTCGCTCGACCGCATCTACAAAATACTCTATACGGCTGAGCTGACGGTCAATCGTGACGAAGTCACCGCGACGGACATGAAGGGCGATCTCAGGTGCAGGTCTCGCATATACCTCCCGTCGAACTCGTGGTCGAACAAGTTCATGAAAAGCCGATCTCAAGAGCCCTTCATTGCCTCGCAGGCCCACGAAGTAGTCATTGTGGTCAGGAACTGCATCGTAGATGAACGTACACTCGCCGCGTTCAGCCCTCTCAGTAGCTTGGTCAAGCGGACAGTTGTAATGAAACGCGCGACCATAGATCAAAGACTTAAATCTCGCATACGTCAGCTGTCCTGGCGCCCTACACGTTCTCACCTGCATAATGTAGAGACGGTAGCTCGACTCGCGTCTTAGAACTGGACCCAAGTGAAGGTGTCCCCATCCATGAACCGCCAATGGACTTCCGAGCCGATGCGCACAAACCGTTGCACGGGCCCATACCAAAAGGCGATTTGCCAGGCCCACCCGAGGCAATAGTGCGAAAACGTTGCTCAACCCAAGCCACCGGGCGGATAGCCGCCATGTAAATCCGCCGTCCCCTTCGAAACACGAAAGACACCGCCAGTCGAACATACTAAGGTGGTGTGAGACGACCCCAACGCTAACCAATCGCTTTCAAATACGTCTCAATAGTCTCTTCACCGCATCGTTTCCAGCTGAATCTGCGTGCTCTTTTCCGCCCGCGATCGATAAGGAACTGACGCTTGGTGGAATCATAGTAAACACTGTCGATAGCAGTAGCGATCGAATCGCAGGACAGCGGGTCGCAGTACTCTGCAGCGTCCTCGGCAACCTCAGGCATGCTGCTAGTGTCAGATGCAACAACTGGACAACCGAGTTGCATCGCCTCGAGCAGCGGTATCCCAAAACCTTCATACTCCGACGCATACACCAACATTGAGGCATGCTCGTATAAGCCAGCGAGCTCAGCTTCACTCGGACTCACATGTACAACCCTTCTAGGATCGACTCCCGACGTGTGAAGATCCTCTAAGTTTTTTGATGAAAACCCTGCCCCTCCGGCGCAGACGACGCCAACACCGTCCTGGTAGCAGCTAGTTAGCGGCAACGCCTGAACAAATCGTCGAAAGTTCTTGTAGAAACCCCGGCTCCCAACCCAAAGAAGGTACGGGGCTGGTGTGGGTGAAACCCAAGTCGGTTCGCGAATGACATCTTCAATACTCGACGCAAGATGAACGACGTCGATCGTGTCCGGATCAGCATCCCAGCGTTCAACAATATCGCACTTTGTGTGCTCGGAAATCGCGATCATCCTATCCGCTCTCTTGAATGCTTTTCGTTTCACCGCAACGAAGCGCTGACGAGGATAGAAAACCTCATGGATCATGTCGTACACCGTCAAGACCGACGGCGCGTTTCGGAAGCCCACCGACGGTCGCTCGTAGAAAGTAGAATGGGTAAGGTCTGACCGTAGCCTCCCACCTACGACACTAGACCGCAACACACTATTGATGGTCGGAGCGAACCGTCCAAACTTCTTTGAGAAGATACCGTTGTGCCCCAACTCCCCACAGCTACGCCTAAGATATTCATTCTGAAAAACCTTCGCATCCAAGCGGACATGGTTCGATGTCTTATTGATCGCTTTGGCGAGCTCGACGATGTACCGCGCCACTCCCCCAAACCGGTCTGTCGCGAGCTTGTTAGAGAGAATGTCGATTCTCATATTGTTTGCTATGTCTACTACCAAATAATCGGCGTTATCATCTTCTTTTGCGACTAATCCTTTGGGGCCGCGCTAGCGCATCCAGTCGAGCCTACTCGGATCGAAACCTCAAAGGCATGAGAGGGTTGTTATTGAGAGTAACCCTCAATCGCACGAAACGCGGTTTGCCGGGACTCGGGCGGGTATCCTAAACCGAGACGCTGTCCCACATCTGAGCGTGAGACTGAGCACGCCAGGGAAGCCGCGATCATTGCCGCTATCTGCTGACGGACCCCGTATGACAACGGTGAAAACACAAGTGCCCAACAGACAGAGATGATACTATAAATGCACCAAGCCTTCACTCTTGGAGGAAAAACCGTAGAACAGAGACCAGCTGTGACCAATAGATAGAATGCATACAGCCAGACGACGGCGGCCACGATCCCGCACTGGACCCAAGCGTTTAGAATGATGGAGTGCGTCGGAATGGTCCAGTTATACTTTGCTAATTCCGATCGGCTTAATCTGATTTGAAACTGAGACTCAGTCTTGGCTACGATCGCCCTCCCCTTCGCGCCAGGGCCGTGTCCGGCAATCGGCTCCTCGAGTATCGCGACATAGCTGGTTGCGAGCCCCGATCGGCCATTTCGGATTGCGTACTCGATAGGATTGAGGGCGTTCCTCATGCTGCGGATCTGCGCGGCTCGTTGGAGCCCTAGATATCCCTGGCTAGACACCACGACGAGACCGAGGTAACTGACGTAGGCGGTTACCAGGAACCCCAAGACCAGGCGTGTCGTCAACTTCGATTTTGTAGCGATCAGGTATCGGCTAAGTTTTTCCGGGGTAATCAAGTTGACAGCAATGCTCAGAACACTGATCGCAAAAATTGACCTGGCATCGCATAAAACGGCTGCGACGCAGACAACGAGAAGGGACGCGGCGGTCAGCAAACGCCTATAACTGGCTAGCAACATCAATGCGCTGAACATCGCCGCCTCCACCCAGGGCATAACAATCGTCTGCCCGTAGTCGCTACTTTCACGGACAAGATCCGGATCCGTGAACCCGCGAATTGCGCCAGCGAGAAGGGACCCGATCGCGAATGGCAGGAGCGTGTTTGGATTCGCGGAAAAAATCATCAGAAATGTATACGCTGAAACGGCAAGAAGCGTTGGGGTCAGCATTTCTTTAAAGGACAGAAACAAATCCGATTTCAAATAGATTAGGGATAACAGCATTCCCACCAAAGAGACCCCGACGCAAAGCAAAAAGCGTCTCCAACGCGCCTCTCGTTCATTTCCAAATCGCAGAAATAATGGCACGGCGAGAGCACATAGAATTATTTCCGAAATCGCGAGCTTCGCGCCAACATGCACAGGAAATGTTTGGAATACGCCAAGCAAGAAGGCCAGAGCGTAAAGTGAATGGGAATGTGGCTTCATTTGCATTAACCAGGCGGTCGTCCTGCTGATTCGCCGCGGATTCTTTGTCTGTATTTAGGTACAGTTTCCACACCGACCGCCGTAAGGGTTGATTGGACGTTCTTCCGAGCGTCTATTTCTCCGCGCCGTGTTACAGACCGCCGAAACCTTAACCCAGTAGTATTCTACAGGCCATCGAGCCATCGACTCACGTAAGACAGTCCAAGATCCACATTGCCGCACGGCTGTGCCCTTCTTGTCCACGAATTGTTCTCTCGGCAAGCGCACCAAATTCCGTCACCCATGATCATTGGCATTCATTCCTCTACAAGAACTGAGATTTAGCATTATGCCCCTCGACCTAAAGCCTCTCAAATGAGGAAAGCATTAGCTCCAAGAACCGCACTAAACAAGGAGTCTTCAGTCAAGCTCAATCCTCCCTGAAGACACCGGCTCGTGTGGGACAGCTCGCCCACCCAATGGGCTCACGCAGCTTACATACGACCTTATCTCAAATCGCAATGCCTCAGTCCCATTCTTCAGGAGGATTCCGATGCGATCTATGGGCTTATACCTCACAGCATCCCATTCTCACCATCGTGTCGACCCAGCTGAACAGGCCGAGCTACTCCAACAAAGACTACTAGGCACTGTCTGGTAATCGCTATTTGATTTGAAGAGCACATCTGGCAACCTCCCGATTGTCTTACCACAGATAATCAAGGAGGAAGTCAGATGCCCCGTCATGATCTCACGGATCG
>JBCDIU010000059.1:0-31046 GCA_038748615.1 Planctomycetota bacterium | reverse complement strand
GGCCTCGATCGTCCGAATGATGTCGCCTTCCATGATTTGCATGTGATAGATGTCGTAGAGCAACTTGAAGTGATCGCTACCAACCCGCTTGACCAGTTCGACGCCCCATTCGCTGTTATCGCACATGTAGTCGGCGTGATTCACTTTGCTGTTTAGAAGCTCCATCTGCAGCGTCACGCCGGCTTTCTCGGCGACGGGAATGATTTTCGATAGGGCTTTGACACAGTTGGCCATGCCCGCGTCGCGATCGATTCCCCTCGCATTGCCGCTGAAACAGATGACGTTCTTCCATCCTTCGGCAGCGGTCGCTTCGATCGCTCCATTCAACTTTTCCAGGCACATGTCGTGGAACTGCGGGTCGCAGAGGCCCTTCGTCAACGGATGAGACTGAACCATCGTGCAGACAAGGCCATGTTGCTTCAAGGTCGGAAAGTCCTCGGGGTCGAGTAAGTCAATTCCCACCAAACCCATTTTGGCAACGTCGGCCGCGAACTGGTCGAGCGGGACTTTGGGGTAGCACCATTTGCAAACGGACTGATTCAGGCGGCCAACTTCGGCACGACTGGGTTCCAATGTCG
This sequence comes from Planctomycetota bacterium, assembly GCA_038748615.1. GTDB lineage: Bacteria > Planctomycetota > Planctomycetia > Pirellulales > Pirellulaceae > Rhodopirellula. The sequence continues at coordinate 30,468 of JBCDIU010000059.1, read as the reverse complement.
TGTCGGCGGCGGTGACGGACGAGGCCCCCGACAAAACGGCCGAGGAGGCAGCAATCGTTGCGGATTTACCAAGCATGTCGCGGCGGTTCACGGTCGATTTTGATTGGGTCATGAGTATCGGACAGAATGGGTTGAGACTCTCGGGGATGCTCCTTTTGCGAGCCCTGAACGCGATAGTATAACCGTTCGCCGTAAGACCGGGGCGGCATGTCATCGGCGTACCGGCTTGCCACCTTGCAGCAACTTCCGCAGCCGTGAAAATCGTCGTTTGTCTTTCGCGAGTCGATCGTCGACTCTGGCGGCAACTCATTCCCTTCACGCAAACGGGCAGCGAATTCATGGCGATTGAACGTGTCGGCATTTTGACAGCAGGTGGTCTCGCGCCCTGTCTGTCATCCGCCATCGGAGCGTTGATTACAGCCTATGAAGAGCAAGCACCTGATGTTGAAATCATTTGCTACCGTTCGGGTTACAAGGGGCTGTTATTGGGTGACAGTTTCGTTGTGACGCCTGCAATGCGCCAGCAAGCCTCGATCCTGCATCAATTCGGTGGCAGCCCCATCGGCAATAGTCGCGTGAAGTTAACCAACGTGGCCGACTGCGTTGCACGCGGTTTGGTCGAGGATGGCGATGATCCGCTGAAGGCGGCCGCGAATCGATTGCAGTTCGACGCTGTTGATGTGCTTCACACGATCGGCGGTGACGACACCAATACAACCGCCGCGGACCTGGCGGCATTTTTGTCAGCCAACGACTATTCGCTGCGGGTGGTCGGAATGCCGAAAACCATTGACAACGATGTCATCCCCATTCGGCAGAGCCTTGGTGCGTGGACCGCCGCTGACGAGGGTGCGAAGTTCTTTGAGAACGTGGTAGGTGAACACAACGCCAATCCAAGGATGTTGATCGTCCATGAGGTCATGGGACGTCACTGTGGCTGGTTGACGGCGGCGACTGCGCAGGCGTACCGCCAACGCCTTGATCGGATGCCATTTCTTCCGGAGATCGGCCTTTCACGCCCACGGCGTGAGATTCACGGCGTGTATGTCCCCGAAATGCACTTCGACCTGGTTTCGGAAGCCGATCGATTGAGAGACGTGATGGACGAACACGACTGCGTTAACTTATTCATTTCCGAAGGTGCCGGCGTCGAGACCATCATTGAGGAAATGGAGTCACGTGGCGAAACGGTTCCTCGCGACGCATTCGGACATTACAAACTGGACGCCGTCAATCCAGGAAAGTGGTTTGCCGGGCACTTCGGTAAGATGCTCAGCGCGGAAAAGACGCTGGTCCAGAAGAGCGGTTATTTCAGTCGTGCCGCGGCTGCCAACGCCAAGGATATTGATTTGATCGGTCGCTGTGCCGTCAAAGCCGTCGAGTGTGCGTTGTCGGACGTCAGTGGTGTCATTGGGGAAGACGAGCAACGTGGCGACGAGTTGCGTGCGATCGAATTCGAGCGAATCCGAGGTGGCAAACCCTTTGACAGCCAGACACCCTGGTTCAAAGAACTGCTCACCGACATCGGTCAACCGATGGGTCGAGGCGTCGCGCCTCAGCATGCCTGAGTGCGGCTCGCACCAGGCATTGGGGCAATTTCAGTCCCATTCAAAAAGAGCAAACCCATTGGTCCATTCGTCAGAAATGAATTCGAAAGGGTTTCTAGACGTTTGGAAACCGCCTGTCAGTTTGGGATTGAATCAATGTAATCCAGGGCCGCCTCGGGCGAGCATGTTCTGGCTCCGGGAACCCGACCGTGGCGATCACAATCGTTGAGCAACATGAGTGTTTCAAAGTCAGGATGGGAAGTCAGGTGCCGTCGGCGTCGTGCGCCGATCGTGCGATCTCGGATTGTGTGGGCCTCCATGTGATGCGCGATCAGCCATGCGGTGCGATCGGAAATGAATCCATCCAGTGCCTCCAGGCCAGCGGCGACATGGTCATCGCGGTCGATGGCTTTTCCCACATCATGCAGCAACGCTGCTAGCAAGAACTCTTCGTCCCACGCCGATGCGTCGCGACCGAGTTCGAATACTTGCAGGCTGTGGTGCAACGCGTCGCCTTCAGGATGGTATCTGGGATTCTCGCGGACTCCTTCTAACGGAATCAACAGCGCCAGAAACACACTGGCGCGATCTGGCCGAGTGTTCATTTCAGCCATCTGAGTGGCGAGCGCGTCTGCATTGAATCCATGTTGGATCTCAATGAGCTTCTCCAACTCGGGTCGCGTCGCTCTTTCGATGGGCTTTCCGGTAATGCTGCTGCGAAAACGATGCCCCATTTGTGCAAGTGGATACACCGTCAATTCAATGGGATATTCGTCATCGATGTGGATGTGCGTGAAGACCCGTAGCTGGCCTTCTTTGGGGAGCCGTTTACGTTCCACGCGATAGTTGGTGCCCAGGTCATCGAGTTCATCCGCAATCGCATCGACGTGATTGGCAAACAGGTGCAAATCGATGTCGGAACCTTCGCGAATGCCGCCGGTTAAGACGCTACCGATCAACCGGGGATGGTAGCCATCGAGGTGACGCATCCAAAATAGGGCCCGTAGTCGCATCGCCTGCAGGACGCGGTCGGGAGTTTCCGGTTCCAGCATTCGCGCCAAGATCTGAACTTGGTCACGGATTTCGGCATTGCTGGGTAGGTCAGCCGGTTTCACCCATCCACGCACGATCGAACGGGCTGCTTTCTGTTTCGCCTGGTAGTACTCCGCGACCTCGCGGGTGTGCATCAATCGAGCTGCCGCCCAAGCGATTTGGCGGCGAAGTTTGGACGAGGGCACGGGCAGGATTCGACGCTGCGAACCCGACGAAGGAGTAAGATGTTTTCAGGCTCGGTCGTGCTCCGATTCAGAGCACGACTCATCGAGATCCAGTTGATGAGTTGTAGCGATCTCTCTTGCTACACGCCACCGTCGTCAAACATATTCAGCGGGGGATGGCAGAGGTTGGCACACATTGATGTGAACGGATTTGCGTCCTGGGTTACCGCCTGAGCCGATCAAAGCGGGAACTCCTCTTCCTGCACCTGATCCGCGTAGAGAGGCATATGACGATAGTAGACTTCTAGAATCATCGTCGCAAACGAAGTGATCCCGAGCCGTCCGGCATCGAAGTGTGATGAGCGAAGGCTCCAACTTCCCTCGGCCCCACCGGTCTGAGCTTGGGTCTCGACGAGCCAGTTGCGGAGCGTGTCGTTGAAACGGTCCCACTGCGGGCCACCGTACTGACGCAATACCTGCGCGGCGTAGTAGTTGTAATACATGTCCGTTTTCAGTACGCCCTTGGCGGCAATGTCATCCACGCCCAGTTTCATTTTGGCGTGATTCTTGTCCCAACCGGTGTACATGCGGCATAGCAATCCGACGGCAGTGCAAGCCGGACGCATCTTGGTGCTCGGCTTGGTGTACCCATACCAGGCGCCACCCTTGGATTGCACCTTGTCTAGGAACCTTTGGGTGCCCGCAACGGTCTTGGTCGGCACAATCAAGTGACCCATGTAGCCCGATTTGAGTGCCATCAACTGCCATCCAACAACCGAAGTATCGCCGCCGCTGGCTTGACGAGGCGTGTATCTCCAGCCTCCATCTCGACACTGGGCCGCCACAATGTAATTGACGGCGGCCTGGGCAGGATCTGCAAGCGCCGGATCTTCGGTCATCGCGTACGCTTCGGTTAACGCGATCGCCGCCAGGCCGTGCGAATAGAGATTGCCCCTTGAACGGCGTTCGCTGAAGTCGAGCACAGGCATTCCCATTTCGCGGCCAGGTCGCCCGTTCTTGATCAAGAACAACAATCCGCGCCGAACGACGTCCTTGTACTCGCCGCCATAGTGCGTCTGGCCGGCGCCAAGGAAGGGCAGCAGGGCGAGCGCCGTTGCGGCGTTATACAGTTCCGCCCGCCTCGGCTCACCTGGATGGTCGCAGGCGCCCTTGCAGACGATCGAATGATTGAACGTCCAACTGCCATTGGGCAGCTGGTGCAACGCGATCCATTTGAGTGCCTTGCTGACAGCCGCCTCACTCGAAGCGTTGCCTCCATACTCTCGTAACAGTCGTTTCTTCATGTCGACACTGCGGCTGTCCAACGCCGACACCTGAACCGACGCGAGGGTTTGCAGCGACGCGTCAGCGGGCGCCATTGCGGTTGCCAAAGGCGAAATTTCGAGAGGCACCGACGCCAAATCCATGGGCACGTCCACGGATACCGGCTCGATCATCTCGACCAGTTCGCTCATCTCGACGGGCTCGGTGAACTCCTCCACTTCCGCCATTTCACCTGGATCAATCTGCTCAATGGTGAATTGCTCGATTTCAGGCCCCTCTTCGGCGCTAACCGTCGCGGAAAGCACGTTGACGATCTTGACCGGGTCAGCCAGGGTGACCAAGCCGAGCACCAGGATGATGCCGACGTGCACGAGTGTGCTAATAAGCCAGGCCGGGGTCGCTTGAAATACCAGGAAGTGATTCGTGGCCCGCGCCGAACCATCCGGCTCGGCGACATCATTCGGGTCCGAGGCCATTGGGCGGGCGTCCAATGAAGGCGTCGCGATCGAGGCTGGCGGGTCAGATACGCTGGCCATGAAAAAGGAACCAAAGGCAAGAGAGAAGAAACATCGATCATAGGTGAAAAGTCTCGCCAGATGGGCGTCAATTCGCCCGCATTTCGCCATAGGGTGAACCATTCGTCCCCCAAATTGTTCTCATCGGCCCCCGTGCCGACTCACGTTTTTGTCGTTTTGCGTCTGGACGGGCGATTCGCGTGGCCCGATTTCGAGGGCGCGTGATATCCTAGGGGTCTTCTCTCCCTGCCGAGCCGCAGAGCCGAGCACTGACCAGCCGACGAGGTGACATCGTGAGCCAAACCATGCAAGACTTCACCGACCTGCTGCTCCAGAAGGGGATCATCAGCCTCGATCAGCTATCCGAGGCGGAGGAAGTCGCCAAAAACACTGGCGCCAATATTGGCGAAGTACTGGTGAAGATGGAGTATGCGACGCCCGAGGAAGTCGCTGAAGCCATCGCGACCTTTCACAAGATTCCGTTCGTTGACTTGAGAACCGAGCGAATCAGCGAAACGGTGATTGAATTGGTTCCCGAGTCCGTGGCGCGCGAGAACACCGTCCTGCCATTCAAGGACGAAGACGGTGCCCTAACGATTCTGATTGCCGATCCGTTCGATCTGGAGACGATCGAGAAGCTCCGATTCATCCTCAATCGCAAAATCGAAACAGCCCTCGCACCCAAAGAGGCCATTATTGGGGCGATCAACCAGTACTACGGGCAGGTCGAGGGTGAATCGGCTGACTCGATGTTGCAGGAATTCACCGACACCGCCATTGACTTCACCGAGACCGAGTCGGACTCGACAGGCGGTGGCGAGGAAACCGTGGACGACAGCTCGGCCCCGGTCATTCGGCTGGTCAATCTCATGATTGCCGAAGCCGTTCAATTGCGGGCCAGTGACATTCATGTTGAGCCGTTCGAGGATCGCGTGCGGATCCGCTATCGAATCGACGGTGTGTGCGTCGAGCGAGAGTCGGCACCAAGACGGATGCTTTCGGCAATCATTGCGCGGATCAAGATTCTCTCCAAGATTGATATCTCCGAAAAACGCCGGCCGACGGACGGACGAATCAAAATCACCGTCGGCGACAAACAGCTCGACTTGCGGGTGAGCATCATCCCCACCAACCACGGGCAGTCTTGCGTGATGCGGCTGCTGGACAAAGACAACATTAAGGTCGGTGTCCGCCAGCTGGGGCTCTCCGAACGCGACTTCCGGAACTTCAATAGCCTGATTCGTCGGCCCAACGGAATCATCCTCGTGACTGGCCCGACAGGGTCGGGCAAGACGACGACCTTGTACGCGTCGCTGAACGCATTGAATCGACCTGACCGCAAAGTCATCACGGCGGAAGATCCCGTCGAGTACTACCTGCCGGGCATCAACCAGGTGGAGGTCCGGCATAGCATCGGACTCGATTTCGCACGGATCATTCGCTCGATGTTGCGTCAGGCACCCAACATCATCCTGGTCGGTGAAATGCGAGATCACGAGACCGCGTCGATGGGAATTCAGGCCTCTTTAACTGGACACCTGGTTTTCAGTACCCTGCACACGAACGATGCGCCCAGTGCCATATCTAGAATGGTGGACATAGGTGTACCTTCCTATATGGTGGCGAGTTCGGTGATTGCGGTACTAGCACAGCGCCTGGTGAGGACGATTTGCCCTCGATGCAAGGTGCGGTACCAGCCAACCGAGTCGGTGATCAAGGACAGCCGGCTGCCACCGGAAATGATCGCCCAAGCGGAGTTCAGCCGAGGCAAGGGATGTGCGTATTGCGGACGCTCCGGATACCGAGGCCGATTGGGCATCTATGAGCTCATGCTGATCAATAACAAGCTGCGTGAACTTATGTTCAAGGGGACGACGACGAAGATCATCCGTGAGGAGGCGATCCGGAACGGGATGAGCACGCTCTACTCGGACGGAATGCTCAAAGTGATCCGGGGAATCACGACATTTGAGGAGGTCTACCGGGTCGCCAAACAGACCGAACAAGAAGAGCTGGCGCTCAGCCATATCGTGAAGGACCTTGGGTCGCTCTAGCCAACGATCGACTTGGTCAACGCTGAAACGATGGGGGCTCTGGGGTCCCATTTAGTTCGTTCAAAGACGCGGGGGGAAGGCCGCGGTTCGTCATGAAGCGACCCGCGCGTCGGCTTGCTCCGTGGTGGTGTTTTGGCGAGGGCGATGCGAGGTCAATTGGGCCGACCCTAATCCGCCGGTGAGCTGATTTGTCTCGCCAAGGCTCCATCCCCACCCAGCCCCATCACCGCGAAACCCAGCGTTCAATCCGCTGGGGACGTGTTGGGGGTTCCCAACGCAAAGGTACCGTAATTCCCGCAAAACAATTGCCTTCTTGCCAGTTTCGCGCGATAATGCGTTCACAAATGCGAGCATACTCGCTCTTTTCACACCCTTTTCAGCCGTTTGCGTCTCGCTGGAGCCCCTTGCTGGCCGCCCGTGTATCTGTCGAGCAGGTATTGGCCGGTGGTTGGCGAGGTGTTCGGTTGGTTTGACCGCCCCTTCATCGCAGGTTCTCTCATGGCCACCGTGCTGATCGACAAACTGCTTCAGGCGGCAGTGAAGCAAGGCGTCAGTGATATCCACATTGTGGTAGGGCAGCCCCCCGTGTTCCGGCTGCATGGCCGAATGAGGAAGCTGGAGACCAAGACGCTGGAGGCGGAAGATGCCGTTGGGCTGATGAAGTCGATTACACCGGAGCGATGCCAGCGCGAGCTGCAGGAAACCGGGTCGACCGACTTTGGATTTGCATTTGGCGAGTTGGCTCGATTCCGAGTCTCGGTCTTCAAGCAGCGCGGTTTCATCTCAATGGTGCTGCGGCAGATCCCGAATGACAAATTGACACCAGAGCAATTGGGGCTGCCCGAATCGGTCGTGAAAATGATTCACCGGCCGCGGGGGCTCTTTTTGGTGACCGGGCCCACCGGCTCGGGCAAATCAACGACGTTGGCCAGCCTGATCAACTTGCTCAACGAGACGATCGATCACCACATCATCACGATCGAAGACCCGATTGAGTTCTATCACGACCACATCGAATCGACGATCAACCAGCGTGAAGTCGGCGTGGATGTGCCGAGTTTCTCCGAAGCCATTCGGAGAGCGTTGCGTCAGGATCCCGACGTGATCTTGGTCGGCGAGCTTCGCGATTTGGAAACGATCGAAGCTGCCATTAGTGCCGCGGAGACAGGTCACGTTGTCTTTGGCACGCTGCACACCAACAGTGCCCAGGGAACGGTGAACCGGATCATCGATGCGTTTCCGGGCAACTTGCAGGATCAGATTCGGACTCAGTTGGCGTCGACACTCATTGGCGTCGTGGCTCAAACGCTATTGCCAAGGATCGGCGGTGGTCGGTGTGCGGCCTATGAAGTCCTTGTGGTGACACCGGGCATCAGCAATCTAATTCGCGAGAATAAAACCTTCCGGATCAACTCGTCTATGCAAACCGGGGCAAAGTTCGGCATGCAGCTGATGGATGACGCCTTGTATGAGCATTGGAAAGCCGAACGTGTCACCGTGGAAGACGTTTTGTCAAAGGCCCATCGTCCTGATGACCTTGCCAAGCGGATCGTCCAGTCGCGTCGCGGCATGGCCGATGAACCGGTCCCGATCGAAGAAGAATAGCCCCCTCAACCCGCCGACGGTCGCCATGTCGAAAGTCGGCCTGAGAATCGATTTCCCTTCGGTGGCTTGGCTGCCGTGAACCTCGTTGCCCAATCTAGCTTTTATGGCCACCCGTCGTATCGGACAGATCCTCGTCGACCTCGGTTTCCTGACCGATGACCAATTGCAGGTTGTGCTCGATGAGCAAGAGCAACAGCCGGGCGCCCTTTTCGGACGAGTCGCTGAGGACATGCAGCTGATCACCGATGAGCAGCTAATTCAAGCGCTCGCCGAGCAAATGGGCATGCAGACGGTGTCGCTGGAGGAAGCGAAGATCGATCCGGAGGTGTTGGAAAAAATCAGTGAAACGATGGCGCAGTTGTATCGCTGTGTTCCGATTGCGTTTGAAGGCAACCGGTTGACCGTGGCGACGTGCGATCCACAGAACCTCAATATTCAAGACGAGCTAAGGACGTTCCTGGGCTTCGACATTCATGTGGTCGTTGCGACGGAACGGGACGTCAACCAAACCATCACCAAGCACTACGACAGCGAATCCGAGAGTGTTGAGAAACTCGTCGCGGAACTGGCCGACGACGCGGACCTGAAGGCGGCGGCGAGTCTGTTGGACAATGAAAAGTTCAACATTACCGATGCGGAGGCACTGGCCGATTCGGCTCCAGTACGAAAGCTGCTCAACATGGTCCTGTTGTTGGCGATCAAAGATCACGCCAGCGACATCCACTTTGAGCCATTCGAGGATGAGTTTCGTATTCGCATTAAAGCCGAAGGCGTACTCTACGAGATGGTCCCACCGCCGCGGCACCTTGCGTTTGCCATCACAACGCGGATCAAGGTGATGGCCAACCTGGACATCGCCGAACGTCGCATGCCGCAAGATGGTCGGATCGAGCTGATGGTCGGTGGTCACCCGGTTGACCTTCGAGTGAGCGTGCTGCCGACGATCTTCGGTGAGTCAACGGTCATGCGAGTCCTCGATCGCTCGGTCGTGGATTTGTCGTTGGACAATGTGGGCATGGATCCGGGAACCATTTCGATTTTTCGAAAGGCGATCGATCGCCCCAACGGAATCATTTTGGTCACCGGTCCGACGGGATCGGGGAAGACAACCACGCTTTATTCGACGCTCTCGGAGTTGAATGATCCGAAGGAGAAGATCATCACCACGGAGGATCCCGTCGAGTACGACATCGAAGGCATCGTTCAGATCCCCATCGATCATGACGTCGGAGTCACGTTTGCGTCTTGCTTGAGGGCAATCCTGCGCCAGGATCCCGATACGATTCTGGTCGGTGAAATCCGTGATTTGGAAACGGCCGAAATTGCCATTCAGGCGGCGCTGACGGGGCATCTGGTGTTCAGCACATTGCACACCAACGATGCGCCCAGCACGGTGACGCGGCTTTCGGACATGGGCATCCAGGCGTTCATGGTTTGCGCGACGGTGGAGGCCATTCTGGCCCAGCGGCTGGTACGACGCATCTGCACGAAATGCCGAGAGAAGACTCGAATTAGCAGTGACCTGTTGTTTCAGCTCGGATTGGAGCGTGAGCAACTTGGTGATACAGATTTCTTCAAAGGCTCCGGCTGCGAGGCGTGCAACAACACCGGATACAAAGGTCGGATAGCGTTGTTCGAGTTGATGGTGCTCAATGACGTCATTCGTGAAATGATCATGGGCAATGCCAGCACCGATGAACTCCGTGACAAAGCCCAGGCCGATGGCATGGTCACGCTACGCGAGTTTGGGATGAATCTAGCCCGCGACGGAATCACGACATTAGACGAAGTGGTCCGAGAGACGGTGGTCGATGGTTAATCGATCGAGCACCCTCGAGACAGCTTTGGAGCGAACAAACGACTATCCGATGGCGGCCTTGGTGGTCCAGGGCTTCCCTTTACCGAGTGAAGCGTAATGCCGACTTATCAATTCGAAGCGATGGACGCGACCGGACAAGAGATCCGGGACGAAATCGAAGCATCCAATGAAGACGAAGCGCAAACCACCATCCGTCAGATGGGTTACTTCGTCACCAAGATCGCCGTCAAGAAACAGGCCGCCGGTGCGGCTGCAGGAACGGCTGGCAAGAAACGTCCTTTCGCCATCGGTGGAGCCAAGACAAAGCACATTTGCGCGTTCACCCGTCAGCTGTCGATCTTGCAAGACGCCGGGCTGCCGATTCTGAGAAGCCTCAAAATCCTCGAGAACAATCAAAAGCCGGGCAAACTCAAGAATGCCTTGATGGATGTTTGCGACGAAATCGAAAGCGGTTCAACGCTGTCCGAGGCGATGAGCAAATGCCCCAAGGTGTTCTCGCGTTTGTATGTCAACATGATCAAAGCCGGTGAGGCCGGTGGGGCACTCGAAACGATTCTCAATCGTCTGGCCGACTTTTTGGAATCTGCTGAGTCGCTCAAACGGAAAGTCAAGGGTGCGTTGATCTATCCGGTCATCGTTGTCTTGGTGGCGACTTTGATTTTGACGTTCATCATGGTCTTCATCGTGCCCACGTTCGAGAAGATGTTTGATGAGTTCGGTCTGGATCTTCCGGCACCGACGATGTTGTTGATCGCGATGAGTAACTACATCGCCAACTATTGGTTCCTGTTGCTAGCCCTGCCAATTTGTTTCTTGATCTTTATCAAGCTGGTCAAGAAGTTCAAACAGGGACGTGTCGGCTTTGACATGTTCATCATTCGCGTTCCGATCTTCGGAAGTCTGATTGAAAAGAACATCTTGGCACGGACGACGCGGACGCTTGGAACCCTGATCAGCTCAGGCGTGCCGATTTTGGAAGCGCTCAATATCACAAGAGAGACGGCGGGCAATGCCATGTTCGAACGTCTCTTTTCGCGAGTCAGTGAATCGATTCGCGAGGGGGAAGTCATCAGCAAGCCGCTGAAGGAATACTCCGTTCTCGGCTTTCATCCGATGACCGCGTTCTTTTGGTTTGTGTTTGGTTCGTTCCCGGGTGTCATGGTCATGTCGGTGGCCCTGACCAGCAAAGGCAGCAAACTGGACTCAGGCGGGTTGGTCGAGACATTGACGTTCCTAGCGCTGTACATGATCGGTGGTGGTGGAACGCTGGCCGTGCTGTTCTACATCACGAAGATCAAGGGCCGCGTCGTCGATGACCTTGTGGTCAACATGGTCGACGTCGGCGAGGAGACCGGTGAGCTCGATACGATGCTTTACAAGGTGGCCGACACTTACGACGAAGAAGTCAAGATCATGACCGACAGCCTGACGGCACTGATGGAGCCGCTGATGATCGTCTTCCTCGGTGTCGCGGTCGGTTTCATTGTGATCAGTCTATTCATGCCCCTCGTTGAACTCATTTCCGGATTGTCATAGGGAAGCCGCAAACCGCTAGTCGCCAATACAATCAACCCTTCGCGTCGCCCCGTATCACTGTCACCTCATTTCAGCACCCCTTCCATGCATCTCATCATTGATTTACCGGATCGCGAGGAGTCGATGGAGTCCCACCGGCAGCGATGGGTCGATATCTGCGAGGACGTGCGTTGGAAGGACACCCTTGAACGCATCGAAACGAATGCCCTTGGGCAGATCATCATGACGCCGCCTGCAGAAGGTCCGCACTATTCACGTCAAAGTGAGATTGCCTATCAGCTGCGTGTATTTCTTGGTGGTAAAGGGTTTGGCGACTGTGCGATCCTGACGTCGGATGGAGTCAAGATTGCCGATGCCGGCTGGTATTCGACCCAGCGATACGGGGCGGTACGTGGACAAAGTGCGTTTTCAGTTGCTCCCGAGATCTGTGTGGAAGTCATCAGTCGATCCAATACCGCCAACGAACTTCAGAACAAGATTCGACTGTATTTCGAAGCCGGGGCGATTGAATGTTGGCTTTGCGATCTCAGTGGTCAAATGACGTATTACCTCGACGGCGACGCGGACACACCCCATCCAAAGTCCAAGCTCTGTCCCGATTTTCCTCGTGAGATGAGTGATTAGTCATGCAACTCATCATCGATCTACCGAATCGTGAGGAATCACTGTCGTTTCATCGTAAGCGTTGGGATGAAGTTTCGCGTGACCGAACCCTTTCGGCTTACCAGGGACGCATCGAGACCAACGCTCAGGGTCAGATCATCATGACACCACCAGCGGGAGGCTCTCACAGCACACGCCAGTATCGCATTGCAAAGCAACTTGATCATCTCCTTGGAGGACAGCCCCATACGGAATGTCCTGTGTTGACCAGTGACGGGGTCAAGGCGGTCGATGCCGGCTGGTATAGCGACGGTCGTCACGCGGCGATTCGTGGACAAATTGCCTTTGAAATCGCACCGGAGATTTGTGTCGAAATTCTTAGCCCATCCAATACTCAGCAATCGATTCGAAACAAGTTTCGACTTTATTTCGAGGCGGGCGCGGTCGAATGCTTGGTATGTGATCTGAATGGTCGAATGACGCACTACCTTGACGGCGACGCCGACACGCCCCATCCAAAGTCCAAGCTTTGTCCCGATTTTCCTCGTGAGATTAGCGACTAGAGCTTCATGTCCGTTTGAGCTTCTGATTTCCTTCAAAGGGCGCCACCACAACCTTTTCCCACTTTCAATCGAATCATCCCGTGCCCTGATCGTCTGATCCCCTTTCCCACTCTCATCACCCATGCCCATCTCCAAGCATTACCGAAGCCCTCGGACGCCCCTTATTCTAGCGGCCCGTTCTCATCGTCAGCCAGCAACACACAATCGTCGCGGCTTCACGTTGGTGGAGATCCTGGTGGTCATCAGCATCATTGGCGTGCTGTCAGCAGTTGCGATTCCTGCTGTGATGCGGGCACTCACAACCGCCAAGGAAGCAGCCATTCGGCTGGAAATCGACATCATTGATCAGGCGCTCGAGGCCTACAAGCTGGATCACGGCGAGTACCCGCCGGACTTCAGCGACTGGAAAGCCGTCGAACGCCACTTCCGAAAGGCGTTTCCGGACATCGATGACAACGAGTTGAAGCTGATCGCACAGTTCACTCACCTCAACGACGACTTTGAGCGTGTGCCCGTAACCGGGAATCTGGACCCACGCGGCTCCGCAAGCTACACGCACTACAGGCAATGCATCGATCCAGCTGAGGCGATCGTGTTTTGCTTGGGTGGTTATAGCAGTGACAAGCGGAAGCCATTTACTGGGCCGGGCGGGCCTTTGGCACCGATCGCGATGCCTTCCACGGGCGTCACTGCCGACTACGGGCAAGTGCAATGGAACTCCGAGCGAGACAACGCTTTCGCTGATTTCTCGCCCGAGAAGTTGAGTGTCGTGATCGCGAACGATCCTACCGACTCTTCGTCACCCAACCCCTGCTCCGCGACTTCGGTCTATTCGTACTCAAGTGACGAGTATGTGAGTACTGTCGCGGCGCCCGGTGGAAGTACGCCACCGGTTCAGTCGGCATTCTCAAACCGGGCACCACTTTCAACGATTCACTTTTTGGTGGACCCGTTTCCGGTCTATACGATTGGCGATGATGTGAAGCCGTTGGTCTACTTCAATTCGAAGACTTACGGCCAAACGTTTGTGCCTCCAGCGGTGACGGGTGGATGGGTAACCAGCACGAATTTATGGCACGGGCTCAATGTCTTTTTGCACCCCGACAACGATTCCGAACTCGGTGTTTCACGTCCCTATGTTTCGGAGCAACTCAATACGAACGCCGGTGGTTTTTATTGGGCCGAAGATACCCGTTTTCAGTTGATTTCACCTGGCCTGGACGGCAGCTATGGAGGCAATGTTCTCGCCGGAGTTGGCGCGGCGTCGGGAGCGGCGTTTCAGTTCGCCAGCGGTAAGGCATTCACGTTTGGCGGCACGCTTTCGACATCCGATAAGTATGCCGACTCCGGCTTTGGTGCTGACAAACCACAGCTCGACAATATTACCAACTTCTCGACTCGAACGTTGGAATCTGATCTGCCGTAAAGGTGGATGGCCTCGCTCTGCATTGCGAGTCTCTTCTCATGTCTTTTCAAAATCATTCCCATCGATTCGCGTTCACGCTCGTTGAGCTGCTCGTCGCGATGGTCATTGCTGGCATCTTGGGCAGCATGGTTGCCATCGCGCTGCAGGGAGCCCAGCGTCAGGCGCAAGATACGCGTGCACAAGCGATGATCGATCGGCTGAACATCTCGATGTTACGGCTGTACGAGGAAGAGTCGTTTGCTCGCGTGAATCTGCCCGCGGGATACGCCAGCATTCAGACTCGCTCGCTCGCGGACTTGATGTGGAAGCGAGATTGGTTGCGTTGTGCGTTTCCGAATTCTCGCCAGGATATCAGCCAAGGTCCGGCAAGAATTCCCTATCCCTTGGCTCCAATGGGCTCAGGTGTCTGGTCGTATCTAGATGACGGCGGACGCAGCACAGCGGGTTTATCAACCTTGCCGGTCGCTGTTCCAGGGATCACATCCGGGACGACCACGTCTAGCAAACGTGCCGGGCAACTGTTGCGATTACGTCAACGAATTGCGAGGACCATCGGTGCCGCTCAAGGTGTGACGGTCAGCACTTACGCTCAACTGGTCGACGGCAACGCCGCCAATGGGGAATGGACAACAGAGAATCAGTCATCCGAATGCCTTTATTTGATTCTGTCCACCAACACGCTCAATGGCGTCCCCGCAACGGATGCGCTTCGCACTCGAGACGTGGGCGATACGGATGAGGACGGCATGCCTGAAGTGCTCGACTCGTGGGGCGTTCCGGTCGGCTTCATGCGATGGCCGTGTGGTTTCCTGCTGACCGATGAATGGGGTGTATTCAACGAGGATCCGGCTTCCACCGTCACGCGTGCACAGTGGGATTGGGTCAATGCCCGCAAGGTTGCCCTCGGACGCGACACGCTGGATGTTCTGAATGTCGATCCTCGTTACACCGACAACGCGACGTTGCCGCCACTGGTTAACGGGCGTGCCGAAGATCCGTTCCCGCTGATTCCGATGATCATCTCTGCTGGCAATGACGGGGATTTTGATTTATTCGGACTGGATGATGATGGGACGGGACTGCCGCTGATTTCGTATGCCACCGCCACGAACGGATGGCCCAGCAGCTCACCGTCGAGCACCACGCCCGCCGGCTTCCCGGGTGCGGTCACGTTTGTGGATCCGTATTTGGACGGATCGCAAATTAGTTCGAAATTGGGTGCGCGCGGTGATGCCAACGGTGACGGTGACGATGAATCGGCTGACAACATTTACCCCTCGCTTTCCTTCTAGTTGACTCGCAGTATGGTCGTCTCACGAATCTATCGCTCGACATCGTCGACTCGCCGCGGCCTGACGCTGGTGGAGTTGATGGTCGCGATCGCGGTGATCTCGGTCTTGGCCGGCATCGCCCTGCCAGCGGTGAAGAACACGCTGAATGAACAAAAGGTTTCGCGGGCGGCATCGTTGGTTCAAGCCGCCATCGAGGAAGGTCGTGCTCGTTCGATTGCTCAAGGCGGTGGCGGCGGCATCATCATTGATCGTGTCGGCACAAAGAACATCGCTCAACGTTGTTCGTCGATCCGCATTCGGTTCGCAAACAGTCAACGCAACTATCGGGGCTTCGGAACCGGCAGCTCGGCTCACTACGCCTACTTACCGGACGGCCTATCAATCGGCGTCGAAGATTCCGAGCGGGTTTTTTCGAATAACGAACTTTTGCTCAATGCAAATGGTCCGGATCGGTTGAATCCGTCCGGTGCTGCTTCGCCTGGCAATGCCAACTATGACTTCCATTTGGTGTTGTTCAACATTTCGGCAGCGGAGCTACAGCGGTCGGCGGACGACATTCAGTCACGGTCGGTGCCCACGTTGATCAACCTCGGCGACAAGATTCTGCTTGGTGACGCTGGTTATCCACTGGTCATTCAGCAGATCTCGAGGCTTAGCACAACGGCACCGCCACCGGTATCATTTTGGGTCGGGCCGACAGGAGTCTTGCCGGGTTACCCCACCGGCTATGTCGTTGCCGAGGCGACGTCTATCGAACCCAATACGAACCTGCGTCGGTTTCATCAATCCGAAGTCACGTACTCGATCGAGCGTCAGCCGCGTCCAGCGATTGCGATGCCGATTGAGCTTCCCGAAGGTACGGCAATCGACCTAACGTCGTCGGGCATGGGTGGCAGCGGAAATCAGTTTTCGCCAATGGCTGCTGCAGGGAACTATCTCGACACAACGTTGCCACCGTTTGCCGTGGATGCGGATCCTGCCGTCGTTGCACCGCCCGTGGCGGGTGAACTGAACTACCGCGAGCTTTACATTCTGTTCGGTTCCAGAGGTGAGGTATCGAAGTTGATCACTGCCTCGGGTGCGGGCAATGACCCGACGCTGACCGAGCTGCCGGTCACTGGCGACATTCATCTGTTGGTCGGTCGAGCTGGTGAGGTGAAGACGGACCCAAATGAACAACTTGAAGATCAAGATGCGAATTGGCTGACCGATGAATCGAAGGACGGCACGACACCGTTGCTGAATCCGGAATCGGTTTGGATCACGATCAAAGCAAGAACCGGCGAAGTCATTGCGACGCCCTGGAGCGATCCAACGGACGACACGACGAACTTGCGTCCGGTGGCCGCAACGACACCAACCGACGCGACGCGTCAGGCACGAATTCAGCGAGTCATCTCGCGAGTGCGATCGGCCGCCGTCAATAGTTTTGATCAAGGATCGCTGTAATGAGTCAAGCACGCATGGTCATGAATCGGACGACTCGCCTCGGCGTCACGTTGATGGAAACGATCTTTGCGATCGGCGTCATCATGACGGGCTTGCTGGGTTTGGCAGCGCTCATTCCCGTCGCCAGCCAGAACGCACAAGCGACATTGGAAATGGACCGCAGTATCAGCGAGTCGACATCGGCTGCCGCCGCCGGGCTGGCGCAGCAGTTCAATCATCTTGACTCGCTGGTTTTGTTCGACAAGGAAACCGCTGGTTCGACCGAGAATGTCGTTGGTGCCTACGATTACGATCCTGCCAATCGGCTGGAAACGGTGGCCACCAAGATTGAGGGCACGATCAATACGGTGATCACACCGGTGGCCACAGCGACCCTAAAATTGGAAACGCCCGGCTACGGCCATCATCCATTTGATGCTGGGCTCGTTTCGGCATTATGCATTGATCCGTTGGGTCTACCGGATCCAGCCTACGTTCCGCTGGCAGATACGAGTGCGAACTCATTTGATTACAGCCGGTTCCCGTACTACGGCGAACGTTACGCTGTCCTGTCCGAGCCCAACGCGGCGGTGACGGCTGGCGCCGCGCCGGATTGGCCGATGTCGCCTCGTATGTGGCGAGTGACGCCGAAGTCACCGATCTATCCCACGACGACGCCCATCAGTCGACGGCAATTGTTGCCTGCCGCCACGGCTAGGTTCCTGTTCCAGGGGGCCGGTGGATTGTCGGGGGTGGAAGCGCTCAACGACGAGAGCAGCCGTTCGGTGTTACTGCGTCGCTCGAACATCGGCGGCAACTCCGTCGACGTGACCACCGATTCATCGAGTGATTACACCTGGTTTGCGACATTGGTTCCTCCGTTCTTTGGTGGTGATTCATTTCGCCAATCGATCATCGTCGTGCGTCAACGTCAGTCGCCTGTGCCGATCCGCCCGAATGATCCGCTGGCGTTGAACACGGCCGCTTACACGGTCAGCGACGCGGAAGAAAACCCAGCTGCGGAGCGCCTTTGTTGGATTGATCCATCCACAGCGATTGGCTTCCAAGGTGGTACCGGCGGTGAAGTCTTGATGTATGGCAGCCAAGCCGTTAGCAGCGAGATCAACACTCAAGAATGGGTGATGTTGTCGCGGCAGCCGCATACAGTCTCGGCCGGGGCACTGACGCCCGACGGTGTGGCTGTGCATCGATGGTATCGCGTTCTGCGCGTCGACGAACCTGAACTGGAGTCAGGGTACGCATTCGGTGGCGGAAACTATGACGTTTGGAAGCGTTGGGTCACGCTCGATGGACCCGACTGGGCGTTTCAAGACGAAGCGACGCCCACGAATTCGAGCCCCGTTGATGACACGTATTGCACGATTGTCGCCGGCGCGGTCTCCGTCATCGAATCGGAGGTGGTGTTCGAATGATTCACTCCACCATCACCCCTCCTGCTGCCGATCGCGTGCAGCTCTCTTCTCGTTGTGCCTGTCGGTCGTGACAGGAGGTTTCCAATGAAACGCCTTTTGAATCAAACCAACGCTTCGCGGTCGACGCCAAGTCGTCGCGGAATCGTGTTGCTGGTGGTGCTGGGAATGCTGACGTTGTTCAGCATGTTGGGCGCATCGTATCTGGTTTTCACGTCGCGCCAGCGATCGGCCGCGTTCAGTCTGAATCGCGCCGAAACGACCCGCGTCGACACCAGCAAGCTGGTCAGTGACGCGTTAGCCAAGATTTTGGTTGGTACGCGAGGTCCCGATTCGTCGTTGTGGGGTCACGACCTGCTGGGCGATTTGTACGGGATGCGTGATGCGGTGGAAGCCAACGTGATGCCGGTCAGCGTGTTCCCCACACCGACTAACGAAGTGTTGCCGGCAGTGTTGCTGAATGATCAGTTTCTGCGATTTCCAACGCTGCTGCCCATTGCGGCAACGACGAATACGGCGCTGCATCCGCTTTTGAACTCGTACCCGTATCGTCGCAACGACGCCCAAGTTGAGCGACGTTACCCCGGATACACCGGCGCGGTGGGAACGCTGCCCCTGAACCCGGCATTTTACGCGCGACCATCTTTCCCGGTCGATGATGAACTCAACGGTCGCTTGTTGACATTTGACGGCGGTCCCCTGGATAGCCTGACGTTTCAGGTGACGAGGTACTTTGGCGATCACCGCAATGCCACCCAAGGTCGTGCTCAACTGACCGGTCAGATCGTTATCGACATTCGTCCGCACCTTTCATCCTCGGTGACCGTGGAGGGCGAGTCACGAACGCTAAAAGAGTGGATCGATGACACGATTTTCCCGACTGCGAAGCTGTTTTATGATTACGCCGGGCTAGGTGTCGTTCCGCCGGCGACGGCGACGGCGTATGCGAGCTTTTATCTGAATGGCCGTATGCTCAATGGCCCCGGCCTGGGATGGGATCGACCGCGACGTCAGTTCCATCCGCTTGGCGGTGTGAACCAGCTGATGGGCACGGACCCGCTACGAGTGGTGGCGGCCAACAATCCGCGTCGTCCGTTCAACCTGAATGAAGTCGTTTCGACGGACTTGAACATCACGGCGATCGAGAACGGCACGGCGGCCGGTGCGCAAGGGATGCCGGTCACGGGGATTCCGTTTCAAGTTCCCTCGGCTCCATTGCTGACGACCCAGATCAACTGGCCCAGTCTTGGTATGCAGAACCTTCCCCTGCGGAATGGACCCGACGTTCCGGTCGCCTTGCAGGGTCATTACGCGATGCACCGTTTGGCACCGGAGGAGATTCCCGGCACGACGTTGGAGTCGTTTGTCCAAGACTTGCCACCCGGCGATACGGACGAGCCTTACGACGCCCCGGATTACAACAACCTGTTCCTCAGCTACTTCCCGACGGACGAAATACTGGGGGAGAGCGCCCCTTCGTTTGTGCGTCCCGCGATGCTGAACTGGGTGGTCAACAACCGCGAAGGCACCACCGACTTATTGCGTCGGCAACGCATGCTGGTCGCGATCCAACGGTCGACGTTGCGACCGTTGCCGATCGCCAATGATCCCGCCGTACCGACCGTGATTTCTGATCGCGGCGAAGGCGTCAAAGCACTCAGCTATGCCAATTTCACGGGCGGCAATCCTTGGCCCGGACTTGGTGGGCCCATCGATTTCACATCGGTGACGGATGCTCAGCTGTTTGATCTGGCACGCGCGCTCGCCGGGCGTGACAATGACGCCGATGGCATCATTGATTCGTGGGATGTCGATAACAACGGCGATGGCGAAGTCGACAGCGTGTGGATTGATGCGGGATTGCCACTGACTCAGAGCTCCGATGGCAAGCTGATCAAGCCGCTGGTGAGCTACATGGTCGAAGACCTGGGCGGCCGCGTGAATGTGAACTTGGCAGGCAACATTGCTCAAGCTCGCAACGCGATCACGGGCAACATCCAAGGTGCCGTGCTGCCCAACGGAGCCGTTCGCCGTCCGACGAGCAGTCCTGACAATGCACCGGGTTTGGTTTACAGCAGCCCGCCCACGTCGACTCGCGAAACCTTGCAGTCACAGTTACCGCATGGTTGGGGATACGGCCCAGCGGAGATCGAGATCCGTGCGCTGTTCCCCTCTGTGGGAACACTAGGTGTTTCTGTCACCGAGCCGACACCACTGACAAGCTATGTGGCCGACGATTTAATGCGTGGGCCACAGCGTTTGATTGGCGAACGCATGGGGGTGCTGTCGTCCGCATTTGGACCCGCTCGGGCGTACGCCAACATGGGCGATACAGCCTACGGCCGGATCGTGGCCGTGCCTGGTTTCTTATTCGATCCGGTGACGGGCACGGGCGACGATTTGCGTGGGCAGCTGCGTCACCCGAACCGTCCGAACTTACACGCGTTCACACACCCACAGGGGTTGCCGGTCGACGCGTATGGTCGAGGTTCGATCGGGGTTGGCGTCAACGGTGACTTGGTCGTCAGTGGAACGAGCCATGTGGTGACCAACGGTGGTGATACCGCGGGCGATGCATTGGACGATCCCTATGAAATGGAGCTGACGCCGGCGGACCAGCCCGACAATCCGTTCAGCTTTGCGGACCTCGAACCGTTGCTCCGCAACAATGGTTTCGATCGCGAGCTGTTATCGAATCGTTTGATCGAGATCATCGAGGATTTCCACAACGACGCATCCGTCGGTCAAGCGCCGTTGGACACGTTGCGTCAAGCTCTCGCCGATTCGATGACGACGGCCAGCAACACTGTCGCGACCGTTCGTGGTGGTCTGCCATCGGAGTTTGCGGAAAACACCGTCGAGGCAACCTCGGCCTCTAGCCCCCAGCGAACGTTTCACCTTTCGCTAGGCAATGGTTTAGCCAACGAAGCTCGCAATGCCATCATGTGGGAGTTGATGCCTGAAGCGTTGCGTGCCGGGCGCAAGCTGAATCTGAATCGCCCCTTCGGCAACGGATTCGACGACGATGGCGATGGCGCGATCGATGACGACCAGAATGGACGGTTGGTTGGCACGTCGGTCGCTGAAGTGTTCGGCGAGAATCAACACCTGTCACCGTCTGGTGGCGCGGGGCCTTACACATCTACTCGGGACAAGATTGCCACGGGTGAATTGCAGGTTCCTACGGTGACGAACCATACCCCGTCGACCGGTAACGCTTATAGCCCGCGGAACATCACGGGACGCGAACAGTTTGCACGTCATTTGTATGTGCTCGCGATGGTGCTGATTCGTGATGCCAACCGCGATGTTGCGTTCGATTTCCCGAACTCCTATCCGGACTTGTCGGCGTTTGACTCGCCATTCTTCGGAACGGGTGTCACACCCGATGAGCCGAGGGTCCCCAGCTTGGACACGGATGATCCGGCCACCACGACTGTCAACGAAAGAACACTCGACCAACTGAGCGAGTTCAATCAGGAATATCGAGCCTGGAAGATCGCCCAGTGGGCGGTCAACGTCGTCGACTTCCGTGACACCGACGCGATCATGACGCGTTTCGATTATGACCCCAATCCGTTTGACGGTTGGAACGTCAACGTGCTCGAACCGCAGACCTATCGAACAGTTTGGGGAACCGAACGCCCCGAGTTGACTCTGGAAGAATCACTCGCCTTTCACGACCGCCGAGTCAAAGATACCGATCAAGACAATGCTGGCGGCACCATGTCCCTGCAAGGAATGGATGGATCTGCGACCCGAGGCGATAACGACATGGATCAATATCGAATTCCTCAGGGTTCATTGTTCTTGGAATTGCGTAGCACACGTTCGCCACAGCCACTGCGAACACCGGGTAGCGAAACGGACCCTTTGGCAAACTCGCACGCTTATCCGCAGGAACTCTACACGTTCGTTGGTGGTGAATGGCAGTTGAATCTCGGCGCGTTGGCGCCGGGCAATAACGTGCCCGTGTGGCGTGTTGCGATCAGTGAAATTCATGCGCCGGGTGCGCAGCCGGCGACCCCTGCCTCGGCACCAGTGATTCCGGACAACAACACGGCTCTTCCGACCTATAACCCAGCGACATCGCCGCTTCACGAAATCTGTCCGGATTTCCTCATTCAGCCCGCGGGCAGCGATGCCGTTGCCACGGCGGCTGCATTGGCGACGCCAATCGCGATGGATCGTGATACAGCGACGGTGCAGCCGGAGGATCCGAAGTTCTTCGATCGTTGGGCCTTGGGCTCCGTGATTGAGCGGAAACGCGCCGAGCGGGCGATCGATCGTGTGATCTTCTTTGCGAACAATCTCAACCCGACGACGATCGAGAACCAGCTCACGGATGTATTTGACGAGGGACAGATTTTCTACAACCGAATCGCATCGGGTAGCTATCCCGACAACGGTGTTTATGTTCGCGGTGGGCAAAATGTGGTGATTGGACCGCGTGCGACAACGTATGTTGGCTCTCGTGAATCATCGGCGGGTGGTACACCAACGACGGATCCAACAACGGGAGCGCCGTCGGTTCCCTACGCTCAGTTTGAGTCGCCGCAGCGGATTCTGTTGAGCGCGAACGAAATTAATCTTTACGACTACGCCAACATGCGGCAGACGCCGACCTATGACGTTGGCCCAACAGTGGACGCTACCATCAGGCCCATCATTGGAATCCAAGCTGCAGCCGATCCGCCGGCGGCATGGACCACGATCACCGAGCCCATCGGTGTGAATGTATCCGAGCCGCTGCCGTATCAAGCGGCGCCGGCGGGCCGGCAATACTATCCTGAACCCTCGAACGCGCTGGACACATCGTTGGCGGGATATCCTGTCGACTCATACCAGGACTATAGCGCTGGCGGAACACGAACACTGCCGGACCGTCCGTTTGATGACCGCGCGGCAATGAGCGAGTTGCACCGCGCGTTTGGCGCGACTGGTCAACGCACTGGGACGCGTGAGTTTTTTAAGACTGCGTTCCTGCAACGATTGGCGGATCCAACTCAGCCGTATCATCCGGAATTCAATCCGTATCGCACGGTTGATTACATCACCATCGATTTGACGGTGTTCAACGGCAGCGACGACAACGATACCAGTTTGACGCAATCGCCGGCCGATGGCGGTGGGACGCTGTGGGTCGACGATGCTGACCAGGATCCATTCAACATGGTACCGGCCGAGCGATTCGCCACGCGTTACAAAACGGGCAAGCCGGTTTCGCAGGTTGCCACGGCGGGTCCATCGACCAACTTGATGTACAGCGCCAATACATTCCCACCGGCACCGACCAGTGCAGCTGCGGCGGTCGCGGCCAACAATCCTTATTTCCGAATCGATCTGAATCTCGATGCGGTCGTTTCGGCGGATCCAACGTCCGATGCTGTTGGGACTGCGACGGTACACAGCAGCACGCTTGGGTATGTCAACCATTCGTTTGGTTCTCGTGTTCAACAGGGCACCGTGGCGGGCGGAACACCTCAGTTCAATCAAGTCCGTAGTGAGATTTCGCCCTATGTGGGCATGCCTCACGCGGGTTATCCAGCGAACGTCATGTGGTTGAACCGAGACTATGTGTCCGCAGAAGAGATGATGTGGGTGCCAACGAGCGGTGCTGGCCGTTTTAATTTTGAATTTGGAACATGCATCGCCCCCCTGACGACCTCCAATCAATACGAAACATCGTTCAACCAACTGGCGACTCCAGCACCGATGCCGCCGGCGGTGGCACCGTTCCAGGTCGCGACCCAAGATCAACGTTTCAATTTCAACGAGCGGTTCAAGTATCTGTGGAACTATTTTTCGTCGTCTAGCAACGTATTCGCCTACGAGCCGGCACAGCATGAATTACCGACGGGTTCGATGGCTCCAACCAGCGGGCTAACGGCGCCCAACGACACGTTTCCCTGGTTGCCTGCGGCTCCGTCCGATACGGCGCCGACTGGATCCGACCCACGCGGCGACGACTTTGTGGGATTTGCTCGCAACACGCCCGCGATGAGTGATCCGTACCCACCGGTTCCCGAGAAGACGCCGTCTCCCAATTTCTGGCGACTGCTTGACTGGGTAGAGGTTCCGTCGCCCTATGACTTCGATGCCGACTTTGTGAGTCCAGAATTGACGCCATCAGTTGCTGGTGAAGATCCGCAGTTCGGTCCCAACATCGATTTCCGAACGCTTGGTCCGGTGCCCAACAATCCGTTGCCGACGCCGCCATTTGGCGGCCGTCAAAACTCGTCTCTCGTGGACGGTGATCCGCAAAATTGGTTGAACGTGGTTCCGGCGACGAATCTTGGATGGAATCCGGGGTCCGGTCGCTGGGAAGACAACATGGGGACCAACAATGCGTACAACGGGTTCTGGACGAACACGATCACGATGGAAACGTTCCGTCCGCCACACGGATTCCGTAGTCGGTTGTTCCGCAACGGCCAGGTGAACTTGAACACCGTCAAAAATCTGAGGGTCTACAAGGCATTGATGGGCGGCTTCTCAACGTCTGCAGAAAACTCGTTGGCGGGCGACGGTGCATTCTTCGCCGAGTTCTTGCGAAACCGACGTGGCTATACACCAGTCGATCTGGCGGACGCAGCCTATGACGCACAGAATTCGAACTTCTTCCAAGCGGGGATGACGGCGGGATCGGCGCTGGTGTTGCAAACGTTTGATCATGATCGCAACACGGCCACGGCGGAGATTCCGTCATTCGACCGAAATATTCCGACGCAATTCGCCGGCGTATTCAAGTCTGCCATGGGTGGAACGATTGCACCGCTGGAGACGATGCGGTCACGACCCGTGCTTGAAACGGATCGGCCATGGTCAATCAACGCCGCCATCGAACGTGAGCCATTGGAGCCAATCCAGTCGACGATCCTGCGTCGGGACGTCAGCCGATCGACGGCCGTGCAGGCTGACAAACCGGTCTTCCAGCGGGAGCCCGGCAACGCAGCCGTGACCGCACCTCAGGATCATGTTCGCAGTCCGGTGCACCAGCAACTTGGGATGACTCGCTTGTCCAACTTGGCGACCGACCAGTCGAACGTCTTTGCCGTTTGGGTCACGGTCGGTCTGTTCGAAGTTGACTCGGCGACGTTGACCGTCGGTGAAGAAGTCGGAGCGGACACGGGCGAATTCGAGCGTGCCAAGGGATTCTTCATCATTGACCGTAGTGTGCCGGTTGAGTATCGACCGGGCGAGCTAACCAACGCGCTCGAGACGGTTCAGTTTTCGCGGATTTTGGATTGAGGCTGATCACCATGAGAATGACTTCAACCATGGCCACGATGATGGGTCACCGAAACCGAGCCGCTTTCACACTTGTTGAATTGCTGATGGCGATGACCATCACGCTGCTGCTAATGGCGGCACTTGGTAAATCGTTTGCCGTGATTGGTAAGACGATGAAGGAAGGACGCAGCCAGGTTTCGCTGTCGAGCAAACTGCGTGGCGTGAGTTTTCGTTTGCGGACGGACCTGCGGAGCATGACTATCAAGGCTCAGCCGCCGCTGAAGAGTCAGTCCGGAGGCGGTTACTTCACGTATTACGAAGGACCGCTGACCGAGCATACGTTCGGTTTGTACGGTGCAAAGCCATTCCAAGAAACCACGACGGGTTCGGTTGTCGGATTTGGCGACCCAGGTTACGGCAACATCGACAACGGACCGACCTATCGCGAGCATTCGCGTCAGGGTGACTTCGATGACTACATCGCGTTCACCGCGGAGGCCCCCGGGGATGATTGGTTCACCGGGAAAGTCCCAGCTTACTTGGTTGACGACACCGTGGATGTTAACGGTAACGGGACACTGGATCCTGCTGAACAAGTCGCGGCGATGGAACCGCGAGTGATCCGCAGTAAGTATGCCGAGATCATCATTTGGGCATCTCCAGATTATCAGGTTTGGGATGTGGATCCCAATGCCGCGGGCACGTACCCCGATACCAATGATATTCGTTTGGCAGACCATCCGTTGGCGATGCCGTTGTATGCCGATTCGGACCAGGACTATGTGCCAGATCGAATTCGATTGCACCAGCGGATCTTATTGATTCGTCCCGATTTGAATTCACGTTTGAGGGTCGGAACGGGCGCGTCCGCTTTCGAGTCTCCGTTATTGCGTCCGCTGCTGAATGATACGGTGAACCCTGGCCTGGTGCCGACTGCGCTGCAACGCATCTATCCCATCGGAAACACGCTGTATCCAAACTATGCCCATCCAACATCGGCGACGGACAATCGGTTTCTATTGCAGAGCAATTGGTTGGTTGGCATGGCGCCGCTGCACCACTTCTTCGATCTTTCACTGCGAAGGGTGTTTCATCCGCAGACGGGTGATCCAACCAACTACGTCGCCGCAAATTCGCTGGAAGATCTCGTCCAGCCGCACAACCGTTTCGCGCATGTTCGATACCCCGGTCGCTATTTCGGCCGAGGGACCTTTGGGACGGTCAATAGTGCCAGCGACAATGCAACTTCTTTACCACTGGTCGCACTCGGTTGGAACGATACGATTCTGAATTGGCAGGGTACGGCCGATACGCGTGAAGAGGTGGCAACGGCCACCGCGCCGGCATGGTTCCCGACGTCCCACCCCAGTCCCAATACTTTAAACTCCGGTTCAGGGACTCGTCACGGTCTATTCAACGGTTGGTTGCTGCCGCACTTTGAACTCGGCAATCCAGGGCCCAAGAACACCCTGGAGGGAACATTGTGGCAACGCGAGTATTTGGCGGCGGAGGATCCGCGTTGGGACCGCACTGGTGAAGACGTCGTGGCGTCCAACGTGGTCGCGTTCGATGTGAAGGGATTTGATAATTCGGCCCCCGTCTTTTTGACGCCAGGACCGGATGGCGAACCAGGCAAGGCTGGTGTAAATGATGATGATGTTGGTGGAAATGATGACACAGGTTACAGCGCCGCATTCGGAATCAGTTCCGAACTCGGTGCGATCGGCAGCGACGACCTGACGCTTGGCGTGGGCGACCTAGGCATGTATGACTTGTTTGGACGTGGAATCCTGAGTCCACCCGACGCCACCGGTGCACCCGGAACCGGCGCTGACGGAAACTTCTTTTCTTTGGCCGGACGCGGCGATTTTGTCGATGCGTTCTATCCATATTTGGCAGGTTCGCCGTTCCGCGATCGAATGAACAACACTGGATTCCTGGCCACGCCATCTTTTGGTACGGCCGGCGCGATCGTCGCGAACACGAACACGAATTACGACAGTTTCCTGCTGTCGGAAATGTCTGGCTTGGAGATTCAACACGTGACGCTGTCGGCGATCAAACGCAGTGGAAAGTTGGTGCATTCCAACGCGACCGGAGCGATTTGTTTCTTCCAGCCGACCTACGACACCTGGACCGACGCTTACGAAACGGACGGCTTCGACCAATCGCAAACCAGCAATGGTCGAACGTTATTTCGGGTCATCGGTGCGGGGGCCGGAACGGAACCAGCCGCGACGGGATCGACATGGGTGCTTAACAATGTTTCCGGACTCAACGTGACTCCGAGAATTTTGTCGGGATCGACGGCCGAACGGAACTTCCAAGTCGACTCGGGACGCTACGATTCGTCTCAACCCGAGTCATCCCCCCCGATCCCATACGACCTGCCCGCGGTTGAGGTCACCGTGCGTGTGATGGATCCAGCAACGCATGAAATGACCCAGTTCACCGTCGTTGAAGGCTTACAGTAGCGGCCTTTGGCCGACGTTGGGAACCGAGCCTAGGGAATTCAGGGCGGCGTGCTGGTGTTGCATCCGTGGTTTGGGCCGATTCAGTTTGCTGGACGCTCAGTCTTCCTTGGCACGCACAGCGGGCGCGGTGCGTCGAGGCGGCTTGGAAGTTCCACGGAGGACAAATTAAGTCGGTGGTAGTCTTATGACCTATCAAGAGGACTGCGAGCTAAGGGAAATACACCGAACCCTGGTGCAGCCTGACACACGCCTGGATGTCCGTGATTTGTTTGACGGTGTCCGAATCCGATTTAGAGCCAGTCATTCGCTTCATTTACCCCGTATTCAAAGATGGCGATCATCGAGAAGTGATCAATTGACGATCATCTTTGAACCATTCTCCTGCTGCAGCTTACCGATCCGCTTGGAATAAGGGGAAAGCACCGTGTCCGGCGTCTCTTGCCAACTGACTTATCTTGCATAGGCGTGTTATCCCGATGACGGACGGCGGTATGAGGTCATCGATGGAGAGAACTACGTGAACCCTGCGCGATATTGTGCGGCCCGATCTGGTCATCGTGATGAAAGACCGCCGCATTGTCACACCGTCCAAAATCAAGGGCGTACCGAATTAGATCGTGGAGATTCTGTCACCATCATCCGACCAGAATGATCGAGTGCTGAACTTCTCGCTGTTTCGAAAAGGCGGGCGTCGAGGAGCATTGAATCGTTGATCCCGAGGAATATGTCATCGAACAACGGTAAGCGTTCGGTAGAGCTATCTCCGGTTTAGCTTTCTTCGTCTTGCTCGCCGTGCTTTGGTTTTGGCGGCGCGGGCGAGGGATTCCTGTTGTCGGTAGGTTCGGATGGATTCGGGGTGATCCGTCGCCCAGCGATCTGGCATCAGTCGTTCCAGATCCGAAGTCCCGCCCGCAAGGCTGCGCAGGACATCATCCAGGTAGACCCATAGGTCCAACTGATGACGCGTCGCACTGGTGATCACCGTGTACATCCGAGCCGCCACTTCACCACCGGCTTCGCTGCCAAAGAACATCCAATTTTTTCGGCCAATCGTGAGCTTGCGAAGTTCATTCTCCGTGTCGTTGTTGTGAATTGGTAAACGACCGTCCTCCAGAAACGCCGTCAACGGTTGCCACTGGTTCAGGGCGTAACCAATCGCACCAGCGATCGCGCTCTTGGGAAGCAGCGAGCGCTCGGCCTTCCAAGTATCAAGTTGCTCCTTGAACGATTCCATCAGCGGCAACGACTTCTCACGGCGCAGACCTAAGCGGTCATCCGCCGAAAATTCCTTCGCCTCATCTTCGATGTCAAACAGTTGTCGGTAGAAGGCCAAGGCCAACGAAGCACGCCGGGGATCGTTCACTTTGGCCGCTTCAAACTTCCGACGCACGTGGACATGACAGCACGACGCAAAGACTGCGTCTTGGCGACCCAAGTAAACGCCCTCGTGCACGCCATAAGCATCCACCGTGGCCCAGCCTCGGTAATGCTCCAGAAATCCCGAAGGGCCTTCACGGGTTTGTTTGCCTTGAGCGCGGCTGGGATGAAAGAAGAACACGCTATACGGATGGGGGTCTTCCGCGCCGCATAAGTTTGAGCGGGCCAACCACATCCGCGCCGTTCTCATCTTGCCGGGCAGGCTGGGATCTTGAAGACGCACCGGCGTGTCATCCATCCCGATCACCGGTGAAGCCAGTAAACGCTCCTTGAGCAGATCCGTCAGCGGTGTGAGCAGGTCGGCCGCTGCGGCCAACAGATCCACCTGCGTGCTGCGGGGAATCACCACGCCGGCACGGGCGAAGACATCTTCCATCCGGTACAGCGGCAAGTGGTCGGCGTACTTGCCGAGAATGATCTGGGCAGTCACCCCGAAACCGTAGCGAGAACCCTTTGTGAGCGCAGCGGCATCGTGTCCCGATTGCGGGGGCGGAGCGACTTTGACCGTCTGCTTGCACTTTCCACAGGCCCGCTTGAGGTAACGCATCAGGTGGACGACAAGCTTGGCCGGAATGTATTCCAGGCGTTCCCGCTCGTCGAAGTCGAAGACGGGCATCTCGTCACCGCAACACGGGCAAAGACGCTCCTCTTCATCCACGTCGATCTCGTGAACCTCCCGTGGCAGGTTCTCGGGAAAGCGATCCGACTTCGTTCGCTTTCGCCTGCGGTAGGTGATCTCTTCTTCGATCACTTCGTCGTCAGGGGAGAATTCCCCGG
Source organism: Planctomycetota bacterium (assembly GCA_038748615.1). Taxonomy (GTDB): domain Bacteria; phylum Planctomycetota; class Planctomycetia; order Pirellulales; family Pirellulaceae; genus Rhodopirellula. The sequence continues at coordinate 228 of JBCDIU010000059.1, read as the reverse complement.
TGGTGCCTTGTTCTTCTTCAAAGAGCTTGAGTTGAGAATCGTCTTCGACGTGCCGCTCGCTACGCTGGCCGTAGATGAATCGCTTGAGCTGTTCGTTCTCGTACTTCAGTCGCTGGTTATCTTGAGCCAACGAATCATTGACTTCATCTTGCTGCGAAATCAACGCATGGCATGCTTGGAGGGTCTCGGGAAAGGCATCCTTGTGTTGCATGCCTTGGTTGTCGTCAT
>JBCDIU010000058.1:0-31328 GCA_038748615.1 Planctomycetota bacterium | reverse complement strand
TCTTGGCCAACGCGATCGCTCCAAACATGATTTCGTGAACTCAAAGTCAACGGAATCAACATCGCGAATATCACGCGACCGCGCTAGCCCAATCTACCTAAAGTGCGCGTCGGCCCTGGATTCTCCCCAGAACCTCTTCGATCAGATCACTGATCAGAACATCGAGATTCGGTACCTCATCAACAACGCAGGATTTGGTGGGCACGGCATTTTTCATGAGCGTGACTCCGCGGTCGACCAGTCGATGATTCAACTGAACATCGTCGCGTTGACAGAACTGATTCGTTTGTTCTTGCCTTCAATGGTCCAGAGAAAACAGGGACGCATTCTAAATGTCGCTTCAACGGTCGCCTTCATCCCTGGACCGCTTCAGGCCGTCTACTACGCCACGAAGGCATACGTTCTTTCTTTGTCTCAAGCAATCGACGAAGAACTCCGCAGCAGTGGGACAGGGATTACCGTGACCGCCCTTTGCCCGGGCGCTGTGGCGACAGGGTTTGTCGCAAGCAGCAACCTGGAAGGCAATGACCTTTGGAAGAATGCCAAGTCACCCGCAAGCGTCGCGAAGATTGGCTACAACGCAATGCTGAAAGGTAAATTGGTCACGATTAATGAGCTACCACTGAACTTGTTCCTAAACTGGATCGTGCCTTTTTTGCCGCGACGAGTGATCCTGAGGTTGTCTCGAAAAATGATGGAGAAATCCAGTTGATAATGCAACATGAGAGGACGGTGATGCATGACGCCCTTGTTGATTGATTTTCGATCAATGCACCGTTTAACGTGGACCGAGGCGGAAAGAACCAATGTCGAACTGGTTTCCGACTTCGTTCAGCAGCTAATGAATAATCACAATTTCGACTACGTCTTGGAACAATTCGACAACAGCCTCTACGTACAGCACAACTCCGCGATTCCGGACGGCATTCAGGGACTGGTTTCCTTTGTGAAACAGTTCGCTGGCCGTTTTCCAGAGTACGGATATGACGTCAAACGCATCGTTGCCGATGGCGATCTCGTGATGTTTCATTCTCATGCCACGTTGAAAGCCAAGCACCGCGGCGACGAGTCGCAAGGAATGATCATCGTCGATTACTGGAGAATCGAAGACAGTCAAATTGCCGAACACTGGGATTCCATCCAAGTCATCCCGTTTTGGCTGAACCTTTTCTTGAACTTCTATAAGATCTCGGGACGTCGAAACGACAACGGCCTCTTCGGCGCATAACGGGTTCCCAGGCGTTTCGCGTCCAAGTCCGATCCTTTGAATGCTCGCACGCCGGTCTAGATGAACACGCACGAAGGAACATCATCGATACGCGACGCGGAGCGGCCGCTGAGTTTCAGGTCCAGCCGCATCGGAAAACGCGTCACTGATGGGGTGAAACCCGTCATGCCAAACCGCAATGACACGCGATTCAGCCCGACCCGAAGTGTCATGCACCGAACGTTGCGGTGCTGGTCGGCAGCCGGCAACTGACGATGACACGGACTTCGTTTTTCTGGCGGTTCGGGTTGTCGCGCCGACGAGGCTTGCCGTCAATCGTGAGGATGGGCGTGCGTGTGGTCGTCTCGATGCTGAAGTTGCCCGGTTACCGCCGAGCCTTGGACTTCCATCAGAAATCTCGCCGTATAGTCGCCTGCTTCGTGAAGTGCCTTCGGGATGGTCTCGAAATCGATCGCGAAACGCGATGTACTACCCAGTGGGTCTGATGGACGGGGGTCGGGGGCGAGACGGACGGGAATCTCTGGGCCAACGCCGCTAAAGATAACATCCAGTTTCTTGCTAGCGACGCTGTAGGGTGTGGTCGTGCCCGATTCCAATACATTCACGACGAGCTGTTGCCGAGGCCCATCCGCGACGAGTTCCAACTGCATGTGCTCGTTTCCCTGCACATCGATCAAATGGCCTCTTTGAATCTCAACCGTTTCTTGACGGCACCCCATGAACAGCGTGAGAACCATGCTGATCGGCAGGCATAAAGAGCCCGTTGAATGGGCCGGCCTCATCCTACCGAAGATTCGAAAAGCGGCCACTTCAAAACTCATCGAGAAGCCCTCCGTCGCTGCGATGAGCCAACTTTTGGAAGAGCCCCATTTCAGCTTCCGAGGTGTGTCGACGAAACTCGATCGACTCGGATAAGAAACGGACGGATCCGTCCGCCATGAGGAAATGCGCCCCTCCCGGATGGTTGCTGCTGAAATTAGCCGATCCAGTCCCGTCGCAATCAGTATTCTTCGGGATCGGTTTCTCATTGATCGGGTAATAGGCGGTCCCCAGCACCGTTTGGTTGTCCGCTGTTTCGCACCCACGAGTCGAATCGACTCCAGGCCATGTTGCCGCATGGTTCCGAGAATTCCGTTCTCCTAGGGCCAGTGTATGGCTGGTCCCATCGGGAATTTCGGAGTAGCGGAGACTGGAATCCCGTCCAAACAGCCCGTTTCCCCGGAAATCAATGTTCGTCCAGTTCTTTCTTCGGTTGTCCCAGTTGCTGCCAAACACACCGACATAGTTTGACTTCCCCACACTGAGAGACACCGGCGGAGGAGGCGGAGGTGGTGGGGGAGGCGGTGGCGGCGGCGGTGAAGGAGGCGGTGGCTTTGGCGGCCAAGAAATGACAATATGTCCGAGGATGCTCAATTTCGGATTGAACCACATCCCCAAGCTCATCGCATCGCCAAAACTCGGAGACAACCTCAACCATTGAGGATTCTGCTGGAGAGCCGAAACAGTGGATTCGGGTACAGTGGATGCAGGTGTTGAGGGTGGCGTGAAGACGCTTCCAGGTACAACGATCGCCCTCAATTCGTGTGCAAGCTCGCCACCATCGTCCGAGGGGCAAGCGTACAGTTGGACATAGTTGTTGAGGATGGACATCTCACCGCGATTGAACGCAACGTCGGTCAGTGACCGGTTCGCGGGGCGAAGCGCGTCATACAGTGGAGCCTCTTCGACGTAAGGCAGCAGGATCGCACCCCACCCCCAACCCTTATCATTGCCTTGGTCGTTACTCGAAACGTAACCGGGCGGAAGCGAGCGATGCGCATGGTGATGGAGCGTCAGCCCGATTCCCATCTGTTTGAGGTGATTCTGGCAAGCGGTTCGGCGAGCCGCTTCGCGTGCATTCTGAACAGCGGGGAGACTCAAACCCACTACGACACCGATGACCGCCAGCACCACCAACAATTCGGTAATGGTGAGACCACAACGACGTGTCCGATTTCGAATCAAGATCGCAACCTTGCCTGATCGTCGAACTCGTGACGGATGCACAAGCGACAAGCGGCGATAGATCGACTCCGTCGGACGCCGCCGAAGTAAGTCGCTGATCATAAACACCTCCATTGATAAACCCGCGTCCATGTCACACGAATGGTCCGGTGCAGCCGCGGGACGATCGCCAATATGACCAACATGCGCATACCGGTACGAAGAGAGCGACGAGCAAGACAACGAAAATTCGACAAGATGGTTTCCGAAGAGCTGCCGATCCATCCGAGGATGGCATCCTTCGGCTATTGATTGTAGTCGAAGTCGCGGTTCGCGATCGCGACCCCTTGGTGAAGGATCCGTTGTCATGCGAGCTGTTGAGCCGCCCCCCCGTTCGTCTCCAAGTCAGTCCTCGCCACCGGCGATCGGTTGATCCCATCGCGTTGCTGGACAAACGGGCGGTCACATCCGTGTTACCACATGAAGCTCCCCCCAAGAGCTCCTGGGATGACAACTCCGCTACGGATCAACCAAGCAGAGGAATGCGGGGTTGAGAACCGCGAGCGACGATCACTAGAGACTTGTACTGCTCTTGAGAACGGGAACAAGCAACGCCATGACAACGGCGAGGACCAACACCGCCATCACCAGCAGCATGATCGGCTCGAGCAAGCGTACGAACAGATCCAGCCGCCGGAAAGTTCGTTTCTCGAGCGAGTCGGCGATGTCGGGCAGAACACGGTCCAGTGAGTTGCTTTCTTCCCCGACGCTGATCATCTCGATGACCGACATCGGGAACAAGCCGGAGGCTCGCAGCGGCGTGGCCAAGCTCTCACCACTGCGAATATTTTCCGTGGCATCGGCGATGGAAGTCGACAGCAATCGATTCCCCGTGGCACTCCGGCTAATATCCAGGGATTTCAGGATTGGTACGCCGTTGCCCAACAACGTCCCCAACACTCGACAGAACCGTGCGACGGAGAGGTTCATCAGAATGTCACCCAAGACTGGGATCTTGAGCTTCAACCGATCCATGAACTCTTGCCCGCGTTCGGTTGCCAACTGAGCCTTCAGAGCGATGACCAACGCCGCCATGGCAATCAGGACGATCCATCCGTAGCTCTGCAGGAAGTTGCTAAATGCCAACAATGCCTCCGTCGTCGACGGCATTTCACCCTTCTGGCGAAGCCGGTCGAACAACATGTCAAATTTGGGCACAAAGAAAACCAACAACGCCGAGATGACGATCGAGCCGATACAGAACAGGAACACCGGATACGCCATGGCACTGACGGTGCGGCCTTTCAAGTCTTCCTGCAACTCGGTGAATGCCCCGACGCGATCCAAGGCGTCTTCCAGGAACCCGCCTTCGGATCCGGCTCGCACCATATTGATTCCCATGTCGCTGAACACGCCCGGGTACCGTGCCATCGCGTCACCGAGCGGTTCGCCGTCTTCGACTTTGCCCTTGAGTTCGCCCAGGACTTCACCGAGCACCGGCGCGGAGGACTGCTCACCCAGAATGGTGAGAGACCGGATCATCGGCACGCCGCTCCTCAGAAGCGACGCGAGTTGAGCATAGAAGGTCGCCATAATTTGACCGGCGACTTTCTGGCGACGTTTGCCCAGCAATGAAATCCCGGACGATTTGACCTGTTCATTGATCTTGGTGGGAAACAGCTCCCGCTGCGACAACGTGGCCGAGGCTTCACGCTGATTGGCGGCTTCAATGCTGCCATTGACGAGTTTGCCCGAGATATCACGGGCGGCATATTGAAACGTTGGCAAGGCAGCTGAGAGGGCTAGAAGGGGGCTCGATCTGGGCGAATCACGATCGATCTGGTGAGAGGCTAGAGTGCTTCGCCTTTGGTAACTCGTAAGACCTCGTCGATGCTGGTGACGCCCGCGACAACTTTGTCCCAGGCATCCATTCGGAGCGTTCGCATGCCTTCGCTAACCGCCTGACGACGGATATCCCAGCTGCTGGCTCGATTTTGGGCGAGTTCGCGGATCGGCTCGCTGCTCACCAACAACTCATAGATACCCAATCGACCCGAATAACCGACTTGGCGGCACTCACGGCATCCGACGGACTTGTAAATGGGTTGATCACCAAGGGAATCCCAGGGGAAGTCTTTGGGAGCATTTGCTTCCTCCGGCGTAACGGCTTGTTTACAGTGCGGGCACAATCGCCGCAAAAGCCGCTGGGCCATGACCGCCTCGACGGTACCGGCGACCAAGAACGGTTCGACGCCCATGTCAACCATCCGCGTAAACGCGCCCGCGGCGTCATTCGTGTGCAGCGTGCTGAAAACCAGGTGCCCTGTCAGTGACGCTTGCGTCGCGTTCTCAGCCGTTTCCAAGTCACGAATCTCACCGACCAAGACCACATCGGGATCATGCCGAAGAATACTTCGCAGGGACGCCGAGAACGTGAGTCCAATCTTGGAATGGACCTGGATCTGATTGATCCCGTCAAGTTGATACTCGACCGGATCCTCGGTCGTGATGATTTTGTTTTCGGGACTACGAATTTGCAGCAGACTGCTGTAGAGCGTCGTCGTCTTTCCGCTACCGGTCGGCCCCGTCACCAAAAGGATGCCGTGTGGCAGGCGAATGAGGTCACTGAATCGTTCGTAGATCTCCGACGACATGCCCAGACCCTGCAGGTCGAACACCATCGACGTCTTGTCGAGCACCCGCATCACCAGGCCTTCGCCGTGGATCATGGGGATGACCGACAATCGAATGTCCACCTCACGGCCGTGGACACGCAGTTTGATCCGCCCGTCCTGAGGAAGGCGTTTCTCAGCAATGTTCAGTCGAGCCATGATCTTGAGCCGACTGATGATCGCTGCCTGAAACCGATTGATTTCCGGCGGTACAGGCTGAGAGTGCAGAATGCCGTCGATTCGGTAACGTACCACCAGCCCATCCGATTGGCTCTCGATGTGGATATCACTGGCACGCGTTTCGACGGCCTCGATGAGGATCTCATTGACCAGACGGACGACCGACGCTTCCTGCGCCATCTCGCTGAGTTCACTACCGTCCGTTTCGATGCCTTCGAGCAACTCAATTTCGTCATCATCCTCGACGGCAGCCATGAGGTCTTCGACCGTTTCGCTACCGACGCCGAGATGCTTCTTGACCAGCCGCGCAATCTCATTGCGTTCGGCGACGACCGGAATCACGGTCTTGGACGTCGCGGCCCCTGCCTCGTCGAGTGGGTATAGATCAAACGGATCCGCCGTCGCGACCAGCAGTGCGCCGTCTTCCCATCCAATTGGGAACAATGATTGACGATAAATCAGCTTCTGGGGAAAGCCCTCCAGCGCCGACAGATCGACGTCGGTGGTCCGCAGATCAACAAATCGAAGACCGACTTCGTCTGCGATGGCCTCCAATGCATCGGGCGCGTCGACAAATCCGAGCGAGACCGCGTTATCAACGACCGATCCGGGATCGCCGTTGCGGCTTTGTTCTAACTGCTGCGGCGTGAGCAAGCCGCGGCGCTGCAGGATGTCTCCGGCGTGCATGATCATCATTGATCCCTCCTCATCAAACTCGGAAAGTCGCTATCGTCCGCGTCCGCCGCCACGTCCGGCGCCGCCACCTGGTCCTCCACCACCGCCACCGGGCCGACCACCACCGATGCCGCTACCGCGTCCGCCACCACCAAACGGTCCCCCGCCGGCGCCACCAAATGGACCACCACCGCCGCCAGCCCGCGCCCGGAACGCTTCGATCCGTGCCCGGATATCGTCTGCGGAGCTTCCACCCTGACCACCGCCGGCATTGCTTCCCTCCGACGAGGCGCGACCATTGTTGTCCGAAGAATCCGTCGATGAAGCCTGCTTGCCAAGCACCGATTCGAGCGCCTCTTGAAGCAATTCAGGTTTCATCGATCCCGTGATCGGAATCACCTCCACCGTCTCTTCATTTTCCAAACCCGATTGGTCCAGTACGGCCACCAGTTCCTCGACCATCGTGATGTCCTGCGGTGTGGCCGTCACGATCAACGAGTTGCTGCGGGCATCGACGGCCACGATCATCGGCACCGGTTCGCTCTTCGGCTTGGCTTCGCTTGCGCCACCGCGGCCACCACCGCCGCCACCACGAAGGGCAGCAAAGAAATCCTGGGGCGACGGGGCGCCGCCACCACCTCCGCCGCGACCACCACGACCTCCGGCATCACTTCCGCCGCCACTGCTGCCTCCATTAATCTTCTCGGCGAAGACTTCCTTCACGATGTTCGCGACGTCGGACGCCTCTTGATAAATGACCGGAATCAAGCGGGGCGATGCCACTGTCCGCACTTGAATGGGGCTCTCCTCTCGATCGATCTCCTCCAAGATCATCGCGATGAAGTCGATGTCCGCTGGGGTCGCTTGAACAATCAAGGAATTCAGCCGATTGTCCGGAACGATGTTCACGCTCCCGCGACTGGTCAGCACCGACGTGACGCCCGTTCCCCCGTCACCGCCGCCACCAACGCCGAGCAACCCTCCCAACATTCCACCGCCGATCCCACCCATCACGGACTCGGTCAGCGAACTGGCCGATGACCCGGCGTCGGCGCCACCCAAAACGCCTGCCACCATCTCCGCTGCAACGTCAGCCTTGAGATACTGCAGCCGAAAAATAGTGGGTCGATCACTGGCAACCCCCGACGACTCGCCGAGCGTTCCCAGGAGTTGTTCGATCATGTCGAGAGCCGCTTGGTCCTGGGACGCGATCACCAACCCCGCTGGTGTCATTTGGATCAGCACATCGGTTGTTGGATCCGCGACGGTCGAGCTGGAGTCATTGACCGTCTGACTGGCTGGCAGTTGCCAGACCAAGGTCTCCCGGCGGCCGGCGACATGACGAACCTGATCGTCGCCAGGCTCGGTAGCCGATTTAGCTGGTGACGCCGAGCCGCCCGGCGCCGCCCGTGTCCCCGATGACGAAGGGCTGATCACTCGCAGACGATTGGAGCGACCCATCAACGGCCAGAGAACGCGCAGCTGGTCGAGCATCTCACCGGCCCGTGAATCCGACAGCGGCAGAATGCGAACGTTGTCACCCAACCCTCCGGCAAGCGGATCATTCTCCAGTTCGTCGATGAGCTTGCGGACCATCTCAATCTGTTGCGAAGTGCCACGCACCCACAAACGGCCCGTTTCCGGGTCGCCGTCAACGATCGGCCCATTGCCGGTCTCCTCACCGGTGATGCCGAAGAACTTGTTAATGGTTAGTAGCGCCTGGGTGGGCTCGAGACGTTTCAAGTCGATCGTAGCAAATCCATTCCCCTCACCCTCCAACTCCGCGATCGTTTGTTCGATCACGGTTTGAATGTCCGGGCGTGCCGACGCGATGATCGCTCCTCGATTAGCGTCGATCGCCAAACGAGTATCGGGCGTCCCCGCAAGCAGCGTCTGAAGCACGTCGTAGGTGGTTTGAAGATCGGCAACGTTCAACAGATGCGTCCGTAAAACGGGCATGATGATTTCGGTGGTCGCCGCATCATCCGAGCCGGGCAAGGGAGTGTCGGCTTCTTCGATCACCTGTTGCAGCAAGGTCAGCTGGTTAGGTTGCCCGGTCGCGAAGATTCGATCACCGAAGAGAGAAACCGCGATGCGAATGGAGTCACTCGCGTTCTGCCCAGCCTCTAGACCGAGCAGCGGGCGTGCGATTTCAAGGACCTCTTCGGCAGCACGATTCTCCAACAGCACATTCATCACCGCCGTTTCGGCCTGAATGCCCGCATTGAGCACTGCCTGAATCGTCCTGAGCTTTCCAATCGTCTCGGTCACGATGACCTGGCGTGCGCCGGCCAAGACCGTGACGCGGCCCCAAGGGCCAATGATTTGCGAGAGTTCGTCGCGGGCGCTGGCGGGATCGAGGCCACCAAGTGAGAAGACCGCTCGGACGATATCGCTGTTGCCACGCGAGTCAAACTCCTCCGGCGTGACCAGCTCGGCCATCTCACTGATGAGCTTTTCCGCGTTGTCAGCTTCCAAATCCACCAGCAAGAGCATGCGACCTCGCCGAACAATCGCCCACCCACGATCCAGCAGTAAACGGTTCAGCAGATCGAGCCCTTCCGAAACCCTGTAGCGACGATCTGGATCGCTGAAGTTGACGGTGCCCGACGGCGCGGTGTCCATTTGCAACGAAAGATTAGCTTCCTCCGCGAACCAGCGAAGCACATCCGACCAAGAGGCGCCCGCAAACGTGAATTGCAGCTTCCCATCGCTGGGTCGCGGGGCGGCCTCAACGACCGTCTCCGCACTGTCCACCTGCTCGGCGTTCGCCACAGCACTCTCGTTCGCTGAGATCACCTCATTCTCTGGGATTCCCTCGGTCGTCGAGCTGGTTTCGGAAGCGGCCGGCGGAGTCGTCGTGTTTTCAACTGTGTCGGCAGCTCTCGCCTCCACCGTGACGACCGGCGACTCGGACGTCGGGGCAGCGACCTCTTGGGCCGCTGTGACGGACACGCAACAAAACAGGGAAACCGCAGCGATGATGAACCGTTGCGTCACGTCGGAGTAAATCGCTCGAATCATGTCGATCCGTTGAGAGGCGTGTGTCAATCGAGAGGCCGGTGGAATTTCGCACCATTGTAACCAGGCCTTTCAACCTTACCCGGCCAGAAAAGTTCCGTTTTGAGGCGTCCGCTTATGCCGAATACGATCGATTCGCCCTAAATTGCCGCACGAAAACGCCTGTCACCCGGAAGGCGTCGTGGTATGATCCCATCCTCGGACGAACCTCCCCTCGAAGCCTTTCCATGCTGACCAAGCAACGCAAACTCATTCTGACCCGCACGCAGCGTGACATGATGCGGAAAGCCGGTCGGGTGAACGCTGAATTGATGGACGTGTTGCGCCCCCGAGTGAAGGCTGGAACGACCACCGGTGAGATCGACCGGTTCGTTCATGACTGGACGTTCGACCACGGACATCGGCCGGCCACATTGGGGTATCAAAAGTATCCAAAAAGCTGCTGCACAAGCATTAACGAGGTGATCTGCCACGGTATCCCGGATGACACGGTTCTCCAGTTGGGCGACATCGTCAATGTCGACATCACCACGGTCGTGGATGGTTGGCACGGTGACCAGAGTGAGACCTTCATCATCGGAGAAACGACCGCGGAACGTCGCGCCGTCACGCAGTGTGCGTTCGACTGCATGTTCCTTGCCATCAATGCACTCACGCCGGGTTGCCGCGTCGCCACGATTGGCGAGACCGTCGTTCCGGAAGCTCATCAACGTGGCTTTACTGTCGTGCGTGAGTACGTTGGACATGGCCTGGGACGACAGTTCCACCTCGATCCTTCGATTCCTCATTTCCCCAATCGCCAGAGCCGGATCGATCGATTGTTTCCGGGAATGTGTTTCACAGTCGAACCCATGATCAATGCCGGGTCTCGATATACCAAGAGTGACAAGTCGGATGGATGGACGGTTCGAACCAAAGACGGTCGACCCTCCGCTCAGTTCGAGCACTCGATCTTAATGACCGAGGAAGGCCCGGAAATCTTGACGCAGACCAAGAACGGACCGTCCGAAGGGCATCTTTTCGAGTGATCGCCGGCGGGTTCGGTGCGGGCTTCCCTTTCGAAATCCTGTAGCGCCGTGATCGATCGCGACGCCGTCCGGACTTGTCGACCGGCATTGCCGACGCAACGCCTTTCCCATTTGAAGATTCAATCCATCACGACATGATTCGCGTCGCACTGATCGGTTCAACGGGTTACACCGCCTTGGAGACGGCGAGGTTGCTGTTGACGCACCCGACGGCCCAGTTGACGGTCGCCACCAGTCGCTCCGACCACGGTCGACCACTATCGGAAATCCATCCCTTGCTAAATGGACGCTGCGATCTTCCTATTGCACCGATGGACGCCGCTCAGATCGCGCGGGACTGCGACGTGGCGATGTGCTGTTTGCCGCACGGTGCGTCTGCAGCCACTGTGCGCGAGCTTTGTTCCGAAGGCATCCGCGTGATCGACTTCAGCGCCGACTTCCGACTCTCCTCGGTCGACCTGTATGAGACGCTTTACGGTGTCACGCATCCCTGGCCCGAGCGAATTGGAAGCGTCGTTTATGGAATGCCGGAACTGTTCGCGGACTCGATTTCCGATGCCGACATCGTTGCCAATCCCGGATGCTATCCGACGTCGGCGATCTTGCCGCTGGTCCCCGTCATCAGAGCCGGACTTATCGAACCGACGGACATCATTGTCGATAGCAAGAGCGGCATCAGCGGCGCGGGTCGTTCAGCCAAACTTCAAACGCTCTACTGTGAAACGAATGAATCGATCGCGGCCTATGCCATCGGAACCCATCGCCACGGTCCCGAAATGGTCGACCTGGTACAGCGAGCAACCGGTATCGAAACGGAGTTGATGTTCACGCCGCACATAACGCCAATGGACCGCGGAATCCTCTCGACTATCTATGTGCGGCCTGTTAACGCAGACCCCGAGGCTACGGCAAGAGCCATGATGTCATGCTTGCGCGACGCCTACGAGTCCGAGCGATTCGTGCACGTCGTCGATCATGTACCGGCAACCAAACACGTGACGATGACCAATCATGTCCAAATGACCGTCCAACCGTCGGGTTCGCGATGCGTCATCGTCTGCGCGATTGACAATCTGGCCAAAGGCGCCAGCGGTGCGGCCATCCAGAATATGAATGTAATGTTTGGTCAACCACCGGCCGCCGGGCTACTCGGCTGACGAGTCTGACTCCGTCGCCTCATTGTCATCATCGCCGCTTCGCTCGCCTTCATCGGCGGATGCCTCATCGGATTTCGAGTCTTGAGCGACCTCCGGCGGATTTGCCGCTTCGTTCTCCTTTGCCTTTGTCTCAGCCGCTTGTTCGGCGGCCGATTTCATTTCCGCCTCGTCGGCTTCGGCTTTTAGCGCCTCTTCCTCGAGTCGCCTCTCTTCGGCCTCGAGTTCCCGCTTGCGGGCTTCGACCTTGTCGCTTTGGGACTTGCGAACCTCCTCGTACATCCGTTGATCGATTTGGCCATATTCGCCCATTAGCTCAACAAATGTTTGCAGCGGAAAGTCGTCGGGGACTTCATCTGAATCGATCGCGATGAAGTAACGGCGGATCGATTCAAAGAGGTCTTGCGCCGAGTCGTCGATGACCAAAATCGGATAGTCGTCAAAGATCTCGGCCCAAACCTCGAATGCCTTTTCGTACAGTTCGATCGCTTTGTCCAACTCAGCATCGGCGTTGGCCTGCTCGGCTTCATAGATGAATCGTCGGGCCCGAACCGTGCGTTCTTCCTGCTCAGCCAGCGCCAGTGTTTTCCAGTAACCGTAATTGATTTGGTTTCGATAGCCGGTCGTCTTCAGCTGACGCTCTTGCAGGTCCTTGATCTCGCCGACCAACTGGATGGCCCGCAACCGGTTCTCTGGATCCACCGTGCGAGCGATTGCATCATAATCGGGATCGAGGAACTGTTGGGCTGACTCGGCGATCTCGCGCATCTCCGATGATCGTTCTTCCAAAGGGGTGCGAACGGCCTTCTGTTGGATCGGTTGCAACTTGGCAATCAACTCGTCTTCGACTTTCTTGAACGCCTCCCCCGCAACGTCACGAAACTCCGCTATCAATTCCTCTCGCTTACGAATCAGTTCGTCCAACTGGTCCAGCTTGATGGTGAAGGAGGCGGTTGTGGGGATCGGACGATTGCCGAACTTCACCCAGTCTGCAGACGCCATTCGCCATGCACTTTGAGCCTTTTGATCCAGGACGCCTTCTTTTTCAATCGCCTCAGCGTGCTTGATGCGCCACTTGGGGCCCGTTTCATAAAAGTTCAGCGGTGTCTGCCGGCGGATCTTCACACCGGAGTCGATGAGGGCATAACCATTCTCCAACCAGAGTCGGCCGACGAGCCAGTTATCGGGTTTGCCAGTCGGACCACGTGCCTCGGGGCTATCGACGCCGATTCCTTGTTCGAGCAGTGTTTTGTGCAAATTCTCGTCGTCGGAAAACAACCGTCGGAACTGAGTTTTCTCATCCGACATCCCCAGCTTCTGTCCGTAGAACCATCCCGTGTACCAAACCAACCTCGGTGCCTTCCGGTTCTGCTTGACGCCCTTGGTCAAAAACTCCGTTCCTTCTCGGACCATTTCATACCGCTGACGATAGTCATCAAACTCCGATGACACGTTGTAGGCCAAATTGTGTGCTTGAAACTCCCAAACCTTGTCGAAGTGTGGTTGAAGAAGCGCGATCTGGTTGAGCGTTGCCTTCAACCGATCCCATTCGTGGGAGACTCGATAAGTATGTGACTTGTTCCAAAGCAATGATGCCGCAACGCCTCGCAGACCAAGCGAAGCCAGTTTCATCGTTTCGCTGGCAGGGCTGATTTCACCCAGATCACTCTCGGCGATCTCAAAGGTATCTCGCATGCGTGCCAACTGTCCTCCGCCGGCACCGCCCCCGCCAACCGGTTGCCCCAGCAGATACAGCGGGATCAGCATCACCACCAAAACGACGAGATATACCAACTTGCGTCGAACAGTCGTGCTGCGATTCATGCCGCGATCTCTCGGGATTTCAATGTCAGATAACTGATCACGAACGCCAACAACATGTATCCAAACGTGGCAACGGCGTGTCGCGTTAATAGAGCGCCAAAAATGTCAAAGCCAGACGCCGCGAACTCGGCGGTCTCCACCATCTTCGGCAGGTTCGGCAGGGCGGTGGCAATCGCATCAAGCACGTAAACGATACCGGCGTCTGTCGTCTTGATGACCTTGGCCGCGATCGTGTCCACATCGAGCTGCGTCGTCATGGCGTCTTGGCGCAGAATCCGCACCATCGACTCGATCGGTCCCCCACCGCGTTCGATTCCCTGATCAATGTAGTGCCGAGTGTCGTAAACTTGTTCAGCTGAAAATCCCAGCAGCACGCAGACGAATGTCGCGATCATGGCGACCGGTCCCGTCAAGAACGTGCTGAACATCACGCCGAAGGCAGTCACCATCGACATCTGCAACCAAATCGACGCGTAAGCTTTGAAGAAGTTCCAGGCAAACGGCGTTTCGGTCGGCCGCAAATACACACTGCTCTGCGTCACACCAAGATACTGGGAACGATCCAGACATCGCAGCACGACCTTCAATCGATTGTTCTCATCGACCAAGTCGTCAAACACGTTCAGCGTGATCGTTTCCTGACGCGTGTTGCCGTTCTCGTCTTCGACTTCGACGCTGCGCTGGATCTCGATCGGCAATCGTTTTTCATCCAGATCGTACTCGTCGACATAAAACGGGACCGGATCGAACTCTAGGTCACGAGCGTTGTCGGGATGCCGCAGCGTTAAGGAGCCTCGAATCGGCGTTTCGATGTCGCCCTTGAATGAACGGTAGGCACGGAGAGACAGATCTATCGGGATGTGATCGGGATATCGGTCGCGGGTCACGTTGGAGAATGTGAACTCAGCGGTCCCAAGGGTACCGCCTTCGATGTAACCGTGAACGACTTTACGGGTTCCTTGCGCGACGCCGACGAGCCTCGCGATCCCAGCACTGCCGTAACCACCGGCGAGTCGCTCATTACCTACGTCGATGCCCTCCTCCTTCAAGTTTCCCGACCGATCGCGAAACACCAATTCGCCGTAGGACGGGACGCGTGCTCGCAATGCTCCGGTTGGCTTTCCAAACGTGAACGTCCCATCCTCAGCTCGCTGCACGAGATGTTGGTGGCCGCGAACACGGTCCGTCACCCCAACGCCGTTCTCGTCGATCGAGAACGTGTGGGAGTGAGATTGAACGTAGTCCGTCTCTCCCTCGAAACCGCCTCCCGGCAACTCCTGGAGTTCAACGGCTTCATAGTGGGCGTGCCTCAGGCCGCGATCTACAAAAACGTAGGACACCGCGCCCATCGGAACCAGGATCACCGTTCCCATGGCAATGAAACCGAGCATGCGTCCCAAGACGATTTCGGTGGAGCGAACCGGCTTGGTCACGATCGTGTAGATCGTCTTGTTCTTGATGTCCTCGGGTAACGAGAACGAACTAATGAACAGAGCCAGTGCGAGCACGAGGTAATTCGTGGCCGTCAAGACGAAACTGATATAGAGTCTCGACGGATCATCGCTTTGGGGATTGAGGTACCATCCGGCCAAAAGCAACGTGACGACGAAGAGGCCGACGACGTACAAGACTTTGCGTCGCAGCGCCTCCTTGAACGCCAGTCGCGCCAGAGCCACCACGCGTCGGGGGCTGGTCCGAGGCAGATCCTCACGAAACATGTCGCGCACCGCGCGGGCAACGGCATAAAAGCCTTCGCCGCTACCGTAACGCGATGACGAGATCACGTAGCCGACGATCAATCCAATGACGACCGCTAAGACAAACAGCACAATGCCCTTCAGAGCGGCGCTCTCGAGAAACGCATCCGGGCGCAAGAACCATTCGCTGAACGACCAGAAGTCTTCCGGCTGCAGGTTCATGCGTTCCCTCCGTCGGACGTCGATTCGGCGGATCGACTGTCACTATCTTCCGAGACGGCCTGTGAGACACGCCGAGCGCCTGGGCGGCGTTCTGATTCTCGAACAATATCCAGGAACAAGTCTTCCATCGTGGCCGTTGGATTGTCGATCGATTCCACGGTGCCGCCATGCCGAGCGATCACTTCGGCGATCTCTTTCTTGGCATCATCGGACAGCCCCGACGCGTGGACTTCCGTCACGTCCTGGACTTTGAGCAGTTCGGAGACGCGGCCCAGTTCCTTCAGCTCACCCTGGTGCAAAATGGCGACTCGATCGCAGACGTCTTGGACATCCGCCAGTTGGTGGCTGCAAAGCAGTACCGTCTTGCCCTGGTCGCGAAGGCCCAAGATCAGGTCCTTCATCTCCCGAGTTCCGATGGGATCGAGCCCGGTCGTCGGCTCGTCGAGCAAGATCAAGTCCGGGTCATTGATCAGCGCCTGCGCCAAACCAACCCGCCGAGTCATGCCTTTACTGTACTCTTTCAACTGTCGACTCTTGGCCCCACGCAGTCCGACCAGATCAATGAGGTCTTCAACGCGCCGGCGTCGCTCCGCACCCGACAGGTCAAACAATCGGCCGTAGAAGTCCAGCGTTTCATCGGCGGTCAAGAACTTGTAGAGGTACGATTCCTCCGGCAAGTACCCGATTCGCTCGTTTTTCTTTGTCTCGCTGGCGTCCTGGTCAAAAACCAACACGCGGCCACTGGTCGGGAATAGCAGCCCAAGAATCAACTTGATTGTCGTGGACTTGCCCGAGCCGTTTGGGCCCAGCAACCCGAAGATTTCGCCTCGTTTGACCTCGATGTCGAGCGACTTCAAGGCGTGGACCTTCTTTCGTCCCCAGAAATCGCGGTAAATCTTGCTTAAGTTGCGAGTCTCGATGACGACGTCGGAGGCCGTCGTTTCGGCCGCCGCGGCCGAATCGGTTTGGTCATCGGCGACAGCCAGACCGGATTCAGCTTCAGGATTGGGAGTATTCAACGCAAGACAGTCCCGATGACGAGTTGGTCGTTCTTGAGCATGAACCACCGAGGAGATGTACGGAAGAAGATTCCGGGGCTACGATCTGTGGCGTACGGTGGACCCGGGCACTTGGTTCACGGCTGAATCTAACAATCCGAACCAAGCATTGGACACCTCTGCCACCACGCCGGTCACCGACGCCAAAGCAATCCAATGGCTTTATGACCGCATCAATTATGAGCGTGTCGCATCGCCGACCACGAGATACCGGTTCACACTGGACCGAATGAGGTCGCTGGTGCAGCGACTCGGACTCGGGCGGTTGCTGTCGTCGCAGGCGATTGCAGGCATGCCTGCAACTTCCCCGGTGGATGTCGACCCACCGTGCCAGTGTGAATCGGCGGCCCACTCCGCCGATGCTCCGCGAAGCGATCGCCAGGACGGGACGGGGCCCGTCATCGTGCATATCGCCGGAACCAAGGGCAAGGGTTCCGTTTCGACGATGGTGGCGTCCATGTTGACTTCACGCGGATTTCGGGTCGGTCTCTATACATCCCCGCACTTGGCCAACTTATCCGAACGATTCCGAATCGACGGCCAGCCGGCGACCAATCAACAACTGACAAACCTCATAGACCGTTTGCACCCCATCGTGGAATCCATGGAGTTGGATCCATCTGGAGGTCGTCCATCCTTCTTCGAATTGACGACGGCCATGGCGGCCGAACACTTTTACCAGGGGCAATGCGACGTTTGGGTGTTGGAAACCGGTCTGGGTGGCCGGCTCGATAGTACGAATGTGTTTCAGAGCCATGTCGCCGCGATCACGTCGATCGGACTGGACCATCAACACGTACTCGGTGACACACTCGAACAGATCGCAGCGGAGAAAGCCGGTATCTTCAAGCCAGGCGTTCCCGCGATCAGCGGGGTCACGCGAGATCCGGCCCGCCGCGTGATCGCGACGGCCGCTCAAAAGCAGGGCTGCGAATTGATCCAGATTGGAACGAATTTCGATGTCTCGCGATATTCAATGGCGCCCGACTGGGGAGGGACCCTGACGTGCCGAGGACTGGAGGACGTGATCCCATCCAGTACGTCGATCCGACTTTCTTTGGAAGGTCACCACCAATCGATCAACGCGGTCGTCGCCTTGGCCATTATTGGTCAGCTGCAAAAGTCGTCGAACCTAGCTTGGTCGGACGGCCCGGCGGCTGAATCGTCTTTGATCCAGGGTCTCTCACGGGTTCGGCTCGACGCGCGGCTCGAGCGATTCGTTAGTCAGGATGGAGTCGGCACGGTCGTCTTGGATGCGGCGCACAACGAGGATTCGGTCGGTGCTTTGTTGGACGTGATACGCCGACGATACCAACAAGACGAAGTGGCATTCGTCTTTGGTACCAGCACCGACAAAGACGAGAAGAGCATGCTAAGCCAGATCAAGTCCAATTGCGTCGCCATTTGGTTGACTCGATATCACGGAAATCCGCGTTACACGCCGGTGGAGCAACTACGGGAATCTTGGCATCAACTTGATATCCCAGCGCGCGATCCCGCGCACGAAACCAACCATGCGCGGGTTCACATCCAGGAGGATCCGGTGTCCGCGTTGCGGCAAGCAATTCATTGGAGTTCACAGGCCAAACAGCGGCGTCGAGTGGTCGTGGCGTGTGGATCGTTTTTTCTCGCGGGGGAATTGCGACCATTCTTGGTACGCCACTTCGAGTCCATCCCCACCGAGCTCGTTTGAAACAGGTCGATTTGCCTTGACGTCGTCCGCGGTATCACTCAGCGTCGTGATTCCTACTTACAACGAGTCGGCTCGAATTGCCGTGGCCATCGAGTCGGCCTGGGCGGCGAATGCCGATGAGATCATTGTGGCGGATGGAGGCAGCTCCGACGACACGATTCGCCTCGCCGATGAGTTGGGTGCAACCATTCTGCGGGTGGGAAGGCGAGGTCGTGGTGCACAGATTTCCCGGGGTACCGAGGTAGCCACGAGTGACGTCGTGCTTGTACTGCACGCGGACAACCGATTGCACTCGAGCGTGAAGTGCCAGCTCGAGCGAGCGGGTCGTCCGGCTTGGGGCGGCTTCTGGCAGACCATCGACGCAAGCCCCATGACTTATCGCTTGCTCGAATGGGGAAATGCCACGAGGGTACGCTGGACCAGTCGCGTGTTTGGGGATCAAGCGATGTTTGTACGACGGGATGTCTTGTTGCAGGTCGGTGGGTTTCAAGAAATTCCGCTGATGGAAGATGTCGAAATCAGCCATCGATTGCGAGCCATTTGCCCCGCCACTTTGCTGCCAGGACGAGTCACTGTGAGCGCCCGACGTTGGCAGGCACGTGGCCTACTTCGACAGACTTGGCTGAATTGGCGGATCCAATGGGCCTACGCACGCGGGGTATCGCCCGACCGATTGTGCCAGTGGTACCGATAAACCGGCCCGGTTGCCGGTGAAGTCACCGCCAAGCATGATGAAGACCGCGTCGGAATGATTCCTGGGGCGATCGCTCATTCAATCGCGACTCCATGCGATCGTCCCGCTTGACTGTCACTACCCCGCTCGCTGGGCTCCGTCGATGTTCCCGCTGCGCCGCCATCCCAAACCGTCCGCGTCGCAGTGGCCTGCGATTCTGGCGCTATTGGAGGACGATGACCGTCGCGCGACCATCCAGCAGATCGCGCCAGGATCGCGCCGCGAGAGTTTCCTGCAAGCAATGCGGCGAATCGAACCCCGCGCGGCCACGGACACACTGGCTGCAGGTCGGCGTTTGTTCACGGCGGACAAGTTGGTCGATCGACCAACGCTAGCCGTCGCGGGAATGCTCAACAGTGGTAAGACCAGTTTGGTGGCGTCGTTTCTTTCGCCCGAGGGGCAACGTCGCACGCTCCGCGGCACCAGTAATCGTTGCGGTACCCATCGTTTTGTCCTCTGGCTGCCGCAATCATGGCGTCAGGATGTCGAGTTGTGGAGTTTACTCCTGGCGCGCATCGGCGATTGCTTGGGCAGCCCACCGGAAGAACTGGCCATCGACCCGGACAAAGCGGCCGACCAATACAACAATCGAGATGGCGATGAGTCCAAGCTAAGCGTACCGCTGCTAGCGACCGACCCCGGATTGGACACGCATGGCGTTGGCCTACTGGATTGCCCGGACATCGTGTCCGATCCTGAATTCGGTTTAGGTTCGCCGGAGGTTCGACGCGAGTTGCTGGGGCGGGCGGCGACGCTGTGCTCCGCGTTCTTGATTGTGACCGCGGCGGAGTCGTCACGTGACACAACCCTGGCAGATCTGATGCGGATCGCGTCGGATCTGATGCCCGGCGTGCCGCGTCTGTTGGCCGTCAACAAGATTCGACCTCGCCAAACGCCGGATGCTGTGGCCGAAACGTTTGAGCCGTTGTCGAAACGGTTCGGTGTCGCGTCTCTTTATGCAGCCTACGACTACGACGTGCCTAGCAGCCGACCGTTCATCCCCGGGGCGGTCGATACCGATGCGGGGACCGATCCGACGGACACCGAACCCCTACCCGTTTTCTTCTCGGTTTCCAGTGACTCCGATGACAACCCACCGGCGGCGATCGACGAAGACCGGTTGTTGCTGGCGCTGCCACAGCAACTCGATCGCAGCGTTCTATTGGAACAATTGCATCGCGCGCTTCGCCTGAACTTAACCACGCTGATTTGGGATCGCGGCGTCGACGTGATTAAGCACGATGCGGAAGCGTCGTTTGAACGGACTCGACAATGTCATGATGTCCTGTTGGATGCAACATTGGAGTTCTTTGCTCATCGAAGTGCGAGCGGGTCGATCTCCGAACTGCGTCTGCACCAAAGTGAGCGGATCGTACGTCAGTTATCAGAGTCGTTTGCAGCGACCGCGCCCTGGTATGCAAGGTGGGGTGTACGCCTGAACGCGACCATGCGCCGCGTGCTGGGTGGCGCGGGCGACTTTGTAAAAAATCTCACACCCACCGCGATGACGCGGCAGGCTCGCGACGAGATCAAAGGCCGTTTCACAAGTGGCGAGTACGGCGGCCTCATTGCGCCCGAAGGTTTGGTCAGAGAAATTCGTCGACTCGGTGGTGAGTCGGTGATGGACCATCTGACGCTCAGCGCTCCGGTACAGCGTGCGGTCGAGCGTTTCGAAATGGACGACTTCACCACCTTGGATCCTAGAAGACTCGACGCCGCCATCACGCAAATGTGGGCCGAGGTACCGTTACCGAAGAAAATCGCGGCCGGCCTAACGCCGTTGGCGGCGCTTCTGGCGACGTTCGGGGCGGCATTGATGATTCCGATTGACTTTGGCACGAATCTGTTCTTGGCCGCGTCCATCCCCGAATTGTTGGCCGCGGCCGGTTTGACAACACTTTCTGCCATGTGGGCGGGGAACAAATCATCCAGGGACGTCGGCCAGCAGGCCGCACGTCAGCAACTCTCGGATTTCATTGCCGTCCTATGTGACGAATTGGGTGTCGCCCGACCGGATCCGCCCCTAACAGTCATGGTTGCCGGATCTAAGGTGGCTTTGCCCGTCGCCCGCATTGAGGCAAGTCCGTCCGACGGACCTACGATTCCGGTGTATCGTGTTCGCGAGGAGTTCGTCTCGGAGCTCACGCGTTTGCTGCCCCCCGACGCCAAAGAGGCCCGCTAGATCGATGGAGCCCTCCCAACAACGCAGCACGCGGGATCTCGCCAATCATCCTGGCGGTTGGCACGTAGCTGGCGACCACGCAGCCGGGGATCAATTGGCCAAGAGTTCGCTGCAGCGGATCGCGCGGTCGGCGCAACGCGTGTTGGGGCAAAGCACAACCGGTCGGGAAGTCTTAGCGTTGTGCGATGATCATGCGATGGCCCGCGAGGCAATCTTGACCGACCGTAGCGACAACCTGACGGTCATTGCCGTCGTCGGCGCGACCGGGCAGGGAAAGTCTTGGTTGGTCCGACAGTTTGTTCCTCCCGGTGTGGCCGCACTCATTGCTAGTGGGAACCACCGCGACGAAGCCACCGAAAAGCTGATCTGGGTCGGCCCACAGCCGCCTGCGGACCTTGACGTGCGCCACGAAACGTACGTGGCGTGCGCGGCGGCCAAAATGCGATCGGTCGGCATTCCTTACCTCATTGTGGATGCACCGGGCGCCACCGACGATCGACGAGGGATCGCGGACGTCGCCAAGCGGGCATTATCCATCGCCGCGGTGATGCTAGTCGTCGTCCGTCGTGATCAGATTCGCAGCCAACAGGTTACCGGGCTGATGACGGCGTCCGAGGGTACCATTGTGGTCCCGGTTGTGAACGCCATCCGCCGGGATCCCGCGGCGGATGAAGCGCTGCGAGCGGATATCGACGCCCTCACTGCCAGACTGCGCGCCGCGGCGCCGCAGAGCATCATCGCTAAACCTGTCCTTGTTGAGGACTTCGAAACGGCGGGACGATCCGAGCCAGATGTGGCCAACGACATGATGACACAGCTTTCGGAAGTGCTGTTGGAACTTGTTGGCGACCTCGGTGCCGATCAACGGCGTGGCGTCCGTTTGGCAGCACTGGACGATCGGTTTCATGCAGCTGTGGCGTCCGTTCTGCAATCGGACCTTCCCGATTTGACGGCCGCGGTGGATCGACTCGACTCGGCTGCGAGACAACTGCCTGGCGAGGTGGCGTCGATGCTGCTTGGGGACACCGATGCGTTGCAAGCCGCGATTCGGAGACGTTTGCGTGCATTGTTGATGAACCAAACGTCGATGGTCTGCTTTCCCTACCGATCCATACTCGGCGTCTTGAACCTAACCAACGGCGCCTGGGATCGGGTTGCGTTATCGTTGACCGGTTCATTGCCGTCCTTGATAGGATCGGTCGTCTCCGGTCTACAGAATGTTCGTGAAGGCGCGTCCGCAACCGACGAACAGCACAACGGTCTTCGGCGGCGGGCCAGTGCTGCGGTGACGGATCGACTGGCACCGATGGCCCGTCGATTTCGCGAGGAGTTGCGACGTCTTCATTCGAGTTCCGGGGACGGTCCCGAAAATGCGAGAATGATGGACTCCGACGAGCCGATTCATTCCGTCGCGACGCTCGCCGGGATCGATTCATTGCAAGAGGGATCGCGGGACACGTTTGAGGCGACGACGCGTCGATATGCGATGTCGACGTTCATGGTTGGTTTCGCGGGTTTCGCCGGAACGGTGATGTGTTGGTTGCTGTTGGCCGGGCCGCTCGTCAATCTCTATCAACACTACTTCGCCGCCAGTAGTCAAACGTTGCGTGACGTTGCCGAAATCACCAGTACGGGCGTCGCGTTGGATGACTTTCCCAAACCGAGCGCATCGTTCTTGCTCACGAGCTGGCTGCTGTCGATCTTGCCCACATCGATTTTTGCGATGGTGATTGTTTCGTTTGCGCAATCGCGACGCCGGGTCGCACAGATCGCAGAGCAGATTCGTCGGCGACACGCGGATTTGATCGATCGATTGCAAGGTGAGGATGTCTTGCGGCTGGCTTGGAGCGACCCCCTACTCGAGGACGCTGAATACCTACTATCGATCGGCCGCCGAAGCCAGCCGACTCGCCATCACGACAATCAAGAATCGATCAATGGCGACAAAACCACTGACGTGACTGACAAGGTGGAATCCAAATGATGTTTGGTCAGGTGGATCCTGCGCTAACACAACTTCCCGCGGCACCGGACTCGATGTGGCAGATCGTGACCAGTGGCGGGATCCCGGGCCTGTTGATTCTCATCGTGCTGTTCACACTGAGCATCGCGGCCGTGTATCTGGTTCTCGACCAGACGTTGGCGCTTCGGCGAAACGAGGTGGTTCCGGATCGCTTGGCCGGCACGGTTCAAAAACACTTGGCGGCCGGCCAAATCGCCCAAGCCGAAACGAGTCTCCGTGAAACGCCCAGCGTTCTCTCGGGCATCATCGCGGTCGGACTGGCAAGCCGTGAATATGGATGGCCTGAGATTGAGAAAAGTGTAGAGGACGCACTGGTCGATCAATCGGCGGCGATGTTGCGCCGCATTGATTACTTGGCCATGATTGCGAACCTGGCACCCATGATTGGCCTGTTGGGCACCGTCACCGGTATGATTCTGGCTTTTCGACAGGTCGCGGTGACCGAGGGTGCCGCCGGAGCCGGTGATCTGGCCGAAGGCATTTATCAAGCACTCGTGACGACGGTCGGTGGCCTTGTGGTCGCCATTCCCGCACTCGCCGCCTCGGGTGTGTTGCGCAATCGGGTGGACGAATTACTTTCCGAAGTGACGCGGCTGGCCGGCCAGGCCCTCTCGCCACTTCGACGACGCGCGACCGCTACTTCCAGAATGGTCTCCGCGACCACACCTGGCGGCGGCCGCATCGTCGCCGTCCCGCCTGCCCAGCTACCGGCCGCTGGTGGCGAGCCCGCACGCCCGAATCAGCCAAAAAAGTCGGGCGAATTGCCTCCAAATTCCTAGTCGGTGACGCCGTCTCAGCTCACTGGCAACGTCAATTCAGGCACTTTATTGCGGCAAAATGCGCGTTCGAACGTCAAGATCAACCGCAGGCAACCCGAATAAGCTGCCCAGTTGACGCACGCATTGCGAACCTTAGACTTTGCCCAATTCGCCCGTTTTGGCGATTTAGTTAACCCGATTTCGATTTGGAGACGAAAAAGATGATTCGTACGAGTCTGGCGTTCTTGGTGGTGTGTGTTGCTAGCGTCGCGGTCGCCCCGCAAGCCGACGCCGGCCTGTTCGGTCTGTTCAAGAAAAAAGGTTGCTGCGAGCCGGCACCCGCATGCTGCCCCGAGCCGGAGCCGGTCTGCTGCGAACCAGCGCCGGAACCCATTTGCTGTGAGCCCGCGCCCGCACCGGTTTGCTGCGAGCCAGCACCGGCGCCCGAGCCGGTTTGCTGCGAACCCGCACCGGCACCCGTTTGTTGTGAGCCCGCACCCGCACCGGTTTGCTGCCCCGCTCCCGAGCCCGTCTGCTGCGAGCCAGCACGGGTTGGATTGTTCGCTCGTCTGAAGGCGAAGATTGAGGCCTGCCGAGCCAAACGCGCCGCAGCCGCCTGCTGCACACCGTGCTGCCCTTAGTGACGTGCCGTTAGCGAAGATAGCAATTGCTTGAATCGCTGCTGCATCCTCCTCGCCGCACATCGGTGTGTTCAAGTCACCAAGTCATAAACCGTCCTTCGGGGATTTGGTGACTGCACAACGCATCGCAATAGAGTTAACCCTCCCTCGGGAGGGTCGCGCAGGAGCTTGCGACAAGCGGGGAGGGGAGGTTCGGACATTGAGGAAAACACATTGAGTTTTTCACCGCCCTCCCCTCGCTTCGCTCGACCCTCCAGAGAAAGGGTGAATTGCGAACTGTCGGACCAGTGGCCTCGAGTCGATTGAGCCACGAGAACCGTGTTCCGTCACCACTCGATGCTCGTTGGCGGTAAGGCCGTCGCTCATCTTGAATTTTCGGGCAGCGACGACATAACGACGACCCCGGTGGTTGCCCGGCGTTGACTACGAATCGTCACGCGTGATCTTCGCCTCCGCTTGCGTTGGCGGTGATTCGAGGCCGACCGTGTTGACCGAAACAACTTCGTATTGATTGTCGTCCGGTTCCGTGATCGTCTTCCGCTGATCTGTGAATTCCATTTGGACGAGTGGTTGCAGGGGCGTATCGCTATACTGCAAGCCCTGGAAGACCGGCCTTCCAAATCGGTTGGCCTGCTGTGTGGGAACAGTTCCGACTGGGCGTCCGTCACGAAGAATGACAAAGTGGGAAATGCCACTTTCCAAATCGGCCGTGGCATTCCAAGTCACCTGGCCATCAGTCGCGACCACCTCCGTCGGCGCAGGTGGCGGCGTGGAATCCTCCACGTTGGTGTCGCGAACGTACTGACTCCACGCGATTGCAATATTCTCACTCGGTAGCCATACCGACGTCGCGATGTCGCCCGTAAACTCCGCTTCGGGGACAGCCGAATCGCTTCGCAATGGCGCCAACCAAACGTCTTGGCCCGTGATCGTTGACATCTTTCCATCAGGCGTATCCGGCAACCTCACTGCAAGACATTCGTCAAACCAACGGATCGCCAGATAACGTTGGTTGCCACATTCATGCCCCGTCCGCGGATCCACCGCGACACCGATGGGCGTCCCTTGATCTCGCATAGCGACAAACAACGCCCGCACCTTCGGCCAGACTCCAGCGAAACGTCCATCTGTAACCGAAACCCCTTCCTTGGTGCCGAGGTTCAACATCATCGGGACGCCAATTGGCTCTCGCGGCAGACTGATCGGCTTGGCCGACGGACGATTCTCGACCGGTTCCAACAGCGGCACCCCGGATCGCAACCAAGTCGCCGCGACACGATGTGGGTGCATGATCGTCATCATTCCCGCCCAGACGCCGCCGCCGCTATGGCCCCATAGTGCCCAAGGTACCGTGGCAAGTTCGGGATGGCCCGATGCGGTACCAAGATCGCTTAGTGATTGTTGAAACGCTCGATCCGAACCATTCCGTGGGTCACACCAGAGTTGGCAGTCCTCCGATTGTGGTTGTTCGTATGCCGCTGCCAGCAAAGCGCAATCGTGTTTCTTTGCTAGGGCCTGCCAATGAAGATCAAATGCACCCGTGAGGCCCGACTTGCAGGATCCCTCACCGCAGCCATGTTGATGCACGACCAAGCCACGCAGCCTTTTGACACCCGGTGGGATCCAAATGGTGTATCGCACTGAGAATCGGAGTTCGTTGGGCTGGGTGGATCCAACGTATCGCACACGGTAGTACGGCGGCTGCACATCTGGGGCGACTTCGTAGGGCGTTTCTTGTGCGGCGACAATTCCGCTCAACAACACGAATCCTAGCAGAATCAATCTCATCGATTCGTAAGCTCCAAAGGAAGGTCGATGTCGGAGGCGGGAATCTCCATCGAAATCATTGACCACATCACGCGTCGGGCCAAACGGTCGCCGATACGTCGCGCAAGGAGCGATTCATTCGCTCGAGTGATTCGTTCCAATTCGATTGTAAGATGGAACAAGGGGCGTTGGCTCATTGAGGCAACTTCGTTTCAACGGGAACAAAACGCTAAGCCTGACCATTGCTGACCGTCGACGTCGCAATCAGTCGACTGGTTTTTTGGTCGGCAATGTTGGCGGTACCCGCCATCGAGAGCAAGCTGGTCAATTGACTTCGGACATCTTCGGTGGATGCGAGGCCCATCATCTTGGCGATCAACGCTGCAATCGACAGGTCCTTCACGCCGTCGGTGTCTAGACCAAACTGCGTGATCAGATCCTGAATTTGGGACCGAAAGTAGTCGGCATTGCCATCGAAGAACGTGTCCTTGATGTCCGTCGCCACACGGCTGTTGTAGACGAACCGGTCAATCGCCTTGCCGCCTTTAACCGCGGAGGTGATTTGGTCAAAGAATTCGCCGTCACCACCGACAATGTCAATGCGTGCCGCTTGCAGCGCCTCGCCGATCACGCCGGCTTGGCTCTCAGCAATTCCGCGTTGAGCATCGATGGCCGCAATCTCGACCTCTTTCTCTTTATCGAGTCCCAGCTTGAATTCCTCGTGCTCCTTACCGACTCCGTCGAGTTTCTTCATCGCCTCGGCCTTCTCGGTGATGCCCGTTGCTTCGGCGGAGAACTTCTCCTGAGCCACCTTGGCCTCGGCAAGACCTTTCTTCTCGATCGCCAGTGCTTTGGCTTCCTGCACTTGGGCTTCGGCGAGTCCGACAGCGGCGGCCTGAGCGGTCTCAGCCTCCGCGAGCATCTTGGTTGCTTCCGTCTGCTTCTCGGCGGCATCACGATCGGCATCCGCCTCGATGCGAATCTTCTCCGCCCGCAGTTCGCTGGACTCCTTCTCCGCTTGGGCAAGCTTGATTTGACGAATCAGCTCTTCTTCCGCCTTCATCTCCGCCGCCGTCACTTGAACTTTCTTCAGTCGCTCGGCGGTCGCGAAGTCTTCGGTGTCCTTGATCCGCTCCTGCTCCTCGACGACCGCTCGTTCGACCGCGACGCGCTCCCGAATGACTTCTTGAATGTTCCGATTCTCGACTTCAATCGCCTTTTCCTTTTCGACCTCGGCGATTCCAACCACTCTCATGCGTTCGGTCGCCTCCAACTCACGATCTCGCGTGACCCGTTCGGACTCGACAGCATCCGTTTTTTCTTTGTTCCGCATCGCAACGAGAATCTGCCGAGCCTTGTTCTCTTCCGCGATGCCGATTTCCTCTTCCGTCACAATGCGAGCACGCTCGGATTCGAGTCGCTGTTCCTCACGCACCTTCGCCGCCGCAGCCTGCTCCCGCGCGGTGATCTCTTCAATCTCGCGTCCCTGTTTCTCGACCGCCTCGACCCGCTGTCGCTCCAACTCGAGGATGGTTTCCTCGGCCTCGACATCCTGTTTTTTAAGCGTCTTCTCTTTGTCCCGCGTGAACTGGTTTTCCTTGACTTTCTCCAAAGCCGTCAACTCAGTGATCTTCTTGATCCCCTCGGCGTCCAGGATGTTGGTCGGGCTGAGCATCTCCAGCGGCGTTTGTTCGAGATAATCGATCGCCGCATCGTCAAGTCGATAACCATTGAGGTCGGTACCGATGACCTTCAGGATTTCATCTTTGAACTTGTCTCGTTGGTCGTACAGGTCGACGAAATCAAACTGCTTTCCGACCGTCTTGAGCGCCTCGCTAAATTTCGCATCAAACAGTTCACGCAAGGTGTCAATCTGCGAGCATCGTTTCGCACCGATCGATTGGGAGACCTCCTTCATTTCCTCCGGCGAATTGTCGACCCGGATGAAGAATGCCACTTTGATGTCCGCGCGAATGTTATCCCGGCAGATGAGGCCTTCGCTGCCTTGTCGATGGATCTCAAAACTCTTGAGCGTCAGATCCATGAATTCGAACTGTTGGATCAACGGGATGATCAGCATGCCCTCGCCAGAGACGGCCTTGATCCCACCCGAACCGGAACGGACGATGGCCCGGTCCGGTCCGACCTTGATGTAGTAACTCTTGAACAGGACGATCGCGGCAGCGGCGATCAAGACCAAAAAACCGACCAGCACGATCGCTGCATCGGCAACGTTGCTATCGGTAATGAAGGCGGCCAACATTGGCAAACTCGCGGTGGGGATGAGACGTCGTAGAAAGGGTGTCAGTTTGCAGGCACCAAAACGACCGCGATGGGGCGCGGCCGAGCCGTTGTCACGAACGGGATGCCTGCATCAAGTCCGGCGAGCCTCTCGTCTCACCGAATCGGCCGATGGATCATCGCATCCGGGAACGAGGGATCTCTGCGAGCGGGTCGTCAGCGAGTCCATCCGACTAGGATGGATTCGCCTTTCCTAACTCATCGATGCCGCCGTTGCCGCTGCCACGATATATTCCTTGGCCGTTGCATCATAATCAACCAAGTCGACGAGAGTCCCCTTTTGCAGCGTCTCGCCCCGCGTGCGAATTCGAATCAGCAGCGGAGCCGCTCCGGTCGGGTACCTCGCTCGGCCAAACGTGCTGTCGACCTGACTGGTCTCGACCACGGCGGCACCACCTACCAAAGTCCCTGAATGAAACTGACGCTCGGGCTGTAACAGTCGGTGCAGGGGCCGGGTGACCACACGGGTGCCTAGAACCGCCAAGACGGCGTTGCGGACGATCAACCAAGCTGACCAAACCAGCGAACTCTCCGATCCGAGTGCCTCCAAGTTCGGGGCGTCAAATTCGAACCACAGCACATACGTGATCACCCACAGCAGCACGCTGAACGTCGAGAACCAGAGCATCAGCGGTACCCGGTCCAAGTTGACGGCACGCAACGTCGCAGCACCGATACCACCCAACCAGTCGCTCGACATCGCCTCGCCACCCGGGTCGACGCCGACATCGCCACCCTCAAGTCCGGCGGCGGATGGACCGTCCAAATCGGGTCCCAACACTTCTGGGCCCGACAATTCAGGGCCCGCTAATTCGGGGCCCGCAACTTCCGGACCGCCCACATCCATGTCCGCGTCGACGTCCAGCTCGCCGCCGAAGAATCCCAGCAACGACACGACCAGGTAAACCGCGCTGAGCATCATCAGAATGGTCGCCGGAACCATCGGCCCCACGAACAGGTGATCAATCGCGTTGTTCCAAAATCCCATCGACTTGGTGAGCTCCAGATTCAGATTTGTCTGCGCATCCGATCGAAGCGATCCAGGACACGGTAGTGCCAACCACTCGGAACGGAAGATCAATCTCGGCGCTGCAAATGGTCTCGCCCGGCTCGGCGTCAACGAACTCGACAGCCGAGATACCGACCGACGTCCATGAGGCACGCCGATGACTGTTTTCTTCTCCCTAGGTTATCGCAAAGAAGGTCATCCGAGAGAGATGGCTCGAACAAACCGCCCCAAAGGCGCGGCCGAATCGGCAATTCTGGCGATTCTTTTGTCAGGTCGTCCTCGGCGACGCTCCCCGCCCGTCGCCGACGTGGACAATAATTGCACACCCCCGCCAAGTGCTAACGAAGCGTGAATCGCACGATTCGACGACAGAGCAACCCACGATCACTTCTTCACCGGCGAAAACCCGTAGAAAGAAAAGGTTTCCGACCGACCAGGACGCAACTCAATGGGATACGCGCTAGAACCAAAATGCCTCGAATGCGGACACACATGGCCTTCCGTCACGGTAGGTGACGCGAAGCACTTTGTGTGCGTTTGCCCATCCTGTTCCAACATCGTCAATCCAACCCGCGACGGCTTCCGCTACGCGATCGCAGACTGTCCGATTTGCGGGGCAAGATTGGATGACGACCTAAAGATTGACATTTCAAAAACCCCGGTAGATTACGATGGCACAACGGGATCTCACGTCGACTGTCCGCGATGCGAAAACGGGAAATTGAACTTTCGATCTGTCATGCACTTCTCGATGTTGCGGTCTGATCTTGCGCCCGATGTCGGCGAAGTTGTAAACGGCAAGATCGTTGACGATCGCCTTCGCGTTCCCGGTATGCTGCTCTTCACTGCAACGCCCGTCTACACGGACGTCCCAAGCGATCACGGAGGACGTGTGATGGAACTAATGACCGACGCTGTGGAATGGGACGATGATTCGGTCATTGCGATTGCTTTTCGATTCATGCGTTTTTTATGACACCCCCGAACTTCTCGGAAAACAAGTAAGGCCTTGACGGGGAGTCGCCCTACGCCCGATCTGCCTTCATTGCCTTATTGATGGTGCATTCCGGCTTTGTCGTGGGTAAAGCTGGATTGATCAGCAAGTTTGCGCCGTCAGGTTCCGCTTGGCGCCGGTGACGGATCCGAGTTGCCAATGTGGCGGTTGAGTTGGAAGCCAAAGGCTGCTGTGACTCCGCAATCAGTTTCGCAGGACGACGCATCCCCCTCCGCCAGTCCATCACCCTTGCGAATCTCGACGATCGCTCCGGATTCGCCGCTACTCGTGGGAAGATTTGGTGGTTTCTGGTCACGACATTCGATGTACACAGCAATGCCTTCAACTCCAGAGATGGGTGGCATCGCCGCACTCTAGGCACTGTTTATCAAAGCAGTTTGATGGCCCGTCGCATGGCGGCGAGTTGAACGAAGGCCAAGTACGAGCATGTCAGTTTGTCGTACCTGGTCGCCACGCGACGTGAC
>JBCDIU010000057.1:0-31419 GCA_038748615.1 Planctomycetota bacterium | reverse complement strand
GCACGCGGGTGTAGCTCAATGGTAGAGCAGCAGCCTTCCAAGCTGAATACGAGGGTTCGATTCCCTTCACCCGCTTTTTTTCGCAGCTGGCAGTCGGTGATCCTGAATCGCGTCTCGGATTTGATTTCGAATCCCAGGTCGAGGCGGATGCCTGCCAACCGCACCCCGCTGCTGTAGCTCAGGGGTAGAGCGCCTCCTTGGTAAGGATGAGGTCATGGGTTCAAATCCCATCAGCAGCTTTGATTGAAGTGGTTCGTCCAGGGCGATCGTCGCCCGGAGCCACCTCGATTTTTTGACAGTTTCGTTTCGTTTTCGATTTTCATCCAAAATCGGATGTGAATCGCACGGCCGAATCGTCGGCGAGCCCCCGCGGGTGTGAACGCGGTCGGCGACGAGGAAGGTTCACCTTGGCGTATCCCGGGTGAATAGTGGTGCGGTTCGCGTATGTAGGTGAACCACAATGGCTAAGGAAACTTTTCAACGTACCAAGCCTCACGTCAACGTCGGCACCATTGGTCACATTGACCACGGAAAAACGACCACCACCGGTGCCATCCTGGCTGTGCAGGCAGCCAAGGGTCTCGCCGAGGCCAAGGGGTACTCGGATATCGCCAAAGGCGGTACTGTCCGCGACGCGACGAAAACCGTGACCATTGCCGTGGCACACGTGGAGTACGAGACGGAAAACCGTCACTATGCCCACATCGATTGCCCGGGCCACGCTGACTTTGTGAAGAACATGATCACCGGTGCCGCTCAAATGGACGGCGCCATTCTCGTCGTTTCCGCCGCGGACGGCCCGATGCCGCAAACGAAGGAACACGTCCTGCTGGCTCGCCAAGTGGGCGTGCCTTACATCGTGGTGTACCTGAACAAGTGCGATCTCGTCGATGACGAGGAATTGCTCGAATTGGTCGAGTTGGAAGTTCGCGAGTTGCTCTCGAAGTATGACTTCCCGGGTGATGATGTGCCGGTGATTCGAGGTAGCTCGCTGCCCGCCTACAACTCCCCCTCGGATCCGGAAGCCAGCAAAGGCATCTCGGAGCTGATGGATGCCCTCGACTCCCATATTCCCGAGCCCACCCGCGAAGATGACAAGCCATTCCTGATGGCCATCGAGGATGTGTTCTCGATCGAAGGCCGTGGTACGGTTGCGACCGGCCGAATCGAACGCGGTATTGTGAAGGTCGGCGAAGAGGTCGCGATCATCGGCCTGTCGGCCGAGCCGACCAAGACCACCTGCACGGGCGTCGAAATGTTCCGCAAGGAAATGGAAGAGGGCCGGGCCGGCGACAACGTTGGCTGCCTGCTTCGTGGTGTCAAACGGGAGGACATTCAGCGCGGGCAAGTGCTTGCCAAACCCGGCAGCATCACGCCACACACCAAGTTCGAAGCCGAGGTTTACTGCCTCAGCAAGGATGAAGGTGGCCGCCATACGCCGTTCTTCAGTGGCTATCGGCCTCAATTCTACTTCCGCACGACGGACGTCACCGGAACCGCGAACCTGGTCGGCGCCGACATGTGCATGCCAGGCGACAACGTCAAGGTGGAAGTTGAATTGCACAAACCGATCGCCATGGACGATGGTGTCCGCTTCGCCATCCGCGAGGGCGGTCGTACCGTCGGGTCGGGTGTCGTGACGAAAATCGTCGAGTGAATCGACGGAACTGCATTTGCAAATGACCGAAGACGAGCGATAAGCTGGTAGCCGCGGGCTAGTAGCTTATCGCCGTTTCAGGGGCGTAGCTCAATTGGTTAGAGCACTGGTTTCCAAAACCAGCGGTTGAGAGTTCGATTCCCTCCGCCCCTGCTAACCCACTGGATCTCGACTCGCCGGCCCGGCAGGATGCCCCGCAAACGAATTGATTCGGGATCACTTGATCGATATAGAGGAATCCTCGGATGTCCAAAGATTTAACTTCCGCCGGTGCACCGCTGACCAGCGAGCTCTTCCATGCCGGGTTTTACAAACCCACGCAGGGTCTGATCGTACGCCGCTTAACGGCCTTGGCCATCGCGGTCATCGTCGGATTGGGGTGCTGGCGGCTCTCGGGCTTCCTGCCCAGCGTCATGGGCGGACGATCCCTGGCGACCAATGGCATCTCGGGCGTCTTGCTCCTGGCGGGGCTTTGGTTTGCCTTTCGTCTGGTCAATTGGCCTCGATTTGCGGACTTTTTGATCGCCGTCGAAGCGGAAATGAACAAGGTCACGTGGCCCAGCAAAGACGAGCTGCTGAGGGCCTCGATCGTCGTCATCTTTACGATCTTCTTTCTTGCCGTCACGCTATTTGCGTTTGATGTTCTCTGGCAATTCATCTTCAACGTGCTCGGTGTCACCTCGTGAGTGAAAACGATTCCCCCGACGTCGACGAAACGGAATCGATGACAACCCAAGTGGATTCCAGTGACGAACCCGAGGTCGCGTCCGAACCGCCCGCGCCACCACCGCCGGCACCGGTGGATCCCGCCGCGCCGCCCAAGCCGGTCGTCGACGAGGATAATCCGATGGACTGGTACATCCTCAAAGTCGCCTTCAACCGAGAGGATACGATCGCCGAAGCACTGCGAAAGAAAGTTCGCATGGAAGGCATGGAGGAGTACTTTGGAGAAATCGTCGTGCCCAGCGAGGATGTGGCGACGTTCACCCGTGACGGAAAACGTCGGGTTAGCAAGCGAAAACTGCTGCCCGGATACATCATGGTCTACATGTCGATCAATGATGACACCTGGTTCTTGGTCCGAGAAACCGGCG
Organism: Planctomycetota bacterium; assembly: GCA_038748615.1. Taxonomy (GTDB): domain Bacteria; phylum Planctomycetota; class Planctomycetia; order Pirellulales; family Pirellulaceae; genus Rhodopirellula. The sequence goes on along the minus strand of JBCDIU010000057.1, from coordinate 28,668 downwards.
GCATCAGCGATTTCACCGGGTCCGCTGGCAAACCCATGCCGATGGAACCCGACGATGTCGAACGCTTCATCAATCGTCCCGAGGCGGACGACGAAGAAGAAACCCCCATCAAGACGGCGATCCCGTTCAAGGTCGGCGACCGCGTTCGCGTCAAGGAAGGCAACTTCGAGAATCAAGAAGGCGATGTGGACGGAGTCGACGAAGCCAGTGGGCGCGTCACTGTCATCATCAATATCTTCGGTCGCAGCGTTCCCATGGAACTGGACCACTGGCAGGTCGAGCCGCTGTAGCCCCTCGGTTTTTCGGCAAGCCTCATGGCCGTCGTCCGGCCACCTTTCCCCCTTCACTTTCCTTCATTGACGCCCAAGCGGAACCTCGACCACCATCGCACGCCCACGAACGGGCCCGTCCGTCGAGCGCAGCCAAGCGTCGCCAACCGTTAAGAGTCTCCTCCCATGGCCAAGCAAGTCACCGGTCAAGCCAAGTTTCAAGTTCCCGGCGGTCAAGCCACGCCCGCCCCGCCCGTGGGGACCTCCCTGGGTAAGTTTGGCGTCAACCTGGGTCAGTTCGTTCAACAGTTCAACGATCGCACCAAGGAATACAACGGCACGCCGATTCCCGTCATTGTGACGGTCTACAACGATCGCAGCTTTGAATTCGTCACCAAGAGCCCACCGGCGGCGTCCTTGCTGAAGCAATCCGCCGGCATTGCCAAAGGCAGCGGCGTGCCCAACCGCGACAAAGTCGCCAAGGTGACACGAGCTCAATGCGAAGAGATCGCCCAGAAAAAGATGGCCGACCTCAACGCCCGCAGCATCGACCAGGCCGCTCGCATGATCGAAGGCACCGCTCGCAGCATGGGCATCGAGGTCGAAGGCTAAGAAGGTCCCGCGACCTCGCGTTGGATGCCTTTGGCTACGGCGCGGGAGACTCGACGAATTTCAGCGAGGCGCTATTCATGCAGTAGCGTTTTCCGGTGGGTGGCGGTCCATCGTTGAAGACGTGACCCAGGTGCGCCCTGCAGCGTTTGCAATGCACTTCCGTGCGTGGATAAAACATTTTCCAATCGGTTTCCGTTCCGATGTTCTCGTCGCGGATGGGTTGGAAATAGCTCGGCCATCCCGTTCCCGACTTGTACTTGGACTCACTGGAAAACAACGGCAACCCGCAGACGATGCACTCGTACCGGCCGGATTTCTTGTTATCCCAATACTGGTTGCGAAATGCCGGTTCCGTCGCCGCGTTCTGGGTCACGTCAAACTGTATCCGGGATAGACGCTTGCGTAATTGAGTCGCGGAGGGCTTCGTGTAAGGATCGCTGACGGTGACCTCTTCGGAATCTTCCTCGTCATTGGACGCCGTCGCATTGTCGGAGACGGGTGGGTCATCCGATCCAGGAACGGGCGATGCATCCCCTTCGGCTGCGGTGTCCGCGCCCGCGCGCGGTACCATCCATGCGGCGAGGACGCCAAGGCAAATGCCCAGGAGCGTTGCGGTAACGGATCGTCGGTTGGGTTTGGAGTCCTCGGTGAGATCGGTATCCGCCGGATGAGGTGAAGGTTTCATTGGGAAGCTTTCCTCGCATTCATGAGATGGATAACCACGCATTGTAATGACCGGTCGCCCCGGATGTCCCGCCACAGACCGCCTCGCAGACCGACCGTCCGGAAGGCAGCAACCCACCCATGACGTTACGACTTCACGACCTGCACCATGCTTTTGGCCCCCGACCGACGTTGTCGGGTCTTTCGTGGTCCCTAGAACCCGGCCAAATCGGTGTCATCCTCGGTCGTAGTGGCTGTGGCAAGACAACGCTACTCAATGTGATTGCCGGGCTCATTGCACCAAGTCGGGGATCCGTCGAGATCGACGGTCAGTCCGTGAACAACACGCCTCCGCACCAAAGGCGCGTGGCGATGGGGTTTCAAAGCGATCCCCTTTATCCGCATCGCACACTGGGTCAGATGCTCGATCGCGCCGCGCGCGTGGGTGGCCGCATCGGCTCCGTTTGGAAGGCCCAGAGCATTGCCCAACGACTCGAAATCGATGACTGTCTGGATGCTTACCCTCACCAAGTCAGCGGTGGGCAGCGTCAACGGGCCTCCATGGGCAAGGCGATCCTCCAGAACGCGCGGGTGTGTCTTTTAGACGAACCGCTGGCGTCAGTGGACGCGGTCGCCCGAGAACACCAAATCGGACTGCTTCAGCAGATTCATCGTGACTATGGAGAGGATCGAATCATGGTTCATGTGACGCACGATGGTGAGGAAGCGATGCGCATCGCCGACGTGCTGGCGGTGATGCACCATGGCCAGATTGTCCAAACAGGGACGCCTGTATCGCTATGGAGTGCGCCGGAGACGAGGACCGTGGCCGAGTCACTCGGCCGACCACCGGCTCAATGGTTGCCGCGTGATCAAGTGAGCGAATTTCAGAATGCGTGCTTTGATCTGGATCGCCCTTGGGACGGATGGATGGTCCGCCCGAATGTTTGCCAGTGGCATTCGCAGCGCCAGTCCACATCGGATTCCCTGTGGATCGAGTTGCCCGCGACGATGACGGCCATGCGGTCGATCGGACATGGAGTTTTGCTGGAGACCATGCAGCCGAACGGCCGTCCGTGGCAGATCGTGGCTTCGAATGGTTCCGAGATACCCGTGGTCGGTGATACTGGGTTCATTCGATTCCAGGCAATCGACGCCATGCCCGTTCGCGATGACCGCGGATCCTCCTCTTGAGGACGAGCGTCGGCGACGCCGATCCCATTGGGTGCGCATCAAAAAACCGCCGATCGTTGAATCAACGACCGGCGGTCCATGCAGTGTCGGTCCGTTGCTAGCCGTCGCGGATGAGTCCGGCGACAGTCGCAACGACGACTCAAAGTATGGCTGACTAGCTGCCGCAACCGCAGTCGCTGGCAGGCGCGCCACAACCACCGTCACAACCCGCGGCTGACTCCACAGCGGCACCACAGCCGCTCGTTGCGGGAACCTCAACGGTTTGCGGGACCATGACCGTTTTGGTGACTTCGACCTCTTTTTGCACTTCCGTTGGAACGCAAACGGTGTAGGTCTCCGTCTTGGTCTCAGCAACTTGTTCCATAACCGTTACTTCGTACGGAACTTCTTCACTGACCATGTCATATTCGGTCACGGTGTATTCGCGAGTCTTCTCCTCGGGAACCATGACCGTCACGGTACGCTGACGCGTTTCCGTCGTGCAGGTGGTCTTGGGAACCATGCGGGTGCGCGTTTCAGCCACCATGGTGGTGACTTCCTTCTCGCGAGTCCGCTCTTCGGTCGTGCAGCTCGTACGAGTTTCGGTTCGCACTCGTTGCTCAGTCCGTGTCTTCTTGACTTCGTACTCTTCGGTACGCTCTTCAGTACGACACTTCTTGACGGCAACTTCACGTGTGCGCGTTTCTTTGCGTCGACGGCACACGGGCACCAGCTTCGTTCGTTCTTCGATGCGGCACTTGTTCACCTTCACCGTTCGCGTGCGCACTTCGTCACGGTACTTGGTCACGCAAACCGGACGCGTGCGCGTTTCGGTGCGAGTCTTTTTGACCTCATAGGTGTAGGGCTCTTCGACTTGCTGCGATTCGTAGACCGTGTACGGGACTTCTTCGCTAACGACGTTCGGGATCCAAACCTTCTTGGTCACGGTCGTGGTGCAGCCGTTGCCACAACCATCACCGCAGCCGCAAGCGTCGGAGCATCCGCCGCAAGACCCACAGCCACCGCAGGAGGATGATCCGCAGCCACCGGCGGCCGGAACTTCCTCCGTCACGCACTGGTAGCTACCCATGTCCTTGGACACGGTGCGAGTCTTGGTGACGGGGACGGTCTTGCATACCGTCTTGGTGCCCGTCATCGTTTCGGTATAGGGAACGCACACTTCGTACGACTCTTCGGTCGTTTCGGTGTAGGGAACCTTGACCGTGTAGGTCTGTTCGATCTCTTCGGTGTACGGCACACGAACCTTATAGGACTTCTCGATTTGCTCCGTGTACGGCACGCAGACGGTGTACGAGACTTCCTTCATTTCCGTGTAGGGAACCTTGACGGTGTAAGTCCGCGTCGCTGTTTCGGTGTACGGAACGCACACCGTGTAAGGGACTTCCACTTCGGTCGTCACGGGCACCTGAACGCTGTACGTTTCCGTGACCGTTTCCGTTTGAGGCACCATCACGGTGTAGGTCTCTTCGACCTGCGTCGTCACCGGCACTTGCACGGTGTACTCTTCGGTCTTCTCGGTCGGCACCATTTCGGTATACGACTCTGTCTTGACCACTTCGCGCGGAACCTTCTTTGAAACAGTTCGCGTGCGCGTTTCGGTCTTTGGAACGCACTTCATGACGGTGACGTCACGCGTGCGTGTTTCTTGCTTCATGACAGTCTCGGTGACCATCTTCATTTCGGTGACCTGTTGGGGCACCATGATCGTCTTGGTCGTCATGGCAGGTCCACAACCGGCACTTGCCGATGCGTCACTGGCGACGACGGTACTATCGGTGCAGCCACCGCCGCAGGCGGTTTCGGCTGGGGCGGCGTCGCCGCAACACTGGGCTGAGGCCGACGAGCCGCCGGCGAGGACGCTCAGGCCGAGCGCCAAATGAAAGAACAACTTCTTCACGGGGTGCTTCCTCTAGAGATGCATGGACGTTGCGCCACGCTTGGTGGCGGGAAACGGCAAGTTTCCATGCAAAGCTAGTCTGCCCGTGGGTGCCGGCGCCGCTGTTCCGGGAGATTCACTCGAACAGTCGGATTCGTGCCGCTCTGGATCACCGATACCGATTTTGAGGATTGCCGCGTCCAGAAGGCGGTATCACTTGGCCTTCGAACGGTCCGCACTCGGTGGCTCGTGATTACCTGGCATCGACTTGGTGGGAGGCTCCTCCACCTCGGATTCCTCCACCGGAGACGGGCGAGGGATCGGATTGACTCGATAGGCGAGTCCATGGACGGTCTGAAAGAACGTCTCCGGCGGAATGGGCGCGAACATGATGAGTTCTCTTCAATTGATTACGAAGGTCAACGAGGATCCTCATAAAGAGCGACGTCGCTAGGAGCCGCCTTCGACATGGGCACGCAACCAAGATGCGAAAAAGAATTGGAATTCAATGAGATCGGATTCAAGGGCAACGCTCTGTGACGGCTGGAATTCAGTTTGATCCCTCCTGAGAGCCACTCGGATCGAAGCGACGTCGTTGTATTGGCCCGGTCAGGGACGCATTTCGGTGTCGCGTTCCGGATCCGAAACCGCCTGTTCGGCTGCACGAACTTGTTCGGCGAACTCCTCCGCTGCGGCCGACACCCGCTTAAGAATCGGCGATAGTTCGGCCAGGTGCCTTTGCTCGAATTGCCGCGCCGGTTCATCACGCCAAGCCGCCCGCGTCGACTGCCACAGGGACGCAAATTCGGAGAATGCATGCCGAAGGTGGCTTTGGCACTCGTGCATGCGTTCCAGTGATATCCGCTTCATACGAACAACTCCATTGTCGGCCGTCGAGAATATGGAAATGGCACCGACCGGTGTCGGCCAAATCAGATCCCTTGCGGATTGAACGTACGAAGCATCTTGCGACCTTTGTAGAGTTGAAACACATCTTCCGACGTGGCAGGCCGCATGCGACCTTCGGTCGGTAGATCAATCGTCTCTGAACCATCGGTCACGACAACGCAATGGGTTTCGTCACGTCGTGCTGTGAAGATACCCGCCGTCTCGTCCAGAAAGAAACCTAGCAGCGTCACCTCAACTTCGTCGTAGCCAAGCCGTTGAAGGTGATCACGAAATGGCTCGACCATCCGTGCCTGTGCTTCATTGAACTCTTTGGCCGCGACCGTAAAGATGTCATCATGTTCGGCATGCCATCCGGCGTACATCGCATAGATGTCTTCGACAGGCAGGTCGGCCACGTCGGTAGCGAACGTGAACACGGCGGGACCGGTTAAACCGACATTGCTGTAGCACCGCTCACCAAAGTTGTATTCGAACCGCACGAGGGTGACGTCCACCGGATCGGTGAAGCTCGGCCAAAGAATTCGTCGCGAATCGATCACCTCGACACTTGTTGGCGGCACGCCCATTTGCTGTGGCTGGGATAACCATAGAGCCATTTCCGCCTCCGATGTCGCGCCCGGTTCTCGGTAGGCATCGTCCACCTGCTCCCCGATGCCGAGCTCATCGGCATAGGCGATAGCTCGCAATCTCGCCGATGGTTCCGAAGTCAACTTCAATAATTGACTGCGACCGTGAGCGTCACCAAGACGTGCCAGTGCGCCGGCAGCCTCACACCGGACACGTCTGTGTTTCAAGTCGAGGGCCTTGCGTAGCGGCGCAATCGATGATGACTCGCCGATCAATCCAACACAATCACAGAGTGACACGGCCAGTGCCACTGCCTCGGCCAAAATCGCCTGCACCTGGTCGACATCATCTCCAAAATAACTGGGTGCTTCTTCGAATCGAGCCAACCGATCCGTGACACCGCTGAGCAACTCGTTGAGCGAAGACAGTCGGTCAGCCGCCGGATGCGGATCAACGCGATGGGTTCGATAGAGGTGGCCCGTCAGGTCCAGCACACTCGAGGCAAGCACGGGTTCACTCAGACAATTGAGTATTTGCGGATAAACTGCCTCGACCGACCAATCGCGGTGCTGCATCAGCGGACTGATGACCTGAGCTGCGGCCATCCACCCGTGGGGCGGCGATTGTTGCAGCAGTTCGACCAGGACGCTTAAAGAGGTCGCGTCCCGCTTGCTGGCCAACAAGTGCATCAACAAATGTCGGTTGGGGACCTCTGGAGAGACGCCCTCGATGACGCGGCGAAGCTCGTTGGTGTTGACGACGTGTAGCGCCGGCTCTCCGTGACGCAGCACATGAACGTGAACCAGTCGCAATATCCCACCCAGGACCGCCGGATCCGCATCCGGAAGCAACGACTGTCTTCGCGCTAATTCGCCGATCCAATGGACCGCCGGCATGACGTCGCGGCGTTTGCCGACCAGGTTCCCGGACGCCATCGACTCGGCTAAGGGCACGGAACTCTCGTCTCCTACCAGTTGATCTCGGCTAGCGATATCAGCCAACTTCTGGATCAGGACTCCAGCGCCCACGGGGTCGGCGTCGGAGGCCAGGAGACTGTCGAACGCTTCGGCAATATCCAAACTCATCGTTCGACTTCCATGGTGAGTGCCGGATCGATTGCGCCCGCCCAACCCAGTTGCTCCAAATCGCTTTGGCTCGCGAAACGCACCTCATCTCCGAATAATGGGTTTTGACAGATTGGACATGCGGCAGACTCCGCGTCGGGGTACACATGCGGTGATTCTGGATCGGGACTCATCCAGATCGCCTCGCACTCGTCACACATGATCAAACCGTGTTGAGGTATCGCGTCACGACCAGCGCAAACCCGCATCATGCATAATCCCCCGCCACAGATGCGACACGGAAACGCGCTGTATCGAAGTTCAGCCGTCGTTTCATGATTCTTGGTCACGGCAGCCTCGGGGACTAAACGGAATGGGGTCGAGCAAGGGCGATGCCATCACATTGGATACGCGGTGATCACTCGATTGCCATCGAGGATCAATCGAACCCGACGGGCCATCGGTTTGCGTCTCTGGTTTCCATCTCGACCACCAATGAATCCAATTCGTTTGCCCATATCGACCGTGTAAACGATTCGTCCTTGATCAGTCGACTTCGTCGTACGCACATTGGCCTTTGCTTTCGTATAGGCCTGATCGATGACTGACAGTGCCTTGCCCATGCCACCGTCAAACACACCGTGCTTCCCAGGTCGACCGGGTTGATCGACGGTGTGACGCTCCAAGTGCTTGAGTCGGTGGCCTTCGGCGCTCCCGGGCGTGTAAAGCAGACCGGCCGGCGAGATGAATCGGTCCGGCTGCATCTCGCGCAGCAAACCAAATTTCAACGACGGGTCGCTCGTACCCAACGAAACCGCAACGGCGTCGCGTGTCGTCGATGATGAATTCCGATCTTGGGTGAATGATGAGCCAGATCGTGTCGCTGGCGGCCTCGTCGCGCCCTCGTTCGGACTCTCCGGGCCTGACGACGGCGCCTCGGCGCGAGACGCCGAAGTTGGGATCGCAGCGGGCGGGCGGTCTCCGCCACCGGCCGGATTGGCATCGCGGCCGCGTTCGGAAGTCGCAGTCCGATCGGCTGGGGCGACGTCGGCTTGCTGACCAACGGCGGGCAAATTCCAGCCGGTGGCGCGATTGATCGACGGACGTAGTGCCGTGTACCCGGCCAAAATCAACGCCACGACGATTGCCGCGGTCGTCGTGGGCTTCTTGCCGCGCCTGCGGCCCATCAGTCCGCCGCCGGCGCGTGTCGATGAGAACGAACCCGAACGAGAAAAAGACGAGGCCATGAAGCTGCGGCAGCAGGAAAGACAAGTGGATGTTTCAACGACTGCCATCACCTTAGCAGCGGTGCTGCCGACGACAAAGATCCAGCCGTCGGGACTCGGGCGGTCATGCCAAGATTGGTTTGACGACCTGACCATGGACATCCGTCAATCGGAAGTCGCGTCCAGCATACCGATAGGTCAATCGTTTGTGATCGATCCCCAAAATATGCAGCATCGTCGCATGCAAATCGTGCATGTGCACTCGGTCCGCCACCGCATGGTATCCGAATTCATCCGTTTCACCATAAGCAGTACCACCTCGAACGGCTCCGCCTCCCAGCAGCATCGTGAAGCCTTGCGGGTTGTGGTCGCGTCCATTCTTGCCTTGAACCACGGGCGTCCGTCCAAACTCGCCGCCCCACAACAGCAGGGTGTCATCCCATAGTCCCCGTTGCTTCAAATCTGTGATGAGCGCCGCGATGGGTTGATCGGTCGCCAAAGCGTTCTTTGTATGGCCGTCCTTCAAGTTGCCGTGCTGGTCCCAGACCTGACCACTGCTGACGCTGATGAACCGAACGCCGGCTTCGGCGAGCCGACGCGCCAGCAGGCAACCTCGGCCATAGGAGTCGGTCGACTTGGACCCGATCCCGTACTGACGTTTCGTCGCGTCAGACTCGTCATCCAGCCGCATGACGTCGGGTGCCCGCGAACGCATCGCGTTGGCGAGTTCGACCGCTTCGATGGCCCCATCCAGATCACGGCCACCACCCACTCGCGATGCATGCACGCGATTGAGCTGGTTCACCAAAGCGAATTGCTCGCCATCAGCGCCATCCAGGTACGCAATCTTGCCATCTCCGAATCGACCGTTCTGCCCGATGACGGTCGCTTGGTGGCGTGCCGGTAGAAAAGCAGCCCCATAGTTTCGAGGGCCTCCGTGCGCCGTCGCCGGGGAAATGGCGACATGCGACGGCATCCCCATCGACGATGCGCTGTTTCCCAGTGCAAGACTGATCCAGGCACCGACACTTGGTCGCAGCAAATTATCGCTTCCCGTATTGACCATTCCGACGGCTTGACCGTGGGATTGCCCGCGTGTGTGCATGGAGCGGATGACGCACAGCGAATCCATGTGCTTCGCGATGTTGGGTACCAAGTCGCTGGCCCAGAGGCCCGACTGACCATGCCGCGAAAACGTCCATGGACCATTCATGAGTGTGGGCACGGCACTGATCTGCGGCGGCAAATCAAATGGCAGTTTTTGACCATCCCGTCTTGCCAACTCGGGTTTGAAGTCGAACGTGTCGACATGGCTCGGGCCACCGTGCATGAATAAGAAAATGACCCGCTTTGCCCGCGGCGGATGGTGCAAGATCGGTTCCTGCGGCGCGGCGCTTGTGAGCGACAGTGGCGCCGAGGCAGCCACCGCCAGTGGGCCGGCTCGCCAAGCGGTTTGCGCCAGAAGCGATCGTCGGCTAAGCGTAGGTTTCATCCGCATGGGCAGGTTCATCAATCCAAGTAGCGAAATTCAGTCGACGCCATCATCGCGGCGACCCAGCGTGTCCAGGTCGATGGCTCGGCATGGCCCGTCATCAGGTCCGGCGGCAGCCACTGATCGTCATCGTCCGTCACCGGACGATGCCACAAATGCTTGATGAGCCATGCGGCGCGATCGCCCGGAGCCACCGAGGATTCCAAGAGTCGCCGAGCCGTCGCCGCGGCCCAACGCTTCGATTCGGGGCTGTTGATCAGCGTCAATGCCTGGGCAGGCACATTGGTCAGGGATCGTTGCCCTGTCAGCAGATCAGGATTCACAAAGTCAAGGTTCACCAGGAACGCTGGGACGTGGTTGCGTATGATCGGCAAGTACAGCGTTCGCCGCGGATCCTCTAGACCGATCGGCGATTCCGCAGACGATCCGGCATTGTTCTTCGATATCAGAACGCCGTAATGCCGCATCGGATCGGTGACCGGTTCGCGTTGCAGCTGCCCCGCAGCCAACAACATCGTGTCGCGAATGGCTTCGGCGGGTAGCCGGCGCCGCTGCCCCCGCCAACGCAGTCGATTCTCTGGATCGAGCCGCTCTCCGTCGGACGTTGTTTGCGAGCACCGACGATACGCGTTCGAAGTGACGATGTCCCGTATCAGACGTTTTTGACGCCAGCCACCTCGGATGAACCGCGTTGCCAACTCGTCGAGTAATTCGGGGTGCGAGGGGCGATCACCGCGAGTTCCAAAGTTATCAACCGTACGAACGATGCCTTCTCCCATGAGATGCATCCAAACTCGATTGACGTAGACGCGTGCGGTCAGCGGATGGTCCGGGTCGGTCAGCCACGTCGCCAACTGTACACGGCCGCTCCCTTCCTGGATCGACACCGAGTCGCCGCCGCAGATTCGCAAAAACCCTCTCGGCACGATGTCACCCAAATTGTTGACTTCACCTCGGATGTGCACTCGGCAATCCGCGATCGTGTCGGAGGTCGCCTCTTGAATTGCCATGGCTTGATCACGCGGGGGCGGTGCGTCGGCGATCAATTGCTTTCGTCGGGCGTTCCACCGGTCGACCTCAGCCTGCAAGGCGGCTTGCTCTTGATCACGCCGGCCCTGCTCGGCTTCGTCAGACGCCTCATCCGTAATCACGGTTCCCTCATCGTCGACCATCAACCACTGCACGGCATCCACAATGACGTACCCGACGGTTCCGCGATTGGACACCGACACCGATACGGAGGTCGGCTCGGCAATCTCAATCGTGGTCAAAGTGAAATCGCCGTCACGGGGACGAACTTGCTGATTGACGGTTAGCGTCTTCGTCTGCTCACCCCATGCAATGTTCAGCGGAACCGCCGATGACCGACTGCCTGCGGCGGCGTACCAAAACCGAAGTTGATAACGCCCGGGCGCTGGCAGCGAAGCCTCGAAGTGTATCTGGCACTGCCCTTTGTTGGCGTTCTTATCATGAAGGTAGTGCGATCCACTGAACCCTTTCGTGTAGGTCGACTCGACCCATGGTCCCTCGAGCGTGGCGTCCTGGTCATCCACCCAGATCCCCGGTTTCGAATCGTTGGCTTTGGTCCAAGCCTCCAATGATTTCTCGGCCTGTTTCAATCGCTCCGTCGCATGATCGAGCTCACCTTGGTGATTTGCAATCGCCACGAGCTGGTCATCGGGGCAGGGCAGGGGAGTCCGCTGCCACGTGCTGACGTACTGTTGTGACTCACCTCGCAGGGACTGGCTGCTTCGAAAAATGCCCGCGAGGGCATAATAGTCCTCCGTCGGGATCGGATCGAACTTGTGGTCGTGACATCGGGCGCATCCAAGTGTCATTCCCATGAATGCCCGACCCACCGTATCAATTTGTTCGTCAACGACGTCCATCGTCAGCTTGGGTTTGTTTCGCTCGCTGAGCATCTTGGATCCCAGCATCAGAAACGTCGTTGCAACGATCTGATGCGTCCGCTCCACATCGTCGCTAGATGTCATTCGATCTCCGGCGACCTGTTCCCGTATCATTTGATCGATCGGCGCATCAGATTGATATCGATCAATCAAATAGTCGCGGTACCGCCAGGCATCATGAAACGCGGCATTGAAGTCGCCTCCGTTACTATCGGCGTATCGCGCAACGTCCATCCAATGTCGTGCCCAATGCTCGCCGTAGCCAGGCGCGGACAACAATCGATCTACGATCCGCCGCCAATGTTGGTCTGTTGGGTCGGCGATCCAAGCGTCCAGTAGCGTATCGGTCGGCGGCAGTCCCGTGAGGTCGTAGCACAAACGACGCAACTGAACCGCGGGTTCCGCCATTCTATTTGGTTCGATGCCGACCGAGTCCATCGCAACCGCCAAACGCTGGTCGATCCAATTGGGGTGATGGTCATGATGGGTTTTCGGCGACGCAATCGCATCTGACGCAAGCGGCCGAAATGCCCAGAACTGTCGAGCGGCGTCCCAATCCAGATCCATCGGTTCATCCCGCCGCGGCTTCAACGCGGCGGTTCGCGGATCCACCGCGCCGCGACGTACCCAAGTCTCAAAGTCGCGAATCACCGCCTCAGGCAGTCGACCGCTCGGGGGCATCTCGCTGGATTCGTACCGGATCGCGGAGATCAACACGCTTGCGTCAAGATCACCCGGCATGACGGCAGGCCCGCTATCACCGCCGGTACGCATGGCGTCAGCCGAATCCAACCATAGTGATCCGCCGACGTCGTCGGCCTCAGCCGAATGGCACTCGTAGCACGATTCGATCAGGACTGGACGAATTCGACTCTCAAAGAAGGCGATCTCATCAGTCAGGATGTCTGGCGAATCATCCGCGCTGAAGACGCGGTCGATGGACGCCCACACGAAAACTCCCAGCACGGAAACCAACGTCATCAGCCATCCGAGACGACCATCGCCGCGCCGAGATGGTTGTGCATCCATCAACAAGAATGACGGCATGGTGTGAACCGAGTTGACGTGGGTGGGGGAAGGCGGACGCCTCATCGTACTCGATCCGCTTGATACGGTGATCTGCCAGAGGTGCAATTTAGTACCACTTCATCATCGTCTCACGAAATCTGGCGATCGCTGAGGATCGCCGAGCCTCGTCAGACATCATCGCCGACAAGGCCGGTTTCACCGTGGCGATTCGACGGGCCAACAGATGAGTTGCCGACTGGTAGCGATGCCAATGCCACGTCGATTCACGGGACATCGCCTTCAGCTCGAGCTGCCGTTGAGCCAGCATCGCACGAACCCCTTCGGAAATGACAGGATCGGGATGATCAACGAGCGAGATCAGCGACAGGCGTCCCTCGTCGGTCATCGGCTTCACCGCAATCATGACCGATGGGGCATCATCGCCCGCGATGACGCGAGATGCGTTGTAGCGGTGAGTGACGTAGTCAATGGGGGCGATCGCGTACACCACGACCGCGACCATCAAGGCAATCAACTGGGAATGAATCAGCCACGCAAATGTCTTTTCACGATGGATCTTGATGACCACCAATGCGAAACCGACGATGACCAGGGTGACACCAAAAAACGCGACGCTACGCATCGTTGTCATCCCGTTGTAGCCAACATAAATCATCAAGCGGTTGTAAACGGCCACGGCGAGCAGCCAATTGAGGCCGGTCCATATCCACGCCAATCGCCGCAATGAACCGGTCCGTGGGTCCTGAGTGGATCTTGGCCCGAAAATCATTGACAAGACCATGGTTGACATCAACAACGCCACGGCAAGCCATGCCGCACCTTGATGCGCGTAACCGGCGTAATAGAAGCCCTCCGGAAAATCGCGTTTGAACAACGTCACGAATTCGATTGGCAAGTAAGCCGCAAAGACGACGATGACCATCACGAGCGTGTTTCGATGCGTCGAGTGCCAGACATTGCGATCGATGCGTTCGGTAGCGTGACGAGTCGCCACTTGCGCCCATAGTTTGGGCCACATCGACGACCACGCTCCCGGCACCAAAGGTCGCAACAGGCCCGAACCGACAAAGAACGCCACAACCAAAAATGGTAGCTCCCACGCCGAAAAACGAGCCACGATATCACGTAGGCTTTCCGCCATCGTCCACGACCAGTCCCGCACGCGTGCCAACGCATCCGGATTGGCAAAGACAAACACGCTGACAAACGCCACGGAGACGCCAACGGGAATCAGCCATGTCATCCACGATGGCACTGCAACGTTCGAAGCGTCCGTCGATGCCCGTGTCGGTCGCAGCCGCAACCCACTGAGTCGTTGAACTCCGTAAATGGGCGACGCCATCACCAAGTTGAACGCCTCGGGCATGGTCGGATACCAACCGGATAGCACCATCGCGAGCATCGCGATGGTTACCACGGCAGCCAATACTAGCACGGGTGAACCCAGCCAAGTCATCTTGAAAAGAACCAAACCCATCAACAACATCGCAACCCAAATCGCCACGCGACGAGATAGCGAGACATCTGCCGTGGTCGGCTGCATCGATCGGATACGTCTGGCGAGATTCACCACCAACAGCAAACCCACCGCCACCGAGAAGAACACAGTGACCGCAAGGTAACCTCGCGCGTGAAAAAGGAATCCGTCGGCAACGATTGCCCAAATGGATGTTGCCGTCAGTTCGACCAGCCACGAACCCTGCGTCGTGGCCACGACGGCAGTGGAGACGGGCGACGTCTCCGAACGGGATGCCGTCGCCGGAGAATCATGAGTGCCTGGAGACATAGCGAACGCTCCCAATCGAGAATGTAGACGCGATCCAACGACCACCTCATCATATCGCGCCAGGCATCCAGGATCGAATCTGCAGCGGGTGATGCTTCCGTGACTCATTCTCGTTGGGTCGCCAGCTTGCGTTACGTCATCGCTGGTATCATGTCGCACGTCGGCGGAATCATTGAATGGATCGCCTTCGTGATTTGACAACCACGAAGGACACGAGGAGCACGAAGAGTGGAGTTCGACGACCTTTCGTATCGCGTGATCGGATGTGCAATCGAAGTGCACCGCGAGTTGGGCCCAGGCCTACTGGAATCGGCCTACGAACAATGCCTTGCTCATGAACTCAATCGAAACCACATTCAGTTCCAACTACAACATCCCCAGCCAGTGATGTACAGGGGAATTCAGCTTGATTGCGGATACCGAATCGATGTACTCGTTGAATCCCAATTGATCTTGGAGCTAAAAAGCGTCGACCATCTGACGGGAGTCCATGAAGCCCAACTACTGACCTACATGAAACTCGCCGACGCCAAAACAGGATTGCTAATCAACTTCAACGTGACGAAACTCAAGGATGGAATCAAACGGTTCGTACTGTAGATCGCAATCTTCGTGCTCCTCGTGTCCTTCGTGGTTGACTCTTACCCTACCGAACGATGCGTCGTCAGTGCCTCAAGGCCACTCATCTGTGCAATGACCCCCGTCGTCCCAGCGTTGCCTAGAACGTTCTTGAGAGCCGAAAAGTTCGCAGGAAGTACTGTTTGATCTGCGTTCCCACGGTGGTTTGGGGAACGGTGATCTTGGCCCAACCCGTGCTCCGCAACGGAATCTCCGTACCGACGTCATCCAGTGAGACTTCCACGTGGTATGACGTGTTGGCCATCCGTGTTTGGCCAGCCCCATCATTGATCATTTTGACGTCGTCGTGACGAATCAATCCTTCAGGAACAGCTTCAATCGTTTGGCTAGAGATTCGCCGAACCTCGCCAGTAATGACTCGTCCTGGATTCTCTCGTAGCCAAACTTGGGCCGGCTGGCCGACTCGAAGCAACTCGATATCAGCCTCGTCGACGACCAATGTCGCGGACAGCCTGCTGGGATCACCGATAAGACAATACGTGGTGCCTCGCTGAAGTGTACAACCGACATTGGATGCATCCATCGGTGAACCGATCCAACTCCTCAACTGATGTGGCCCTTGGTTGGGCACTTTCGGCGGCGCCTTCATCAACGTACCACCTTCGTTCGCTCGGATCGTTAGCTTGCCGTGCCGGATGCGAAATCGTTCCATTTGTTCATCCAAGCTAGCCAACAGTTCGCGAGCCGACGGAAGATTTTCGTTGGCTCGACCGCGTCGCAATTCGCTCTCCTCCTGAAGCTTGATTCTCAGCCGTAATGCCTCAATGCGTTCACGCAACTGAAGAATCTCTCGGCTGAGCTCGGGATTCTCCAGAACCGCCAAGACATCACCCCTACGAACCGAATCCCCGGACGAAACCCGCTCCACAGACTGCTCCGTGATCCGACCGGATTCCTCCACGTAAACAGTTGTTGCATCGGCGGGCGAGACCGTGACGGGCGCGGTCACGTGCTGACCAATCGAGCGATTCCAAATCAGATAAAACAAGAAGAATAGGACCCCCAAGGAAACGAACCATCGCAGTCTTCTGACCGGGCGAGTGTTCAGTTTGCGAACCGTTGCACGAGCAGATCGCCATCCGGAATAGAGGAACGTGATGAAGCAACTGACCGTCATGATCTGGGCAATGACGACCAATCCGATTGGGCGTAACAGCTGGTGCAGTGACCAAAGAATCAAGGCCAACACGAACCACCGATAGATGAGCGCGGCAAGCCCGTAAATCACCAGGAGTGAGTTGCCACGACCAAGAGAGGATCGCGGATTCGTTAGTTGCACTCCACATGCGATTCGCATGATCACATCAACCAGCCGGCTCTTGGCTCGAGCGGCTAGATTAGGTACCTCCACCAAGTCAGCCAGCACGTAGTAGCCATCGTATTTCAACAGTGGATTCCCATTGAACAGCACGGTATTGATCGAACAAACGATCATCATGTTCATGCAGATCGAGTTGAGGACACCCGGTTCACTAAACCACCAAACAAGGCTGGCCACGGCCGCCATCAACAATTCAATAAAAATCCCAGCACCACTCACGGCGATTCGATGCCATCGGCTCGGCATCATCCAAGCATCGGACACGTTGCAATATAGGCACGGCGTGAAGACGAGCAACATCAGCCCCATCTCGTGGCACTGACCACCGAAATGCCTGCAAGTGAGTGCGTGGGCGAACTCGTGGACGATCTTGGCGACGCCGATCGCCAGGGCGATCCAAACCAAATTGTGGACGCTCACGAAGGCGGACATCGCGGGCAGTCGACGCAATAGGTCTTCGTGATGGATGATCATCCAAAACGATGAAAGCAACATCAGCGCGACCGATGCGTACACGAACGTGGACGTAAAACACCAGCGGACCATTGGGTCGATCCAACGGAGTAGCGGACTCGGATCGATGCCGCGCCAACGCACAACTAGAGGATTGCCGAGAGATGCCATCCAAGAAACGCGGCCGAGTCGTTCGCGCGTGGCCGCCAGACGTGAGCCGTCAGCAAATCGATCGACAATCAGACCCATGGCCAGTAGCGACTTCAGGTAAGCGTCCAACTGCACCAGGGACAATCGCACGGGCGAAAACACACGTTCAAACGCAGAAACGAGCGAGTCGACGGTTACGTCACGCGTCAAGCGGGTGAAAATGAAGTGCTCTTCTTCGCGCAGTTGAAAGAAAGCCAATGAGACGGGATCCTTGACCGTCCAATAAACATGCTCGCCCGAGCGAACCTGTTGAATGACCAGGTCGGCCCGACGGATGAACGGCAGACCACGTTCTCGATGGCCTTTGTCGATCATCGAGGCGGGGTCGACTGCAAGCGTGATGTTGTCGGCGGCGATGGCAGCGCTGGTGTTGGAGGGTCAACTCGGCCCGACATTTCGATATACATTCGCCCTCGCATTCCAGGACGAAGTCGTCCATCGCTATTGTCAATTTCGGCCCAAACGCTAACGCGATTATCAACCGGATTGATTTCGGGATTCTCGAAACGAAGCACTCCCAAAAATTTGCGATCCGATCCATCATTCATATCGGGGAAAAGAGCCACCCGCCGACCGACGAGCGATTGGCGAATCTCCGACGCGTCAATCATCGCTTCGGCGCGAAGCTTGGACGTCCCCAGGATTTCCAGAATCGTCTCGCCGGTCTTGCACCACTCGCCTTCGCGCCGCTCGACCGAAACGATCACACCCGATAGCGGTGCGGTGACCTTGGTTCGTTCCAAGGCCAGTTCGGCACTGCGAAAGTCGTTGGCATGCAGTTCAGCCTGGGCGATTGCGTTCTGTCGGTCTTCCTTTGACTTGTCGATCTCAAGTCCGGTGCGCTCAACCTGCAATCGACGGTTCTCAAATTCCTCATCGGCGACGGAACCGGTGAGCATCGACCGGGCTTTCTCGATCCGCGTCAAATCGGACTTGGCAAGTTCATGCTTCTTGGTGGCAAGGCGAATTTCCAACTCGCTTTCAGCGGCTTTGATGGCGGTTTCCAGCTCGGATTTGGCCCGTGCGAGGGCCAATCTGGGTTCGCGATCGTCGATCTGTGCCAGCAGTTGACCCACCATCACGACGTCGCCTTCGGCAACCAGCAATCGGGTGATGGCACCTTCGCTGAGAGTTGGCACCCGAACCTGTTGGCTAATGGTCACCAGAGCGTCGGAAATTTGCAGCGGTGGTTGCGCCCGAGCGATCGATGGGCATTCGGCCAGGGCGAACCAGGCCAGAACGTTGGCAACGCCAAGCCACCAGGCGAACGGCCTATGAGAATCGCTCCGGATACCGAGAGGGTTCCGAAGTTCGAAAGCGATCGAGTTCAACCTAACGCGTTCCACCTAAAACAGTCCCCACATTCGGATCGTATGGATGAGGTCATAAGCAAGGACAAACGCCCACGGCTTGCGGCCGCAGTCGATTTTGGCCGCCAGTGTGGTCCCCGGACGAAAATCGGCCATCGAATCACCCGGATCAATGGAACCGGTCAAGCGAACCGCGGATCCGTATTCGGGATAAACGTCCGTTGCCGATCCCATGGTATGAACCTCTCCTCGGAACTTCGTTTCTGGATCCGAGAGTTGAAAGAACGAAACCGCGAGCGGTTGGTCGTCCTGGGAGTCTTGTTGAGCCCGTTGCACGTATCCAATATGTCGATCTCGAACATACAGATCGATCTCCCATGGACCCTCCACGTCAACAATCTCCAACAGGAAGTCGCCTTGTTGGACGGGTCGTAGTTTCAATTCGTTGACGACGTCCCAGGTCAACACACGGCCTTGAATCGTGGCCTTCACCGACAACTTATCCCGCTCTCGTTGGACGAGTCGAATTCGACGTGCAATCGACGACTGCCTGACTTTCAGTTCGGCCGACTGAGCGGTGAGTTCTTCGTATCGATCTCGAGACTGCTCGTCTCGACCCGCAAACTGACCAATCGTGGCCGCGATCGTTTCCAACTGTTGTTGAACCGTCGCTTCCTCACCCAGCAGCGTGGTCAATTCGTAGTCCAGGTCCGCGTTCTCCAAACGCACCAGAACATCCCCCGGCTGCACCGTCGCCTCCTGAGTCCTCTCGTCATCGGAGGACCCAGCATCCAAGGATGGCAAATCAACCACGGTCCCAGGTCGAGGCGCGTAGATGGACTCTCGGATCGCGGGGATCAGCTTGCCGCGGGCATCGATCTCGAATCGCGTTGGCAACATCGCAACGTAGCTGAGGGCCGCGACGAGCCCGACCGCGACCAGCGTGATCCACGGGATGCGCCGGCCATGCGTCACGTTCCGGTCGAACCAACGGCTGACTCCCAATAACGGCAGTCGATGGACATGAACCGCATTGCGCACCGAGTTGGACGCGTGACGAACCAGCCAATTGGATCGGGAACGCAACAAACCTTCATCCGTGGGACCGTCGGGATCAAAGATCTCCGCTACAACGGTCCCCAGGCGTCGCGATGTCTGGTGCGAGTCATTGGCGTCCATCAACGGTAGCAGCCCGACGAACCTCGCATTGGTTTCGTCAAAGTAGCTTTGCAATTGGGGATCCGTCGCGTCTCCCGACCCCGAATCGAACCACTCCGGTTCAAGGGACTGGATTCTGGAGTTCGCTAAACGCTCGATGCACTGAACTGTGGATGACCGTCGATCTGGTTTTTGCACACCGCTGACTGCCATGACGCGACATCGACGGTGTCCACGCATGGTCAACATCGAAACGCGGTCACAATCCAGCAACTCTTTGCCCTGGCCCACGATGGCATACGCAACCCGCTGCAAATCATAAGAGCGGTGAATGCTATCGACGAATCGGTCGAGCTGTTCCCGTCGGCGTTCACGATCAGCGAGCTCGCGATAGCGCCAATTCCGTTGAAACTCGGCAGCAATCTCTGCGGTGACCGCAGCCAAGTGATCGGTACCTTCACGATCCGACGCGGATCGGCCAGCGGCGCACTCCAACTGAATGATCGCGTCGACCTCGCTTCCCAAACGAACTCGCTGGAGCATGATGTCTGGAGACAGCATGCCGCTGTCGTCCCTCTCGATGGATCTGCTGGAGCGCATCCGAATCTCCGAGGACGATTCGGCGGCGTTGGCGATTTGAGCGGCCAAGTCGTCCATGTTGGATGGCAATGCATCGGACTCAGCGTGGGGGTTCGCGAACTCCGCGATCACGCGCCATGGCGGATCGTTCGACTCAACGGACGGCATCCAGACGCGGCAACGCAACGCCTCGGTGACGTCGACCAGCGATTGCGATAGCTGATCGTAGAACTGTGGTGGTGAAACTGTGTCTTTGGCGAGTTCGCTCAAGTTCTCCACGACACGCTGGATCGCTTGCCACGAATCGGTCGCCAGGTTTGCGTTCGCGGTCATGCCAGCAATTGCCGTCACACAGTAAGCCAAATTGAGTCCGGTGATTCGACGCGCATTTTACCTCGCATTGCCGCAAGCCCGCCAAAAACCACGCATCCATGCAGTCGGAACCCAACCACGGCCGTTCCGCGACGATTCAATCCACCTCACCGCTGCAAAACCAACCAGAGCCGGTCGGCACTTTGGAAAGATGGGTAATGTTTTCTGATTCCGGAAGTGCTACCACGAAAATCAGAAACTCCGGGTTATCCGATTACACCAGACCGATAGACCATCCGGGTGATTCCAGTTTTTCCTGTATTGATGGTTGTCTCTGACTCGGCCTTGAAGATGCTCTCGCACTCGAAATCGAACCCACAAGCGATACCGCTCGCGCTGGCGAGTCTCCTCTGCTTGGCTGGTTGCCATCTGGTGGAATCGAAGAAAGTCGACTGCGACGTCAGCCGTCCCTCAACATTCGGAGCGTCCAAGTCCGACATCTTCTGTGACCCTGCGTGCCACGCGGAAGTTCCCGTTGTTGCCAGCGAACGCCCCATTTCCACGCAGAATCCCAGCGTCCGCGAGCATTGGGACCTCCAGTTGGCCGACGCGATCGAATAC
Organism: Planctomycetota bacterium; assembly: GCA_038748615.1. GTDB lineage: Bacteria > Planctomycetota > Planctomycetia > Pirellulales > Pirellulaceae > Rhodopirellula. The sequence goes on along the minus strand of JBCDIU010000057.1, from coordinate 7,468 downwards.
GCGTTGTTGAACTCCGAGGTCATCCGAGACTTAGGTGGCCGTGCGATTCGCTCTCCCAGTTCGGTCATGACAAAAGAGTCGCCGGCCATTCAGGAAACCGATCCACGCTTTGGCGTCGAAGCCGCACTGAGTGCATTTGACGCGTCGCTATCGGCGGGACTGTTTTTTGAGAATAATGACCGGGCACTTAACAACATCTTGCTCGGTGGTGGCACTCGATCTTTCGTCCAGGATCTTGGCCAGTACAGCTCCGAGATCAGCAAACAGACTGCGACCGGCACGTTGCTGTCGGCTCGGCACAATGTGGAATACGATTTCAACAACGCACCCGGCAACGCCGACCCCAACTTACCTTGGTCAACAAACGTTGAGTTGGAGATTCGGCACCCGCTCCTTCAAGGCCGTGGAACCGACTTCAATCGAATCGCCGGACCAGGGGCGACACCGGGTGTCTACAACGGTGTCCTGATTGCGCGCGTCAATGCCGATATCAGCCAACTGGACTTTGAGGCCGGTATCCGGGACCTGGTCAGCGATGTCGAGACCGCCTACTGGGAGTTGTACTACGCGTTCATCGCTTACAACGCGACCGAGAAGGCGCGTGACCGAGCGTTGGAAACGTGGCGGCAGATCGAGACTTGGCGACAAAGCGGACTTCGGGGCGGAACGCCCCAACGTGAAGCACGCTCGCGTGAACAATATTACCGATTCGAAGTCGAGCTGAAGAACCTGCTTGCCGGTCAGATGAAAGAGCGAAGCCGGGCGACAACCTTTCGTGGTTTGGGAGGAATCTATACCCAAGAACGAGAGTTGAGGTTGCTGATGGGAGTGCCGATCAACGATGGCCGGCTGATACGTCCGGTGACGGAACCTTCCTCCGCCCACATTGTCTTTGATTGGACCGACATTCTTAGCGAGGCAACCACCAGCCGAGTGGAGATTCGTCGCCAACAGATGCAGATCAAACGCCGGAATCTTGAATTGGTTGCCGCCAAGAACTTTCTTCTTCCGCGACTCGACACTGTCGGACGTTACCGCTGGCGAGGACTTGGGCATGACTTGTTGGACCCAAGCGGCGGGGATACGGAGTTCGATAACGCTTACGAGAACATGCTCGACGGCAACTTCCAAGAACTCCAGGTCGGCGTTGAACTTTCCGCACCGGTTGGCTTCCGGCAAGCGTCCGCCGCCGTCCGCCACGCAAGATTAAGTCTCTCTCGCGAGAAAGCCATCCTGGAAGAACAACAACGGCAAGTGACGCTGGAAATCAGCCAAGCCCTCGCGGAACTTGATCGTGCCTACGACATTTCGCAGATCCATTTGAATCGACGGATTGCGGCCGCCGAGCAATTGAGTGCCACGGAAGTCCTCTACGAGCAATCCGAAGAGAGCCAAAAGGGCGTGCTATTGGATCAATTGCTCGATGCCCAAACTCGCTTAGCCGACGCGGAAACGCAGTACGGGAGGGCGATGGTGGAATACATGATGGCGATCAAACAGATTCATGGTGCCAAAGGTTCGATGCTCCATTACAACCATGTCGTGTTGGCGGAAGGTGATTGGCCGTCCAAGGCCCGCACCGACGCATCCGAACGCGCATCGCGTCGCATTGACTTGCCCAACCTGTTGTCAAAGAATCGCTAGTGCGTTCATCCGTTGGATGCGTGATTGCGTGACCGTTTATCGGCCAATGGCACCTGCCAGTCGTCGCATCGTTCGCGACACATGATCCATCTTCACGACGCTTGGGTTCGGATCGCCAACGCTGTGGGACATCACTGAGCGCATCCCGCGTGGCTTCGCCAACACCAGCGAAGCCGCAAGAGCCGGGACGGCAAGGCGTCCCCACTCGGAAGTCGAGTCCGCATGCGAAACGTCGTCTGCACTTGGCTGAGCGACGTCTTGCCCGACAGCATCGGGTTCATCACCAGGCTGTGGAACGTCCGCGTCATCGGCAGGGTCAATTTTCTCCACGGGGGCGTCTTGCGAATAGAGCAGCGTCTCAATCTTTCCGTCGACGACGTAGATCTCAAAGAGTTGCTGGAAGGTATCGGAGCCAGGTTCCCGATAAAGGACCCGATAAACATCCGTCGGAAGCCCGCGGAAACGGTCGAACAACGACGATTCGTCTTCATTGAGCAAGTCGATGTCGAGTTCAAACTTCTTGCCAAGTTTTCCGTTGGGCAACACAACATGAAATAACAACTCACCCACATCGGACTCAAATTCAGAATCCGTTGACGTCCCCTTGGCCCGCGTCGAGTCCGCGTCATCGAACTCGGAACCGCCGTCGGAACCGGACGTCGATTGGGTGGAGGATTGCGTCGATCGCAGCGACGATTCTTGGCCGATGGTGCCCGTCGCGGTCACCTGCTCCGTACCCGCAAACACTTCGGCAGCCACCGCGTCGGACGGTCCATCGGCAGGAGCATCACCCGCCGGTTGATTTCCCGTCGGGTTATTGGCCGGGCCATTTCCGGGTCCCGAACCGGGCGCATTGCCACCGGTCCCCGTTGTGGGCGCCAAAATGGGAACGGAGGTCGTCAACAAGCCTTCATTCAAATCTTGCAGGAAGTCCGGCGTATCGTTGTCTCGAAGGTTCACAACAACGCTTTCAGGTGCCACGATCGACCGAGTCCCAAGGTCAGTCTCCAGAATCGCCACGGCACCAATTCGCTCCGGTAGCTCCTCGACCGTGTCATCGATCAACTCCAGACTGAAACTTTGGCTTTGATCACTGCCGCCTGCAAACGTGATCGTGGGCGTTTGAATCAATATGTCGTCGTTGGGTCCTAAGACGATGGAAAACACGGTATCCACATCAATCGGATTGTCGACCGAAACCGTCAAGAGCACGGTTCCATCTCCTTCGCGGACCCTCAAATCTTCCGCCATGAATGTGGCGGTGTCGTTGTCGATGATTTGCACCTGACCCCGATCCGACAGATCCAGATCGCGGTCACCCAATTCTGTCTGCGGAACAAGGGTAAGATCAACGAACTCATCAAGCTCAACCAACGAATCATCGTTGAGGGCGATGACGACCGTCTGGCTATTCGTACTTCCGGACCCGAAGGTGATCGTCGGATTCACCAACGTGAGGTCGTCTTGCGCCGGAGCAGTCAAGTCAAACGTTGCATCGATGTCGAACGGCGCATCGATGGCAACCTCGAGTGAAATCGTTCCGGCCGCCTCATCCATGGTCACATCACCGACGTCAAACGTGGCACGGTCATCATCGATGATTTCAATGGAGGTCGCGACCGTGGCGGTGATGTCATTCTCGCCATCCCGTGTCATTAGCTCGAAGAAGCCGATGTAACTCTCAGTACCCTCCACAAGGACATCGTTCGTAATCGCTATCCGAATGGATTGTGGTTGTGAGACGCCGGCTCGAAACAGGATCTGACTATTCAAATTCTCAATGTCGGGGTTTGTATCGAGCGAAAACTCCAACGTCACGTCCGTGTCGACAGGATTCGCCAAGCCGACGGTCAACTCGGCCACGCCGTCGGACTCGTTGACCACCAAGTCCTCGACCAAGAAGTCGCCGGCATCATCGTTGAGAATCGTCCCGGTCGCCGTCGTTACGCCCAAGGTGATCCGCGTCGCGTCGGCAGAATCGCCAAACCGCGCATCGGACAATTCAACGCGGAACGCTTCAGTCGCCTCGACCAGAGATTCTCCGATCACACCGACACTCAACGTCGCCGTTTGCGTACCCGCAGCAATCGTCACGATTTGATTCGTAATGGCGTTGTAGTCCACACCCTCAATCGCCTGCTGGATATCGATCGTGTTCACCGTGACGGATGTATCGAGGCTCGCCAGCTGGTCCTGGCGAATCGTGAAAACGAAATCGGTGATGCCAAAATCGCCTTCGATCGCCGTGACATCTTCGATCGTGATCGCCGCGGAATCGTCATTCATGATCGTACCGACGCCTATTGCGTCGCCGATTCGGATCCGGGATGCATCCGACGTGTTGCCGAAGAGCGCGTTGCTCAGTTCAACCTGATAGGTTTCATCCAATTCAACGATGGAATCACCAATCACGTCAATCGTCAACGTCGCCGTCGATTGCCCCGCCAGGATGACGACTTCCTGCTCTAGAATTCCAAGGTAGTCGATGCCCTCGATTGCCTGAAAACCATCAATCGTGCGTGCCGTCACCGACGTGTTCATGGAGGACAGATTGTCAGCTGAAACCGTGAAAGTCACACTCGTGCTGCCAACATCTCCCTCGATCACCGCGACGTCATTAATCGCTAGAGTCGCGATGTCATCGTTAACGATCGTACCCATTGCTTGATTGTCCGCGATCGTCACCCTCGATGCATCGGCAGTGCTGCCGAATGTGGGAGACTCGATGTCGACCAAGAAGACTTCATCCGCTTCAACAACCGAATCGCCCAGTACTTGGATTGTGAATGTGGCGGACGTCGATCCCGCCGCAATGGAAACCGACGCGTCGCTGACGTCGACCAGGTCCGCACCACCAATCAAATTGCCTAAGTCCGCCGCATTGACGACGACACCCAGATCTCGGCTGGCCGCGAGGTCGGAACGAATCGTGAATACAAACGATGTCATTCCGGAATCGCCCTCGGTCATCGACACGTCATCGATCATGATCGAAGCCATGTCATCGTTGATGATGGTTCCCAGACCACTGGCGTCATCAATACTCACGCGAGTCGCATCGTCGTTGCCATCGAAAGTCGCCGCGGACAGATCCAACGTGAACGTCTCTTCAATCTCGACGACCTCATCACCGATCACGCTCACCGTCACCGTCGTCGTCGTGGTGCCAGCTGTGATCACCGCCGATTGCGGCGTGATCGCGGAGTAGTCGGTGCCCGCAATCGCCTCCAACAGATCATTGGTATCGACCGTCACTCCAAGGTCTTTGCTCGATTCCAGCTCTGAAGTAATCGTGAAGACAAAATCAGTCGTTCCCGAATCGCCTTCGGCGAGAGTGACATCATTGATACTCAGCAGTGTGGAATCATCGTTGACAATCGTGCCAAGACCACTCGAGTCATCAATGTTCACACGCGTTGTGTCCGTTCCACCACCGAAGACCGCATCGGACAGATCCACAGTGAACGTCTCATCAATCTCAACGATCTCATCACCGATCACACTCACCGTGACAGTCGTCGTCGTGGAACCGGCTGTGATGACGGCCGGTTGGGATGTGATCGCCGTGTAGTCCGTGACCGCAATCGCCTCCAGCAGATCATTGGTTTCGACCGCCACTCCGAGGTCTTTGCTCGACTCCAGATCCGAACTGATTGTGAATACAAAATCGGTCGTCCCCGAATCGCCTTCGGCGAGCGTGACGTCATCGATGCTCAGCAGCGCCGAATCGTCATTAACGATCGTGCCCAGTCCACTGGCGTCATCAATGTTCACGCGTGTCGTATCTGTTCCGCCATTGAAGATCACATCGGACAGGTCCACCGTGAAAGTCTCATCTATTTCGACGATCTCATCACTGATCACACTCACCGTCACCGTTGTTGTCGTCGTGCCAGCGTCAATCACCGCCGTTTGGGATGTGATGGCTGTGTAGTCCGTTCCCACGATCGCCTCTAGCAAGTCGTTGGTATCAACCGTCACGCCCAAACCCTTGCTCGACTCCAAATCCGAACGGATCGTGAACACAAAATCAGTTGTCCCCGAATCGCCTTCGGCGAGCGTGACGTCATTGACGCTCAACAGTGCCGAATCGTCGTTCACGATCGTGCCAAGACCAATGGCGTCGCCGATGTTCACGCGAGTCGAGTCCGTTCCGCCATTGAAGATCGCATCGGACAGGTCCACCGTGAACGTCTCATCCAATTCGACGATGTCATCACCAATCACACTCACCGTCACCGTTGTTGTTGTCGTGCCAGCGGTGATCAACGCCGGTTGGGACGTGATCGCCGTGTAGTCCGTGCCCGCAATCGCCTCCAGCAAGTCGTTGGTATCAACCGTCACGCCCAAATCTTTGCTTGACTGCAGATCGGAGCTGATTGTGAACACAAAGTCGGTCGTCCCTGCATCGCCTTCGGCGACTGTGACGTCGTCGATGCTCAACAGTGCCGAATCATCGTTGATGATCGTGCCCAAGCCACTCGCATCGCCGATGTTCACTCGAGTGATATCCGCGCCGCTATCGAAAGTTGCCGCCGAAAGATCCACAGTGAACGTCTCATCAATCTCAACGATCTCATCGCCGATCACACTCACGGTCACCGTCGTCGTCGTTGTGCCGGCTTTGATCACTGCGGGCTGGGATGTGATCGCCGAGTAGTCGATTCCCGCCAGTGCCTCCAATAAGTCATTGGTGTCGACCGTCACACCCAGATCTTTGCTCGACTCCAAATCCGAATTGATCGTGAACACAAAATCAGTCGTCCCCGAATCGCCTTCGGTGAGCGCGACATCATTGATGCTCAGCAGTGCCGAATCATCGTTCACGATCGTGCCCAGTCCACTGGCGTCATCAATGTTCACGCGTGTCGTATCCGTTCCGCCATTGAAGACCGCATTGGACAGATCCACTGCGAACGTCTCATCAATCTCAACGATTTCATCGCCGATCACACTCACCGTCACCGTTGTTGTCGTTGTGCCAGCGGCGATCACCGCCGGTTGGGACGTGATGGCTGTGTAGTCGGTCCCCGCGATCGCTTCCAGCAAGTCATTGGTATCAACCGTCACGCCCAAGTCTTTGCTTGACTGCAGATCTGAGCTGATTGTGAACACAAAATCAGTCGTCCCTGAATCGCCTTCGGCGAGTGTAACGTCATCGATAATTAGCAGCGCCGAATCGTCGTTGACAATCGTACCCCGGCCACTGGAATCACCAATGTTCACTCGTGTCGTGTCGGATCCGCCATCGAAGATTGCATCGGACAAGTCCAGTGTGAACGTCTCATCAATTTCAACGATCTCATCACCGATCACACTCACCGTGACCGTCGTCGCCGTGGTTCCGGCTGTGATCACCGCCGGTTGTGAGGCGATTGCTGTGTAGTCCGTCCCCGCTAACGCCTCCAGCAAATCATTCGTGTCGACCGTTACACCCAGATCTTTACTCGATACGAGATCCGAAGTGATTGTGAACACGAAATCGGTCGTCACCGAATCCCCTTCGGCGAGTGTGACGTCATCGATAATTAGCAGCGCCGAATCATCGTTGATGATGGTGCCGAGGCCACTAGAATCACCAATGTTCACGCGGGTCGCATCGGCACCGCCGTCGAAGATCGCCGCAGACAGATCCAGCGTGAACGTCTCGTCAATCTCGACGATCTCATCGCCGATCACATTCTCCGTCACCGTTGTTGTCGTCGTGCCTGCGGCGATCACGGCCGGTTGCGAGGTGATCGCTGTGTAGTCCGTCCCTGCTAGCGCTTCCAGCAGATCATTGGTATCGACCGCCACGCCGAGGTCTTTACTCGATACGAGATCG
>JBCDIU010000056.1:0-31451 GCA_038748615.1 Planctomycetota bacterium | reverse complement strand
TTCACCGTGTCACGAATCGATTCACGGCGTTCAACATGGAGGTAGACGGACTCGAACCGACGACCCTCTGCTTGCAAAGCAGATGCTCTCCCAAACGGGGGTATAGCTCAGTTGGGAGAGCATCTGCTTTGCAAGCAGAGGGTCGTCGGTTCGAGTCCGTCTACCTCCATGTTGAACGCCGTGAATCGATTCGTGACACGGTGAAGGTGAAAGGAAGTGATGGCGGTCGAGTTCCACGGACGCCATTTCGGGAAACCTGGCGACAGCGGTGCGAAGAATATTCGCGAATGCGGGCTTCGAGCCCTTGCCTCCATCGGTGGTGCCGCTATGTTTCCTGTCCCGCCGCCTGATCGTTCGTCGGCGGATTCGAGTTTGGAAGGGAAATTAGGGCTTATCGGATACGTTTTGGCGGCTGATTGGGCAGGAAGAATCTTTTTGGAAACTTCACCCAAATGTCCGCTTGACGGCTGAAGACGCCGTCGCTAATTTCTCCGCTCGCCAGTCGGCAACCGGCCTATCTCACCGTCTCAGACGAGGGAGATCGACCGGCTGCGGATTCGCAGCGGCTCCGGTCGAGCAGACTTGTTTCTGCTCGGATCGGACACTGTTTTTTGACAATTTGGTTGTTTGGTAGTTGGCATCTGAAAAGAGCACCATGTGATGGGTGTGTCCGAACTGCTTTTCCGGGCAGGGGAGATGCATTCGTCGACAGGGTGATGTTCTTTTGGAGCGTTGGCAGGTCCATTCATTTGGATGGGGCTGTCGTACGAATTCGATTGGATTCTTGAATTGTGATATCGTTGGTGGATTCAACTGGAATCGCGACGCAGGCTTCGGCTTGAGTTTGGGATTTCGGTGGCCAATCTACCAAGGGCACATGGGGGATGTCTTGGCGTTGAAAGATTGAAGGGCGTGGAAGTCTGCGAAAAGCCTGGGGAAGTTGACACACAAGTGATGATCCCGGGATTCCCGATTGCTGCTGGCTGAATCCATAGGCCAGTTAGTTACAACCTGGTGAACTGAAACATCTAAGTAACCAGAGGAACAGAAAGAAAAATCGATTCCGTTAGTAGCGGCGAGCGAAATCGGAATAGCCCAAACCGTGAAGGTTTCCTTCGCGGGGTTGTAGGACTTCAATATGGGATTGAAACGCGTTAGCGGAACGACTTGGAAAGGTCGGCCACAGAGGGTGACAGCCCCGTACGCGAAAATGTCGTTTCACCTTCGAAGCACCTGAGTAGGTCCAGTCACGTGAAACCTGGACTGAATCCACGGGGACCATCCCGTAAGGCTAAATACTCTTCAACGACCGATAGCGTACCAGTAGCGTGAGTGAATGGTGAGAAGAACCCCTGCTAGGGGAGGAATGTGAACCTGAAACCATGTGCCTACAAGCGGTCGGAGCACGTTAATGTGTGACGGCGTGCCTTTTGCATAATGATCCGGCGAGTTGTGGTAATCGGCTTGGTTAAGTTCTGACGGAACGAAGCCCAAGGGAAACCGAGTCTGAATAGGGCGTTGGTCGATTGCTGCAGACGCGAAACCTGTGTGATCTACCCATGAGCAGGTTGAAGCGCGGGTTAAACTGCGTGGAGGACCGAACCCACTTAGGTTGAAAACTGAGGGGATGACTTGTGGGGAGGACTGAAAGTGTAATCAAACCAGGAGATAGCTCGTTCTCTCCGAAATATCTTGAGGGATAGCGTCGAGCCACTCTTTACCGGGGGTAGAGATACTGAATCGGATGGGGGCCCCTCCCGGGGTACCCCACCGAACCAAACTCCGAATACCGGTAAAATTATCTCGGCAGTCAGTCCCTGGGGGATAAGCTCCAGGGTCGAGAGGGAAACAACCCAGATCGCCTGCTAAGGTCCCGAAGGACCACTTAGTCACTAAGGAAGTTGAAGTGCCGTGACAGCTGGGATGTTGGCTTAGAAGCAGCCACCATTTAAAAAGTGCGTAACAGCTTACCAGTCGAGCATTTCTGCGCCGATAATGAACGGGAGTAAGTGGTCCACCGAAGCAGCGGATTGCAGTTTACTGCAGTGGTAGGAGAGCGCCGATGATCAGATACGAGCCGTACGGTAACGAGCGGTGTCGGGGTCATCGGGTGATTATGCCGGAATGAGTAACGATAAAACAGGTGAGAATCCTGTTCGCCGAAAGCCTAAGGTTTCCTGGGGAAGGCAATTCCGCCCAGGGTTAGCCGGTACCTTACCCGAGGCCGAAAGGCGTAGGGGATGGATAGCAGGTCAACATTCCTGCGCCGGCTGTGTATGCGATGCGGGGACGGCGTCCAGAAAGTGAGCGGTACGAATAGAAATGTCCGTAGCGAAGGCTGAGATAAACGGGGTTAAATGACCGTTGTTCCTCAAGGCCGAGCTCGAGAGCATTCAAGTTCTCGAAGTCATTGGAAGGACGTCCAAGAAAAGCCGCTAGCTTAAGCAGCTGACCGTACTAAAACTGACACAGGTAGGCGAGATGAGAATTCTAAGGCGCTCGGGAGAACGGTGGTTAAGGAACTCTGCAAAATGGCCCCGTAAGTTCGCGATAAGGGGCGCCCTTGGTGGTTCACGCTGCTGAGGGCCACAGAAAATCGGCTGTAACGACTGTTTATCAAAAACACAGGTCTCTGCTAACACGCAAGTGGATGTATAGAGACTGACGCCTGCCCGGTGCTGGTAGGTTAAGGAAGACTGTTATCTTCGGAGAAGCAGGCGACCGAAGCCCCAGTAAACGGCGGCCCTAACTATGAGGGTCCTAAGGTAGATTAGCTGCCTCCCTGCGAAGTAATTCGCAGGTAAACACTCGGCTGTATGCGGGAACCTCCTGAGAGCTTCATCTACGTTTCTAGCCTACTGGCTAGCGTAAAAATGATGAAGATTGGACAATCCGCAGGAAACCCATTTCGATGGGGATCCTCAGAGACTATACGCCGAGTATCCAATTAGATTGCCATGGAACTTGATTCGAATTGGGTTGTTGGTTTCGTTGACGGGGAAGGATGTTTTCACATTTCTTTAAACCGTCATGATGAAATGACAGCCGGTTACCAAGTGTTGCCTGAATTCGTCATCGTTCAACATGAACGCGACGTTCAGTTACTGCACGCCCTGAAGCGGTTCTTCCGCGGGGGTGTCGTCAGGCGAAATCACGGTGACCGTTTCTGCTTGAGAATTCGCAAGCTATCAACCTTGGTTGAGGTTTGTGCTTTTTTCCAGCGGTTTCCGCTTCGATCCAAGAAAGCAGTCGACTTTTCGAAGTTTCGGAAAGTGATTCAGTCCATGGTCGACGGTAAACATCTCAGCGAAGAAGGCCTTGTCAAAATCATTGACCTGGCTGCGGAGATGAATAGTTCGAACCGACCATCTTTGGTCGCCATTCGAGAGAGTCTCGTTGGATAAAGAGATAGTCCACGCTGGCATGAAAGTGCCAGGTACTTCGTGAGCGAAGTTCCTTGTCGGGTAAGTTCCGACCTGCATGAAAGGCGTAACGATTGGAGCACTGTCTCAACCACCGACCCGGTGAAATTGTAGTTGTGGTGAAGATGCCACATACCCGCGGTTAGACGGAAAGACCCCGTGAACCTTTACTGTAGGCTGATATTGGGTTGAGATATGTCTTGTGTAGGATAGCTGGGAGGCTTCGAAACTTGTGCGCCAGCACAGGTGGAGCCGTTGTTGAAATACCAGCCTGGTCATATTTTAATTCTAACTTTGATCCCCTGAATCGGGGCAAAGAACAGTGTCAGTCGGGCAGTTTGACTGGGGCGGTCTCCTCCCAAAGAGTAACGGAGGAGTGCAAAGGTACACTCAGCCTGGTCGGCAATCAGGCGTAGAGCGTAAAGGTAGAAGTGTGCTTGACTGCGAGACCCATAAGTCGAGCAGGAACGAAAGTTGGCCTTAGTGATCCGGTAATCCCGAATGGAAGGGTTATCGCTCATCAGATAAAAGGTACTCCGGGGATAACAGGCTTATCGCATCCGAGCGTCCACAGCGGCGATGCGGTTTGGCACCTCGATGTCGGCTCATCACATCCTGGGGGTGTAGAAGCTCCCAAGGGTTTGGCTGTTCGCCAATGAAAGTGGTACGTGAGCTGGGTTCAGACCGTCGTGAGACAGGTCGGTCCCTATCTGCCGTGGGCGTTCGAATCTTGATGGGATTCAACTTTAGTACGAGAGGATTTAGTTGGACGAAGCTCTGGTGTACCAGTTGTCGCGCTAGCGGCACGGCTGGATAGCTAACTTCGGAACGGATAAACGCTGAAAGCATCTAAGCGTGAAGCCCGCCCAGAGATTAGGATTCGTAGACAATTGTCGAGATCCCCCTGGAAGACGACCAGGTTGATAGGTTGGACGTGTAAGTGCAGTAATGCATTAAGCAAACCAATACTAACGGGAGAAGGTTTGGCCACCGATATCCCACACTCAAGTGTGCAATCGGATTCTGGCTTTGAAAGAACGTGCTAGCTACCAAACAATCGACGTCAACGCGGTGAAATACCTGCGTTGGCGTCTTTCCGGCGACCATATCGAAAAGGTCATACCTGTTCCCATCCCGAACACAGAAGTCAAGCTTTTCGAGCCGATGATAGTGCCCACCAGCGTGAAAGTAGGTATTGCCGGATTTTTAAAACCCCTTCTGGATGATTCCAGGAGGGGTTTTTTCATGCGGCTTTGTCCCATACGCGACGATTCAGTGTGTCATCGCATAGACCAGGATGTTGATCGTTATGGCGTAGCTGTCGATTGAGAAACGGTCGAAGAACTCGCGTGATTCGCCCTCACGCTCCCAGCCGTCAGCGATGTCGGTGTTGTGCGTCGCAACGGCTTTGATTCGGTCCTGGTCGTCGAACAGACCCAAGAAATGAACCTCGCGGACTCCGTCGACGCCACCGCTCGGCGGGCGATGCACCTGAGGCGGGTCCCAACTCACTCCCGTCCGCTGGAAAAAGAACCTCGCCGGGATTTGCGGGCATTCCTCCAGCGGATAGACGATTGAAAAGACCGGATGCTCATTCGGTATGGGACGCCAACGCCAGTCGGGGTGAAGCTGCCCCATGTTTCGCATCCAATTAGCTCGCTCCGCATCGCCCCAAAAATCATCCACCCACAGGAACCCGCCGGCGTCCAAATACCGTTTCAGCATCTCGGTCTCCTCGCCGCTGAGCCGTTGCCATCCGACGTCGGTCATGAAGATGAACGGGTAGTCCAAAACCTCTTCATCGGTCAGTCGCAGCACAATGGGTTCCGGATTGACGCGCATCGAGGTTAGCTCCCCTAACCGTAGGATGAGGTTCTTCTCGGCTCGTGGATAATCGGTCTCCCAGCGTTCCCAATCGCGCCCATCATGGCGGTACCATGATTCTCCAAACCCACCGGTACTGTCATATTGAATTCGAACGAACGTAAACGCATCCAATTCGTTGGCGCCCGTGGGAGGCGCGGCGTCGGAATCCGCTACGCCGCGGTGCTGGTCACCAAGGCACAGTGCGAGAAAGACCGTCCAGCAGAGACGACGCGTCAACGGACGATCACATATTTGCCTAACGGCACTTGCTCGAGGAGCAAGGTATCTCGCGCGAAATCAATGACCCGGTAGAGCGTCCCATTCAGTGTGAAACTGCTCGATAAATCAATCCGCTGCGGTTGCATTGCCTGCCTCATGAATTGTCTCTCGACTTCGAGCATCTCCGCCTCGGCTTGCTCGGCCGCTTGTCGCATCGCCTCGGCGAGAGCCGTTTCTTTCGAAACTTCCAATCCTCCGGGTGGGTTTTGCGTTGATCCGTCGGCGGCTTCAACAGCCTCAAACTGACGGAGTTCGTTTTCCAATCGGGCTTGGGCCCGCAATTGTCGGAGTTCGCCGCTCAATCGCTGGACCGTGGACGCAAAGTCGGCGAACTGCGTGGCAGGTAGCTGGACCTCTTTTTGGGGCTGTCCACGGATAAAGGAAATGGTGACCGACTGATCCCCCGCTCGAAGTGTCGCGGTGCAAGCGTCATCGGAGGACTGGATCAACGACTGCAAGGCGATCACTCCGGAATCCGTCGATCGCAAGGCCGTCCGAGGTGCCGTCGTGACACTCGGCAAGTTGGTTCGCGGCGCGGTGTCCGGCCGGGGACGCGTGCGTCTCTGGATCTCCAGACTGGGAATCGTCGGGTCACGGCCAACTGGCGGGGCCGCAGCAGGTCGATTCCGGACAGGGGGCGTTTGCGCATCGGCCGTCCGAAGGCCCCAGCAGAGGGAAGACCAAGCGATGAGTCCGAGACACAGGGACAACCAAAGGGTCCGTTGTTTTGCGTGCGTTTTCATGCCGTTATCGTAGTCGCTTGCAGCCTTTTTCATGGGTGAGAATCGAGAAATCTCTCCAGAGACCCTGCGATTCACGATGGAGAACTCTCGCTGGCCTCGCTTTCGGGCAACGATCGCCACATTGGGCCGAATAACGACGGCAAATTTCATCTCGGCTCCTAACCCGAAACGACGCGATCAGGTTCGCTGCGTTGAGGCACCAAGGCGGGTGATCGATTCATTCCAAATCTTCGGTTCAAGCCGCAAAGTCAAAAGGACCGATATCAATCGCGGTCGGGTCGTTGAACCATCCTTTTGCGCGACAGGTCCTTGCGTGCGTTTTCACACAGTCGTCTCCGCGGTCGCGTTGCTCGGAGCGGTCATTTGCCAGTTCGCATGGGGCACGGAGCCAACCCCATCGCCCGACAGCACTGGATCGCGCCGAGCTGGTCAGTGGGTCCCCGTCGATGAACTCGAAGTCCCCAGTAGTGAATCGATCGAAACGTCCGATGTGGCCCGCGTCGTTCCAGCATCTTTGGAAACATCGACTGCCTTCCCTGAGGCTGAACCCTTCGAAGCGATCGAGCCGTGCGGCTTCTCCACCTGCGCCGGTCTGCCTGGAAACAGGGTGATGAACAGTGCGTGTGTCGCGGGACTGGTGGACTGTGGCGGCGGCTGCGGTGCACAGGCCGGCGGGATGAGGCTTCGTAGCTTTGACCTGGCTTACGCGACTTCGGACCTACTTTTCCTCGGCCGTGACGTCGATAACTTTCGGCTGGTCGGAACCGATGGGGGGACGAATTTCTTCGAAGAGTCTCTGTCTCATGGGTTCGAGCCCGGCTTTCGCCTGACCCTTGGATTGCGATTGTGGGGAAATGGGTTTGTCGAGGCTCGACACGCACAGACTGGCGGCTGGGATGCGAGCGGAAACTTTCAACCACTCCCCGGTGACCCAGGAGCGATCGCCGCTCAAGGCACCTTTGAAGCGGACTATCACAGCACCGAGATCAACCTGGTTGCCGAGGAACCCGTCAACAATGAATACCAACTTCTTCTAGGTCTCCGATTCATCGAACACGGCGATTCGTTCGCGGCCACGCTCAATGACAGCCAAGCACCTCCCAACGTCGAGAGCTACGCCGGCAGTGCCGACAATTCGATGTTTGGTGTCCACGCCGGCTTTCGTACCGGTTGCTTCTATCGGCGTTCGATTTGGTCGATCAGCCTGTTGGGCGGTGTCATGAACAATCAAATCTCGCAAAGTGGACCCAGGTTTGGTACCGCGTTAGTGCTGGACGGCGTTGCCGATCCAACGTTTTCCGTGGACGACGACGAGGTTTCCATCTTCGCGGACATTGAAGGTTCGATCGCCTACCCAATCTGTCCATCCACATTCGTTCGGGTCGGGTACCAGGGCGTCTTTTTGGACAACGCCGTGACCGTCACTCGTCAGGAAGGCTCACCGGACGATCCCGACGCCATTGAATTCCACGGCGGTTTCGTCGGTTTGGAATTCTTCCGCTAGCCAAGCGATCGCGTTCAAAGTCGAATCCGCGGTCCTCTCATCACGTTGATCGCACTGAATGGCGAAACTCCCCCGTCGCAGAACGAAGGCTGCATCGTAAGCTTTCGAGCGAATTTCACTGCTGGTGAACATCGCGTTGGCTCTGCCATGAAGTTCATGTTCATGAACACGAAATGTTCGGTGAGCGAAAAACTAGAGCATTGATTCTTGGACGTTCGCGGTATTCAATGTAACCATTGGGGTTCCGCGAGTTCTACTGGCGCAAGCAGTGACGGGTTCAAAACACAGCAAGCTCACGAAGCATTTGGTCAAACCAAAACAATTTGGTTGGTTGCTGTGTTGCTTTCTTGGGGGCGCGTACGCACTCAGCCCGGTCATCCACGGCATTTTGCACGTGGGTGGTTTTGCTCACCGACACCCGGCAGGGTCGGTCCATCAGCACTCCCATGATGGATCTCTTTTTGGGGATCGAGCACACCATCATCACTCGCGGCATGCACACGCGGAACTGCCACATTCGGAACGTTCACATCGAGAACATTCACACTCTCACCGCACTCACTTACATGAGTCGTCAGCCGTTCGCGGAAAGGCTGCGGACTCGCGTTTTGTTCGTTCTCAGAAATCATCCAGCGACGAGCCGGTTTCGCCTAATGGTCCGGCTTCTGATCTGGAACATGAAGATGCGACGACCAATCCCGATCCAATCTCAAACGACCCTGCACCGTGTGAGGATGGACTTCCGCTTGTTATCACGCTCGAACTGGAAGTTACAAGCTCGATAGCAAGTGAGGTCTGGCTGACAGAGCCAGCACGAACCGTTGACGCTGGATCACCAGAGCACGTCAGCGTCTTCTATCAACCTTGGTTGGGAACGTCTGGTCCACGTGGACCGCCCGTCTAACGCGGGCGATCTCTTCATCGTTCCGTCGGAATCGAACACAACGATTCCAACAACGGCCACGCAAACGATCGAGTCGTGGCACGAAACGAAAAGCGCTGACGGCGTTGCATAGATGCCGGTGCGCAATGGACCCATCTTTTTTTCCGTCAAACGAAGACGCTGCAAAAGCCTTCGTTGGAAAACATTCCTTCCCATCTTTATCGAGAAGTCTCATGTCTTTTGATTTAGTCGCTCGTCTTTCGCGAGCGAAACAGGCTCGCCGTGGATTGACCTTGATCGAGCTCATTGTCGTGTTAGTCATTCTGGTCGGCCTCGGTGGCTTGCTTGTCCCAACAATTACCAACGCATTGACACGCACCCACGTGTCCACCTGTGCCGTGACCTTTCCCGAAGTTCATCAAATGATGCAGCGGGTGCAGTTGGAGTTTGCTGGTTTCGGGACCAACTTTGACTCCGGAATCATTGCTGGTGGTGATCCCGTCAATAACTCCGCGGCGAATACGCTTGGTGGCGGTGGCGGTTCAGGTGCGTTACTAGCGGCGAACCTTACCGCCGGCGAAGCATCTGCCCTTGTCGCGGTGGGAATCACCTCGGTCGTCGACCACGTTCCCACAAACGCTGGCTATGACGTGACATTCGCCATTGGCGGTGACGCAGGTCCAACGGTCAGATCGATTGCAGCAAACACCAACTTAATCACCCTGACCGATGCCCAGGCCCAAGCCATCTTCTTGCCGAACGCGACCAATGGCACCGGCACGGTGGCACCAACCACCGGGCAAAAGTATGTATGGTTCGGCATTGGACGAAACTGGAGCCTTCTAAGACAGCTAGCACCCGAACCGCCGACTCACTTTGGTGACGCTCCTGGCGCTCTTGCCGACCAGGTCCATTCGCGTTTTGGGATCATCATGCAAGTGACCGATTCCACCGGCACCGCTCTTGAGCGGGCCATATTCAGAGGCGTCAGTTACTGTATTGATGGTGATGTCTTTGAAACGGGTGACAATCACGTCGCCAATTATTATTTGGAAGTGAATCCACGCGGCACCTGATGGATTGGTAGTCAACGCGATTGCCACGGATATTTCTGTGGCAATCGCATTGATGCAACCTTCCGTCGACAACTCCCTTTGTCTGATCGGCGACGGTTGTGTTCGCGAAACACCGAACAATCGGCGGCTCAAGATGAGCTAGCACAGTCGCATCGTCTTCGGAAATGACGTCATCAACTGCTGCCAAAGCCGTTTCGGCCTCGATTCGATCCAAGTGGTTCAGAATCAACAATGCATCCAGTGCTGTCACTAGTACTCCGTCCAGATTTAGTATTAGGGTTAGCACCACGTCGTGGCATAGTCTTCCAGCCTGTGATTTGCTGCGTTCGTGCGCGATGGCAGGCAGGATGCCTACCCCACTTTTTAAAGTTGACGGAGCACTTGTAACTGGCGCGAAAAGGGTCCATCCGCCTTAATCGTGGGTGAAGCCGGATCGACCGAAAAGTCTCACTTCCCGCTGACACAGATCACGGGCAAGGGCCCTTCCCGCAGGTGGACCGCATCTGCCGCACACACTAAAAGAGTGCCAACGTCGGTCCGTCAATCCAGGTCACATCGAACTCGTCGGATTCCGAGAACACATCGTCCACCGCCACTAGATTGGCCTTCAGCGTTTGCTCATTCAGATAGTTAATAATGGCCAACGCATCGATCGCGGTGACGACGCCATCTTGGTTCACGTCGGTGGCGGCTACTTGCGAATCCGTACTGAGATCCTCGGACTCGCCTTGAGCGTCTAAACGGTTCAGATCGTTGATCACCAACAGGGCATCCAAGGCAGACACGGTTCCGTTGCCATCGACGTCGTACGCATTCGCCCTTGGATCCGTGGTGCTGCCGTCCACCGGATCAACATAAAGGTTGCTGATGTCGACGTCCGTCAATGCAGGCGAAACGATGTCCCACCCGATCAGATCGAACATGCGCAAATCGATGGACGTGAGCGATTCGCTGATGCCGGCACTCAAGGTCGGGCCCATGATGCCGGAATCCGGGGTCACACCAAATTCGCGCCAGTGGCTGGTTTGCTGGCCACTGAAAACATCGGCCATGGGCACTTCAACGGCCGGGTTCTCCGTATCCGTCCAGTACTCATTGCCGAAGTCCGTCATCGCCTGCACATTGGGGCGAAGCTCGCGCGTGAACGTCTGAAACTGCTCAAACGGATTCACCGCATCCGGGTCTGGATCAACCTGAGGATTGAACAGATCCAAGCCCTCCGGGAAACGGAACAAGTCCATGGGTGTTGGCGCGATGGTGGCTCCAAAGAAATCGACCGATGAGATAAATCCCAACACGTGCCCGATCTCATGAATCGCTACCGCCAGACCGTCAAACTGGGAACTCGAAAGGACTCCGTCATCGTCAAAGTCCAGCGCGAAGCTCGACTCACCCGAGTCCAAGGTCACCAACTGATTCGTCAGCTCGATCCGTCCGTCGGGTTCCAGGTACGTCGGGTCATCCGGTGTTAGTGTCCCAAGTGCCTTGAGCGTCGCGCGGTTGACGGACAGCAACCCACTGGATGACGCGGCGCCGTTGATCGGGACATTGACATTCCCGGAAACCGGGTTGTCGATTCCCTGCTGTAAGAAAGTGGTGCCGGGTTGAAGGTTGAATCGCAGCTGATCATTCTCCGGCAGATATTGAACAATGCGATCGTCCAAATCATCGATGGGAGGACTGGCATCGGTGCGCCCGCTACGATCAGGCAAGGACGCAACGCCATCGGTACCGACAACGAATTCGTCCACGGCATCCTCGATCAACAATTCCCGAAGTGTCGGGTAGTCGACCAAGCCCGTTTCAATGGACGCTTGCCCCAGGGTGCCGTCCCCCAAGGAAGCAAAATCCATGTCGATGAACACGGTGACCGGATCTGCGATGGTGCTTTCCCAGACTTGAGCTGCCAGTTCCATCGTTTGCAAGGCTGACGGCACCTGCCGAATCGCCGGTCCAAAATTGAAGCGGATGTCAAACGGTAGATCCGTCCCTTCTTCCACGGAAAGGGGCCCCATCATGGCAGATGCCGACGCATCCGCAGCCCCTTCGCCTTCCTCCGCTTGGGGCGAAAAAACCACCGCCAGCAATCGCCGCTCCTCCAAGCCCTGCACGGTCAATCGGCGCGGCTTCTTGCTTCGTCTTTGTCGGGTCATCATTGCGGTGCAAAGTTATGAAATACGAGGGGATTCAGCCCGACCGAATCTAAGTATAGTTCGAGGGCCTCGAGATTTCGATTGACATCACACGGAACGGCATGATTTCCAAGGCAACCAACGAAAGCTTGATGACCCGCCGTCAGACGACGTGAGGGTGCTGTACTTGCAATTGGATCAGCGTGCATGACAAGCTTGGTTGCCACGCCATCCCATGGCGGGTTGGTGTGGGACCGCGTCTCGGAGAGACGCGACTACTGTAAAAACGCCTCTCTGAGGCGTTGATGTTTGCAAACGCTGTGCCACCGCCGGCAGAGCCTATGCGGGACCCAGTCATGATCGAATCATTCATGACATCACATGTTCATCGCAATGACTGGCGGAACTGACGGATCAGCGGCGTTTCTCCGATCTCAAAGCGTCTACCCAGGACGGCATCGATCATCACGGGAGTCAACCCCGGCAGCTGATCACTCTCATCGATCGCTCGATAGTCCGTTCCAGTCAGCTTGAGCATGCTCAAGGACCGACCGTCATGTCGCCAAACTTCCGGAATGCCCATCGCGGCGAAGAGCGGCATCTTCGCAATGGCCGACGACGTCAACTCGACCTCGACAACCAGGTCCGGTGGTGGGTCAATCGCAAGATCGACCTCTTCTTTCCGCCAGATCGATTCGACATGCTCGATGTAATAGGATTCGTCTGCCTCAAATGCCCGCGTCAGATCATCCCGTTTGAAAGTGGTGGAAGCCACACTGCGAATGTCGATTTCTTTCTCTTCCGTGAAGGTCTCGACAATCCGGCCGATGAACCGCCCCAGTTCTTCATGTTGTCGTTGCGGACTCATCAGTTCCAGTTCGCCTCGATCATAAGTCATACGTGGAACCGAACCTTCACGCTGATCGCAAAGATCCAGAAAGGTTTGCCATGCGATGTTGCGCAGCAGCGTTCGCTGTTCACCAGCTTGAAGCGTCGTTGACACGTGTGTACGCCTCGTTTGCGTGAGACTGTCTGTTTCGATCGCCAAACGATTCCCTCCCATCGAGCTCGCCCTCCGCGGTGGTTCTTCGAAACAAGAGAAACCAGGTACCCGAGGACACCAGGATACGGTCTTCAGGAGCGTAGGCAAAACGCCGCGATCATGTTGAAGCGGTTCCCGCAGCGGTTTGAACCTCGTGCGCCAAGGCAAAGAGATTGGTGTACCGGGCATGAGCTTCCGCTGCGGTGGCACGGCTCAATGCCATCTCGAGTCCGTTGTTGGCTTGCTTGTCGCAGGGACCGAGCATCAGGAAGCCAAGCTTGCCGAGCGCAAATTGCTCGCAGGCCTCAGTGGTCCGCCCCCCCGCAAGTTCATGGGGCGATGCATAGGAAAGCGAGTGCTTGCGTGGCACCACCTTCTCCGTGGATGAACCGCTTTCACGGGCATGTTCGAAGTCGATCAACACGACGCCGCGTTTCCCGGTTGAAACCAAGATATTTTGTGGCGAAAGATCACCGTGGAGCCAGCCACAACAATGCAGGTACTGGACGATGGACACGAGTTGCAAGAAGACGTTGACGGCTTCGCTGCGACCGACGGATTCATCGGGCTTGCCTTCAACCCTGGTCCGTTTGTCGAGCCAAGCTGTCAGGGGCTCTCCATCAATGTACTCCGTCTCTAACCATTGGCGACGATCTCGGGTGATGCCATGCCCGAGATAGCTGGCAATGCCAGGATGCCTGAGGGAGCGCAAACACTCCGTTTCCAACCGATTGACGGCAGTGCGATCGCGAAGCTTCATGACCGTCTGCTGACTCCCCCCTCGCCGGCGCACCAAAAACACGCGACTGCGAGGTGTCTGCGACAAAACCTGGTCGACCACGTAAGCCCGGTCAAAATCCAAGCGATTGAATCGCAACCCCTTCCAATGATCACTCAAGGAAGTCATCGGACGCCAAGAAAATCAACGATCGGAAATCGCCAATCCACCATCATCAAACGCCTCCCGACGCCGAAAACAAGGCCAGGAAGAAGGAGATGTAGACAAACCCGACGATGCCCCCAACGAAGATCACCACAAGGGGCTCCACCAACAGACTCAGTCGTTTGATCGCCATTTGCAACTGTTCATCGTGGTAGTCGTTGACCTGTTGCAAGACCTCCTCCATTTGACCGGTGTCTTCGGCCACGGCAACCATGCTGGCCAACATGGGTGTGAATGAGCCCTTGTGGGCCAACGAGGGAGCCAAGCCGTCTCCCGCAATCACCGCCTCCCGAGCGGCTGCCACCCGGCTCGCAAGGAAACGGTTGTAGTGAAGTTTTTCAACGGTCCTGAGTGCCTCAACGACGGTGATGCCGCTACTTAGCATCGACTGAAGTGATGACGCAAAGGTCACCGTTCCGCCGACCCGCAAAACGTGACCAATCAGGGGAACGCGTAACGCAAACCGATCAATCTGAAACCGCGACGGCGGCCAGAGATAGAAGACCACAATTGCGAGAATAACGCCGACCCCAATGACCACCGTCGCCGCCCCGTTGACCTGAATCCAATCCGAAATATTCAGGAGCGTCTGGGTCATCCCCGGCAACTTTCGGCCCATCGCGTCGAGCGCCTTTTTGATCTCAGGAATCACGATGACCACCATGTAAATGGCCACCCCGATCGCGGCGACTGTGACAAAGGCGGGATACGCGAGCGCGGTGATCGTTTGCGAAAGGTTCCGTCGACGGTTGGACAAGGCCTTCGCACTCTTATCCAGCACGGCATCCAAGTTCCCCGTCAGTTCCCCGACACGCGTCATCTGAATGGCAATCTGCGGGATTCGCTTCTCGGCCTCAAAGGCATCGGCCAGTGACTGGCCGTCCTGCACCGCATCATTGATCCGCCCGACCATCCGTCGCATCGGCGCGAATCTTGCCTGCTGCTGACACGTCCTCAGTGCCGCCAACAAGGTCACGCCACTTCGCAGCATCACGGCAACTTGGGAAAGCATCACTTCGATGTCAACGCCCGGAGGCGGGATGTACTGGAACGGATTGAGATAGGTCGCTAGCCACTCCAGCGGAGTGATCCTCTCAACCTGCTCCTCATACTTGACCAGCTTGAGGCCGCGGGCGCGCAGCGTGGCGTTCAGGCTGGAAGGTGCATCGGACTGCTCCAATCCGCGTTGCACTTGTCCTTGTTCGTCGCGAGCGATGTAGCGGTAGCCAGGCATGATTTAGAAATCCACCACGTTGGTCAGGACTTCCGGTAAGGAAGTGGTGCCAGACAACAGCTTCGCAACCGCATCGTCCATCAACCCAGGGGTGCCCGCATTTCGGATTTCCTTAAGCAACTCTGACTCTTCGGCATTGTCATCGATCATCGCCGCGAGCTTCTGATCGATCGCCAACATTTCAAACATCGCGACACGACCGTTGTAGCCTCGACCGGCGCAGTAGACGCAGCCGGTCGGCTCATAGATGGTCTTGTCGGCAAGGTCGCGGCGTCCAAGCGACAGGGCTTCTGTCATCGTCATCGCACGCGGCTCGCGACACTGGGGGCACAAACGACGCACCAACCGTTGTGCGATTGCCATGCGTACGGTCGCGGCGATCAAGAAACGCTCTAGTCCAAGATCGGCTAAACGAGTGATCACACCCACGGCAGTGTTGGTGTGCAGCGTGCTCAACACCAGGTGACCCGTTAGCGAAGCCTTGACGGCGATGTTCGCCGTTTCGCTATCACGAATCTCCCCGATCATCACGACATCAGGGTCATGACGCAGGATGCTTCGCAACGCACGATGGAAACTGACGCGGTCGGTCCCGTCGACTTCCACCTGAGACGCTTCCGTGATCTCGTACTCGATTGGGTCCTCCACCGTGATCACGTTGCCACCGCGTCGGGCCAGCAGTTCCGTGAGCGCAACATAGAGTGATGTGCTTTTGCCACTGCCGGTTGGACCGGTCAGCAGGATCATGCCATGGGGACGGTTGATGGCCGAACGAAACAGTCCGATCCCCTGATCGTCCATCCCCAAACTCTCCATCGTCAGCGAGGCCGATGCGCTGGCCAGCAATCGCATCGTGGTTCGCTCGCCGAATCGCGTTGGCAGCGTTGCAACGCGAAGATCCAGCTTACGACGGTTGGGCCCAACGCGGGTGTTGAAACGTCCATCCTGAGGAGCACGCTTCTCCGCAATATCAAGACCCGACATGACTTTCAGGCGGCTTGTCACCGGCCCCTGAGCATCCTTTGGCAGCTCGCGATAAGTCTCCAAGGCACCGTCAACGCGAAACTTGACTTTGAACGAAGTCTCGGTTGGCAAGAAATGGATGTCGGAGGCGTCACGCATCACGGCAGCGAGCAAGACTTCATCACAGATGGTGGCCGCGTCGTCCACCTCCGCAGCATCCCCGCGTCGGGCCGCACCCGGACCGGCAACGCCAGCGGGCATCGAGATACCGCCGTAAATGCGCGTCAAAACCTCGCGAAGCCGCGCCGGATCCGTCTCGATCATCTGGACATCGCAGCCGGTCGCTTTGCGAATCGCCTGCGCCGTCGTTTGATCGTCAATGTCACAGCAGGCAACCTGCACCACGCCGTCCAGCTCGCACATTGGCAACACCGACTTCCGCAGTGCCAAAGATGCGGGGATCTTCAACGCCCAGACGGGATCCACTCGAACAGACTCGATCTCAAGCAGTTCCTGCTCAGAGGCCGTCGAAGGGATGCTCGATGGACCGACGACGCTCATGAAATTCTCCTTTGCCTCAGACGGGCAAAGCGGTCCGCCACGATCGCGGGGTTGTGCGCGTACGCCATTGCGGTCCGCTCACTGATCAAGCCTTGTTTCATCAGTCGAGCCAGATCTTGATCAAGCGTCTGCATGCCCGCGTTCGAACCCGACTCAATCACCGAGTAGATCTGCTGGCTCTTGCCACTGGCGACCAAGTTGGCCACGGCGGAATTGACACGCATGATTTCACTCGCGATCACGCGACGCTTGACCTCGTTGGACCCCCGTTTCTCGTCCGCGACGACCGCAGGCCCATCCGCCACGATCAGCTTTTGGGAGATGTTCGCTCGAAGCACCAAGGCCAACTGGCGGCGCACGCCGGCTTGCTCCTCGGCGGGAAAAACACTGGTGATTCGCTCAATCACCCCCACGCTGTCGCCAGCGTGTACCGTCGTGAAAACGAGGTGTCCCGTTTCAGCCGCCGTGATCGCGATCCGAATCGTCTCCAACTCACGGATCTCGCCCACCAAAATCACGTCCGGGTCCTGCCGCAAAGACGCCACCAAGGCATCCTGGAAGCTCGGACAATCGATGCCCAACTGGCGCTGATGAACCAGTGACCGTTGGGACGGGTGCAGGTACTCGACGGGATCCTCAATCGTGATGATGTGGGATTGGTGTTCACGATTGATGCGATCAATCAGTGTCGCCAAGGTCGTCGATTTACCGCTGCCGGTGGGGCCCGAAACAACGACCAAGCCATCACGAAGATCGGCCAGGGAATACAAGGAGTCGGGTAACCCCAACTCGGACAACGGACGAATCGTGTCATCCAAACGTCGAATGGCAATCGCCATCACACCTTGGCTGACGTACACATTGAATCGATACCGAGACCCATCGCGTCCGGTCAGCGATCCATCGATCGCGCCGCGACGACTCATCTGATCATCCAGCGACTCCCCCACCATGAAGTGGGCCAAATCGCGAATCTGCCCCGCGTCCAGCTCGGAATACCCTTCCGCGCGAAGCATTCGGCCCCGGTTGCGAAAGAAGGGAAGCTCGCCGCTACCCAAGTGCAGATCTGATGCACCGAGCGCGACACAATGATCGAGCAGCTGATGCAATCGATCCTCCGCGGATCCGGCTAGGAACGTCTTGGCTATCTCGATGGGGTGAATCGCAAGGATTTCAGAGGGTGCGGGCGTCCTGAACATGCTGCAAGTGTTGTTGAACCGCGTCCCGCCGTCAAACGAGAGCATCCGTTTGCGGCCAAAGCTTCTGTGTCGTTTTTTGCAATACTTCGAACTGATCGCCACGAAAATTCACCCTCCCGCGCACAGCGGAAGGGAGGGTCGCAATCGAGCCTCAAGCGAGATTTCGGGGAGAACGCGCGTTCGCTGTCTGGTGAACGCGTTTGTTTTCGTCCAACAAGTCGGAAAGCCGGTCTATCCATCGGCAATCATCCATCTCAAATCTACCATCCCCTCACCCCCGGATGCCCACTTCCAACTTCCAAACCTGCCTTCGTGTTTCCATATCAATCGGATCGAGCGAAACCGACAGAACACTCACGGCCGGCAATCGTTCATCAAGGTCATGCAGGGCTGCGATCAAATCGGGAAAGGTCCCTTCGAGTTGAATCTGATAACGTGAAATCTCGGGCAGCTTGGTATTCAGTAGCTTCTCAAGCTCTGCCCGCTCTGTCGCGACGAGGCCACTGGAACCGGATGAGGATGGATCTGAATTCTCAAGTCGTTTCAAACGGTGGGAATCCAAAATCGAACACAGCGAGTTCATCTGTGAGCATTGTCCACTTCCACTGATGGCGTCCAATGCTTGAAGTTCATCACCGGAAGATAGCGATGACGTCAGCATGCTCGCAAATTGGCCCAAGAGAGATGTGGCTGGTTTGCCGGACGAAGGCGAATCTGGGTTTGTGTTCATCGAACCCAACGACGAACGATCAACTGCGGTATCGTTTGTCCCCAAAATGAACGAGCGTAACGCGGACTTGGCAGCTTCTGCGTCCGCCAGCTCCGATTTCGCGTTTTCGATCTGCTTGTTTGCTTCCGCTAATGCGCCCCGTGCCTGATGCAACTCGCCGTGAGACATCGCGAGATCGCGTTGGATGTTCTGCGACCGCTCCGCCAACGCCGTCTCCTGCGACCGCTTTGACTTCAGATCCGCATTCAGTTGGGAATGAAACAGATAGTGGTAGCCCAGCAAGACCAACGCGATGGGCGCGAGCATCAGGATGGGGCTGGGCTTCTCTTGATTGTTCTGGTTCATGTTTGGGTTCCTACGGACGGCTTCTGCCGCCAGAGGCAAGTTCTTTGGAGTTTCCAAACGCAACCAAGTCAATGGCAAACTCGGTTAACTGAGACTCCGCATTCACGGCCGTCGAAGCCGGCAAAATCTGCCATTGCCCCGACGCGGATGTCGACTCGAGCCGCGCGGCCAAGCGGTGCACGGCGGCATCATTGATGGCCAAACCGCGAATGGAAACAGAACCGTCGGTCGATTGAATCTCACGGACCCAGCCATCGTCATCCGAAACCGCAACGAGCGCGTCAACCAACGAAAGCCAACGTCGACCACCGCGTTCCAAAATCTGCTTTGCTTGAATGACCTCGGCTCGCTTCTGCTGCGTGTCGGCGACCAACGAGGCTGTCTTGGTGACGGCTTCGTCACGTTGCTTCTTCAGTTCCGCCACTTGATCCTTCTCTTTCTTGAGGCGATCTTGCTGGCCCTGCATCTGTTCCACATTTGCCTCGATGTCCGCAAGCTGCCGTGAGGTATGTCGGTAGTGTGCGAAACACACCGCCATCATCAGCAAACCCAGTACCGCAGCGATCGCCATTCCGACCTCCCGTGACATGGGCTTCTTGGGAATCGTCACCAAGGGCGAACCGGCCGCCTGCTTGGTCTGCGACTGCATCCAGGCCGCCGCCCATCGTCTCAAGCCTGACTCCGCGTAGGTGTCGTTCCGGCGGTAACTTTCCGCCTGGGGCAGTGCAGCCAAGGCGGGCGGTAATTCACCCGGACCGATCCATTCGAGTGTTGCGTCGCCCTCCACACCTTGAAAGAAGGTCTCGAACTCTTTGACGGTGCGTTGTGACTGCAGCCCCGAGGACATGGAGTGAAAGTCCGCGATCGCTTCGCCGCAACCACGGATCAAGAGCGTCGACTCATCCCAGGTCTGCAGCGACCGCCATTCATCCGTTGGCGTTGTGGGCTCCGTCAGTTTCGGGATGGCCGGATGAGCCACGCCGACCAGCTTGGCGCCCGCTTGACGCAAGGCATCGTCGATCGACCGCAGATCCGTGTCGGGAATCTGTGTGAACCAAAATCGATGATCCCCCAGCTCATCGGGCGGTAGGGGCAGGTTGCTCGAAAGGCTCTCAAACGCCGAGATGCCCGAGTACGTCTCCGCCTCCAGCGCAACCATTTGATCCAGGTCGTCACCGGATGCACCCGAGATCAGATCCGGACCGATGCCGACGCTGCCCGTCCAACACCGCGTGGTCAAGACATAAACCTGACGTCGGTGAGATTTGCCCAGCCGTAATGCCGCATCCGCCAAGGTGCCTGCCGACTGGGAGGCAAAGCTTGGCCGCACCCAGGCTTCCGTCACCGTGGGCACAGCGCCCCCGGATAGGTCAAAGCGACCTAGCGTTTGTTCGGTGATCAGAAGGAGGGTGCGTTTGGACATGGAGGAGGGATGATTTCCGATTGGCGATTTGAGACTTAGTTTGGATGCTGCCGTCAAGTTTGATTGAAAAAACAGGTTGCTCCAGTGCAGAACGCGAAATTGCTCTCTCGCGGGCTTTGATCGAAAGGCTTTCGTCCCCTCGTTGGAGTCCAGGCTTTAGCCGCTGGGAATGGAAACGCCCACTGCGGAACGGGTCTGCCAACCACGAAGGTTTCATCCCGAAGGGCTGACGGCGTGCCGGCATCGCGTCGGGATGCGGGAGCGTGTGGGTATGTATGACCCGAGGCGGCGCTGCGCTGATCTCCGGCTAATCGGCATGGCTGCTTCGCGGTGGTTTGGTGTACCTCACGACAGCACAACGGTACCCGATGAGTGGATGACCCCAACCAAGTTTGGTCCCCCATAACGATTGAGCTTAATGGCATCTCAGTCACCGATCAAAACTCTGTAATGGTGATCGGAAGTTCGGGCTGCATGGGTCCCACCTCGATGTAGCGTATCGCTTGGTCCGTGCCACCACCGGTTTCTCGAAACACCAGCGCTCGCAGTCCAACGGGAACATCTTCAAAGCGAAACTCGCTGTTCGTATCGTCGTTGTCAGCATCCGCCATCACCGCAAGATTGACGGTGGAGACTGTTGGATCGGGATAAACCAAGGCGACTTCGGCGTTCAATGGGGCACCACCGGCATCGTCAAGGATCCTTCCCGCCACCACCTCTAGGGAAGGACTCTCAATGTCAACGGTGAGATCGCTGTATTCGGCTGTAACCGCGGGCCAACGCAGATGCACAGGTCCGGTGGCAGCCGGAATCTGAACAACTTCAAATGCCTCTCCCCAACCATCACGCAATCCGGCGGACGAGTTAACCACAGACACATAAGGCCCGCGCCACCCGCATCGGAGCGAAACACCCCCGCAATCAACATCGGTCGGGTTCAGGGCGTCTGCCGCAGCCGGCCCGCTCCGAGTCAACATCGGGTAAGCGCTCAAAGCGGTGGTGGTCCCTGGAATGACGGCTGAATCGTCGAGTAACTCGGACAGATCCAGTGGCACGAGTCCAACGTCTGGAACAAAACCGGATGCGTGCCTTGCACCACTCGTTTGAAGCCGATGCTCGATGATGCCGTCAGCAACCTCCTCCAATGTCCGCTGCGTCGCTTCATACCGCGATTGATCGGCAAGCGGCTCAAGCGACTGAACGGCGACACCGGTGAGCGCGGCCAGGATGACCAGCACGATGACAAGTTCGATCAGCGTGAGGCCGAGCGGGCGCGCTGCCAGTCGGCTAAAGCCTGGACTCCAACTCAAGCACGTGACGTTGGAAGTAGGCACTTCTCGCCTGGACCACCGCGACGTGAACCAGCGTGGGATCGCGGCACCATGTTGACGCGCTGGCGCTTCCGCCGTAGATCCAGGCATCCCGGGGGGATGAAATCGATGAGCCGGTGGCTTCGGACGGACAAGGCCGACATTCAAGATCAATTGGTTCGCGTTCATCACCTCATCACCTCCGCAGTGTGAACGCAACGAATTGGTCGTCATCAATGTCGGTTTCGTTGAGATCCGTCGTCGCTTTATTATTTGGAATGTCAATCACGCCATCATCGCCGGCGGAAACAACGCGGCAATCCACAATCGTGCCGTCATCGATCGCTTGAACGATCAGCGGTGTCGGAATCGGCGACTGGGCGGTTGAAATCGCGTTCAGCAGGGCAGGCCCATCCGCGTTTCCATAAAGCGTGGTGAAGTTCGAACCGATGTCGATCTGGTAATCACCGGTTCGCTGAACCACATACGGCCCATTCCAACCTAAACGCGTGTCCGGATCGTAGTCCGGGGTCGCGACGCCGCTGACAGGGCTTACAAAGAGCCAACGAATTTGAAACCGATTCAACGCGCTATCGGGTTCCGTAGCATCCGAAGTATCGATGTCGCGAGCCGCCGTCGTGTTGTCGAGCGCCAAATACTTGGTGTCGGTCCAATAACGAATCATCGCATCCCGAATTGCAACCATGCTTGCATTGGTCGTTCGGATAGAGGCATCAATGCGACTCGAGGCGATGTTTGGAATAACAAGGCCTGCCAAAGCCACCAACATCGCAAGAACCACAATCAGTTCCACGAACGTGAGTCCGCGGGAACAAGAATCTTGATGGTGTTGTGAATCAGCTTTGGTTATTCGATACAGCATGCAGCACATGGAGCGTGAGCCTTGCAGACAAGTGAAACGGCACTCTCGCTCAACCTGACTGCTAGGCGAGATCCCCAATTCGAAGGAGCTCTAGATAGCAATCGCCGCGACAAGTGCCGCGGCGATTGCCCAAGACTGAGTCAAATCAGATCAGCCGATCACTGGACATCTTCCCAGTAGACTTCGATGTGATTGTCGCCCGTTTCAAATGCGTCACCGTCAAGGCTGTAGCTGACACGCTTGTACTCGGCTTGCTCGAACGCTTCGAATGCTGGCGTCGCCGCGTTGTCGTTTTCACCGAGTTGAATGACAAGGCCGAAACGCGAGTACGCTTGGTCGGGAAGAACGCCATTGGTGTCACCGAAGTGAGTAGGAGGCTCTGGTGCCAATTCACTAAGACCCGTCCAAGTGCGCCCGATTCCCAACCAGATATAGATTTCCCCGTTATCGGTTGGTAGGAAAATGCTCTGTGCCTGGGCATCGGTGAGTTCGATCACCTGAGTCCCGACGGCAACGGTTTCCGACGTCGCTCCAATGCTAAAAGTTGGATTGTAACCTGCGACAGTTGGATCACTGTCGAAAACGGTTGTGATACCCAAGGCACTCAGAGCAGCGACTTCATTTGCATCCAACGTTCGGATGGTGAGCGTCCCGCCAGAAGAGTTTACCGCAGCGCCAGCGGTGGTCACCGCCGTGTCAAATCCCGTGCCGATGTCAAATGTCTCGGCGAGCCGACGTTGGATCATTTGATGTACCTCCGGGAACGAGGTCGCACAC
Organism: Planctomycetota bacterium; assembly: GCA_038748615.1. GTDB lineage: Bacteria > Planctomycetota > Planctomycetia > Pirellulales > Pirellulaceae > Rhodopirellula. The sequence continues at coordinate 8,136 of JBCDIU010000056.1, read as the reverse complement.
GTCGCAACGTGAGTTCTCGAAAGCGCATTGCTAATTGTTGGCACGAGCAATCCGCCCAGGCCGACGAGAATGACGAGCACGACAATCAACTCGATCAAGGTCAAGCCGCGGCGACCTTGCTTGGCTCGTTCAACACGAGCAGTCAAATCAAAAGACATCTTTTTCCTAGTGTGAAAAAAGGGTTACGTGAAAAACCCTCCGCCTGTGATTTTTGTGTGAGCCATCGCTTGGAGGAAAAGGGCGATACCCCACAGACCAATTTTATTTCGCTACTCTCGATTGATTCGTCACGACCTCACTCGCTCAGCTTTTCCATCCGACATCTCTATCCCTCGACTCGGAGACGACTCCGCTTGCAACCGCATCCAGCGACAGACATTGAAGATGAAGCTTGATCTTGCGTGTTCGTGAATAGGCCGTCCTGGACGGCGATCGACTTGGCTCAACATTTAACCCGCAGTGCGAGTCGACGAATCCAAAACTTGCAACACATCACATTCCGGCAAGTGGAGGAATCCGTACCGACAAAAACCTCGGTTTGGTTTTCTCCCGAGCAGGTCGCCTGGGCGAATGAACGCACCTAACAAGGCTTGGTCGGGCCTTTCAAAGTACACCCGCTCACACCAGGCGATCTGGCGGGGAGCAGAACCGATGACCGAGGGATGTCAGACGCGAGGTGGCCCGCGTGTTCGGAAATGAACCGCAAAGATTTCGTCAACACTTGCTGTCTCAGAAACCGTCGTTCTGAAAGCTCGCCTGTCCAAACGACTGCTGCCATCGGAGAGGTAAATCGAACTCTCGGGATTCAGCAGCGCCACACAGTGGCCATCGCAAAGGCCGATCCGCGAATGGTTTCGAAGCAAATCCTCACCGCACCCTACTTGGAAAGCGCAAACGCCTTCCACGACCTTCTTATCGTTAGTGCTTCGCTCGCACGCGATGCCCTGGCAACCGCGCTTCTCGCAAATCGGTGCAGAGAGATGAACCTCAGTAAGGCGACCCTCATGCGGGCAGAACAGCTCATGCATTACTGGAGCTGCAATGGCCGTTAAACTATGCACACAAATTAGCAGGAGAGCAACTGAACGCATCGCGGGGAATGACCGGAGGACCGTATTGAGAATAATTCGCAACAAGAGACTACAGTGGCACAGCTGAACGTCAACCGGTAAAATTGAAACTAGGGTAATGCAACTTGATTGCGAGTGGAAATCGGAGAATTTGAGATTCGTTGTTGTGAGACGAATTCTCGCTGGTGCCGAGGCTACTTCAGAATGCGTAGCACTAGCAATTCATTACTGTGAATTGCGTCGCACGCATGCGTATCGAGGGAGGGATCATAGACGCAGGTCTACCCCACGAATTGTGAAGCTGTCCTGGTGCAGCGTTACAGCTTAGTATGGGTTGGGCGGGACGTCGTGGCATAGGCTTCCAGCCAATTGTGTTCGGCACGAGATTTGCGCCAGCAAGTTAGGCAGGGTTTCATCTCTGCCTATCTGACAGCGAGCCGATGTCCGCATCGAAGCGTTCCGAAAAAGCAAAAACGCCGATCACCAAGATCTCTGATCGACGCGTGCGCAAAGGCAAGATCAAGCCGAGCGACCTCAAAGACCTCAAGAAACTCGGCCACATCGCCAGACTGCTCGAGCCCTTGCACCGAATCGGGGCCGACCGGGACAAAGCCAACAACCGATCCTTGCACATGGACGAGTATTGCCTGCTCGTGTTGATGTGGATGTTCAACCCCGTGATCGACTCGCTACGCGGCATGCAGCAAGCCAGTCAACTGGATGTCGTTCGAAGACGGCTTGGCGTCGGTCGCGCTTCGCTGGGAAGCCTTAGCGAATCGGTCACCGTCTTCGATCCGGAGCCGCTGGCGGCAATCGCGGCGGAACTCGGCGACAAACTGCCCGATCGGACGCCCGAAAAATTCAATCGCGTGGGCAAGAGGATCACCGCCGTGGACGGTAGCGTGTTCAAGGTTTTGGCCCAAGTCGGACAGCTTGCTTGGGTGCCCACCGGCGGCCGAACGTCCTCTTGCGGCTATCGTCTGCATGCTCAGTTTGAAGTCTTCAAAGGCACCCCATCACGGATCGATGTGACCGGCAGCAAGCCCAAGGGTGATGCCGATGAACGGGTCGTCTTGGAGAAAAGCGTTGAGCCGGATCGCTGCTACCTGATTGATCGTGGCTATCAGAAATACACGCTGTGGAACGTCATCGACGCCAACCATAGCCAGTACGTGTGCCGGCTGTTTGATTCGGCCAAGTGGAAAGTGGTGGCCGAAAACGAACTTTCCGAGCAAGCAAAATCCAAGCAGATCTTCAGCGACCAGATCGTTCGCTTTGGCACGGAGAATTCCCGCACCAAGCCTCCCGATCATGTGACCCGCGTGGTCGTGGTGAAGGTCAAGCCCCACGATTCACGCAAGGCCAAGAATGCTCCGTGCGGCCCCAGCAGTGATGGCTACTTGCGGATCGTGACCAACAACCTGGAGGTTCCCGCAGAGATCATTGCAGATCTGTATGAACTACGTTGGACGATCGAGTTGTTCTTTCGGATGATCAAGCAACTGATGGGCTGTCGTCATTGACTGAGTCATCATCCCGCCGGAGCGACAATTCAGATGTACATGGCGATCATCGCGTGCATCATGATTCTGTCGATGACCGGCAAGCAGCCGACCAAGCGAACCTACGAGATGGTGACGTTCTACTTCATGGGTTGGGCGACGCTGGAAGAGCTGCAGGCTCATCTCAAGAAGTTGTCACCCAGCGACGACTAGGGACCATATGCGCCGGCCCAAAGGTCGAGCCTCTCAATTCGTGCCACTGCCACAGTGATCGAGACACACATCGCCCCCGGGTCCGCTGCCACTTTGAGTCGTTCTTCCAACCGGCGTGCGCTGCTCGTCAAGACTCGCCAGTTCATAACGCCCGCAGTTTGCGTGCCGAACACAATTGGCTTCCAGCCTGTGATTTGCGGCGTTGCTTCTCCATGGCAGGCAGGATGCCTACCCCACCTTTTAGAGCTGGCGCTGCACTGGATGGGCATTGGCAATCCCCGTCCCTGTGCTGGCGACTAGGTGTGAAGGAGAGAGCTTTGCCACCGGTTTCACGGTACCAAACCGGTGAGGAGATCAATCGAGGACCGTTACCGCAAAATTGCAGCGATTGTCGCGACGAATCTCCGAGGCGTCGACGGGATCCGCAATTGAAACGGTGCTCATCCGGACAAACGCATCCGAAGATTTGCTGATGCATCTTGCCTTGAGACCGCAAGCTGGGCCGTCCTGGACCGCGTTCGGAGAACGCGGCGACTTTCGCGGCACGCCCCGTGGAGGCAACCTCGTTAGATCGTGGGGCGGACGATCTCGGATGACGGAGCTCCCGCTACCAACGCCGCATACCGGAACATTCGGCAGAATCCGCAAAGTTTACCTCAGCCGACCCTTCGCGATCGTCGATGAAGACCGTGGTCGGGTCTCCTTGAGAGAGTCCATTCTGTGTGGAGCTAGAGCTTTGATGCGTTTCCTTGGCAAGCGTTGGTCCTTTTCCGCGGCGGCTTGTCTGCTGTTTGCGGGAATTGCGCAGGCGCAAGCGGTCAATCCTCGATTCGACCAGATGCTGCAGCCGTCGGGCCCGGCCAACTTCAGTCCGCCAACGCCCGGAAACGTTGCAGTTCCACTGGCAACGGGCTCGTCGGCCGATGGTTTTCGCCAACGGCAGACGCTTCGTGATCTGCCTCAAGCCCAACAGATCGTCACAAGTGTCGATTTCACCGACGCCCCGCTCAGTGATGTGCTGAAGGTGCTAAATAAAGAGGTGGGGCTCAACGCGGTCGCTTCCACGGAAGCCGGAAAAACGCTCATCACAGCATCGCTTACCAATTTGTCTGCTGCCGACGCACTCGAGGCCGTGGTGAATGCCAACGGGCTGTTCTACCGCGTCGAGAACTCGGGTGTGGTTCGCGTCTCGACACGCGATGAGTATGTCAGCGACTTGACGAACTTTCGCGAGGAGGAAACACGCGTTTTCACCTTGCTATACCCTAACCCTTCGGCCGTGGCCCAGGCAATTCAACATATGTACGGCGAACGCGTGGAGCTAAACCAGGCTGACAACAACTTCCAAGACGTGTTCGAATTGCAGCAACGATTCAACAAGTTTGACATCGTTGATGGACGGGCTCTGGGGCTTGGAACCTTTGGCGGAGGCCAGGGTGGCATCGGTGGCGGCCTTGGTGGCGGACTCGGCGGGCTGGGTGGCGGACTCGGTGGCCTTGGCGGTGGGCTCGGCGGCCTCGGGGGAGGATTAGGCGGGCTCGGTGGGGGCCTAGGAGGACTCGGTGGCCTTGGGGGATTTGGCGGCGGGTTCGGAGGTCTTGGCGGCGGATTCGGTGGCCTGTCGAATCGCTCGCGATCGCGACAAGAGGTAACGGCCGACGCCCTCGAGGAGCGTCAAAACCAAATCGAACTGTTCGAAGATGTGCTCCAGGAAATTGAGAACGCACGCAGTAGCGGCGGGCTGACGCAAGAGCAACAAGAAGCCATTTCACGGCGAAGTCAGGCAACGATCTACGTTTCGACAATTCAGCGAAATAATCAAGTCGTGGTTCGGACCAGCGACCCAAAGACGATGGAGCAGATCGCTCAGTTGATCGCGCAGCTCGACGTGCCAACGCCGACCGTCTTACTGGAAGTCAAGGTCCTTCGTGTGGAGCTGGCTGATGGCTTGAACAGTGCCTTCGAATACTTTGGTGGCAATGCAAGCACGGCGGGCGCCTTTTCGGACGGCAACCAATTCGGTGCGACTCCTCCCAACGCTCCGTTTCCGGGCAGCAACACCGCAACGAGGACACTCCCTGAAACGCTAGGTCTTGGCGGAACGATTCCGGGTTCCCTGACATTTCAAGTAATCGACGATGAGTTCCGTTTCCGAATGCAGTTGCTGGAAAGCAAGAACCGCATCACCTCGCTTGCAACGCCCTTGATCCTGACGGCCAACAACGAGGTTAGCCGCATCTTTGTCGGTGACACGTTGCCCTTCACCGTTGGCTTCACTCCCGCACAAATCGTCGGCGGCGGGCTCAATGTGAATAATGGTGCGGTTGCGGCGACACCCATCACGGAGCTGCGCGACGTGGGTCAGTCGCTACTGATCAGTCCCAATATCAACGCCGATCGCACGGTCACCTTACGATTGGTGGAAGAGAACAGCGAACGCATCATCAACGGGGCGACGATTCCGATTCCTGCCGTGGATGGAACCGCGTCGATCAACGTGGGTGTCGACACGGTACGCCGGCGCAGCGTCAGCGGCACCGTGGTCGCACAAGATGGCATGGCAGTCGCGCTCGGTGGCTTGGTCGAGGAGCAGATCGTCGATACGCGGGACCAAGTGCCAATCTTGGGTGACATTCCCAAAGTAGGATTCCTGTTCCGTCGTCAGGGGACGTCACGACAACGCAGCGAGTTGATCGTGATGATTCGACCCTACATCTTCAACACGCCCGCGGAAGGCGCGGACCGCAGTCAATGCGTGGTAGCCGATCACACGCTGCACCCTAATGGCCCCGACCCACAAGGGACCATGAATACGTATTGGCCTTGCGAAGTCGTTCGACCCGATCCGGAGTGTGCGGAGCGTGCGAAGTGCTTGCGACTCCACAATGTGGTTCCAGCGATCTATTGATTGAAGATGGATGATTTCAAGTTGAAGAACGAAGAATCCATAAGGAAGACAAGGGCCATGAAGAAAGAATCGATCGGAACTCTGCTTGTTTTGATGCTTTCATTTTCGGTCGGCTGCAGATTCTTGCCAAAGTCCGCGGAGGATGTGAGCCCAGTCACCAAACTGAAACCAGTCACCAACCTGACAACAAACGCGACGTCAGATAGTGTTCAGGATGTGGACCCAAACTCGATGGAGAAACGAGTTTCGAATCCACAAGCACGCGAGATCCGATTTGATGGCCAGGAGTTGGTACTTGGCGGTGGAGACTGCCAATCCATTCGCGTGGACGCGTTAAGGACCATGACGGACGACCTACGAGAACGCGGTCGCCATCGCTCCGCCGTCGAGACGATCCGTTTACATCGTCGATCCGCGTCACGCTGGGTGATGGAATCATTTGCTGAGAAGAACGACGACACGGTTCGTTGGGTTGCAGGCGTCCTCGACCGCGATCGCAACAACCAACTTCATTCGCAATTGTGCGACGCCGCGGAGCGAGATCCGGGTAGCGCGCGGTCATTTCGCGAGTCTCGTCAACAGTGTCTGGAATCGCTGGCCGGCGGAGCCGTTTCCGGAGGCGCCTTGGAACAGCTTTCGCTTTCAGCAGCGTCACTTGAAGCGCCCCTCGCGGTGTTGGAAGCGGAACGCTTGAGTGCCATGAGCGAAATTGTTTCGGGCGATACGATTGCCGCGGGCGATCGTCTTGCTGCGGTCGCCGACCAGGCCGCCCAAGCCGGGTCGGCGGATCAGTGCGCCCAACTCTGGCTGTTGGCAAGCGAAACCTACCTGCGTGCCGAATCCCTGGATGCCTCCGTCCAATCATGGCAAAATGCCATCCGCGCTCAAGTGACCGCGATGACCGTGTCGACGAGTCGGTTGCAGGGACAGGACGCAACCAGTTTGCCGCCGCTTGATACGGTATTCTGGGAGCAGGCCGATCACTTGCGGCCGCCGAGTGTCGAGTTCCCGCCTGAGGTTGCTTTGGCGATGAATGCCTGGAAGCTGCGTCTTGGCCTGGGGCAAAACCAGACGCTGACGCCCGTCGCGTCATTGTGGTCCGCCGTCGCGGCTTATCAGTTGGCGACCGGCCAGGCTCATCTTGCGACGCTGTCAATCAAGCGTGCAGAAGTGGAGGCCACCGACACCACCAAACCATGGCTTCAAATCGCCCTCGCGCGAAGCATGGCCGCTCAGGGGCAAACACCCGTCGCCACCACCATCCTGGGAACCTTGACGACACACGATAGCCCCCGGGTCCGCGCGGCGTCCCTCGCGGCCCTTGGCTCCATTAAGGTGCACGCGGGAGCCTACGAGCAAGGCAGCCGTTTCTTAGTCGAAGCATTGGCGGTGGATTGCACATCGTCAACGCTTTCGGTCGCCGGCAACGCCGCAGAAGCATGGCCCGGGCATCTGGCCGCGGAAGCGGACCTGGCGAATGTGCGGCTCATCGTCGGGGATCTGGGAGAAGCCCGCGACTCACTTCACGCGATTCAGCAAAAGCTCGCCCTGCAAGGTCGCTGGCAATCGTTGGTCCAGTCGCTTGAGAATGAAGCCGCGATCATCGAGCTTGACGGCGATAAGAAGACGGCAGAGCAGATTCGGCGGCGTGTTCTGGAAATGGAACGCCATCCAGCTTGATAGCAATTACGGGGTTAGGGTTGAGTCAGGTTCACGGTTTCAAATACGTTAAGACTGGAACGTTGATGAGTGTCCCGTGATTGGAGCATCCCCGGACATGAGCTTGGTAGCGACGCAGCGTCAAATCACGCCTGGCAACGACATCTTTCGTTGGGGGTGTTGGTTCGTCATTCTAAACCTGCTCGATGGCTTTCAAACCATGGCCGTCGTCGGGCGTTTTGGGCTTCGGGCGGAACTGAACCCTTGGATGGGTTGGTGGATCGAGCAATACTCGTTTCAGGGCCTCTGGTTGGTGAAACTGTCCATCATGGCGGCCGTCCTGTTGCTCAGCACCCGGCTCTCTTCCAGCGTTCTCAAAGGTGTCTCACTGGGACTCTCCGCCATCGTCCTGGTAAATTTCATGACGCTTCTGAACGTCTTTTGACGTTGGGCGTCAACATTCGGGCCGGCACCGCAACGGTTGATGGCGTTGGAGGATGACGCATCCCGGAGATGTGCGGCGACAGTCGCCGCATTCTCCAAGCGCGGTCCCATGTAGATCCCGAAGCTCCGAAGCCGCTGAATCTCACTCACGGTCCCCGGCACAAGAAGACTGTTCAGAGCAACTCGATCGGATCGGTGAATCGGTTTTGATAAAGGGCGTTGGCGGGCGTTTGTTCTGGCCAAGCGTGATGCAGAAAGTCGAATCCGCGTTAGGAGAAAACGGCGACAGTCGCCGCGGTATGCCAAAGCGGTGACCAGTATACCCCCAACCGACCAAAAC
>JBCDIU010000055.1:0-31483 GCA_038748615.1 Planctomycetota bacterium | reverse complement strand
CGGCCAGCCCCGCCATCGGGTCTCGAACGGGGATGAACTCGTGAGCGAAGTATCCGTCGAAACCTGTATCGGCGATCGCGTTGGCGATCGGGGGGTAGAGGAGCGCTTGGTTGTCAACGAGCTCATGTCGTCCCGGGTTCCCGGCCGTATGATAATGGCCGTAATAATTGTGGTTGGTAGCGATCACTTCAAGTTGCTCTACGACATCTATCACATGCAAATCATGGAAGGCGACATCATTCGGACGATCGAGGCCAACCACAATTATTACGGCCATTATCATACGGCCGGGAACCCGGGACGACATGAGCTCGATGACAACCAAGAGCTCCTCTATCCACCGATCGCGAAAGCGATCGCCGATACAGGTTTCGACGGATACTTCGCTCACGAGTTCATCCCCGTTCGAGACCCGATGGCGGGGCTGGCCGATGCCATCGCTCAGTGCATCGTTTGATCGATGTCCGAATTTGTCCGAGCCGCGACACCGTTTCCGGATCCAAGCGAAACCGACCCGCTGGACTTCTTGGTGATCGCGCCGCATCCCGATGACGCCGAGTTGGGGATGGGCGGCACCATCATCAAGATGATTCAGGCAGGAATGCGAGTGGGCGTGCTTGATTTGACGAGCGGCGAACCAACCCCGAATGGAACGATGGCGACGCGTGCTACCGAAACGGATGCCGCGACGGATGTCATGCGGTTGACCTGGCGTGGCAATGCGGGCCTCGTCAACCGAGCCCTTCAGCCAACTTTGGGCGCTCGAGAGTTGATCGCGTCCTACATTCGTTGCCTGCGACCTCGATGGCTCTTTGCCCCATACTGGGACGACGCCCACCCCGACCATACCGCCGGAACGCAACTCGCCGAGGCGGCCCGTTTTCACGCGAAGCTGTCCAAGACGGACATGCCGGGCTCACCTCATCATCCGCAGCGCATCTATTACTATTTTTGCATGCACCTCCGGCTAGCCGTTCAGCCCGCCTGGATTGTCGACATCAGTGATCAATGGGACCAAAAGTGCGCGGCCGTCATGGCCTACGAGAGCCAGTTCGTGACCGGCCGACCGACGAAGCCGGCACCGTTGACGGACCAGTTCCGCGATGAAGCGGCCAATTGGGGAAGGCTGATCGGTCGCCGGTTCGGTGAGCCGTTCGCAACCCGCGAGCCGCTAGCGATGACAAGCCTTCGAGACCTGATCTAAGCGTGCGTCGCCAGCATGTCGCGCGTGTGAGATCATGATTTAGCGAAACAAAATTGGTCAGCCAGTGAATCTCAATCCCCTAAGTCACGAGCCCCTTCGTCACACTCAGGAAGACATCCTCCAGGGTCGGATCCCGATCGGCGAACGTCCGCATCCGAACACCTTGCTCGATGAGTTGACGCATCAAGTCCGCCAAACCGGCATCGTCGGTTTCCAACTCGGCAATCACTCGATCCGGCTGAATATCCAGCTCGCGCAGGGCCTCGCTGGATCGAAGAATCGATAGCCCCGCTTCGGGTTGCTCGGTAAAGGCAATCTCGACGATTCGGTTGCGGCGAATTTGACGGTACACCGTTTCGATCGGACCACTCATCAACAACTCACCCCGCTCGATAATGCCGATCGACGTGCAACAATCAGCCAACTCGGTCAAAATATGGCTGCTGATCAGGATGGTTTTCCCCATGCTGCGGAGTTCTTTTAGCAACGCTTTGACTTCCACACGGGCGCGCGGGTCCAGCCCGCTGGCCGGTTCATCCAAGATGAGCACCGGCGGATCGTGGACAAGCGTTTTGGCCAGACACAGTCTCTGCTTCATCCCTCGTGACAAGCCGTTGACGAAATCGTCTCGCTTATGACCGAGATCGAGCAGCTCGAGCACGTTATCAATGATGGTCTCACGCTCCGATCTGGGGACCCCATACGCGACCGCAAAAAAATCCAAGAACTCCCAAACCCGCATCCCGTCATAGACGCCAAAACTGTCGGGCATGTAGCCGATCGCTCGGCGCACCCCCATGGGATCACTCATTACGTCGCACCCTGCCACTACACCCCGACCTCGGGTCGCCCTCAGCAGCGTCGCAAGGAACCGGATGGTCGTGCTCTTGCCGGCACCGTTGGGGCCAATGAATCCAAACGTCTCGCCCGCTTCAATGTGCAGGTTGAGTTCCTTCACCGCGGTGAACTCGCCATAGTCCTTGCCAAAATTTTCCAATGTGATCATGGCGTCTTCGGCTCCGGAGCGTTGGCGGTTTCCATTGATTCGGCGCGTTCCAGAGGCGCGTCCACCGACGATTCCCCGAGATCAGTACGTCGTCGCCGAAAATCGCCGGGAAGGTTGGCGTCAATGGCCGAACTTGGAAACGCTGGTAATTCCAAGTGGACCAGGACCACTGTCTGCGCTTGGGTTTGCCGACACTCGGGGTTAATCGCCATGCCCTCAATGAATCCATCGATTCGGGCGACCAAGCGGGTCTCCCCGGCTTCGAGTCCAGACGCGGAAACGGCGCGATCCATCAGATCCGACAGTCCCATTGGTAGGTCGCCCGACATCAGCGTACCGCCAACTTCTCGCAGCGACACGGGGAGGCGCTCACCAGGTGAAAGGTCCCCCAGCAAAGCACTGGAAAGGCGACCATCTAGGCCGCGCTTGACCACCACCGCGTCGACCAGCGACAAAGAGGTGCGGTTCTGAATCGAATGGATTCCATCACCAGATGGACGCCAGACGAAGCTCCCATCCACATCGACCATCTGTTCGCAATGCACGCCACCGGCCGAGTTGCTACCGACACGCACACCACTGAGAATCGGCCCGGCCGCCATGCCAAGCGACAACGTGCTGGTTCGGCCAGCAAACAGACCCATGTTTCGACTGTCCTGGATCCGCGCATTATCGATGTCGATGACCGCATCGTGCGATTCCAATTCAATGTCGTAGGTGCTGGCGAGCGAGTTGTAGATTTGCACGAGCCTCGTCAGGTGACCTCGTGGGTAGTCCGCGTGCATTTCCAGTAACGCGATCTCGTTGCGGGATCGGACGAATCCCACATCCAATTGAGCCGCCCGCGTGATCAAAAAAGCGCCCAAAATGGAGCAAGGAATGATCGCCAACCAGGCCCATTCGAGGCGACCCATTGAACGGAACACGACGAAGTTGATCGGAATCAGAATCGTCAAGTAGATCGCGAGGCTACGAATCACAAGGGAGGAATCCGGGATCGAGATTCCGACCTCCGAAAACAGAATGGACTGGGATCGCAACAGCCAATCGCTGGTTTGCTTCCAGCCGCTCAGACCGCTCACCGCGTCCGGCGTGACCGTTGCGTCCAAGAAACTTGCAAAGACGGGCGATCCCTCTTTGGGCTTACCCCCGACCGGGGACATCGTCCACGCTGCCGAACGCAAATCGGCTTCACTCTCTCGCAAGCGCGCATCTCGCGAAAACAACCGAAAACGAGTATTGATCTCGGGCGCAACGACCGGTTTGTTCCATCCCGGGAATATCTGCGTCGTCAACTCAAATTCGACATCCGATTCATCGTCGGCGTCCGTTCCGGAACCTTCGGCGGAGTCTGTCCCCGCAATATCGTCCCCGATGGAATCGACGACGATTCTTCGTGAAGGCCTTCGCAGGATGCCTCCATTGAAGAAGCTGTCGTACGAATCCCAGGCCGTAAACCAGTCGGACATGAGGTCAAAGCGAGACTGGACGATTCGTCCTCGTCCTGATCTTCCCTCATAGACCAGTTCACCATCACCAACGGTGGCCGCGTGTTCGCGAGCGGGTCCCGCCAAGGCGACTCGTGTGGTTCCGTCAACGAGTCGCGCGTGGATCATGTTGATCGACGGATCCGAAGCGACCGACAACGAATCGATCAGCGCCTTGGCACCGTCCGCATCCAGTTCTGAGTTTCCATCGGGATCAATCAACATGCATTGTCCGAGTGCGTCGGCTCGGAGCATCTCCGCTGCCGATGGACCGTTGATGATGAAGGTACCACCAAAACGAATCCAATCCGCCACCGCGATTCTTTGTTCGGGTGTCAATGCCTCGGCGGGCAAGTCGTCCCATAAGACGACGGCGGTGCTGGTCCAATCAAGCATTGTGTCTGCGACGGGCACGACGCCATCGGCGGGCGGCATCACGATCACGTAGTTGTCCGGGAGTGCCTTGGAAAATTCCAACATGGACGCCCGTGTCGTTACCCAGTCCGCTGATTGCAGCGGCGCAAATCTTTCGGGTCGCTCCGTCAAGACAACAAAGAAGACCGTTTGGGGTGCCATGGCCACGAATTCACTTTGCCGCAGCGGTACTTGCTCGCGGCTGGTGCTCGCAATCACGTTCCCATTGAGCGTGATGCGTGACGAATCACCTACACCGATGGCCGGCACCAACAGCCGCGTTTCCAACCGTCTTCGCTGACCTTTTGGCAGGACAATCGGACGCCGCACAGCGATCGTATTGTCGGTGATCGTTTGATTCAGAGCCGCCTTCTCAGCGGAATCCGCATCATTTGGATCCACAAACACGGCGCCCCGTGGACGACGCACTCCCGCATCCGTCTCCAGCACACCGCGTTCATCTTGCAAGTTGCTTTGTAAGGTAACCGACGCGGTCGTCCAATGCCCGGGTTTAACCGCACCATCTCGCAAACGCCCCGAACCGGCATCGCTGCGGGTCATCGGATACGACTTGCCCTCGGCGACCGTGAATGGCACACGCGGAACCGTCAGCGGAACCTCGTTGGATGCTTCCCGACGACAACCATCGCATCCTGCAATCAAGGGAACGAGGACCAGCCACAGAGTGCCAACGAGTTGGCGATGCATCCAAGACGCCCGACCATCGGGTGCCGGTCCGTTCACCAGCCCATCACCATGTTTGATTCGATGGCACGACGTGCTTGTTCGACATCGCAGCCCGTTTCCATCCGATAAAGACGAATGGCATTGACCTTATCGCCTGCTGACTTATTCAAACAATCCCTCGCCACTTGGCAGGGGTCAAGCGATCGATCCGTTAGTCCAAGCGCGCCTTTGCTTATCACCCAAGTGTCACGAGGTCGCTTCGTCAGCCGAACGACCTCATCCTCTGGATACGCATCGTCAACGACATCCCGCGCCGCCGCTTCGTCCTCCGCCCACGTGATGATAATGTGGGCCCCGGTTTCAATTTCAAACAATGGCATGGTGCGTCTCTCGGATGGGTCGACCGATCAGGAATGGAGCGTGACGAGGATGGATCATCGGCCAAGCATGAGGGAACGGGCAATCACGAAGGCCATAGTTTCGCACCGATGGCCGGTAACAACAATGCGCCTGGGACGACGGCAATTGCCGAACACCAAAGAAATCGCCTCCAGGGCACACCTGCGGCGGCGGCGGGAATGATCGTGAAATGGGCGCCGCCCCACGGGATTTGTCGACCGAGTATCAAGAACCACGGGCTCCCCACCGGCAGTCGACGCAGCCACGAAGGCGCACGCTGCATCTGGTTCGCGGCGTCCTCACCAACCGATGAGACCGCCTGACCGTCCTCGTCCGCTCGCCCACGCGCGACCCGCACGCCATGGAATTCCAAGATCGAACCGAGATACCATCCGATCCAGCTGAGCAGGACCGCAACCGGGTATCCAAAAACCGCTCCATTGGCGATCACGATCACGTCCGACGGGAACGGAGTCGCGGCCACCATCGCATGAACGGGCACGCTAATCATGGGTGCAAACCAACCGTATTGGTTCACCAGACGAGTCAAATCCTCTCGGCCGAATTGCAATGCCACCAGCACACAGACGACAAACGCGATCACGACGATGATGCGTGCGAAGGTTTGTCGTCGACGAAGTGAGGTCGATGGCATCTGATGAAGCTCAACAGGCTGATTCACACCATGCGGCATCCTGATCACCACACAACATGTTGACGTTCAAGAGCGTTTCACTTCTCGCGATGGGCAAGCTGTTAGAATCGCGTCCCCGCATGTCCGCGAAACGTACTGATAAAGAACTGGAGAATTCGTTCATGAAGTCATTTCCACTGACTCTTGTCTTTCTCGTTTGCATTGTCACCACCAGCCATGAGGCTGCTGGAGCGACCTCGCTAGTGGGTTCGCGTCCGAACATCATTCTCGTTATGACGGACGACCAAGGAATGGGCGACCTGTCTTGCATGGGAAACGAGGTTCTAAGGACACCGAATCTCGATCGTTTCTATGAGTTATCAACTCGTTTGACGGATTTCCATGTCAGTCCAACCTGCGCACCGACACGTTCGGCCATTTTCAGTGGCCGCCACGAATTTCGCAACGGCGTGACCCACACGATTAAAGAGCGCGAACGGATGGCACTGTCGACGACGACGTTTCCGCAGTTGTTACGAAAGGTTGGCTACGAGACCGGCATCTTTGGCAAGTGGCATTTGGGTGACGAGGATGCCTACCAACCGTACAACCGCGGTTTTACCGAGACGTTCATTCATGGGGCAGGCGGCATTGGACAGTCCTATGAAGGAAGCTGTGCCGACTTTCCGCCAAATCGCCAAGCGGTAGGGAGGTACTTCGACAATGTCATCCTCCACAACGATACGATTGTTCAAACGGAGGGATTCTGCACGGATGTTTTCTTTCAGGCTGCACTCGGCTGGATCAAAGAACAGCAACTCGCAGGGAATCCTTACTTCGCTTACATCACGCTCAACGCGCCCCATGGACCGATGATCGCGCCGGACAGATACAAGAAACGGTTTGCGGATTTAGGCTGGGATGAAAGTATGCAAGGCAGATACGGGATGATCGAAAACATCGATGACAACTTTGGCCTGTTGATGGACAAGCTGGATCAGTGGGATGCCTGGGACAACACACTGGTCATCTTCATGACCGACAATGGTCAGGCGGGGCGTGGTGGCAAGCTGCATGGTAAACGCACCAGCTTGCACACGGCTGGCTTCAAGTCCGGAAAGGGATCTCCATACGAAGGCGGAACGCACGTTCCTGCGTTTTGGCGTTGGAAGGGCAAGCTTGGCGCCGGCGTGGACCTACCGGCATTGACGGCGCATCTCGATCTGTTCCGAACGTTCTGCGATCTAGCGGGAGCCGAAATTCCAGACGATATCCAAACGATCGATGGGCGGACGATGACGCCTTTGCTGGAGGACCCCGCGGCAACATGGCCAGATCGAAAGTTGTTTGTTCACAAGGGTCGGTGGGAGAAGGGTGCGGACCCGCATGAGAGCAAGTTCAGCGACTGCGCGGTTCGAACGCAACGCTGGCGTTTCGTCAACAACGAGGAACTCTATGACATCTCCGTCGATCCCTATGAAACGATAAACGTCGCTGCAAGTCATCCGGGCGTTGTAGCCCAACTTCAGCAGGCCTATGACCAATGGTGGGAGGCGACCGTCCCACTGATGGTCAACGAGGATGCATCGTATGCCCCGCATCAACCGCAGGCGGTTCGCTACGAGACGCAACTCGAGGAACGCGGCATCCCGGATTGGGTTCCGCCGGAGCTCTAAGGGCGCGTACGCAACGAACGTCGCGAATTTGGAACACGAACACGTTAGGCGTGATCAGGCCGCCGTACGGGTTGCTCGCAGAATGGTGAAGAGCGAAAGCGGATTTCGTTTCGGTGAATCCTCCATCGCCAGTGGAAGTTCGGCGACCAACTCGTCGAGGTCAAGGTCGGTGCGCCAACCTAGGCGACGAGTCAGCCCTCCCGCGGAATCGACGACTCGTGCGATCAGCGGATTGTCGCTTCTGAAATGGTTGATCACGAGGATCCGGCCACCGGGGCGGCATACCCTGACGACCTCGCTCATCATCTGGGCCGGGTCCGAAACCACACTCACCGTGTGGAACGACGTGACAAAATCGAAACTCGCATCGGGGAACTCCAGTTGCTCCGCATTCATGGGGGCGACATCAATGTGTTCCCAACCACGTTTCTCGATCCAGGACTCGGCCTCCGCGAGCATTGACTCGGACAGATCAACACCGGTGATGTTGGCGTGCTCGGGATAGCTTTCCAGCGAAAGCCCCGTTCCAACCCCCACCTCCAATACGCTGGCGCCGGAGGGAATCTCGAGCCGGGAAATATTTTTCTGGATTCGCCGCTTCGCAACGGCCGGCCACAGAGCTTGATAAGCCGGAACCAGATTGCCGTAGAGACGACTCTGGTGGGGCTGGGGAACGCCTTCGCTACCGTTATCCACTCGTATCATCGGTGTTTCGATTGTCTCCATGGCCTCGGAAAGGTCTCGTTCGTCTGAAACAAAGGCGGGCAGGTAACTCGGTCGGCGCCGTCCCGCCACGTCGCCCACAGAGGGACTCGTGATTTGCCCTAGCTAAAACGAGGGTTCCCTCAATGAGCCGAACTGGCACAAAGCACTAGTGTTGCAAATCTGATTGCCCGACGAACTTTCAATCTGCCCATCGAACCCTATTTCAGAACGAAATTTGCGCACGGGTTACAAAAGATCATCCTGGAGCAGATGACAGTAGGAGTCGTAACGCCTCGCATCGATTCGCGCGTCGGCGACGGCGTTTTTGACGGCGCACTCGTCTTCGGCCAAATGCAAGCAATCCGGATAGCGACAATGACTGACATACGGTCGAAAATCCGGCATCAAGCCACCCACCTCGCCAGGAGTGATATCCCAAAGTTGGAATTGTCGGATCCCAGGGGTGTCGAACACGCAACCTCCGTTTTCAAGCGGGATGAGTCGCGATGCGGTCGTCGTATGCCGGCCTTTGTTGGTGTCTGCACTGACGTGGCCGACGGCCAGGCCGAGCCCCGGCTGGATCGCGTTGAGCAGACTCGACTTGCCAACGCCACTCTGACCTGCAACGACCGTTTGCCGGCCACGCATGAGCGCGCGCAGGTATCCAATGTTTTGGCCCGAAGTCGCGGAGGTCATCAGGACTCGATATCCCAGTGACGCGAATACCCCAACCAGCGGTGCAATCGTCACTGGGTCAATCAAATCGATCTTATTGATCACGACCACAGGTGTAACACCACAATGGTGGGCCGTCAGTAGCATTCGGTCGATCAACGCAGGCTTGATCGTCGGCTCAGCGGCTGTCGCCATAATCAACACCATGTCAACATTGGCTGCAAAGACATGTTGTCTCCCACGACTGGTGCGATGAAGGATCCCACGTCGCGGATGGACGGCTTCGATCATCCCATCGCCGTCGGTCGCCGCTTTGGTACCGCCCGAACGGGCCTGGGTGCGGAAAGCCACCCGATCACCGGCGACGACGACGTTGCGTTGATCGGTCGATAGAGACTTGAGAATCTGCCGAATCGCACATCCGTAGACTCGCCCATCGTCGCCCAAGACCTTGGTTTGCAATCCATGGACGCTCAAAACACGACCGTTGGACGTGACTTCAGGATCCACATCCAATTCCACCTGCAAACCCGCCGACGCATCGGGCACGCTGTCAGCACCGGCCACGGTCCGTTTGCGTGTTAATTCCCCTTTTCCCGACAGACGCTCGTTCTGAACAATGTCTTCTAAATCGAGGCCGCTACGGTCCTCCTTGAACTGACGTGTCAGATCACCATCTCGAACTCGACCCTGATGCCGTTTTCGAAACGAGGTCCTGAGCTTGCCCGATTTTTTCTTCGACAAAGCTAGTCTTCGCGATTCACGACGGGACCGGGGCTGTGATCGGCGGCGCTTTCGGGCGCCAAAATCTGCTCAGGTTTGTCTTTGGCTTGCCCATTGCGAGCATGAATGGAAGGGCCGATCAATTCGGTCAGTTCCATCTCGGATAGTTCTTCACGTTCCAACAACGCCCGCGTGATCGACTCCAAATCCGAACGATGCTCCCGCAGCAGCTGCTCGGCTTTCTGGTCCGCTTCCAAGAGGATTCGCGCGACCTCCTCATCGATGAGTTCTTGCGTGTGCTCGCTGAATTGCCGGCTCTGATGAATCTCGCGACCCAAGAACGGATCTTCGTCGCTGGTCTTGTAGCTGACCGGCCCGATTTTCGCGCTCATCCCCCAGTGGGTCACCATCCGCCTGGAAATGCTGGTCGCCCTCTCCAAATCATTCTCCGCTCCCACGCAAGTTTCGCTGTAGATGATTTTTTCGGCCGCGCGCCCGCCGAGTAGCACAATCAACTGATGTTCCAGGTCTCGCTTACTCATGCTCAGACGGTCCTCGCTGGGCACGTACTGCGTCACACCGAGTGCGCGTCCGCGTGGGATGATGGTGACCTTGTGAACGACGTGAGAGCCGTCGAGGTGCCAAGCCGTCAGCGTGTGTCCCGCCTCATGATAGGCCGTCTTTTCCTTTTCCGAGTCTTGCAGGACTTCTTCTCGCTTTGCCCCCATCAGAATCTTGTCACGGGCATACTCGAAGTCATCCATCTCGACGATCTTTTTGTCGCTGCGAGCGGCCCAAAGTGCCGCCTCATTGACCATGTTGCGAATGTCCGCACCGGTCAGCCCGACCGTTGCGGCAGCCAAACGATGCAGATCGACGTCGTCGCCCAGCGGCACATCGCGTACGTGGACCTTGAAAATCTCCTCTCGTCCTTTCATCGTCGGTCGACCGACCGTGATGTGACGATCGAATCGACCCGGCCTCAACAGCGCGGGATCGAGCACGTCGGGTCGGTTCGTTGCCGCAATGACAATGACCGCGTGTTGGCCACTGAAACCGTCCATCTCCCCTAGGATTTGGTTGAGCGTCTGCTCGCGTTCGTCGTGACCGCCGCCCAGTCCGGCGCCACGCTGACGGCCAACGGCGTCAATCTCATCGATAAAGATGATGGCAGGGGATTGATCTTTGGCGACTTTGAACAAGTCACGCACCCGGCTAGCACCGACACCCACAAACATCTGAATGAATTCACTGCCGTTGACGCTAAAGAACGGAACTTCCGCTTCTCCAGCGACCGCACGAGCCAGCAAGGTTTTCCCAGTACCCGGCGGACCGTTCAGAAGGACACCTTTGGGAACCTGGCCACCTAGTTTTTGGAATTTGTCGGGCGTCTTGAGGTAGTCGACGATTTCTTGCAGGTCCGCTTTAACGCCTTCCAATCCCGCCACGTCGCCGAACGTGATGACCTTGTCGGCCGCCTCGAATTTCTTCGCCGGACTCTTGCTGAATCCCGACAAGAAACCGCCTCCCATGATGTCGCTGCGTGTGCGGCGAATCATCATGAAGACAAAAAACAACACGGCCAGCGGCAGGCCAACCAAGAACAGAATGTTCAGGAGAGCGGCCGTGTTATCCGGCGGCAGGTATTCGTAATCGATGTCGCGTTGGTCCAGTTCAGCCGCGATGGCCGTCGCGTACTCCGATCCGGCCGGCCGATTGAAATAAAACCGCCTCAAATACTGCTCTGGTCGTTTCGCTTCGCCGTCGCTGTCCGTCTCCGCTTCGCCCGAGGAAGGCTTGTCGGGTCGAATCTTGAACAGTCCACGCACGGTGAGTTCGCCAATCTCCACTGATTCGACGTTCTTTTTCTCCAACTCCGATTGGAAAAAACTTGCGGTCACCTCATCACGTGGCTGTTCCTGATTCAGGAACAACATCGCCGCGAGTCCGGCGATGATGGCGGCAATCAGGATTGGATTGCCGCGTCGGGGCGAGCTGGTGTTGTCGCCGTCGTCGCTCGACTTGGACTCAGAGTCCGATTTCATGCTGAGGTCGCTTTGATCAGGTCGTTGAAAGACAGATTCGCATCGTTTGGCAGGGTGGCCTCGCCGACCGCATCCGCTGCACGAAGTGTACCGTTAAGGCCAGATTGGGACCAACCGAGGTTTCGATGAAGGGACAATCCGCCCGCTTCCGAACGAATCCCCGCCGATTGCCCGTTTCTAGTACGATTCGGCCATGTCGCGGGCGTGATAGCTGCTGCGAACAAATGGTCCGCTGGCGACCTTCCGAAAACCCATCGACTTGGCGACGGCGCCCAATTCGGCAAATTCCTCTGGCGGAATGTATCGAACCACCGGCAGATACTTCTCTCCCGGCTGCAGATATTGCCCGAGCGTCAAAAAATCCACCTCGTGGTCGCGCAGATCCGCCAACGCATCGAGCAGTTCGCCACGCTCTTCGCCGAGTCCCAGCATGAGGCCGCTCTTCGTCTTCGTCGCCGGATCGTACCTCTTGACCTGACGCATCATTTCCAGAGTCCAACGGTAGTCGCTCTTGGGACCCCGAATTCGGCGGTATAAACGAGGTACGGTCTCCATGTTGTGATTGAACACCGTCGGGCGCGCCTCAATGACGGTCGCCAGCTGATCCTTGCAATGCACAAAGTCGGGCGTCAGCACTTCGGTCGTCGCCCCGGTGGCGTCACGTACGGCAATCACACAATCGTGAAAGTGTCGGGCTCCGCCGTCGGGCAGGTCATCTCGCGTCACCGACGTGATCACTACATGCTTCAATCCCAACCGGCGAGCGGCTTCGGCCACACGAGCCGGTTCGTCGACCGCCGGCGCCCCTGGCGGACGACCACGGCGCACCGCACAAAATCCACATGGCCGGGTGCACACCGCCCCCAATATCATGAACGTCGCGGTTTGCTGACTGTAACACTCCATTCGATTGGGACACTTGGCATTCTCGCACACCGTCTCCAATCCCAACTCGCCGACCAGAGAATCGGTCAGGTGATTTGAGTTCGACTTGGGAATGGGGCGTTTCAGCCATTTTGGCAAGCGACCACTTCCGCTGACGGTGGTACCGACCGGCATCTCGGGTTCGGCCACGACGGGCAGTCGGAAAGCCATGACAATTCCAAACGAAGCATCGACATGAAAAAAACCAGTTAGGGTCAAACGAGACCCGCATCGCCGACAGAGGCTTCTCGGCGTGAACCAAATTCGCCTCGTCGACGTCTTCATTGTACCCGGTCGACCATCGCTGCCGAGGAGGTATATGACTCGGTACAATCCACGCCATGTCGAAACGAAAATCCAAAAAAGCCAAGACGACACTCACTACAGAGGGTCGAAAAGAGCTTGCCAAGGGAAAAGGTTCCAAAAAGTCGGGGAAGGGGGCAGCGAAATCCAATGGCCCCGCGGTCACGATGGTCGCCAACAACCGGAAAGCCAAGTTCCGCTATGAAATCCTGGATCAGGTCGAATGTGGAATGTCGCTGCTGGGCAGTGAGGTGAAATCAATGCGTGAAGGCAAGCTGTCGCTCGACGAAGCTCATGTCCGAGTGATCAAAAGTGAGCTTTGGCTCGTCGGCGCCGACATCGCGCATTACAACAACGCTGGAATGTGGAATCATGATCCGCGTCGCCCGCGAAAGCTGCTCGTGCACGCACGCGAGTTCGGTAAGTTTGCCGGACGCGCCCTGGAACGCGGGCTGACACTCATTCCTTTGCAGGTCTATTTCAACGAACGAGGGCTCGCCAAGTGCGTGATGGGGCTAGTCAAAGGCAAGAAACTGCATGACAAACGTCAGACGATTAAACAACGTGAATCGGATCGCGGGCTGCAACGAGCACTTCGCCGCAAGGGCTGAAACCCGGCGCGTCATGGCCAATTTCTCTTGGACGGGCTGACTGTATCGATGCTGAAATTGACCGACGTGATTCAACGATTCGACCAGCCGGGTGGCGGTCAACTGACCGTTCTGGACGTGCCCTCGTTTGAAATCGATGCGGGTGAACAGGTGGCGTTGATCGGGCAATCGGGAGGTGGCAAGACAACGCTGCTGCACTTGATCGCCGGATTGTGGTCAGCCACCCAAGGCAGCATTCGCTTCGACGGTCTCGAGCTATCAAGGCTCTCCGAGCAGGGACGCGATCGATTTCGCGCCGCATGCATCGGATACGTCTTCCAGACGTTCAACTTGCTGCCGGCTTTTTCCGCGATCGAGAACGTCCAGTTGGGAATGACGTTTGGTCGACAACGCGTTGACATCGACCGTAGTCGAGAGTTGCTGCGGCGAGTCGGTTTATCGGATCGAGCCCACTATCGCCCTCATCAGCTATCGGTCGGTCAGCAACAACGAGTGGCCATCGCGCGAGCCCTCGCTGGGCGTCCAAAACTGCTGTTGGCTGACGAACCCACTGCCAATGTCGATCCGGCCAGCGCCGAAACCGTATTGAATTTGATCATCGAGTCCTGTCGCGATGAGAATGTCGCGTTGCTGATGGTGACCCACAATTTAGAGATCTGCGAACGATTCCAACGGGTCGACCAACTGGAACAGATCAATCGGGCTTTCGGTGACTCGGAACATTCAAAACAAAACATTGCGCCGGAGGATTCCGCGTGCGTTTGATCAAGATCGCCTGGCGCAATTTTTGTTACCGAAAGCTGTCGAGCTTGTTGACCACGCTCAATCTAACGCTGGGCGTCGCATTGGTCGTCGGCGTTCTATCGATCTATGGCATCATCAGCGAAGCGTTCGTTCGCAATGCCTCCGTTGGATGCAATTTGGTCGTCGGCCCTAAGGGCAGTGCGCTGCAGCTGACGCTTAACGCCGTTTACTATCTGAGCCAGCCGATTGAGAATCTGCCGTTCACGGAATACATGGAATTCTTTGACGCCGACGCCCGTGCCAAGATGGTGAAACGCTATGGTGGCGACCCCGAACTCGGCGAGCGTGACGGCAAGTATGCGGGCTTCATCGGCGGCGGATTTGCGATTCCCCTGGCACTGGGTGACTACTTTGGTGAATACCGCGTTGTCGGGACAACACCGGACTTTTTCGAGCGGTTGCGGCATGGTCCGTCGGTAGATCAACCCTTCACGTTCGCCGAGGGACGCTCGTTTGTCGAAAGTAGTCCCGAACACAGCGTCTTTGAGGCCGTTGTCGGTTCCCGGGTTGCCGCCACGATGGATGTGAGCGTTGGCGACCAAATGAACCCCACCCACGGCGATCCAGACGGCAAAGGACACGGCCAGGGATTTCAGATCGTCGGCGTGATGGATCCGACCGGAACGCCCAACGACCGCGCCGTGTTCGTCAACTTGGAAGGCTTCTATCTACTGGAGGGTCATGCCAAACCCATCGAGCCGGAAGCCAACATTGTCTGGCCGACACGGGACGAGAATGACACATCGCCGATCTTGCTTTCCATCCCGGAACGTGAAGTCACTTCGATATTGGTTCAGAATGAACCGAGGTTGCTGGCATTGCCGCTGCAAAACCTCATTTCCGAGGGCCAGGCATCGCAAGCCGCGGCGCCCGTCGGTGAGATCAACAAGTTGATGAGTCTGATCGTCGGTCCGCTGACGAAGGCCTTGCTCGCCATCACTGCCATCACGTGTTTCGTCGCCGCCGTCGGGATTTTAGTTGCGATCTACAACTCGATGAATGATCGTCGTCGCGATATCGCGGTGATGCGCGCCCTGGGAGCACGGCGCGATAGTGTGACATGGATCATCTTGCTGGAAAGCTTGATCATCGCGCTCGTCGGCGGTGTCGTGGGATGGTTCGGAGCCCACATTGCCATTTTCATGGCGGGCGACTACATCGAAGCTCAGACTGGCATCCCCATCGGCCTGTTGACGATGAGCGAAATGGAGGTCTACCTCATACCGATCGTCGTTCTCTTGAGTCTCATCGCGGGGCTTGTGCCAGCCATGTCGGCGTACCGTACCGATGTGGCGACGAATCTCAACGCTTGAGCGAAACGTTGGATCCAATTCGACGGTCGCGGCCGAGCATCATGGGCGCTCCAGAATCAACCAAGAGAAATTGGCTCGTGCCGATAAATCGCTGCCCCCAGTCGATCATCGGCACGAGCCAATGGATGTCGCCGTAGAGGTGAACACCCGTGTCGACCTCCAACAATGCGCCAGAATCCGGACAATGTGCGGCAGACGCTCATTTTGAGCGTCCATCGGTCGGGTTTTTGCCGTACCGGGTTGCCCGTTGTAGTGATCGGTCGAGATAGTCGGATCAAGCATGCTGTAGGAGGTTCCGGGCACGTCCCTTGCATCGCTTTCACCAGCGCGGATGATTGAACGGATGGATTTCACGGCGATCGATTTTGAAACGGCGACGCACGCCCGAGATAGTGCCTGTCAACTCGCGGCGGTTCGCGTGCGGCGCGGTGAGATCGTTCATCGCAAGTGTTGGCTGATTCGACCGAGGCCGTTTCATTTCTCCCGTAGCAACATTGCCATCCACGGCATCCATCCCGCTGACGTTGCGAACGAACTCGAATTCGGTGATCAATGGCCCGAGATGGCCGCCACCATTGGTGAGGACACGATCCTGGCGCATAACGCCAGCTTTGACATGGGTGTCTTGTTGGCGTGCCTGAACTCGCATGACCTGCCGACTCCCGAGCTCGAATACTCATGCACCCGCGCGATTGGCCGTCGTGTGTGGCCGCAGTTGCCGCGATTCGGTCTGAAGCCGCTCGCCAGCTGGCTGGGCATCGAGTTTCGTCACCACGATGCGTTGGAAGATTCGATTGCATGCGCCAAGATCGCGATTGCCGCAGCCGGGAAACTTCAAGTCGATGGACTGGAGGAGCTCGAGAGTGCGATTGGCCTGAAACGCGGTCGCGCAGGGGCGTGGGGCAAACGTGGATTGACCGATCGGCGCAGCGGTCGTCCTCGCATTGGTCCAACCGCGCGCGCCGCAACCACAGAACGGTCGCCAAAGACCACTCCTGGCACCAGCAACTCGCCCGCAAGAATGGATCCGGATGTGCAACGTCTCATGATCCGAGCGGAGTTCATCCAACCTCTCGCCGGACGACGAATCGCGTTTGCGGGTCGACTTCAGCGATTCAAGCGAAATGACGCCGTGGCGATCGCCGAGCGTGGGGGCGGGACGTGCCAAAGCCGGGTTTGTGGCACGACCGACTTCCTGGTCGTCGGGAAGGTTCACTCGAGGAAGTCAGCTGGCGGCCGTGTCGTCAGCAACCAGGAAACCAAAGCTCAGCAGCTACGCGCCGACGGCCAGGAGATTCGAGTTCTAACCGAGGACGATTTCATCCTGCTGCTGGGAACAGGGACCGCCGACATCGAACCCACGTCACATTCGGCACGCCCGTAATGCCATACCCATCGGTATTGCGAAGTGGCAGGCCAGCTTCGATACGGTAAGGATCGCGTGAAGCACGCGATTGCCGAGGTCGATGATCCGTTCGGAAAGATGTCCGGGCGGGGTTTGACGACTACTTCTTGTCGTCGTCGTCGGCCTTCTTGACCTTCTTTTTCTTCTTCAACGAGATCTTCTGCACCCGCACCTTCGGCATCCCGACGACATTGGCCTCTTCGTCGAATTTGTCCAATTCTTGCAGACGAGCCACTCTCTCGGCCCTGGTCAGCACGTTGCGTGATTTGATGGCCCCGGCTTGCACCTTGAGGCTGCGGTCCATGGTCATGGTGGCGGGTCGCAAAAAGAATGTGTTCAGGGTGGATTCAAATGATTTTTGGAGCCGCGAATCGTATCGACTTGCATCTTTGGCGACAAGGCCGTGCGGCGAATCCCCGTGGTGCGTATGCTAACCGTCTGACCGGAGCCGCGTGTCGCGGGACACGGAATGATTCGTGTGATGCCGGCCAACGACCGCTTGTTCGTGGTTTTATCTTCGCATCACCATGCCGACGCAGTGTCTGATCAGTTTGGGCTCCAATCTCGGGGATCGCCATGCTGTGATGGCAGAAGCCGCCGCCGCGATCGCCGTATCGCGTGTTGGGGATGTTCCTTTGGTCGGCTGCGACGGCTCCCCGGACACGTCCGAACGATCGAAACTGCGGACCAGTCGACTGTTTGAAACACCGCCGATCGGCGGGCCGCAGGGCCAGTCGCCTTTCTTGAACGCCGTGGCAGCTTTTAGCACCGAGTTGCCCGCCTCCGCCATCCTCGATGTGTTGCAGTCGATCGAATCGGATCTCGGTCGACGGCGTCGTGTTCGATGGGGTGCCCGATGCATCGATTTAGACGTCGTTCTGCATGGCCGATTGGCAGGCCGGCCGACGGCGGGGCGCCGAGGGCTGATCGGCGGGCGCGGACCTGCGGGATCGTCTCGGGCGCTTGTTGTGCCGCACCCCCGCTACACGGCTCGCCGATTCGTCTTGCTGCCCGCTTGCGACGTCGCGGCCGACTTTTGTGATCCGCGTTTTGGCTGGACCATCCGGGAACTTGCCGAACATCTTGACGCCGAAGTCCCCTCGTTGGCGCTTGCCGGTGGGGACGAATCGATTCGTGATCACCTATGCCAATCGCTGCAGCTTGATTTCGGCATGACGACGCTACCGGCATCGGCGGAGGGAATCGCGGACTCGGGGATGCTGAATCCCTATGTATCCCCCGTCGTGCCAAGCTGCCTGCTGGACACGGGATCGACTGTTACGGCGATTCCTCAACCCGGCCGCCTGCCGAGGTTGATCGTTCGTATTCAGCAAACAACGCCGCAAACGCGTTGGCCTGCGCCTCACCAAATCTGGCCGTGCGGTTGGCGGTGGCCCGAGTACCGGCTGGAGGTGGACGACATGCAGTGGGCCGTCGGCGAGTTGGCCTCGGCGGTCGATTCGATGCGTTGTGAGATTCATCCGGCAAGCAAAGATGGCCAGTGGTGGTGAGCGAGCTCGAACTTGATCAGGGTTGCTTCGGCGGGTTCCGCTTTCACGCCTTGTCGATGGCTGGGGCGGACTGGTGGATTTCGGCATCGCTACCGGCGACGTTCGGTGGAATGTTGCTCGTGCACGTGTTCGGCTGGATCGGAAGCCCAGCCGTCACGGCGTCACTGATCATTCTCTGGTGCACTGGGATTGCTGTTCAAGCACTGATGGGATGGCTCTACGTGCGAATGGTCTCCACCACGCGACGGAGTGGGAGCGGCATGTCGGATCTCCGTAGCGGCTCCATGCAAAACGGTATCAGTGGGCCGCTCCGCGCGACGGTCTCCATCGCTGGCATATGGATCTCGCCACAACCGAGCAAGAACCTGACCGGCGTTGCAATCGTGCGGCTTTGGCTGATGTTGCTGGTCGCCATGATGTTGTTGGCGTTGGGGGCGCAAGGCATGGATGCGTTGACCACCGTGGAACGCGGGTCCGGAGCGGATCAACGTTCGTGGTGGATCATGCCGTCGCTTGGTAACGAACCCGTGGATCGTCCTTGGCTGGCCGCCGCTTGGATGGTCTCTTTGCAAGCAATCTGGCAATGGTTGCCGCTGCCACAATCGTTCGGCCGCGTCGGCTGGACGGTGATCGCGGCAATGTTCACCACGTCGAAGACACCGGGTGCGTCCAACTCAGCGATACTGACCGTCGAGGCCGTCGCCGGTCGAACGATCCGGTCAACCCGATGGACCGGTATCATCATGGCCGTCGGTGGTTTGGCGGCCATCAACACAGCTCCGACGCCTGGCATGGCGTTGATACTCTTGTCGGTTTGGTTGCTCGCCTCGACGCGGTCCAGTGATCTCCACTTCCTGGCGCGCTCCTGTGACGATGGGATCACCATGGGACGGTGGGCGAGCAAGCTCAGCATCCATCAATGGCGACAGCGTCGCGACAACCTTCGACAACAGCGACAGCAGACCGATGCGGTGCGAGCGGCGCATCAGCGGGAACAGGCCGAAGCGGCTGAATCGACTCGACGATCCATGGATGCCGAGCAAGCCGAAATCGTGCTGACGAAGCTGCACGCCAGCGGGATGCAATCATTGACCGAGAGCGAGCGAGAACTCTTGCGCCGCGTCAGTGAGTCGGTGAGGCGGAACCGCCAGACCGACTCCGATCCATAGGATGGACCAACCTGCGCTCTCGGGTCCTCGTTTCTCGTTAGGCTACCTGTCGATCGTCTTCGACCAATAAACGCTCGGCCTGCGCAATCCAGTCCTCGCGTTCGATGCGCCCCTTGAAACCGAGCAATCCGTTGAAGGCATCGACCACGTCCGGTGACCACCTCGCAATCTGATGAAAACAGTACACTCCCATTTCATTCAGGCGCGTTTGATTGACCTCGCCGATACCCCAAATCCTTGTCAGATCATCTGAGTCGTCGGGGCGAGACGAATAAACGAGGCCCCATTGGTGATCGCACTGTCCGTCGCTCTCGCGACGGGTCGACGAGCCCGGTTCCGAATCAACGTTAGCGGCCGGCTCGCTATCGACCGGATCATACAGGTGAATCGCTCCTCGGTAGGTCGTCGACTCGAGCTCCGACATGGCCGGTTGCGCTGGGGCAATGAAAGTTGGCTGGGGAGATTTCAGGGATTGAAGTTCGAGCTCCAACGATTCGACTCGAAATCGCAAGTGTTCCCGCTCGAGTTTTGCCGCCCGAGTCTGCTTCGCCGTCCGCGACAACAGCTCGGTCCACGTTCCCATTTCCGCCCTCAACGCCTGCAAATCGGCGGGCGTGGCCAGCGAATCATCCTGCTTGCGAACCTGTTCGGCTTTGACCTGCTTGAAGTGAAGTTCCGCCAGTCGGCGGCGTTCTTTGGCTGCACCGCGCGATGACAACCAAGTGTGCAGCAAGATGAATGCCAGACACGCATAGGCCGCCGAAAGACCAACGATCAAGAAGTAGCCTGGATCAGGCAACAGCAGTGAAGACGTCGACGGCATGGCAATGACGCGGCTCGAATTCGAATGGTGAACAGGCGGGCACGGCGGCGCACCTCCGCCGCTAGCTTGCGCATCGGACGATTTGGGTGGGATCCTGACGCCTTTAGCGATGGGACGGGCCGTGAAGGCAAAAAACATGTGGCCGGACTTGGCAAACTCACCATAAACCTCCCATTCTGCCATGCTCGTCTCGATGCCCCCTTGTAGCTGTATCTTCGGTGAGGCCCTTTTCCAACCGGAACCCGAAATTCGATAATCCGGACGCCGAGTAACCCGTCGGGCAGATTCATCGAAGCAGCATCATGGCACGCCGAAAGAAACGATCCGGATCCCCAACATCGCGGCCTCCGAACTCACAACGAGGAGATGCCAAGGGGGAATCCGATGCGACTGCTCAAGTGACGTCGGCGGATCCATTGTCGACGGAGGATGCAAGCCCCACATCCGTGCCAACACCCGCGAAGGCGATTTTGTTTCCACAGTTGCCCAGTCTGTCGCGGATCATGTCTGTCGTGATGCTGATGTTTGGGATCCTGGCGGTCGGCATCTTGTTCTATCAGTTGATGATCGGATTCTTTGTGCCATTGTTCTTGGCCGCACTCTTGGTGGTGATCTTCCGACCGGTTCATGAATGGCTGTTGCGACGCGTCGGCCGTCGAAAACGAGTCGCGGCGGGGCTGACGACGGCGTTGATCTTGCTGTTGGTCCTGATCCCCGCGGGGATTCTCGTTTCCGTGGCGACGACGCAGTTCACGATCCTGGTATCGCAGCTCAATCTGGCGAGCATGCAGACCGCCATGGATCGTGTTCGCGGTCAGCTTGGATTGTCACTCGAACACCCTCAACACTTTCGTGAGCTTGATCGCATCATCGACTCTTTGGGGATCGGAGATCCTTCGCCACGAAACGAAGACCTGCTTGCCCAAGCGGATCAACTTGACCGTGCTGCCGCCATCATCGAGTTCCTGCAAGCGGACATGGGACAGTTGCCAACGGAGTTTGCAACTCAAATAGCAAAGATCAAGGCGGATGAAGCATTGGAGAATCTGAGCGACCTGTCCAAATCGTTGCGTGAGGCTCGCGACGCCGATTCACCAACCCTCACGCCGCAAATGGATGTCGATCCCGGGTCGGATGAATTCGCCATTGGCGACGTGGATCCAACTGCGGGCAAACCTGTCGGCATCGACTCTCTCAACGTGATGGAGCAACTGGGACAGTCACCGGTCAAGACCGCCGCGTCGATTCGATCGTGGATGCATGTTTTGTTGGGCGGTGCGGTCCGCAGTCAGTTGCGATTAATCGCCAATCCAGGGGAAGCCGACGTCTCGCTGTTGATTCGGCGCGCCCGCGAGACACTCCAACCACGTTTCGTACGATTGACCAGTGCTACCGGCAGCATCGTGCTGCAGTTGATCTTTGGTTCGCTGATCCTGGTTGTGTCGGTGTATTTCTTTCTGATTGACGGCGCGGTCATGATACGCACTTTGATGCGGTTGTCGCCAATGGACGACGCCTACGAACATCAGCTGTTGATGGAATTTGATCGCACCAGCCGCGCCGTCGTCCTCGCCAGCGCCTTGTCGGCCATCGTGCAGGGAATCCTTGCGACGCTGGGCTATTGGCTTTGCGGATTCGACCAAATCGTACTGCTGTTTTTCCTGACAAGCCTGATGGCACTGGTACCGTTTCTCGGGGCCGCCTCGATCTGGCTGCCGTGCGCGATGTGGTTGGGATTTGTGGAACAGAGCTGGGTAGCAGCGTCGATTTTGGGGATCTACGGGGCAACGCTCGTTTCGTCGATCGACAACGTGATTAAGGTTTTCGTACTGCACGGCCGTAGTCAATTGCATCCACTCTTTGCGCTATTGAGCGTCATCGGTGGTGTGTCCGTGTTCGGTCCGATCGGGATCCTGGTGGGCCCCATGGTGGTTGTGTTCCTGCAGACTCTTCTCGAAATCCTGAATCACGAGCTTCGCATCGACGCAGCCGCCCAGATCGAGGGCGATTCAGGATCATGATCCATCCAATCGCATCGGCGATCTTTTGTACGTTTGAGTTATACTCCGGGTTTCGGATTCGCTTCTCTTGAGTAACTTGCCGCCTGTTACCTGTCCTTCTCGTCTTTCGGAAGCATGCTGATGTTGGTCTCGCAGTGCCCTCGTTGTGACGAGCCCGTCCGAGTCCCACACGTCATGTTGGCGGCAGGTCGAAGCGATGTTCATGCGAAGTGTCCACTTTGCCTTGCGACCATCGATGCCCAGGAATTGAGCCGTCGCCTACCGCCAGCTCTGATCTTGCTCGGAGACGCCGTCGCCGACGATGGAACTAATGGTGATCCTGCCGACGCGAGTCTCGACGCCTCCTCGTTTGACACCGTCATCGATCCCGCCGGCAACGTGGCACCCACGGTGTCGATCGGTGCGGTTGCCGACGCCAGCTTGGAATTCGAACCATTGGCATTCAGCGACGACTCGGCCGCTACCAATGATTTGGGCGATCACAACGTTGGCGCATCGGGGCAAGAACCATCGAGCATTGTGATGATGGACGTCGATTCAACACGTCGACGGTCGCGACGGAAGCGCCGTTCACCGGTTAAGCAGGTCCTGGGGATGATTGCGGGTTTGCCATTGGCGCTACTTTTTGTCGGCGGATCCTTTTGGCTGTTCGGGAAACCGCTGCCGAACCTTGGCTTTCCACCGTTTGATGGCCGCGCCACTCGTCCGTCACCAAGTGTTCAAGCGGCACAGGCGATGGAGATCAAAAACAGCGGTTCGAGTTCAAAATCAACACCGCAAGGTCGCTCTCTGGCAGAAGATCTACCCCCACCGGACGCAGAACCGGATCCCGCCACCGAAGTCGCCGACGCGTTGCGGGAGGCTGCGGATCCATCTTGGGTCGATGACCCTGCCAGCGTCACTTTTGACCCTGACGCTAAATACGAGGGAATCGTCGATCTGGAGGCGGGTGATCCGAATCCAAAGTCAGACGTCTCGGCGACTCCCGATGCCAGCGTGCTCGGGATGGAGTCGGTCGCGTTGAATACCATCGACGCGATACGGGATCCTGAGGCCGTCGAAGTCGAACAAGCCACCAATCAAGACCCTCCCGAATCGCCCGTCACTGTCACCGCGACGGAGCCGGCTGGACAGCCATCGATCGATGAACTTCCCGAATTGCCCAATGCGGTTCGCTCGAGTGTCGACACGCAAGATGTGTTTCGAAACGCGGACATCGACGTGTCCTTAATGCAGGCCAAGGAATCGATTCAACTGTTAACGCAGATTGACCCGGATGACGCTCGTTTTGAAGCGAAATTCCGGGATGTGTACGGAGAGTTGGCCAGTGCCGCATCGCAGATGAAATTCGGGGAACCGCTTTCGGCTACACAAGAAAGGCTCCTCGACGGCATCCTCGATCGCCTCGTCACCGACAAGAATCTCCTGATGGCGTTCGCTTCAAAGGTTCCCGAGTTGCTTTCCCGAGCATCGACCGAGATTGGCGCCGGCACCGTGGTGGTAGGGAAGGTGAGTGAATCCGGAGATTCCCTTATCTTGGGAAACAGACAGTCTTACAGGCTTCAACGACCGCCTGGCGTATCGTCAACGAGCGGTATCCAAATTGGCGTTTGCCGCATCGCCGACGACCAAACGCTCCAAGTGATCCGGATTCAGTCGGTTCAGTAGTCGACTCGGTTGCGGCGTGGATTTCGTCATCGGACGGCCTGGAAGACGTGTATTTTTCCGGAACGTTCACCGCTCGCCGGTCCGGATGCGTAGACTATTTGGTGGCATTACCGCCCCCATCCCTTTTCCAACCCAGGAAATTACACGATGAAGAATTTGTTGTTAGTCGGTCTGGTGGCCCTCGTGGCGACCCAGTGCAGCGCCGCCGACGAGAAAGCGAACAAGAAAAATGCCGGCAAACGAAACTACACTCCTGGCGCGAACGTCACGAAGCACCTGAGTTCCGTTTCATTGACCGACGAACAGAAGACCCAGCTGGATGAAGCCCAACAGAAATTGGCCGCTACGCTCAAAGAACTGCGCGGCGAAGGCTTCACACGAGAGCTAACCAAGAAACGAGCCGAGGCGGCCAAAGCGGCTCGTGAAGCCGGTGTCAAACAAAAGGACATGGCGGCAAAACTCAGCGAGACTCTGTCCGCCGATGAGCTGGCGTTGCTCGACAAAGCCGCTGCAGCCCAAGCTGCGTTCAAAAAGGCCATCGTTGGGATGATGACTCCCGAGCAAATCGAGTCACTTTCGGACGAAGCGAAGAAGGTGCTTCTGCCTCGTCAGGGTAGCGGTAACGCAAAAGGTAAGAAGAAGAAGGCTGCGTAGCGCCGCCGCCCAAGACGACCAATGGGATCAGCCGCAACCGGTCCGATTCAGGCGACTCGGCCGTTGACGTCACCCGACTACCTGCGGTGATGCAGTCCTTGATGTGGCTGAGAGCTCAGAGTGCACGGCCGACTTGCTGCAACGTTGATTGCGGCAGTCGGTCGTTGTGTCTTAGTCCAGGCACCTCGATCCATTGTTTGTCTTCAGTCGTCAAGGAGTCATGCAGGGCCCGTCCAAAACGCATCGGTACAATGCGGTCGGGCGGACCGTGGATCTGAATGACGCGGCCGGCAAAATCGACGAGTTTCGGCACGCTATCGAATCGATTCCGCAGTAGCCAACGCACTGGAAGAAACCAGAATTGTTCGGCGCCGACTGCGAGGACACTGTTGAACGTTCGATCCAGAACAAGGGTTTGCGTTGGAGCCGATCGATCCATCGTGGCTCGCACCAACCCCGCCGCCACGCCACCACCGAGTGATCGACCATAAACCACGATTTGCTCTGCCGGGGTCTTCGTTGCTGCCGACAGCGCGTCGAGTGCGGACAAGGCGTCTTGCGTCGCGGTCTCTTCGCTGGGCGTATGCCCGTCGTCGCTGAAACCTCGATACTCGGCCGTGAGCACGGTCGCGTTGAGAGCGCCGGATAGACGCTGCGTCCAGTCGTCCATTTGGCAAGCTCGAATGCCGTTGCCATGCAAGAACAGCACGACGTGAGACGGCATCGGCTTGACCGTCATTCGTCCGACGATTTCGGTTCCATCGATTGCCGCATACGGAAACGCAATGACGTCGGCCCGCCAATCCGATTCCGGTGTGAAGCGATTGGGGTCGTTCACACCCGAGGAGTCGATGTAGGCACCCGGGAAGACGAGCCACGTTTCCAAGCCCATCATCAGTCCGCACAGGCTGCCATACAGGATGACGACCACGGCTCCGGTGCGAACGACCCGGCGCGACCATGATGCTTTCGATGAACACCTCGTCGAGGCCGATGACTCCGGATTGTCCGGATTTACCGACGAATCATTCGGGCTGGCCATTTGGATGGACCTCGATGACGACGACCTGGGGCATGAATGGGTTCGCCGCGACGTAAGCTTCCGAACCAATCCTCCGATGAAAACAAAAATGGTAGCGAGATGCTGATTCGACGAATACACGAACCGACGGCCCTGGCACGCCAGTGCGATGTGATCGCCCGTATTCGATGTGGCCGCATCGTCATGCGCTCCGGCGTGCTGGATCGGATCGAGTCTCACTGGATGCGTCATCCAGTGAGTGTTGCCCAGGTTTGGTGGCAGCAACATTTCGCACGTGACGAAGGAGACCAATGCATGTTGGACTTTCACATTCCGCGCGGCATGCCACGATTCATCACGCTGGATTACATCCGATCTGGACGGGGAACAAGCTACCGAACGTTCCTAGGGGCATGTCGGGTTCTCGATGAAGTCGCCCGTCGCCGATCGAGTTTGGCGATCGTGGCACACCTCACGAACCAACAGTTGAGCGATCGTCTCATGACTCGTTTAGGCTGGCATCGGCACATGCCGCATTGGCCCGGGCGGCATTTCATCCGCCGGTTCTATGACGGGCACCCTGACCCCAAGATTGATCGCTATTTGACGCCAGTCATGGATTGACATGATTTGGCCAGAACCGTACGCTCCTGCAGAGTTCGCAGTGGACGGAATGTCTGCGACCGCCAGGCATACGATGAGCCCGGGCCAGCTTGGTCCGGGCTGTTTTTTTACCCGATGGTTTTCTCCACTTTCACACGCATTGCTCATGAATCCGCAAGATATTCTGCGTTACGTCGATTCGCTGCATCGCGACAAAAACATCGACACCGAGCTGCTGTTTCAGGCGATTGAATCAGCGCTGCAGAGTGCGGCGAAGAAGCAATACGGAGAAGAGTCCGATGTGATCGTCACGATCGATCGAGACAACGGAAAGATCTCCGCCACACTGGAAGGAGAACCGCTGGGCGAAGATCAGATTGGCCGGATCGGCGCCCAGACGGCCAAACAAGTCATCATCCAGAAAGTTCGGGAAGCCGAACGAGACGCTTTGATGATCGAGTACCGCGACCAGATTGGAGAAATTGTCAGCGGGATCATTGGTCGAGCCGATGGAGGCGTTGCCACGGTGAACTTGGGGAATGTCGAAGCGATCCTTCCACGCAGCGAACAGATTCCCGGTGAAAGCCTGCACGCCAATGAGCGAGTCCGTGCCATTGTTTTTGAAGTGCGGCCATCCGGTGGGAACCGAGTTCGCGTCGTGCTGTCGAGGACCCGTCCTCAGTTTGTTCAGCGTCTCTTTGAACAGGAAATCCCCGAGCTGACCGACGAAGTGATCGCCATCAAGTCGATTTCGCGTGAACCCGGTTATCGGAGCAAGGTGGCCGTCAGCAGCGATGACGCGCAGGTCGATCCGATCAGTGTTTGTGTCGGCTATCGAGGCAGCCGCATCAAGGCCGTCCGTGAAGAACTTGCTGGCGAACACATTGACGTGGTTCGATTCGATTCGGATCCCGAAGTGTTGATTCCCAATGCCTTGCAACCAGCGGAGGTCGATCAAGTCTTGTTGTGCGACATGATCGGGCGAGCGATTGTCTTGGTTCAGGAAGACCAGCTTTCCCTGGCAATTGGTCGACGTGGCCAGAATGTGCGGCTGGCCAGCAAACTTTGCGGCTGGGACATCGAGATCATGACCAATGTCGAACTGGAGGAGCAGATTGAGCGAGCGGTCGGGGGATTCTGCGAGATCCCCGGCGTGACCGAAGAGATTGCTCAGTCGCTCGTCGAGCAAGGTTACCTCTCCTACGATGACCTTTCAGTGATCGAGCCGGACCTCTTTATGGAGATGAGTGGTTTGAGCGAGGATCAGGTCAACGTGATCGTCGAAACAGCCGAACTCAAAGCCGAAGAGGCCGAGAAGGCGGCCGCCGAGGAACGCCGTGTGCGTCGAGAGCAGGATCGGATCGCCGCCGAAGTCGCCGAGATGGAGGCCAAGTCGGCACCGGCGGAGGACGCGGAACCCGCCGCTGTGGAGGATTCAGCGTCCGAGGATTCTTCGGACGATGACTCAACGCCCGACGCCTCAGACGAATCCAATGCCGAGCCGGCGGGGCTTGCCGAGGACGAGCCCATCTCGGAAACCACGACGGCGTCCGCTGAGGAGACCGAGGATCCCGCCGAACCTGCCGCCAAGAGCGAATAATCTGGCGATCCTGGTCCAGATGGCCCTTGCCGGCCGTTTCCCAAGTAGGTCCCCCTACGCTATCGTATGGGTTGGACGTGACCAATGTTTTTACCGCGAATGAATTCCCCGACGCGCTCTGGGTCCAGAGTCGCGGCGATGGAGGTCTTTTTATGCGATTTTGAACGAATGATGGCGGCATCATTTGGCGCAGCAAAACGCCAAAGAACGAACCGCCCAACGAACTTGACAGGATTCCCACCCCGTGCCAGTACGCATTTACGCGCTCGCTAAAGAACTCAACCTCGACAGCAAAGATCTCGTTGATCTGATCAAGAAAGCCGGTATCACCGGTAAGGGCTCCGCTCTGGCCAGTCTGAGTGACGACGAGGCCACGCAATTACGCGACTTCATGTCGTCGGCACCATCGCCAGCGAGCAAACCGAAGGCCGCCGCGGCGGAGCCAAGCGTTCCCGCACAACCTGTCGCACCGGTCCGCGATCTCAACGCGTCCAAACGAAGACCGGCCGCAATTCAAGTTGGCCGTTCCAAATCGGCTGATTCAGCCGGCTCCAAGGGTCCCGGCCCGCTCGCCGCTCGAACACCCAAGTTGGCCGTCCCTCCACCGGTCTCCACTCCCAAGGCTCCGCCTTCGACCTCGCCCAAGCCCGAAGCGCCACCATCGGCAAGACCGACCAAAGTGGAGGCGGAATCACCGGCATCGGATCAGCCGCTAGCGCGGCCGGCCGACGCAGCCGGCAGCCGCGCCAGTCGGATTGCCGACCGGATGGGCAGCAAGTCGAGCGCCCGGGTCGTCCCCAATACCCCCGGTGCGCCGATCACACCTGTTCGAGGTGACCGAAGCGGCGGAGGCATCCGCTCGCTTGATCGTCCGTCCCGATCCGGCGAGCCCGAGAACCGCGGCGGTGACGCACCTGCGAAGAAACGAGAGCCTCGGATCAAGATCAACTTGGCTCAGATGCCCAAAGCACCCGAGACTCCCGCGTCGGCGCCCAAATCAGGCACCAACGCACAAAAGCCAGACATCAAGCTGACGCGAGATGTGATCGAAGGCCACAAGCAGGGCATGAAGGCGCCGTTGGATCGGCTGGAAAAGGATGACGCTGAAAAGAGGCGATCCAAAAAGGCGGTGTCAGCACCGACCGGTCGCAAAGACATCGAAGACGATGAGCAGCCGAGAAAGAAAAAAGGTCTCGCGGGCATGGCCAGTGCTCGTGCCGAGCGAAGTCGCGGTGGCGGAGGCCGACGCACGGTCATTGGCCGCGACTCCGACCGCCCCAGACGAAACCGACCCAAGATCAAACGCAAGGGTACCAACACCGCCGCCCCGCGAAAAGAAAAGGTGGTGGTCGAGCTTCCTTGCACCGTCCGTAGTTTCAGTGAGGCCTCGGGGGTCGGCGTTGCATCGGTGATGAAGACGCTGATGGGAATGGGCATGATGATCAACATCAATGCCGAAATCGATTTCGAAACAGCGGAGTTGATCGCGACCGAATTGGAAATGGACATCGAGCTGAAAGCCTTTGAGTCGCTCGAAGACGAGGTCATCACTCAGCTGGAGGAACAGGAAGACGATGCCGATGCGCTCGTCCCGCGAGCCCCGATCGTCACGTTCCTCGGGCACGTCGATCACGGCAAGACGAGCTTGCTGGACTATCTGATCGGCATCAATGTCGTCAAAGGTGAAGCCGGCGGAATCACGCAGCACATCCGTGCCTACGAAGTCGACAAAGATGGACGCAAGGTAACGTTCGTCGATACGCCCGGTCACGAAGCTTTCACTGAAATGCGTGCACGCGGCGCCAACGTGACCGACATCGCGGTCTTGGTGATCGCAGCTGATGACGGCATCATGCCCCAGACGGAGG
Source organism: Planctomycetota bacterium (assembly GCA_038748615.1). Taxonomy (GTDB): domain Bacteria; phylum Planctomycetota; class Planctomycetia; order Pirellulales; family Pirellulaceae; genus Rhodopirellula. The sequence goes on along the minus strand of JBCDIU010000055.1, from coordinate 1,530 downwards.
AAGCGATTAGTCACGCCAAGGCGGCCGAAGTACCGATTGTCGTCGCGCTGAACAAATGCGACTTGGAAGGCGTGGATACCAATCGCGTGATGACACAGTTGACCGAACATCAGTTGACTCCCAGCGAGTGGGGCGGCGATGTCGAGGTGGTTCGTACCAGCGCGATCACGGGCGAAGGCATGGACGAGTTGCTCGATACGCTGCTCACCGTCGCGGAACTGAACGAGTACAGCGCTAATCCGGATCGTTCCGCACTGGGGGTATGTCTGGAATCGCAACAGGATGGTGATCGCGGTGTGACGGCGAAATTGGTCGTTCAGAACGGCACACTGCGAGTCGGTGACATCTTGGTTTGCGGTCCGGCTCACGGCCGCGTCCGGGCCATGACGGATACGCTTTCGGGCAAGCAAATTAAAGAAGCCGGACCAAGCACGCCCGTCACCTTGATCGGCCTCGACCAGCCTCCCGGTGCCGGCGATCGGTTCCACGTCTTGGACGATATCGGTCAAGCCCGCGAAATCGCAGCCTCGCGTGAAGACGAGTCGCGAGGGCAAAGTCTTTCTGGAATCACGACGAAAGTGTCGTTCGATAGTTTCCAGGAGATGATGACCGAGGGAAACCTCAACCAATCCGGCGAACAAGTGAAGTTGAACTTGATCATCCGCGCGGATGCCAAGGGATCGCTCGAGGCGATCGAAAAAGAACTCGCCAAATTCGAACATCCCGAAGTCGAAATTCGCGTGCTACAACGAAGCGTCGGTGGTATTTCACTCGCCGACGTGACTTTGGCCAGCGCGTCCGAGGCGGTCATCCTGGGCTTTAATGTCATTCCCGATGATCAGGCGCGGCAGTTGGCAGATCAACGCGGCGTTGAGATTCGACGTTACGACGTGATCTACAAATTGACCGATGAGATCAAGTTGATGGTCGAAGGACGACTCAAGCCGGAGGAACGCGTCGTCGAACTCGGGCGAGCCTTTGTCAAGCAGGTCTTCAACATCAGCCGAGTCGGTACGATCGCCGGCTGTTACGTGGCGCAGGGTTCCGTGCAACGAGGTTGCCGTATCCGGGTCAACCGAGATCAACGAACGATCGGCGACTACGCGCTGGACACGCTTCGACGCATCAAGGAGGACGTCAAGGAGGTCCCGCGAGGCATGGAATGCGGCATTCGATTGAGCGGCTTCAATGACATCAAACAGGACGACGTCTTGGAAGCCTATCGCATCGAAGAAGTCGCCCGCACGCTCGATTGACGTGATGACTGCAACCCCGTCCGTTTTGGGCAGGTTTGTTCGTCGCATCAGCGGCAACCCAACACCGACGCTTGGGTCAATCCGTCTCGCGTCCGTCGAGTGAACCCCGATTTTTCCATCGGACTACCGAATCATTCATTCACGACTCGTTTAAACGAAAGTTTGGATCCTTGCCCAGTCGCCGAATGCTCAAGGCCGCCGAAGCGATCCGCGAAGTCGTCGCGAGCGCCATTGTGCGAGATATTCGTGACCCTCGCGTCAAAGACGTTACCGT
>JBCDIU010000054.1:0-31875 GCA_038748615.1 Planctomycetota bacterium | reverse complement strand
GAACAGGAGAACTTGAGTCAACCTTTGAACCCAAGTCTTCTCTAATGTCGGAGGGAGATGAATCCAAACAAGCCACCTATGTGGTAGATGATAAACCAGCCAAGAATGAGCCGGACTGGATGCGGGAGTTTCGACTTGCGTCGCTGGCGGAATTTGAATCCAGGCCAATGCCCAAGTGGGGCGGCGCATTGGACCTGGATTTCCAAGACATTTACTACTACCTGAAACCGACCGGCCAATCGGAGAAGTCCTGGGATGATGTTCCCCAAGAGATCAAGGACACGTTTGATAAGCTGGGCATCCCCGAAGCGGAAAAGAAGTTTCTGGCCGGCGTGAAGGCCCAGTTCGAATCGGAAGTGGTCTACGGGTCGCTGCAGGAGGATCTCGCCAAGCAGGGTGTGTTGTTCACCGACACCGATACGGCTGTTCGCGAGCACCCTGAATTGCTGCGAGAGTATTTTGGCAAGGTGATTCCGCCGAGCGATAATAAGTTTGCCGCACTCAACAGCGCCGTATGGTCCGGTGGATCGTTCATCTACGTGCCGCCGGGTGTGCACATTGACTTCCCATTGCAGGCTTACTTCCGCATCAATGCGGAGAGCATGGGACAGTTCGAACGCACGCTGATCATCGTCGATGAAGGGGCGAGCATTCACTACGTCGAAGGCTGCACGGCACCGATGTACTCGACCGAGTCGCTACACAGTGCGGTGGTGGAAGTCATCGTCAAAAAAGATGCTCGTTGTCGGTACACGACAATCCAAAACTGGGCCAACAACATCTATAACTTGGTCACCAAGCGTGCGTACGCCTATCGTGATGCGACGATGGAATGGGTCGACGGCAACTTGGGCAGCAAGCTGACCATGAAGTACCCGGCCGTTCATATGATGGAACCGGGAGCGCGAGGCGAGATTCTATCCATCGCCTTTTCATCGGCGGGACAGCATCAGGACGCTGGTGCAAAGCTCGTTCACGCGGCACCGGACACCACCGGGCAAATCATCAGCAAGAGCATTAGCAAAAACGGCGGTCGCAGCAGCTATCGTGGTCTTGTTCGTGTTGAACCGGGTGCGCACAACAGCAAGAACAATGTGGTTTGTGACGCGTTGATTCTTGACCCCGAGAGCCGCAGTGATACCTACCCTTACATCGAGATCGCCGAACAGGATGTGCAGATCGGTCACGAAGCCAGCGTCTCGCGAATCGGTGAAGAACAAATGTTCTATTTGCTCAGCCGAGGCCTGACCGAAGCGGAAGCGAGCACCATGATCGTCAACGGCTTCATTGAGCCGTTGGTCAAGGAGTTACCGATGGAATACGCCGTCGAAATGAATCGGCTGATCCAATTGCAAATGGAAGGCAGCGTCGGTTAGCGACAGCGATGTCGGCCTTTTTATCTGGGCATTCATCGGGAATGCCTCGATCAACTTATTCATCTGACCATTTTCATCTTCAAAGTACGGCGGAGGAGCGGTCCATCACCCACTGATGGATTGACCGCTCCGAACGTGCTCCCTCTGGCTTGTTCTTTCACCATGCCCACCACAGATACCCTCACGTTTGACGCTGCGGGATTCGAAACGTTCCTGGCATCGCGCAACAATGAACCGACATGGCTGACGGAACTTCGCCGCGAGTCGTTTTCGCATGCCGAAGCGATGCAGTGGCCGGCGCGACGCAGCGAAGAGTGGATCCGCACGGATATCCGAACGTTTCAACTGAAAAAGTTCGCTCCGCCCTTGCCAGCCGATAGCCTTAGTGACTTACCATCGGTGCATCAGCTTCGCGATGGTATTGAGCCCTGCGGAGTGATTGAGACCGTTGACAGCCACATCGTCGCCGAGTCACTCGACCAGAGCCTGTCGGACAAGGGAGTGTTGTTCGGATCATTGGAACGAATGTGCGCTGAACATCCCGACCAGGTTCGTCCGTTTCTCTACACGGTGGTGGACCCGGACTACGACAAATTTGCTGCCCTGCATGCGGCGTTCTGGTCAGGCGGCCAGTTCTTGTATGTGCCGCGTGGCGTCGTGATCGACAAGCCCATCTACATCGGGTCCACGCTACGTCCCGGGGCGACGGATACCACGCACACGCTGATTGTTTTGGAAGAGGGTGCCGAGGCGACCGTGATTCACGAGTCGAATAGCACCGATTCCGGCTCATCGGGATTGCATGTGGGTGCGGTGGAACTCGTCCAAAAACCGGGTTCCCATCTGCGTTACGTCAACGTTCAGGAGTGGGGCCATAAGACGTTTCACTTCGCCCATCAGAAGGCCACCGTCGACCGCGACGCCCAATTGCAGTGGACCGTGGCGGCGATGGGAGCCGGCCTTGCGAAGGTCAATCAATCCGTCGACTTAGTCGGACCCGGTGCCGATAGCCAAGTCAATGGCGTTTTGTTTACAGAAGGCCGGCAGCACATCGCGTATCACACTGAACAATATCACCGAGCCCCGAACTGCCACAGCGATTTTCTTTATAAGTCGGCACAACAGGACCGGAGTCGCACGGTTTGGAAGGGCATGATCAAAGTCGACAAGATCGCCCAAAAAACCGACGGCTATCAGCGTAACGACAATTTGGTCCTATCGAGCCAGGCGCGGGCGGATTCAATTCCAGGACTCGAGATCGAAGCCGATGATGTCCGTTGCACGCATGGCAGCACGACCGCGAAGGTCGATGAGGAGCAAGTGTTTTATGCTCGCTGTCGAGGATTCACGCGCAAAGAAGCCACTCGAATGATCGTGAGCGGATTCTTTCAACAGATCTTTGACCGGATCTCCATCGAGAGCGTTCGTGACGCCATGGCGCGGGCGATCGCTCGTCAAGTCCGCGAGGTTGATTAGACACGGTTCATCGTCCTCGCGTCGCGACTCACGGTACCTGGTTGGATGTTCCAAGTAGCTCATTGAGCGCTCGATTGGCGACCCGAACCACGTATTTGTTTTCGCGATCTTTCAAGGCCTTTTGCAAAACGGGCACTGCGGGCCGTGCTTGCTCGTCGGCTTCGTCCAGTATGATCGCAGCGCTGAGTCTCACCCATTCTTCATCGCTTTGCAGGTCATCCATCAGGACACGAAGGGCAGCCGTCACGACATCCATCTCCATCAGGGCTCGTGCAGCGGCAATGCGAACACTCGGTGAATGATCGCCGAGAGCCGTATCCAGGGATGACTTTGCCGGCGATGCGGCCATCCCAGCATTGCCCAACCCGATCGCGCCCCAGTAACGGACAGCGGGATCGGAATCGTTCAACGCCTGTCGCAGGGTTTCGATCTGTTGCCGAGGATGCAACGCCGCGGACGAAACCGACCGTAGTCGACGCATGAGGTCTGGGTCGGCCTTGTGCAGGATGTCACGTCGATTTCCGTATTGCTGCTCCCGACGCACGATCTCGGGTTCCGGAATCAAGCCCAAGTCGTTGGTTTGTAGGACCCAGTCCAAATGCGCCTCTCGCATTTCGTTGAGCTGCTCACGGTACGATTCGTCACCAGCCAGGTTGTTCAATTCATGGGGATCGACTTCCAGGTCGTAGAGTTCTTCGACGGGCTTGTTCGGTGACATGAATGGATCCGCCGCCTTGGGTAGTTCGCCGAGTGCTGCCACGCGACGGATCTCCCTCATCGTCGCGCCTTTCTCCGGCGTGTTCATGTATTGGTAATAGGTCTTGAACGCCTCGTAATTTCGAATGTATTTGAATCGCTGATCACGTACGGCCCGAATGATGTCGTATCGTTCGTCCATTCGATCGCGAGCCCCGAAGACGTATCGTCTCGGCGCCGCCAGGTCATCACCAAGGAACGCACGACCTTGCATGGAATCGGACGGCTGGACACCCGCGAGATTGAGCACCGTCGGAGCGAAATCGACACTACTGACCAGTTCATCATTGACCGTACCCGCAGTGCCCTGACCATCTATGCGAAAGACTTCGGGAATACGCACGATCAACGGAATGTGCATCCCGGAGTCGTATAACCAGCGTTTCGCCCTCGGTAGACCAACACCATGGTCGGACCAGTACATGACAATCGTGTTGTCGCTCAGCCCATCGGCCTCAAGTTCGGACAGAATGTCTCCGGTGTTGGCATCCATGGCGCTGATCACATCGAAGTAGCGCTTCCAATCCTCGCGAACACGAGCCGTGTCGGGATAGTAGGGCGGCAGCTCCAACATCGAGGCATCGTGCCGGTGTGCAGCGGGCAAGTTCTTGGTGACTCGGCGATACTTGTCTTCGCTGGCGATCCCACTCTCATGGCATCCGGTGAAGTTGAAAATGGAAAAGAACGGTTGGTCTTTATCGGGCCGGTCGCGCCAATGCGCCGAGGAACTGCATCGATCCCAGACACCCTTCTGATCGCGTGTGATCTGATAATCGGTTTTGGAATTGTTCGTGCAGAAATAGCCTGCCTCCCGCATCAGTTCCGGCAATAAGCGAACGTCCGCAGGTAACTGAGCGCGGCAACGCATGTGATGCGTTCCCAATGTGGTCTGGTACATCCCCGTGATGATGCCCGAACGACATGGTGCGCAGACACCAGCGGTCACGAATGCATTGCTGTAACGGACGCCTTGAGTGGCCAGGTCATCCAGGACCGGCGTCTTCGCCTGCGGGTACCCGTAGCAGCCCAAGTGAGGACTGATGTCTTCGCAACTGATCCACAAGATGTTGGGCCTCTGCTTGGCATCAACGGTACTGGTAATCAAGCAGAGCGATGCCAAGGCAATCGTCAATCGTATTCGTTTCGTGATCATCTGGATGCTGTATGGATCGTTCGAACGGTGGAGGGAGGCTTCAATGCAACCGGCGACTATCTTAGGCCAGTCGCGATCGGGAGTGGCGATTTCATGAAAAGTTCGAATCGTCCATCGCGACCGCACCCCAACTGCGATTGAACTCAGGGTGCTTCATCCACTCGTTGCGTGGAGCCCGAACGCAACAGCGAACCCGACGTCACAAGCAGCTTCATCACCGATATCTCCCAACATCGTCAGCCGGTCCCGTTATAGTAGTTCTCGTCGATGGCAGGCATTCGCCCGAATCGCTCCTGGTCCGGCCTAGCGTGAACACTTTCTTTTTGGACTCTCTCGCGTCATGAATCGATCGTTCGTCATCCTGCTAATGCATGTACTCCTTGGCGCATGGCCGGTTGCCCATGCCGAGCCGAATCGAACCAGGCCCAACATCATCCTGATCATGGTCGATGACATGGGATACTCCGATCTGGGTTGTTTTGGTGGCGAGGTCCAGACGCCGAATCTCGATGAACTTGCCGGCAACGGCCTCCGTTTCACGCAGTTTTATAACACGGCCAAATGCCATACGACTCGGGCTGAACTGCTAACCGGCAACTACGCCTATGCGATCGGTGATCACGGACTGGAACACGGGGCGACGTTTGCCGAAGTGCTGCGTGCCGTCGGGTACCGCACGCTCATCGCGGGCAAGTGGCACCAGCAACCATTACCAACAAGCCGAGGATTCGACCGATACTACGGTCTGGCTGACGGCTGTTGCAATTTCTTCAACCCTGGTCTCCACGCGAGATCCGACGAGGGTCCGCCGGGACGGAAAGGCAAAGACCGAGTGCGGCGATGGGCGATCGAAGACAAGGTCATCATGGGGCATACCGACGAGGACAAGAACTTCTACACGACGGACGCCTTCACCGACTACGCCATCGATCGCCTGGAAGAGTACCACGGCGAAGCCAAGCCGTTTCTGTTGTATTTGCCCTACACGGCACCACACTATCCGCTGCACGCCTGGCCGGAGGACATTGCCAAGTATCGCGGCAAGTACAGAATTGGCTGGGACCGAATTCGTCAGCAACGTTTCAAACGCATGGCCGAGATGGGAATCATTGGCCCCAATCACGTTTTGACCCCACGCGCGTCCATCGCTTGGGACGATTTATCGGACGACGAGAAGGATGCCGAAGACCTGAAGATGGCTGTCTATGCCGCGATGATTGATCGAGTCGATCAAAACCTCGGTCGACTATTTGAGACCGTCAAAACACTGGGACATTGGGACAACACGCTCATCCTCTTTTTGAGTGATAATGGTGCGTGCGCGGAACAACCCAACACGACGCCGGATATTCCACCCGGTCCTGTTGAAAGCTATCGCACCGTGTCCGTCGGATGGGCCAATGCCAGCAACACGCCCTATCGGCAGTTCAAGTCATCGGACTTTGAAGGCGGCACCCGGACACCCTTCATTGCGCATTGGCCAGGAGTGATTCAACCCGGGATCACCGAACAGTTCGGTCATCTCGTCGACATTTCCGCCACGTTTCGAGACATCACCGGGGCCGAGTACCCTCGACACATCAACGAGCGTGCCACCAAGCCGCCCGTCGGAAAGTCCTTGCTACCCGTCTTCCAAGGCAACCAGCGTGAACCGCACGAAGTCATTTATTGGCACTTCAATAAGGCCAATGCCGTCCGCCAAGGAAACCTGAAGGCCGTCCGTCAGGGTAAATCTCCGTGGGAACTTTATGATATCCAAACCGACCCAACCGAAATGAATGATCTGGCCGATCAGCAACCCAGCAAAGTGGCCGAGTTGGCCGCCATGTGGGAGTCGTGGCAGCAGGAATGTAAGACGCGTCCCGAATGACATGATCAAAACCTCGAGCAGGAGAATGCCCCGATGAGTCGGTTCCAAGACGCGGTCTCGATCTTCCGGCTCGGCCTATGGGGACTGATGTTCCACGGAGCCATTGGTGCCAGCGCCGCCGAGAAACCCAACTTCATCGTCATCCTGACCGATGACCAAAGCTGGGTTGGGTCGTCGATTGCGATGATCCCTAACGATCAGCGTACAAGCAGCGATTACTTCCAAACGCCTCACATGGAACGAATCGCACAGATGGGAATGCGATTCACCCAGGGCTATTCACCGGCTGCATCATGTTGCCCAACGCGACGCGCGATTCAGACGGGCCAGTCTCCGGCACGGCATGAGTTTTCGGCCGATCGCCAAGGATGGACAGATACTTATCGCCGGCAACTGAACATTCCTCGGATGCTCAAAGCCGCCGATCCAAGCTACGTAACGGCGCACTTTGGCAAATGGGATCATCGCTACGACGAGATCGCTCCCATCGAACAGGACTATGACGTTTCCGATGGGTACACCGGTAACGGAAACGGAGGTGCCAAGGGATCGGGCGGACCCGCCGCTCAGAAAGATCCGAAGCGGATCGATTCGGTCACCGACCGGGCGCTGGAGTTCATTGATGCCAGCCACGCCAACGATCAACCGTTCTATTTACAAGTCTCCCACTACGCCGTGCATCTGGACATCTTCTACAACGCCGCGACGCTGGCGAAAGTGCAAGCGTCCAAGTCACCCGGCCAGAAACACAATATGCCGGAATTCGCGGCGATGACGTCCGATTTGGACACTGGCGTGGGACGCCTGCTGGACAAGCTGATCGAACTGGATCTCTTGAAGAAGAGCTATCTGATTTTCATGTCCGACAATGGTGGTCGAACGTCGGTTCCCAAGGCGCCTGATTCGGAGCTGAATCGCAACCTACCGCTCCGTGATGGAAAGCATTCCTTTTATGAAGGCGGCATTCGTGTGCCGTTCATGGTGCTTGGGCCAGGTGTGAAGCCGAACTCCGTTTGCACGGAGCCGGTCAGCGGCGTCGACATTCTTCCGACGCTGGCGGACTTGGCGGGATATCCAGTGAGGCTTCCCGAGAACGTTGACGGTGGATCGATTCGTCAAGTCATTCACAATGAAGGGATCGGTACGATCGATCGCCCCAATCCATTCCTCGTGTTTCACCAAGCGGTTGATCGCACACCGATCTCCGCAATACGGAAAGGCGATTACAAACTCGTCAAAACGTGGAAGAAAGATCAATTGGAGTTGTTCAATCTGGCCAGCGATCTATCCGAAGAAAATGACCTGTCCGATCGAATGCAAGAGAAGACGCAACGGTTGCATGTCGAGTTGACGTCGTATCTCGACGAGGTCGGTGCGAGCATTCCGAAGGAGAACAAACGATCCAGTGGCAAGAAAGGCGAATCGGTGAGCGAAGATCGCACGATGCGGCAACGTCGCAATGCCCTCATTGCGGCCGAGACTCGCCCCAATGTGCTTTTTCTTGCGATCGATGACCTCAACGATTGGGTCGGTGCACTCGGAGGGCATCCACTGGCGAAGACACCACATCTTGATCAATTGATTGCCAGGAGCGTCTTATTTCGAAACGCTCACTGCGCTGCGCCGGTCTGCAGCGCTTCGCGACACGCGTTGCTCAGCGGACTACGACCGTCCACGACCGGCTGGTACTCCAATTCGTCCAAGGACTTCGACAGCTACGTCAAGACTCTTGGTGATACGGTTCCGATGCCGACACACTTCAAGCAAAACGGCTACCGTACGCTGGCGGCTGGCAAAATCTTTCACAAAGGAACGAGCGACGTCAAGGATTACGACTACTGGGATGACGTTCGTCCGCGTTACCGCTGGCCAAAAGATCTCGCATCGCGCGGACATGGCTATCAAGGTAAGAGCGGAGGCCACTTTCACCCGTTTCCACGCGACGGCGGGGCGATCTACCAAAAGTATCAGCAAGGTGTCGATGGTCAGTCCCTTTGTTGGGGAGCACTGGAACAATCCGACATGCCGCCCGAGGGAATGCCAGACGAACAAATCGCGGATTGGGCCGTCGATCAGCTGAGCCGTCAGCATGATGAGCCCATTTTTCTTGCCGTTGGTTTCGTTCGTCCGCATGTGCCCTATACCGCTCCAAGAGAGTTTTTTGATCTCTACCAGTTGGACGATATCGCGGTGCCGGCGATGCCTATCGATGAGATGGATGACGTTCCGCTCTGGGGCAAGGCGATGGCATACGGGACGATCGCGGGAGGCGACCATGCCAACGTTCTGAGCATCGGTCCCGACTATTGGCGAGAGATGGTTCGGGCCTACCTGGCCTGCGTTTCATTCGTGGATGCTCAGGTTGGTAAAGTGTTACGCGCACTCGAGTCCGGGCCATGCGCGGAGAACACGATCGTGGTGTTTTGGTCTGATCATGGGCAACACCTCGGAGAAAAACGACACTGGCGCAAACAGGCGTTATGGGAGGAGTCCACTCGCGTGCCTCTGGCAATCCAACTCCCAAGAGACGTGCGAGGCGGTGAAGTCTGCGATCGCGCCGTCAGCCTGCTGGACATCTACCCGACGTTGCTCCAGCTCTGTGACCTTCCCGACGTGAAGGGACTCGAGGGGATGAGCCTACTGCCTCAGTTGCACGATCCCAAGACTCGACGAACGGAACCAGCCATTACCACCTGGCACTACAACAACCATGCCGCACGGAGTCTCAACTTTCGGTACATCCGCTATCGCGACGGCAGCGAAGAATTGTACGACCACCGAAAGTGCCCCAACGAGCATCACAATCTCGCGAGTGATCCCTCCCTTGCGAGCATCAAACAAAAGTTGGCTGCATCGCTGCCTACTCAGAACGTCATGCCAAGCTCACTGCGAGACAACGGTCTCGACTCCTATGGCACAAAAGTCCAGCAGCTTCGCGATGAGGGAATTCCTGCCTGGCTGGGAACAGATCCGTCGTACGAAACCGTCACGTCAACAACGAGGTCCCGCTCCAAGGCGTCAAGCCAAAACTAGCGCTTTGTACCAATTCAATTTTGGGATGAGCCGACGGGCGTTAGCCCCGGTTCCCACGGCGATAACGCCCGTCGGCTCATTTTGGGAACCCGAAAACGAAGCATTATTGCAGCGTCAACTTTAAAAAGTGGGGTAGGCATCCTGCCTGCCATCGGGAACAGACGCAGCACCACACCAACCCCCACGGGCCAGAACATTTCGTTCCCGGCTCCGTGGCATAAGGGATCAAATTGCCAGCCGATACACTCGGCGCCAAAATCGTCTACGAAGTTTTCCTGCGGCGACGCACCATCCAAGCGGCTGACACGAACAGAGCCGCAAAACCAGACGATGGTTCAGGAATAGCAGACACTGTGATGCTCGCGCGATAGCTGACGGAACCTCCCGCCGTCTCGTTGAACAGCACGGAGTAGTCACCCGGTCCTAGTTCAGTCGGAACACCAGTGCCTCCGAATGCGCCGCCTGATGCACCCAACACATTGAATGGCGCCTCCGCGTTGGCAATCAAATCCGAAATCAAAAACGACGATCCCGCGCTAGGCACCGTTGAGCCGTTGGCGAAACCAAAGAAGTGGCCACCACCTCCCTCGGGACCATTGAACTCGGTGATGATGAATGAGGTGACTGCTTCGCTGGCTCCGATTGTGAACGTGAAGTGATCACGATCGCCCGAACCCGTGGTGCCGATGATCTCGTTATCACCCAAGGCCAACGCAATCAACGTCGGTGCCGCCGCGGAATTGGACGCGTCACCATCACCCGATTCGTCATAAATCACGGCCGCCGACGCCGTCGACACGGATCCCAAATAGACCCCGGCCGCCAAAAGCAAACCGACACGGGCCGACCAAAATGCCATTCTTCTCATGAAAAAAACTCAAAGATGGAGGAGCTGTAGGTACACAAACCATCTTTGAAGTGACGGCCGGAGTCAACGATCCGCCACTTTGAGCCGGTCTTTTTTAGAAAAAACACCCGTTGTGTTTCTCTTCCATCGTTCCGCCTCGATTTCGGGGAAGTTCGGCCGGTTGCCGGGGGACCGCGCTGATTTTTGAAGCGTGCGCAGCCACGTGCCGCGTCGCGCCGACAACTCCCTCGCGACCCGGCGGACCCATGCGTTGGCGGACCCGAGTCACTCGGCTCCCATGATCACTTCATCGGCGAAAGAGACTCCACCATGACATCCATTAGACCAACGTCACTGGTCAGTGAATCGGATGTTTCGCCGGCAACGGCCATCGCTGGAACACGAGCCCAGCCCGCGTCATCGGTCGGTGCCTCCCGAATCGCCTCGACCAATGCCAATCGATGTCGAGCTGGTAGCTGCATCGCCGGGGCTAGCGGGCGGTCTTCGCTGGAGACTTGGCCGTCACCCGAGAAATCGCCCGCGTCACAGCACGATGCTTCCCCGTTAAATGCGTCGCAACACCCAGAATCGCATCCACCCTCCAGCACCCGTTGACGGCACTTCGGGCAACAAGCGATCGCGGACCAGTCATACGTACAGACATGCTTGGTGACCTTTGTCTTGGTCAGCTTTTGGATCACCCGAACTTTGCCGCACTTCTTCAAGGGTCCACGCTCCCAAGGAAACCGCAGCGGAGGAATGCAAATCGCGACGCTCTCACAGTCAAAACGCGTTTCCTCCACTTCCTCATGGCCCACCTCGACTCGGCAATGACCTTGATTGCAAAAACAACAGCATGGACCGGGGTCCCAGGCGGCCAACTGCTTTCCGATCGGGCTCATTAGTACGATGAGGATAATGAGATAGCGAATCATTCCGGTTTCCTTCCGGGGAGCGAATTGTCTTGCGCCGTCCATGCCGTCACCTCAGCACACTAGAAGTCGATCATGAAACGACTGCCAAAGATCCAAAAGTCGCCGGCATCGACCGCCGTGCCGTCAACGGGATTGGCCAATCCACTTTCGTCGATCGTTCCCAGCACCAGGTTGTTCTGCACCTTCGAGTACGCCGTCCAGTGCCAATTCAGACCAATCGTCAACATGTCTCCAACACCGCCGTTGACTCCGCCGTCCGTCAAGTCCAGGTGGTCATAACGCAGTGCCACCTGCCAGGCGCCGAGTCCGCGAGCGGTTCCACCGCGATGACGATCGACGAGAAAGAAGTTTTCGTGGGGTGTCACGCGGCTGAGCGTTCCTGACGTTCGCCTGTACGTCATGTGTTCACCGGTCAGGAAGTACGATGCGTAGACATAGCCACCATGAAAAAACAAATTGTCATCCAACGTCGCGTCAAACGGTCCCGTGAAGCCTGCGGGCCCGATGTCGTCCCGCTGCATCCAAGAGAGAAAGTACTCGCCGGTGACCTGCAGTGAACCAAGATTGAGGATGTTCTCAACGGCGAGCACTTCGTACCAATCGGCGCCGGGGATGCGGCCCGTATTGAGCCAACGCTCGTCACTGCGTGCCAATGGACGTGTTCGAAATCGTCCTTCGTTGGCGTTGGTTTCGTTGGGACTCGCATCCCCATCTGGTTTAACGATGCCACCAGCCAGTGCCCAGTGCCAATAGCCACGTCCTCCGCTGGTATCGTCATACCACGGCGAACGCCAGTACCGACCGTAAGCCCCCATCTGATAGGAGTCTCCAATGAATCGACCATCGGTGTTGATGTTTTCGGTGTTGTAGATTCCGTAGGCCCAACCGGCGGATTGCTCATCACTATGGCCATGCATCCCGAGGCCGAATCGTCGCGCATCCTCGTTGAACGTCTCAACAGCGAGCGGACGTTCCGCGAATACGTTGAATCGACTGCTATTGAGGTGGTCCAAACCGAGCGGACGTTTCTGGTAACCAAGCCGTAGCGATTGATTCCGAGGTAGATTCGTCCATGCCAAGTAAACGTCCTTGATCTCGGCACGTTCCGGATTGTTAAAGTCGACTTGAAATCGCCAACTCATGTTGCCCGGAACGTCACCTGAAAGCTCCAACCGAATACGTCGAAAGATCCATCGGTTCTCCGGATCGAGATTTGTGTCTCCGGTTTCGATGAAGTTGATGCCTTCATCGGACCTGCCGAACGTCCAATGGTCGACATGAACTCTACCGCCCAACTTGTACGACGGTTTCTTGGCTTGTGAGGCTTTCTTTTCAGCCTGTTCGGTTTCGTGGTCTTCCCACTGTTGTTCAAGGGAAGCAACCCGCTTACGGATCGCCTCCAACTCAGGGATCGAGATTTCCTCGAATTTTGAATCAGCGTCGACGGATCCGAGAACCAGCATCGAGACAACGACAGAGACCCAGCGCCGGCGCGCAAAGTGACCCCCGATCGAGATTGATGTCAGCACCGTCGTTCATCCTTGAAGTCTCGGGCTATTCCGGTCGCTGGCGTCGATTGGAATCGGGACGCACCCCTCTACGCTGGACCCTCTTTGGAATACGCATCGGTGCCCATTTCTGCGTCGCTCGTGACATTGTGGAGAAATCGGCATCCGCCCTAGGCTTGGGTTCCCGATAATCGTTGCGACCCGCATGATGGGCACGACCCCGAGCAGGTGTCCGTCGATATCCTTGCTAAGGGACCTGCATTGGACAGATGGGTTCATGCCCATCGGCCGGGGATCAAACCAACGCCAGTATGTTTTCGGCGCGGTGGTTTCGATGGGCAATCCATTGAGAGTGGATTCGAAATCGGGTTCGGTCCACGATGGTCTTTGGACTGACTAGGATGTGGCGAGGACGCATTCTCAGCTAGACAGGAACCAATACAAAATGACCTCAGCCGCACCCACGCCCCCGTTCGAATTCGAATCGGGAATCCGATACACGCGACTCTGGTGCTTGCTGCTCTCGGCCATCGCGTCATCCACATCCAGCGCCGCCGACGCCACGACGGTACCGAACATCGTGTTGATGATCGCGGATGATATGAACTGGGATGACTGCGGCTGCTATGGCCATCCGGCGATTCGAACTCCCCATATTGATCAGCTAGCGCAGGATGGTTTGCGTTTCCATCATGCCTACTTAACGACCAACTCTTGTAGTCCGTCACGCGCGAGCATCATCACTGGCCGTTATCCACACAACACCGGCGCTGAACAGCTTCACTGGCCGATTCCTGCGGGCACGACGACGTTTGTCGGCCAATTGAAGTCGGCCGGCTACTACACAGCGGCGGCCGGCAAGTGGCACATGGGTGACGAGGTCCGAGGTGACTTTGACAGAATCTACGAAGCCTCCACCGCCGGGTTTGTGCTGCCATCGGGTGAAGACGGCCAACCACCCAAAATGATCGCGGCCCAGCCGAGCGGATGTGAAGACTGGGAAAAGGCAATCGAGCAACGCGATCGCTCCAAACCGTTCTTCATGTGGCTGGCGGCTCTGGATCCACATCGCGAATACACCGACGGTGCCCTGGATCCGCCACATCGGCACGACGATGTCATCGTGCCGCCACACCTGCCGGATACCCCGGATGTTCGCGAAGATCTACGACTCTACTACGACGAGATTGGTCGCCTCGACGGGTACGTGGGGAAAGTCATGGCCAAGTTGGAATCCCAAGACGTCGCCGACAACACGCTCGTGTTGTTCATCAGTGACAACGGTCGACCGTTCCCACGCGACAAGACGACGCTCTACGACGGCGGCATTCGCACACCCTGGATTGTCCGTTGGCCAGCGAAAGTCGCGGCATCGAAGTCAACAGATGCTTTGGTCAGTTCCGTGGACATCGCCGCCACGTTCCTCGAAGTGGCCGGCGTCAGCACGGTCGAGTTGCCTGAGGACGGAACCAGTTTTGCGGGCGTCTTGTCGGATCCGACGTTATCACATCGCCAGTACGCATTCGGCGAAGACCACTGGCATGACTATGAGGATCACGCACGCTGTGTTGTCGACGGGCGTTTCAAGTTGATCCGAAATGACTATCCCGACCTACCTTCAACGCCATCGGCTGATGCCGGCCGGGGACTCTCCTGGCAAGCGATGTTGCGTTTGAATGCAAAGGGTGCCCTTTCAACGGCTCAACAAGCTTGCTTTCGTTCGCCGCGTCCGGCGTGGGAGCTATACGATTTGCAGCGGGACCCTGGCGAGTTGAACAATCGGATCGACGAACCCGCTTACGCGTCGACCAAAAAAAGACTGCAAGAAGCGATGGAATCCTGGACGAAGACGACCGGCGATTACCTGCCCAGCAAACGCACGCCCGACGAGTTCGATCGCGTCACGGGCGAACCAGACCACAGCGTCCGGGTGAGGCCGCGACCCTCCAAAGAACAAATGTTCGGGACCACGGGACCCTATTAGGGGGCCGGACAACAGAAAACTCCGGCTGGTCGTTGGTGTCGATCTCCATGACTTTTCCCGAAATTCGATTTTCGCTTGGTAAAAATGGCCCGAACCGGAATTAGTCAGTATCACGTGGATTTCTTACTCCAATGCATGGCCCTGAATGCAGCAGCCCGACCAACAACCCGTCTCCAACGAGGCTCGAGAACAGCTCTACAGCGAGTTCGTTGGGCTGCAGGCGCGGCATGATCTCGCGATCCGACGCTTCGTCCGTTTTGTGATGCCATCGGCCGATGGTGTCGACGATGTCATGCAGGAAACCGCACTGGAATGTTGGAAGAAGTTCGATGAGTTTCAGGCGACTGGCAACAATGCCAAGGCCGACGAGTTTGTTCGCTGGGCGTGCGTCATCGCTCGCTATAAGGCGCTGAGCTGGCAACGCGATCGAGTGCGAGATCGCCTGGTGTTTAGCGAGCGTGTCGTCACCCGTTTATCCGAATCCGCCCTGGATCGGATCGAAGGTCGCCAAGAGGAGCGGCGAGCCGTGGAACACTGCCTGACGAAACTTCCCTCCGATCAACGAAGACTCGTCCTTAGCGTGCACGTACCAGGCGAGTCCGTTGCCAACATCGCAAGAGAAACTGGTGAAAAAGCAAGACGGTTGTACAGTCGCATCAACACCATCCGTACTCGGCTGATGGAATGCGTCCGACAACAACTAGCCGGCGAGGCGATCAATGGATGACCGAACGCGTCAGCTGATCTTTCAGACGATTGATCAAACGATTTCCACTGAAGACTTCGATCGTCTGCAGGAGATGATGGAACAGGACGCGGATGTGCGTGAGCACTATCTCGACGCCGTGAGTCTGTGTGAGTCATTGGGAGAGATCGCCGGCGAACCCGCCGGGCCCACCGGCGAACAAGTGAATTCACCCAAATTTGATCCGGCGTCGACATCCGATGCTTCACAGCAACGTCCGCGGGCTGGGTGGACCTTGGTCACCCGATTGGCCGTTGCCGCTTCGGTGATGTTTCTTGTCGGCATCGCATTTTGGCTGGGGCGTCAGAGTCCACAGGCTCGCCCAGTTCCATCGCGTACTGGGTACAGCGTCGCCGATGAGGAGTCGGAATTCCGAATCGCGGGGCACGCCACGTTGAGACGTGCGATCGATGTGCAGTGGAAACGCGACAGCATCCAACGAATGGAGGGCGAGGTGTTGCCCGATGGACGTCTCGCGTTCAGCCAGGGCTTGGTGGAAATCGATTTTTTCTGCGGCGCGACGCTGATCGTCGAAGGCCCAGCCGATCTGCAGATACGGTCCGATTGGTCCGTCGGTGTATCGCAAGGTCGTTTGCGCGCCAGTGTTCCACCGGCGGCTCGCGGATTTGTGGTCAATGCGGCCGGCTCCGAAATCGTCGATCTTGGAACTGAATTCGCTTTGGATGTCAGCCCTGACAATGCTCGCATCGAAGTGATCGATGGCGAAGTCGAACTGCGTGGCGGTCAGTTTGATGGAAAACATCTACTGACCGGGCAAAGTCAATCATTGAAGGGTTCCTCGAGTGGCCCCGACTTATTTGACGCTCTGAGTACCGCGACCGATCTGGAACGTCGCCGCGAAAGTGCACAATCGCAGCTTTGGGCTGATTGGCAAGAGCACTCGAAGGTCTTGGAAACGGATCGGCGACTCATCGCGTACTATCGCTTGTCACCGACACCGGCGGATCGCACGATTCTCAATCGAGCCACCAACGGACAGGATGGCGATGGGCTCATCGTCGGCCCGGTCGTCTCGACGCTCGGGCGATTTGGGGCTCCGTCATCGGGTCTGGATTTCGATCGAGCCGGTGCACGGATACGAACTCGAATTGAGGGAGAGTTTTCGGCGTACACGTTTTCGTGTTGGGCGAAGATCGATGGTCTGGACCATCGCTATAACGCGCTGTTCATGGGTGACGGCTACGAGAATGGCGAGCCCCATTGGCAAATACGCGACGATGGTCGGTTGATGTTTTCGGTGATGGTGGATGAATCACAAGACATCCGTCACTTCAACGCGAGGGATCAAAGGGTGGTGAAGGACGCGGGTCTCCACCGCGTGTATTTGACACCACCGTTTTGGGACGTTTCCAAGAGCGGTCGTTGGTTTCACCTGGCCGCGGTCTATGACCCGATCGGTCGTCAGGTGACGCAATACGTCAATGGTGAATCGGTTGCGAAGGAAGAGATTCTGGATCGGTTTTTTATTGACCGCCTTAGGATCGGGCCGGCCGAAATCGGAAATTGGGGGCAGCCGTTTCGAGACTCGCCTTGGTTTGCGGTTCGAAATCTCGACGGGGTGATCGATGAGGTGGCCATCTTTCACGCCGCACTCGGATCCGATGAGATTCATCATCTCTATGAACAAGGGAAACCGCTTGGCTACTAGGAACCGTCCGATCAGTCGCATCCACCAACACCCGCCGAGTGTTATCGCGCCCAGTGGGGCGGCGATACCCATCCTCACGAACCGAATTGGGTGGCTCTGTGCTCTGGTGCTCCTTTGCAAACTGTCACCATCGATCTCAGCAGCCGATGTGTCGGTGAGACCCAACATTTTGTTCATCGCGATCGATGACCTACGACCCGAACTAGGTTGTTATGGGTCTCCGATCGCCAAGAGCCCCAACCTCGACGAATTGGCATCGGAAGGTCTACTTTTTAGTCGCGCTTATTGTCAGCAGGCGATCTGCAGTCCTTCCAGAGCAAGTCTGATGACCGGTGCTCGTCCCGATACGACCGGCGTGATCGAAAACACGGCTTATTTTCGAGACCTCCATCCAGACATCGTGACACTGCCACAGCACTTCATTCGTCACGGCTACGAGACCGTCTATCACGGCAAGATTTTTCACGGCCGGATGACAGACGACGACCTTTCGTGGAGCCGCCAGCCCGCCCGCAATCGATGCCCGGTCCAGTTGCAACGTCTACCAGGGCAGTATGCGCTCAAAGAGAACCAACAGACGTGGTTGGACAACAAAAAAACGATGCTCGAAGAATACGGACCGGATCACTCGGGCGGACTCATTCACGGTCCGGCATACGAGTCGGCGGATGTCGACGACCATGTCTACTCGGATGGGTTCAACACACAGCTCGCCATCGCAACACTTCACGACCACCTAGAAAACAAACCGGATCAGCCGCTTTTTCTTGCTCTCGGCTTCAAGAAACCGCATCTCGATTTCATCGCACCCAAGAAGTATTGGGACTTGTATGACGATGCACAGTTTCAACTCGCAACGCCAAGCAAGTCGCCGACGAACGGGGCGACGATGGGTCTGCATGCCTCGTTCGAGTTGCGTACCCGTCACGGAATCCCCAAATCAGGACCCATTGGCGATGAGCTCGCCCGCACCTTGTTGCAAGGTTACTACGCCTGCGTCAGTTACGTCGATGCCCAGATTGGGATGATGATGGAGGCTCTGGATCAAGCGGGCGTGCGTGACAATACGATCATTGTCGTTTGGGGCGATCACGGCTGGCATCTCGGAGACATGGGCATCTGGGGAAAAGCGACCAACTACGAGATCGCCACGCGTGTTCCGCTGATGATTTGGTCACCCAAAATGCAAAGCCGTGGTGAATCCACGCCGGCATTGGTGGAACTGGTTGACATTTATCCAACGCTTTGTGAGTTGGCAGGACTACCCATTCCCGACCATGTTGAAGGCCAAAGCTTTGCCCCATTGATGGACGATCCCACTCGTCCCTGGAAAAAAGCCGCCTTCAGCCAGTTTCCCAATCCGGCACTGCGTGAGTGGGCGGCGAACCCACTCTCGCCGGGAATGCGTCGGACGTTCTTCGGACCACTCATCAAGAAGGTGGAACGGAGGATCATCCAACAACAAGGTTCGAATTGGAATCGAGAACTCTTTGAAGAGCATCTAATGGGCTACGCGATGCGGACCAATCGCTATCGCCTCGTCGTTTGGCGTGATCACCGACGGGCAGCGGCTGAGCCGCTGTTCATCGAGTTGTACGACCACCAAAACGATCCCAACGAAACGAAGAATGTCGCCGACGCGCACCCGGGCGTGGTGAGTCGGCTGATGGAACAAATGAAGATGAGAACGCACGTTTCTCGGCAAGGATAATCAACGCATGTCAAAAAGAATGATGGAAGTATCGATGCGACTCTGGATACCGGCGTTGTTGCTCGCTTGGGCGACTCCCGTCCTGGGCAGTGAGCAAGTGGACTTCGAACGCGACATCGTACCCATCTTCGAGGAACGCTGTAGCTTTTGCCACGGCGAGGATGAACAGGAGTCGGGTTTTCGATTGGACCAACGCGCCAAGATGTTGCGGGGCGGGGACTCGGGGCTGTCTGCCGTGGTCCCCGGTCAACCTGAGAAGAGCTATCTGATCGAGGTGGTCAAGCACCTGGTACCAGACGTCCAGATGCCACCAGATGAAGATCGAATTCCCGATGAAGAGATCGAATTGCTGGAACGCTGGATTCAACAGGGCGCTAGATGGCCAGGTCAAATGGACGCCGCCGGCGAAGACGAAGTCGACCATTGGGCATTTGAACCTCTACCAACCCAGTTCAAGCACGATGGTATCGACGCGTTTCTGGAGGACAAACTGACCAGCGCCGGTCTTGAGTTCTCCGCGCCCGCCGAGCCGCGTGCCTTGATTCGCCGCGTCTCGATCATCCTCAGTGGCCTTGCACCGACACCCGAACGCGCCGATGCCTTTGTCGAGGCGTTCGCGGTCAATCCCGATGAGGCCTACGAAGCGCTCGTCGACGAACTGCTCCAATCACCGCATTTCGGCGAACGTTGGGCTCAGCACTGGCTGGACGTGATCCGCTGGGCGGAAACCAACGGCAGCGAAAGCAATATGTATCGCAAGAATGCCTGGATGTATCGCGACTACGTGGTTCGCTCCCTCAATGAGGACAAACCGTACGATCAGTTCATTCGCGAACAGCTGGCCGGTGACACGATGGGTGCCGGGGATGCAACCGGGTTCCTGGTCGCCGGTCCCCACGTTCCATCGGCCACGGTCGGGTTCGAGCCAACGGCCATTCGTCAGGCCCGAGCGGATCGAATGGATGAAGTCCTGCAAACCGTTGGCGCATCGATGATGGGCATGACCATCGGATGCGCCCGTTGCCACAATCACAAGTTCGATCCCATCTCCATTACGGACTACTACTCGCTGTCAGCTGTGTTTCAGGACATCGAGTTCGGAGGTCGGTTCCCAGAACTGGCCGCCGATCATCCTCGATCGATTCGCGAAGCCGAGCTTCAAGGGCGACTCGATGAGCTTCGCGACCAAATGCGCGCCTTCGGCTGGGGCTGGATCGAAGATTGGGAAGGCTACCAGGAAGTTCGCTTTCCTAGATGCGAAACCAAATCACTGCGTCTGTCGTTCAGTCGAGCCTACATGGTGGTCGACGAGTTGGAAGTCTTCGAAGCGGGACCCCAACGCCGTAATCTTGCATTGGCCAAGTACGGAACGCGTCTCAGTGAGAACTCCGCCACCATCCAAGAGGGAAAACAGGCTGACAAACTCATCAACGGTGTTTTCGGTGCCAAACAGTTCGTGGCACGCTCGCCGAAGGGAAGCCAGGAACGCCCATGGCTGGAGTTCGAGTTCACCGAATCCATGCCGGTCGACACCATCCGAATCAGCACGAATCGCGAGGATTTTCTAGAGACGGACTATCTCATCGGCATGAACAAGAATGCCTACGGCGACTTCACGATCGACCTTCCAGACAAAGAGGGTGTTTGGAAACCGCTGGCATCCACGGCCATGATCAAGAAACGGTCCGCCGATAACCAAGATCGCCGCGCGATCCAGGCAAAGATCCAAGACGTGATCAATGAGATGCTGGTTCATGGACGACAACCGGCATTTGTGGCTCGCTTCATTGAACCTGTCGAAACATTCGTGTTGGCGCGCGGCAGCCCGGAAAGCCCTCGCGACCGTGTCGACCCAGCGGCACCCAAAGTGCTCGGAGGTGGACTACCAATCGAAGCGGATGCGCCTGGCCCGGAACGTCGACGGGCTTTGGCCGATTGGCTGACCGATTCCGCCAATCCGTTGACGCCGCGCGTGATGGCGAATCGCATTTGGCACCACACGTTTGGTTCGGGAATCGTCCCGACCCCCAGCGATTTTGGCGCGGCGGGCGCACCACCGACGCATCCGGAGTTGCTCGACTGGCTGTCGAATGAGTTTGTCCATCCGACAGCGACGGTTTCCGGTGCCGAACCGATCGCCTACTCGATCAAACGCTTGGTTCGAATGCTCGTGCTCTCCAAAGCGTTTCGTCAGTCCAGTCAGCCCGACCGCGACGGACTCGACAAAGACGCCAGCGGTCAACTGCTGTGGCGATTCCCTCCGCGTCGCGTTGAGGCGGAAGTCATTCGCGACTCAATATTGCAGGCATCCGGAACACTGGATCGGACCATCGGTGGACCGAGCTATCGAATTCACAATGTCAAGAAACGCTATGCCCAATGGGAGGTCGTGGACAATCATGGGGCACCAACGTGGCGACGAATGCTCTATCAAGAACGAATGCGGCGCGTCGACGATCGAATCTTTACCGCCTTTGATTTTCCCGATTGCGGTCAGATCCGTGCCAAGCGTCCCGTTTCAACGACGCCCCTGCAAGCATTGAATCTGATGAATAGCGACTTCGTTGTGGAGCAATCCGAACTTTTGGCGAGGCGCGCGATGAAAGATGCCGGTGAAGACTTGCCGGAGCAAGTGACCCGTTGCTTTGAGTTGTTGTTCTGTCGGAAACCATCCACCAGCGAACTGGCGACAAGTCGACAACTTGCTGAAAAGCATGGCCTTCGGCTGCTTTGCCGAACGCTCATCAATACCAACGAGTTCGCGTTCCTTCCGTGACCGCGAAATTCAAATTGCACCGGCCGTCATCAACTCCAACCAAACCGTCCCGTCGCACTGATAGAAACCATGAATCCAGAACAGCTTTCGCCCCGCGGTCGTTCGCTCTTGAATCGTCGTTCATTCGTTGGACAAGCCGGCTTGTCGTTGGGAGCACTTGGATTGTCGCACCTGCTGGCGCAAGACAATTTGCTCGCCAGCGAAGCGCCAGCATCCATTCGACCGTCGATGCAGGATGAAAACCCGTACGCGCCCCGGCAATCTCATTTCGACATGCCAGCAAAGCAGGTGTTGGTTGTTTACTTACCCGGTGCGGTCAGCCACGTCGATACGTTCGACTACAAGCCGGCTCTCGAAAAACTCCATGGTCAGAAACCACCAGGGATTCCGGCGGTGACGTTTGAAGGACCGACCGGCAACATCGCCAAACCGTTCTGGGATTTCAAGCCGCGTGGTCAATGCGGAAAGATGGTCTCCGACTTGCTGCCCCACTTAGGCGAGATGGTGGATGATTTTTGCTTTGTCCATTCCTTAACCACACAAACGAGTGCTCATCCACAAGGTGAAAACTTCTTCAACACCGGATTCACGATGGAAGGCTTCCCCTCGTTCGGCGCATGGGTGACGTACGCGCTCGGGTGCGAGACGGAGGAGCTGCCCGCGTTCGTTGCCATCAACGATCCTCGCGGCTTGGCACGCAGCGGTAAGAACAACTTTGGAAGTGGATTCTTGCCCGCCGCGTTCCAGGGAACCGACTTCACGGCGGCCAATCCGCCCGCGAACCTCCATCGTCCCGGTCAGTATCACCGGGCCGCCGACATCGACAGCGTCTCATTGCTCCAGCAACTCAACGCTCAACACCTCACACAATATCCTGGCGACGCGGACTTGGCGGCGCGCATCGCCAGTTACGAATTGGCGGGCCGCATGCAATCGTCGGTTCCCGATGTCATGGACATCGACAATGAACCGGCACACGTTCATCAAGCCTATGGAACGGATACCGGCACCGACCTTAAAAAAGCGTATGCCCAGAATTGCATTCTTGCCCGACGACTGCTCGAAAAAGGTGTCCGGGTCGTGCAACTATTCAACGGCAGTGATCCGTCCGGAGGCAACGGCATTACCAACTGGGACTCTCACAACAACATCCAACAAACCCATGCGATGCAAGCGGAGATCATGGATCAACCGACCGCGGCGCTGATTGCCGACCTGAAACAACGAGGAATGCTCGAGCATACGCTCGTCGTCTGGTGCACCGAATTTGGACGCATGCCGTTCCTACAAGCCAACGGAACGGGACGCGACCACAATCCCAATGCGTTCACGTGCTTCTTGGCAGGAGCCGGCGTGAATAGCGGCACGAGCTATGGCGAGAGCGATGAGTTTGGCTTCAAGACCGCGGTCGATGAAGTCAGTGTGTACGATTTCAACGCAACGCTGCTTCATCTAATGGGACTCGATCATGAACGTCTCACGTACTACCACAACGGACTGGAACGCCGCCTGACCAACGTGCACGGCCACGTCGTTGGTGAGCTGCTTGCGTAGCAACTGGTAACCCGACGCGTGTGCGAGGGAAATGTCGAATAACCCCCGCACACGCTCCGGGCCAGTAGTTGGACGTTTAGATTGAACCACCGATCGTCAATGGAAACTCGCCTGCCAGGTCACGACGCCATAGTTTGAAATGTTTTTTGAGCCTCGATGCCCGTGAGTCGGTCATAGCAAACGGCCATACGCTCATGGTCGTCGAAACTCTCAAAGATGCAGATCAAACGCCATAGACAACATGGACAGTCGAGCTCAACGTGACGCGGTGTGACGACCTGCCTGACCACATCATAGGCAGCTTGAACTTGATCCATCCGGATCATCAGCGTGGCTGCCGTGACTCGAAACTCGGTCGTCACCGGTGCGAGCTCAATGGCACGCTGAACTGATTGCAGGCAGGTTTCCGGTGATTCGCCCAACACGGACTGAATCGCGGACAACTCATGCCATAACAGCGCGTTCTCGCGGTCACTCTTGATCGCATTCCAAGTAATGTCGGCAGCAAGCTCAGGACGTTCGAGCGTCAATAGATCGTGAGACACCACTCGCAACATGGCGGTTTCCAAGCGGCCCGATAGCCCCAAGACATGAAGGACCTCAGCCGCCAACTCTTTTCGGTCGATCGCAACGTACTGGATGGCGAGCGTACGAGACGACCAGATCTCCAGGGACGCCAACTCGCTGGCACGCTCGAAGTATCGCACCGACAGATTCGGTCGCCCCGCTTTGGCCTCAAGCAAACCTCGCATCTCCCATGCACCCGCATGATCGTCGTGAAGCCGGCAGATCTGATCGAGCACCAGCAGCGATCCGTCCAAGTCGTCGTCACCAAGATGTCGTTCAAGTTCAGCATAGAGCTGACTCGCGGTGGAGTGCGTTTTCATCAGACGACCCTTCCTACTCGGAATGAAGGTGCGGAGAAGCGGAACACGATTGTGAAACTGGGCTCACTTGTGTAACACCAAACGTCCACTTCGTGTGCGTTTCAATTCGTATCGTTTCTCATCCAGGACCACATGAACCATCTGGCCGCCTCGGCTAAGTTGCTCGAAGTCGACTTCGGGAATCACCCCGCCGTAATTCGTTTGCCCATGGTTGCGAACGGGTCTGGGAGGCAAGCTCCGATTGGGAGGAACGCCATCGGAGGGAGTCAAAGATTCATTCATGAGGAAGCTGTCTCCTTTCGCGGCGAGCCGGATGTCACGGCGGGACGCACTTGAAGGTCCGACAGTCGCGCGGCACACAACTTGGCACGCGGCACGTCGTCGACATCAAAGAACAAATTGGCAATCCGCCTCAAACAGCATTCGCACGTCACCTCATCGAGTCGCTCCGGTACGACGGCGTCGAGAATCGAAACCGCCTCTCGATACCGCTCAACCCGAATCAACAACGAGGACAAGCCGATCTGATAGTGCAGGTTGTCGGGGTCTAAGTCGATCGCGTGACGGACCAGCGCTTCGCTGACACTGACCGGATGACCGCACGCACCGGCGTAGTGTCCCATCTGGAAATGAACCTCGGCCGTCTCTGGGGAGCGTCTGCCCGCCTGACGACACGCCTCCATCGCCAACCGAGGTTCATCGATGGCTTCCAACCCCGCCGCAATCTTGAGCAATGCCGCGGTATCAACGTCGTCGCTCACCGCGACCGCCATCAACAAGTCACGTGAGAGCGATGTTCGCTGCAACGTGCCGTAGCCGATTGCCAGTTCGATACGTGCGTCCAAGCACAGTGGCCGAATCAGCGCCGATCGTTCGAGTGCATCGACGCCGGAGCTCACATCGCCCAGCTTCAGCAAGGATCGACCAAGCGTTGTCATTGCCGCCGCATCGTCCGGATCGCGTGCTAACGCGTACTGTGCGAATTGGACCGCCAACGAATAGCCTTTGACGTCATACTCACGTTGCGCTAGTTCGGTGTTGTCTGTCATCGCTTGCCGTATCAAGATAAGTATGGTTGTATTCGTGATACCATGGGTGGCGTTCCTGGAATCATGCGGCGACCGTCTTGACCGCCCTACTTTCCAAGGCCGCGATCCGGTCGTCGCAGGCATCGGCCCGCTCCGCATGGTCGTGACGTCGCATGAGTGCGGCGATACGACCCAGGCAACTACGGCACTTCACCACGGCGATCTGTTCGTTGGTGACCGAGCGGAGCGCTTCAACGGCTTCCTCATCTCGGTCCAGCTGGATCATCAGGGACGCTAAACCGACGCGGTAATTCACGTTATCGGGCTCGAGCTGCAATGCGTGCTGCGTGAGCGCTTCGGTCAAATGGAGTGCATTGCCCACGCGGGCGCTATAGCAGCCCATGTCGTAATAGGCCTGCGCGAACTCCGCGTCGCGTTCGGTGATCCATTCGCACACCTGCATGGCTAGGTAAGGTGCGTCAATGGCTTCTAAACGGGCGGCGACCTCGAGCATCATTTCCGACGGCAATCGGTTGCTCAGCGCCAACTGCAGATACATCTCGCGAGCGTTATCGATTTTGCCCCGCTCGGCGTAGCCCGACGCCAAGGCAATGAGGCTCTTATCTCTCAGCGAAACCACCAGACCCGCTTTTTCGATCGTGTCCGTCGCTTCGGATACTTGCCCACGTTCGTGCAGAATCAATCCCAGCAATTCCAACTGAGGCGCCGTGTGCTCGGTCGGCATACCGTCGTCGGCGAGCAGGTCACCGATGGGGCCGATCTGCCGCAGGAGTTCATCGAAGTCGCGGCGTTCGTACAACTCCCATAGAGCGTCGACAGGGGTGTTCGTTGCTGTTTGAGTCATTGCCAATTCTTTATTGAGAAGTGTTCTCATTAAAGTACCGCTGGCAATTTTTAATGTCAACAGCGGTTGTTAAAAATAACTTGGAGAGTGTCGAATTCCAACGAATTGCCGTGTTGACAGGTTCTGTTGAGAACTATTATCAACAGAGTTGGTGGTGACACTTTGTCAATCGCCGTACCAAATTCGTTTATCAACCGGTGTGGATCGAATCGTTGCCCCGCGCAGGCCGATCGGTCGCACTCCACTTTTTGGGAAGCCCGTGATGTCTGGTGAGTCTCTGTCTGTTCCATCCAAAATTGGGATCTTTTACGGTTCCGATACCGGCAACACCGAGCGAATTGCCGAAATGCTTGTCGAACGTCTGGCTCCGCTAGAGTGTGTCTGCACGAACATCGACGAGTGCGACGTCGATGATTTTCTGGCGCACGAGGTGATTCTGTTTGGTGTCTCGACGTGGAACATCGGCGAGATTCAGTGCAGCTGGGAAGACAAGCTTGACGAGTTGAAGACGCGAGATTTCTCAGGCAAGCGGGTGGGCCTCTTTGGCCTCGGCGATAGTGCCGGGTACCCCGACACATTCGTCGATGGCTTGGGCATCCTTTGGGAGTGCGTCGGGACCGAACGTCCGCCATTGATTGGCGTTTGGTCGAAAGAGGGCTATATCTTCGATGACTCGCGAGGCATGTTCGACGACGACCACTTCCTGGGACTCGTCATCGATGAAGATAGCGAGCCTGAGTACACCGACGAGCGTTTAGATCGCTGGGTTGCCCAGGTGAAGGGCGAACTGGAGCGACCGCTCCAAGCCGCCGGTTAATGAAACCGCGACCCGACGATCTGGATCGCGTCCGGCGATATGCCACCGCCTGGCACGAATCGTTTGCTTCGTGAGGGCTCGGTTGAGCGGAACCAAGCCAAACTCAATGGACCGCCGTGCATTGAGACGCTCTAACTGAGCTACCCGTTTGGCTTGTCGATTCCTAAGACTTGACAGAGTTCGCTCACGAATGCATCGGCGTCGTCCGAGTCTCGAGCCGTCATGACCTGGCCGTCGGTTATCACCGGGACGTTCGATAACCATCGGGCTCCCCAGTCGGCATCGAGTTCGGAGTCGATGAGCACGGGCGGTGGTTTCGCAGCACTTCTACCGCGGAGCATTCCGAGAGTCCCCAGCACCACCTGACCTCCGCAGATGGCGGCGAGGTATCGATGGTTGTCTAAATGGGCCGAGCAAATCTCTTTGAGCCGGCGAGACACAGCAGGATTCTGCAAGTCGCCCGACCAATCGCCGCCGCTGATGATGATGACGTCAACGAAGTTCGGTTGGACTTCATCGAAGGTGAGCTCAACCCTTAGCGGCTCGCGGCGCCCTTCCGCGTCAAGCCAATTGGTGACATCGGTACCCGAGGCAGTGTGGGTGGCGACGCCAACGGCATGCATCGAATTACGAACCGGATCAAAGTCATCCCGCCAAACGTCCTTGCTGGGTAGTAGAAACAGCGCGTGGACGTCCGCGTCCATTCCAGGAAGATTGGGCTGACGAGTTCGATGGTCCCAGACTTGTGTCGCGCCCCAAACAGCCAGCGCGCCAAATGCGACCAGTGCAACACCCAACGTACGGCGGTGATGCGTCGTCGTTGGATTGGTTTCGCGATGTCCGACGGATACCTCATCGAGGGCAGCCAACAGTTCATCGATCGATTGGAATCGATCCGCAGGAGTCGTTGCGGTCATCCGCTCAATCAAAGACATCAAGTGGGTAGGGAATTCGTTCAAAGCCGACAGCCGCAACGAGATCCCGTCGCCATCGGTTGGTCGCATCCTCTCCAACAGTGAGTACCCATTCCGCGGAGGCGATCCGGTCAGCAAAAAATAGAGCGTGCAGCCAAGCGAATAGATGTCTGAACGAGCGTCAGCGTTCCGCGCGTTTTCGTACTGTTCCGGAGAAATATAGTGGAGCGTCCCGAGCATCGCGTGATCGTGGCGCGACAGCCCACGATTGGGAAAATCAGGTACATCCCGTTCATTGTCCAAGTCATTGATTTGCCGGACACTCGCCAGACCAAAGTCCAACACCTTGACGACCGAACTGGGTGGTTCTCCTAGCTTCGCGAGCATCAAGTTCGATGGTTTGATGTCGCGGTGCACCATCCCTTGACGATGAGCGTGACGCAATCCAACAGCGGCATCCCGAATGAAAGCCAACGCGACCGCCGGCTCCAGTGGACCATGTTGATGGACCAATTCCAAAAGGCTTTCGCCGTCGACGTATTCCATGACCAGCAACTGGAACTCGTCGTCGCATTCAGCGTCGTACGCCGAGACGATGTTGGGATGTTTGAGCTTCGCGGCAGCCTTGATTTCAATCAGGAACTGATCCCGCACGTCAGCACGGTTCACCAGTTCACCATGGATGGCCTTCAATGCGACGGGACGCTGCATCGTGCGATGGATCGCTTTGTAGACGGTCCCCATTCCGCCGACGCCAATCTGATGGACGATGTCGTATCGCGGATGATGTTGGAGTCGTTGCGCAATCGGAGCATCGTCCCTTGCGGCCGGCCGCGTCGTGTGATTCCGGTTCACTATCGTGTCCGTCGCATGCCAGTACGGGATACTCTGGCGGGCCAGTTGGAGTAGTTGGTCTTTGGGATCGTCCAGAATGGGTAGCCGCTCGGCGCACTTGGCGCAGGTTCGAAGATGCCGTTCCACGGCAACCCGCGCCGACTCCGGCAAATGACCGCCCAGGTATCCTGCCAAGGTGGAATCGTCGGGATGTGTGTCGGTGGCCGGAGGCATGGTTGAAGGGGAAACGAAACTGGGGAAATGGAACGATTACGCCGGGTTCAAGATTCCTTGGGCTTCCTGTCGTAATCGTGCCATGACACGCGACTTCGCCGCGTAGACGGCGTCGCGTTTCATGTTCAGATGTTGAGCGACTTCCGATGCCGCCTGGCCGAGCAAGGCGACACGTTCGAATGCTTGCCACGTATGCTCGTCGAAGTCGACACGAATGCGGCGCATGATCGCGGCGGCAACGAATTGATCGTGTTCGGCATTCCAAATTCGGCTCAGCTCGCTGCTCGGATCAGCCAGTTGAGCCAAGCGATCTTGAAAGCCGCTTTCTTCATGCGTTTGTGTGGGTAGTCGCTTGCGTTTGCGTAGATCTTTCAAACAAAACGACGTGATGTTTCGAAGCCACGCCCGAAAGGCGCCCGGCCGATCGTTGTGCTGAAACTCGGGCAGCCGCCGCATCACGACCAAGAGGATCTCCTGAGTCAGATCGTCCTGATCGGATGGTGGCGCGGCGAACCGACTGAGCCACTTTCGGATCAACGGCTCATAGACAGAACTCAGCTCACTCCACGCGGAGCGGTCCGCGGTGTGCTTGGCTCGCTCGAGCAAACTCTTGGACGTCCGCGTCATCACTTGCGTTTGGCCGGTGTGGTTGGATGGACCTCCAGTATAGCCTTCGACCGATTGGGCTCCCAATGGAGACCAGCGCTACGTAGGATCACGGGACGCGCCGAAGACCCATCGACCTAATGAGGTCCTCGAGGCGACCCGAGCGGCAGATTGATGATCACTTTGGGTCGTTCACTTTCTGGCGGCGGCTCAGGCGCGGGTTGGGACTTGGCTCGCTCTCGTTCCTCTTTCTCCCTTTGCTTTCGCTGCCACTTATCCAACCAGTGTTCATCGGCGGGTGGCTCGGGTTTGGGTTCCGGCGGCGGTTCGGGAGGCCAAACGGGAGGCAAAGGGTAATTTCCATCCCAGGGTTCACGCCAGTTGTCGGGCTCTGGCGGTTCGGCAGGCGGATTCAGGATTTCTTCCCACTCGGCGTCACTGAGCCGATTGATGTAGTTCCAGGGATTGACCAGAGCGGCCGTTTCCGCGGGAACATCCGGCGGACTCACCGGAACTGGGTACGTGGGACCGAGACCGAAGCCGCCCAAGTCCCCGATGCCGGTGCCGTCCTTGAGTTCACGGTCTTCTAATCGTTGCAGCTTTGGTTTTCGCAGATAACGCACGGCATTCTCCAGTTTCAGTCGAGTGATCTTCTTCAGTCGCACTCTGAAATGGAGACGGCACCGGGAGATCTGATCCGAAAATCAGAGAAAGTTCGTATTTGTTGGTTCGTCCCCTTTTCAATGACGTCCCGAAATCGACTGGGCCCCGACTTATCGGACGATCTCAGGATTCGCGCCTCCCCGACAGTGGGGTAAGGTTTGATCGGTCGCTGACAGCGTGCGGCCGTTGTTGGAGTCAATCGGGCAAATCATGCAACGATCCAAACGCCTCCACGCACTTAATTTCCACGTTGATGTCCGCAGAATCCGCCATGTCTAACGCACAACAGACCAAGGTCTTCCTTTCCCACGCCAGCGAAGACAAACCGCTGGTCGATCGTCTCTACGAAGATCTCGAAGCTTTGAACCTCAATTGCTTCTACGATCGCGAGTCGATCCAGCCAGGTGATTCGATTCCATCGCAAATCAACGAAGGTCTAAAGGCCG
Organism: Planctomycetota bacterium; assembly: GCA_038748615.1. GTDB lineage: Bacteria > Planctomycetota > Planctomycetia > Pirellulales > Pirellulaceae > Rhodopirellula. The sequence goes on along the minus strand of JBCDIU010000054.1, from coordinate 1,188 downwards.
CGGACTTTGTCTTGGTCGTGCTCTCGAAGCACTCCGTGACATCCCGCTGGGTCCAGATGGAAACCGATGCCGCTTTCATGGCGGAGGCCGCTGGCGAATCGACGGTGCTGCTACCTGTGTTGATCGATGATTGCGAAATTCCGCCACTCTTGCGGCCAAAACTGTATGTCGATCTGCAGGACTATGATTCGGGCCTGGCAACGCTGCAGGGATTCCTGGCGACCGATTCGTCTCCACTTGGCAACTCCGACCCCAGTTCCAAAGGCCTCACGCTATCGTCCTGCGCAAGTCAACTTTCTTCGATGACCGGCGGCCAACTCCGTCGAGGATTGACCAATCTGGGTCGGGATCAACTGAAGCTTCTGTGGTTCGATACGTTGAATTCGGACATGGACGATGACCATCGACATGACCTGCTGGGTATCTGCGCAATGCAACTGGTTCAGCGATGTCAACGAACGAAGCAGCTCGATGAACTCTACGACCACATTTGCGGCGATGACACTTGGCGGCGATGCGTGTTGCCTTGACGATCATGTCACCATGCACTTCGAACACCGCGAGCTGGCAACTCGTCTCCGACGCATTCTGGGTGGGGCATTCTGGGTCGACTCATGGCGTCGTTTCATCCGCATCGAACGACACGCCTAAACAGGCGAAGTCCTTCAGCCGTTCGCGGATTTCGGACTCCGTTCGGTTTTGATACATCGCCGCGTAACGAACATGATCCGAGCCAACTTGCGCCAAAAACGGTGATTTGCCATCCAGGTCTTCTGACAGCATCACCCAGTCTGAGTCTCGCATAACGAGATCCTCCGTCCTGGTCGGGTCAATCGTTGGAAGCGAGACTGAAACAAGTTTCGAAAGGACGGAAAGACGCTGGCACGTCCGCGCAACAGACGATGATAATTTTTTGACGATCTTCAATAGCCGTTCAACCGATATCGATCCTTCAAGCCACGGTCCTAGACCATCCAGGTCACGTGACAGGGCAATCAAGTCATCTTGCGTCGGTTCAAAACCAGAAAGCTGATCCGCGCTCGCAGCGGGAAGTTCCAGGCTACACAAATCGGCATAGCGCCCCGCGCGTGCGTACGTCGCCTCCAACGACTCCTCCAGCTTCCGCGAGGCCCTTAGTAGATGAATCGCCGACACCGACCCTTCAAGCCACGGACCTTGACCATTCAG
>JBCDIU010000053.1:0-33227 GCA_038748615.1 Planctomycetota bacterium | reverse complement strand
TTGAACGATTGATCGGATGGCTGAAGGAGTCACGTCGCGTGGCGACCAGGTACGACAAACTGACATGCTCGTACTTGGCCTTCGTTCAACTCGCCGCCATGCGACGGGCCATCAAACTGCTTTGATAAACAGTGCCTAGTTCTCAGCGGGAACGTGGCAATCGTGGCAAACATGTCGAGCTTGAAGACACGGGTTGCTCGACCCAGTGCGATGGATCTATCGAGGTATTGAACCGTCGCTTTGGCGGTTGCAACGGATCGTGGAAAATGGAGAGCAACGCCTAAAGTCGACGCTTCTTGCGGATCGCCACCTTTGACAAAGGGACGAATCGAGCGAATGGCTGGTTTCGCATCGGATTCAGCACGCCGGGAAACGAATTTGGAGAATTCGTCGACAATCGTTGGCGAAAGCTCCGAGTTTGCAACCGAACTATCGCACCGGCTCAAACGTCGATTGGCGCCCAACGAGACGTCTCGGAAAATTTTCCGTTTCGTGCGGTTCGAGTCGCCCTCGGATTGATCTTTTCGTAGCAGTCCGAACGCCAATGTGGAAACCGAATGCGGTTCGGGGGCGTCAAAGAGCGCGTCGCTTGTTAGGTTGAACCGTCGCAGCCTTGTGATGGGTCGTTGGACACGCGGCTCCAGCGAGTCATTGTGATTACTGGAATTGGATATCAGGCACTACTGATGTCGGCACTGCAAACAACAAGAAAGAGTCTGATCGTTCGTATTCGCGACGTTGAGGACTCCCATGCGTGGTCGGAATTCGTGGAGATTTATGGGCCTTTGATCTATCGTTTTGGACGCGGCCGGGGCCTGCAGGACTCCGATGCGGCCGATTTGTCCCAGACGGTCCTCATGGAAGTCGCGCGGTGCATCGATCGATTCGAGTATGACGCTAGGCTTGGACGCTTCCGCAACTGGCTGCTCGTGATCGCACGTGCAAAACTGAGCAACTTGGTCGCGAAGAGAGCTCGTTTGAAAGAGGACGGTGATTCGACGGCGTTTCGAATTCTGAACGAGCAGACGGCGGATGACGAGCTGGCCGATCAATGGCAACGCGAGTACCGAGAGCATCTGTTCCATTGGGCTGCCCAGAGTGTCCGCGGCCAGGTTGAAGAACCGACATGGAACGCGTTTTGGCAAACCGCTGTGGAAGGCAAGTCGGCCGAGCACGTTGCCAGTCAGCTTGGACTGAAAGTGGGCAGTGTTTATGTCGCCAAGAGTCGCGTGCTCGTGCGAATCCGAGCCAAGATTGCGAAAGTCGACGACACGGTCCAAGACGGATGAAGATCCAGTGCAGGGAACGAAACGGGGTCTTACTCGAGAGACAATGCACCGGCTCGAATGAAGAGTGAACGCTCGCTAGGCTCGTCAACAAAGACGGTCACGCTGACCCCGGCGGCGTCGGGTCCGCCAGAACTCCATCGAAATGGAAGTGTAGCTGGATCGATGTCATTGGACTCCGTGAGTCGGCCGTCGCCATGAATCGCTACGGCTGATTCGTCGCAGGCGAATTCGACTCGCGTCGACGTGATTGAAACGGGCGTCTTCCGTGCGGTGAGGTCTTCAAACTCAATCCCGAAACGGTTGTCAAATTTCGCGCTGGAGAGTGCCAGCCTTCCAGACGATCCCGCTTCAAAGCGGATGCCGATGTCCGAAACGAGTGTGCTGTCGCGGACCTGGAGCGTGTGCTGGGGTGTCATTGCCAAGACAATGGCATCGAACTGAGTGTCGAGGTGGGACTCGGTGATCTCGCCGTTGGAGTTGATGAGCTCAACGCAGCCACGGCGCTGGCCGACCACATCACAATCCGTCATGCGAAGCAATCCACTCTCGCACGCAATTAAAGGCTCGTCGCCATAGTCCTCATCGAAATCATCCCAATTCGGGGCAATGCTCTCAATTTGTAGTCCTCGCAGTTCCAGTTGACCACGGACGCATGAAATTGCCGCTTGTTCGGCCATGTCGGTAAAGACAAGCCGCGGTGCCCTGCCGGGAGCAGCCTCAAGAGAAACATCTCGGTCGTTGAACTCAAGCGGGTTCAGGAAGTACGACTCGCCAGCAACAAGAGTGATTGTCACGTCACGTTGATGGTCACCTAGCAGTCGCGATAGTTCGATTGCATCACCGGCGACCAGGGGGCGACTTGTTGCTCCTCGATCTCCATGACTCGCGACGCGAGGCTTGATCCACACAATCGCAACTGCCAACGCGACGATGGCGAGGCCTCCCGCCAATAGGGAAGCCCATCTACGGTTCGCGGTACGGAAGCTTGATTGGCCGATTGGATGGAACCCATGTTGATTCAATGCTCGCACAACCTCGTCCGCACTCTGAATACGATCCTCCGGCTTTTTTGCATGGAGTTGCCCCACTAAATCGGACAGCCAGCGTGGGACCATCGGATTCTGATCGACCAAGGGACTCGGATTGCTTGAGGTGACCCTGTGAAGGGTGGCGACCAACGATTCAGCGGCGAACGGAGACTGCCCCGCACACATTCGGTACAGCACACTTCCAAGGCTGTACAGATCACTGCGGGCATCAGCCGGGTCCCCCTCGATCTGCTCAGGCGCAAGGAACTCGGGTGTGCCCAGGAGCGTCCCCGTTTCGGTGAGCTGGTTGTCGCTCGCCTGATGGGCAAGACCAAAGTCCGTGATCTTCACCTCGCCGGTCTTCGCGCGGATCAATACATTCGCCGGTTTGACATCTCGGTGGATGACACCCGTGCAGTGGGCTGCATGAAGGCCCTTGGCGATCTGTCCGGCGATCTTGATCGCGCTTTCCATATCAAGTCTCGTTCGGCGATCCAGTAACTGCTGTAGCGATTCCCCCTCAACGAATTCCATCGACAGGTAGGGAAGATCGCGGATCTTGTTCACCGAGTGAATCGAAACCACCGAAGGGCAATTGATCGCCGCTGCGGCTCGAGCTTCACGAAAGAAACGTTCGCTGTTGGACGGATCCACCAAGAGTGCCGGCGACATCATCTTGATCGCCACCCTTCGATGGAGGTCCTGATCCAACGCCTCAAAAACAATGCCCATCCCGCCGCGACCGATGCAGCGAATCAGGTCGTAGTTGTCGAGGGAACCGATCTCCGTTTCGCCGTTCTGGATCCAAGGTTGCAGATCTTCGTATTGCAGCGGTTGGTGCGGACGCGGAGAAACACGCTGAAGCTTCAACCCGTCGAGGCGTTCTCGGAGAGCCTGCGAGTTGACAACGTAAGCCAGCTTTTCAAGAGATGGCGCGACATCGACAAGCTGATCGGAAATGGCTTGCAGTTCCGCCTGACATTTCGCACACCCATCCACGTGGGAGACGATGGTTTCCTCGCCGTCTTCCCCGCTAGCCTCCATGCACAATCGTGTCAGTCGTTCATGTGTTGGGCAATCCATAAGCAATGGCATCCGGGTGATATGGATCCATGGTCCGTTGGCTTCGTTCACTCGCGTCACTTATTGAACGTCCATCGGCTCACGAATGCAAAGCAAAAAAATTCTTGGATTCGTGTAAGAGGCCATCGGTCGCCGGGGAACTAACTGTAGAGGGTTGGGATTCGCTCGGTCCAACGGATCGTCTGAATCGGCACGCACGCCCACGACACAGCATGACGGCAGTGACCCACCCAGAAACGAAGTCCCCCGAATCACGTGAGTGGGTTTCGGCCGATGGCCTCCCATCTCGTCGCCTTATCAACCATCCGGGATCGAACCGTCATGCGCCAGCCAAAGAACCGTCACCAATCCAAGCGTGCACGAAGAAACTTGCTCATTCAGAGTCTGGAGACGCGTCGGCTGCTGGCCGGCGATGGACTTCCACAATTGAGTCCGATGCCGGGCGATTTGGCAAGCGAGTTCGCGGCTTTCAGGCAGACGCACAACTTTGGCGAGCCGACGGATGTGAACAATGATCAACGGACCAGTGCGTTGGATGCTCTGTTGGTCATCAATTATCTCAATGCGGTTGAGATTGATTTTGTTCTGGATGCGTCCAACGACCATGTTGGATTTCTCGATGTCAACAATGATGGTTTGGTCACACCCGTCGATGCGTTGCGCGTCATCAACTACTTGGTGATGAGCGACGGTGATGTCGACGAAGGCGATCCGCCGGAGGGGCCGAATCTGGAACAAGACGAGGAAGGGGACGAAGGTGAGCTAGAGGAGTTGGGCGATGTCGACGAACCCGGCGATGACATCCATTGCCTTGATGATGACGACGAGCCTGACGATTTGGACGAGGCCGATCACCCAGACGGTATGGAGGAACCAGGCGACTCCTCGGAGATGGAGGAACCCGATGTCGATGGAGACGGCATGGGCGAGCCTGATGACGTGGAAGACGTCGAAGATCCTGATGAAACGGATGGTGCACCATCCGAGGAAATCGATGAAGCCGACGATGCGGATGCTGGATCGGATGCCGACACGAATCCATTGAACCTTCAGGTCGACGCGAGTCAGGTGGGCACGACCGAAGGATTTGAGGTTCGAACCCAAGGAATTTTTGCGGTGTGGTGGGACCCAAGGGTCGGTCCCATCAATCCCGGTGCGGATGCTGTGTTCGCTCTTCTCGAAGAAACCCGGGAGGACGTCATCACCAACCTCGGGTTTAGTGACCCGCCCAACCCAGAGTCGGGCTATTTCTTTAACGTCTTCATCCACCGCGGCGAAGACGATCGGTTCCCTAACTTCTTTGGAAACGGAGTCGGCTTTGAGGCGCCCAACGATCTACCTGATCTAGCGATCCCTGAAGGACTCCATGATGACCGGTCCAATATGCTGCACGAGGCTTACCATGTTTTCCAAACCTCATCCAGCTATGAAGTCGTCGATACGAACCCGGATGCCGTATGGATTATTGAAGGCTCCGCCGAGTGGTATCAAGCGTCTCGCAATCCGACGGAGCCACGAAGCTTTATCGTCGCAGGCTCCCCATACGCTCTTCCGCACCTACCATGGTGGTATACGCCGGGGCAAGAGCCGGACGGCGTGGTTAATGATAACGGCTGGTTGTATGGCGTTCGCGAATATGCAATGAGCAGTTTTCTGTACTATCTCACCAACGTTGAGTCGGTGAATCCATCGATCATCGCAGGTGTGTACACGACCAATTCCGAGTTGACGGCGCAGGAGTACATCTTCAACGAGGTCGGTGGCGACAGTCTCCGAGACATGTTTGCGGATTGGGCCGTGAGGAACGCGGCGGGTCTCGACTTTCTGACCGACGAGCAAGTTGACGTTGCGTTGAACGAATTAGCTGCCGAAACGACGCCTGGCGAAATCAAGAACAATGTTCTGGAACTATCAGATGACGAAGCCAACGGAGTCTTCCGGCCCGATTCAGAGCTGACTCCCGGAGGATGGGCGTACAACTCGATCAAGATCAATAACTCACGAGACATGACCTACACGATCGATGTGCTTGGCGACGCCACTGGGTCCGACGGGGCTGCGTCGCACTTTGAAGCGAGGGTTGCCGTCGTCAACGGTGATACCACGACCTACGAAGACATCGCTATGGATGACAATCGATCGGGTCAGTTCATCTTGAATACCACGTCTGCTGACAGCGAGATCTATATCGTCATCGCATCGGTACCCGACCAACTAGGTGGTCGTCAGACGTTTGACTATCAGGTGGAGATCAGTTCACAGTCGAGCTGACAGCCAATCGACATCGACGAAATGGAACGTCCGCTGTTAATTGAATCTGTAGCGCCGATCCGGAACGTCGATTGAGATACAATCTGATTCGTTCGCTTTGAGCTCTGCGGAGGCAGAGCTGGTTTGCGATCATCATTTCAGATCCGTGGCAAGCTTGTTTTAAAGGGAAGGTGCTCTGCATGATTCGAGTCAATGCGATGCTGGTTTCGGCCAGTGTCATCGGTGCGATGATGATTGCTTCCGTGCCCAGATTCGCTGTCGCGGCACCGCCGAACATCGTTTGGATCATCGCGGATGATTTGGGACCGGAGCTGGGGTGCTATGGGTATGGCGACGTCGCGACTCCCAATCTCGACCGTCTTGCGGCGAGCGGGCGAATGTACACGCAGGCATTTTCGACCGCACCGGTCTGCTCGGCCTCTCGAACAGCCTTCCAGACCGGTCGATACCAAACCACTATCGGTGGCCATCACCACAACACACGTGACAAACGCGAGCTACCCGGTTCGGTTTCACCCGTGACCGAACTGATGCGGGAGGCGGGCTATTTCGTTTGCAATGGTCGCGGCGTCGCCGATGACTTACGGACAGCAAAGTCGCACTTCAACTTCGTTTATCAAGATTCGACGTTCTTCGATGGCCATGATTGGTCACAGCGCGAACCCGGACAACCGTTTTTCGCGCAGGTCCAGATCAAGGAGCCGCATCGCGCTCATGTGCCAAGCAAACGACCTCGCCCAGACGCTGTCATTCCACCCTACTATCCAGATCATGCCGTGACGCGGGCCGACTGGGCCAACTATTTGGCGAGTATCGAGGTCCTTGATCGCAAAGTCGGCGCCGTCATGAATCGGCTTGAAGCGGAAGGCGAGCGCGAGAACACTTTGGTATTGTTCTTTGGTGATCATGGACGGCCTCATGTGCGCGGGAAGCAATGGCTCTATGACGGGGGCATTCACACACCGTTCATTGCCAGCTGGCCGAGTTGTTTGGATGGTGGCGGCGTTGAGTCTGGTCTTGTATCACTACTTGATGCGATGCCAACAACGCTTGCTGCGGCGGGTGTAGCCATACCTGATGGACTGGTCGGTATGGACTTGTTGGCGGACGTGTGGGAAGGACACGAACAAGTCTTTTCCGCGCGAGATCGATGCGGTGACGCGGCAGATCGTATCCGCGCCGTGCGCACCGCGGATTTGAAGTACATCCGCAACTATCAGACCGATGTACCCTATATGCAGCACAGCGGTTACAAGAAGTTGGCGTATCCGGTCGCGACGCTGATGAAGGTTCTGCACGCAGATGGCAAGTTCGACTCGCCGTTCATGGCTTCGACGAGACCACGCGAGGAGTTGTATGATCTCACCGAAGATCCTCACGAACTGACGAATTTGGCCGAGGATCCACGGTATGCGGAGCAGCTTGCGAAACTACGCCACGCGGTCGAGCAATGGGTCATCGATACGGGCGATCGAGGTGAAATCGATGAATCCGAAACCGTCGATATGCACGCGGTCATGCTCGAGAAGCGAAATTACTACGAAAGAGCGATGAGAAAACGCGGTCTCGATCCTGAAATTGCCGACCGCGACTATCTGGCTTGGTGGGTCGAGCAGTTGGGGATCGAGTAGTCAAGTCGCTGCCTGAGGTAACCTGTGCGACTCGTCATCATGACCACGCGGCTGTCATGGCCGTGCCCATGGTGATGCCCGGCGCGGCGAGATTGCTGCTACCCATGAGGTAAGTATCGATGGCGCGCGCCGCACCTCTCCCTTCGTTAATCGCCCAAACGACCAAGCTTTGTCCCCGGCGGCAATCACCCGCCGCAAAGACACCATCAAGGTTGGTCGTGAACTGACCGTGTTCGGCCTGGAAATTACTTCGGCCATCCGTTTCCAATCCGAGCGATTCGGCCAGATACTGCTCGGGCCCCAGAAATCCCATCGCGAGGAGGATCAACTGGGCGGACCATTCCTTTTCGCTTCCCTCAACTTCGCTCATTTCCCATGCACCTCGGTCATCCTTGGACCACCGAACCTGCACGGTGCGGATTCCGGTCAGTCGCCCGTGGTCGTCGGTCAAGAATTCCTTTGACAATAGTTGATATTGTCTTGGATCCTGCCCGAACGTCGCCTCGGCTTCCTCATGGCCATAGTCCACTCGAAACACACGCGGCCATTCAGGCCATGGGTTGTCGGATGCCCTTTGTTCGGGCGGCTTGGGGAGGAGCTCAAAATTCACCAGGCTCCTACAGCCATGGCGGATGCTCGTGCCGATGCAGTCCGTGCCGGTGTCACCGCCCCCAATCACAATCACGTCTTTTCCCTCCGCAGAAATGAACTCGTCGCAAAGCGAGTCTCCGTGCACGCGGGACTTGGTGTTGGCCGTCAGGAACTCCATTGCAAAGTGCACCCCGTCGGCGTCGCGGCCCGGGAGGGGTAGATCACGGGGTTTTGTGGCACCACACGCGAGTAGAACCGCGTCATGACCATTGCGTAGTTCTTCGGGGGCGACGTTTTGGCCGACGTTGATTCCAGTTCGAAACGAAACACCCTCGGCGATCATCTTGTCGATGCGGCGTTGGACGGCGTGCTTGCTGAGCTTCATGTTGGGGATGCCGTATTGCAACAGACCGCCGATTCGATTCGCACGCTCATAGACGGTTACCGTGTGTCCGGCACGGTTCAATTGGTCTGCTGCTGCAAGCCCAGCGGGTCCGCTGCCAATGATGGCAACTGTCTTGTCTGTCCGCGTTGGCGGGGGCTCCGGTTCAATCCATCCTTGTTCCCATGCGTGGTCGACGATTGCATTTTCAATGTTCTTGATCGTGACTGGCGGATTGGTGATGCCAAGCACGCAAGCTCCCTCGCATGGTGCGGGGCAGGTGCGACCGGTGAATTCGGGGAAATTGTTGGTCTTGTGCAACCGATCGATTGCTTCCTTCCAGCGGTTGTTGTACACCAGGTCATTCCATTCCGGAATCAAATTGTCGACCGGGCATCCTGTGTTGGACTGACAGAATGGAACACCACAGTCCATGCATCGCGCACCCTGTTGCTGCAAGTGCGGCACACTGGGTAGCGTGTAAATCTCGTCGTAGTCGTTTACGCGAACGACAGGTAGACGCCAGGCGACCTTTTCACGATCGAACTCTTTGAATCCTGTTGGCTTGCCCATGATTCATGGTTTGGATGGAGGAGGTGGTGTCAGTAGATCCCGAGATATCTTTACAACGTTGTTTTCACGATTGGGTCAGTGCCGTTTCATTCTGGCGGTTGGTTTCGATTTCTTGCAGCACTCGCTTGTAGTCGGTTGGCATCACCTTGGCGCATGTCGCAACAAAACCATCGAAATCGGAAAGCACGGATCTTGCAACGATACTGCCTGTGAGATCCGCGTGCTTTTCAATGAGTTCCCGTACAGCGGTCGCCTCTTGTTGGCTTTCGATTCGCTCCAGCGCGACGGTCCCCAAGTTGCAATTCAACGAAAAGTTCCCCGCCGGGTCGTGCACGTAGGCGATGCCGCCCGACATGCCCGCTGCAAAGTTACGTCCACATTCGCCAAGCACCACGACGCGCCCACCGGTCATGTATTCGCAACCGTGATCGCCGACGCCTTCGACGACCGCATTGGCACCGCTATTTCGAACCGCGAATCGTTCGGCCGCGCGTCCACTGAAGAATGCCTCGCCACCGGTGGCACCGTATAGACATACGTTGCCGACGATCATTTGATCCGCCGCGTCAAACGTACTCTGACGTGGTGGAAACACCACGAGTCGACCGCCGGAGAGTCCCTTGCCGACATAATCGTTGGCGTCACCCTCGAGTCGAATCGTGACACCCTTGGCCAGAAACGCGCCCAAGCTTTGGCCAGCCGAACCGTTCAGTTGGATCATGATCGTGTCGTTTGGCAAACCGCCCTGACCGTGACGCTTGGCAATCTCATGGGACAAGATCGTGCCGACCGTTCGGTCCGTATTGATGATGGGCGACTCGATTCGGACCGGTGTACCGTGTTCGATCGCGGGCATCGCCGCGCCGACCAACTTCGTCATGTCGAGAGACTTCTCTAAACCGTGATCTTGGGGCTGGGTGCACGTCACCTGAACATCGTCGCCGTCCGGGATGGCCGGTTGAAGAACGGGAGTCAAGTCCAAACCATCGCTCTTCCAATGCTCAATGGCGGCCTGGGTCTCCAGCATGTCGCTGCGACCAACCATCTCATCGACGGTGCGAAATCCCAGTCTTGCCATGATTCGCCGCGCTTCCTCGGCGACCATGAACAAATAGTTCACGACGTGTTCGGGCTTTCCGCTGAACTTCTTTCGAAGCTCCTTATCCTGCGTTGCGATACCCACAGGGCAAGTGTTGAGGTGACACTTCCGCATCATGATGCATCCCAACGTAATGAGGGGTGCCGTGCTGAAGCCGAATTCCTCTGCCCCCAACAGAGCCGCGATAACGACGTCGCGTCCAGTCTTGAGGCCGCCGTCAGTCTGAAGAACGACTCGAGAACGCAGGTTATTGAGGACGAGCACCTGATGCGTCTCGGCGATACCCAACTCCCAGGGAAGTCCCGCATGTTTGATACTTGTCAGTGGTGAAGCGCCCGTACCGCCAGTATCCCCTGAGATGAGAATGTGGTCGGCGTGAGCCTTTGCGACACCCGAGGCGATGACACCGACACCGACTTCGCTAACGAGTTTGACGCTGACTCGAGCCGAGGGGTTGCTATTCTTCAGATCGTGAATCAGCTGAGCGAGATCTTCAATCGAGTAAATATCGTGGTGAGGCGGTGGGCTGATGAGACCAACGCCCGGGGTACTGTAGCGGATCCCGGCGATGTAACTGTCGACTTTCTTCCCCGGTAGCTCTCCGCCTTCACCCGGCTTGGCACCTTGGGAAACCTTGATTTGCAGTTCGTCGGCGTTGGCGAGATACTCGATCGTGACGCCGAATCGTCCCGAGGCGACTTGCTTGATGGCGGACCGTTTGGTGTCGCCGTTTTTCATCGCCTTGAACCGACGCGGATCCTCGCCGCCTTCGCCTGTGTTGGACTTGCCTCCCAGCCGATTCATCGCGATGGCGAGTGTCTCGTGCGACTCCGCCGAGATGCTGCCCAGACTCATCGCACCGGTGCAGAAACGCTGGACGATTTCCTCAGCGGGCTGGACATCGGCCAAGGGGATCGCAACGCCGTCGGGAGCATCCACGAATCCGAGGAGCCCACGCAGCGTACAACGCGTACGATTGTCATCGTTGATCGCATTGGCAAATCTCCAGTAGGCATCCTCGTCGTTGCCTCGCGCGGCCACCTGGAGACTGCTGATGGTTGGTGGTGACCAGGCATGTTTCTCGCCTTCGGCTCGCCAGTGGAACTCGCCCAGGTTTGGCAATTCCAGCGATTGGTCAGCTGCGCGGGTGGGGTAGCCAAGACTGTGTCGACGGAGCGTCTCCTCTGCCAGGACATCGAACGAGACACCTTGGATGCGACTAGCCGTGCCGACAAAACATCGGTCAATGACTTCATCACGGAGACCCAACGCCTCGAAAATCTGCGCACCCTTGTACGACTGGAGCGTGCTAATGCCCATCTTGGCCATCACCTTGAGCATGCCCTTGGCAACCCCTTTGCGATATGCCGCAACGATCGCATCGTCGTCGAGGGAATCTCCCATGAGGCCATCTACACGCGCCTGCCAGAGTGACTCAAATGCCAAGTACGGATTCACTGCATCGGCGCCGTAACCAATCAACAAGCAATGATGGTGTACTTCCCGTGCTTCCCCGGTCTCAACGACGAGTCCAAGTCGCGTCCGCTTGGCGCGGGCGACCAGATGGTGATGGACGGCCCCTGTTGCCATTAAGGCACTGACCGGGACGTGGTCTTGGTCGATCGCCCGGTCAGACAGCATCACGAACTCAAATCCATCGTCGGCGGCCGACTCTGCTTCGCGACAAATGCGATCGAGCGTTTTGCGAAGTCCGGATGGACCATCCTGTCGGTTGAATGTGATATCGATGGTTTTGCATTGCCACCCATCGTGATGGATATGTTTTATCGCGGCCACTTCTTGATTGGTCAGGATTGGGTGGTCGATCAGCAAACGGTGACAATGCTTGGGCGTCGCCTCGAGCAAGTTCCGCTCCGGTCCGATGTAGCACTCCAGCGACATGATGACCTCTTCCCGTATGGAGTCGATGGCGGGATTGGTCACTTGGGCGAACAGTTGCTTGAAATAATCGTAGACCATGCGTGGCTTGTCCGACAAACAAGCCAATGCCGAGTCGTTGCCCATGGAGCCGACTGGATCGCGTAACTGCTCCACCAGGGGGCGTAGCATGAAGCTCATGGTTTCGGCGGTGAAACCAAACGCCTGCATTCGACGCAATAAAGTCGAGTGATCGCATCGATGCCGCTCCGAAGCAGCCGGAAGATCCTTCAGCCGAACCCGCTGATCCTTCAGCCAACGCCCGTAGGGCATCTTCTTCGCAAATGAACTCTTGAGCTCCTCGTCCGGGATGAGTCGACCTGCCTCAAAGTCCACCAAGAACATCTTGCCCGGCTGTAGCCGACCCTTCTCACGCACGATGGAAGGTTCCACCGGTAGCACACCGACTTCACTGGCCATGATGACGCGATCGTCGTGAGTGATGTAATAGCGGCTCGGACGCAATCCGTTACGGTCCAACGTGGCTCCGATGTATTTGCCGTCCGTGAACGCGATCGAGGCCGGCCCGTCCCAAGGTTCCATTAAGCAACTGAAGTACTCGTAGAACGCACGTTTGTCTTCGTCCATGGTTTGATGTTTTTGCCAAGCCTCGGGCACCATCATCATGATGGCCTCCTGCAGCGTGCGACCATTCATCAAGAGGAACTCCAGCACGTTATCGAACGTACCCGAGTCGCTGAGCTGGGGTTCCACGACAGGAAAGAGGTCTTTCAACTCGTGACCGAATACGTCACTTTCGGCGAGACCCTCGCGAGCACGCATCCAGTTCGCGTTACCGCGCAGCGTGTTGATCTCGCCATTGTGTGACATGAACCGAAGCGGTTGCGCTCGATCCCAACTTGGAAAGGTGTTGGTCGAAAACCGACTGTGCACCATGGCCAAGTGAGTTTCAAAGTCTTCGTCGCTCAAGTCCGGGAAGTAGGGCATTAGCTGCGCTGGAGTCAGCATGCCTTTGTAGATGATAACGCCCGTCGACAAGGAGCAAATGTAGAACATCAGCGCCTGCTGCAGATCCGCTCGATTGCGAATCGCATGGCTCGCTTGCTTTCGAATGCGATAAAGCTGGCGTTCGAACGCCTCGTTGTCCAAGCCATCCGCCGCACCCACGAAGAGCTGTTCAATTACCGGTTCACTGTTACGAGCCGTTGGACCCACATCCGCCGCGATGGTGTCTTGCGGGACGCGACGCCACCCGAGCAAACGCTGGCCCGTCGACTCGATCAGTCCCTCCACCGTCGACTTGCAAGTCGCACGTTCGGATGCGTCCTGGGGCAGAAAAATCAAGCCGGCGGCATATTGCCCCGGCGCTGGCAGATCAACTTGAAGATCATGCTTCGCGACCTTTCGTAAGAATCGATGCGGAAGTCCACACAAGATGCCGCAACCGTCACCGGTATTCGTCTCACAGCCGCAAGCGCCCCGGTGATCCATGTTCTTCAAGATGATGTCCGCATCAACGACTAGTTGATGATTGGGTGTGCCCTTAATGTGCGCCACAAATCCGACACCACACGCATCCTTTTCCAAACTCGGATCGTACAGACCTTGCGCCGTTGGCAAGTGAAGCCGCAGTGGTCGTGTGCTGGAATGAGGCATGACGTATCGCGTCAGGTTTTGAATTCGTGATTGCAGGTAACTGGATCTACCGTGATGACCCGGTCGAGTTTATCACGATGCCCGAAAGCACATCGCCAATATTCAGCCACCATCCAAGAACGATCTCTTGCGAGAGCGTCACTCGGTTTTGGCGCGAAGTCAGCCGATCAGTCCGACTTGGCCGTTGACGACTCTTCTGTGAATCGTCAGCGTTCCGCCGATATGCCAACCAGTGCACGCTGAATCATTACCCGGCGCACCCTCGCTCGGCTAAATTCATTCATTGCCACCGACACTCGCTCAATGCGAATGCCAATTGCGATCAGCTTGCCGGGAATCGACGCAGAGTGACGTTGAGGCTTCTCGTAGATCGAAACAACCCTTCGATGAGGAGTAGGACCATATGGTTTTCGCAGAGCCAAGTCAATGGCGGGTATTCTTGCTTTGGGGTTCCATTGGGTGTCTTGGCGACCCGAAATGGTGTTCTTGCTCAGCGAGATGATGCGTCAGCGAAGTTGAGCTTCCTGGCTTGCTGTTGTTGATCGAATCAAGCCTGGGAACCAGGATTCCATTGTTTGCGTGATTCCACTGAGCGCGCGTCGTTGGATCGTCGGCGCGCTCACCGGACCGCTAACGTCAATTGTCCAAAAAGCATATCGCTCATCTCGAAGCGGACTGATCACTTTGCTGAACAGGTTTTGTGGGCTGACGCGCGTATTGAAGCTCAGGTTGAGTTGCTCTCGTCGGGTCAGCGTTCCACCGCCATCCAGCGCGACCAAATCGCCCCATAGCATCAACCGACCAAAATTAACGTCTTGCCCAAATAACGTGAATTCAGCTTCGCCGTCAGTAAACGCGACATCCTCGGTGGCTTGGATTCGCAACAGGTTTAGGACTTGAACCAAGAATGGCAGCTGGTAGAGGTTGGCGCCGCTTAAGCGGGCCGTCCCGTTGGCTTTGAGTAGATCCATGTCACCAAGACGACCCTCGGCTCGAACCGCACTATCGAATCGACCCCGGATGTCGCTGCCAGATTGGCCAATTTCGGCCAGCATGGTGCCGACGTCGGCACCTTCGACGCTGCTTTCAACATCGAAGTCACCCGACGCTAACGATACGATACCACTACTCGTTAATTGGCCCGCAAATAATCGTCCGACGACGGGCGAGGGCGGTGGGAGATCCGTGTCCGTCACTTGACGGCCAGCAGCATCCCCACTGGCGATCGGGTCACTATCGCTGGCAAGCGATCCCAGTCGCAACTCATCATTGAAGATCGAGTAGGGCCCGGACAACCTCGCAATTTGGAGGCCAAAAACATGCATTGAATCAATCGCGATCGTGCCGCCGGCTCGCACAAAACGGTCATTTCGGAGCCCGCGTGTCGCGACTTCTCCACGAATCGAGTGAACGGGGCCAACGTCACCGATGCGGTTGCCTTCCAGTTGCAGCAGGAGATCCCATCGAATCTCGGGTGCAGTTGGTTGTTGTTGAGACGGCGCAGTTTTTTCGTTCGGGTTCTGTAGTAGAAAGTCGGTCTTACCGCGCACCTGAATGGGACCCCGAAGATCGAGCTGCCGAGTGGCCGTGGCCACGCTGGTTGGCAGCGCTGTAATCAGTTCATCATCCAGTGTGACTCGGCAACCACTTAGGAGGTCCAAGGACAATTTCCACCGTCCGTCAGGTTGTTGAGCACATCGACCATCTGCCACAAGTTGAGATGCATCATGGCGCCCGCGAATGTCGCTGATCTGAAGCACGCCATCGCGATAGTTTGCTTCGCCGGAGACAATGTCGATTCGGTATGGCAGCGCGGTCGGTCGCAGCGTGAGCGTGTCGGCGGCAATGGATCCGGAGTCAGACTGAATGGCTTCCAGGGACAACTGAAGATCCTGTCGTCCAATCTGGTGCAAATGCACGTCGAGCCGGTCCAATGCACCCGACGGAGCCAAGGAATCCCAAATGCCCCGGGTTGACTCAGGTAATGACGTTCGCAAGCTGTGATCCATCGCGGCGTTGGCCACTCGAAACCGCAGATTGAGTTCGGATTCCCTGAGTCCCTGCGCGGGTAGTTGGTAGAGTCCGTCGCACTGAATCTGGGCGGCACCCGAGTTGTTGGCGTTGAAGCCGATGATTCGGACGAGGTCGTTCTCCACTTGGATGTTGCCCGCCACGTTGTAGAGAGGGTAGCCGAATCGCTCGTAGCGAATGGAGCCTCCCAACACGCGGAGATTGAACTGGCGCGTCGTCACACCACGCAGATCCGTCTCCACGACCGCCGACGCCAGTTCGATCGCACCGCTGGGATGTAGGGATCGCACAAAGCGTTCGAGGCTTGATGTGCCCGATCCAGTTTGGCGCGGTGTCAGCGCCTGCATCAGCGTCCCATCGATGGGAACGCCACCTTCTGTTTGAACGACAATGCGTTTTGGCATCCGGCGAGTGGCGGCCGTGTCGAGCACGCCTAGTCGGTGAGAAGGAATGCCGACCGGGACACGGAAGCCGCAACGTACGATTTGGCCACCCGCCCGCCCAGTTAGTCGGCGTGCTTCAGCGTGACTGTCAGCGAATTCAATCGTGCCGACTAGATTCTCGATCGGATACGGAAACCGGTCGTATTGGACATCCACACCCAAACACTCGACGCTACCACGCAAGTCCCAAGAAGAACTGTTGAGCGGAGAATCGCTGGACGCGTCGAGCGACACATTCAGCCTGCCCCGAGGATCAAACTTGTCCCAGGCTGTCCGTGCCTTTGGTGGCAAAACACCAGCGATGGAATGGTCCACCGTTAGCCCGTCGGCGCTCGCGTGAAACTCGGCCGATCCCAAGTTGAGGTCGCTTAGCGAAGAGATGGCGGTCGCCAGCGTTTCGGGTGCTGGTGTGGATGACGAACGCTTCCACCGCATCTCGGCGTTGACTTGACACATCGCGTCTCCATAGCTGGCCTGGGTTGGCCGCAGCTGGACGCTCTCAGGCGTCGCCACCAGGCGTCCGCGGACGGACGAAATCGCGTGTAGCAGACGCGGGTCGGACCAACTGCCATCGTGCACTTGGACGTCCAGCTCGTAGTCGAGTTTGGGACCCACCGTCGGGTGATCGCGTTGACCATTGGTCACAGCAGGCCACGCGGCGCGGACATGCACATCCGCGATGCCATCGAAACGCTGATCGCCAACCATCCAATCCATCTCGGAAGGGATCAGGGGACTCAAACGTCGCAACAAGCGATCATCGCACCGGAACTGTTTGCAGTCACATTCCAGTTGAGCCGATTTGATGTTGCCATCTTGGGCGGTCTGGTCAACCGAAAAGGTGAACTCATTCGCGATGGAGCTGGATCCTGAAGCGCTGATGCGTTTGGATAGTTCCATCGCGCCGCCCGACGGATCGTCCGTCTTCTTGGCGTGATTCAGAATCGTAAGCTGCGAAAATTGCAGCGATATCGGTAGGTCCGCCTCAGATGATTCTGGAGTCGCGTTCGTGTATTCCGACCCACCACCGACATCCGCTTCGATCATGAGGCGCGCATTGACGACATCAATGCGCGGGCAGGGTGGACCCATTTTCGGAAGCGGCCAAAGTCCCATGAACCGGGCCCGCTCGGATGCATCCAGTGATACGACCGCGTGGACACCCTCGACTATCATTCGGTGCGTTGTAATCGGATTCTGGTCGTTCAAACACTTTCGCACGTCAAAGTCGCCGTGAATGACCAGGCGATCGATGTGAATGGCGTCGTCCGCAGACCACCAACGGTGAAGCGACTCCTGGACCGAGGCCGAACTCGACACTCGTGGGTTCAATCCGATCGATTCAAAAACGAGCCCCACGCCGTGTTGGTATCGTCCTCTTTCGATATCGATTTCCCATTCTGGATAGTGACTCCGCAACTTTTGCAGCAGAATCCGACGAGCTTGCTCTCCGATTGTCTGTGGCCCGAGCCAGCGAGTGCCGATCACGCCGGCCGACCCGAGCATCAGAATTACTAGGATTCCGTGAATTCTGCCGATGCGAGCCGGCGATGTAGGGCTTTGGCGGTGATCAGGCATGCGCCTCCGCGGCGCCGGTTCTCCCGCACGGGAAGGCCTTGCAAAACGTGATGGCAAAGGGAGCACCGGCAACAGAATCGTCTCCTCCATGAGACAAATGGCATCGGCAGGGGGCGCTTCGGCTCGAGTCGACCCGCCTGAAATACTAGCTGGGCTAACTTCAGCCCAGCCAGCCCAAAAACGAAGCAAATCGCATCGGCCAGGGGCTTTGCCAAGGCGTATCCAGACTCGTTGCGACCGAGAAGACGCCCAAGGCAAACAGAACCAACAGAATGGCACGCCCAGCCCTTGATTCGGCCAATGCCGACATCTCGTCAACGATGCAGAACAGCCATAGCGGTGCCAGCCAGATCATCCATCGCAGGCAGACGCTGACGCCGCCGTAATTGCGATCGATTTCCGGCCGCGCGATATAGAATGCGAAGACCACGACGGATGTGATGGCAATGGCGGCGACGAGCCGACGCGTCTCCGCTGGGCCATGTCGGATTCCAGTCGCCCAACCGATCGGCACCAGGATCCAAAGGGGCGTCAGCGAAAACAGCCCGTAGTAACCGAAAGTCGCGTGAAACACGTACCGCATTCGGTTGGGCTCGCCCGCATCGACACCGGGTCGCGTCTCCTTGCGCCAGTGGCTGCCTGGATAGTCATACCAATCATTCCACTGCGACAAAGTCCAACGGATCGCATCAGCGTCGGCCGACTCCGCCAAATGAAATTGCGACGTTACCGAACTTCCAGTTCCGTCAGTTTGTTGGCGATCTTGGCGGACGATCAATTCGTAACCGCTCGATCTCAATCGCCGGGCATCCACCGTGTCGGTGTTGTCGATGGACTCCGACTGGTTCAGTTGCTCGCGCAGTGGACCTTGCAATCTCTGGTACGGTGCGTCGGAGCCCCAAGGCGGCAAGTCGGATTCCAACGAGACTTCGTTGACGACCAAGGTTTCGATCGCTTCACCGATTCCGCGATGAGCATAGGGTGTTGCCCAGCTTTGGTGTGCGACCCAGTTCGTTCCGAATACGCCGATCGCGACCGTGAGCGACGCCATCATGAATGGCAGGAAAGATCGTCGAACCATTGCGGTAAACAGTCCAAGCCAAAGGACGAACATCGACAGTGCTGGAAGCTCATTGGCAACCGCGAATGCGGCGCTCAATCCCGCTGCGGCCCAGGGGAGTACCCTCGGATGGAAGACGGGCCCCAAAATGTCGTCACGCCGTCGCTCGGAGACGAACAAATAGATCATGAGAGTCAGCGATGTCGCCGATGCTGCAATCAAATGGTTATTTAGCGAGATTGCAAATGGTGTTGTCATCGTGCCAAAACAAATGGCTGCCATCGCGAGACGTCTCGCGAAGTCCGATGCCCCAACCATTTCGATGGAAGCCAACATCGAGAGCAAAAGCACGGCCAGGACAGGAAGGTTCAACAACAACAAGATCAACCGTGGCACGTAGATCGGATGTTCGGTCATCTTGAGACCGGACATCTTGTTGACGACGTAGTAGATGCCCGCAACCATCGTTGGGAGCAGTGTCGGCTTGCTGCTATAGAAGTGAAGTTGCCCGTCAGCACCGACATGGCGGACCTTATCGATGCTATCCCACGGTCGCCGATTGGGTTGGTCACCTTGAATCGAGATGACATCATCGATCGCGTAAGTGCCGTGCTCGACAAGTGAGGCAATGGTGCACCAACGGCTGCGGTCATTGGCGCTACAGAATGCGGTATCACCTTCGCGGCTGGTGACTTCGCAGATGCGCCCAGCGACGAGCGCCAGCACCGCAACCACCATCACCAGTTGCGCACGCCGGCGTTCCCCACGGACCACGTCGTACTTACGCATCGCCGCCCATGCGGTGTTCTGGAATGCCAGCGGTCGCACGAATGTTCACATCGCCCATCACCGGAACGCCCTGGCCCCCCTCGCGCCGCTGCGCGAATCCTTGCGAGACGATCAATTCGGCAAGCAAACCGGCCAAGACGCACTGAGAACCCAACAGCACGGCCAAAATGCAGTAGTAGAACACTGCAGTCGAATGCAGATGGAGCGGATCGCCGGAACCAAGGCGCGTCCACACCCACATGAAGGACAAATAAGTCATGCCCAACGAACCCGCCGCGAAACAGAGCACGCCCGCCGATCCGATCAGGTGCAACGGCCGACGACCATAGCCGGTCAAGAGATAAACGCTCATCAAGTCCAAGAACCCTTTCAGAATCCTCGAGACCCCATACTTGGAGACACCATGTTCTCGAGCGTGATGGCGTACCTCGATCTCCGCCACGGACCATCCCCTGGCGGCGGCCAGTACAGGAATGAAGCGATGTCGTTCCCCATACAGATGGACCTCGGTGATGACGCCGCGTCGGTAGGCCTTGAAGCCGCAGTTATGATCATGCAGACGAACGCCGGTCAGGCGACTCACCAGACCGTTGAAAACCCGGCTCGGGAGGACCTTATGCCATGGGTCGTGACGGGTCCGTTTCCAACCGCTAACCACGTCCGCACCCCCGTGAATCTGCTCGAGAAAACGAGGGATTTCCTCCGGATCATCTTGCAGGTCCGCGTCCATCGTGATGACGACATCGCCCTCGGCGAGTGAAAAACCCGTTGAAAGGGCGGCTGCCTTCCCAAAATTTCGCCTGAGCGAGAGTGCCATGGTGTTGGGTGCCTGATCCGCCAGACGCTTCATTTCCGACCAAGTCCCATCGGTGGATCCGTCGTCGATCAAGATGATCTGGCACGTCTGGCAGGCTTGCTCACAAATCTGAACAATACGGCTGTGCAACGTTCCAATCGTCGCTTCTTCATTCATCGCCGGGATCACAAACGAGATGTCCACAGCGTCGTGATCCTTCATCGCGCCGCCCTCGTCGGCACCGACCTGGGGAAACCGGGCTGACTCAACGGGTGAAGGATAAATGTTCATATCGATAGCCTAGATGGGTGGGGTGGAAATTCAACCCGGGTCAGTCGCGTTGACTCGCCCCGAGTTTCGATCCGGACTTCATTCGATGTCTCTTACTTGAAAGCCTAACGTGACTGAAGACGATTCGTCGGAAACAGCATCTCCGATGCGACCCGTGACGCGCGAACTGCTCCTCCGCGGAAGTCGGTTTGATGTGGTCGGAATAGATCTGCCTGGGCGAGACGGAAAGCACCATCGCCGAGAGTTCATCGAACATCCTGGCGCCGTCGTCCTGTTGCCGCTGCTAGACGGCGACCGGGTCGTTCTGATCGAAAACAATCGTCCTGCCGTGGGCGAAGTTCTGCTGGAGTTGCCGGCGGGGACGCGTGACCGATGCAGCGATGGTTCCGCCGAACCGGTGCTCGAAACCGCTGCTCGCGAGCTAACCGAAGAAACGGGATACACGTCGACGGACTTATCGATCGTGTGCGAGTTCTATTCGGCTCCGGGTCTCGGAAACGAATCAATGCACTTGGTGTTGGCAAGAGACCTGACGCCAGGTCCGCAACAACTCGAAACGACCGAGCACATCGTCACGCGGATTCTCACTCGAGAGCAAATCCGGTCTTTGGTGCTCGAGCATCAAATCCGGGATGCCAAGACACTGATTGGTCTTCAAATGCTCTTGTTTCAGTTGGACGGTAGCTCCGTCGAGGGAGTTGACACTTGAATCCGTCGCTTCGAAGACGCTGTATCGCCGAAGCGATAATAACATACGTTCTCGTCCTCATTGGGTGTGGCGCCATGGTCGTCGAGGCGGACACCCACGCGTTATCTCACGCGGGGGTTGCGCTGACTTGGGGCCTGGTCGTCATGGCCATGATTTACGCAACAGGTGACCTAAGTGGCGCCCACATGAATCCAGCCGTTTCGATCGCGCTGGTCGTACTTGGTCGATTCAGAACAAGTGAAGCGGCGGTTTATGTTGTTGCCCAGTGCATTGGTGCCACACTGGCGGGTCTCAGCCTGCGAGCGGCGTTGCCGCTGAATGAAGCGATGCTTGGCGCGACGGTGATCAGCATTGCGGCGCCGGCAGCTTGGGCAGTGGAATTCATGATGACCGCGATTTTAATGTGGGTCGTGATGGGAGTCTCGAGCGGACCGACGGACAAACCACAGATTGCGGGACTGGCGATCGGAGCGACCATTGCGATGGAAGCGATGGTGGCAGGGCCGTTGACGCGAGCGTCCATGAACCCGGCCCGTAGTCTCGGCCCCGCGATCGCCGCGGCGTTGCCCGGTGAACTCTGGATCTATTTGACCGCGCCGGTTGCCGGCGCGATCGTGGGCGGTTGGCTCTTTGATTGCTTGCGTGCCTCCGACACTCAGACAGAACCATCAGCCGACGCGATCGAAAACGAGACAGACTGATGGCTCGCTTTTTCTTTCTGTTGGTCGACCAGCGGAGCCTGACACCGGTGAAATGCTTCGACCAATTAGAAACTCGGCAGCCGCAGCACGCTTGCTAAATTATGGTGCTGATCAGTCCAACGAGGCGCTTTGGAGATAGTGTTCTCGTCGGGCCGGATGGCATCATTGAGTTGCGAGTGATCCCAGAAAGCTTTGTCACGCTGAGATGCGATCAGCCAACGGGCATCTCTTGTACAAGTCGCCTCGTGTCCTTGACTATCCACGTGGCGACTATCCAATCCGGCTTCGCGGACGAGCCGATGGGCCAGTGGCAGCAAATCCAGATGATTGTTGCTCAGGTGCATGGCAAGCACACCATTGGGACGCAAGCGACTGCGGTATAACTGCATTGCCTCGAGGGTGAGTAGGTGCGCGGGGATAGCATCACTACTAAACGCGTCGACGATCAAGCAATCAAACTCGACGTCGACCATCCGCTCCAACAGCAGGCGGCCGTCACCGATGTGATGCTGTACCGAGGACGGACAGTCACTCAAGAAAGTGAAGTGGGATTCTGCGATGGCAACCACAGCCGGATTGATTTCGAACATGTCGAAGTGATCGGCGGCGCGGCCATACGTCGCTAAGACACCGCAACCAAGTCCGATGATGCCAACACGTAACGAATCGTGTTCTTCTTGCAGGACTTCCAGGGTTTTTCCGACGCCGCTCTGCGTTCCGTAGTAGGAAGTCGCCGTCGCGTGATCATCACCGCGAATCTGAATTCCGTGGATGGTGTTTCCATGAACCAATTTGACACGGCGGTCGTTCTGTTCGACGCGTAGGACGCCGAAAAAGTTGCGGCGTTGTTCGATGGTGTCCTCACGCTCGGTCGTCAGCGACGCCACAATCAGGAGCAGCACGACCGGGACGGCCAGCTTCACAGCATGCGGTGTGCGTTTCCAGTCGCACGAGACGGTCCACCAGGATCGTGCTGCCAGAAATGTGACTCCGACCAGTCCCATGGAAATGGACATGGCGATCGGCAGTTCGCGATAGTCATGAAAAATTGACGGGCACACGATTGCCACCAGCAGGCCGCCGATCGCGCCACCGGCCGACATCATCGCGTAGTACAGCGTCAGACGATCGGTGGCCGGTTGACGTCGGGCTGTTTCTCCGTGACACAGCAGGCAAACACCCAATAGGACGACCAGATACGCAAATGCTTCGACAGGGACCCGCCACGTCGGTGACAAAACGTGCGATAGCTGAACGAGGCCGAACGCAAACGCGGTGGCGGCTGCGACGAGCTTGGGACGATACCAAGCCGGTGAATCAAAACTGATGATGAAGCTGATCAGATACAGGCTCAGCGGTAAGACCCATAGGAACGGAATCACCGCAATGTCTTGGCAGACGTGACTTGTGACGACGAGCAGCATCACCGATGCCAGCGCCGGCAAACCGACCCAGACCGCACCATCCGTCCACGTCCAACTTGAACTGGTCGATTGTTGTCCGTCTGATGGCGTATCTTGAGTTGTCTCCCGCAAAGACCTGCGACGACGAATCACCCTGACCGCCAAGGAAACCTTGATCACGACGAATAAACCGAACGCAGCCGACCACATCGTTGACTGTTCACTGACCGATAACAGGGGTTCGACAACAAACGGGTAGCTTAGCAATGCCGCTAGCGATCCAGCATTGGATAACGCATACAGACGGTAGACACCTGGATCATCGCTCTCGTAGCTCAGCCATGCTTGAACGAGAGGGCCCGTACTGGACAGAACGAAGTACGGCAGCGCCACGTGAGCCGCTAACAGCGTTAGCAGCGCCCACGTGGGGTCTTCCGTACCGAGTGGCTTCCATTGATCGCTCGGTTCAATGGGGAGCGACCAAGCTGCGATCAGGAGCAACCCAATATGTAGAATCCCCTGGCCAATCGGCGACAGGAACCGTCTGAGGCAGTGCGCATACAAGTAGCCGCCGAATAGCAGTACTTGAAAGAATAGCAAACAGGTCGTCCAAACAGCTGGTGTTCCACCGAACCACGGCAAGACGCACTTGCTAATGACCGGTTGAACTTGGAATACCAAGAACGCACCCAACAGAGTTGCCGCCGCAAAGGCGAGAACACCTTGTCGGGCCGGTAACACCGACCCCGCCGGGTCAGATTGATTATTTGCAACCAAGGACATGCTATCACCGCAATAAGGTTGAGACTGCGAGTCATGCACAACCCAAGCGGTGTCTGGTTCTCGCGATGGAATCTAGCTCAATCCTGCCGCCTCAGCGTAGCTAGACGCCGTCTGAGAGATCGCCGGTGTGGCTTTCATGGCACTTGCGTTGACTTCTACCGGTCGTAACGGTCAATCGCGCGTCGATGCGAGCTCGGTTGGGCGGACGGGGCGAACGGAAGCGATCCTTCCATCAGCGAATGCCTCGTTATCAAAAGACGTGGCGGATCCCAAAATTGAGCCCATGCACGTAATACGTGTCATAGCTCGGATCGAACGTTGGACGCGTGTTGTTGGTGTCATCGATGGTCGTATCGATCACGCTGGAGAATTCCAATGCATCGGTCATCGCGATCAGATGGTAACCGATCGTTAAATCGAACCTGGGGTACCGTTGCCAACCGACGCCGACGTTCAGCTCCGGTACCCATCCGAACGTGCTGTCACGAAAACGACCCGAGTTGGAATCGCGTACAAAAAAGCCTTCATCGGAGGGCACGACGGGCGGCCCACCGTTGGTCGTTTGGCTCGCGCCACGCAACTCGGCTTCGCGGCGCACTTGGCCGAATCCCAACTTGGCGAGGAAGTGAAAGCTCCAGCAGTCCTCGCGGTATCGCCCACTCAGTCCAAATTGCCCGCCATGGAATTCGTTGACGGTTTCAAAATGATCTTGGAATGCGTTGGTGAACCCGGGCTGCAACGTCGGAGAAAACGCTTCCGTTATCGTGGAGTTTGTCCGTAGCGCCAATTGCTCATCGATACGCATGTATTGATATCCGTAGATCACATCATAATGCGTCCCCAACCCGCCGGTCCAAAACTGACGGACCGAAACGTCGCCACCGTACACGTTGCTCGATGCGGAGACTGATGCCGTACCGAAGCGACCCTGTAGGGTTCCTGTTCCGTCGGGGAAGTCAATGAGGTTCGAATTCGCCGTGCCATCAATTGCAGTGAAAGGAATCGCCAAGACTTCCTGATCGTCGGCATCAAACGCGCGATCGAACTCATCTTCTGTCGCGGACCAAAGTCGAAACACGAGCGATCGAAACTGACAGTCGTCCAACCAGGTGCCAATCGTAACGCGACCGGCTGCCGTCATGTCATCAAAGATGACTTCGTCGCCGACCAGCGTTGTCTGATCGGGGGCCGTGTTGGGACCGGTCGATAGCAACGGTGGGATCAGGTCACCCTCACGGAACATCAAGAGCAACTCGAGTGAGCCGAACCAATTCTCGATGCCATGTCGAATTCGGGCGTTGGGAAAGCTGGGGCAACATGCGTCGCACGGGCCTACGCCGTCGCAACTGCCACACGAGTCGCAACTCGAAACGGCGTAAGGCTCTCGAGCATTCGTTTCCAGCACCCACGAATCCTCGCTCCCAACAGGGAACCCGGCATTCTCGACGACGTCAGGCAACACGGCATGGGAGGAATTCGAAGTCGAACCCAAAATCATTGCGGATGCCGGACGTATTAACTCCACATCATTCGAATCGGTCAGTGGTTCAACATCGAGCGGAGTTGGTTCGACACTCAGCTTCCGAAATCGAGGCCCGCCGCCCATCCGAGGTGGTTCCATGGCGTCGGGTTGATCATCGTTGTTGTCGATCTTGGACGAAGCGCGAGTCACCGTCGGTGGTTGATAGACACCGCGATCAACCTGTTTCACTCTCACCTGGCCTGACGATTGGGCTGCCGGCAGGCAGAGGAGCACCACGAGAACCCTGCACGCAAACGCTCCGCAGGTATCCGAGTACCATGAATGAGGCGTGGGGATCATTCGTTGGGCCATCAATGTGGTGTCAAGATCGCGTCGGAACTAGGTCTTGGTGGGTTATCGGACGCTCCGATCCCACAGGTTGAATCGATTTGGCAAACTTTGCCGGTTGTGTTCGGTTTGCGGTTCGGGATGGCCTTGCGGCGGACGGCTTGAGTCGACGCAATGGCTCTGGTTTCTGATACGATGTCCGCGTTCCATGAATTTTTGAGTTCT
The DNA here is from genome assembly GCA_038748615.1 of Planctomycetota bacterium. Classification (GTDB taxonomy): domain Bacteria; phylum Planctomycetota; class Planctomycetia; order Pirellulales; family Pirellulaceae; genus Rhodopirellula. Next base: position 7,106 of record JBCDIU010000053.1, on the reverse strand, counting down.
CCACTGCCCCAGAAACCTTCTGAATGAGCACTATTTCGCCGACGGATGAAGCTCCGACCACGCAGACGACCACGGCCAGCGACGCACCGAGCGGTTCCGACCGCGTTGCATCCGATCGCGAGTTACTGGAGCAGGCCCAGGCGGAGGGTAAGACGCTTGCCGCCTATGTGAAACTGTCGGGACCCGGTTGGCTGCAGAGCGCGATCACACTCGGAGGTGGATCACTCGCGGGGGCGTTGTTCCTCGGGACCCTCGGTGGGGTCAGCTTGCTCTGGTTGCAGTTGATGGCGATTATCTTTGGCGTCGTCATGCTTTCGGCTATTAGCTACGTGACCCTGTCGACGGGCCGTCGTCCCTTCGAGGCAATCAATTCCGAAATCAACCCGGCACTCGGTTGGGGATGGCTCATCGCGACGGCGATGGCCAACGTCATCTGGTGCATGCCCCAGTTCAGCCTCTGTTATGACGCCCTGGACAAGAATCTCTTCTCGCTTGGGGGCGGTTCCGGTCTAGGGGACGCCAGCGGTATGAAGTGGACCGTCACTCTGGTCCTGCTAGTTGCGGCCGGTTTCGTGGTATTGTTGAAGGTCAAGGAAGGCCCAGCGGCGAAGTGGTTCGACCGGTTCTTGAAAGCCCTCATCGGGTTGGTCGTCATTTGCTTCTTTGGCGTCACCATCCTCTTGATCAAAGAGGGCCAGGTCGATTTTGGTGCCGTCTTCGCGGGTCTAATTCCTGATTTAGCCCAGTGGTCGACGCCATCGGGCGATCTGAAGGCGATTGTGGCCGAGTTGCCGCCGGTGGCCTCTGATTTCTGGGGGACACAGATCATGGGCAGCCAGCGTACGGTCATGATCGCGGCTGCGGCGACGGCGGTTGGCATCAACATGACCTTTTTGTTGCCCTATTCGATGCTTGCGCGAGGCTGGGACAAGCCCTTTCGAGGGTTGGCCCGATTCGATCTGTCGACTGGGATGGCTATCCCCTATGTCATTGTGACGAGTTGCGTCGTCATCGCTGCTGCCGCCTCCTTTCACAATCGCATCGACGAACAGCTGGCATCCAGCGATTTGTCGGTCATGGAACAGTCGCCTAGTTTCCCATCCGTGCGAGATCGATTGATTGCGAGAGTGGATGCCGAACTCGGCGAGGCGGCTGCCACCACGGACGAAGGATCCAAGCTCGCCCTGGTCGCCGCCCTACCGGAATCCGAAAAGCGGATCGCCGCCGCTCTCATTCAACGCAACGCCTTTGAATTATCTCAGACGCTTGCACCGCTCTTGGGGCCGACGGCGGCAAAGTTGATATTCGGTCTGGGTGTCTTTGGAATGGGATTCTCCACGATCATCATCTTGATGTTGATCAATGGTTACGCGTTCCGCGAAATGATGGGCCAGCCCGACGGCACCGCCCCATTTGTTGTCGGTGTTCTGACGGCGGGATGCTGTGGTGCGCTTTGGGTCGTGCTTTGGTCCAGTGGTGCCAAATTTTGGCTCGCTATCTTTGCCAGTACGTTCGGCATGATGCTGCTGCCGATTGCCTACATCACATTTTTCCTGATGATGAATAGCCGCCGAATTTTGGGGGACGAAATGCCCGTTGGTGGTAGCCGCCTGGGTTGGAACTTGCTGATGGGGCTGGCGGTACTTGGGGCGTTGGCGGCGGCGGCGACCGCCATCTATGATAAAGCAATGGACAAGAAGCATCCGGAAGCTTTCGTGATTGTCGTATCGCTATTGGTTGTGTATTCCCTCGCGGTCGCGATCGGTTTCGGACTTCGACGCCCGGCGACATCGTCCTAGCCGGCCTTCCCGGCACAATCCTTCTTATGGTGCTTCATCGGTGTGACCCGCTGGGGACCGGCCAACCAGAAACTTGATTTTGCAACGACGGGCGCTGGCGACAACCTAGAGTTCGGTCAGAAAAACCCGCGTTCATTATTCTGGCTCCGAATTCGGTCCCCGCCCATGTCCTCCGCGCCGATCCCGTGGCAACACGTCCGAAACGTCTTGGTTCTCTTTGCCCCGATCTGGTTCGGAGCGGCACTGCTGTTTGGCGTGCTGGGCATCGGGTTGGCCGTTTTTCGAAAGGATTCTTGGTCGGTCCGCCAGGCATTGGTGCTACGTGACGAAGCAACCGGGTCCGTCGATCGTTTGGGACGTTTTGCCAGTCAAACGGAAATGAAGGCCGCACAGGAGACGATTCTGGATGTCGCCAGGAATCCGGATGTCGTTGCCGCCGCTCTGCGTGACGTGGGTCCTCCCGGGGGTGGTCGGGTAGACGATTGGCCAACCAGGCGAATGACAGAGTCCGTTCGCAAAAAAGGGGTCAATGTTGTCGCTCCGCAAGGGAGCGATTTCGGCAACACAGAGCTGGTGTACCTGCAGGTCACGGGTGAATCACCGGAGTGGGCTGAGCAATTCTGCCACGCGATGCTGGACAACCTATTCGCTCACATGCGAAACGTCCGTGCGCTCCGTGCCGACAGCATCATCAAGGAACTGACTTACTCACGCGACCTAACGAAACAGAAACTCGAGGCCGCCTTGGAACGGATGCACGCAATCGAAGTTCAGTTTGGCGAGGACCTCGGCGAGCTGCGAAGTCTAAACGATACACTCACCGGTGATGGCGCGAATCGCCGCTCGACCGAATTAATCGATCGTGAACTGCAGATTGCCGAGCTCGAACTGGAGCGTTTGGCATCGTTGAGAGAGCTACTGCTCAAAGGACTCAAGGACCCAGCGCACTTACTTGTCAGCGGTGGTGACCTGCTAAAGAATCAGCCGACGCTGCAACGACTCAAAGATGGGCTGATCGACGCTCAACTGAAGTCCAGCGAGATTGCGAGCCTCTACACGGTTCAACACCCGCGCCGAAGAGCCGCCATCCAAACCGAACTCGAAATCAAGCAACGAATGTTGCAAGAGACCGAGGCAGCCGTCCGCGCCATGGAGCCGATGATCGCGCTAGCACAGGACCGTGTCAGCCGGCTGCTCGAGAAGAAAGCCAACGTCGATGCCAAACTGGTTCGAATCGCTGGTGTCCGAACGAACTATTCCAAATACGATGCCGAGGTCAAAGCGCTCCAGGAACAGCTCGCCACCGCCGAGGCGGCTTTGTCCGACGCTCAAGCGAGTCGAACGGCGGCCCTGGCAACCAATTTGTTGTCGCCATTGGGCGACCCGCAAATCGGTGACCAGCCCGAAGGCGTCTCAGGCGGACTGATGACGCTGGGCTCATCCATGGCAGGTCTGGTGTTTGGGCTCGGCCTCGTTTTCTTGCTCGCACCCGGGCAGGATGGTGTGAGCTACGGTCGGCGTTTCAGCGACCAGGTTCGCGGCCGTCGAGAGTCGGATCGGGCCATGGCTCAGGGTGTAGCGCCGCAGCCAGCGATTCCGCCAAGCGGCGTTGAACGCCGAGTCGAACGTCGCCGCATCTGACCCAACACGTTCAACCAGGGTCGGATCGATTAGGCTGTGAAGGTCGGGAATTCGACTTTTCCGCGGTGTTCCGCCGTGGCATGGTTGCAAGGCATTTTCAAAGATGAGATCGACGCGTGCCACGAATATTGCTAACTGCCTTTGAGCCGTATGACCGCTGGAAGGAGAACGCCAGCTGGTCGACGCTCGTTGAGTTAACGCGTTGGTACGAAGGACCTGCCGAACTGGTGACTCGCCGATATCCGGTCGAGCTGACATCGATGAGTCAACGTCTCCGTGCCGACCTTCAGACTGCGTATGACCATGTCATTCTGTGTGGTCAGGCCCCTGGGTCGTCGTTCCTTCGATTGGAAAGCGTGAGCCTCAATGTAAGGACCGATGGGACGGAGTTGATTGCCGGTGGTCCCGCGGCGTACAAGTGCAATTTGCCACTCACGGCCATTTCCGCCCAAATTCGCAGCGCCGGCGTTCCTGCTCGGATAAGTCATCATGCCGGAACGTACCTTTGCAACGCGGCTCTTTACCTCAGCCAGCACTATCTGCGTAGCATGGATCTTGCGACACCAAGCCTGTTTGTGCACATACCATTGATGCCATCGCAAGTCGCGCTCCTGGACGAAGACTCACCCAGCATGAGCTCGGCATTAGCTGGAGCCGCCATGGCGATTCTGATTGAGTCGCTCTGTGCTGCTCCGGCAATGACCGACCCCCATTCGTAGCGATCAGTCAGGCGTCACTCCGAACCGATACACCGTCGTCGATTCATAGCGTTCGCCAGGTCGCAAGATCGTTGTCGGGAACGCATCCTGGTTAGGGCTGTCGGGGAAGTGCTGGGTTTCCAAACAGAAACCGCTTCGATGTTGATAGGGACGCCCGGATTTTCCGACCAAGCGACCGTCCAAAAAGTTGCCGCAATAAAACTGAATGCCAGGTTCGGTTGTATGGACCTCCAAGGTTCGTCCTGACGTCGGCTCTGTCACTCGGGCCGCCAGCGTCAACCCTTCGCGGCCGGGGCTGCCGCTCAGGACAAAGTTGTGATCGTAGCCTAGCCCGAACGCCAGCTGTTGATTCTCGATTTCGATGTCACGGCCAATGGTTTTTGCCACCCGGAAGTCGAACGGTGTTGATTCGACGGGTTGCAACACACCCGTTGGGATGAGCGTTTCATCCACTGGCGTGAAGTGGTCTGCGGCAATCATCAGTTCGTGATCCAAGACCGTCTTGGAGCCTTCGCCCGCCAAGTTGAAATAGGTGTGCTGGGTCAAGTTAACCGGTGTCGGTGCATCCGTCGTGGCCGAGTATTGAATGACCCACTCATTGTCATCGGTCAGTTGGTAGGTCACCGTGACGCTTAGGTTGCCAGGGTAACCTTCCTCTCCATCTCGTGCCGTGTAGGAGAGTTCAAGCCCGGGTCTACCCTCCATTTGCTTCGGTTCGATGTCCCAGATGACTTTGTCGAACCCAAGATTACCCCCATGCAAATGATTTGGACCGTTATTGGTTGCCAGCGGATACTTCTCTCCGTCGATTGTGAACTCGCCTTTGGCGATGCGGTTGCCGTACCGACCCACAATCGCTCCAAAGTAAGGCTTGTCTGGCGCGTTGATGTATTGCTCCAAGGAATCATAGCCGAGTGCAACATCCGCCATGACGCCGTTTCGGTCGGGAATCCGGATGCTCGTCACGATTCCGCCGTACTGGGTCACTTTGATCTGGACGCCATTGGCGTTTTCCAGCGTATAAAGCGAAACGGAATCAAAATCCTCGATAACTGTCTGCGCGGTCATCGGTGAAGTCAGGCACACGATGACAGCCAGCGTCGTGCAGCGAATCAAGCAGCTCATGGGATGTTCATCAATCAAAGGGGGAGGACGAGAATCAATCGTAACAACTCGTTGGTTTCACAACGCAAAGAACACATAGACACCAACTGCCAAAACGCAGAGCGAGACGCCGACGACCGGCGCGAACTTCCATGGGGTTAGGTCGACGGCACCCACGTCCTGCTGAACGAATGGCTCCGGACGCCGTAAACCCGCAGTCGAGAGAACCAATTGCAAAATCACAAGGCAAATGAATACGAACCCCATGTAGTGGAACCCATTGCCGAAGAGTGACTGCAACCAGCCGCCATCGCCGCCGGATCCGAATGTCCCGATCGCCATGGCCGCTAGGCCTACCAGGATCGTGATCATGGCCGAGCGACCATCGGCCGTGCGGTTGAAGAGCCCGAGCAAAATGACGGCCGCCAGCGGAATGAAGTAAACGCCATTGAGGTTTTGGAAGAAGCTAAAAACGCCCCCGCGACCGTAGAAAACAAGCGGGGCGGCGATCACGGCGAACACCGCAACGATGAAGCTGCACCATTGGCCAGAGCGTCGAATGTCCTGGCTGGTCGCATCAGGACGAAGATACTGTTTGTAAACATCCAGCGAGAACAAGGTTGCCGCCGAATTGAGCACGGAATTGAACGTCGAGAGGATGGAACCGGTGACCACGGCGGCGAAGAAGCCAAGCAGCCAAGATGGCAAGACTCGAGCGACCAAAGCTCCGTAGGCTCGACTGCTCACCCAGTTCCCGTCCGCGTCTCTTCCCACGGCCTCCATCATCTCCGGATCTTCCGCCCCGATGACCAAGTACGCCGCAGCAATGCCGGGAAGCACCAAAATCAAGGGGGCCAAGATCTTGAAGAACGCCGCCAGCAAAACTCCCTTCTGTCCCTCCGCCAAATTCTTGGCACCGAATGTTCGCTGAATGATCTGTTGGTTGGTCGTCCAATAGAAGAAGTTGAGCAGTAAGACGCCAGTGAACAGTGTCGGCCAATGCGTGGACTCATCGGCACTGCCAAGGGACATGAACGCGTCGGGATCTGCCGCCTGAATTCTGCTGAACGCACCCGATAAGCCACCGTCAGCGCCGGCAATCAGTTGCATCGAGTAGTACGTGATCATCAGACCGCCGACCAGCAAACCTGCCCCATTGAATGTGTCCGACACCGCGATCGCACGAAGACCGCCCAAGATCGCGTATGCCCCGCCGAGCGAAGCGATGAACGCCAGCAAGATCCAGATCATTTGAATCTCACTGAGGCCGAAACGCGTGTGCAGTCCGAGCATGCCGTTGAGTCCGCTGGCACCGAGGAACAGCACAAAAGGCAGCAAGATCAACATGTAGGCGACAATAAAAATGGCCGCCGTCACCGCTCGGACGCCACGGCCGTACCGTTCTTCCAAAAACTGGGGGATCGTCGCGATGCCCGACTTGAGATAGCGAGGCAGGAAAACGAGTGCCAGAATCACCAGCGAGATTCCCGCAATGACCTCCCAGCACATTACCGAGAGTCCGTCATTGAACGAGTCACCGTTGAGCCCAACCAACTGCTCCGTCGAGAGGTTCGTCAGCAGCAGCGAACCGGCGATGAAGACGCCCGTAAGGGAACGGCCCGCCAAAAAAAAGCCTTCGTCCGAGTCCACATCGCCGTTCCGCGTCAGCCACCACGTGCTGACCGCCACCAACGCCGTGAAGAAGACGAAAGAGGCAATCGTGATCAAATCCATGTCAAAGCTGTCCGTGGGGCGAATGCGTTCGTCGATCTCGCGACGATAGAATAGCTTCACGAAATCCGTAAGGGGGCGTCTACGTTATATTGTCACCCCGACCGCGAGC
>JBCDIU010000052.1:0-33422 GCA_038748615.1 Planctomycetota bacterium | reverse complement strand
CCACTCCAGTTCCACCTTCAGGCGTCCGATCTGCTCGTAGAGCTGTGCGGAGTCCGGTTCATCGGACGCCTGAGCCTTGGACTTGCCGGATCGGCCGTCCTCGAAGAGATCCTCGGCTGATTCCAAGAGCTGCTTCTTCCAAAGCGTGATCTGGCTTGGATATAGCTTGTGTTTCTCAGCCAACTCACTGGTGGTTTGGAGCTCACGAATCGCCTCAATGGCAACTTTGGCTTTGAAGCTCGCTGAGAATGATCGGCGTTTCCGTGCCATGAATCTGTCCTGTCATCGAAATCTTCGGGAACGCCGAATTCTACCGATTCAGGACGGATTTCTCTCTTATTCCGTGGTCCTAAATTTAGGGTCCACTTCACTCTTCCTTATCGAACCGTCTGTGATTGGTATCGGCAGTACCATCCGCTACGTGCTGATCCGCTGAAGACGAATGAAGTCAGTCGAATCAGCGCAATAGTGCCTGCCGCTTACCGATCGCGTCGAACCCTTAGCAGCTCGTCGCGAAAGTTCGTCGTCGACGACGGCCTGCGACCCAGGTGGCGATCGGAATCAATGCCAGTATCGCAGATGGCTCGGGAACGGCACTCACCGAAAGGCTCAGCGCCAGTTCGCTGTTGGCGTCGAATACGAATAAGTCGCCTGTTTCGCCTGCAAACGGATCTGCCAGGTAGACATCTCCCGTTGGCGTGATGCTGCTAGGAAAGATTCCACCATCGAGTCGACCGTCAGCGCTGATATTGGGCGTCGTACCCCCGATCTCGTCGGTGTTATTGAAGATCTCGTCATTCAGCATGCCGCGCGTCGTGTCGATGACCGTTCCAGATAACAAACTGGGCGGATACGACGTCAGCGAAAGTGCTGTGTTGAAGCCGTACGGCACCGCGTCGGCCGCAGCTGATCCGACCGCTCCCACATTGGTCGAACTAAACGTCGCACCACCGAGACCCAACCCGATTTCGTTAAACAACAATGTGCTTGGTAGCGATGTATTCTCGAAGCCGGGAACACCGGGTTGACTGAAATCCAATGCGTAGTTGAGTTCGGTAATCTGTCCACCCGACACCGTCACCGTGGCTGTCCCAAAGAGACTCTCGGTCGGTAGCAAGAACTTGCGGCGCTGAACAATCGGCGCGCCTGCTCCACTCAGTGTGCCGTGATTCGATGGTCCTTCAGCTCGCCATGTATCGGCTTCAATGCGTTCGATCAGCGGTGAGTGGAGCAGGAATCGGTTCCCGGCCGTGCTCGCGTTGTAAATTCCATCCCCGATAAAGTCTTGGATGTAGAACTGTCCATCGGCTTTAATCACGTCTGGCTCGCCCGCGGCAAAGAACGAGAGTGCGTTTCCGGGGACGAAAGGACTGAACTGGTCCGGTCCGGTAAAGCCGCTCGGGCTAAGATTCGCGGTGAAATTAATGACCGCACTGTCCGCGGTCGCACGATGCGTGGCCATGAGCGCCCACGTCGCAACCGTCAACAAACAAAACACGCCACGATATCGTCTCGACATTCAAATGCTCCCAAAGCTGTAACAAGATGCGAAGGTCTTGGCTCGCTAGGGAAGGCTCCTCGTGGCTGGCTGGGTAATTTGTATCACGTAGGTAGGGGGTGTCAACCCGGGACCATTACGACCCGGTTAACGAGTACGACACTGTTGGCGATAACCCGACGGAGGCCGAACCGAGACGAAGTGGTCCATCCGGTCGTAACGTGGGTGCGACTGAATCAACCAGAAGGGAATGTCACTTTGACCGCTGGCGTGCGTTTCTGCGACGAAGTCCATCGACATCTGACCAAGTGTCGCTTATCGGGCGGGTCGGTTTGCGTCCAAGAATCGCCCCATTCGTTCATTAGCGAATCAGTTTCACAATCCGGGGTTTGTCATCGACTTCTTAACTGGTTCGCGAGGCGCGAGGAGTTCACCGAGAATGTTTCACGATCAGACGACCAAAGGCTGGCGAGTGGATGCGCCGTTTTCATTAGACCGTTGTTGACTGTCTCGATCGCTTTGCGAAGAGTCGATTGCCGCCGCGAGCACGATGCGGCGGGTCAACCCAAGATGGATTTGGCGATTGGCTGGATGAGCCGGCGACGTTTGTTTTTCGAAACGGAAGTCCAAGCATGTTCAGACGATTCATTGCGGCAACCATCATTGGCATGGTTTGGTTTGTTGCTGACGCGTACGCCAGTCATTCAGTTTCTTTCGACATGTCGCCAATGGCCGCTGGCGTGATGTCAGACCGGCAATCGATGCAGGTTCATTTGCGACTGTCGGCTTTGGTATCGCCCAACGCGCCCTCGATTGATCATTGGATGGTGCGTGTCGTGCCTCGACATGTGGGTTGGACGGTGGACGACTACTCGCCACGGACGGAGACCGCCAGCACGATGACGTCGCCAATCGAAATCCAGGCGACAGAGGAATCGACTCGTTCGTCAGGTATCAGTGGTGACGTCGCGTACGGTCACCTGGTTCGGGGGCAGTTGGGAGCTGATCGAGGCGGCAAGCATGCTCAAACCTGGACGATCCAACGGCACGCGCCTATCGAGGCCGTCACGGCGTCCGGTACGATTGAGCGCGGACGGGGTGTGTACTTCAAAATGAACTGGACTGCTCAACAGGTACTCGAGGGCGAAAAAGAGTTCTCGATCGCGTTTGAAGTGCCTTCGGGATGTCGTGGTGGCGTGCTGGACGTGACCGTCTCGGCACATCGGCAGGAATCCGATGACGACTCAAAGTGGATGGAGATCCCCGTCATCGGGTCCGCGGGAGACCACTCGGGGTCGCGTGACGTACAACGCGTTGCCCATCAGCACTTTGCCGTCGCGGTCTATCGCGACGGCGATGAACAGGCGCAAGCTTTGGCCGCCGAGCTCACAGCCACTGAGTTCACCTTGCGATCGGCCGCCGCCGACACTCGGCCGACCCCATCCATCCGATCTCTGCCGGGGCTCCTCCGTCACGTCGCTGCCAAATTCAATGCCGACGAGATGGTTGACCCGATTTGGATCGATCGATTCATTGCGGGTGTGGCGGACCCCTATGTTGACCCGGCAATCACGAAACTACCATCCAACGTCCGTGTGCTCGCGTTGGACTACGCCGACCTACGCCGGCAGCTGACTCGGTTGCGGGATCAGCCGCCGGTCACGGTGTCACCACTTTCAAGTCGATGACGGACAATCTCACCGCTGACCAAGTAGACGGTCTCCTCAGCGACGTGACATGCCATGTCCGCAATTCGCTCAAGGTGCCTCGATGCGCTGAAACAGTGAATCGCGGGTTCGATTTGGTCGCTGGACGACTTCATCGTTTGATGCAATTCATCGATCAGAATGACATTCAATTCATCCACTCGGGCGTCGCTTGCAATGACTTCCAGGGCCAGCTGGTCATCCTGGTCAATGAATGAATCCAGGCTGATACGGACCATCTTGAGAACCGACCGCACCATGTCGTCGAGATGATCGGGAACTTCGAATAGTGGGAACAGATCCAACGCTTGGCTTCGTTCGGAGATCCGGCAAGCAAGATCGGCCATTCGCTCCAACTCACCGTTGACCTTCACCGCCGTGATGATCCATCGAAGATCTTCCGCAACCGGCTGATGCAGGGCGAGTAACTTCAGACACTCCTCCTCGATTCGAATATCGGTGGCATCCACGGACGAATCCGTTTCGATCACTCGCTTGGCAAAGTCGGGACGACGCTCGGTAAGCGAACGCACCGATAGTCCGATCATTTGCTCCACCACACCGAACTGATCGACCAAATCGGTTCGTAATTGGGTCATTCCCCGGTCGAGATGCTTACTCATCGCTCGTGCTCCGTCGAAGAGGATGTCATTGATCGGCGAAAAGGTCCATGTCGCAATTCACGCCGCGATACCACGTATCGTCACAGAACGCATCAACCAAAACGCCCACGCACATAGTCGTCGGTCCGTTTTTCCTTGGGTTTGGTAAAGACGTCTTCGGTGGGCCCCGATTCAATCAATCGACCCTCAAAGAAAAATGCCGTCCGGTCACTACAGCGACTAGCCTGCTGCATGTTATGGGTCACCATCACAATCGTGTATTGCTCGCGCAATTCGTAGATCAGGTCCTCGATCGCAAGTGTGCTGGCCGGATCCAGGGCGCTACAAGGTTCGTCCATCAGCAGTACGTCGGGACCCACGGCGATGGCCCGAGCGATGCAGAGCCTCTGTTGTTGCCCACCCGACAAGCCCAAAGCCGGAGCGTGCAACCGATCTTTCACTTCATCCCAAACGGCCGCTTTTTGGAGAGACCACTGAACGAGTTCCTCCAACTCGCCGCGTTGAAGCCGCAAGTGCAATCGCGGGCCGAACGCGACATTGTCAAAAATGGTTTTGGGAAATGGATTGGGTTTTTGAAAGACCATCCCGACTTGGCGGCGTAGATTGACCACATCGGTCGTATCGGCCAACACGTCAGCGCCCGCGAGGTTGAGCGTGCCGCGTGCGTGAGCACTCGGAACGATGTCGTTCATTCGGTTGATCCAACGTAGCAGCGTACTTTTGCCGCAGCCGCTGGGACCAATGAACGCGGTGACTTGCGCCTTGGGAATATCGAGGTTCAATTCATGAATGGCCTGGAACGCGCCGTACCACGCATTGAATTGCCGGATATGAATGCATGTCTCGTCAGAACGCTCATCAGGCCGGCTTGGGGCGCTCGCGGTCGATCGAGCAGCAGACGGAGGAGCTTCGCTCATTTGATTGGTCATTGGAGAAGCCGGACGAATTCGACACCCGTGGGTGATCGGATTTCGCGATCTTAGTCGACCCGCAAACGTTGGCGGAGATAAATCGCGACGGAGTTCATCAATAGCAGGATCATTAACAGGATGATGATGGCTGCTGCGGCGAGTTCCTGGTAGGTGGCTTGTTGACGGCCGGCCCAATTGAAAATCAAGACCGGCATGGTCACCACGTTGTCCATCAAGTGTTGCGGGCCGGTGTTCTTTGCCACGGTGGCTCCCAAAACGACCAGCACGGGCGCCGCCTCACCAATGGCTCGGCCCATCGCGAGGATCGAACCGGTCATGATTCCTGGAATTGCCGCTGGCAAACTAACATGCCGAACCGTTTGCCAATTGGTGGCACCCAAGCCGTACGATGCCTCGCGAAGTGAGGGGCTGACGCTTCGAAGCGATTCTTGCGATGCAATGATTACGATCGGCAGGATCACCAGCGACAACGTCAGGCCCGCTGCCAAGAAGCTACGCCCAAAGGGCAGGCGAAAATAGTTCCAACTCGTTTTCGCATAGACCCCACCGACGCGGCCGCGCTTAACGGTTCGTCGTCGTTCTTCATCCGCGGATGGCTTCGGTGTTCCTGGATCCCAGACGCCGATTTGGATTGGCCGACCTTGCGGGTCGATTCCCATCACGGGTTCGTCCACCGTGATCGTCGGTTGAGACAGGTCCGTTTGTGGAATCAGAACTGTGTGACCATTCCCACGGAGGGTCAGTAACTGATAGTAGCGTTCGACGCCCATCAGCTCGATGCCGCTGGACTCATTGACTTTGATCTGACCAAAGACATTGAACATGAACACAAACAAGCTCAGGCCCAACAGCCCGTAGACGATCGACGGCACTCCGGCCAGGTTGGCAATATTGAGCTGAATGAATCCATGCAGGGATCGCAACCATCGGTTGGTGGGCTTGAACTCCTCCAAAAAAACGGCGGTTCCGATCCCGAGAGGCAACGCCGCCAATGCACAGACGCCCAAAATTCCGATCGAGCCAACGATCGCGGGCCACATCCCCGCCGACTCCGGATTGAGTTCGCTGTGGGCGCCGGTGAGCAACGATTGTGTCAGCCGCGACTTTCCTTGCACGCCGATCGATACCAATAGCACGACCAAGACACACACGCTCACAAGCGAAATCAAGACACAGAGTCCATAGAACAGGCGACTGTGGAGCTTCCGGCGTCGCGAGTTGTCCGATAAATCGGAGGCGCTTGCCAACGGAACGGCACCCCGAGACCCTTGGGTTTCGTCTGTGGCACTTGCTTCGCTCAACTGTACGCCTCTTGATACCGTCTGCGAACAATTTGACCCAAGAGAGTCATTCCAAACGTGATCACAAACAGCGTGATGGCGACCGCATAGAGGCTGTAGTACTGAACGGTTCCGAACTCGCTCTCACTCTTGATCATCTCCACGATGAAGCCGGTCATCGTTTGAGATTGTTGCCTCGGATCCGCCGTGAGGGTGGCGCGGGTTCCGGCAGCAAGAGCCACGACCATCGTTTCGCCGATGGCTCGACTGAAGGCCAGCAAGAACGCGGACACGATGCCGGACAAGGCGGCCGGAACCACCACTTTCATTGACGTTTCGAACGGAGTGCACCCTAATCCATACGCGCCTTCACGAAGTGATCTCGGCACGGCATGCAAAGCATCTTCGGACAGACTGCACACCATCGGCAAACACAGCACGCCAACGGCGATGCCCGCGCTGGTCGCATTGAACGTGTCGAACGCTCCTCCGCTGATCCACTGCAGACCGGGACTGATGATCAAAATGGCGAAGTAACCGAGAACGACCGTCGGTATGCCGGCGATGATTTCCAATGTGGGTTTGAGCCATGCTCGGATACGCGCCGACGCGAACTCACTGAGGTAGACAGCCGTGACCAAACCACACGGTAGAGCGATCAACATCGCAATGGACGTCACGCGAAGCGTTCCCGAGAGAAGTGGCCCGATGCCGAACTGGGCCTTTTCTAAGTCGCGACTTTGCAACGCCGTCCACTTCGTCCCGGTCAGGAACTCGCGCACCGACACAAAGTCACTCTGAAAAAACTTCCAGCTCTGCCCGACCAGCATCACCACGATGCCTAGTGTGATGCCAACGGTCATCATCGAGCAGACGGCCAATAAGGCCACCATCGCTTTTTCTTGCAGAAGCCCCCATCCCGACGAGCGAAACTGGCGATTCTGCAGCGCGGCCGGCTGTCCGTTCTTAGGTGGAACGCTCATACCATGTCAGTCGGTCAGATTCTCTGGCACAAACAGTTCCGTCAGTGGGCCGCTTCGATTGTCGTCTCCATCGACAAAATGGGTTCCCGTCACCTCATTGTCGAAATTCGCTCGGGCGGCCTCCGTCACCGAATCCGGTAGCCGGATATAGCCGACGGCTTCGCTGGCAGTCACCGCGTTATCCAAATAATACTCGACAAACGTGGTTACTTCAGCGCGATTGAGCGACTCAGAATTGACGTAGATGAATAGCGGGCGGCTGAACGGGGCGTAAAGACTCGCGGCGATATTTTCCGTCGTCGGCAAATAGGCAGTCTCATCTTTGGGATTGACGATCGGCACGGCACGTAGACGTTCCTTGTTTTCATCGTAGTATGCCTTTCCAAAGAATCCGATCGAATATTGGTTACCGGCCACCCCTTGCACCAAAATATTGTCATCTTCATTCAGGTTCATATCGTCGCGAAGCTCCTTTTCGTCTTTCTTCGCAACGACCTCATGGAAGTAGTCGTAGGTTCCGCTGCCCGTCCCGGGTGCGAAGATGTTGATCGTTTCATCCGGCCATGATTCGTCGACGTCACTCCACTTCTGTGCAGCATCATCACCAACGAACATGAGTTTGAGCTGATCGACGGTTAACTGCTTGACCCAATCGTTACCGGGGTTGACCACAATGGTCAAACCGTCATACGCAACCGGTATCTCAAGGAAGCGAACACCGGCCTCGCGACACTTTTCAAACTCACTTGGTTTGATCGGGCGCGATGCATCGCTAATGTCGGTTCCCTTGATCGCGAAAGACTCAAAGCCGTTGCCCGTTCCGTTGCCACCGACGTCAATGTTCACACCAGGATGCTGAACGATAAAGGTCTCTCGAATCGCGTTGCTGATCGGCTGGACCGTACTGCTACCGTCGATGCGAATTTGTCCGACCAGATCGGAGACGATGCCGATCTCACCGCCGGAGCCCATGGGCTCGCTCATCGAGGATTCGCTATCACAACCCGTCCATGTCATCATCGATGCCACAACAATGATCATCGTGAGAACGAAACCAGTGGGGAATGGAGAGACTTTCATGAGCCGTTTTGCCTGACCGGATTGTTGAAGAGGGGATGGATCTACTCGACCGCGGCGAATTGTATCGAGCTGGCTTCAAATCCGGAACGGTCGGGAGGCATCTTGTCAGCGGCAAAACGCGAACTCCGCCGGCAAAATCCCGCGTCAAACTCAGCCACCGCCGCGGACAGGGACTCGCTCGACGTTTCTTGAAAATCGCATGAAGAATTGCGATCTCTTTGGTTCAATTCACGGTCTCATGGAAACGGGGCCCCTCCGTGGGTGGCTGGAGGGAGATTTGTTTCGAAAGCTTCAAGTTTCCGCCACGGGCCCGTGTTTCAGACGCCGCCACAAAAACCACGCTTCGATGATCATCCACGCCTGAAGCCCCAGTGTGGCCAGCCCGAAACTGATCAGCACCCAATCACGCTGGGGCCACCAATTTCGAATCAGGTCGAATGTCATCGCCCACGCCGGTGTCAACAGCATGAACATCATCGGCACAGCGACGACGGCCAGAGGGCGATTGCGACGGGCAAGATAGAACGTCGCCACCATCAACGCGAGACCGGCAAGCAACTGATTGGTCGCGCCGAAGAGCGGCCAAAGCATCAGTCCACCTTTGCCCGGGGCGTCACCGGCGAAGATCGCAATCGCAAGGCCGACGCCGACGGCAATCGACGTGGCAACGAACTTATTGGTACCGAACTTCCAACCCATCGAGCCGGATAATTCGCTGATCACGTATCGCTGCAGCCGGGTTGCGGTATCGAGC
Organism: Planctomycetota bacterium; assembly: GCA_038748615.1. Taxonomy (GTDB): domain Bacteria; phylum Planctomycetota; class Planctomycetia; order Pirellulales; family Pirellulaceae; genus Rhodopirellula. The sequence goes on along the minus strand of JBCDIU010000052.1, from coordinate 24,566 downwards.
GTCGTGGCCGCAAAACAAGCAACCATCACAGCCATGATTGCAACGCCATACTTTAGTGGAATGGCGATGCTTGAAAGAAAGTTGGCACCGCCATCAATGAACGCGGCCAGTTTCTTGTCCAGGCCTTGTTGGCGCCAGCCGCCGTCCTCACCGGCTTGCCCGAGTCCCGTCCGATAATATGATCGCCAAGCTGCTGAACCTTGTCCGTTGGAGCTCACCGCGGGTTCCAATCGAGAAATCGCCGTGGACCCGTCCGTCTCCGTCCGAGTCAGCTGCCCCATCCCGACACCGGCGCAGCAGGCCAAAATCACGACGACGGCCAACATGCCTTCTCCCAGCATCGAACCGTAGCCAACGACCTGGGCATCTCCCGCCGTCGCAAGCTGCTTGCTCGTCGTTCCGCTACTGACCAAGCAATGGAATCCGCTGCAGGCCCCACACGCGATCGTAATGAATAGAAACGGAAACATCGGTGGAGCGTCAGCAGGAATTTGAGTGGCCAGAGCCGGGGCCGATTCTGACAAATTAGCTGCACCGGAGATCGAGGCAACCGCCAGTCCAACGAGCAACAGCGTCAACGCCACCACCAATTGCAAGCTGTTGATGAAGTCTCTCGGCTGCAGTAGCAACCAAACCGGCAACACCGACGCCGCGAACGCATACGCCAAGAGCAGCACCGTCCACGCGACAACGGGTGTGGCATAGACGGCGTCGGCCGGCAGGACCGCGGCAAGATCAATCGGCAGCGACGTGGCACCCAGATAAATCGTCACGTAGAGCAAAACCAGACCGACCATGCATGGCATCGTCAACGAACGGCCGCCTCGAATCGAGGTCCATCCAATGATCGCTGCAACTGGCATCGCCGTCCAAACGCTGAGCACGGACTCTGGATAGAGCTTGAAGACGTTGGCAATGACCAAGCCGAAGATCGCCAGGACAATCGAGAGCGCCATCGCCAAGACGATCAGGAATAGGATTTTGGCTCTCGGGGAGATCACGCGACCGGCGACCTGGCCGATCGATTCACCACGATTCCGGATGGATAGAACGAGCGCCGAAAGGTCATGGACGCCGCCAATGAAAATCGAACCAAACACAACCCACAGCAACGCCGGGAGCCAGCCCCAGAACACCGCGAGGGCTGGCCCCACAATCGGCCCCGTTCCCGCGATCGAAGTGAAGTGATGGCCGAGGACGACGGGACGGCTGGTCGGCACAAAGTCGACATCATCCCGCTGCTGAATACTCGGCATCACCTCATCGTCTTGAAGCCGAAAGAGCTTTTGGGCAACGAATCGACCGTAGGTGTGGTACGCAACCACAAAGGCAACCATCGAAACGGCCGCGACGACCAGCGTGCTCATTGGCATTCCAGATTGAAGACATCTCGCGAAGGATTCACCGGGTCATATACTAGCGGGGTCGGCGTTCCCTGTGACTCGAATCCAATTTCACTCAATTCCCTCGACGAAAGACCTGCATGACCACCTCGCCTAAGTTGGACCAACCGAGCGATTCAAGCGAGTTTGAACGTTGCGTGATCATTGGCAGCGGTCCTGCCGGTTGGTCGGCGGCCATCTATGCCGCACGGGCCAATCTGAATCCGCTCGTCTACGAAGGCACCGTCAAGCCCGAGATGATCCCGCTCGGGCAACTCGCATTCACGACCGAGGTCGAGAACTTTGCTGGCTTTCCGGCCGGCAATATTCGCGCTTTCGTCGAATCGGCGGTGGACAAGGATCGCCACTGGAATTTACCGATGGTGCCCGACGGGCATGTCAAGGACGACCAACCGCATTACGCCGTTCAGGGCACCGAACTGATGGAACTGATGAAACAACAGGCGCTCAATTTCGGAACGCGCGTCATCGGCGATGACATCGAGCGTGTCGACTTCTCTGGACCGCCACACACTCTGTTCCCCGCCTCGGGCGAACCCGTCAAGGCCGTCACGGTCATCATCGCTACGGGAGCGCGAGCAAACTACTTGGGTCTGCCGAGTGAAGACGCATACAAGAACAAAGGCGTCAGCGCCTGTGCCGTTTGCGACGGAGCGTTGCCGGTGTATCGAGGCAAACCGCTTGCCGTGGTGGGAGGAGGCGACTCGGCCGTCGAAGAGGCAACGTACCTTGCCAACCTCAAGGGTGCCGACACCATTCACTTGATCGTTCGGCGAGACGAAATGCGAGCCAGCAAGGTGATGCAAGACCGTGCGCTAAATCATCCCAAGATTCAAATGCAGTGGAATAGTGTCGTCGACGAGGTCTTGGGAGATGGCAATCTCGTGACAGGCCTGCGGCTACGCAGCACGTTGGACGATTCCACGCGTCAATTGGACGTCGGAGGCATGTTCGTCGCCATTGGCCACACGCCCAACACCACATTCCTCGATGGAGCCGTGGAGATGAATTCATCGGGATACATTCAGTGGACCAAGCCGTTCCGGACCAATACCAACGTGACCGGCGTGTTTGCCGCGGGCGACGTCGCCGATGACTATTATCGTCAGGCGATTACTTCGGCCGGAACGGGATGCATGGCGGCGTTGGACGCGGAACGATTCTTGGTGGAACACGAGGAACTGGCTGCCGCCAATTGAGGTTTCACGGATTGCCGTTTCACGCGGGAGTTTTGGGGCAAGATTCCTAATCGGTACAGCCGATACAACCGGCATGGTGTTGAAACTCGACGATTCGTTCGGTTCGCGCCGCGACGTCGTGATCGTGACCCACGGGTTGTTTGCGGGTCGTCGTAGCATGCAACCACTCTGTCGCGCCGTTGTGGAGGCCGGCTATGAGTGCGTCAACTGGGGGTACCCCAGTCTCAGCGGTTCCATCGCACATCATGCGGCCCAGTTCAGCGAGCTGTTGCGAGAGCACTTCGAGCGTCCGGACGTCCATCGAGTGCATTTGATCGCTCATAGCATGGGCGGCATTGTCGCCAGGGCGGCATTGTCGCAATCGAGGCTGGAGTCGCGTTTGCCGGCCAAGTGCGGTCGTTTGGTCATGTTGGCACCACCCAATCGCGGATCGCACTTAACTCGGATGCCACTCGGACCACTATCCTGTTGGTTCCCACAGGTTCGGGAACTTTCGGAGGATCCGGAGAGCCTCGTCAATCAATTGCCAGAACCCAGACGCATGCACGTGGCAGTCATCGCCGCCGCTCGCGACTTCGTTGTTTCGGTGCAGTCGACGCGTCTTGCATGCCAGCGTGATCACCACGTCTTGCCGACAACCCACCAGCGTCTGGCAGCGCATCCCGACGCGATTCGAATGGCATTGCAATTCGTTCGTTGTGGCCGACTGAGTGATTCATCGTCATCGGCGACCGTTCGTTTCGATCCGAAGCGGGGTCAACCGTCAGCGCCCGTCGCGTCATCCCGGAACGCGGCTTAGACTGCGGACATGGCTGATCTGCGCATCACAGGATCCTTTGTCATCCCGACAAGCGAGCTACAGTGGTCGGCCGCGCGCAGCGGAGGTCCGGGGGGCCAGAATGTCAACAAGGTCAATTCGAAGATCACCTTGCGGTGGAAGCTCAAAACCAGCCCGGGCTTTAGTACAGACTGGCGTCGTCGATTTGAGATGGCTCACGCCAATCAGATCAATCGAGAAGGCGAAATCGTTCTACATAGCGATGCCACCCGTGACCAGTCGAGGAACCTGAACGATGCCCGCGATCGTTTGAAACGGTGGTTGTTGGCATGTCGGTTCCCGCCCAAAAAACGCATGGCCACCCGCCCAACGTTGGGCAGCAAGCGACGTCGTCTAGATCACAAGAAACAACAATCACAGAAGAAACAGAACCGGCGATCAATTCGCCATGACGATTGACCGCATCGGGGCATGGGCCAGTGGCAACACGGCCTTGCTGGAGTGGCTATTCTGTGGGGCCAAACATCTGACCGTCCTCCCCACTTCGGCCCACCATCATGCTACGTGTGTTGTCTGTATTGACGTTGCTTGCATCGACTTCGCTCTGGAGCGTCGCTTCCGAGTTGAGGACCGGCAATTTGACCAAGGGGGTTTTCCGTCAGTCCCAGGCCTTCCCCGGCACCCACCGTGACTACGCCGTCTACGTCCCGGCGAATTACGACTCAGGTTCACCGGCCAATTTGATCGTGTTCATGGATGGCATGAACTACGCTCGCACCAGTGGGCCCTATCGAGCCACCAGCGTGCTCGATGAATTGATTGCCGATGGGTCGCTACCACCGACCATCGCGGTATTTGTCAATCCGGGCACGATCGCAGCGACCAAGCCAGATTCAGCCGATCGACGCAACCGCTCCTTTGAATACGACTCGATGAGCGACCGATATTCATCGTTTCTGGTCGATGAGTTCCTGCCAGCCGTTCTGGCGAACCTCAACGTGACCGATGACCCGAGCCGGCGTGCCGTCGCCGGTGCTTCGTCAGGCGGTATCTGCGCGTTCACGGCGGCTTGGCACCGTCCCGATCAGTTTGGCAATGTCCTCAGCCACATCGGAAGCTTCACCAACATTCGGGGAGGTTGGGCCTATCCCGGTTTGATTCGACAGACCAAGGACTCGCCCAAGCCGATCAAGGTGTACCTGCAGGAGGGCCGAGACGACCTAAACAACATGCATGGCAACTGGCCGCTGGCCAACCAGGACATGGCCGCCGCCCTGCAGTTTGCTGGATACACCTATCGTCTTGAAATGACCGATGGCGGCCACAACGGGAAGGCGGCGGGGCTTGCGCTGCCCGATGCTCTGAAATGGTTGTTCGACGACGAGGCTCCGTCGACCGTGTTGCCGCCCCGTCAAACCAAGCCGGGTTGGAAACTCCACCCCGATGCAGCGATGCAAACCGGCGTGCCACATGGAACCGTCACGTCAATGCCGGCATTTGAGTCGACGATTTTTCCAGGTACGACGCGAGCGTGGGCGGTATATGTGCCGGCGCAATACGACGCCTCCGAGCCGGCGGCGCTGATGGTGATTCAGGATGGCGAACGATTGAGAGACATCCAAGGCAAGTGGAGGATTCCCAACGTCATGGATAATCTCATTGCACGCGGTGATATGCCCCCGACGATTGGTGTTTTCATCGACCCGGGTCATCACGTTGATAGGCCGCGTATCGGCAAAAAGTCATCCAATAGGAGCCGTGAGTATGACAGCCTCGGCGACCACTACGTGCGATTTTTAGTCGATGAGATCCTGCCGTTAGTGGAATCGAAATACAACATCTCCAAGGACCCCGCCATGCGGGCAATTGGAGGTTCCAGCTCCGGCGCGATCTGCGCTTTCACCGCGGCATGGCAACGACCTGACGTGTTTGGAAAGGTCTACAACAGCGTCGGTAGCTACACGAATCTACGAGGCGGAGATGCCTATCCGGGACTCGTGCGCAAGACCGAACCGAAACCGATCCGCGTGTACATGGCCGATACCAGCGGTGATGTTGATAACGCCTTTGGCAGTTGGCCGATTGCCAATCAACGCATGGCATCGGCGCTGGACTACATGGGATACGACGTTCGGCTCGATTGGGCGGAGGGCTACTCCCATGGACCCGATTTTGGAAGTCCGAGGTTCGCCGAAGCGATGACTTGGCTGTGGCGGGAGGAAGCTCCCAAACCGACCATCAATACTTCGGACGATTTGCGCGGTGACCAAACCCTGCTGCGGATATTGATCACCGATGAACGGTGGCGGGTTGCCGCCGATGGGCTGGGGTTTGCCGATGCGCCGTGCAGCGATGAAAACGGTCATGTTTATTTCTGTGACATGCGGGCGTCCTCGGTCTTCCGCATCGATGCTTCGGATGCATCCGTTACGCCCGTCGCCGAGGCATCCGTCAGCGGGATGATGATGGGGCCGGATGGCCGTTTGTATGGTTGCAGCGGTAAAGCCGGTCACGTGATTTCCATCGATCCGGCCACGGGTGAACTTCAAACCGTTGCGAGCGGCGTCACGCCCAATGACCTTGTCGTGACCGATGACGGGTTTGCATTCATTACGGAAACACGTTCATCGCAAGTCACTCGCATCCATCTCGGCACTGGTGAGACGCACGTCGTTGATACGGGGATTGTCCGCCCCAACGGGATCGCGCTTTCACCCGATGGCGGCACCCTGGCCGTGTCGGCCTCCGGTGATCGCGTTTCCTGGACATTCCGGGTCAACGCGGGCGGTGAGTTGGACGCCAAGATGCCCACGATGCCAATGCGGATGCCGATTGATCCAGATGGCGAGTTTCAATTCAATTCTCCGCCACCCTATCTGGCCGCATCGCGAGGCGATGGCATGACGGTCGATCGGGCAGGACGTTACTACGTGACCAGCGCCGTCGGCGTCCAGGTATTCGATTCGACCGGGCGGCCATGCGGGGTCATCGCTCATCCAAGCCCGGGAAGTCCTCTGACCAGTTGCACCATCGGTGGCCCCAACCACGACGAACTATTTGTCACGTGCGGAAAGACGGTGTATCGACGACGATTATCGGTGGGGCCATGATCGGTGAAGTCACGTGCGTCGAGGACGAATCAGGGACGCTCACATTTCCTTTTCGTCGTGACGACTTCGTTTTTGGAAGTAGAACTTGATCGGCACTTCGCCAAATGGCAGGTGATCACGCAACCAACCCAGCAGGTACCGCTGGTAGTTGTGCCCAAACGCTTTGGGGTCGGTACACATCAAGACAATCGTCGGAGGAGCCGTGGAGAATTGCGTGGCGTAGAAGATCTTTGGGCGTCGATTTTGGTACAGCGACGGTGGATGAGCTTCAACTGCCGTTCGGATGATTCGGTTCAGCTCCCCCGTCGTCACTCGCGTCTGGGCTTGTTTGAATAACATCGTGGCATGATTCAGCAACGTCTTGACGTTCTTTCCCGTTTGGCCGGTGATGAAGGCGATGGGTGCGTAGGAGAGCGTCGTGAACTGATGTCGCAAGTACTTCACCCACCGGTCCGTCGGGACGATATCCTTGACTTGGTCCCACTTGTTGACAACGAAGATGATGGGCTTGTGGTGCTCCATCGCGTAACCCACCAATTGTTTGTCGACTTTCGATGTCTTTTCGGTCGCGTCGAAGAACATCAATACGACGTCAGCCCGGCGAATTGATCGTTGGGCACGGTGAGCACCGTAGAAGTCGAGGTCCGTGCGGATGCTCTTGCGTTTGCGGAGTCCCGGTGTGTCAATCGCTGTAAATGTTTGACCGTCGATTTCGAAACGCACATCGACACTATCACGAGTCGTACCGGGAACCTCGCTGACGATCATGCGATCAGACTCGGCCAGCGTATTGACGAACGTGCTCTTGCCGACGTTGCGCCGACCCACGATCGTGACTTTCATCGATGATTCGGGATTGATCGATTCATCGTCGGCCGGCAATCGATCGCCGATCAGTTGTAGCAAGTCATCACGGCCTCGGTTCTGCAGCGTACTGACGCAGACGAGACGGCCGCGGCCAAGTCGTTGGAACTCGTCGGCCAATGCATCCTGATGAGGTTGATCGGCCTTGTTGGCCACCAAAATAACGGGTCGATCGACCCCGCGAAGGCGTTCGACCACCGTCTCGTCGAGAGGCATCTGACCGGTTTGCACGTCCACGACCAACAAGATGACATCGGCGGCAGCAATCGCCAACTCGATTTGACGCGTGACATCGCCGGTCAGATCATCGGCATCGACAACGCCCATCCCACCAGTGTCGACAAGCTCAAAAAATCGCTCATCGTGTTCGATCAGTGTCGTCATTCGGTCCCGCGTGACACCCTCGTAGTCATCCGTAATGGCGAGACGGCGACGTGCGAGCCAATTGAATAAGCTCGACTTGCCGACGTTGGGTCGGCCGACGATGGCAACTTGAGGAACAGGCATGATGCAAAAACGAGAATGTCATCGTCAGGGGGCACAAGCAAAGATCTTTGTCATGGTACGCTGTCGCGCCGAAATCGGATATCACCACGGTCGGTGATCCTTGCCAGCCAAATGCACTCGACCATTCGACTCGTTCAACGAAGACACTGACGCGCCATGACCGATCCCGCGCCGATGAATGCTGTTGAAATCGCCGACGCCGCCGCGTCGCTTGGCGCCCATTTGGAACGTGCTGGTGTTCACGTCGTTCCGGCCGTCGACAACGCTGCGTCGCTGCGGTGGCAGCGTCAGATGATGATTCCGGAGGTCAGCCCCGGGTCCGACGCCCGACTCCCCAAAAAGCCTCTGGCAACGAAACCGAGTCGCCCGCTGGCGAGCAGCTCCATTGAATCCAGTGCCAACCATCGTCTTGCTCCGGTCCCGCCATCTCCGGCGCCCACGCCCAGCTCAAGCAATCCGTATCCCGACGGACTACCGGTCGCCGATCGCCGCGAGCGTTTGGATCACATGGCGGATCAAGTGGCGAGCTGTGATCGGTGCGGCGAGTTATCGCGATGTCGCAACCGAACCGTATTTGGCGAAGGGAATATGGAGACGACCAGGTTCCTGTTCTTTGGCGAAGGTCCCGGTGCGGACGAGGATCGCACGGGTCGACCCTTCGTTGGGCGAGCGGGCCAGTTGCTGACCAAGATGATCGAGGCGTGCAAGCTGGATCGCGACGAAGTCTACATCACGAACACGGTCAAGTGCCGCCCGCCAGGGAATCGGAATCCGGAACATGACGAGATCGAGAATTGTCGACCCTACTTCGAACAGCAATTCGAAATCCTGCGTCCCGAGTACATCATTTGCCTAGGAGCTGTTAGCGCTCGAGCCCTGTTGCAAACGAAACTCAGCATTGGACGCTTGCGTCAACGATTTCATCCCTATCGGGACAGCAAAGTCCTGGTGATTTATCACCCGGCTTATTTGCTGCGGAATCCGGATGCCAAACGAGCAGCCTGGGCCGACCTACAACTGATGATGTCGGATGCCGGATTGAAATAGAGCACTGGGGCCTCGAAGTCACCGCATCAGCGACTTGATTGAATTTTTTTGACCGCCGGCGCCGAGACTTCGCGGACGAGGCTTACGGTGTGCAGGTCGTGCAGTCGCCCACCATCGCACCGTCACACGGTGTCGCCGTTTCGCACTGGCCGCTGGCACATCCCGAGTGACATCCGCACCCGTCTGCCACGCATTGCTGCGGTCCGACCAGGTAGGGACTACGGTTGCGGAGCCTTTGTCGTGTTTCGGCGTTGTAACCAGCCCAAACCGCTGAGTAAGAGTTGCGACTGTAAAAGTACTGCAACAACGTGCTGGGCGGTGGCAGGACCGGTGGTTGGTGAGGACGGCACTCGGGCAAACAGAGATGGGCGATATCACAGCCGTTCAAGACTTCACCGCACGGCGCCGTGCAACACCCTGAACCGCATCCGGTCGGACCTGCCTGACATCCCGGACCGGAATCGCAAGAAGAGCAGCTTTGCGTCGAAGCGTACGGATTCGCCACCATGTTGCCTTGATAAGCAACTCCCGAGGGCGTGGACTGCTCGAATGCTGGATAGTCCGCGTTCCGACTCGCAAACGTTTCACCTGAGACCGACGCATTTGCATCGGGCAGCCCATCAACTTGCATCATCTGCACCTGTTCCACCGGCGACGGCGAGTCGCCGGTCCCGGGCAACTTGGCCGGTTTGTCCGATTCAACGGGCGCATTGGCGGTCCAGTCTCCGAGCAACGAATCCAAATCGGTCTCGGCTTGCGCGGTGGCAGCGCATGCCATCAAGGCAATCGTCAGGGCTGGCGTGAAACGTTTCATCGTCGAGTCTTCCTGATCGCGAAGTTGGATTCGTCGTCATCAATGCTGGCCGTCATGCGGAGAAATCGGCGCCCTCGACGCATCTCGTGCACTTTCGGCGGAGGCGCGTTTACACTCTTCGCAGGCGTTTTGATCGTCACCGATCGTTTCAGTCGTCATAATGGGGCGCGTTGACGAATCGCATCGTCATCGACAAGCTTTCGTCATGGCGAGGACGGTCGCCGACGAGCATTGATTATTCCTTCCCAAGCAACGACTTCATGGCATCCACCCCCTTGGACAAGCAACGTCGAAAAAAACTGCAATCCAAAGTCGATCAATACTACTGGTATCGATCCTATTACGACGACGACATCGAAGTCCGTCATGCGGGAAAATGCGGTTACGGCGTGTTCGCTGCCCGGCAGTTCCAGCCGGGGGAGTTGGTCACCGAAATCACCGGGCAACTGATCCGTCAAAAAGACTATGAGGGGTCCGAGTATGTCATGGAACTCGATTCAAAGTGGTATCTCGAACCGGCAACTCCGGGGGCATTCCTGAATCATTCGTGCAGCCCTAACTGTGAGTTGGTTCAGCTAACGGACATCTCGCTGGGTGTTGTAGCGATCTGCAATATCGAGCAAGAGACAGAACTGAACTTTGACTATGCTTGGGAGGCGTTCGATTGGAATCCGGTCTGCCGCTGCGGCGCCCGAAACTGCCGCGGATGGGTGGTCGCCGCCGACCAGGTGAAGAAGATGCGTCGAATTGCGAAATCTGGCAGAAAGAAGCCGCGCTGAGCTGGCTTCCTGATGATGTGAAGCATCCCGCGATTGGATTTGGCTTCCGCGTCGATGGGTTCGCCGAATGGAACCTCGATGCCCAATCCGCATATCGATTTCATGGTGATGCGAGGTGGCGTGGCGCCCTGCGTTGGTTAGTCTAGGAGCTTTGCGCAAACCTACCGGCCTTAGTCTTTTGTTCGTCCGTGTCATTGATCTATCTCGACTTCAATCGAACGACGCCCGTGGCACCCTCGGTCATCGAGGTCATGCAGCCGTATTTTGCGGAACACTTCATGCTGCCTGTGCAGTCACATGTTCACGCATCGGCCGTTGGGGAAGCCATCGAGTCTGCCCGCGAGAAGGTGGCGATCCTGTTGGGTTGCGATCCGTTCGAGATCGTGTTCACCGGAGGCGGCACCGAAGCAAACAACCTTGCGATCCTAGGTTTGGCCGAATCGAGCGTCCCATCCGACGATGACGATGCCGTCCCGCACGCGCTCGTCTCGTCAGTCGAACACGAGGCGGTTCTGGAAGCCGTTCATCACCTCGGCGGCGAACAATGGGATGTCCAATGCATCCCATGCGATGAAGACGGGTTGATCGACGTCGATGAATTCGCCTCGCATTTTCGGTCTTCGACGCGTTTGGCCTGCTTGCAACTAGCCAATCCCGTGCTCGGCACCATTCAGCCGATCCGTGACCTAGCCGACCGGTGCCACAATCACGGTATTCAGCTTCACTGCGATGCGACTGCGGCGGTGGGCAAGATCCCCGTCGACGTGGCGAGCCTACGCGTGGATACGCTCGCGTTGAGCGGACACAAAATGTACGGACCCAAAGGATCGGGCGCCATCTATGTGCGTCGCGGACTTGAACTCCGTCCGATCACCTATGGCGAGTCTCGTGAAATGGGACTTCGGGCCGGCAGCGAAAACGTCCCCGCGATCGTCGGCTTGGGCGCGGCAGCTCACCTGACCGGACGGTGCGTCCACGATGCTCAAGAAACACTGGACACACTGCGTTCACGGTTGATCGACGGTTTAAGAGAGGTCTTTGGAGATGAGATCACCGTCTTGGCAGAGACGGTCGCCGGCTTACCCAACACCGTCGCGATTGAAATGCCCGCCGACGCGCAGCGTTTGCAGCAAGCAGCGAGACAATTGGTTGTCGCGACGGCCCAATCCCAGGTCCCACCGGATGAAATGACCCGAGTGTTGCGAGCGATCGGTCGCAACGAGAAACAGATCGGGCGCACAATGCGGTTTTCGGCGGGTTGGACGACAAGCCGCGAACAAGTCGACCGGGCCGTCAACTTATTGGCCGAGGCAACGGAGTGCCGCACCTAGACGTGGACTCACTCACCGCGAAGACGATCGCGAATCAACTCGCCCGCTAGCGTTCGCGAAACAACTCGCTGATCGATTGGTCGTGGTGAATCCGTTTGATTGCTTCTGCCAGCAGTGGAGCAACCGATAGCTGGATCAAGTTCGGCAACTGTTTCTCGCCCGGCACGGGAATGGTGTCGGTCACCACGATTGAATCAATCGGTGCGTCGCGAAGGCGTTCGACCGCCGGCCCACAAAGCACACCGTGCGTGCAAGCGATGTGGATTTCCTTCGCCCCCGCTTCATGAACCAGTCGAGCGGCGCCGCATATGGACCCGGCCGTGCTGATCATATCGTCAAACATCAACGCAACACGTCCTTCGACCGGCCCTCCAATGATCGTACTTTGGCGAACCTCCAAGGCACTTGCACGTCGCTTGTCGACGATCGCTAAGCTTCCGCCGAGTCGTTTACCATGACCAACCGCCCGTTTGATGCTGCCCTCATCCGGGCTCACAACGACAATTTCGTCGCCGGCGAAGCGACGTGAGACGAAGTGGTCGTTGATCACCGGCGCCGCGTAGAGGTGATCGACGGGCACATCAAAGAACCCCTGAATCTGTGCCGCATGCAAATCCATGGTGAGGACGCGGTCGGCACCCGAACGCGTGATGAGATTGGCGATCAACTTCGCCGTGATCGGCACGCGTCCTTCGTCCTTGCGATCCTGCCGCGCATAGCCAAAGTAAGGAATCACCGCCGTGATGCGTTCGGCGCTGGCTCGTTTACAGCAATCAATCATCGTCAACAATTCGATGAGATTGTCATTGACTGGTGGGCAGGTCGGCTGCAACAGGAATACATCCCGACCGCGCACATCCTCATCGAGCTTGCAAAAATTCTCTCCGTCAGGAAATTGCCCTAACGAAATGCGGGCCGGTTTCAAATGGAGGTGCCGGCAGAGTTTGTCCGCCAAATCGTGATTGGCGCGCCCGCTGAAGATTTTCAGTTCACGCATACCCCATCGCTCGCATGGTCTCGTCGACCAGTTTGAGTTCATCCGGATTATTGATCGACAGCGATTCGCAAGGTTGCAAGACCGGCAATGCCTCGACGGGTCGTCCGGATTCGTGCAGCAATCGTGCGCAGTCGGTCAGGTAGTACTCACCTTGGGCGTTGTCATTACTCAATCGCTCCAGCGCCCACCTCAGATCCGCAGTGGCAAATAGATAGGTGCTCATGTTGACTTCGCGGATGGCCAATTCCGATTCGCTGGCGTCCTTGTGTTCCACAATGCCGGTGAACTGACCCGTCGCGTCGCGAACGATCCGTCCCAGACCTGTCGGATCATCCTTTTCCAATGTTCCCAACAAGAGCGCCGGCTGCGTCGATTCAAAGTGAGACAGCAACTTTCGCAGACTATCGGGCTGGATCAGCGGCGAGTCCCCCGCCACCACCAACGTTAAACCTTGATGGTCCGCCAGCATGGCCTCGCACATTTGCACCGCGTGACCGGTACCAAGCTGCTCCGTTTGCACGACAAAATCCAACTGGTCGTCTTCGCGATCAGCCAGCTCCGCTTGAACCAAATCGGCCTGGTACCCAACCACCACCACCTTGCGATGGATGCCAGCGGCATCCGCTGCATCCACGACAAAATGAATCATCGGGCGATCGACGACACGGCAGAGAACTTTGGGAAGCTCGCTATTCATCCGAGTGCCTTTACCGGCCGCCAAAATGATGACCTGGGTGTCGAAAGGGTTTCCTGATTCTGCCATCGAGATCGGTGATGAGGTAAACAAAGGCCCCCCGGATCGCCATCCCAGGCGGCCGCCAGCGGGTCGGTATGGTCGCTTGTCTCGCTGCATCCGACAAGCCGTCGCCGACCCTCGGCGAACATTGCCATTACGTCGGGATTTCTTCGAATACCAGTGTTTCGCCTCGTATCGGGCTTGCCGCCGGTTTCACGCGTTGAGTACCGTTGGGATTCAGCGACGTGCCGGAAACTTTCGTTTGGTTCGTCTCAATTGGGCTTCAGTGAACCCGCGCCGCAAGCCGAAAACAACTTCGTTCTCGAAATGCTGCGCTTGCGAAGTCTCTGATTGATTCGAACGGATCGTGTCCCGGGACATGGAATGCGGCGCTGACGACCGAATCGAGACATGGATTTGACTCCGTCGGGCTAGATGCTCCCTTGTCAGGAAGCACCGACCGCACGGCAGGGTTGAATTGCGGTTGTCAATTGCCAATTCCATTTCGTTGCTGACGTTCAACTCGACGCCGATCCCACCACGAAGGTGCGGCGATGGATGGGTTGATCGCGGTGACCGCTTTCCTCCCGGGAGCAAACGAGACGATGCAGATATACGGCCCTTTTCGCCTAACCACCACGCAGGCCACCGGCGCCACTCCGGCACCCGCCAAGCCATCCCGCCTGGCGTCTAGCAACGGCACGTCCGATCCAGCCAAGATCGATCAGTTGGATCTGTCATCGGCCGCCGCGTCCACCAACCGACTCGATGCCAATACCGCCATCGCCGGCGGAGGCGAAATCCGGATTGACCGCGTCGCCGAAATTCGTCGTCAAATCGCCGACGGCAGCTATGAGACTCCGGAGAAACTCGACGCCGCCCTGGATAACTTCCTCGACCGGCTGGCATAGTCTTCTCGGTCTCTAGGTCGGTGATCCATGCTATGCTCCCAGAGCATTGCCTCTAGTGACCGATCAGTGACGATACCCCATGAGCCGCTCCAGTGATGTTCGAGACATCGACGCATTGGAGCGATTGCGTGCGGCGCTCGACGAGTTGAGCCATCGTTTGGGGGCCGACGGCGAAACACTGCGAGCATCCGTAAGGCACGCCCAATCCTACTTTGCGGAGGACGCGCCCCGCTATTGGCGAGATCAGGTACGAATCGCCGAACGCGAACTGACTCAGGCCGATCAGCGTCTTCGCAACAAACGATCTGCCGCGAGGCCCGGAGACGCGGCGCCGGCGACCGAAGAGCAAAAACAGGTCAACCGTTGGCGCGCTCGATTGAGGTTGGCCAATGACAAGTTGCGGGCATGCCGACCCGCTGCGGTGCGAATTGATCAAGCCGCCGATAAGTGCATGGGGCCAATCATCCAACTAATCGAATTAGCAGGCACCAGCCTCCCCGCGAGTGTTTCGGAACTAACCCAGATACTGGATCAACTAGGCAAATACCGAGACCCGTGAAGCCCGTCCAACCCTTGGTTTGTTCTAGGCCCGCGCCGCCACGTTCGGATTGCAACTCAGCACGGTCTGGACCACATCAATCAACTGGTCCAGACGGAAAGGCTTGCAAAGGACCGCCTTGGGGTGCAGTCCATTCTGTTTAGCTTTCACAATCGAATGACCCGGGTCATATCCGTAACCCGTCATCAGAATCATCGGGACATGCTCCATGCACTCGCCCAATTTCACCATCAACTGAAACCCGCTGTAATCGGGAAGACGGATGTCGCTAATGATTGCGTCGTAGCTGTCATCACCGCCGCTTCGACGAACCATCAAGATGGCTTCGTCGCCTTCATGTGCGGTCTCCACGACACATCCATAACGTTCCAGCAGCGAATGAGCATCCTCTCGGACCTGTTCGTCTTCGTCCACCACTAAGATTCGCCGGCCCCGCAGATCGGACTCTTGATCGAGTTTTTCGTCCGGCGGCACCGCCTCCAGTGGCGTCATCTTTTGACCGATTTGCTGGATCGTGCGTTTGATGTCGCGCGAGTTCTGCAAGATTCGACGAAGTCGATCCATGACCTCGGGGCTATGTCCGATGTACCCTTCCATCACGTGCACCGCATCGTTCAGGATGGCGTCAACGGGCATGGCGACCGCGCTGTGAATCGCGTCGCAAGACTGTTGGGCGGTATTCGCCTTTTGAGCCACCAGTAGTTCCAGCGTATTCAATGCAAAAGCAATGTCGCGGGCGAAGATCTCCAGGAACTGCAGGTCGCTATCGGAGAACGCCGCAACATCGGGACTCTCCACGTTGATGGTGCCGAGGACTTGGTCGTGCAGAATCAACGGCACCGTCAGTGAACTTCGTGCATCCGCCACGCCAGGAATGAACAGGGGATCGTTGCGAACGTCGTGACAGATGTAACTGCTGCCGCTGGCGGCAACATAGCCGGTGATGCCGTTCTCTTGCGGCCTGGCCGACAAGCGACGGATGCAGGCCTCCTCATCGATGCCAACGCTCAACAACGGTATCAATCGACCAGTCGATTGCTCGAGGACTCGAATCTCAATCACTTCAAAATTCAGCAGGTCGCGGAAATAGTGCTGAATGTTGTCTTTGAGAAGGTCGATTCGATCATCGACCTCCATCATGAAGATCTCGTTCGGGCGGAGGTCCGCCAACTCGCGACCGGCCTGGTGAATTGCCGCCAGCTTTTGCTGCTGCAAGATCTCCTCCGTGATATCGCCCACCGTGACGATCAAGAAGGCGGCTTCATCACCAGATTGAACCGTCGCGGCGTGAACCTGGAAAAAATGATTGTCCGCCGTATGCAGCGTGCTGCTGCTCTCGTCTCCCGTCGCCAGGCAGGTGTGGAAAGGACAAAAGTCCGGACCCATGATCTCCGGATTGTGCAGCAAGTCGTAGAACGACATGCCCAGTGGCGTCCCCTCGGGCCGATTCGCCCAACCCAGGAGACGGCGGTTGGCCCAAATCACTCTCAATTCATGATCGAGCAAGGCCACGCCCTCGGGCATGTCCCGTAGCATCAGACCGCTCTGCAACAGGCCTCCGATTTCGGTCGCCTGGGGCATCGTCTCCCGATCCAACCAGAGACCATCCACGTCCGGCAATTCCAACAATGGGAATGCCTCTAAGACCGATTCCGCTCGAATGATCTCCCAGCGATCTTCTGGGACGAAGTCGATCTCGGGTGGCTGCTCCGCACGCAATCGGTGTGGATCACCCACACACACTAGTTTTCGCATTGGAATGGCTCCCCGCAGCACACCATGCCGCTCGGATGAAGGTCCACGTCAACGCTGCGTCCGCTAGCAGCGTTCATTTCATCGTGGTGACGCCCGTCATTGGGCTCTCGTTCCTACGCCACCAAGAGACCGAACCGTTCACGGACGCCCTCCAAGATTTATCGGAATCCGATCGCCAAATGACTAGGTGAAGAATACGTGAACCGGACTGGCATGTCACTTCAATTTAAAGTGGTCAAGAGGACCGCAAGCTAGGCATCACTGGATCTCCACGTTCGTTAAGGATGGGAGAATTCCTTGCGATACCGCTAACGACATCCATGCATCCACTAACATGGGCTAACGTTCAGCACAGATCGAAATGGAGGCCTCGAAAATTTTTTTCGCCGTGGGCGGGAAATCCGGCGTGTTTTGCATCGTTTTGGGACCCAACGAAATCGACGTCGCGATTTGAGCCAACTTGGGGCAATTCACCACCCGCATTGTTGACATAAACTACCCAGCATATAAATTCTGGGAACCTGGGCAGTGCCGCCCACATTGCGCAGCCGTTAAAGATTGCCCTTCTTGTTCCGTTGCCCGACCGTTACTGGGCACCTTTTGGAGAATATTGAATGACTTCGAGTTTACTCAGGATGGTAATGGGACTCGTCGCAGCGATGGTCTTCGCTGTTTCAGTCCACGCAGGATGCGGCGAATGTGGTGGCTGCGCCAGCGGAGACGGCTGTGTCTCCGATTCCGGCTCGGCGACTGCCGCTGGAGCGGGTGATGCCTGTGCCCCAAGTGTTGCCTACGAAACGCAGACCGTGATGCGGTCGCAAATGGTCACCGAGACTCGCATGGTGCCCACGACGACATACCAACGTCAAACGCAAACGCGAATGCGAACCGTCACGAAGAAGGTCGCCCGGGTTGAGACCAAGCAGGAGACCTATACGGTCAACGTGCCTCAAACCCAGACGAAGACGGAGACCTACGACGTCCAAATCTGCGTGCCGTATACCGAGGAAGAAACCTATACCGTTCAGGTTCCAGTAACGACCGAAGTCGAAGAGTCCTACGAAGTCACGATTCCTTACACCGAGGAAGTCGAGCAGGAATACACGGTGCAGGTACCCGTCACCGAGCAGGTCGAACAGACTTACACGGTGTGCGTGCCTTACACCGAGACCATGTCGCAGGCCTACACCGTCAACGTGCCGTACACGGAACAAGTCGAACAGACCTACACGGTTCAGGTCCCCGTGAAAAAGAGTCGGGAAGAGTCGTACGAAGTCTGCGTGCCCTACACCGAAGAAGTCGAGCAGACGTACACGGTCCAGGTACCGGTAACGACGACCCAAACACAAACGTACCAAGTCTGCGTGCCCTACACCGAAACGATGACGCAGACGTACACCGTGTGCGTTCCTTATACGGAAACCAAGACGCAAACCTACACGGTCAACGTGCCCTACACCGAAACGGTGGAACAGCCCTACACCGTAACGGTGCCGCATACGGAACAAGTGGCTCAGTCGTACACGGTTAGCGTTCCCTACACGGAACAGGTTGAGCAAACGTACATGGTTCGCGTGCCCGTCACAGAAACCAAGACCGCCTACAAGACGGTTTCAAAGTGCGTTCCCGTCACGACGATGAAGACCGTCACCAAGGACATGGGTTCCTACGAATGCCAAGCCGTGGCAAGCGCACCAGCCCCGGCGGCGAGTCCATGCGAAAGCGGAGGATGTGATTCATGCGGCGGATGTGCTGAACCGGCCCCTTGCGGATGTGCTGAACCAGCCCCCTGCGGATGTGCCGAGCCGGCGCCTGCACCCGCTTGTGCTCCGACGGTGACGTACCGAAAGGTGTATGTGCCCAACATCGTGACCGAGGAAGTGCCCACGACCACGTATCAGCGCACCACAGAGCAGGTTCCCTATACGTATCAGACGACTTCGTACACTTGCGAGACCAAGACTCGAATGGTGCCCGTCACGAAGATGAAGACGGAAACGCGTGAGCGAATGGTCAACGTAACCAAGTACACGACCGAGACTCGCACTCGCAGTGTTCAGGTTCAAAAGTGTCGGCAGGAACAACGGACTCGTGACTACACGGTCACGATGTACCGTAACGAGTCACGGACTCGCGAAGTCCCGGTCCAAAAGACGCGTCTGGAAACTCGCTCGCGCGAAGTGCCTGTGACGACCATGACGACCGAGACCAAGACGCGAATGGTTCCCGTCACGAAAACGAAGATGGAAACTCGCACTCGGACCGTCGAATACACGGAAATGGCGACCGAAGAGCGAAGTCGCATGGTGACCGTTCAGAAGTGTCGCCAAGAAGAGCGCACTCGGGAATACACCGTGACGAAGTATCGCAACGAAACGCGTAGTCGCATGGTACCGGTCACGAAAATGGCGACCGAAACGCGTACCAAGATGGTGCCCGTCACGAAGACGAAGACCGAGACTCGTACTCGAATGGTCCCTCAGACGACCATGACGACAGAAGAGCGAACTCGGACCATCAACAAGACTCGCATGGAGACGCAGCAGAAGACTCGCGAAGTCTCCTATACGGTTTCTGTTCCCGAGGAGCGAACTCGCACTTACAACGTCACCGTCTACGACGACGTGACCGAAGAAGTGCCGGAGACCTACACCGTCTGCGTTCCTGTAACGACCATGAAGGAAGTTTCCGTTCAGGTCTGCAAGCAAGTCCCAACGACGGTGCAAGTCCCCGTCTACAGCTCGCCGGCGCCAGTGATGTACGAAAGTGCTCCGACGCCTGCTCCAGCCGCGCCCGCCACGGGTGCCGGTTGCAGTGACTGCGATAGCTGAGCTTCACTCGAATTCATGGGTGGACGGTTTGAGCCGTCGACCGAACGAATCGACCGCCAACCGCCTTCGTCGAAACCGACGGAGGCGGTTTTTTTATGCGTCGCCTTTGCTTCCGTGGATCGCGTCACCTTCGATGAACGTTCCAGACTGACGTACAGCCCGGACTTCGGCACAAGGAGTGCCGACGATGTTGCATTCTTGCCGAAGCGAGCCACTGAAATCGTCAAAGCATCAAGTCGCTGTCACTAAACGTGTCCATCGCCAATGTGGAACAGGGGTTCGCTCAGGCTGACATGCCATGACCCCTGGCCAAGAAATCCCCCAGCGTCTGCCGAGATGCGGCAGGGAGTCGAAGGATGTACAAGGTCACGCGGGAATCGACAAACATGGTATGCCCCGTTCGCTGCGGCGCAGCTTTGCGATGCACCTTGGTCGAGTCGGCACGGACGTACGCTTGCGAAGTCGTTCCGCTATACTCACGGCGCGCGGGCGGTCGAGCGGCTTGTTTCGATTCGATTTTAGGATTGGCCGACGGGGAATACGCAGTTGGCTTGGATTCTCGGAATCTCATCGCACTACCATGATTCGGCGGTAACGCTGCTGCACAATGGCACGGTCGTCGCGGCCGCGAGTGAAGAACGATTTTCGCGAGTTCAAAATGACTCCGCCTTCCCTCATCGGGCTCTCGATTGGGCTCTTGCATCGGCGGGCATCGATGGAGCGGACATCGATCATGTCGGGTTCTATGAACTGCCGCGATTGAAATGGGATCGCATCCTGGAGACACATCTGGCCACCGCGCCTTGGGGTCTGAGGCGGTTCTGCGCCGCCATGCCATCGTGGCTCAACACCAAACTGCGCACCCGGCGTGAGCTTCGCACCGCTCTGGCCACGCGGACGATGTCACCGCGGCAATGCAAGGCGTCGCTTCATTTCACCTCGCACCACCTATCTCATGCGGCCAGCGCGTTTTATCCCAGTCCGTTCGAACGGGCCGCGGTGCTAACGATGGACGGTGTCGGTGAATGGTCCACGACGACTTGGGGTGTTGGTCAAGGCCGGGAGATTCAGCTGCATCAAGAGATACGGTTCCCTCATTCATTGGGCTTGCTTTATTCCACCTTCACCGACCACCTCGGATTCGAGGTCAATTCGGGGGAATACAAGATGATGGGCTTGGCCGCCTATGGTCAGCCACGCTGGCAGGAGCAGATCGAAAAGGAGTTGATCCGAATCAACGACGACGGCTCATTCGCCTTGAACCTTCGGTACTTTCAGTTCCAGTATGGGTTTCGGATGGGTTCGCCAAAGCTGGCACGGTGGCTGGGTCTCCCTCGTCGATCACCGGATGATCCCATTGAATCATGCCATAGGGACTTGGCGTGCAGCATCCAGCGCGCCCTCGAAACCACTGTGCTGACGATCGCACGCCATATTCACCGGCAAACGGGTCTCGACCAGCTCTGTCTAGCCGGCGGCGTGGCGCTCAATGGAGTCTGCAACAGTCGCCTGCTGCGCGAGGGACCCTTTGAATCCATCTGGGTGCAGCCGGCCGCCGGCGACGCCGGTGGTTCACTCGGTGTCGCGATGTGGATTTGGCATGAAGCCCTGAAGCAACCACGCGAGGTCCACAACGCGCCAATGTGGTCGACCTATTTGGGGCCCACAATCAACACCGACGGTCTTGAAATCACACATCTTCCGTCGATGAACCGGCTGCCCACCGGCGAGTTGGCCCGGCAAGTCGCGGAGCTCGTCGCTGATGGGCGGATCGTCGCCATCGCGCGCGGCCCCATGGAGTTTGGTCCTCGCGCGCTTGGCAACCGAAGTATCCTCGCCGATCCTCGAGATCCGGAAATGAAAGACCGAATCAATCGTGTGATCAAACAGCGCGAATCGTTTCGTCCTTTCGCGCCTGTTGTGATGCAGGAACGAGCATCGGAGATTTTTGATATGGGCGACGTGCATGCGAGCCCCTTCATGCAAATGACCTTCACGGTGGCACCGGAATGGCGTCCGCGTTTGCCAGCGATCACTCACGTGGATCACTCCGCTCGTCTCCAGACCGTCAACGGGCAACAACACAGGTTGTTGCATGAAGTCTTGCAACAGTTTGATGCGATCACGGGGTGCCCCGTTCTACTCAACACCAGTCTCAACATTCGCGGTGAACCGATCGCTTGCACCGCCGAGGAGGCTTATGCCGTTTTCATGAACCAACACATCGACGCGTTGGTTTTGAACGATTGTTTGTTGCTGCGCGAGGATCAACCGTGACTTCCTTGCCGACACGTGCGGCGAGTTGGTTCCTGCGGCTGGCAGCGATCTGGCAAGCGGTCGGACAATGCATCGCTCAGGTCATCGTGTGGGTGCTACTCGCCGCTGTTTATGTGCTCGTCTTGACGCCGACCGGCTGGATTCGCCGAACATGGAGACCCGATTCGCTCGACTCGCGTTGGGAAAGTGACGGTGACAAGTCAGGATGGCAAACGATCGAAACACCCATGAGTCACACGATCGATCACAACACGAAAAGCGGCATGATTTCGGGCGAGGGTCTAGCAGCCGAGTTGCTGACGTTTCTGAGAGAAAACAAAAAGTGGTGGCTCATCCCGCTCCTAGCAAGCCTGGCACTGGTCGCGATCGTGAGCGTCTTCTCGGCAACACCCGCGGCTCCTTTCATCTACACACTGTTCTAAGTTGCATTTTGGCGATTCACGTCTTGAGACTGATTTAGCAACAAAAGGCAGAGCGCTCGACACTTCCCGCCGCGACCGAGTCAACGGATGACTTCATGGTTCGAGGACTCGAAAAATCGTTTCGACGGCGGATTTTCGATCCGGGCACGATTGGGCTTGGTCATGTCGACCAAAATCGAGGATCTCCCAAGAGATTCCGCTCTATAGGTAACCCATCCTGTTCGGCGCCAAACGACGTTGTTTGTGCTGTTTCGCCATTGGTCCCGCCATGAACGCGTTCGGGATGGCCACTCTGATTCTCACGCGATTGGTTACACTGTTGGGTAAGAATCCCCGGTCGATGGAATCCACGCCGATGAGCACTGCGTTACGAATTAGCTCCGAAGAGTACGACCGAATGATTCAGCGGGGTGCCTTCGTCGGGATCGCCAAGAAAATCGAACTGATCCACGGTGAACTTCGCGAAATGAACCCGGCTGGCCCCATCCACGAAGACTGCATCGATTATCTCACCCGCTGGTCGGTGGAGTCGACCATTGGATCTGGCGTGGTCGTCCGCGTGCAAAACAGCATCTTTGCCGATGACAGTCGACCGGAACCGGATGTCACTTGGTTGCAACCCGGCAGGTACGCCGACCGGCATCCAAACGGCGATGATGTGTTGTTGTTGATCGAGGTTGCTGATTCGACGCTTGCATACGACAGCGGCGAGAAACTCGCCATCTACGCCCGCCAGTGCATCGCGGAATACTGGATTGTCGATGTGCAGCAATGCTGCATCCACGTCTACACGCAGCCGCACGGCGATGGATACAAGCAACACCACGTCGCAAGCAAACAGGATTCGATCCGCCCTCTTTGCCGACCAACCGCTGAACTGACTCTCGAGAATCTATTCATCGCTTAGGAAGGCTAACTTAACATTGACCCATCGCGTGAATCGTTGCTGTGTTTGAGTTAAGTGGAACTCATCGTTCAACGCAGTGTTTCACGCTATGGTATTTCATTCCACAATATTCCCGATGAAGAATGCGAATGAAGGTCTCCATGTTAATACCGAGTTATTCGATCTGTTCTGCGGTGATGCTCCAGATGATGATCGTGCTGATCCATCCAGTTGTCGGTTACGGCGAAGTGTTGGATGTCTGGTTTGGGACAACGACACCCCGGCGCGGTCTGAGTCAGGGAATCTACCATGCCGCATTTGACACGGCGTCCGGACAACTGAGTGCATCTAGTCTGGCCGCGAAAGCGGAAGGTTGCGGTTTTCTGGCGTTGTCGCCTGACGGCAAGACGCTTTACAGCACCGGCGGCCCCGATGGCGGCAATGTCGTGTCGGCATTCCGCATTCAGGGCGATGCCGGTGAAGGCAAACTTGGATTCTTGGGATCAACGCCGACGGGCGACGGTGGCGCCGCTCATTTGAGTACCGATCATGGCGGTCGAGTCTTATTTTCGGCACAGTACGGTGGCGGCTCGACCACGCTGTACGAGTTAGCCGACGACGGCGCGATCACGCGTCCGGTGAGTGTTCATGAACACGCTGAACTCATGCAGCCGGCCGGCAGTGGCGTGGTACCGCGACGTCAAAATGCACCCCACGCTCATTGGACGGGTACATCGCCCGATGACGCATTCGCCTTCGTTCCCGATCTAGGGATGGACCGGGTCGTCATTTATCGGCTCGATGCGGAGACGCCATCCATGACGCATCACGGATTTGGCGTCGCCGTCCCTGGGGGCGGTCCGCGGCACATGAAGTTCAGCACCGATGGCAACCGAATCTACCTGCTCAACGAACTACAACTATCGGTCACACGATTTGACTACGACGCTACATCGGGGACGATGGCCGCTGGCAATACCGTCGCAGCACTGAGCGATGAATCGAAATCCCAGGAAACGTTCAACAGCGCATCCGAGATCCGCGTGCACCCCGGTGGGAAGTTCCTTTATACGGCTAATCGAGGCCATGACTCCATCACCGCGATGGCGATCGACGAGTCCGGCGATCTATCGGTAATCGAAACGGAGCCGATTCGCGGCGGCTGGCCCCGCAATTTCAATCTGGATCCCACTGGACGCTGGCTGATTGCCGCCGGTCGCGACAGCAATACGGCCACGGTCTTCGAAATTGACGTCGAGTCAGGACGACTCACCTTCGTGAGGCAAACTCAGTTTGTGCCGACGCCCATCTGCGTCTTGTTTGGGAAGCCCGGCGATGCGACAATACCATGACGTCGATG
>JBCDIU010000051.1:0-36246 GCA_038748615.1 Planctomycetota bacterium | reverse complement strand
TTGAACGATTGATCGGATGGCTGAAGGAGTCACGTCGCGTGGCGACCAGGTACGACAAACTGACATGCTCGTACTTGGCCTTCGTTCAACTCGCCGCCATGCGACGGGCCATCAAACTGCTTTGATAAACAGTGCCTAGTTTGAACGAGGCCGATTGAAGTGCCTCGCTCTTGATGATATTTCTTTTGAGACGATCGACAGCGATGGGACCCTTGGTCGGTTTATACCGAGTCAAGTCTTCCTTCGATGTGACCGTACCGAAATCGAGCAGGGTCCGATGGTCTCGGTTCGGCCAGATGGGCTCTCGCCTGAGCTTTCCCGGTTGGCGTTTCGGTACACTCACGCTGAGTCTTCTGAACACCGACCTACCAACCCAGAAAGCTTGCTGAGCCGCCGACTCTTTCTAGGAGTCAACTCGTCGAGTCGCTGATTCGTGGCCAGTCGTTAGCGTGCCAGATTCAACTTCGCCGGCGGGGACGCATAGGTCGGGCGCATTCCGGAAAGGATTGCCAATCCGCTGCAGCCCGACAGGATCGCGATCAACAACCAAGCGACCCGCGCCGTGTGCTTGCCATATCGGGCATGAATCTTGGCGATGGTTCGGAGTTGATACGGTGCCAACCACGGCCCCGTTGCAAAGCTGATTGCCAACAGTCCTAGGAAGAGTGCGACCAAGCCCACAAACATATCGTCGTATCGCAAGACTGCCTCGTAACTTGGGATTCAGGAACCGTCATTGACCGAGTTCAAAATTCATTTTGGCGTATCTGCCGCCGAATCATCAACCGCTGTAGTCGCGCGGTCTCCAGGTCAGGATTGATGGAAAGGCATCGATCCAGGGCCTCGAGTGCCTTCTGCGGTTTGCCCAACACCAACCGAACGGCGCCAAGACTCTGCCACGCCAGGTAATGAAATCGACAATGCCACAAACAGTCCTGATAGGACTTCTCCGCCCGTTCGTAGTCATCCAGACCGTGCCAACAAATTGCCAGCTGATGGTGAGCCTCCGCATACAATGGAGACTGATGAACCAAAATCATGGCGGGTGAAAGCGCCGCCGCGTACTCACCGCCATCATTCAGATGCATCACACGTAACAGCTGCTGGTGATGAAGGGGGGCCGCATCTCGCAATAACACCGCGCGAAATGAATCGTCAGCGGCCAAGCGAACTCCACGGTCCGAATCGGACAATGCTCGACCGAGTGTATCGACGAATCGTCGGTCACCTAGCGTATTCATCGCCATTGCGGCGGCACGTCGCTGTTCGGTTTCTCCGCGAGACAAGAGTGCAAGCAGGGTCGCCGGCGAGTACCACCTGTTCACCTCCTCGGCGAATCGCGGCGAATCAGTCGATTGCAAGAAACGTCGATAGGCGGCGACCAATCGTGTCGTGTGAACTAGCGGTTGGGTCACATTTCATTCCGCGCAAGGGAATCGCAAGCCATTGATCGAACGAATGAGATTCATGGATAATTTTCAGGTGGGCCCCACGAACGATTCGATGTTAGACCGATCAGGCGGATGGGCAAGATGGCAAAGCAAAAAATGAATCGGATCGCCTCTCCGAGCTTCCTAACGAACGGCAAATGTCGTTGCGCTTCGTCGCGCCACGGTCCAATCGGCAGATTCGACGTTCTAGGAGACGTGTGTCACGGATCCCCGAAAGACGGTCTCGTCGACGAATCGGTTGCCAACGCAACAACGCTGCCGTCGCAGCTCCGGACGTGGACGACGATGATGGTCGCGTGCATGGCCGTTTTCTCCCCAGGCATTGCGTTTTCGCAACAGAATCGCGCCCAGGATCTCAATGTCGGCGTAACTCGCAGCGAACGGCTGCGACGCACGCCACTGAGAATGACCGTCCAGGGTCAGTCCCTGGATCAAGTCGTCCGGCAGGTGGCGATGCTGGATGACTCAACTCCGACTTGGAACGTCCACTTCCATCGAAGTGTCGATCCGACCCGCGTCTTGAATTTCGATGGTGACGGCCCGAATGCGTCGAACGTGCTCGTGAGGCTTGTGGAGAGCTTGGGTCTGGCGATCTTTCCGATTCCCGGTGTTTACTTGATTGGGCCTGCCGAGTGGATTGACGCGACGCTTTCGGACCTGAGTGCCTTGCCTCCGCGAGCTGCCGACAACATCGCGGTGGCGTGGCCAGACGGAACGACCGCCGCGCAAATCCTTCAAGCGCTTGTCGACGCTCCATCTCTGGCCGCGACAAGCACGGCAACACCGCAGATGGTCGATCCGAACGAACAGCGATCGGCGTTTCGCCAGGGCTGGTTTCCTCACGACATTTGGCGTTCTGGCCGATTCGATGGCGTGGACCGAGCGATGGCGGTCACGGTGATGCTCTCTAACTATAACGTCACTTTGAACGGCTCCGCCGCCAAACGGGTGACATCCCTAGATCTTGACCTGGACAAGCCTAAGCCGCCGACGTGGATCCAGCATCGAGATGCGTCCGGAGCCGCATCTGCGTTTTCGCTGGTCTATCCCTTGGCGGACCAAACCGATGCGGCTGAATTTATTTCAGAAATTCGTCAACTGGATCGCGCCGTCCTAGTGCAGCGACGCCGGTACCAAGTGTCCATTCGCTCTCGCTCTTCCACGCATCGACAAGCGCTCGCATTCTGGTGGGGGCAGCCTACGAATGCGGAATCGCCTCGGCGTGAGCGGGGATCCCCATCGACACCCGAACCGGTCTTCGACCTGGAACTGATCAATAAACCCGCTCTCGAAGTCTTGCGGCAGCTGGCCGCCAAGGATGGCAGGCAACTCAAACTTACAGGCGAGCTTGCGGAGGCTGGTGAGAGTCGGATTCATCTCGACGTGACGGGCAAGACCCTTCGAGAACTCGCCGAACTGGTCGCCGAACAAAGTGGTCTCACCTTGGTCTGGAAGCCCCGCGAACTAACGGTCGCTCTGACAGGGGAACGAGATTCTGTGGAGCCATAGACCTGGATCGCCTCATTTTGGGCCTGAAGCGAACATTTCCGGAGATGCGGATCATCGAATCAGGAACCCATCGACCGCGTCCATCTATCTTCTTTGAGAGCACCACGTCTCTCAAAGGACGACCAAGACCAGTGTCGCCAGCAAAGCCACGAACACAACCACCATCGCAACACTTGCCGCCATGCGTTTCCGCGAACGGTTGCGTTGGTTCGATGCCAACGGTGCCCCACGTGATTTGAGGGGATCGACTTCTGTTATCTCGGCTGATGGCGTCGGTATCTCCGCAGCCGACAGGGCAGGTGGTGGCCCGTCCGTTGCCGCCGTTTCGTCAGGTATCGGGGTGACGCCGTTGGGAGTCAAACTTGTCCAGGGTGCCTCAGGTAGCGTATCGAACGTAGACCGCGCGGCCCGCCAATCATTCCAACCGTCTCGCCACACCATCGAAGTCTCCGCGACTCGACCCTCGCCCAGCCACTGTCGCATGGTTGGTCCGTCCGCCGGTCCGTACTGGCCGCCGGAGGGCGGCCGGACATACCACGTCGTGTTTCGACCACCAAACACGGCCGGTTCCTGACTGACGGCCGTGTCGGAAGCAGAACCATTCGTCGAGTTTGTCACGGATACAGAGGACTTTCTTGCCAAACTGACATCGTCGTCGGTTTCGGACGTCTCAATCGGAGTGGACGTCTCGCAATCGTGATTCGGGATTCGGAATCGAATGGCGCACGCCGGGCAGATTCCCCGTCGGCCCGCCAATTCCGACTTAATGTTCAGTCGCTTGCCACAACCGTGGCAGGCAAAACGAATGCCCATGTAGGCAACACCTCGCGACGAGTAGGCATTGGTGAACAGCCACCACTCCTCGTCATCATAATTGATCGGTGCTAGAGCGGCGACTCGCGGCGGCCCACCGAATCCTTGCTGTCAGTCCGTCATGACGCAGTAAGCACGCTGGCTCGTACGCCCGAGCCACATGGTTTGCGGGCACTCTCCTAGACCGCGAAGCGTGCGATGTAACGTTGCCGGATCCCGATCGAGTCCGCGCACTTTAATCGTTTCCGGGTACGCGTCCTGTCGACGAAAGTACGCTCGCCATTTTTTTTCTCGACACGGCATCACCTCGAGGACACGTCCCACTCGTGCGAGCGCCCTGAGTCTTGCAGGTGGAGGCTCGTCAGCCGTTAGAAAGCCGGCAGGGCCTCCGAGGCATCGTAACCCAAACTGGGATGCCATTGATTCAGTCAATCCGGCCGCCCGGATCGATGCATCCGGGTCAATCATCCATTGTCCGATCTGTTGCGACGTTTCAACGAGTCCCGTTGGAAGGTCGTCGCCAGGAATGTACGACTCGGGCGCCGCGTCCCGCCTCAACACCACGGCACCTCGACAACCTGCGGTCCATCCCAACCTTTCAGCCATCGCTTGATTGAAGAGGTCACCAGCCACCAGAGTCTGTTCCCGAACACGACCGCCGATTGAAATCCAAATACGTGCCGTATCGTGGATCCAATCGTCACGGAGTACCGTCGCGGGAGCCAGCTTGACCAGTCCACCACGGGTGGACTTCAGCCAGTCCATGACGACCTCCCAATTGGGAGACCAGTCGTCGGCACGGGTATGTCGCCTTTGAGCATCGCGTCGATCTGGATCGATATGAACCCATGCATCGGCTCGATTGACCATCAGAGGCAACTTCCGCCCGGTAGCGTCGATGACGGCCCCACCAATCACTCGGCCGCAATGAACTCGGGTCGACCAATGACCCGCGACACCCAAGTTGGCCGCCGCCAGGCAAGCGATCCTCGCATCGGCATCGACACCGACGGTTGGTCCACGCCCGGACAAAGCAATCAAGTCGGCGCCCAACCCGCAACACAAGTCCAGCACAACGGCATCGTCAAACAAAGTCGCCTTGAACTTGGCCACCGTCGCCTCGGTCGCCTGTTGGAGCCCGCGTGGCGTGACCCACCAGAGATCCAATGGATCGGCTGGCTCGCCGAAGGCACGTCTTGCCTTTGCTTGCAACGGCAGCATCTCGCGAATCACGTCGCAGCATCACCCCGACGCAAACCTGCCAGCGCCTGGAGGGCATCCGATCGACTGGTCGCGCGAGAGACAAGCTGTATCCAAGACGCTTGTCGACTGGTAACGGCGAGTGGTGTACCGGCTGGCGGCAAATTGGTCCGCAGCGCTGATATGATGGCATCGGTCAATCGACGCACGCCTCCTTCATGAACAGTGCTTGTCTGAATCCAATCGCCATCTCCGACGCTCGGGCTGGGAGGCTTCGGTGGAGCGGCGCCGAGCAAATCAGACTTGTTCAACACATGCAAAACGATCGCGTCTTCAGGTCGCATCACGAGCATTCTCGGTGACTCAGCGAGGTACTCAGAAAGGTGCTCCGGATCAAATACCAATACCAATACGTCCGCCTGACCAACTGCCCGGGATGCTCGACGAATCCCTTCACCCTCGATTTCGCGTTGCGTGGATCGATCGGACTTCGTCACGGCCAGATCACGCATCCCGGCCGTATCGGTAAGGGTGATGGCAATCTGGTCCAGCGTGGTCGAACGATCCAAGACATCCCGCGTCGTTCCCTCGGAATCGTGGGTGATGTTCCGTTGATAGCCAAGGATGGCATTGATGAGACTGCTCTTTCCAACATTCGGCGGGCCCGCCAGCACCACCCGATACGGTTGGTTGAGACGTAGACTCGTAGCTCGATATGAGTCGATTCGCTGGGCCTCATTGCGTAGAGAGGCGATCGTTTGAAGGGAGGTTTCGGAGTCTCCGTCAGCCTCACTCAACTGCTTGAGCCAGTTCTTCACCCAATCCAACAGGCACCCACGATACTGCTCCAAGGCGATCGCAGCGGTCGCCTTGCTCAAACACTGCGCGGCGACCTGAGCAGCTTCGTGCAGGAGTGGCTCATGACTGGAATCATCGACGGTCGACCATGACGACGCCCGAGTTGCGCCCAGTTCGGTTGCGGACTGGATGACTCGTTCCACGGATGCCTCGCCACCATGACAGTGCACCTCCAAACGTTGGTGACGAGGGCGTATGCAAACGACCGATTCGGACGCGACTTTGTTCGAAACCGGCCGCCAACTTCCATACCGAATCTGGTCCGACGACCAATCTCGTTTGGTCGCTGCATCAAAACATTGACCCAAAAGCTCTTCCACCAAAGGTCCACGGATCTCGATGACGGCGACCGCCGATTTACCCGGGGCGGTTAACCGGCGCACGTGTGTCTTCATGTCGGAATCACGTCGATGTAGCGAACGAGCACTCCCATCTGGGATGCAAATTCAGTCGGGCCATCGAAGATCGCGTTTGCTCCCAACTCCATCAAGCCGGCAGCCTCGTGCCCGGGCTGCTTCATGGAGAGTCCGTCACCGGCAACCAGAATCAGCCAGCTCGGATGAGCCTGTGACCAATCATTGATCAACTCGACGATCGCGGGATCGACGTGCATTTCCGGTATCGGATTGGGCGCCGACGTCGCCAATAGGATGCCCGATGGTTTCAGCTCATTGCTGGGTTCCAACCTCGTCAGTGGAGCCAAATGATGAATCTCGATCATCGTCGGCGGCCTTACTCGCCCAAGTATCATCGGTACGAACGTACCGACCAATGGAAGCCAACGCGCGGCATCGTCTCCGGCGACCACAAACGGGACGACGCAAGTCGGATCATGCGATCGAACGGGAAGGGCGATCGTACTCATTCGTGGGAATCGGTCTGACGCGCCTCACCGAGTTTGCGCAATAGACGCGAACGTGAAAGCCCCAGCTTGCGTGCCGCCTCTGCCTTATTACCGTCGGACTGCTCGATCGCACGTCGGATAAGAGCATGCTCGAAAGACCGCACTTGATCGTCCAACGATTCATCTGAATCAGCGTCCGGGTCCATTCGGGCTGAATAGAATCGCGAAGGCAGATCCCCAGAAAATCGTCCCTTCGAAAACGATCGAACCGCCAGCGGGAGGTGCTGCCGGTGAATCGATGAACCGACGAAATCCGCCAGGGCGTGACGCAGGCAAGCATCGAGCTCATCGGTGTCACCAGGCCAAGGATAAACCATCATCGCATCCAACGCGTCGCTGGCGAGCTGCGGCGGATCCGTCCAGTTCGGTCCAGCCGGCGACCGAGGCGTTGATTGCCAGAGCGATCGGATTCGCGCCGTCGCCAACGTTCCTAGATCCTCTCGGCGTTCGGCAAGTCGCGGTACGGAAATCGCAAACGTACTCAAGTGTTCCTGCAACCGCGGCAACAAGCCGTGCGATGATGTGGATTGGTCATCCGATGGCAATCGGTTGGGGTTCGATTCGACCGACTTCGCCGCAAGCGACCGTTGTCCATCTGGCGCATGTCCATCGGGCGCGGCGGCCGGCTGATCTCGGAGGATGCCGATGAGTCGCCATTGATTCGGCCAACGCGTCAGCCACTGTACCAGGCACTGCTGAGCGTCATGAGCCATGTCCGACAGGCGGTCAATGATCAGAGTGCCGGCAAAGCATCCCTCCGTCACCGCATCCGCTGTCTTCAAAGGTGACATCAACGAAGCCATGACCGGCTGGGCGTAAACCTCCAATAACTCGGCATCCATCAACGATCCGTCCAGCGTGACGACCGATGCCCGTTCACCGGCAGACGCCGATGCGGCCATGTCCGATGCGATCGACCGCAGTCCCGAGCCTTCATGACCGATCAGGCCAATGTGAATTTCGAGGGTGCTGGCGAGTTCAATTTGGCGGCGCGCTTGACGCACGCCGTCGGATTCACCCAATAGGGCCCAAAGAGCGCGTTCACGATGCAAGCGGCGTCGCTGGTCAACGAGTTCGGTCACTCGTGTTCGATTCGCCAATCCGTCGGCACCAGACCAGTCTCGTCGAGCCACGTCCGCGTCACTGACAAATTCACCAACGCAGCCGAGGATGATCGGTTCGGGCTGCAATGGCTCATCGCCTGGATGGGGACGCAGCCAAACGAAATGAGCCACCATCTCTGACGTCAGTTCGCGGCGGTTGAGATGCACGCGTCTCGTCGAATGACCCCGGTGCGAGAGCCCGTCGGGCGGCAACAGGTTTGCCAACAAATCCGCTAAACGCCATGTTTCGTTGCCCGGGTCCGTTGCGAACGCATCGCCATTTCCATCGCCTTCTGCCGCTGCGGAGTGACCCTCTCCGCCCGATGGGATGCAACAAACGCCCCGAATCTGCTCCCACTCGACGCCAAGAACTCGCAACAGGGCGGGTGACGCGTAAACCAGCCTCGCCTGCCCATCCAAGCACCAAAACGACGCACCCGTGGCCTCCAACAATCGGGCCAGGGGTCGCAACTTGACTCGCGTTGTGGAATTGGCAGTACCAGGTTGTCCCGCGGGGGAACTCAATCGTCTGCTTTAGAAGGTGTCGAGAATGAAATGGTGGCCCATGTGGAAGCGGCGATTGCTTGGATAGAAATTATGCCACTTTTTGTTGTACACCGGAATTCTCATCTCGGTCGGATACCGGTGGTACAGGCTATCGCTACTCTTGAAGTAGTCTTGCCCTTGAAAATTATGGGGATAGTATACATACGGATAGTGGTAGAACCGATTCCAATCGGTGTTCGCGTTGGCCGAGCCCCAATTCTGACCGTAGGCGGGTGCGGCTGATCCGACGGCGACCGCCCCAGGCATGGGCGCCATTCCGGGCATTTGGGCCTCCGCATCGGAATTGGCGTGAAGGGCAAGAGCCGCCACGAAGGCGGTGATAATCAAGATTCGACGGTGCATCCTAAATTCCCCCTAGGCTCAATGGGAGCCGAAGATGCCATCCAGCGTGGCGACGCATCTCCAACCCGACCGCCCGACGCTCGATCCGTCACGCGGTTAATCCCAATGATCGGCACGATCGGAGCAGATGCGTGAGTCGATTCGAGCGGGAATCCCGCGATGAGGAGAATCACCGGATCGGCTCGTGATCCAGAAAGGTCTTTCGATTGCGATTGCTAGAAGATTATCATGCAGGGGTCGCCCGATTGATTTTGTCTTCTAGTGAGTTAAGCCCATGCGATTGCCGACCAAGGACCTTCCTCCGGAGACGTACCTGATTGGCCCGTCGGGTACGCCCGATGTCGGGCTAGGCCGCCATCGCAACGGCGCAACGAGATTTTTCCGAATGCAACGATGGACGAGGCTCGCGGTCGCATCTGCCACCCTGATTTGGTCATGGATGTCCGTATCGAGCGTCGGAGCCTGTCCGTTTTGTTCCGCCGTCTCTCAAACGCTTCGGCAGGAAATGGAAACCATGGATGCCGTCGTCATCGCCTCGGCAATTGAGAGCAACGTGACGCGCGATCCCAATACGGGCGAAGTCATGATGCGGATCACCAAGATCTTGAAGTCGGATCCGATCGGAGAAGCCATGCCCATCGGCGATCGCATGACGGTCGGTGATGAAGTGAAAGCGGTTTACTATGGCGACGTCGAGGTGGGTCGACGTTTTTTGCTCTCGGGAGTGATGGCATCGACGATGCAGTGGTCATGCCTTCCGCTGAATGAACGCACCGAACAATACGTCTCGAAGATCCCCAGCTTACCGGTCGATGACGCGGCAGAGCGGCTGCGGTTCTACATGCCGTACCTGCAAGACCCTGATGCGATGTTATCCCGGGACGCATACGATGAGTTTGCAGTGACTCCGTATGAAGATGTAATACGCATTCGCGACCAGATGGATCACGATCAACTGGTCGAATGGATTCGTGATCCCGAAATGTCACCGGAACGCAAGCGACTTTACCTCACCATGTTGGGTGTGTGCGGCGACGCTTCTGATATTCCCTTGTTGGAATCGCTGCTACGGAGCACGCAGAAGTCAGCGAGGTCGGGTTTGGATGCCTTGATCGCATGTTACTTGACTTTGGCTGGGGAGGACGGTTTACCACTGATCAATGAGCTATTCCTCGCCAATGACCAGTCGTCCTACGCGGATACTTATGCCGCGATCATGGCGATTCGTTTCCACGGAACCGAAGGTGGAGTGATCGCGCGCAGTGCGTTGGTTGAATCACTCCATTACATCCTCGAGCGTCCCGACTTGGCGGATCTAATCATTCCGGACCTCGCCAGATGGCAGGACTGGTCCCAGATTCAAACGGTTAAGAGACTGTTCATCGATGCCGATCCAAACAACAACTGGATCCGCGTGCCGGCGGTCAACTACCTACGGGCGTGTCCGCTGCCGGAGGCGAAGACGGCCTTGGAGGAGTTGACGAAAGTCGATCCCAAGGCGGTGAAGCGGGCCAATACTTTTTTTGCCATTCCCAAACCGGCCGACCCGGCACCATCGACGAGCTCATCGATGCGTGTGGTGCCTCCGGCAAGAAGCATCCCAGAACCTGGCAAACGGATCGCGTCGCGACAGACGACGAATTCCCCTCGAGTTGCCAATGCATCAGTGTTTTCGCGGCAACCGCATGTGATCGAGCGATCGTCGAACCACACGCATCCGTTGCTCGTAGTTGCCATGGCACTCGCAACGATTCTCGTCGGTCAGTGGATTCTTCTGACGGGCGGTCGTCCCGCCGAAGATCCCGCCTCGCAGGCCTGAATCATGTCCGCCGAACTTCAGATGTCGTCCTCGGACGTCAGTCAAGATTTCCCTTACAAGGCAATCAGTCGAGGCGCCGTCACGTCAGTGATCTGCGCGGTATTTTCGTTCGTTGGCTTGATTCCAACATTCGCGTTTGCGTTGGTGCTGACCATACCCGGGATCATCTGCGGCATGATCGGCATGAGTTCCATTCGCCGGTTCCCGGATGAGTTCAGCGGGAAGGCCATGGCAATCGCGGGAACGCTGGTTTGCCTGGCTTTGCTGATCGGAGGCGTTTCGATCCACACCTACATCTATCTGACGGAAGTTCCCGAAGGATATCAACGCATCGCGTTCTATGAACTACAGACGCCCGAAAACGCGCCGGATCAACCGACGCCCGTAGCGATGGACATCGACGGCGACGCGGTGTTTCTCAAAGGTTATATCCATCCCTCCAGCGGCAGCGGTTTACTACGGCAATTCATCCTTGTCCCTGACCTGGGGACGTGTTGCTTCGGTGGTCAGCCGCGCAGTAGTGACATGATCGAGGTTACCCTTCCGCCGGGTAATGCCGTTAAAGCGGGCCTGACGAAACGAAAGTTGGCCGGGACATTCCGGCTAAATCGTCGACCTCAAAAGAAGTCCGAGTTTGACAACGTTCTGTTCTACAAGATGAACGTTGATCAGTACCAATAGTTCATCGAGTTGCTGAGGATAGGAAAGGAATGCCGTCATGCGACCATATCGACTACCTCAATTGAGCCGTCGTCATCTTCGGATCATCGTGTTCTCCCTCGTTGGAATCTCGATCGTCTATGGTGTTTCCGTTTCGGACAGTCAAGATACCCGCGACCAAACCCAATCGATCCTCGAACAGCGACGAGCGATGATGCGAGGCGACGCCCTCGGGCGGGAACGTGTCGCACCGCAGCGAAGTACACCGGCGCAAATCGCCAAAGGCGAGATCACATTTGATGATCTGCAGTTTGATATCGATAAAGATGCCGCTTTCGAGCCGGAAAAACTCACCGACGTGGTTCGTTCCTTGAATGATCGCAAGGTCACTTTGCGCGGTTACATCTTGCCAACGACGCTGTTTCGAGAAACCGACATTGATCGGTTCATTTTGGTGCGCGACAACTTGGAATGCTGTTTCGGCCCTGGCGCCGCACTGTTCGATTGCGTTATGGTCGAAATGATACCTGGGAAAACGACGAACTACGTGCCACGCTCCGTCACGGTGGAGGGAAAGTTTTCCATCGATACCAAGTCATACCGATACCCAGATGGAGTCGGTCCCCGCGGGGCCACCCACATGGCCGTGTTCAAAATTGAGGGCGTTCAGGTACGGTAGGTTCTGGTTTCGGAACTCTCCCACGCGTTCGAACAAAGCGAACCCATATGCCAACGACGTCTCCTGCTCGCTGCCAATCGGAACGACTGTTGGATCGATTCATGCGGTATGTTCGCATTGAGTCGACGGCCGATCCAAAGTCATCCGACTACCCCAGCAGTTCCGGTCAACGGACGCTCGGGCGATTGTTGGCCGATGAGTGTCGGCAGATGGGGCTGGATCATGTCCGTCAGGATGAATTTGGTCTGGTTCACGCGACGGTCCCGTCGAATGTCGGTAGCGAGGCCCCGACCGTTGCGTTGGTGGCACATATGGACACCAGCCCCGAGGCGCCCGGTTGCAATGTTCAACCACAGGTCGTACGCGAGTACGACGGTGGGGACATCTTGCTACCGAGTGGCGAAGCCATCCGTCCCACCGATTGCCCGGACTTGAATGAGCTAGTCGGCAAGACGCTCGTCACAACCGATGGGACCACGCTGCTCGGTGGAGATGATAAGGCGGGCGTCGCGATCATCATGGAACTCGCCGAGACACTCATGGAGTCTCCATCATTGCCGCACGGGCCGGTTCGCATCGTCATGACGTGCGACGAGGAGATTGGCCACGGAACGGATCATATTGATCTTACGTCGCTCGGCGCCACGGTCGCGTACACCATTGACGGCGGTGGTCAGGCCGTCATCGATCACGAGACGTTCTCAGCCGATGCGGCGACCGTTGTGTTTACCGGATACAACATCCATCCGGCCATTGCCAAAGATCGGATGGTCAACTCCATTCGAGCCGCAACGGACTTTGTGGCTTCTCTTCCACGTGATTCGGCGACACCCGAAACCACCGATGGCCGTGAGGGATTCATTCATGTCCACGACATTCGCGGTGGCGTGGGACAGACCACCGTTGAATTGATTTTGCGGTCCTTCGACGCTGAGGATCTGGAAACGTATGCCGGCCAAATCCGACAGTGGGCGACGGCCGCTGCCGAATCGCTGCCCGGTGTGAAAGTGGACATTCAGATTCAGCGTCAGTATCGGAACCTACGCGACGGCCTTGCGGAGTTGCCCGAGGCGATCGAGTTAGCAGAAGCCGCGTTCGCAAGGTTGGGAGTTGATTGTCAGCGTGCCATCATTCGCGGTGGCACCGATGGCAGTCAACTTACCGAGAAAGGATTGCCAACACCGAATCTTTCCAGCGGCCAGCACAACATTCACAGCCATCTGGAGTTTGCGTGTCTGGATGAAATGACTCTCGCGACCGAACACCTTGTCGAGTTGCTCGATCTCTGGTCAGGAGCCGCGACTTTGTCGAAGGGTGTTGATTGATCCCCCGTTTCTACGGACGTGGCCCGCCGGTTTCCTCGTAGATTGGTAGATGGCGATAGTAGACTTCCAGATTCAATAGGTTCATCGTCGTCACGTACAGTCGACCACCATGCGGACTCCAGCGATCCGGTACTGGATTGGCGGGGTCCCAGCTGCCCGCCTCGGAGCCGCCTTTGATCTGACTATCG
This sequence comes from Planctomycetota bacterium, assembly GCA_038748615.1. Taxonomy (GTDB): domain Bacteria; phylum Planctomycetota; class Planctomycetia; order Pirellulales; family Pirellulaceae; genus Rhodopirellula. The sequence continues at coordinate 22,828 of JBCDIU010000051.1, read as the reverse complement.
AGCAATACGGGATTGAGTCGGCGATTCCAGGCATCCCAATAATCGCCACCCATGTGAAACATCACCTGCGTCGCGTAATACCAGTAATACGTATCACGCAACGGCGTCTGCCGATCGCCAATACGCGGTGGGTATTGCAGCAAATAGTCGGCCGCCGACTGCATGTCGGGATTGTCGCGACTCCAGCCCGAATACATTCGCATCAGGATGCCAACCGCAGTCATCGTTGGCGTGGCGCGACGGCCGTGCCCTTGTGCCGGCGTGTTGGGCGCGAACGGATTGTACCGATAGAGATCGCGGCGCGTCGGACTCACTTTGGCGAGTTCGAGCCAGCGGTTGATGCCGGCGTACGTGTCTCGGGATACCCTCAATCCCGACAGGTCACCACTCTTGAGTGCCATCATCATCCATCCGGTAACGCTCGTGTCGGCGCTGACTTGTGCGGTGTACCTCCATCCGCCGCGACGTACATGCTGTGTTGCCTCAATGAAGTTCAAGCATGCCTGAGCTGGGTCTTGCAGCTGAGAGTCTTGCGTCATTCCGTAGGCTTCGCATAGCGCGAGCGCTGCGATGCCGTGTGAGTAGAAAGCCACGTTCTGGTCGCTGATCGGATTCTCGCGACGATACAGATCGCCGTTGGTTCGCTGATGATTGACCAGAAACTCCAACGCTCTCGCCACAGTGGCGGCGTATTGATGTTGACGATGGGTATACCCAGCCCCCTGAAATGCTAATAAGCACAACCCCGTCGCCGCAGTATCGCTCTGTAAGAGTACGTCCTCGCCATGCCCCTGTAGCGACCAGCTGCCATCGTCGTTTTGAATCGATGACAAATACGCCAACCCCAATTCGATGGCTTCCTCCGTCGCCGGGCCAACCATGCCCGCCGGTGCCGGCGCCGCTCCACCATTGGTTCGCTGCACCCGACGGCTGAATGATTCGACGGCGGCGACAGCCATGCCCGCCGGTACGATCGGGCCGCCAACGTTGCGCCGCACGCGTCGCGATTCGCGAGGAAGGTCCATCGATGCCATGTCCATCGCATCCGTCGAGGATATCACGCCGGCGCGACGGGCCGACTGATCTCCTAAACCCGGCAAACCGTCCGGTGCTCGGACCGCCAACATTGGATCTGCCGCCAACCTGGGTAACGCGGAGCGATCACGCGCCATCGATCGGCGAGCCGGTTGCGTGCGACGAACATCATCAATCGCAGGCATTGCTTCTTCGTCCGTTCCGCGACCATCGCCCTGCAGCTGGCCCAACATCGCATCGAGGTCACCCGAATCGGGGATGCCGACGGGCGTCAGCCCGGCATCACCGCGACCGCGACGGCGATTCGGGGAACGGCGCGGCATGGAGTCACCGCTCAGATCAGGCAATCCTGATCTCGCGACGTCCCGCTGACGTTGAGGTAGATCGCCTGTCGATGAGTCGGCTGATGTGGTGACTTCCATGGCGGGTGACGGCGGCGCCGATAGCGAAATCGACGCCCCCGGCGCTTCTGATGGTTTCCGATCGAGCGTGTCGATCTTGGACGACATCCGCGGTGAGGCCTTGTCGATTCGGGCGATCGAAACGACCGGCGGTGCTGGCGCCGTCAACGACGGCGCGGCACGATTTGGAGGACGACGCTGGCTGCGGCGCCGAGTCATTCCGCTCTCGCCGAGCAAAGGCATGCTCTGGCTGATCGCGGCAACACGTGTTGGGACGGGTTCGGTGACTTCCATCTCAGGGAGATCGGGCGCCGCCGCGATGGCGGATACGGTAGCTCTATCGGCACTTGCCTGACGACGGGCCACTGGACGACGCTCGGCGGACTCCGCGTTGGCAGCCTGCATCGGTTGCTGGAGGAGCTCGGGTGCTTCGGGAGCCGGCTGCGATGATGGAAGCGACTTGTCGGCATCCATTCGCCGGCGGGCTAATTTCGATGGTGAATCGGCCGGCTGAGGTTTCGACGACTCCCGGACATCACGACGAATCAACGATTCTGGTGGCTGTTCCGGTTGGGGCTGACTCGGCTCGGGAATCTCGAGCCGAGGTGCCGAGCGTGTCACCGGAGGTAGTTGTCGGAGTTCCATCGGAATCACACGCGACGAGGCAGCCGCATCGGTCGGCTTCGACCAATCGGGCGTGGTGAGTTCACGGTCGTCGGGAGTCTGAAACAAATACTCGGGGATTGTCTTGCGAATGGGTGAACGATCGGGCTTCACCCCAGCGAATGCCTCCGGAAAGTAACTGGGGAAAATGATCAATTGGACTGCCAAAACGATCAACAGCAGATGCACGAAGGCGCTAAACAAGATTCCCAACTGCAAAGACTTGCGGATGTACTGCGTCGCCACGCGTCGCAACATCCAAGACGTGCCGATGGTCAATAGGGGAATACCAATCAAGTATGTCCACGCGTTGAACCTCCAGTTGGGATGATCCAGCGACACGAATTGCCAAAGCATCATCAAGATCAAGCCTGATAATGAAATCAGACTCACATCAAGCGGCCACATGCGTTCATTGCCGGAAATCGGTTCCGACTCGGGCGGCAGCAAAGAGCGATCCGATTGCATGATCAGCCGGCGGGGCCGTCCTTGGTGGTCACCGAGTAATCACCAACTCCCGTGCGATTGCAAACATCCATGACATTGACGACCGGCTGGAAACTTGCCGATTTGTCAGCACGAATCACCACGGTCTGATTTGTCGGATTGCTCGCGACCGCCTTTTCTAACAGCGTCTCCAGTTCCCGCATCGGCGTCGCCTCACCACGAAGATAAACGACGCCTGATGCATCGATGTCGACAACCACTTCACGTGGCTTGCTGGTCATCGGTACGGCACTGGTCGCCGATGGCAGCACGATGTCCAGACGTCGCTCTTCCTCTTCGAATTCGCTGGTGACCAAAAAGAAGATCAAGAGCAGGAACACAACGTCAATCAGTGGTGTCAGGCTGAGGGTCCCGGCAACATTGGATCGCTTGATTTCGACCGCCATCAGCGCACCTTGGCAACGGGCGGTGGGGTTGCGACGCCTGTTGAGCCGTTTTCGGATGTAGTCGGAGTTACCGGTGGCGGTGGCGATTCGATGAACTGCAAATCACCCCGATCGTCCAGCCGCTGCCGACCTACGAATCGGAGCAGCCCCGGGGCAACCGCGAATGCCAACTCTTCGATCCGCGAAAACAGCTTTGAAATTCGGTTTTCTAGATATTGGGCCAAAATCGCAGCGGGGATCGCCACGACCAACCCGGCCAGCGTTGTTACCAAAGCGGTATAGATTCCTTCGGACAACTGCTCACTACGACTTCGTCCGGCGGTCAGCGTACTGGATTCATGGAATGCCACGATCATGCCCCAAACCGTTCCAAGCAATCCCATCAGGGGCGTTGCCGCGGCGGCCAGTGTCAACCAACGTACTGGACGGGCGTAACGATCGGCCTCGCGTTGGATCGACTCGCTGGCTGCCCTTTCGATTTCGCCGAGTGGCTGACCAGTCCGGGTCATCATGGCACCAATCACCCGCGAGGCGGGTGATGGATCCTCATCACAAAACTCCATCGCCTTGGATGGCGAGAACCGATCATGTGGTTGCAGAATCTCACCCAATTGACGCACGAAACGTTCCGGCAAGATCTTTCGCGTCCGTAGTGACAACGTGCGTTCAACCGCCAACGTCACCACCATCATGCTCATCAGGCCAATCGGGATCATGAAACGTCCGCCGCGGGCGATCAGCGACAACAAGTCAATTCCGGAGGGTTCTTCGTCGCTCGGCGCCGGCTCGGGAGCGTCACTCATGACCGAACGAATCTCCGCGGCGTCAATCAGCTCGTCCTCGGAAGATATCGGCTTACCGGTGTTGGACGTTTCCGATGGCTCTTGAGCACCCGCAACTGACCCAGCCCCGAAATCCCATGCACCCATCGGTGCAAGCGTCGCCAGCCAAGCGGCGAGCGCCGTTGCGACCAGTTGATTTCGTTGAATTCGACGATCATTCACGATGTGGTTGGGTTCACAACGGGGGAAGTTGGGCGAGCCGATTGCTGGCTTGTCCGGCCAATTCATGATCGGCATGTCGATCGGTCACGAACTTGTAGAACCGTCGAGCATACTCAGTAGCCTTCGCCTTCTTGGCGTCAGTCTTGGCGACTTGGATTAATAATTCCGCACATCTTCCGGCCTCAAATCCACTCTTGGCTTGCCAATTTCGAATCGGCGGTGGCGCCTGCTCGGCGCCAAAGCCATACATCACTCGTTGGAACTCCGTGATGGCTTGATCGAACGCTTTATCGTCAAAGTGAATTTCACCCATCATGAATCTGGCCCGGGACGCAATCTCCGTTCGATAATTGTCGGCGACTTGCGCATACAGCTTCAACGCCTGATCCGATTTACCCGACTGTTGGTAGGCGAATCCGCTCTCATAGAACACTTGGGGCAGATATCCCGTCGCTGGGAATCGGTTCCGGAGTTCATCAAACCACTGCAACGCCTCGTCAAAGCGTGACAGCTGCGACAGGCTCTGCCCACCGTGCAGCAAAATCAACTCGCGAACCTGGCGTTGAATGGGATCTCGAATCGACTGAGCGTTGTCGCCGGAGGTTTGGATTTTCTCTCTCGCTTCTTCGTAGACGCTCCACGCCGACTCGAATTGTTCGCGTTCAAACCTCGTTTCGCCCACCATCATCATCGCGTCGAGTGAAAGCATTCCCTCGGGCGTTTCGTTGAGCTGCCGCTGGAAAGCTCGTTCGGCTTCGACATAGCGTTCGGACTTGTAATGAGACCAGCCAAGCCGATAGATCGCTTTTTCTTTCAGGTCATCATCGATTGCTTTCTCGGCGGCGACTCGAAAGGCGTTGGCAGCCGGTGACCATTGCGCCATCTGGTAGTGATGCTCGCCAACAGAGTACGCAGCTTCGCCGACGAATTCGTTATCCGGGTAATCATCGATCAGCCGAGTGAATTCAGCAATCGCTTCGTCGTCCCGTCCAGATTCGCGCAGCGACCAGGCCAATTCATAGATGACTCTGTCCATGCCGGGGTAGTCGGGCACTTCAGTCGTCAAACGCCTTAGCCGCTTGACCGCATTATCCGGCTGCGAACGACGCTGGTCGATCAGCGCCAATTCATACAGCGCATGTCCTAAGTTGGTGCCCTGCGGACTCGTGTTGAGGAACTCAACCAGGTCATCGGCCGCGGCGGAGAGCTCGTTGACGTTCCGGTGGGCGATGCCGCGTGTTAGCAGTGCATCATCCTTGAGCTCATGTCCTGCGGGCGCATCGATCAGCGGCGTCAACGTCTCGATCGCGTCAGCGAATCGTTCAAGCTGTATTTCGGCGTAACCCTTGCCAAACCTAGAGAACGGCTCCAGTTGACCGCCGGCGTCCGTTTGCAAGACCGCAACGTGCAACTCAATCGCTCGCGCAAAGTTATCCTCTGAACTGGCTAGCTGCGCCAACTTGTACCTTGCTTGATTGCCGATCGACGAAGCGCCCTCACTTCGAATCAACTCCTCCCAAATACTTTTGGCGTCTGAAACCTTTCCGACGCTCTGAAGTGCATCGGCGGCCCGTAGCGAAACCTCGCTGGCACGTGACCATGATGGATTGGAATCACGAGATTGAAGAAAACGTTCGGCTGCCTTGGCCGGCAGTCCGGCGTCCAACTCCGCTTGCCCCGCAAGCATCAATGCCTCAGCCCGTTCCGACGGACTCGTCAGCGAATCAAACTCCTCAGTGATCAGACGCCGAGTATCCGCGTACCGGCCTGCAGCGTTGAACGCATTCATCGCACGTCGCAACCAAGCCGACCGCTGCGGGTGATCCTGGGATGTCGGTAAGTCGAGCAGCGTTCGAAATTCATCGGCGGCGCGTCGTGCCTGACCAAGTTGCCGGTTCGCTTCGGCCGAGATGAATTGAGCATCCACTGCGAAGTCATCATCGTCGAAATCGGTCGCAAACCGCCGCGCCAACATGACCGCTTTCTCTAGCTGCTTCAGTTGCAAGGCGATGAACGCTGCATTGTACAAAGCTCGGGCTGCGATCGTTGTGTCGCTGGCATCTTGGGCGACGGATTCAAACGCGTCGAGCGCTTCGGGCCGTTGGTCCGGAATAAGCGACATGGCTTCGGCCGCATCCATCCGCAACATCATGACGTACGCGCCGGCCGGTGATCGCTGCAGTTGATCGGTGGCGATGGCCAAGGCGACTCGGGCTGGTTCCGCTGGATCGCCCGCTTCATCAGCCTTGTTGAGCTCAATTCGAGCGAGCCAATGGGACGCCTCGGTCGCGGTTTCCGAGTTGACCTGTTCGGACCCTTGCCAATCCAAAAGCTGTTGGAACCGCTTTTGCGACAGTGACATGTCACCGGCGCGATAGGACATTTGCGCCGACGCGAGCGTCGAAGCCACAATGAAGTCCGACTCGGGAAAACGGCTCAATAGTCGCTCGTACGTGTCCGTCGCGGCCTGGGCTCGATTCGACCTGGCCAATGCAAATCCTTTTCGAAAGGTCGCGTACGCTTGATCTGCCGTGATGGCCGTTGCCGACGAAATGACGCGGTCGAATTGCTCGATCGCCTCCTCATATCGATCGAGAGAAAGCTTTACATCGCCGAGCCGCAGACGAACATCCGACTCCAGGTCCGGATCGCTACAGGCGTCCAGCCATTGCCGGTACGAGGATGCGGCCGAGGATGGTTTCGAGAGTTCCTGTTGGGCGACGCCCCGCGCATACAGAGCATCGCAACGTAGGGACGACTTCGATGCATCCGAACTACGTAGCAGCGCATCATAGAATTGGACGGCCCGTGCCAGGTCGCCCAACGCATACGCCGCCTCGCCGCTGTAGAACTGCGCCCGGTCACGATATTTCGATTCGGGATGTTCGTTCAAAAGGCGACCGAACGTCGCAATCGCTTTGCGAAGTTTCCCAGATTGGTCACCGGGAGCCATCTCGGCGGATGCGAACAAACACCAGCCCTGATTGGAAAGGCTCTCTTCCCTCAGCTCAAACTGGCGATCTTGAAGCGCTAGCTCAAACGCGGCGGCCGCATTGGGCCAATCGGGCGTGTCGATCTGCATGTAGCAAACACCCAGGTAGTGTGCCGCTTTGGAGGCCAACTTGCTATCCGGATGTCGCGTGATCAGCGAACGCCACGCTTCGACGGCGAGTTCCGGGGCTCCGTTGGTTTGGAAATTGGCCGCGTCGGCGTAGAGCGCCATCGCTGCGTCCTCATCAGCTCCATGAGACGGAACAGAGAGGACAACTAAAGTGAACCCTGTAAGAATCGACCGAACGAGTCCAAACGGGGCAATCTTCACAATGCGTTGGTTGGACGGACGGACTGGATGGAAGGCGCTTTGGCACAAGGCCAAGCGATGAGTCGTCATCGATACATGTTCATCCATGGGATCGCACCGGATGCGAGGCTGATTACCCGGCCCAAGTCTACCGAGTATTTACGTAGGCCATTCGGAGGGCGTGCAGCACGTTTTGCAACATTTTGGACTCGTCGTCGGTCGTATTCCCTTTAGTTTTTTCATCGAGCACTTCCAATGTATCGATGACGTGCTTGGCCATCGGCTTGTTCACCGGCGGCATCTGATCACTGTTCTCGTCAGAGGGCATTTGCCCCAGAAACATAAGGGCCTGTGTGAAAAAAACCGAAACGACATGTTCGAGCCCCGGTGGTGGTAAGTCGCCTGGCTCAGCATTTCCGTCACCCGACGCATTCGCGGATGTCGACGGGGAGCTAGGTGCCGTACCGGGCTCCGCTGCGGCAGCTTCCTGCTTGGCCGCCATTTCTTTCTCTTTTGCGACCTGTTCTTTCCAGTCGGAGTCCACAATGATCTTGGGGGCCGACGAATCGGTGGAATCACTCACGAATGATACTTCTTTGGGGGAGGAGTCATCCTAGGCTGGGAACGCTTCGGGAACGGCTCGCATTCTCGCCGGCGACACGATCGATTCGACGCTGAATCGCTGCGGCGACAAAAGCGGCAAAGAGAGGATGCGCTGCCAGAGGCTTGCTCTTGAACTCGGGATGGAATTGGGCGGCCAGAAACCATGGGTGACTGGGCAACTCGATGATTTCGACAAGGCTGCCGTTCGGGCTGAGGCCTGAGAACTGCATTCCCGCCTGCTCGAATCGATCGCGATAGTCATTGTTGAATTCGTACCGATGCCGGTGACGCTCCGCGATGGCTTCGACGCCGTAGGCACTTCGAGCCGCAGAACCAGCGGCCAACCGTGCCGGCTGGCTACCCAGTCGCATTGTGCCGCCCAGCTGGGTCACGTTTTGTTGCTCGTCAAGCAAAGCAATCACGGGATGAGGCGTATCCTTATCAAACTCGCTGCTGTGAGCGCCATCGAGTCCCAGCACATTTCGAGCATATTCAATGACCGCCAACTGCATCCCGAGGCAGATTCCCAAGAACGGAACACCACGCTCTCGCGCAAATCGAATTGCCTGAATTTTGCCCTCGACGCCACGTTCACCAAAACCGCCGGGAACCAGAATCCCGTGAAATCCACTTAACAATCGCTCGGCGCCCTCGCGTTCGATGTCGCTGCTTTGGATGCGACCGATGCGGATCTGGGCATCATGATGATTGCCACCATGATCGATCGACTCGTAGATTGATTTGTAGGCATCTCGGTGCTCCGCATACTTGCCCACGACAGCAATCGCCAGTTCGTGGCGTGGATTCCGAAGCCGATGAATCAGGTCAACCCACGGCGACATGTCCAGGCTGCCGGCCGATGAAAGGGCCAGTTTGTCCACGATCAGCTCATCGAGTCTGTTATCCACCAAGGAAAGGGGGACCTCATAGATGGAAAAGTCCTTGTCCTTCTCCTCGATGACGGCTTCTGGCTGGATGTTGCAAAACAACGCGATCTTGTCACGTTCTTCGCGGCTAATCGAATGCTCACAGCGGCACACCAAGATGTCAGGCTGAATTCCAATTTCACGAAGCTGCCCGACACTATGCTGCGTTGGCTTGGTTTTCAGTTCGTCGGCGGCCTTCAAATACGGTACCAACGTCAGGTGCATGTAAAGACAGTTCTCACGACCAACGTCGAGTGAAAACTGGCGGATCGCCTCCAGGAAAGGCAGACTCTCGATGTCGCCGACGGTTCCACCGATTTCCGTGATCACCACGTCAACATCGTCACCCCCCATCCGCTTGATGACGCGTTTGATCTCGTTGGTAATGTGCGGAATCACCTGAACGGTCTTGCCCAGGAACTGCCCTTTGCGTTCCTTTTCGATCACGGAAAGGTAGATTTGTCCGGTCGTATAGTTGCAATCCCTATCGAGCTGACCCGACGTGAACCGTTCATAATGACCCAGGTCCAGATCGGTTTCGGATCCGTCATCAAGGACGAACACCTCACCGTGTTGATAGGGACTCATGGTCCCGGGATCCACGTTTATGTAAGGATCCAGTTTCTGCATTCGGACTCGGAGCCCACGGCGCTCAAGCACCATGCCGATCGAGGCGCTGGTCAACCCCTTTCCAAGAGAACTGACGACGCCGCCGGTAACGAAAATGTGCTTGGTCATGACCGACAATCATATCGTTACGAGGCAATTGCGAAAGTCTCAACCGGCCGATCCAGTCGGCGTAGAGATGTCCTGGAGTCGACCATGGTGCCGGGTGGATCGCGCGGGTCTTTCTTCACCTCGATGGAGCGCAAGAATTCTTTGACCATGCCTCGTTGCAGGATCCATTGCTTGACCGCCGTCGATCTCCAGAGAGACGGAACAAATCCAGTTTTTGGCCTGGTTTTGGCACTACCAGGCTGAATTAGGTGCATGATGGCCAGTATTAGGACGATAAAGTTGTGTCCGAGGCAGTGGATTGCTGCCTTTGGTCGACACGGGGGCACGATCGGCGTCGCGATGGCGATTCCTTGGGCACAGAATTCCCCATCCGACGCCGATCCACCCGCGTCTTCAGTTCGTCCTGCCGCCCTTCCTGTTCAGTAGCGTCGCTGCACCGAAAAGTGAGCGATTGCCCGCAAAGAATCGGTCGCGGGGGACTCTGGCAACGACGAAATCGCCTCGATGGCAGAATCGCGGTATCGCTCAGCCGCCCGTGCGGTGAATTCCGCCGCGTCGGACTGTCGCAATAGTGGCATCACGGCGTTCAATCGCTGGTCCGAGGGCATCCGGAGCGCTTCGATCGCCTTCTTCGCCAATTCTGTATCCTCCCCACGGCAGATTCGGATCAGTGGCAAAGTCATCTTTCCTTGTTCGATATCGGTTCCCAGCGTTTTTCCGACGTGCTCGTCATCGCCCCAAAGATCCAGCAAGTCATCGGCGATCTGAAACGCAATTCCCAGGTCATTACCGAATTGCCCCAACGCATCGATCTCAGCTTCGCTGGCACCGCTGAGGTCTCCGCCCAATTGGCAAGCGACCCGTGTTAGCTCCGCAGTTTTGCCTCGAAGGATATCGAAGTAGGTCTCCTGATCGATATCCAGCCAGTCCCTCGATAGCACCTGCCGCAATTCTCCCTCACAAACGCCCCGCGCGGCTCGGCCCACCCAACGACACGCCCTCGTCGAAGGCAGTGTCGCCGCCAGTTCAAAGCTCTGAGCGAAGAGATAATCACCCAGCAAAATGCTGGTGTCCGTATCCCAGCGGGCGTTGATCGTCGGAACGTGTCGACGCGTATCCGCTTTGTCGAGGACGTCATCATGAACCAGAGTCGCCGTGTGGACCATTTCAATCACGGTGGCCATCACGATGTGATCGTCGTCCGGTGCACGATCGGGCGCGATCGCTTGGCCGGACAACAGCAATAATGCGGGACGCAGACGTTTTCCGCCGAGTTGCGTGCCGTGCCGGAGGACGGGCATCAGGCACTCATACCGGGACTGCAATTCCCGATGCAGTCGTTCATCGACTCGGCGCAATTGGGAAGCAATCGGAGCATAGATTTGCCGCATGGTTGCCGCTTGATCGGAGGGCTCGACTGCCGGCGCAGCCGACCTGACCACCGACCGACCACTCGGAGTCCCAGCAACCGACGAAACTGTCGCCGCGATCGACGAGGATCGTCGCATGGTCGGCGGGGACATTGACGAGTGTGCGGAAGAACGATCCATGATCGCGGTTCCAATTCGCGGTACGGGATGGTGCAAGCAAAGCAGCCTGCCAACTCAGTACTTAAACCGAATCTTGGCCTTCAGACGCAACGTCCGATGAGCCCCGAACAAACTCCCCAGATGCCCCACCCGACTTTGTTTCAAGCTGGATATTGCGCACTCGGATGTGCCGATCGACTGCCTTGAGCATGTCGATGACCGTCAGACAGCAAACCGAAACAGCCGTAAATGCCTCCATTTCAATACCCGTCTTGGCAACCGTGCTCACCTCGGCGACGACGCGGAGCTGGTGGATGCCCTGGAATTCCCCAATGCGACTAGGCGGCAAATTCCGGGACGCCGTCGAAATCATCGAATCGTCGATCCATTGAAAATCGATCTCCACGGACTCGACGGGAATGCTGTGGCAGAGCGGAATGAGCATGGGAGTCCATTTGCTCCCGTTGATGCCGGCCAACCGCGCCACCGCAAGCACATCACCCTTGCGGGCGGTACCTCGACGAATTTCGCCGGCCGCGATCTCATTCATTTCCACAATTGCAGAGACGGTCGCGAACCGGCGGGTGGTTGGCTTGTTGGAAACATTCACCATGTGAGCACGGCCCTGATCATCGAAATGTGGTGTCGTCATGAAGGAATCATCCACGGATGACGGGCGCACATGAGACTTCGACGGTCGCCAGGATCGCGCCGGCATGGAACCATTTCAGGCGACGCGGCGTCCAGAGATCCGGATTGGGACGAGTTCATGGGTTAGGTGAGCTGATTTCGATTGATCTTGACACGAGCATCAGCCACTTCGCAGGGCAGATTCGCTGATAGTGGTTGTTCGTGCTGAAACGCATTAAAGACTTGACCCGGTTTTACTCGACACTAAGTCTCGGAAGGAAGCACCACGCACGGGTTTGGCTGACCAAACTCAGCGAGTTCGCTGAATTCCACCCAGGGGGGATTCTGGGAAACGTGATGTTGCAGCTCACCGAAGTTGTTTGGAGCGATTGACACTGCGGATTCGCCAACGCGAATTCGCAACGTCGGTCGGGCGTTCCAGACGAAGTCGGTGAGGTCGATACACGGCCATCGACAGTGGTCGGCGGGTGGTTTCGCGAGGCTTGTCTCTCTCGAAGCGGTTCGGCGATTCGAAGTGATCGATGGCGTTCATATTCTTCCCGCAGCGGCTGCATCGCCCATGCCGTCGTCCAATCAAGTTTCCATTTAATTTTTGTACCGCGAGGATCCCGATTCGGCAGTGCGTTCAGCAGGATGCGAGCCGGCTGGTCCAGACCCAGCGTTGAAGCGATTTGTACCGCGTTGAATTGATGACGACCCACCGTCACAACGAAACACCTCTCCGATCCAACATCTTGCTATGATGTTGCCTCGGCGATGGCAGGGCACCAATGGCATTGGCGAACCCAGGACCAACGACTTGATGGTTACCGACGCTCCATCAAGTTTAGGGAAGAATCAACGAGGCGTTTTGGAGTACCTAGTATGAAGGTCTTCACAACTGGACAGGTCGCCAAGATCTGTAAAGTTGCTCCCCGAACCGTTAGCAAATGGTTCGACTCGGGGCGTTTGAAAGGCTATCGAATTCCCGGTTCGCAGGACCGGCGGATTCCACGCGAATATCTAATCAAGTTTCTCAAGGAGCACGGCATGCCCCTGGGTGACCTGGAAGACGAAGCGATGGCAAAGTGCCTGATCGTTGCCCAGGACCAGGTCCTGATCGAGAATCTCAAGCGGGAGTTACCGCCTGAGAAATCGTTCAAGGTCGCCGTTGCCGCCAGCGGTTTTGAAGCCGGAATCCAAGCCGAGAGCTTCAATCCCGACTGCATCATCGTCGACTTTTCCATCGGGAAGATCGAAGCGGTTCAAATCTGCCAAAATCTTCGAAAGAACATCGATTTCACGGACATCGTGCTCATCGCACTGCTGCCCGACGATGGACAGCCGATGAGCTTCGACCGCAGCAGCATCAACGAAACGTTTAAGAAGCCGTTTGATGCCCACTTGCTCGCCGAGCGTCTGCGAACGCTCGTCGGTGCGAAAAAAGAACTGGTCTAGCAGCCGGTTCGGACTTCGACTCGCCTCAATCGCCGGTCACGTGATCCCGCTCACGTGCTCGGCGTTTTTGATGCGCGCTGGCAGAATGCCGACAAAACATCGCCCACCAACGCCCTTGGCTAGTATCTGGGTACCGAGCTGTCGATCTCCTGTGACCAGGCGTCAATGCCACCGGCCATATTCTGAACGTTTGAAAATCCGGCGTTGCGAAGGGCAAGCGTCACCTGCAGACTGCGACCACCATGGTGGCAATGAACGACCAGGTGACGGGCACGGTCGACTTCCAACTCACCGATTCGCTCGGCGAGATCGGACATCGGCAACAAGGTCGCACCCGCAATCGACGCGATCCCATGTTCCTCGGGCGTACGAACATCCAGCAGGGTGAACTCGGCGTCACGATCGAGCAACGACTTCACGTCCTCAACACCAATCTCGATCGCCGCGGGGTCTGGGGAACTCATGACTGATTGTCCTGACTCAAGGTAGCCATCGCGCCGCAGCAACGACGGATTCGTTCATTGAAACGCATCACCTCCGGCATCGGCCGGCATTCTCCAATCCCCACGCGGCGATAGGCTGACCGATCCCACCTTGGGGCCGTCAGGCACGCAGTTGCGTTTAAATTGGTTCGCAAAGAAACGCCTCAGGAAAGTATCCAAGGTTTGCTCAATGATCTCGACGCTGTGCGGCTGATGGAACTGGGCTTGTTTGGCCAAGTACAACATCTTGTCGCGATCGCATCCACCACGCACAAAGTGGTACAGGAAAAAATCGTGCAGCTCGTAGGGCCCAACGGATGCCTCCGTATCCTGACGGATTTTCCCGTCCTTCGACAGCGGCAGCAGCTCGGGAGAAATGGGCGTGTCGGCGATCCGATGCAGCAGTTCCCTCATCGATGAATCGAAGAGGTGATCGGCAGCGAAACGCACCAGATAACGAACGAGTGTCTTCGGAATCGAGGCGTTCACGTTGTACATGGACATGTGGTCCGCGTTGTACGTGCTCCAGCCCAGCGCCTGTTCGCTGAGATCACCGGTCCCCAGGACGAACCCGCGATTCATCAACAGCAGCGTTCGCATCCGAGCCTGGACGTTTTCGAACACGAGATCACGAACATCATCATCAACTGCCTCCATCGCTCGTTGCCAAGCGGCGACATCGGCGGCTTCGTCCAGGTCGATACCAAGCGGTGCGTGGTTCAATTGCGAAAATGCGTCCAAACAGAGTCGGCGAATATCGACTTCATCTTCAGTAACGCCCATCGCCGTTACCAGCTCCTTGGCACTCCGGCGAGTATGGTCCGAGGTGCCAAATCCCGGCATGACCATCCCGTGAATGATCGATCGAGGACGCTTGACCTGGTCGACCGCGCGGACCGCAACGATGAGCGCCAGCGTGCTATCGAGTCCACCCGAAATGCCAATGCTCAACGGACTCGACTCTGCAACGCAGCTGAGTCGCTTGGCCAAACCGTTCGTTTGAATCTCAAGGACTTCCGCGCAACGGGCTTCCCGCATCGATTCGTCGTCCGGCACGAACGGGTGGGCGTCGATATGACGTCGCAGATGGACGGGCGCCGGTCGCGATGGTTGACGGCCACAGTCGACCCGGCGGAACGGAGGGCCTGAATCGGGCCGCCCATCATTGAATGATCCAATGACACGTCGATCGTGATCCAGCCGTTGGAGATCCACATCACACGTGATCGATGTGGTCACGCCGCCCTGACCGTCGTCTGGCAAGGGGCCACCGCCATCACCAACGCGCCTGGACTGACCAAGCACGACACCGTTCTCAGCGATGACATTGTGACCGCCAAAAACCAGATCGCTGGACGATTCCCCCGGTCCCGCCGAGGCATAGGCGTACGCGGCGATCAGGCGACCGGATTGGCTTCGTACCAGTTCACGCCGCCAATGAGCTTTGCCGATCAATTCGTTACTCGCCGATAGATTGGCGATCACGTTGGCACCTGCCATGGCCGCATGACAGCTCGGCGGAATGGGCACCCATAAATCTTCACATATTTCAACACCAATCGTTGCCGTGCCATCTTGAAACAGCAGATCGGTTCCAAAGGCGAACTGCCGTATGTTGCCATCGGCGCCACGAAGACCTACCGAGCCAGGGTCGCGAGGTGACGACGCCTCGAAGTGTCGCTGTTCATAAAACTCCCGGTAGTTGGGCAAGAAAGTCTTTGGCACGATTCCGCAAATGCGGCCTCGCGTTAAGACGGCAGCCACGTTCATCACGGCGGTTCGCACGCGCAACGGCAAACCCACCACGACAATCGCATCAACGTCCGACGTTTGGTCGGCCAGTTCGACCAACGAAGTCTCAGCGGCATCAAGCAGCCGTTGTGTCAGAAAGAGATCCCCGCACGTGTAGCCGGTCAGCCCCAACTCCGGCAGCACGATGAGATCCGGCGACTCGCTTTGAGACGCCGCCAAAACCGCCCTCAAAGAGGCATCACCGTTGGCCGACGGATCGGCAATCGTCACCGGAGGTGAGATGGCCGAGATACGATAAAACCCGTGGCCCATCAAAAATCATCAGCCATACGATACGCGTCGATCACCCGCTGTTCTCCATCGGCACCCTTGACGCTATTGCCGTGCTCCATCCCGATGACGCCCTGATACCCTTTTGCGTGGAGATGGGCAAAGACGTTGCGATAGTTGATCTCGCCCGTGGAGGGTTCTTTTCGGCCCGGGTTATCGCCCGCCTGGAAATACGCAATCTCGTCGTAGCAGGCATCGATATTGGCAATCAAATTTCCTTCGGTGATCTGCTGGTGATAGATATCAAAAAGAATCTTGCATGCCGGACTGTCGACGGCCCGACAGATGGCGTAGGCCTGGTCGCTGCGTTGCAGGAAGGTTCCGCCATGATTGGAGTACCAATTCAAGGGTTCCAGTACCATGACGAGATCATGCGGCGCGATGACATCCACGCATCTGCGTAGCATGTCGATCACATTGGCAGTTTGGTACCCCATCGCCAGCCGATTGCCGCCGTAACGATTCCATGTGCGATCTTCATCGACAAACTGCTGATCGACGCTTCCGGGGACCACCGTGAACCAAGTCGCTCCGACGCGTTTGGCGACGTCCACCGCATCGGACATCGCCTGCAGAATCTCGGCGGTGCTGGCATCGTCCGGTCTGGCAAATGTCGGGCGGTCGAAACTTCCGTAAGCCACAAAAACGCCCATCTGCATGTCGAGCTTGTTCAGCAGGTCGCCAATGGCAGATTGCATCTCAGGAGTTTCTTTTGGCAGTCCGTTGTATTCGAGGGCGGTGAAGCCGTTATCGGCGGCGAAGCGAATTTGATCCAACACTCCATCGCCGCCGAGTCGCTTGAACATGCCCGGATGAGGAGCGTAGGCGAGCTTGAAGGGGGGCGATGCCGAACCGGCGGCGTTGGCTCGCCGCGATGGAAACGCGGCAACAGTTGCCGAGGCAAGGGCGAGTGTCAACGCTTGACGACGGTGCATGTGGAAAGTCTCTGGGGTGCGAAGGAGCGAATTGCGGGAGTCCATCATAACCGCGATCCGATCCGGCCTCGTGCGAACCAACGGCCGCAAGCGGCCAAACCGCCGACCATTCGCATAAAAGGCACTTTGCGAACGTGTCCGTGGCGGTTGACCTGCACGACTCGCTCGGTCGTAAGGTCCAGCGCCGTCAGGTAACCACCACCAAAGCAATACGTATCCACGCATACCAAATGGGGCCGAAAAAGGACGTCACCACTCGCCTGCGGCGTATGACCGAGGTAGACGCGCCGACCGGAACCATGCGGTGGCGGCAAGGGGACTGGCAAGTGCGTCCAATACGTCAGTTCATCGCTCTGTTCATGGACATCACATTCGGGATCATACATGGCGTGCACAAAGATCTCCGTTTCGGTTTGATAAGCGGGAACCAACGACTCCAGAAATTCGAGATGTCGACTGGGGATCTTAGACGTGGCACCACCATAGCTGGCGACGGTCGCGGCACCACCGGAACGCAGCCATGCCTCGGGGTCGCATCCACCCAACGCAACCCCGACCAACATCACCTCGTGATTACCCCGCAACGCCACGACGCGGCATCGGGCCTTCAGTTCAATCAACTGTTCAATAACATCGCGCGAATCCGGTCCACGATCCACGTAGTCTCCCATGAAAATCAACTCATCATCCGTCCCAGGATCGATGCTTTGGATCAGAGTGCGCAACGCCTTGGCACAACCGTGGATATCGCCGATGGCGTACCGTGCCACTAGTTCAGTCCTGAGTCAAAGGACCCGTCGACGTCGCGAACGGCTTGGTCGCCGGTCAGATCGCTCATGATTCGGTGACCACACTTCTTGACCAGGCGTTCCCAAATGTCGTCCCCAGCGTCAAAGATGCTTTCGGTATCGGCCGGCGTCACCAACCAGCCCCCGTCGTTCAATTCACGGTCCAACTGTCCGGGTCCCCAGCCCGAGTAATTGATGACGAATTTCACACGCGCGTCGGCCCGGTTGGCCAGTAAACGCAAGTGGTCTTCATCAGCCGTCAGCCACGCGACCGCATCGGCCCAATGGATGGACAAAGACCCAAATGCTTCGGCGGGATTGTCGTGAACGGTTGCCGAGATTCCCGACGAATCGGCGGCCGACGAAGAACCCTCGGCCGAGTCATTCCGCTGGCACGGATCGCCAATGCCCGCAATGTCATGGAGGGCTAACAGGGGTCCCTCCACCGGACCGCCGACAAAAATGCGTTCGGCGGAATCCGCCTCGTTCTCACTGGCTTCCTCTGCGACCGGTGACGTCGGCTTGGTGGCGCTACTGGTCGTCAGCACCTCTCTCCATCGATCCGTCCCTGGGCGATTGATGACGACACCCAACGCACCTTGCGTTTCGTGCCGGACCACCAAGACGACCGATCGGAAGAAGAAGCCGTCCGTCAGATAAGGCGATGCGATCAAAAACTGTCCACCGCAGGACGCGTTGCCTTCAGACATGAGGGGGCCTGGTGTTAGGTGATCGGGAGTACCACATCCCGTGTCATTTCGACCAATCATCTCGCCAAAGGCAACCCGCCCACGAGAGTCCGACACCGAATCCGACCAGCATGTTGACGGCGCTGGCGTCCCAGTTATCTCGTCGTCGCATCTGATCAATCAGAATCGGCAGCGTGCACGATACCGTATTGCCTACATCCGCAAGCTCGATTGGCAAACGATGGGGTTCAATCTGCATGCGCTGTCGCAATTGATCCAACATCTTCCAAGTCGCTTGGTGCATTAGATAATAGTGAATGTCTTTGTCTGTGAGATGGTTCTCCGCCAAGATCTCGTCAACCAAACGCGGAATGGCATCGACCGTGAAGTTGATCAAACTGGGACCATCCATATACAGACGGCTCTTCCAGCGTTTGCGATGCCGAGGTCGCATTGCGTCGGACACCGGACGCGTGCCTCCGTCACCGACCAACAACATGTCACCGCCGCTGCCGTCGGTACCAAAACGAAACCCCCACATCGACGGTTCCGATGTCGCGGTGATGAGGGTTGCCGCAGCGGCATCGCCAAAGATGGTCCGCAGACTGCGGTCGTCGGCGTCGATGTACTTGCTGTAGGTCTCGGCGGTCAGCAACAGCACTCGCCTCGCCAAACCGCTCTGAATCAACCCATCGGCCATCCCGCATCCGTAAACAAATCCACTGCACCCGAGATTAAAATCCAACGCCCCGCATCGGGTTGGCAGTCTCAATCGGTCCTGGACCAAGCATGCCGTCGTCGGCAGCGGGTAGTCCGGTGTCTGCGTGCACAGCAGTAGAAAGTCGATACTCTCGCGATCAATCTGGTGCGATTGAAACAAATGCTCGGCGGCAGCGACGGCCATGTCACCCGACGTTTCTTCAGCGGCCGCAATGTGACGTTGATGAATCCCGGTCTTATCCGCAATCGCGTTCATATCCCACTGCGGAAACGCGGTCTGCAAGGCTTCGTTGGTCTCGCATCGCTGGGGCAGGTACACCGTCAGCGGACCGATTTGGGCGTGGGGCACGGGGGACTCGGGGCACAGAAACCGGAATCGTCGGTGCGACGATTCAACAAGATCGGGGCAATCCAAAGATGGCGGCCAGCCAGCCGCCATGCTGCAAGGGTAACAACGCGACGCGCCAGCGGCCATCATCCCGATGGGAACGCTGAGGAGCGGAACAAAAAAACCGCGTCGATCCAATGAATCCACGCGGTTTCCGATTGCAAGAGCGGCTGATGGGATTCGAACCCACGACAATCACGTTGGCAACGTGATGCTCTGCCAACTGAGCTACAGCCGCGACTGGGCGGCCAAATGCGCCGCCACGTTGGGGTCGAGAGTATAGATTTCCCGCGTTGGCTGACAAGACCCATGGAGGGCGTTTTTGACGCCGTCGGCGAATCAGATTAAGTGAAAACGCTAAACGGCTTGCCCGAAAACGCGGCCAAGCACTACACTTCTTCGCCCGTTCGCTCCATCGCCAATCAATTGTTCACGATCCAACTCAAGGTCCATCCAGGATGTCCACGTCCGTCGACGCCGATCCCTCCACGTCCGATGCTGCCGAAAAGGCCGAACTGCAGCTCGATGTCAGTGTTGAGAAGCCTCAAGCGTGCTTGCGTGAGGTCGTCGTCACGATTCCGCGTGGCGAAGTGGACCGCTACCTCAAGGACGCGTACGACGAATTGGTGCCCGAAGCCCAGGTGCCAGGATTCCGCGCCGGACGCGCCCCTCGTCGACTCGTCGAGAAGCAGTTTCGAGATCGGGTGGAGGATCGCGTGAAAGGCAGCCTGCTGATGGACAGCTTGGCCCAGGTGACCGACTCGGCGGATTTCTCCGCTATCGGTGAACCTGATTTTGACTTCGATTCGATCGAGCTGCCCGAACAAGGCGAGTTCAAGTATCAGTTTAGCATCGAAGTCCGCCCCGAATTCCCGACGCCGGATTGGAAAAAGCTCACCCTCACCAAACCCGTGGAGACCATCTCCGACGACGACGTGACCGAGGCGATGGAGCGAGTTCTATCGCGGTACGCGACGATGGAAGCCAGCGATCAACCAGCCAAGAAGGGTGATAAGTTGCTGATCACCTGCAAATTCACCGACGGCGAGAAGACTCTGTCCATGATGGATGAAGAGCGGGTAACGTTGGCGGATCGCTTGAGCCTTTCCGATGCCGTTTGCGACAATTTTGGTGATGTCTGCGATGGAGCCAAAGAAGGTGACGTGGTCGAGGGCAGCGTCACGCTCGGAGATGCCCACGCGGATGAAGAGATGCGTGGTAAACAAGTGTCGGCGACCTTCACCATCGTCGAGGTTCTCAAGAGCGAACTACCTGAGCTCACCGAGGAGTTCCTCGACGAGTTGGGCGAGTTTGAGTCGGAGGAAGAACTGCGAGACTTTGTCCGCAACTCCCTCGAGCGGCAAGCGAACTATCGGACCGATCAAGCACTGCGAACGGCGATCGTGCAACAACTCACTTCCACCGCCGATTTCGAGTTACCGCCAACGCTCGTGCGAAAGCAGATGAAACGCGAGTTGGATCGAAAGACATTGGAGTATCGACGAAGTGGCTTCGACGAGGACATGCTACGGCGGCTCGTCAATTCGAATCGCCAAAATATGCAGGCTCAAACAGAATCGGCTCTCCGAGAGCACTTCATTCTGGAGCAAATCGCCGAAGAACAGGACATCGATGCGACTCCCGATGAATACGATACCGAAATTGAGCTGATCGCCGAACAGTCCGACATGTCTCCGCGACGAGTTCGAGCCCGACTGGAAAAGACCGGCCAAATGGATGGTTTGCGAAACCAAATCGTTGAACGAAAGGTGATCGAGATGATCACCGAGGCAGCCGACGTGACCGACGAAGAGGTCGCGAAGGACGCGGAGACGGCGGACGAAGAGTTCGCGGTCTATCACGAAGTGGTTCCGACCAAGGACCCTAACGCGATTCCGGAAGCCAAATACGAGGACAACACACCCAAGGGCGCCGAAGATCAAGACAAAGACGCGAAGGAGAAGGACTAAGCGTCTCCATCAGCAAGCGGGCTTCAACGTCGGCGCGACGGTCTAGGCGAGCTTCGATTGCTTCTCTCGGCCGCGGGACACGACACGCTAGGGATACAGATATCTCAGAACGCTTCGACGATGACGCCATGCCAATGGCACCGTACTCCATTGGGATCGACACGGGCGACCGAGAAAGAGTTCACACTCCCTAGGGAGCGTCGCTCACGCAGGCGCTTGCGATGAAGCGGGGAGGGAAGACCCAAAGAGTATGCCAAGCGTCGCAACCATCTCACTGCCGTCTCTAAAACTTCATTCGTTGGCGTCAACCCGATCCATAGCGTGGGAAGCGAGACTGATCGACACCAATGCCTGGTGAACGCCGTGGTCCAATGACACAGATGACCCCAACCCCGCATCGACGTGGCGTCCTTCAAGCCAGCATTGCTCTTTCGATTCACTCGGGATTGGCCGCGATGCTCATCGGGTGCCAGCACTCCGTCGACCTCTCATCCGACGAACAAGAGTCCGGGGATGACAATGATCCATCGACCGATTCGACGCGAGTTACAGATGGGATGCCGATGCAAATTCACTACCTGGAGATCGTCACCCCGGAATCGGACGCCCTGTGCGAACAATACTCGGCGTTGCACGGCGTCAACTTCAGTGCCCCCGATCCGAACCTCGGTGGCGCACGCACGGCAAAGTTGAATGGAGACGCGACGCTAGGGATTCGCGGCCCGTTGCGTGATACGGAGACTCCCGTGGTGAGGCCATACATGCTTGTTGAGGACATCGAAGCGTCCGTATCGGCGGCGGCGGATGCGGGAGCGGAGATCGCTCTTCCGCCGATGAAACTTCCGGGTCATGGCACCTGCGCCATCGTGATTCAAGGTGGAATTGAGTGTGGATTCTGGCAACTCTGAGCCAGGGGGAAACCAGACACTTGTCACTTGTCACTTGTCGCCGTGCACCGCTCAAGACGACAAAACGGTCGCGCGGGGACGATCGAATTCCATACGCGACGGTCTCTGAGAAGTCGTCGAATCCATATGATGTTCCATCGTTGCAACTCTTCGTGACTACGCCGCCAACTCTTTCGCGTGACGGGCGCGGCGCGGATTCTGCAGCATCTTGTCCAGCGGACTGACGGGAGTCTGGGCATTCGGGTTGCGGACGTGAGTGTAGATTTCGGTCGTCTTCACGTCGGCGTGCCCCAACAGCCGCTGAATCTCTCGAATGTTGGTGCCACTCCACAAATGATGCGTCGCAAAACAGTGACGAAACGTGTGGCTCGTGATCCGCTTCAGCACACCCGAGGAGACCACCGCTTGCCGCAACCGCTCCGCAAACGTGTCACGATGAAGGTGATGACGATGCAACCGGCCCGAACGTGGGTTGCGGGATAATCGTGGCGAGGCAAATAAGAACTGCCATTTCAACTCGCGATGCGCTTCGGGATATTTGCGATCCAACGCAAACGGCAGATACACCGACGCGGTCCCTTCCGCCAAATCGTGTTCGTGCAACATGCGACGGGCATCCACCCAACGTTCCAGATCGGCCACCAGCGACTCCGGCATCGGAACCAAACGACTCTTCTCAAATTTC
>JBCDIU010000050.1:0-36636 GCA_038748615.1 Planctomycetota bacterium | reverse complement strand
GCTTCAACGGCTTTTGACACGGTCTTGTCCTTCCTAGACAGCGAGGGTTCTCCAAACTGCTCGGAGCGTAACCGAAATCACGCAAAACTGCTCTTGCAATTTCAGACATCCCTCAAAAAGCCGATTAGCGTGCCTGCACCCATTTGGCATGATTCTTCCGGATCGATATTGCCACCGAGACAGCAACCGCGCTAGACTCACGGCCTTGCAGAGGTTTTCGTGTCGGAAGGATTTCCCTTGACGATCTCCCTTGGGATCGTTGACCGACAGGACGTCGCACGTTTGTGTCTGCGAACCCAGTCATGGATTGGCATTTGCCACCGAGGTTCGTTGTACGTCCGGGTAGTTTGTTTCCATCGAGAAACACGGCCAGTAAGGAGACCTAAAGATGCTAGTTTTATCCCGCCGAGCGAATGAGACCATTCAGTTCCCGGCTCTCGGAGTGACCGTCGAGGTGCTGCGATGCGGTCCAAGAGCGACACGAATCGGTATCGAGGCGCCACGCGAAGTCGAGATCTTGCGTGGTGAGATTGCCGACAAGTTGGCCAGAGTCAATGCACCAAGTGGCGATGCCTCGATTCCAGATGTTGGCAGCGTGGTCTCCGACATCCGAAGGTCGACCGATCACGATCGACATTTACGAGCGTTGCTGGTCGACGACAACGACAATGAGTCGAGGCTCCTGGCGTCTTATTTGAGGGTCAAGGGCTTCGACGTCATCACGGCATCGGACGGGCAAGAGGCGATCGGTCAATTGTCCGCCAATGAACCCGACATTGTCTTGCTGGACATGTCGATGCCCCAGTTTGATGGTCGCTGGACGATTGGCCAAATTCGTAGCCATCGAGATCTGGGCGATATGCCCGTCTTTGCCGTCAGCGGAACGTCCGAAGCGGAAGCGGATGTGGAAGTCGGGCCCAATGGAGTCAACGCTTGGTTCCACAAACCGCTCAATCCGGAAGTTCTGGCAACGGAGATCCATCGGTGTTGCGACCCAACGGTCGTCGCCTCATCGCATGCTTGAATGGCCAGCAAGTTCCTGTCCATACCGGATCGTCGTTCGCCGCGCGAGATCCCGCGGACGCTGCCTGACGTGTTCCGGATCGCCGCTACCCTATCCAAAGCGGGCGGGTTTGTTTGTCACCGTTGGCACGATGTCGAGGTGGCCAATCATGCGAGGGGAGTGCGATGTTGGTGCTGACGCGACGGTCCAAAGACAAAATTGTGTTCCCTCAGCTCGGGGTGAGCATCCAATTCATTCGTGTCCAATCAGGGCACGTTAAGGTTGGTGTCGAGGCCCCAAAAGACATCACGATCCTTCGCGACGAGTTGCTCGCAGGCGATGAGGCTGTCCGTGTTTCGCAGGAACGGCAACTCGGGTTGTTGCCTCATGATGTTCGACATGGGATTCGGAACGAGCTCCATCAAGTCAGTGTCGGAATGCACTTGTTCAAAGAGTTGGTATCCGCAGGCCTGAAGGACGAAGCCGACGACGTGTTCGCGCAGGTTCAGGAAGCATTAGGTCGACTGGATCAAGCAGACGCTCTCTGTGCATCCCCATCACAACCGCACGGTCCTCACGCCTGCCGAGTTCTGTTGGTGGAAGATCAACCCAACGAACGAGAGATGCTGGCTAGCATTCTGCGGCTTCGCGATGTGGACGTCGCGACACGCGCCAACGGAACCGAAGCGATCGACTATTTTCGGTTCAACGACCCTCCAACGCACATGCTGATCGATATGCAGATGCCGGAGTGTGACGGGGCAAAGACCCTGCAAACGCTGCAGTCCGAACAGCTGCTTCGACAAACCAAGGTCTTTGTGCTCAGCGGCAATCCGCCCGAGTCCTACGGGGTCGCAATTGGTGAGCAAAATGTGGAACGCTGGTTTCCGAAACCTCTCGACCCGTCAGTCCTTGTTCATGCGCTGACATTCTCGGTCAATTGATTTGAGAGCGGCGCGGCATTCGCAGCCCGCATCCATCGGTTGGATTCGGTGTATGCTAACCGCCGGGTGACGTCTTGTCGGAGCCTCTCTCGAGATCTTGACCTGCGATTCTCGCGGCGCGAGGCGAAGCGGGGGGAATCCCGTTGTGGCTTGCCCGTTGCTGAGTTGCCCGTTGCCAAGGTGCCCGTTGTCGAGGTGCTGGCACGATGGGAACACTTCCTCGATTTCCTTATTGAATCCACCGCATGTCACGTCCAACAGGCCGAGCGTTTCTATTCGCAATCACCTCATGGTTGGGGCTGACGACTTCGACGGCCGGACTCGCCGCGGAACCACCCAACATCCTTATCCTCTATGCCGATGACCTCGGCTTCGGCGACTTAGGATGCTTCAATGCGGATTCCAAAATTCCCACGGTGCACCTCGATCGATTGGCATCCCAGGGAATTCGATTCACCGATGCCCACTCTTCGTCGGGGATCTGCACGCCAAGTCGATACGCGTTGTTGACGGGTCGTTATCACTGGCGCGACTTTCATTCCATCGTGAATGCGTTTGGCGATTCAGTCTTCGATCCTAATCGCGTCACCATGCCCGAGATGCTGCAGTCGCGCGGTTACCATACGGCCGCCATTGGCAAATGGCACCTCGGTTGGGATTGGAACGCGATCCGTCATCCTGATGCAAACGCGATCGGTTCCGGGAAGGGAAAGGCCTGGCCACCGGAGGCATTTGACTGGACCAAACAGATTCCCGATGGCCCTCTGGCGCACGGGTTTGATCATTATTTTGGCGACACGGTGATCAACTTTCCACCGTACGGTTGGATCGAGGATGATCGAATGGTTCGAGCCCCCGACCGAATGATGGACACGAGTGTCTGGAAGCCGATTAAGGAAGGCAATTGGGAATGCCGCCCAGGTCCGATGGTTGCGGACTGGGATCCTTACGAAAACCTTCCCACGACCACTCAGCGAGGTGTCGACTTCATTCACGAGCAGGCAAAAAGTGACGAGCCATTTTTCCTTTACTTCGCATTCCCGTGTCCGCACGCGCCCATCATTCCCAACGACGAGTTCGACGGCGCTTCGATGGCGGGTCCCTACGGAGACCTGGTCGTCGAAACCGACAATGCGTGCGGTCGTCTGCTCGAGGCACTGAAGGAAACTGACCAGTCGGCGAATACCTTGGTGATTTTCTCGGCTGACAATGGCCCCGAGAAATATGCTTATGCACGCGATGAATCGACGGGGCACTGGTCAGCACATCCGCTACGCGGTCTTAAACGTGACCTCTACGAAGGTGGCCACCATGTCCCCATGATTGTTCGATGGCCGAGCATGATCCAACCGGGCCAGGTGAGCGATGCCTTGGTCAGTCAGGTTGATTGGATGGCCACCCTTGCGGGCATTGTCGACTTTGAGCTGCCCGATGATTGTGCCGAGGATTCGCATGACTTGTCGCCACTCCTGAGCGGTCAGAGCGATCAGGTTCGAACCCATCACATTCACAACACGCGCGTCGACCAGTACGCGATTCGCGAAGGGTCATGGTTGATGATTGACCACCGAGATGGCTATGTGTCGACTCGAAATGAACCTTGGGAACGCCGACACGGATATGACGCCGATGACGGCCTGCCGGTTGAACTGTTCGATTTATCAAGCGATTTAGGCCAGCGGCACAATCTCGCGTCTCGTTTTCCGCAACGGATCGCGCACATGAAACGTGAGCTGTCACGCATCCGGGCACAGGGTCACTCCGCGCCCCGCCTCTCACGCGACATCGAGTCGCCGTAGCGAGTCGGCGCCGTTGGGTGGAGTGAAACACCCCGATTTGGGGAGAAAACCCCGGGGGTCGTGCGCTGTTTGATTGGCGACGACGCGCGTCCACTTCTTTTGCGTCATGGATCGGCGATGACGAATGCCCGCTGCTCTGGTCTCGCGGCCACCCAGCCCGTTGTGGCCGGATTCGACTGACGTCCATTTTGGTGGCGCTGATTTGCCCGAAAACCCGTCAATGGCGGGGTAGATCACATCAAACGGTTCTCAACGCCCTATAACAGGCCAAGAGTAAGACGCTTCGAGTTGGAGCGAGATTCGTTCCAAACGAGGCGTTTCATGCACTTTGTGCATTGTCTTTATCTAAGGAATGCATTGGATGAATGGCCTGTTCAGGCCTACAGTTCCCTACGGTGAGCGGGCTGGACGCGCTCACAGCTTCCCTCCATTGAAAGAGAATCATGACAACTTCACCCTCTCTAGCCCGGTGGCTGACATGCTGTTTTGCCATTGGCGTGACGACGACGGTGGCCGCCGAGTCTCCTGTTGAGCTTTCTTCGCGAGCCGATGCTTCGCCGGCGATGGGACAGTGCCCGGTGGTGTCCTCCGGCGGTAACTACCGACACACGGCCGGCATGGCTATGTCGACCGGTGACTGGTGGCCCAACCAACTGAACCTGCGGATCCTGCACCAGAACTCACCGAAGAGCAATCCGCTGGGCGCGGATTTCGACTACGCCGAAGCGTTCAACCAATTGGACTTTGCGGCCCTCAAGAGCGATCTGGCCGATTTGATGACGTCATCGCAGGATTGGTGGCCAGCCGATTACGGGCACTACGGTCCGCTATTCATTCGGATGGCGTGGCACAGCGCTGGCACCTATCGAGTCACCGACGGACGCGGCGGTGCGTCCGATGGAACGCAGCGTTTCGCACCACTGAACAGTTGGCCGGACAATGCCAACCTCGATAAAGCTCGTCGTCTCCTCTGGCCCATCAAGCAAAAATACGGCCAGAAGATCTCGTGGGCGGATCTGATGGTTCTTGCCGGCAATGTCGCATTGGAGACCATGGGTTTCGAAACATTCGGTTTCGCCGGAGGTCGCGCGGACGTTTGGGAACCGCAAGAAGACATCTATTGGGGTCCCGAGAGCGAATGGCTCGGCGACAAGCGTTACAGCGGTGATCGAGATTTGGCCAATCCGTTAGCGGCAGTCCAAATGGGACTGATCTATGTCAATCCGCAAGGCCCCAATGGGAAGCCAGATCCGATCGCGGCCGCCAAAGACATTCGAGTGACCTTTGGCCGTATGGCGATGAATGATGAAGAAACCGTTGCCCTCATCGCCGGTGGACATACGTTTGGCAAGGCTCACGGAGCATCCAACCCTGACGGAAATGTGGGTCCTGAGCCGGAGGGAGCCACGTTGATCGAGCAGGGGTTCGGCTGGACGAGCACCTATGGGAAAGGGAACGCCGGCGACACCATCACGAGCGGACTCGAGGGCGCTTGGACGACCACACCCACCGAATGGTCCAACGGCTATTTTGAGAATTTGTTCAGTTACGAGTGGGAACTGACCAAGAGCCCAGCGGGCGCATGGCAATGGACGCCGAAAGATGCGGCCGCTCAGGACACCGTCCCCGATGCCCATGATGATTCGAAATTCCACGCGCCCATGATGTTCACCACGGACATTGCGCTCCGAATGGATCCTGCCTACGGAAAGATCTCCAAGCGTTTCTTGGACAACCCGGACCAATTCGCGGAGGCGTTTGCCAAGGCGTGGTATAAACTGACGCATCGTGACATGGGGCCGATCGCGCGGTGCCTGGGGCCAGAGGTCGCTGAGCCGCAGATATGGCAAGACCCTGTTCCGGAGTTGGATCATGGTTTGATCGGCCCTGCTGAAATCGCGTCGCTGAAGGAAAGCATCCTCGCAACGGGTCTATCGACATCCGACCTCGTCTCGACTGCTTGGGCGTCCGCGTCCACGTTCCGTGGATCGGACCTGCGAGGCGGTGCCAACGGGGCTCGGATTCGTTTGGCTCCACAAAAAGATTGGGCCGTCAACGAGCCGTCCAAGTTGACGCGTGTTGTCGGAGCCCTCGAGGCCGTCCAGTCCGAATTCAATGCATCACGCACCGACCTGATCCGAGTTTCGTTGGCTGACCTGATCGTGCTAGGTGGGTGCGCCGGTATTGAGCGAGCCGCCGAGGCTGCAGGCCACGACATTGTGGTCCCGTTTACTCCCGGACGAATGGACGCGACTGCTGAGATGACCGACGCGGATTCATTCGCCGTCCTGGAGCCCGCCGCCGATGGCTTCCGTAATTTCTATGGTCATCAACTGGATCGTCCGGCACCCGAGATGCTGGTGGATCGCGCTCAATTGTTGACCCTGACCGCACCTGAAATGACGGTGCTCGTCGGCGGCATGCGAGTCCTGGATACCAGCGTCGGCATGCCGAGTCTCGGTGCGTTGACCAAGCGTCCCGGAGCGTTGACGAATGATTTCTTCGTCAATCTGCTCGACATGGAGACGCAATGGGAAACCTCCGCGGTTTGCGAGCACTTCTTCGAAGGGCGGGACCGGTCGACGAAGCAAAAGAAGTGGATCGCATCGTCGGTCGACTTGGTCTTCGGATCCAATTCGCAGTTGCGTGCCATTTCAGAAGCCTACGCATCCAAGGACTCCGAGGCCAAGTTTGTCGGCGATTTTGTTGCGGCTTGGACGAAGGTCATGAATCTGGACCGGTTTGACATCCAATAATACTGCCCGACTTGGTTTGGGATACGAGCTTGGAACACGAAACGCCGCACTCCTGAGGGTGCGGCGTTTTCGTGCGCATCGGGCCGGATCTTGGCAACCAAGGCGTGCATTCGGATAATGCCTGTATCAACGGAGTCGATCCCCGCTGGAGGTTCGTTCTTGCGCGTGCTGATCATGCCAACGCCGTCGACGGCCGAACCACCTCCATCGCTGGGAGTCGGTAAGGAACATCGGTGGCCGATCAAGTCCCCTAACGAGTGCACGCGCGATCGGCGGATGATGTCGGCGCGATTGACACGCTATTTTAATGTTGCAGAACCAACCTCACTTTGCTCACTCACTTTCATTCTGGATACGAACCTCTGATGACCATTTCGATTCCTCGCAGCGAGTTTTGGACCGCGGCCGGACGAGTTCTCTTGGGGATCGCCGCTTTCTCGGCAATTGGCTCCCGCATTTCTGCCCATATGCCATGGTTGGCAAGCGATGATGATGGGCATGCGGTGATGTGGTTCGGCGAATCGCCGAATGATCGGGCTTACCACATGCCCGAGTCGATCGCGGCCATCGAACTCCGTCAGACATCCGAAGATGCTGCCATCGAGACAGTCGGCGTTGATGACGATGACTTGATTGGAGTACGAACCGCCGAGGCGATTCAGAGCGACGAAGAAATTTCCGGCGTGGTGACCTACGGTCTCTATCACGGAATGAAGCTGACCTACCACGTCGAGCATCTGCCTCATTCGGACGCGTCCCAATGGCCGACAAAGGCCCGCCCCGGTGCGTTACTGCAAACCGTCATTGCCGCCGGACCTGACGGTGGTGTTCTGGTGACGGTGCTGCACGAAGGCAAGCCGGCAAAGGATGTGGAGGTGAAACTATTCTGCGAAGACGGTCACGTCGAGGCGACCAAAACGACCGATTCGATCGGACTGGTGTCTTTCGAAGGCGATGTGGTGGAACCCGGTTTGAATGCTTTGATGCTGGGGATTACGAAGAGCGACGCGGCGGGCGATCTTGATGGCGAATCCTACAAGAGCACCGCAGACTATTTGACCTCGACGTTCGTGAAAACGTCCGCTCACCGTCAGGATTCGCAACGCAACGCGAAGT
The DNA here is from genome assembly GCA_038748615.1 of Planctomycetota bacterium. Lineage (GTDB taxonomy): Bacteria > Planctomycetota > Planctomycetia > Pirellulales > Pirellulaceae > Rhodopirellula. Next base: position 29,018 of record JBCDIU010000050.1, on the reverse strand, counting down.
CCAATGATGCCTTCAAGCCAACGGTTGTTTCGAACAGCGGTGTCCGCATTGTCCCATCGGGGCTGCCTGAACTGCCCGAAGAATTGACCAGTTTCGGTGCCGCCATCTGCGACGGAAAGCTGTTCGTCTACGGTGGTCATACAGGCAGCGCCCACTCGTATTCGAAGGAAGAACAGTCCGACCGACTCTGGAGCCTCGACTTAAGCGAAGGCAAGGACGGTCAGTGGCGTCAGCTTGCCGGCGGCCCGACGTTGCAAGGCTTGGCACTCGTCGCTCACGGCGATTCGCTCGTTCGCATTGGTGGATTTACCGCCCGGAATGAAATTGGTGACGATCACGACTTGCATTCGCAGGAAACCGTCGTTCGATACGACATCGCGGAGGATCGCTGGTCCGAGCTGCCGCCGTTGCCCGAAACGCGATCGTCGCTCGACGCAGCCGTGCTCGGCGACACGGTTTATGTGTTTGGCGGCTGGTCGATGGCTGGCGAGGAAGACACCGTTTGGCACCAAACGGCCTGGTCGCTCGACCTCGCGGCGGAGGACGTCCAGTGGCTTCCATTGGCGACGCCCGATTTCAAACGACGGGCGCTGAGTGTTGCCGCTCACGACGGAAAACTATTCGTGATCGGCGGCATGCGTGACCAGGGCGGACCGACAACGCGGGTCGACGTTTATGATGTGGAGACTGAACAGTGGCACGAGGGCCCGTCGCTGCCCGGTGGCGGAATGGCCGGGTTTGGCACGTCGTCCTTCGCGTGCGGAGGTAGCCTCTTTGTCAGCACGATGGATGGTTTCGTGCATCGTTTGAACGCGGATGGTAACGAGTGGACATCGGTGGCGAAGTGCGACCCCGCAAGATTCTTCCACCGAATGCTTCCCGTTAGCGATCAAGAGCTGTTGCTGATCGGCGGTGCCAACATGGCCATCGGCAAGTTCACCGAAATCGATTCGATTCGAATCGACAAGGTGGCGACGTCTCTTTCGCAGGTGGCGAACTAGATCGCTCTTTTCGCCGGTGGAAGGACGAGCAACCGATCGAATGCCCGTCCAACGGGTCTAGTCAGCAATAATCAGCCCGGCGACGTCGGGCCCAGATGATACTGGTGGCGACAAGCAATCCGCCGAGCCCACTCGGCTCAGGGATGGCTGTCACGGTTAAGAATGTCGACCCAGGTGTGAACGAGTTATTGCTAAATCCGTGTAGGAAATCGGTTCCGCTGAGATCGTTCGAGCCGGTCATCGCAAGGTAGAAATTGGGGTTCGAGCCATCGAGCCAAGAATTAACGATCGATGTGACGTCGAACTCAAACGTTTGGTCGATCGCGTCAATAACGGTTCGACTCTGAAGTGGTGCTGCTAGGATTTGAGTTTGAAAATACTCAAACGAGGTCAGGAAACCTCCTGCGTTGTCATCATCCAAGATGATTGAAAGCGGATCGGAGTTGACACCATGTGCTGAGACCAAGAATGGCATGGTCGCGGAGGCATTGGCACTGAACCCACCGTCCACGCTGGTCATCGTCAGCCTAGCCGAACGAATCGAGCCACCCAGGCTGGAAAAACTGGCAGGATTAAATTGGAGGTAAATGACCTCGGGATTCTGAATCCCGAAAGGAGCGGGGCTGCTAACGCGAAGCAAGTTACGCAGCGGGACATCGCTATCAAATCCCTGAACGGCGTTTGGAGTTCCCGGCGGAAAAAAGAAACCGGATGTGAAAACATCTTCGGTCGGTGCGATGACCACTTCAGCGGCTGCGGAGCTGGGATGAACACACGCAACCAACAAGGCTGGCATTGAGAGTAACCGAACGATCAATTTCATCGGTAAGCACCACGTTTCATCGGTAAACGCCACGTCCATGGGATAGAGGGCTGAATGTCCGCTCAGTCGCTTGTGTCGCACCGAGCTGTACTGGCGACGCCGCCACCAAAGTGTTTCGCTAACTCAATCACCGGATCAGTTGAGGCAGCGCACCCTTTTCTTAATGAGACTCATTTGCGGTAGCATATCGCCAAGTCTTGCATTGACAAGTGGTTCTTACTCTCTGCCGCTCGTCGGGTGCGATGCGAGTGCGGTGTGCATCTGCATTTCGGTCGCCGTCGGCGCCGACGGGACTCCATGGGATTCTCTGGTCAGGTGCGGCCCAGAAGCGGCCGGGAGATTGTTGCCGAAACCGAGGCCTTGACACCCGGAATATCCTGATTTAACGTCTCTTATCGATTTTGAGAATCGATCTCAATTGTGGGTTCGGCCCGATAGGAGTCGATCCATCGACCCCGCCCTAACGCAAATTCCCCCGCAGATTTCCTCGAGGTTTCAATGATTCGTTCAATTTATGCCACATGCTTCGCACTTGCGATCACGATATCCGCCCAGGCGGCCCCTTTTGTCATCCAGAACTCGTCTGATTTGTTTACTCCCAGCTTTCGTGGCGACTCGTCCACAACGTTTGTGGGTTGGGATACGTTCGATGACGCCTTCGCCAAGCCACCTGGGCTCCAGACGGACGACCTGATCTTTGACAACACTCCCGACATGATTGGATCTGCCGCCGGCACATTTGCCACAACCAATGGTGAAGACCATCGGTCGAGCTCTGCGAATTACTATTCCAGTACCGGTAGCGTTGCCGAGGACATCACCTTTGCCGTGCCAGGTGGGGCAAGCGCATTCACGACTGTCATCGTGCAAGGAAAAACGCTGTTTGGGGGCTTTGGCGCGCTGATTGGGTTCGGCGACATTGATGGAACGGCACCAACCGACGTGGTTTTTGGAACGAATTCGGTTGGTGAAGCTCAATTCTTCGCCAAGTACGAAATTCTTGGTGCCATAACCACCAACACGTTTTCGATTAGCAGCGGCCCGTTTTCGTTCGTTTCTTTGGACCAATTCACCGTCGACACGCAGTACTCAGCGGTAGGTTTTTCGGCTGATTCAGCGGTCGCAATCCCCGAACCGTCGAGCCTGGCTGTGATCGGTATGGTGACCGGAACTTGTCTGATTCGCCGCCGTCGTTAGGTTGTTTGCGGGGTCGCTTCGTATATGAAGCCGTTTTCCGGATCGAGCCTACCTCGACACCCAATCCCAAGGTGCCACGACCAAGCCTCCAATGGTCGTTAGAGCGGAGTGTTTCGATCCTGTTCGATCGAACTGGTATGTTCAGCGTATGGTGAGAAACATCATTCGCTGAGTTCGGTTCGATGCTCCGCGTGGGTCGCAAAGAGTTAGATCCTGAAGATAAGGTCGCGAAGGATGTGTCCTCGTGCGTCCAGTCACTTTCCGTTTTCAAGGGGTGCTGTAATCCCCTCCACCTTGAAGCCTATTTTCGTGTTAGTCTCCAATGCGACGTTCGTTCCAGAAGTCTTCAGTCGTCAAGCGGTCTGCCTCGAGATTGAAATCGAAAAGACTTGCTTGCCAGTTTGAGAGGTTGGAATCGCGACGGTTGCTGGCGGTATTGTTTTCAGCTAGCGACTCGTCACAGGTGCCGGTTGACTTAAAGCTGAGTGAGGACGCAAGCAGCAACTCGACGGAGTTTTGGGTAACCCTGAGTTCCGAGCCGACAAACGACGTCACGATCACGTTCACATCGACCGACTTCTCGGACATTGGGCTTGGAACTGATGTCTTCGACTTTCCGCTCGAGGAGGTCGAGCAGTTGGTCTTCACGGCCGCAGATTGGTCGGTTCCCCAAGACATCGTCTTACGGGCTCTCAATGACGTGGACGTCGAACGCGTCCACCATGTCCCGATTGATTGGGAAGTCTCGAGCCTCGACTTGACGTTTGATCAGTTGTCCGGGTCGATCGATACCACGATCTATGATGACGACACGGATTTGGACTTGCTGATTATCAATGAGTTTGTTGCGAATCACAACGGAACTGACACCAACGAATACGTTGAGATTAAGAACCTCAACGATTCGTCGCTGGGGAGTTCTTTCGCGCCATTTTACTTGCTGCAGGTCGACGGAGATGGCGTCGACCAAGGTCAAATTGATTCCATCTCGACAATCAATCCCGGGTTGGGGGCTGGTGCGTATGAAGTCATTAACTTCAACAATCAAGTCGAAGATGGTTCACTGACGTGGATCTTGGTCGAAGGATTTGATACGAGCTTGACTGTTGGCTCCGACTTGGATCTCGACAACGATGGCGAGTTGGACTTGCCATTGCCATGGACCGCGGTGGCGGGATCCCCACGCGATGCGATTTCGATCGATGACGGCGACGCTGGAGATGGACACTATTCACGCGTCATCTTGGATCCCGATTTTGATGCGCCGCGGCCGGGAAGCGGCCCGGTGGTGGGTGGAGTTTCGCGACTGCCCGATGGGTTCATTGAAGGCACCAGCGGTGCTTTTCGAACGGCAGCGGAGCTGGACGATCGTTTCGGGTGGGACTTTGCCGACGGAGGATCGATCCATGCCAATTGGGATGTGTTGACCGTGCCAGTCGGGGATCCCGGTAACTTTCCTGACATTGACTTTGTCGGATCCGGGTTCAATTCTGTGTTGAAGCAAACAGTCCCCACCGCATTCATTACTTCGTCGGGGAATATCTATTCGTTCGCGGATCAAACCGATTTCGATGTGACCGTTGACACCTCCGACCTCAGTGGTTCAAGGACAAGGGTCGTTGTCCAGTGGAGAACACTCGGTTCAGAGGTCGATTATGACGGTGTGAACATTGGCGGTGTCGCACCGACCTACGTCGAGTTCTTGAGCGTCAATGGCCCGCAGAACGAAACCGAATACCTTGCACTTTGGGACTTCGACGCAGCTCCTGAGTCGTCGTATCTCGTCGAATTCATGGCTTCGGGTAGCAGCATGTCGTTGGCCGCATTCCAAGCGGATGCGTATGCTCAGAATATCGAGTTTGCAGATCCAGCTCCGTACAATCCGTATGTTCGAAACAATCCATCTGGCTTGCCCTTCCCTGGTGTCGACATCATCCCTGGCATGGCTCGTAACACGCCCGACGCAGTGAACGAACTGTTACCAGGGCTGATGATCATAGAGACGGACAGCTCCACTGATCTCGATGAGTCGGCACCCGGTACCGTTGATTCGTACCAGATCTATATCGGAACGGACCCAACCGATGCGGTGACTGTGAACATCACCGCCGATGCGCAACAGCAGATCGCAGTGGATACAGATGGTGACGGCGATAGCTCGGATGAAACGTTTAGTGGGTCAGCGTCATTTGTCTTTGGTATCAATGACGGTAATTCGTATCAGACGATTTTCGTCCGCGTTGTCGATGATGCGACCGTCGAAACGGATTCGCATACTGGGGTGATCATGCATGCGGCGACCAGTAATGATCCGGACTATTCCGGCGTTTCTGCGTTTCCGAAGAAACTCTCGGACGAGATCGGAACGGCGGGGGATACGATTAGTGTTTCGATCACCGACGACGATGGCGACACGTCTCCACCCATCATTACGGATGTGATCGTTGCTTCCTCCTCTTGGTCGTCCCAGTTCATTGATTTCGTTGACGACGGTTTGACAGGGGCAAATAACCAGCTGGGGCTGTCTCTCGTCGGTGGCGGCCAGCTGCGCAACCTTCCCTGGCTTACCGGGATCGATACGGTTTACATCGTCTTCAGCGAAGACGTTGGGGCGACGTTTACAGCCGCCAACGTCTCGTTGATCGGGACATCTGTGGCGGACTATCTGTCCGGTGGATCGGTCGCATTTGGCGCAGCCGGGACGAACACGGGGACTGTTTCGCTTAGCAACGCTATCACCGCGGATGCGGTTGTTCTGAGTGTGTTTGACTTGCTTACCGATTCCGCGGGCAATCAACTTGATGGTGAATGGGTCGATGCGGTCGATACGATGTCGGGAGATGGTACGGCCGGAGGTCAATTTAACTTCCGCATCGATGTGCTCGCAGGTGACGCGACCGATGATGGCGCTGTGAACTTAACCGGTGACGTGCTTGGGATCTTCACGCAGAACGGCAACACATTGACCGATGATGACCTGATGGACGCGTTCTTTGATATTGACGCGTCGGGAGCCGTGAACTTGACAGGTGATGTCCTGGGGGCATTTGGACTGAACGGTTCGTCTCTTCCAGCCCCACCCCCACCACCAACAGCTGGAGTGGGTGCCTCCTTTGCATCCGCTGAAGCTGATGAGGTATTCCGTTCGCTGGCAGGTGATGAATCCGTTGGACTCCTGTTCTGACACCGATTCGGTGTACATTTGCTGTTGGTCGCATGAGAATTTCCCTCAGAACGTTCAGCACGCACGTCGATCGCCCCTGGCATTTTGGCGTGGCGACGCCCCGTTGGATCGTTCGATGGGGGCGTTTTGGAGAATTCCGGTATTTCTCCCCGAAATGCGTTAGCGACCTCCTTCCGATACAGTTCAAATGCTGAGAAATTCGTGTGGGAAACCGTGTTCCAAGTTCGTCGATCACAGCCTGTGTTGGCCGATTGCGGTAAAAGAGGTTCCGGATTTCGGGTTACCCTCGAACGAGCGTCGAACTGACGTGCGTGGAAGCACGATCGACCGGAGATCACTCCGGTCCAACACTCAATTAGGCGAATGGGTGTTCAACGTTTCTAAACTAGTTAGGCAAGAATCCGGCCGATTGGGCCGGCCGAAAAACATAATCTCCAAGCAGGGAGAAATCATAATGATATCACCTCGTCACCTGGCAATGATGGTTCGTCCGAGAAGTGTCGACACGACAAGGCGGGCATTCACGCTGGTCGAATTGCTGGTGGTCATCGCGATCATCGGTGTTCTGGTTGGTTTACTGTTGCCCTCCGTCCAAGCCGCTCGAGAGGCCGCTCGCCGGATGTCCTGCAGCAACAACTTAAAGCAGCTCGGTTTAGCACTGCACATGTACCACGACGTCGAAAACTATTTGCCACCCAGTTCGCTGCGTCGGCAGATTGGCACGCGACGTGGAGAACCGATCTATGCCGACAGCGTTTCCGGCTGGGTAGCTTTGTTGCCTTTTCACGAAGAAGAAGCGTTTCATGACCAGTTCGATCTGATGAAGCATTACACGCAGTCGCCCAACAGCGAACTCATCCAACGTACCCCTCCGGTTCACTTGTGCCCATCGATGCCGGTGCCAGTGGAAAATCAAGGAATGTCCAGTTACGCCTTGTCCACCGGGACGGAGTATTACCGTTATGAACTGCATAATGGCGCTATCATCGATTCGCTGAATGCTCTGATCACTTGGCGACAAAGTCGGTACCCTCGAACACCCACGGTGGAACTGGAAATGCGACTTCTGGGATTACCTGACATCCTCGATGGTTTGTCCAATACCATCTTCGCGGGCGAGTTCGGTTACCAGGAAAAGGAAGGGGATGGTTCTCCTTTCGCGGGTACGGCTCCGAATACCGGCCAATGGGGTGTTACCTACCCGTATTTTTCGACAGCCTCCACGCGTGGAGTCTTTAATGGAACCAAGATTTCGGGTTACGACTTCTTTTCATGGGAGTGCTTTCGAAGTCAACATCCGGACGGTTCCCATGTGGTGCTTTGCGATGGTAGCGTCCAATTCCTGAACGGTTCCGTCGATGGCGTGGTGCTGGATCGACTTGCTCAGCGAGATGACCGAGAACGCATCGAGCCGTCTCCATGGTGAGAACCCTGTGGGTGCGGTGGATCAGTGCGTGTGCCATTATGGTGGCGCTTACTGGCTGTCGGGGAAACGATCAGTCGACTGTGAGTGCGTCTGGTACGGTTCAGGTTGAAGGTCAGGACGTTTCCGGCCTGGTGATTACCTTGCAACCCATTGCCCCCACCACCGGTCCCAAGGCGACGGTGCCCGTCTTCGGAGGAGAGTTTACCATCGGTCCCGAAGCGGGGCTGCATGGAGGACAGTATCGCGTTCGATTCTCGGTGATGCCTGCGGAGATCCTGAGCCAACTCCCTGAGGATAAGCGAATTGGTTTAGTGCCAGCGGGGCAATTCGTCACTCGTGCCTTCGATGTCGACAGCCAACTCAAATGGCGACTGGACCGAGGCGAAGCCAATGAAAACAACTTCGATGTTGAGCTGGAGTAATCCAATTGCCCGCGCGGGTCACGATGGCAAGGCGGCTGGGGCGATGTGGTTCAGGGACAGACTTCGTCATGCTCGGGTATAGGATCCTGGTCCTCAAAGCATGGAATGGGACCCGTCCTTTTCACAAATATTGCGAATAGGCAATTGATGGTATGGCGCCAGTGTGCTCGAATTGAGAAGGATTCTCATTAGCGATCCCGTTTATAAGTCGAGTTGCGTTTTAGTCCAATGCGAGTTGGTTGGTACTTTAGATGAAACGGTCTCTTTCAGGTCGCAATGCATCTTGGGTCCGGGTGGTATTGGCCCTGGTTGCTGTGCCCGCTTCGGCGATGCTGATTCAGCCCAATTCGGCTGCTGGTGATTCGGGATTCCAGGCGGGTGCGAATCAGGTTGTCGGCGCTGAACTCCCGCTTGCTTGGTCGCCGACGGAGAACATTGCCTGGACCGCGACCATCGTCGGCTATGGTCAATCCACGCCCGTCGTCGCGCACGATCTGATGGTGGTCACGTCCACGAGCGGGCCGAAGAAAGAAACTTATCACGTCGTGGCGATCGATCCCGATGATGGCCAACCGCGATGGCAACTCGATGTCGACAACCCCTCGCCGTTCGATAGCACGCCGATGGTGAGTCGTGCGGCACCATCGGCCGTCGCAACGGAGTTCGGATTCTGTGCGTTCTTTGAGGGTGGTCTGGTTATGGGCGTGGATACCGAGGGCCATCAGACTTGGCAGCGGGACCTTGTGTCCGAGTTTGGCCCGGTCGATGCACGCCATGGGTTGGCCGCATCCTTGGAATCGGATGGTCAACGAGTCTACGTCTGGGTGGAACGATCCGAATCGCCGTATGTGTTGTGTTTGAAACCGGACTCGGGAGAAACCATTTGGAAAGTCGAGGGTGTCGGGGCAACGGCATGGGCATCCCCGAGACTCATTGACGTGGCATCGTCCCAGCACCTTGTCTGCAGTGCCATCGGCAAGGTCATTGGACTGGACCCGCTGACGGGAAAACGGCTTTGGGAATTCGATGACATCGCCAACAACAGTTCGTGCACGCCCATGCCGGTCGGTGATGGTCGATTCCTGATCGGTGCATCGGATGGTCGCAATGCGGCCTCATCAGGTGAAGCGGCGGCCAACAATGGCCTGATTCAAATCCAACCCCAAGGCGATCAGTTCGAGGTCGACTACGCCTGGCGAGCCGAAAAAGCAACGTCCACCTTTGGCAGTCCCGTGGTCGCCGGATCGACAGCCGCATTCGTCAACCGAACCGGTGTCCTCTATCGGTTGGATATGGAAACCGGTCAACAGCTGAGTGTGGCTCGAACCGATGCCGGAGGCATTTGGGCGACACCCTTGGTGACGTCAGAGTACATCTACTTGATGGGCTACAAAGGGGTCACCGCTGTCGTGAGATTAAGCGACGGAGAGCAGGTTGCCGCTAATCGGGCGTGGCCCAGTGCAGACGAGTCGGCGGGATTCGGAGGCGGTCACACGCTCTACGCCGGTATCGCCGTGGGAGACCGGCTCATCCTGCGACGCGGTGACATGCTCTTTGCGATTGGTGAGAAAACACCCTAGCGATCATGGTCCGACCCACTTCCCTGACCTGTTAACTCTGAGTTGCAGAAAGATCGATCCAACTTCCCAATGACGCTGATGAAACTGGAGACTCCAATGCCCTATCGAATTGTGTCGCTGATCGCACTCATGCTCATGTCAAGCTCGGCATGGGCCCACTTCCCTTGGCTCAGCATCGATAAGAAGGGCAACGCCTGCTTCTTCTTTGGGGAAAATCCCGCCGACACAACTTACAAGCTGCCACCGGCCATTGCCGCTGCGGAGTTGCAATCCATTGCGAGCGATCAGTCACAACCGATCGACACCGTCGAGGTAACATCCGACGACTTCGTGGGACTGAAGTCCGCCGAGCCGGTCGATAAGAGCACCTCGATGCTGAGCACGACAACGTTTGGCGTGTACCGCGGAGCCAAACTGCAGTACTACACTCAGTATCTAGGCGGCAAAATGCCGACTTCCCTGGACGACTGCGAGCCAATGGCCGGGGCCGACCTGCAGGTGCACGCGGTGGATGTCGACGGCGGAGTCGAGATCTACGTGATGTGGAAAGGCGAGCCACTCGAGGGCGCGGACGTTCAATTGTTCTGCGATCGTGGGCACAGCGAAGGCGACGACACCACGGATGACGATGGGAAGGTCATGTTCGATGATCAACAGGTCGAGGATGGGCTCAACGGCATCATGGTTGGGCACACACTGAGTGGAGTCGAGGGTCAGTGGGAGGGCCAGAGTTTCCAATCAGAAATGCACTACGCCACCGCGACGTTCTTTGACCCCGAGGACGAGTGAACCACGCTCGACCGGTGAAGTTGTCGGCAGAACACCCTTGCTTGAGAAGATAACACGATGCGTTTCCAATGGCTGACCCTGTGCTTGCTTGGCCTTATGTTTCCCGCTGTCGGTGTGGGTCCGCAGCGTTGTGTCGCGGAGGAAGTGGACGCCTCGCCTCGCGCATCAAAATCGGCATCTCTTGCGACGGACGCGGGTTGGCAATCTCAATTCCATCGACCGTTGCCAGAGCCGCTGACGAGCTTTGGTGCCGCTGTGGTGCGTGACTATCTATACGTGTTCAGCGGCCATAGCGGAGCGGCTCATGGTTTTGGCAAGGATCTGCTGGTCAATCATTTTCGGCGCATCCAGTTTGATAATCCCGATGCCGAGTGGGAGGAGCTGTCGATGCACGACTCGGCGCAAAGTACGGCGCTGGTTACCGACGGTGAATACCTGTACCGAGTCGGTGGATTATCGTTCAAAAATAGCAGCGGGTCCGATGAGCCGGAGTTTGACAGCACTGACTACTTCACCCGCTACGACATCGCAGCGGACCAATGGACCGAGATGCCGGCTTTGCCGGCAAGACGCTCATCGTTGGACGCGGCCGTCGTGGGGCGGACGATCTATGTGGCTGGTGGTTGGGACCTCAGCGGTGAATCGTCCAGAAACGCCCAGTGGCACGATACGATCGAAGCGTTTGATCTGGATCATCCCGATGCGGGCTGGACGTCAATACCAGGACCTGGATATGAGCTCCGCGCGATTTCGGCGGCGTCGCATCAGGGCAAACTGTACGTCATCGGTGGGTTGGGGCCGGATGGATTTATCCGTCGGACATCCGTATTTGATCCCAGCACGCAATCGTGGAGCGACGGTCCAGAGCTTCGTCAGGACGCCAGCATGACCGGCTTTGCAACGAGCAGCTTTGCCGTCGGTGGCCAACTATTCACGACGGGAGCATCGGGCATCGTCTACCGCCTCGATGATGACGGTGAACAGTGGGATGTCGCCGATCGACTTTTGTATCCGCGCATGTTTTTGCGATTGTTGCCCGTCGGTGATGATCGATTGATTGCGGTGGGAGGCACTGGTCCGCGAGGTCGTGGACGGATGGCGGTCATCGAGTCGCTGCGAGTCGATTCATCGACTAGGGCGACAACGGATTCAATCTCGCCGAAGGTCGTGCGGTGGTCGGTCCCCTACTCGGGCGAGACGAAGCACAGTCAGGCGCTCGTCCTCGATGGCATGAAGCTTTACGCCTTCGGTGGCAACAAGAGTTGGTCCCCGCATGACTTCAGCGAAAGCGCCTTCTCCAACGAGGCGTTTGTATTTGACCTCGGAACTCAGGGCGTCGAACGTTTACCCGATATGCCCATGCCGCTTCAGAGCGGCTGCGCCGTGCTGAATCGTTCCAACAGCGAACACACGACAGTCGCGGTGCTGGGTGGCATGAACTTTGGAGACAATGGTTTTTCGGCCGTGGACACGGTGGTGACGTTCGATCCCGAGTCCCTGTCGTGGGCCGAGTCCGATGTGCGGCTACCTAACACGCGGTCGATGGCGGACGCCACCATTCACGAGGATGCGATCTGGGTTTTCGGCGGTAGCGATGCGGGACTGGGAAGCGAGTCGCGGGATCGTGTTTTGCACTGGTGGGGTGATGACTCTCCGGTAGGCCCCTTGCCCAACGTCAATGTGCCGCATCCCCGACGTTCCGCCGCTGGAGCGGTGGTCGACGGTCGCTATTTCATGATCGGTGGTCTTGCCGGTGGCATGAGCATCGAGAAAAACGTCGACGTATTTGATTTCCAGACGCGGGCGTGGTCGTCCGTGCCATCGCCTCCGTCGGCCCGCGTGTTCCCGCGGGCGTGCGTCATCGATGAATCGATCTATCTGTTTGGAGGTTTTTCAGACGATGCGGGCTACTTCAGCGAGTGCACGAAGCTCGAGTGTTTTGATACGGAGTCGGGAACCTGGTCGGTGTTAGCCGAGACGCTGCCGGGAGTGGATGCATCCATGCGGATCTTTGACTTCAACGACCGACTCTTGTTCTTCGGCGTTGATCGGGAAGACAATTCCAGGGCGAACTTTGTGTTGGTTGATTTGGATCCTCATGCCCAACCCGATTTGGTCGACTCGTCAACAGCAAGTTTCGGTCGACGAAAGCGGGATGAGGCCGCCGAGAATGCGAAATCATTGATGCGCAAGGACGACGACAAGGATGGCATGGTTAGCTTCGAGGAGCTGGGTGAACGCATGCGGTCGCTGGGTAAGGATGCGGATGCCAATGCCGACCAATTGATTAGCTACGAAGAAGCCGTGGCCTACTTCCAATCGCAACTCTCATCCGACTAGCCGAAACTCGGTCGACGCTGCTCTCAATCGCGACGTTGAGCGAGTCTTCGTCTTGGCACTCAGTGGCTGCTCGGTCGTTAAGTCGTTGCGATCGCACGAACGTGCTTTTCTAACTTCTCAATCAACTGCTCTTTGTTGAATGGTTTGAGAATGTAGTCATTCACACCGGCGGCGATGGCCTGCATCACGTAAGCCTTTTCCGATTCCGTCGTTTGCATGACGATCGGGCATTGATACCCAGCAGTGCGCGCCGCCTTGATGACATCCAACCCTGAGTGGTTCGGCATATTCCAATCCGTGATGATGATGTCGAACGCTCGGCCGTCGAGTGCCGCGATGGCTTCCCGCCCGTCGACCGCCGCCAAGACTTCGGCAAAGCCCAATTCGGTGAGTGCACGGCTGACGACGCATCGAATCACACCAGAATCATCGGCAATGAGAGCACGCATGTTTTCAACTCCGAGGAAAAAGTACTGTACGGATATAGCCCGCAGAATGGTGGATCGCCAGTTTTGAATCATCCTGCGAGTCTAAACCGCCTCCAATGGCGTCTGGGATTGATGGATTCGCCCCACTTGCCAGGATCGTCCGATCAACCAGGATGCGACTTCGCCGGACGAGAGCACTTGATCCGTCGCACCGATCTCGACAGCGCGACGCGGCATCCCGAACACGACGCTGGACGCCTCATCTTGCGCGGCGGTCACCGCACCGGACTCTCGCAGCCGTTTAAGACCCTGTGCTCCGTCATCGCCCATGCCCGTCAGAAGCACGGCAAATACTGACAATGAGGGGATTTCCGCCAGCGATGTGAATAGTTTGTCCACGCTGGGAGAGAATCGATCATCGGGCTGCTTGGGGACCTGCTCGAAAGTCAAATCACGGCGGACAAGCGTGTGGCTGTCTGCTTCGGCGATGTAGATTTGCCCTTGGCAAAGCGACGTTCCCGGCAGCGCCCGCTGCACTGGCACGGGTGAACATCGATGAAGCGTTTTGATCAGTGGTCCGACAAAGCGCTGAGATAGATGCTGGGCAATCACGATCGGCGGCATGTCGGTCCGCAAGCCGGGCAATATCTGTTGCAGTGTTTCCGGACCTCCGGTGCTGGCACCGATGGCGATGACACCTCGAACGTTGCCTTGCTGTGTCGATGCCGTCTCGGCGACGGATCGCGCCGGCGACGGGGCTTCATTGTCGGGGCGGCCTACGTCGGTGACGACACTTTCGCTGGCCAACGCGTTGGCGATTTGCTTTGCGAACCGAGGTGCATCGGACAACGAAGTCGGCTTCGCGATGACACTTTCGGCCCCCGCTTGGCGCAGCAGCTCGATGTCCGCTTCCGCGGTTGGAACGGACGAGCTCACAAGATGAACAGGTGTGGTTAAGCTTCGTTTGAGGTACTTCAAAAACCGATCGCCCGCCATTTTGGGCAGATGCAAATCCAAGAGAATCAGATCCGGATGATGCTCGGCGATGACTTCCCGTGCCTCAAACGGATCGCTTGCAAAGAGGCATACCGCATCCGCGTTCGTTTCACGAACGGTTCGTTCGATCAATAGTTGGTCGACTCGGTTGTCATCAACAATCAATACACATGTCACTGGATCTGCCCCTTACTGGAAGTTCATGTCATCCGTCGCCCCCGACGGTGCCCTGGCGAGCGATCAGGGAATCAATTGGTCTTCGGTTTCTGGAAAATGGAGGGTTGGATCGGCGTCAAACCATGGTTGAGGTCACGAATGTTCTCGCATGCACCGACATAGAGAAATCCACCTGGATGCAAGCGTTCGACACATCGCGACAGGATCTGCTCCTGCATGGAACGGTCAAAGTACAGCAGAACGTTGCGCAAAAAGATCACGTCGATCCCGTGTGGAACATTCCATTCCGATTCGCTGAGATTGATTCGTCGAAAGATCACTGAGTCACGCAGCGAAGAATCCACCTGAAGATCTTGGTCGTTGGCAGGTTGGAAGAAATGATGGTACTGATCGGGTACCCGAGAGACCTGCGACTTGGCATAGACTCCCTTGGCGGCCTTATGGAGAACCCGATCGGATAGGTCCGTTGCCAGAATGCGAATGGATGTGGTCGCCGCACTGATCTCCGCCGCTGCCAACGAAGCCATGATGGCGATTGAATAGGTTTCTTCGCCGGTGCTGCAAGCGGCAGACCACAACCGGACGCGACGCGGGTTGCGTCTCAGTTGCGTCAGGAGCTGTTCGTACAGATGCTCGAACTGCTGGGAGTCCCGAAAGAATGAAGTGAAGTTCGTGGTCACGCTGTCCAGCAGTCCGCGAAGCTCCTCCGGTCGCGACCGAACGCATTCCAAATAATCATCATAGGATGAAAGGCCCAGTTGACGCACTCGAGCCACGATTCGGTTCTCGAGCATCACCACATGTTTGTCGGTCAGCTGGATCCCGGAACCTTGACCGACCAAATCCGAGAACTCCGAGAAGGTCGCCTCGGAGAGTTGCATCGAATTGGTCCGACGTGGCTGGAAGCCGTCGGTGGATCCACTCGGTATCAAGGTCGAATGACTAGATTCGGTTGTGGATGTCATGTAGTAGTCAACGTGTTGGCGCCGATTGATTCGAGCTCGTTCGGACTTTAGTCGCGGTTTCGTGTGTGCCATTGGTTGGGATTTTGTTTGAGACGATTCTGTCTGCCCCAACGGATGCCACACCGCTGCCGTGATTTAACCTGGGTGTCCTTGGAACGACACCCACTCAATGGTAGGACACGATTCGTGAACAGAACGCCAGGTCTCTCACAAAGCAAGCAACACGGAACAGCGATGCCTCGCGGCTGCTCATTAACCCGGGCCGGGATCGCAGCTACACGCGATGCTCCGACTCTTTAGCAATTCATTTGCCACGCGGCCGTCGTTGGTTGACGTCGGCACGCGCAAAACATCGTGAGGAAGCGGTGCGATGCGCCGCTCTCGGTTGTCAAAACTTTTGGATATCATCTTCGTCGAACGAGATGAGCTGTTCGCCGCGAGTGCTCACCAAAGCAGGTGAAGCGACGACTTTCGAGACGGGGTCCCGATCACCGACGCTTTGTGACAGGTCGTTGACCTGGACGACGTCGCGGCGATCAATGTCGATAAAGCCCATCGAGTCTTGATCTCCGTTTGCCGATTCCATGAAGCGGAAGGTGGAAAGCATGGAGTTCAAGTCTTCGATCATGAGTCGCATCTTGCCCGCCTCCGAGCTGCTTTCCTGGCACTTGATCGAAGAGTCCTGAAGTGCCCCGTCCAAGCTCGCCACGGCCGAGCTGATTTGGCCGATTCCTTGCGCTTGTTCATTGGATGCCGACGCGATCTCACCGACGCATTGGCTGCTCCGCTGGGCCCAGGTGCAAATCTCCTCGAGAAGTTCGGAAACTCCGTTGGCCAGGGCGACGCCCGTGCTGGTTTCCGAGAGTGCTTGCTCGGTCATTCTCGCCGTGGTTGTCGCTGCTTCCGCACTCCGAAGTGCCAGATTGCGAACTTCATCCGCGACGACGGCGAATCCCTTGCCGGCTTCACCGGCGCGTGCCGCTTCCACCGCGGCGTTCAACGCGAGCAGGTTCGTTTGGAACGCGATCTCGTCGATCGTCTTGAGGATCTCCGTCTGTTCGTCGCCAACGGACTTGATGCGCTCAATCGCTTCGACAAGTTCGCTCACCTGGGTTGCACCGCGTTCCGATGCAATCTTGGTGTTGTTTGCGACATCACGAGCGGACTCGGCACTGTCGGCGGATTGGATCGTCATCGCGGTCATCTCTTCGAGACTGCTCGCGATTTCGACCAGTGCGGCGGACTGTTCCGTCGCATGCTTCGTAATCACATTGGACTGATCTTCGACGCGACCGGACGCATCGTTGGCGTGCCGATTGGTATCCTTTACTTTCGAGAGCATCGTCGTGATTCGATCAAGTGCTTGGTTGAATGCTGACTTCATCGCATCAAACTCGCCACCGTAGTCACCTCGGATGCGATCGGAGAGATCACCGTCAGCAACTTTGCGAATCACTCGCGAAACTTCCAAGTCAACTCGGGTGAGCGAATCGGATAGCTCGTTCACCGATTGAGCCAGTTCGTGGAACTTGCCTTCAAATCCATGGGTGTCGCACTTGGAGTCCAGCTTTCCCGCCTCGGCACGTCGCACGTGCCCCTGGATTTCTTGGTGGAGTCGTTGCAGGACTTGTCGCACCAGAACGATGCTATTTCCCACCTCGCCAATTTCGTCCTGAGGCATCTCAGGAATGTTCGTTTCGAGATTTCCTGACGCCATCTCACGAGACAGGTCGACCAGATTGCTAAGAGGTTTCGTGAAGTATCGCTTGCCCATGTATTGGCATGACCCCAACGCGATGCAGGTCACGCCGATCAACAGACCGATTTGAAATGTCATGGCCCAGATGGCCGCGCTCAGTTCGGCCTGGGACTGCTGCATCAGGCCCTCGGCGAACCCTTCGCGAATGTTGATGAGCTTGTCGATCCGGCCGGTCGCCGCGTCAAACCATGCTTTGGCCGAGACGGTTCCAATCGAACCCTCCCGAAGTTCATTGGCTGCCGAGCGTACCTGGTGAACCACGGGAGCGCTCTGACCAACCATGAACTCCCGCAATGCCTCGTTGACATCCTGGTCCGTGCAGTAGTTCAGGGCGGATTCCAAGTTGGACAGTTGGCGGGACTGCAACTCTTGCCAGAGATCATACAGCTTGGGAGAGAACGCTTTCCGACCTAAGCCGGTTGCCACGGCCGAACGCTCGCGGCCGGCATATTCCTGGGCGTACAACAATTCTCTCAAAGCAATGGTATTGCGGATCGTTTCGGCATCCCGAACCAGTGCAACGGCCTCGCCGGTCAGCGAAAGAAGGTCCTCGATTAGCGCACTGTAAGCCGCTGTGTGTTCTGAAACGGAGATCGATCGCGACTTGACGAGAGCTCGCCTGTCGGGGAGAGATCGAATGGAACTGAGGACGTCGTCATAGCAAGACCGGAATCCTGGGTAGTCCTTCACATCATCCAGCTGCAATAGCGCGACGGCTTGGTCCGTATTGCGGGCTCGTTCTTCGAATGCCAAGGCGAACGATTCACTGCCTTCAGCAATGAAACCAGATCCCGTACCCCGTTCCAGTTGAACGCAGTCGACGAGTTTGGCAACACTCTGGAGCGATTGGTGAATCGGGATCAGCAAACGCGTGTCGGAGACCGCATCGCTTTGCCGTTTGATAATCCAGCAGGAGAATGCCATTGCGACCACTAAGGGGATCGATGACAACAAAATGAGTTTCGTTCGTATCTTCATGGCAGGACCTAAGGCAGTAAATAGAACGTGAATCGTGTGTTGATTGGTTTGCGGTCAGCCTGTTTCGACGATGGCGTCGACGGTAGGGGCGTTGGAGTCGTTCAGGGTGCAGCGGATTTGAACGTCGCGACGGAGTTGTTCAACCAATGCGTCGGCATCGAGGAGCAGTTTGACGCCTTCGGCCGTCTTCGCGATGCCTCGGAACACGAGGCGTGACGGGTCTTCATTGAAGACCGGCGCCGCATCAATGGTCTCTTCCGGTATGCGGATGACTTCACATACTGAGTCCACGCTGATGCCGACCTCCACCGGATCATCTTCCTCGTCGATGACCATGATGATCCAGCATTCGCGAAGCACCTCGTCAGGTTTTGGCAGACCAAATCGCTTACGAAGATCGACCAGCGGCAGGATGCGCCCACGCAGATTCACGACACCACGGATGTAGTCGGGAGCACCCGGTACCGGTGAAGGCTGCACAGACGTAATGATCTCACGGACGCACTGAACTGACATGGCGTATTCGGCGTTATCCAGACGGAACACGAGGAATGTCTCCCCGTTCTCGACTTCGGTGCCCGACGCCGAGGCGGTCGTACCGTCGCGCTGGAGTGGACTTATCGCTGTACTCATGGTTGATTCCTAAACGCGTGCAGTCGGGGCGTTAATGCTCATTCGGATTGGTGGGCTGGCGACGAACGAACGTCCGGAACAAGATGGTCGGCCAGTTGGGGATGGGTCTAAAGGATCTCGTTGAGATTGGTGCCAACGTTCGAGTTGCAGATCGCATTCAAGTCAAGCACGAAGCCGACCTCGCCGCTGGCCAGCAAGGCTCCGCCAGCGAAGAAGCCGAAGCTTTCCAGGATCCCTCCAAGTGGCTTGATCACGACAGGTTGCTGACCAAGAATCTCGTCGACGACGAAAAGCTGCTGACGTGTCCCACTCTCGACCACAACGCATACGCGGCCATGGCCGGTCTCGGCGGAGTGTTCCGTCGCCAACACGTCACCAAGTCGTCGCGCAACGGCAAAACGTCCACGAAATTCACCGAGCATGCACGTGTCGCCACGCGAGAATTCAATCGTACTGGCTTGAACTTGCTCGATCACGGAGAGTGTTGGGATGATGAAGCTTCGCGTACCGATGCGAACCACTGTCCCGTCGATGATCGACAGCGTCAGGGGTAATTCGAGCGAAATCTGCGTTCCTTGACCCGGTTGAGACTCGATCGCGATGGAGCCTCGCATGGATTCCACGTTCTTGCGAACGACATCCATTCCAACACCACGACCGGAGATGTCCGACACCTCGGCGGCAGTAGAGAATCCGGGCGCGAAGATCAATTGATCGACTTCGTGGGGCGTCAGCGACTGCGAGGGCTGCACCAATCCTTTTTCCGTTGCCCGCGCGAAGATCTTGTCACGGTTCAATCCAGCACCATCGTCACAGATCCCGATGACGATGTTGCCGGCACGATGCTCGGCGCTGATCCGAATGGTTGCGACTTCGGACTTGCCCGCATCCAAACGATCTTGGACGTTGGATTCGACACCATGATCCAACGAGTTTCGAACCAGGTGCACCAGCGGATCGCTTAGCTGTTCCAACAGGGTCTTGTCCACTTCCGTATCGCCGCCCTCGATGATCAAACGACACGGTTTGTTGAGACGGGCTGAAAGATCTCGGACCATCCGATTGATCTTTTGGAGCGTGGCGCCAACGGGGACCATCTTCAGCGTCAGGCTCAGTTCCTGCACTTCGCGAACCGTCTTGCGAAGTCGCCCGGCGACGGACGCGGCCGAGAGGGAGTCCCGCTCGCACAGCTCCTGGGCCACCGCGGTCTCGACAATAACCAGTTCGCCGATCAGATCGATGAGCTGTTCCAATCGTTTGGAATCGACTCGCATCGACTCCGCCTTCGTCGTCTTCTTCGAACTCGCCGATGCGTCGCTGGTACGGTCCGACTCCTGATCGGTCGATAGGTGATGGCGGATCTCCGTGATCAAAGAAGGATCACATTGACCATCGTCACAGATTGAATGGAGCCCCTGGTGAAGTGATTTTGGGGGTCGAGGACACTGCAGTTCACTCTTGGATGATTGGCAGTTTACGAGCGCCTCGACCTGTCGCTTGATGAAATCGGTTGCGTAGAGCATGCACTCGAACGTCCGACCTGTTAGCGAGAGATCTCGATCGCGGGCACGCACGAGAACACTTTCGGTCACGTGCGATAGTTGTCCCAGGCTTCGCAGTTCCAGGACGCCCGATGAGCCCTTGACCGAGTGCACGGCACGGAAGAGACCATTGAGAGCCTCAGCATCGTCAGGGGTGCGTTCAATCGTCAGCATCAACTGCTCGGCCGCGTCCATGTGTTCGGCGGCCTCGGTGAGGAACTCCCGCAGCAATTCCTCGTCTTGACAACAACATGTCTCCAATGGTCCCGCCGCTTCGGCTGTTTCTTCGAGGACCGAGTCATCACGTCGACGATCCGACGCTTTGCGGGTTTGGCTGTCTGCGTGGACGTCGGTTGTGGGCCCAGTAACGTCGGTTGGAAACAAGAGAGGGAGCAGAATGTCGTCGGCACCGGCCAAGTCCATTGGTGAACCAGACTCCAACGATTCCAGCAGTCGCGAGCAGATTTCTACCACCCCCAGTCTCGCCGTAGCGAGCTCGATGGTGTTGCCAACGCAACTGCCGGCCGCTGTTTCAGCGACGAACGCCAACGCGTTCTCGTTCGCGTCGTCCAGAACGTTGGCGAGTCTTGTGAGCGCCTGATTCAGCTCGGAGGCCGTGCACTGTGTACGCGACGCCAGTGAGCTGAGCTGTGAGATGGAATCGGTGATCGTATCGTTCATCGAATGGTTTCCCGTCGGTGTGGTGGACGCGGTAGGGCTAGCACGTCACCAGTTCGGCGCCGCTTTCAGCGAGACGCGACATTCGTAGACGTCGCTGAATCGACTCACGTTGGCTTTGCTGCGCATCCAAGAGCACTTTGGTTTGACGCATGTTTGATAGAGCCCGAACACTGGTCGAAACCTGACTCTGAATCGTTTGGCATCCTTCAAGGATGGCGTCAATTCGCGGTTGCAGCGTGTCAAACAGCGTGCGGAACGAATGCTCGGATCCCAACCGACACGCCTCTTTCTTGCCAGCCAAACGCACGTAGTCGAGGGTTCTTGCCCCGCGGCACAAACGGTTCGTCTCGGAGACCGGTTTCCAGAACAGTTCCTCGGCTTGCTCGATCTGCCGCGATAAGGCGGCAATTCGTGTATCGCATTGCTGCATCATCATGGAGATGAGTTCCGAATTCTCATGCAATACGGAATCCCCCAGAGATGGATCACGGTTAAAGGCGCGGTGAATCTCGCGAGCGTAGGTGAGCGTGATCTCATTCTGGAGGCTGGCAATCGCCACATCAAAGGAGAACTCGTTCAGCTCGTCGTTGAGTTTGGCGGCAAGATGCAGTAGCTCCGCGAGCGCCGTTTGTGTCTCATGCTTTGTTTGCGACAGAATCTGTGAAATGACCTCTTGACCCGCCGAGTCGGCCGAAAGAACGGCGTTGATCGCCAAGATGCCGATCACGTCCGACTCTTCCAGGAGGACCTCGTGGATTTGGTGAAAAGACGTTTGAAATGCATCCACGTCGTCCAGTGAAGCCAGCATTTCGTTGAGATGCGTGTTGCACGATTCGCCGCTGTTGACGAGGTCATCCAATAACAACTCATAACCCGTCAAGTCACTCGATTCATCGAAGCAAGCCGTGTCGAATTTGGCCTCAGATCGTGTTTGCCGCTCTTGCCGGAGCACGGTCTGCCTCTGCGTGACTTCTCGGACCAGGGCGTCCCGCATGAATGATTCGTATGTCTCATGCCCGAACACCCTCAGGCCTTGCATCATGTGCTCCATCGAGCAGTCCATCGCGACGTCTTTGCTCTCGCCACGGTCGCGCGACGCCGATTCCAAACTCAGCATCTCGGCGTAGAGCTGCTGCACCTCCGCAAACCGATCGGACGTTGGCTTCAGCCGCACCGATAGGAAGCCCCCGTGCACCGGGGTGGCCATTGCCATCACCCAGTAATACGTCCCGTCACTGGCCAAATTTTTGACGTAAGCCGCGATCGGCTTTCCCGCGTTCAGACGATCCCAGAATAGACGAAAGACCGACGAGGGCATGTCCGGGTGTCGAACAATGCTGTGCGCTGCGCCGATCAACTCATCGGTTTGATACCCAGACAAACGCGCGAAGACGTTGTTGCATGCGCCAATGATGCCGCGCGTGTTGGTCGTTGAGAAAAACAGTTCGCGCAGCTCAAACGAGGTCGCGTCGTCGCGTACCGTGATATTTCCCCGAGGCATCAGAGCGGTCCCCCCGACCAGACTCCCGATGGATCGAGAGTCGCTCCACGTGAGTGGAGTATTCAGAAAGTCTGGGTGTCCGGAAAATCAACTCAACGCGAGATCGACTCCGTGGATCGTGATCACACCGCCCCAGGTATTCACTGTTGCACCCTTGAATTTTCCTAACCCTTGCACTTAAGTCCGTACCAATCGGGTGATGAAATGCGGAATGATTACCAAAGGCGATCATCTCCCGCTGAGATCGGCAGTCGCAACGATCGCATCGAATTGATGGATTGCGCCTGATCGGTCGTGCTGCAAGGGCGACGTTTGAGTGAACGTCTGTCCGTCACCCAGCGATATCAAATAGCGTGACCTCTCGGACCACAATGACTGAGATCGGAAGACATCAATCCGCCGCCATTTCTTTCGACCGATACGGTCTCTAATAGGACAACGCCGGCGTCGCGCGGAGATACTCGGCGCTGCCCAGCTGCCGCACCATGAAGTCAGCGACGTCGGCCCTTGAGATCTTCAGTGCCAGACCTTGGGCCACTGAGCCAAATCCATGGCGGTATCTCCGCGTACGCTCTCCGTCGGTGAATGCGGCCGGACGAACCACTGTCCAGTCCAAACCACTGTCTCGCACACATTGTTCTTGTCGAACATGATCAGCCATTGCGTTGCGAAGTGGAACCCAAAACACGAGTCGCCAAAACCAATTCAGATTCGCCGCACTGTCACCAGCCCCGAGTGTCGACTGACAGATCAGTCGATCGACACCGACTTCTCGCATGGCCGAGATGACATTCCGTGTTCCCTCATGACGAATGCGGCCTCGCATGCCATCGCCAAGGGCCACAACGACGGCCGATCGACGGCGAATGGCATCCCGGAGCCGATGGTCGTCAATCGCGGCATCCGCCACCGCAACGTGAAGTCGATCATTCTGAATCGCGATTCGACTGGGATCGCGCACGACAGCAGTGACCTCCATTTCCGCATCGAGAGCTTGCTGGACCAAATGACGTCCGACGGAGCCGCTGGCTCCAAAAATGGTGATATGCATTCCGATTCTCCTCACCTCCTCGTGTCTCGCTACCAGAACGAAGTTTACGCGGTGTAAACTCCATGCGGCTCAGTCTATGGCTAGGTTTACGCAGTGTCAAGAGAGTCGGTCATTTTTGTATTGATTTTTCGGGTTGGCCCTGGTCGGCGCCTGGATCGCTAAGTTGGTAGCCAATGCGTCGATCGTCATTCCAGCCCGTCGATCTTCTGGCACACCAACTCCTTTTCAGCCTGTGTCGGCGCCAACTCCCACGCCCTGCGAAGGCATCGCTGCGCAGACGGGTGATCGCCGGACATCATGTGAAGCTCACCCATCGTGGCGTGCCATAGGTAGTAGTTGTCCGCTAACCGCGAACCATCAATCCGGCGCATGCACTCAAGGCCCGCGGCGGCGCCTCGGTGGTGGGCCATCGCGATCGCCCGATTCAATTCGTGAACCGGTGAGGGCGCCAGGTTGCATAGGAGATCGTATGCGGAAAGGACTGACGCCCAGTCCGTCGCGCCGGTTAGCTTTCCACGGCAGTGTTCAGCGGCGATCATCGCCTCGGCATGATAACGGGAGACCGACGAACCCGTCGTCGCTTGCTCGAACCACTTAAATGCTTCTCGCAGGAGGCGTAAGTCCCAATCGTGCACTTCTTGTTGACCAAACAGGAGAATCGCACCGTGATCATCCAGCCGCGCATCCAGTCGTGAGGCATGGAACAGCAAGAGCGCCAAGAACGCCGCGGAGTTCGAGCCGCTCGTCAAGGGATGCTCGGCCAACAGCAACGCCAATCGAACTGCCTCCTCGCACAACTCGGTGCGGATCAAACGATCCGGCTGCGTCGAGCTGTACCCTTCATTGAAGATCAAATAGACGACTCGCTGAACGTCGGGGAGCCGCTGCCGGATTTGATCCGCGTTGATGTCCGATAGGTCAATACGTGAATCTCTCAATCGAGCTTTCGCGCGAGTGATTCTCTTGAGCACACCGTCGCGTCTAGAAACAAGTGCCCGTGCGATCTCCTCGACCGAGAATCCGCATAGCGTCTTGAGGGCAAGCGACGACTGCGATTCCATTGGTACCAGAGGATCACAGCAGACGAAGATCATTCTCAATAGATGATCATCGAGTTCCTCGTCCGCGTCACTCGTGGGCGAATCGGCCCGATCGTTGATCAGCGCTGCAAGTTCATCGGCGTCGCGGGATGATTGCTTGGATTCCCGCCGGAGCGCATCGATGGCGTGATTCGACGCGACCCGCCATAGCCATGCCGCTGGCCGATCCGGTGGCTCGCGCAGGCTCCACGAAGCAAGCGCCCGCGACAGGGCGACTTGAACGGCGTCTTCGGCCAGTTGCAGGTGGCGGATCCCCAATCGCCGCGTCAGCGCGGCGGTCAACCGCGCTGATTCGTGGCGAAAAAAATGATCCACTAGACGATTGGGGTCTGTTCTCTCAGGCATGTTGGTCGCTTGGGCGGCCTAAACAAACCCGGCCATTTGTCGTACTTCGACCCATCCACCACCATCGAAGATCGGGCACGATTTGGCGATCTCGACTGCCTCGTCGAGCGTGTCGGTTTCCACGATACTGAATCCGCCGACCATCTCTTTGCCTTCAATGAAGGGGCCGTCGGTCACCACGCCGTCTCGCCGGACCTGCTTGCCAACGGGCATCAAGCCGTCACCGCCGTCGACCATTTTTTGACCGACGACGTCAAACCACGCGTGCCAAGCGGCCATGATTTGCTGCATTTGCTCGGGCGATGGCTCACCAGCCATGGCGTCGGCATCATCACGATAGACGAACAGGAATTTGGACATTCAAGAATTCTCCTAGGGACGTTTGGCGAAGCCGGGGGCTTCACGCATTGGGATTTCAAGTCACGATGCCATTCATCGCGGCCACCGAGGGGACGATCGAGAATGCGGTGAAGGGACACGAAAAGATAAGAAAAATTCACACTTCTCGCTGATCGACACTTTGGTTATTGGATATATGGGGCGAATGGCTGGTTCTGCGTTGGATTCAGGTTGCCGGGAAACGAATTTGGAAAATTCGTCGACAATTGTCGGCGGACTCTCCGAGTGCGCACCCAAATCAATTCCACACCGGCTCGTTGGCCCAAACGGTGGCGGCAATCAGCGAGACGCCTCGAAGAATTGAAAACGAAGTCGCCTCGATCCACCGCTACCTCGCAGCATGGCGAGCGCCGCGATTTTCGTGCGGGCGATCGGAAGAACCCTGGCCGGTCTCTAACGCCAATTCGTTGTCGAACGAGGCATTGTCGAACCTACTGGACTGCGTTGTGCTCGATTCCACTGATGCGCGTTTTTTTGAATACGTGATCGTTGCGTCGATCGGCAGAATCGCCGTCCCAACTCTTCGCCCGAGCGGCTTGCGTCTGGGTCAGCAAACGGTTCGGCAGGTCTTGGTGGTTGACTCAGCGCCACTATCGCGGGGCCTGATCGTCGAGTAGACGGCGACAACCGCTGGTCGCACCTTCCCAATCGCCGTCTCGTGCCTCTCGGATGACGTCGCGAATGGATGTGATCGCATTGCCCTCGGATTTGGCACTACTGGAATCGAGAAGACGTTCCAGTTCATCGAGTCCATCGGCATTTCGTTGATTACAAACGCGATAGAGTGCCAGTGTGATCGCGTACTGATCGTTGTCGAGCGGCACTGGCGATCGGCTTGTCCACCAAAGACCAAACACCGTCGCGCCGATCAACAAAGCGACGAGCAAACCGATTTTCGCCGTCGCGTTGCCTTGGCGAGCCTTTGGCGGCATCAGAGCGATTCCCAGTCGATGACTTCGCGCTCATCCATGCTGGACATTTCAGCCCAGATGTAGAGATCCACGAAATTGGTGATGAATCGGACGGAGCCATCACCCAGATTCACAAACCCGCCCCCTGGATGCTGAGAGTACATCTGGCCAACGTGGTAGGTCGGAAAATTGACGGGGTGGATGATCGGGCTGCCCGTGATGTCGAGTTCCCCACCGGACGGCCCACCATGGACCAAGGTCAGCGTTGCGGCTGCATCCGGCCCGTTCTCGGGAGAGGAAAATCGTGGATGAGTGAACGCTCCGGGGACGACACCCACCCACGTCTTGTCACTGAGGGCCGAACTGTGCTCGCCGAAGAAAATTGTGTTGCTGAGTCCATCGAGGACATCTCGAAATCGCGTCGCCGAGTTTCGAAAGAACGGGCCATCGGCGACCTGCTTCGCGTCGCCATCGATGGGGACGATCGTGGTGGTGGCGGTATAGATGTTGGTGAACACCTCGCCGGTCGCAACGCTACCGCACTCACCCCAACAACTCTCCTGCCCGTGGCTGGCGACATAGTGTGATCTCCCCACCTCGATCGAACGACCATTGATCAATAGCGGATCGCCACTCTCGTCGGCAACCAGGAATGGGTCATCACCGCCAGTCGCTGACGGGCACAGAAACATCGCGGGTGTTGCCGCGATGGCGTCCTGATTGACTTCGGCCCAAATCGGTTGGTCCATCTGCAAACCGGCATCGATGGCGGTTCCTTCCGCATACGGCAGCAGCCCTGCGGCCCAACCCCATCCCGGTCCGGCATCCCAGGTATCGGGATCCATCATGACTTGGGGCGGCGCGGTGCCATTGTTGGTGGCAAAGGAGACATAACCGGACGGCAAGCGTCGAAACGCCGAATGGTAGTTGTGGGCGGCCAATCCGATTTGACGCACGTTGTTGCTACACGACATTCTCCGAGCCGCCTCTCGAGCGGCCTGCACCGCCGGCAGCAGCAAGCCGACCATCAGGCCGATGATCGCGATCACCACGAGCAATTCAATGAGCGTGAACGCGGACCGGTACGCTCCACTGGCCACTGAGCGGCCGCGCGGCGAATGTCGGAGTTGGGTTCGTAGGGCATCGCAGGCCGCATTCACGTTCTTCACAACCATGATTGTTCTCTGGACGACGAACGACGTGAGTTAGCGCGGGCTAACTCTCGCCACATAATTCGTTTAGTTTTTTTACGCTTAATAGTTAGCACCGGCTAACTTTCTTACGATATCATTCGACAAGTCGGCAGGAAAGGGGGTAGCTGACTGAATTCCCTAGTCGCTAAACTTCGCTTTGAAACCACGCACAGGCATCGGCCTGGGTGAATTTGACTGCCCTTCCCGTTCTGCTGAGAGTCGACTTGTCGGATCGAGTTCACAAGCGAACCCGCGATGCCCACGCCAGTGAGGTGGCGGAGGACTATGTTGAGGCGATCGCCGATACAGTCGCGACCGCGGGCGTTTGTCGTTCGATCGACTTGGTGAAGCAGTTCGATGTCACGCACGCGACGGTCAACAACACGGTGGCGCGTCTACAGCGTGATGGACTCGTGATCACGAAGCCATATCAGCCGATTGAGTTGACGCACGCCGGACGACGTCTGGCCAACGCATCAAGAAAGCGACACGACGTGGTGCGGGCGTTTCTCGAGGCGATCGGAGTCAGCCCCCGGACGGCGGCCATCGATAGCGAAGGCATCGAACATCACGTTAGCAAGGAAACACTGCGAGCCATGCAACGCATTCTCGACGACGGCTGGAGCTGAAGTCTCCACTTGCCATTTCACGTTTCTGCCAGGCCTAGGCGAATCGAAGCGGTACTGTGCTAGCGCGACTTCGTCGTGACGTCGCGATCGTCAATCCCGCAACCAGGGCGATCAGCATCAGCGGACTTGGTTCGGGGATCGCGATCGCGGCCGAAGTGACGCTCGGAGCGATGGTCGGCACGATCGGATTGAAGCTCGAATCGGTGAAACTCGCCGAGACGATCTCAAATTCGAATTGATCACCGACCAGGGACGCCTGGTCCGTGTTGGATGGAAAGAAGTGCTCAAAGTCAACACGACCGACTCGACGCGTGCTGGTCACTTGGACGTCGCTTAGGTCTGCCGTCGAATCGGTGATATTGAACGTGTCATTCAGGCCAGCCGATGTCGAGACATTCACTAGCAGTGAAGGATCAAAGCCCTCGATGAAACTGTTGTCCTTGAAGAGATACAGCGGATCATCCAGTATTGCGGCGGTGGGCGTTTCCAAGAGTCCAATGGAACTACTGACCGACCCCATTGGCCTGACGCGAACATCAATACTCATCTGCTGGACGCTTTCGCCGGATCCGCTGACCTCGATGAACAGCGTCCCGGTACCGCCAACTTGAAAGCCCGATTGGGTCAGCGATACCGTTACCGCACCAAGGGCACGGTTGGGCAAAAATGCCAGCACCAAACACGAAAGGCCAACAGCCAAGGCGTGTCGCCAAAGTCGATTGTCGCCGATCACTCCGTGATCGTTTTGTCTTCGGTTGACGAAACCCCGACCATCGACGCGGTCAGTGACCTGTGTGATCCAATTCAAAACAGCACTCCTACTTGAGCGAGGATTTCGTCGGTGGCTTGGGCGCGATCGTCTTCACTGGGCGACACCGCTGTCCACTCAGCCTGGTCTGGTTGTTCCGCTCGGTTGAGCTGATTGATCACCAGCAACGCATCCAACGCCGTGACTCTTTGGTCTCCGCT
>JBCDIU010000049.1:0-38597 GCA_038748615.1 Planctomycetota bacterium | reverse complement strand
GCATCGGAGGGGGCGGCATCGGAGGGGGCGGCATCGGAGGGGGCGGCATCGGAGGGGGCGGCATGGGCGGCGGCTTGGGAAGCGGACGCTGATCGGCCTGATGGCCACCCTGGCAAGTGACTTGCATCGGTGTCTGCACAAGTCATCGAAACGGAATTCACCCTCCTGGGAGGAGGGTGACTTTGCCGGTTCAGGCAATGTCAGTTGATTCCAGCTTCACGAGTCGCGGTCAGTTGGTCGAATTGCTATACTATCTAGACCCGGCCCGAATAAGGTCTGTGGCCCCGCCCCGATCTCCCTCCCTCCGTCATTGCCCTGGATGCCATGAAGCGTTTTCGCTCCTGGTTGCTCGCCGTTTGGCTTGCGGCAGCCTTTCTGCTTGGATCGATTGGCCCGGTTGAGGCAGTTGCAGCTTCACCGGAGGCAATTCGCGACTCGGACCCACGGTGGTCCGATTTGCCCATGCGATCGGTCACGTTTCTGCAGGATTCATGCATCGATTGTCATGACGGTCCCGGAGGTGAGGGTGGTTTTGATGCATCCAACGTGACGCAAGATGCCAGCAGTCACGCGTCGATGCACCAATGGGTTCGTATCGTCGATCGGGTCCGGTCAGGTGAGATGCCTCCACCGGAGGACTCTGAGATTGACGAATCGCAACGAAGGCAGTTCCTCGAAACAACGTCGCGGAGACTGATATCGATCCAGCGTGACCAGTTTCGACGGGAAGGGCGGGTCCGAGCGCGACGACTCACCAACGAACAACTCGAGCGAACCCTCCAGGATTTGTTGTGCGTCGACCTTCCGCTGTCTCGTTTGATGCCGGCTGAACAACGGACCGACGGGTTCGTGCATCTGGCGGACGCACAGCCAATGTCCCATTTTCAACTGCAGTCGCATTTGCGGGTAGTCGACGCGGCGCTTGAAGCGGCCTTTGATCGCGCCCAACTGCCCGAGGATGATTTGGAATTGGATTACGGTCCCGAAAAGATTGCCGACAAACGCCCCGGTCAACGCAACCGCAGCCCCGAGATGCGAAAAGGTGCGGCCGTCGTTTGGTCCAGCGGACTCGTGTTTTACGGGCGGATCCCTCGGACCGAGGTGCGGCGTTCGGGCTGGTTCGATATCACGCTCACGGCATCGTGCCTGAAGGCCCCCAAGGATGGAAACGTCTGGTGCAGCATTCGATCCGGTGAGTGCGTTAGTAGCGCCCCGCTGATGACATGGGTCGGTGGTTTCGAGGCAACTCCGGAGCCCAAGGAAGTCAGTTTCCGCGCCTGGATACCCGCGGATCATATGATCGAGGTACGCCCGGCCGATATCACCTTGAAACGTGGACGGCAGAAGAACGGCCAAGTCGGATTCGGTGAACTGGAACCGCAGAATGTGCCGGGTGTTGCGATGCACCGGTTGGTCATGCGGCAGGTGCACCCGGGCGGCGCGGTCGACGAAGTGCGGGATCGATTGTTCGGCTCGCTTTCGATGAAATGGGATCCGAAGGCGAAGCGTAGTCGGCCCGACGTCGCATCCATGTCGCCGCAACAGCAATCCGACGAACTCGGCAGGCGGTTGAGCTTCTTTGCCGAACTGGCGTACCGACGACCGGCCGGGCCAGAATCCATTGAGTCGATCGTCCAACTATCCAAGTCCCTCCTCCGTGACGGAGCGAGCTTTACCGAAGCTCTGCGAGCCGGCTACCGAACGATCTTGTGCTCACCGCGATTCCTTTACTTCGTCGAACCGGCCGATCCGTCGGGTCGTCTGGACGACTGGGCCGTCGCGTCGCGCTTGAGCTATTTCCTGACGGGATCGATGCCGGACAAACCGCTGAGGCGAGCCGCGGCCGAGGGCCGGCTGCAGTCACCCCGTCAGCGCGCCAACCAAGTCGATCGATTGCTTCGGTCACGTCGAGGCAAGTCGTTCGTTGCGGACTTCGCCGATCAGTGGCTGGATTTGGTCAACATTGATTTCACTGAACCGGATCGTCGTCTTCATCCGCAGTTCGACATTCTCGTTCAAAACGGCATGTTGCAGGAAACACGATGTTTCTTGCAGCAACACTTTGACGAGAACCTCCCGGTCACCAACCTGTTTGATGCGGACTACACGTTCCTGAATGAACGGCTGGCCAGGTTTTACGACATCCCGGGGGTTCAGGGTGATCAGATGCGGCCCGTTCAATTGGATCCGCAGTCGCCACGCGGTGGCTTATTCTCGCAGGGTTCGATTCTCAAGGTCACCGCGGCCGGAAACGATACTTCGCCAGTGCTGCGAGGAATTTGGGTTTCCGAACGTCTGTTGGGTGTGGAAATCCCGCCGCCGCCGGCCAGCGTTCCGGCCGTCGAACCGGACATCCGTGGGGCGACCACGATACGAGAACTGCTTGCCAAACATCAATCCGATTCAAACTGTGCGGCGTGCCACAAGAACATCGATCCACCGGGATTCGCGTTGGAGATGTTTGATGCCGCCGGACAGTGGAGATCGCACTATGTGCGCAAAGATGGTCGGAAATATGTCCAAGCCGCCCAGATCGATCCGTCGGGCGTCATGCCCGATGGTGATTCGTTTGACACATTCCAAACGTTTCGCAGCACCATGGCCAATCAGCCGGAATTGTTGGCGAGTAACTTGGCTCAGAAGCTGCTCGTTTATGGCACCGGAGCGCCGATCGCGTTCGCCGACCGAGAATCCATCCAATCGATCGTGGATCGTACGAAGGCCGACCAATACGGCGTTCGATCGATCCTGCACGAAGTCGTTTCCAGCGACCCTTTCCTGACGAAGTGAACATCATGTCATCGCCACAATTCAATTTTCAAAAGTCGCTTGGTCGTCGCTCTGTTTTGAGAGGCGGTGGCGTGGCCATGGGTTTGCCGTGGCTGTCGGCCATGAAGCCCGCGTTCGCCTCGTCAAAACAGAATGACGGAAAACAACATCCTAAACGCTTTGTTGCGATGACGCTGGGACTCGGATTGGTTCGTGACAATCTGGTGCCCAAAGGCGAGGGGCTCGACTACAAGGCATCTCGTTACCTCCAGCCTCTGGAAGACCTACGAGGTCAGATGACGGTGGTTTCCGGTTCATCGCACCCGGGCGTCAACGGTGGGCACCGAGCGGAGGCCAGCATCTTAACGGGAACGAACATGGGATCGGCCGGTCGCGCCGTGAACACCATTTCGATCGATCAACAACTGGCAAAGTATCTGGGAGACGAAACGAGATTCCCTTCGTTGGTGTTGGCGTGTGAGGGAAGCAACAGCCCTTGCTATACCGAAAGCGGCGCGATGATTCCACCGATGACGTCGCCGTCGGAATTGTTCGCGGAACTGTTTGTCGATGCTTCCAAGAGCGAACGAGCCAAGAACGCCGCTCGCGTTGCTCAAGGACGCAGCATCATGGATCTGGTCGCCGACGATGCCAAGTCATTAACCCGGACGCTGGGTTCGGGCGACCGCGATCGACTCGATGCTTACTTCACCAGTGTGCGTCAACTCGAACAACGCATGGCCAAATCGGAGGCCTGGGCGACTCGCCCAAAGCCGCGTGTTGACGCTCAGCCACCGGTGGATGTTCGAAATCCGAACGACTTGGTCGCGCGCATGAAAACGATGTGCGATGTGATTCGACTCGCGCTGGCAACTGACAGCACACGCTTCATCACACTTCATATCCCCGGCGGTGGTGGCGTCGTACCGATCGAGGGTGTTGACGAAGGCCACCATTCGCTTAGTCACCATGGACGGGACGAATCCAAGCTGGAACAACTGGCGATCGTCGAGGGGGCGATCATCAGCCAGTGGGGCCAGT
This sequence comes from Planctomycetota bacterium, assembly GCA_038748615.1. Lineage (GTDB taxonomy): Bacteria > Planctomycetota > Planctomycetia > Pirellulales > Pirellulaceae > Rhodopirellula. Next base: position 34,787 of record JBCDIU010000049.1, on the reverse strand, counting down.
TCCTCAGGGATCTGCGAGACAATGATGACCAAGGTGGCAACCTCTTGGATGACACCACGGTGTTCATGACCAGCAATCTGGGGAACGCATCCAATCACGACAATCGCAACATGCCGGTGTTGATCGGCGGTGGCGGATTCGGGCACGCCGGCCACCTGGCGTTCGACGAGTCCAACAATTATCCGCTGACGAACTTCTTCGTCTCGGCGGCACAGCAAACGGGCTTGGAGATCGACCGGTTCTCCACCGGCACCAGTACCATGGATGGCCTAAAGATCACGACGTCTTAGTTCTTCACGTGATCCTTGAATGCGGCCATTAGTTGCTGCGTGATTGGGCCTGGTTTTCCGGTGCCGATTTCCCGACCATCCAGTTTGACCGCCGGGATGACCTCGGCGGCACTGCCGGTTAAGAAACACTCATCGGCAACAAACAAATCGTGTCGCGTCAGTGTGATCTCGCGGACGGTTAGGCCCGCCGCTTGAGCCAAATCAATGACGGTATTGCGTGTGATGCCCTCCAAGATGCCGGCATGGATGGGCGGTGTCAGCAGTTCGCCTCGCCGCACAATGAAGATGTTGTCGCCAGTGCACTCGGCAACTTCTCCGGCGGGATTCAACATCACCGCTTCAATGCACCCGGCCCGAATCGCTTCGATTTTGGCCAAGATGTTGTTGAGGTAGTTCAACGACTTCACACGCGGTGACAACGCCGCCGGATGATTGCGAATCGTGGAGGCGGTGACGAGGTCAAGGCCTTCGGTGTAGTACTTCTCAGGATACAACGAGATCTTGTCGGCAATGATGATCACTTGCGGATCGTCACAGATGAACGGATTGAGCCCTAGCTGGTTGCCGCCTCGAGTGACCACGAGGCGGATGTAGCCATCGGTCAGACCGTTCTTGGCAACGGTCTGGTTGGTGGCGTCACGCATCGCGTCGACATCAATCGGAATGTTCAGTGCGATCGCGCGAGCGGACTCGTACAGCCTCGTCAGGTGATCCTCCAGAGCAAACACGGCTCCGGAATAAATGCGCATCCCCTCAAAGACGCCATCACCGTAGAGGAGACCGTGATCGTAGACGCTGATCTTGGCGTCGGCGCGCGAGAAATACTCACCGTTGATGTAGATCGATTGGCTCATGCCGTGGACTTTGCGCGAAGGGAAACGGGAATGACCGAACTCTAGTCGACCGACGCTGCGGTCACTGCCGAAATGACATCGGCATCAAAATAGTTGATCGCCATGCCGGCATCGACCACGATCGATTGCGCGGTGATCCCGCTGCTCCTAGGAGACACCAGGAAAACCGCGGTGTTCGCCACTTCGCGTGTTTGAACCGCCTTTCGGCGAGGAATCACCTTTTCGGCGTAGAGATACGAGTCGACATAACCGGGAATTCCCGCTGAAGCGCTCGTCTTCAACAACCCGGCGGCCACGGCATTGAACCGCACCTCGCTGAATCGACTGAACGATTTCGTCAGGAAGGCCAGGGAAGACTCCAGCGCGGCCTTGATCGGTGCCATGAATCCGTAACTCTCGCTGGCCATCCGCGTCGTGCTGATTCCAATGGTCACGACCGACGCGTCCTTGGCGAAGCAGGATTTCAGCGAGTTGCAGACCGCAACCAGGGAATACGCCGAGATTTCGATCGCTTGCAGGAATTGCTGACGGGTTGTCTCATGAAACGGACGGATGCCATCGGGATAGTCGGCGAACGCGAGGCTGTGAACCAGCCCGGCTAGACAGATTCCATCCTCGACGAGCGTCTGACCGAGTCGCTCGATATCCTCTGGTTTCTCGACGTCGCAGATCATCACGCGGCGATCGGCGAGCAGCTTTGCCGTACTTTCGCGCCTCGACTCGCTACGGACCGTGTAAAGGACGGTGCCACCGGCTTGCTCGATCAATTGAGCGATCGCCCAGGCGACGCTCTTTCGATTCGCAACACCCATCACCAGGAACGTCTTGTCGGCCAATCCCAGGAAGTCGAATGCCGCAGTCGAATCCGACATCACGATGCCGTTTCCGTTGCCCTTGGGCTAGTGATGCTGCACGCAAACTGCAAACGCACGGTCGTTTTTCCGCCCAGCAGCATCTTGCCGGTCATGAAAAAGGCCGTCGACACTCGTTCTTTGAGGGTCACGTGCACGTCGACCGTGTCGCCTGGTCGCACCATATTCTTGAACTTCACACCGTCCATGCGAGTGACGACCGGGACGAACTCACCCACGTCCGGTGTATGGTTCCGTAGCAAAATGGCACCAGCCTGGAGACAGCACTCGCACTGGATGACGCCGGGTACCAGGGCGTAGCCGGGGAAATGGCCCTGCACAAAATAGTCGCCCGCGGAAAACGTTTTACGGGCATGAATGGTTTCGCTGGTCAGTTCGACAACTTCATCGAGCAGCCGCATGGGCGGACGATGAGGGATCATGGACTCAATTTCCGCTGGTCCAAATGATCGTGGCGTATCCGTGGTAGTGTCGCTCATTTCCCTATCAAACGGCCGCGCCCCGATTCCGTCAAGGCGGTGATCCATTGTTGGGTTTACGATTATGATGCTCGCCATGACTCGAAAAAAATCAACGCGTTCATCTGGCCAGACGGGTGCCTCTTCGGCGCCGTCGAAAACGTCGCGATCACGCCGAACCGGCGATGCGGATCGGCGCCCGGCGGGGCAGGGCAGGGCAGGGCGATCCGACCGCTCGAATGACAAGATCGCTCCAACGAAGCTGCGCATCATCGGTGGCGACATGCGCAATCGTCCAGTCCATTACCACGGTGACCGAATCACTCGTCCGATGCGCGATAGCGTCCGCGAAAACCTATTCAACATTCTCGGTCGAGCTTGTCGCGGCGCTGTCGCGTTCGACCTCTTTGGCGGGACGGGCGTGCTCGCTTTCGAAGCGATCAGTCGAGGTGCGAGGCGAGCCGTCGTCGTTGAGCCCGTTCGGCACGCCATCACGGAGATGAAGAAAACGATCGCTCGGCTCGACCTCGATGATCGGGTCACACTGATCACCGGTGATGCGTTTCGCCTCTATGATCAGATTCTCCGGTCATCATCTGACGGTGACGACACAGCGTGGATCATCTTCATGAGTCCGCCCTACGCCATGTGGACGGACACGGAAAGTTTTCCGCGGCTCACGGGCATCATCAAACATGTGCGCCAGTATGCTCCCCCTGGTAGCGTGCTGATCGTTGAAACGGACGACCAGTTTGATTGTGACGCGTTGCCGACGGGTGACTGGGACATCCGCCGCTACGGTATCACGCAATTGGCATTCCTGGAGCCCGCCAACGTCTGCGGAATGAAATCATGGCAATTGCCCGAGGCGCCGTGAGAGCACTCCAGCTCGATCAATGATGATCTCGACTCAGTTTCCTCCGAGATGACGTGCAAAGAACCGTAGCAGATCGGATGCATGACGATCGTAGATTTGTCGATTCGAATGCGGCACATCGTCGACGATGAGCTTGCTGTGCTCGATGCCGAGATCCGTCAAGAAGGTCATGTAGTCGAGATTGTTCGCATAGTTGAATCCCTTGGTGCCGACGTAAATCAAATGCGTCACGCGCGGTGCGTCCGACGCTGCGTAAACGCGTGCCAAGTCCCACGCATTGTCGCCGTCGGCGAATCGAAGCGTCGGATTCTCGTAGCCGTCGGATTGGCTGATTCGCTTTTCAGCTTCATATCCACCACCACCCGCTGCGGCACATGCAAACAGATCGGGATAGCGCAGTGAGAGCCGCATCGTACCGCGACCTCCTTGCGAAAATCCGGTCAACCCACGACCGGCTCGGTTGGCAATGGTTCGGTAGGTGTCATCGATATGCGGGATCAACTCGCGGATGAATACATCAGCGCCGATGGCGCCCTTTTGATCCGGCACGTTGTAATGGCTTACCGGACCACCGTTGACGAAGACGTGGATCATGGAGTCGAGCATCTCCGCCTCTGCGGCGTCCGCAATCGGGCCGACAATGCTGATGGCTTTGGACTCGCTACCCGGGCGGCCACCGTGCAAGTGATACACCACGGGAAAACGCACGTCCGATTGGTCATAATTCAACGGCAACACAATGCCATATCCGACCTTTGAGTTGGCGAGCTCGCTGAAAAACGTGGAGTGTTGTAACCGAGGGTGCGCCTTGCCACCGGGCGGATTCACCCACGCAAATGGTGGTGGGTCCGGTTTGGCCTCTTTCGATTTTTTCGTCGGGACACCTTTACCCGCGGCACTCTTGTCCTGGGAAAATAAAGCCGGTGCCAAAATTAGGGGCGCCAGCATGGCGAACACTTGGGCGGTCATTCTCATTGGAAGCCTCGCTTTCGTAGTAGTGCTGATGTGTCGACATCGCGGCCACGAAATTTTCGATAGGTTTCGGCGGGATCAATCGTGTCACCAACGCTGAGGATGTGGTCCATCAATTGGGATGCCGCCTCGGGATCAAAGTAGCCGGTGGCCTGCTCAAACATTTCGGCCGCATCGGCCGTCAAAGCATCACTCCACAGGTAGCTGTAGTACCCAGCCGAATACGCATCGCTGCTGAACAGATGACTGAAGTGTGGTAAACGATGTCGCATGGGGAGCTCGGCGGGCATGCCGATCTCCGCAAGCGACTGCTTCTCAAACTGAGTGATATCGATGTCGGTCTGCGTCGACTGATGAAGTTGCATGTCCAAAATCGCGCATGCCAGATACTCGACCGTTTCGAAGCCACTATTGAATTTGGACGAACGCTCGATTTTCTCCAGAAGCTCCGCCGGCATCGGTTCGCCGGTTTCGTGGTGCACCGCAAATTTGCTGAGCACTTCCTCCGTCGGCAGCCAGTGTTCATAGACTTGCGATGGGAACTCCACGAAGTCCCTGGCCACGTTCGTACCGGATTGGGATGGATAGCCGACGCGGCTGGAGAGCCCGTGAAGGGCATGCCCGAACTCATGGAAAAGCGTGACCGCGTCATCCCACGAGATCAGAACCGGTTGGTCCTCGCCGACGGGAACGAAGTTGCTGTTGTTGGAAACGATTGGCGACCGCTTCTGGATGGATTGTAGATCGCCGCTCCAGTCGGCCTGCTCTCGATAGTCCATCATCCAGGCGCCGCTGCGTTTACCCTCCCGAGCGAACGGATCCAAGTAGAACAGTCCGACGTGGGTGCCGTCGCGACCGGTGACTTCATATACCGTCACATCCGGGTGAAACACCGGGACATCGCGGATCTGCGTGAACTGATAACCAAATAACTGGCCTGCGCACCACATCATCGCGTCGACCATCTGGTCGAGTTGCAGGTAGGCCCGGACTTCAGCCATATCGAGCTCGTATTTTTCGCTGCGGACTTTCTCGGCGTAGTACCGATAGTCCCATGGCTCAATTTGAATCGACGGTTTGCCGGCTGCCTTCATCTCGGCATCGGCGATTGCCTGCATGTCCGCAACTTCTTCGGCGACTCGCGCGACGGCGGGCTTCCAAACGCGCATCATCAAATCCATCGCCACATCCGGTTTGGACGCCATCGTGCCTTCCATTCGCCAATGGGCGTGCGATGCATATCCAAGCAGTTTCGCGCGAGCGGCGCGCAGATTGAGTATCTCGCGAATGATCGCGGAATTGTCCAAGTCGTCATCGTGGTCGCAGCGGTAGTAATAATTTCGCCAAACCGTCTGACGTAGCTCACGGTCATCGGCATATGTCAGAAACGGGTCCATCGAGGACCGTGTGTTCGTGACCGCGTAAGTCGCTTGGCCCCCTTTTTCCTCGGCGGCCGATCGCATCGCATCGATGGTGGATTCTGGCAGGCCAGTCAGTCTTGACTCGTCATCGATCCAAGTGACGTGGCCCTTTTCTTCTTCCAAGACGTTTTGGCTAAAGTCGGTAAATAGCCGAGCAAGTCGCATACTGATTTGCGACAGCTTCGCTTTGTCGTCGGCGGATAGCTTCGCTCCCATACGAACGAAGGAACGATACGTTTCGGTGACCATTCGCGTCGCATCGGGTGCAAGCGTGATGTCGCCCCGTTGAAGTTGTTCGGCAACGGTCTCGATGCGTTCGAACAATGCTTCGTTCTGCGTAATGGAATCCGAGTGGGCCGCCAGCTTGGGCGAAATGGATCGTTCCAGATCGGGCACTGGGCCTAAATTCAGGTTGCCGGCGTGAACGTCGAATAGGGTTTCCAGCCTTCGCAGCGCCTTCCCGGCATTCTCCATCGCCACGAATGTGTTCTCGAACGTGGGTGGGTCCGCCTGATTGGCGATCGCGTCGATCTCCGATGCCGCCTCCGCAATCGCGGCATCGAAGGCCACCTCAAACTGGTCCACACGCACACGATTCCATGGCGGCACGCCGCCATCGCGTCCGGTCCAGGGCTGCAATAGGACAGATTCTGTTTCGGTGTTCACGTCATCGACACTCAAGCAGGGATCAACGATTAGGAGACTACCGACCATGATCAACATCTGGATGACGACGGGTCCGATCCCGATTTCGCGGGAACGGATCACAGCAGGGTCGGGCCGCGTCGGCGTAACGTTCGAGCTCCTCGGAGGGCACTCTCGATCGATCGAACTTCGCATGGCAGGAACGAGCTCAAGGCATTGTTGAACTGGACGGACAGGGTGAAAGAGTCAAACTATATCGGACTGGACCGCCAGCGAGAACGTGATGGTCCATTCAGCGGTGGATTCCTCATTGGGACGACGAGTCGTCCGCCCGGTAGAATGAATTCGAGATAACCCAACGATTGGTCCGACGCGGTGTCGGTCGTCCTTCCCATCGTCAATGCAGCGTGCGGTGATGACGCCCAAAGTTTCGACCGACTTCCTCGAGCCTCCTGGCAGCGAAGACGAGATCGGTCGATTGGGCCCCTATCGAGTCCTTGATGTCTTGGGCAAGGGTGGTATGGGGTACGTCTACCGCGCGGTGGACTCTCGGTTGAAACGAACCGTGGCCCTGAAGGTCATGAACAAACGTTTTGCGACGACGCCTCATAGTCGAAAACGGTTCGTCGACGAGGCCCGGTCGATGGCGGCAGTCCACCATGACAACGTGGCGATGATCTTCGAGGTGGGCCAAAAGAATGGCACGCCATTTCTGGCGATGGAACTGCTGCGAGGTGAAACGCTGGAGGCCGCCATCGCATCGGGGCACCAGTTCACGGTCGATGAAGTCCTTGCGGTTGCGGAACAGACCGCGTCGGGTTTGATGGCCGCGCACCGTCGCGGCATCACACACAGAGACATCAAACCCGCCAACTTATGGATGCAGGCTCCCACAAAACGAATCAAGATTCTGGATTTTGGTTTGGCGATCGCTGGTAGTGGTATCGATCGGCTTTCGCGCGTCGGCAGTGTCGTGGGGACACCAGGCTACCTATCACCGGAACAAGCGCGCAGCGATCCGGTCGATGATCGCACCGATCTGTACGCGTTGGGTGTTGTTCTCTATCAACTCGCATCCGGTCAGTTGCCGTTGTCGAGCAAGTCCATGGCGTCTCACCTGGTGACCATCGTTTGCCACGAGCCCGTGTCACTTCTCGAACACGTGCCGGCGCTGCCTGAGCCGCTCTCGGCTCTCATCATGAAACTGCTGGCGAAAGAGCCACGCGATCGCTTTGCGACGGCCGCGGAGCTGCTCGATGCCATTGCGATCGTCCGCCGAGACATTGCATCGACGGAGCAGCAACAGCTGGACATCGACGTTGACCCGTCGGTACCGGCCGTCTCCCGCAGTCGCCGTTCAAACCACCGATCTCGCGCCGCTGACGGGGCGCGGTCTTCCTCCCGCTCAACGCTTCGATGGATGGCGGCCGCCGTCGTCGGGCTGCTCTGTCTTTCGTTGGTTGGCTACGCTGTCTGGCGTCCGCCAACGGTGGCATCCAAGACAACGGACACCGTCGTTGCCGGACCCTCGGGTTCGACGACGCTCGTGAAAAAGGAATCACTGCAACCTCTGCATTTGATCGGTGAGATCCTCGGCGATGCCGAGGTGCTGCAGGGATCCGCCGCACAGTTTCGACTCCAGATGACCAACAGCGCCGTTTCGGTCCAGGCGGACCCTCGTCGCGTTCATCGTTCGGCTGACCTGGTGGCCCAGATTGTCCCCGTCGTTCGAGAACCCGGCAGGCCCGAACGCGCAATACCTGGCAGCGCACGTCGCCTCTCGCCCGGACAGCTGCCCTCACCAGGCGAGACAAAATCGATGACGATCCCGCTGAGCACAGCCGATCTGGCAACCGGGACCATGGAGGTGGTCTTCGAACTGCAAACGCCTGCGGGGGATCGCGTTGATTCCAGGTCGACCAGGCTTTCGATCCATGAGAATCTGGTGACGGCGAATCTGATCGGATTTGATACGGTTCGCACGTTCGCCGGACGCGGCGCCGATACGTCGGTACGCCGCGGCAGCGACAATGAGCTCGGAAAACTCAAGGGTCTCAAAGCCCACCGCGGCGAAGATCAACGCGAGCACATCGTGCTGCGTTTCGATCTGTCGAAGACTTCCAATGGCAACGAGCATTTGCCCTCCGATGTCGATCGTGCCGTCCTCTTGATGACCGTATCGACGTATGGCCATCAAGGAAGTAGCGAGCTGCGCGCCTACGGTTGGTCGGACGAATTTGAGTCAGAGGAAACCATCACGTCCGTGACGTGGACGGAGTCGGGCGAACAGCGACTCACGTGGGACAACTGCCCCATTCAGAATGATCCTGGACCATTGACCTACTTGGGCATCATGCGATTCGACAATTCGCGTAACTCGCTTGTCCGTCAGACGGATGCCGTGCGTCTCGCCTCGGACCTGCTCGATGACTTTGTTCGTGCCCAGACAAGTCGTACCGTGACAATCGTGTTGATTCGCGATAGCTGGAATCGAGAAGCCACCCGCATGGTCTCCCGCGAAGGCAATCCCGTGCAGGCACCTGGGCTGGCAATTCGCTGGAAGCAATGATGGTTGCTCATGGTCACCGCGCGGACCATCGTCGTGAGATAAACTGTCGGCATGCCCGACGCAAACCCAACCCGTAAGACACTTCCGGACGACCAGGATCCGGCCGATCGGTCGACGCCAACGAGTTCGGCGACCACTCAACCGATCCGTCTGGCGCGTTCAAAGCAAGTTTGGACACGTGCGGGTTCGGCGGCCGGCTTCGTTTTACGCTATCTGCCCCCGATGCGACGGCTGCTCATCGATATGGTTGATGATGACGGACGTGCCGATCAAGCCATGGCGATTCTGATTCAACACCTCGTCAAGACGGGTTACGGCGAACACGACCAGCACCGGCTCCGCGACTTCTTGATTCGAGGCATCCGTTCGGCTGCCAAAGTGCAGGCGACGCAGGCCAACGCAAAATGGGTCGCCGAACAGAAAGAACGATGGCAGGAATCGGAGGCGCAGGGCGAGCCGTTCATTCAACAGCCGGAGCCTCAGTGGCCCATCCACTTGGAACTCGCCGCAACCGATTCAACCCAATGGATCGACTATTGGCGCGACGGACTCCTGCAGCGAGCGTGGCGTGCGCTGGAGCGTCAGCAACACGCAATCCAGTTCCGACTACAATCCGGCACCACGGAGCCGGACGGAAATTCAACGATGCATACCGACGCGGATGGGGGCGACCTCGTCCACGATGTTTTGCACGTTTCGATGGCACACGCCGGGGAATCCACCCAGGTTCTGGCTGGGCGTTTGGCCTCGTCGGCTGGTCGAACCATCAACGATCGAAACCTTCAGCAACAGTTGCATGAGGCGCGCATCCTATTCGCTCAGTTTCTCGCCGATGAGGTCGCCAGCACGCTGGATGACCCCAGCCCCGCAACAGTGCGTTCGGAGATTCAGACGCTTCGTTTGCACCATGCCTTTTCCGATGTCACCGTCCTTGAGTAGAACCATGAAATCCTTGATCCCGCTCGTCCTGCTGTCGGTTTGCCTGCACGCCCACTGTAACGCGGCGACCGATCTCAATCTCGTTTTCATCCTGTGTGACGACCTTGGATATGGCGATGTTCAATGCCTAGCGCCTGCCACGAGTCGCATCCCGACGCCCCATGCCGATCAGTTGGCCGCCGACGGGATGGTGTTCACCAACGCACACTCCGGTTCATCGGTTTGTACTCCGACACGCTACGGAATCATGACGGGTCGCTACAGCTGGCGAACAAGGTTGCAGGCGGGCGTCGTGACCGGGTACGCACCATCGTTGATCGCTGCCGGCAGGCCGACCGTTGCCAGTTTCCTACAGAATCAGGGATTCCACACGGCCGCCATCGGAAAATGGCATCTTGACTTTGAGTATCTCGACCAAGAATCCGGTAGGCGTCTGACCGCCAAAGAACACCCCATGCCGCCCGTGGGCGCGATCATTCCCGACGGTCCGCTCACACGGGGATTTGACTTCTATCACGGCTTCCATCATGCCCGGAACATGGAGGCGGTCATCGAGAATGATCGCGTGATCGAACACGACCAGACGGTCAACATGTTGCCGCGTCTGACGCAGCAAGCTGTCTCTTACATTGATTCCCGCCAGGGTGCCGATGAGCCGTTTTTCCTCTACCTGGCATTGGGTTCACCTCACACACCGATCGTCCCTTCGAAGGATTGGCAAGGGAGAAGCGGCCTGGGCGACTACGGTGACTTCGTCATGCAGACCGATCACGCCCTTGGCGAGGTATGCAAAGCGTTGGACCGTAATGGCATGCGAGAGAACACGCTGGTCGTTTTCACGAGCGACAACGGTTGTTCCAAAGCCGCCGGCATCGGCAAGCTCGCCAAGCAAGGTCACTCCGTCAGCGCCCACTTCCGCGGTTCGAAGGCGGATATCTGGGACGGCGGCCACAACATTCCATTCATTGTCCGCTGGCCGGCGAAAGTCGCATCGGGCTCCCAGACGAATCAGCTCATCTGCTTGGCCGATTGGTTCGCTACCGTCGCCGAGTTGACGTCGCGGGCCGTGCCCGCCGGCAGCTGCGAAGACAGCGTTAGCTTCGCGGGGTTGCTAACCGGTGACCCGGTTTCATCGGGCAGGCAAGTCGTGATCCATCATTCCGTCAGTGGTCACTTCGCCATCCGGCGCGGTTCATGGAAGCTCATTTTGGCCCGCGGATCGGGTGGGTGGACGTCTCCCAAGGAAAACGAGGTCCCCGCCGGTTCGCCCGAAGGACAGCTTTATGACCTGTCGGTGGACCCGGGTGAAACGAATAGTCTTTTTGAGAGCAAGCCTGAGTTGGTCGCCGACATGCTGGAGGATCTCCGACGACAAGTTCAGCAGGGGCGAACGACCGAGGGTGAGGCGTCCTCAAACGATGTGGACAACGTCGTGCTGTGGAAAAGCCAAAAGAAACGCCAACGCAAGAAAGCCGTGGCGAACCCTTGATCAGGCCTCGGCACCGAGGGCTTGCGCGAGCTTGTCGCGGACGACGGGCAGCACTCGAGACATGACGTCGTCGAGCGAACCCTCCTGAAACGCGCCCGCGGCGGCTTTATGCCCGCCCCCATTGAACTGCCTGGCGATTTCATTGCAGTCCATGCCGCAGCGGCTACGGAATGACAGCTTGAATCCACCACGCAGTTGGCCGACAAAAATGACCGCCGCCTGGGTTCCGGCCACCGATAGCGTCAAGTTGATGGCGTCTTCGGTGTCGCTAGGCAACGCACCGCACTCATCAAAGTCTTCCTTATTGACATACGTGTAAACGAGAGCGCCATCCATTTCGGCTGTCGTCCGTGAGAGAATGAGACCACGCAGTTTGAGTCGGCCCAGCGTGTCTCGCTCATAAAGATCGCCATACACCTCGCTGGGTACGACGCCGACTTCCAATAATCTCGCAATCACCCGGTATGTCTCCGGTGTCACGCTTGGGAACCGAAACCATCCGGTATCCGTGGCAATCGCCGCAAACAGCGGGCTGGCCATGGTTCGTGTCAGCGGCACCGACAATGCGTCGGCGGCTTGGACGACCAAATGGCCGGTCGCCTCCGCTTGATAGTCCTTATACATCGTCGCACCCAAGTCATCCTCGCCGACATGGTGATCCAGAACCATCTTGTCCGCACGAGAAGCGCGAATGACGTCACCCATATCGCCGAGCTGTGCCCACGCACTGGTATCCAAAATCATGATGCAGTCGGCGGACACATCCTCCGCCTCGACGTCATCGCCCAGCACATCAATATTGCCGGCCGGATCCAGGAACGAAAGCGCCGGCGGAGTCCGATGAGCATTGACGATTCGCACGTCTTTTCCGGCGGAACGCAGCACCTCCGCCATCCCCAACTCGCTGCCCAAGGCGTCGCAGTCAGGTCGGATGTGGCTGACCAAAATGAACGACTGATAGTGTTGGATCTGATCGACGAATGCTTTCCAAGGAACACTCACGCGCAAATGACTTTCGATTACGAAGAGGGGGTGAACGTTTCAAATGACCGACGCACGGCAATCAGATCGACATCGAGCTGGTCGACTAATTCGGCCGCCGACTTGAACCTTCGAACGTCGCGAACCTTCTCGATGAACGCAATCGTGAGCGTTTGTCCGTACAAGTCACCAGCATAGTCCAACAAATGAACCTCGATCTTGGTAGCCGTTTGTTCGTCAAATGTCGGATTCGGCCCGACATGGACGGCCGCCGCCCTGGGAGATCCGTCTTCCCTCGCCGCACCATCGAACGCCACCGCGGCATAAACGCCGTGCCCGGGTGACATCGTGGTGACGGATGTCAGGTTTGCCGTTGGAAACCCAATCGTCCTCCCGCGACCTTCTCCGTGACCGACCAATCCCGAGATTTGGTAGTGCGATCCAAGCATCGCGTGGGCCTCCGCGAAATCACCCGTCGAGACCGCTTCACGGATCCGCGAACTGCTGATCATACGCGGACCATCCAGGGCGGGTTGGACGATCGTCAGTTTCATCCCGTCGGCATCACACAACGATTGCAGCCGATGAATATCACCGCCCCGGTCGCGACCAAAAAAGAAATTTGGGCCTTCCACCATGGCTCGAGCGGCAAGTCGATCACGGATCAACTGCTCAAAAAACTGCTTTGCGGTTCGATTCAAAAAATCAATCGTCGTGGGGCAAACCAGCAATGCATCCACGGACAGTGCTGACATCAACTCGGCACGTCGCTCAATCGTGGTCAACCTGGGCGGAGCGCCATGCGGTCGAAGCACCGCAGCCGGATGTGGATCCAACACCACCGTGATGGCGGCCCCCCCCACCTCATCAGCGCAACGCCGGGTCTGCTCCAACAGCCGTCGATGCCCCAGATGCACGCCATCGAAGTTACCGATACTAATGCAGCCACCGCCGAATTCCGTCCGTAACGTCGCATCGGCATCCCATTGATCGAGCGTAATCAGTCGCGTCATGCGTCAGCGGTCATGGTCGGCAAAGGGAACAATCGATTCGCGTGCATCAAGACATTTGCGTCAGTATGCCGCAGTTAGGTTGGATCCGATATGGAACCCGCCGCACCTGGCAGCGCCGCCAAGAGATGCATGGCGGTCATCCCAATCTGGCTTGTTTGCTCGGCCGCCTCATCTCCGGCGAGCCCGTGAACCCAAACGCCCAATCGCGCTGCGTCCCATGGCGACAGTCCTTGTCCTAACAGAGATGTTATGACGCCCGTCAGCACATCCCCGCAACCCGCCGTGGCCATGCCTGGATTGCCGGTCGTATTGGTCCACGTTTGGAGGCGCCCCTCAGCATCCGTGGCCACGACGCGAGACGGTCCACCCTTGATCACCAGAGTGATCCGGCGCGACCGAGCCAACTCAACGGCCGCGTCCCACTGAGATTCGGGGGCGGAGGCCGGCACGCCTGTTAGACGGGCCAACTCACCAGCGTGCGGGGTGAGCACCAGGTCGCGTCGGAGATGCGTCGCCGAATCGAGCCACTGTTGCTGCGCCATCACGTTGATCGCGTCGGCATCCAAGACCAGGGGACAGCGCGCTCGTGACAACAGACCGTCCAAGACCGCCGTGGCGCCCGCCGAAGTGGTCATGCCAGGTCCCACGCCAATGGCCGCTTGTTTCGATAGATGGCCTAGCAGTCCACCGATGCTATGCCGGTCGAACGTCCCGTCGGAATCGTCAAGCCCGATCGTCATGATCGCGGGATGAAAGCTGGCGACGGTTTCCAGGATTGCGTCTGGAACGGCGGCGGCGACGAGTCCCGAACCGCAGTGAAGAGCCGCCATGGAAGACAGCGCGATGCTGCCGGCCATGCCCCGCGAGCCGCCCACAAACAGAACACGGCCGAACGTTCCTTTGTGAGCGGTGCTGGACCTCGGCGGTAGGAGCAGCGGTGGGGTCACGTGATGGGTTGCCTGTCGCGCCTTAAGGACGCTCTAGAGAATGATTGGCTTTTCAAACCCGAGATTCTCATGCATTCTAGTGCAGCGAGAACGAATTGAAATTGCTTCCATCGCATTGACGAATGCTCCTCACGGGAGGTTCGAGCGAGGGCGATTGAATTCCGCCCCACTTGATGATCGGCGGCTCCCGCATCAGCGCTCCGGCCGACCATCGACCGCCAAGTCCATTGGACCAACATGTCGTCCACTCCGATCCGCCGCATCTTGATGGGAGTCGGTGTCTTCGCCGTCGTTTGCGGCGTGGCCATCGCTGGCTACATCCAGATGGGCTGGTCGGTCAGCGATGCGGTGTACATGGTCGTGATCACGATCTTTGGCGTCGGCTACGGCGAGGTCAAACCAATCGAGTCGACTCAGTTACGGTCGTTGACCATCGGCGTGATTGTGTTCGGCTACGGTGCGGCGGTGTACACCGTGGGTGGCTTCATCCAGTTGTTGATTGATGGCGAATTGCAAAACCTGTTGAGGAGCCGAAAAGTGAGCCAAGGAATTGCCAGTCTACGTGGACACGTGATCGTGTGCGGTTACGGCCGCATGGGTTCGATTGTCGCCGAGGACTTGACCGCTCGGGGAATGCCGTTTGTCGTCATTGACGCGGGAGAAGCTCGTGTGAGCGAAGCCCATTCCGACAAGGTTCTCTCGATGATCGGTAACGCAACCGACGAAGACACGCTTCGCGAAGCCGGAATTGAGCATGCGCGGGCACTGGCGACGTTGCTACCGGATGATGCCACCAATGGATTCATTTGTCTGACCGCGCGGGATCTCAATCGCAGCTTGGAGATCATCTCACGAGGCGAATCGCGAACGGCGGAAAAGCGGTTGCGCCGTTGCGGCGCCGATCATGTCGTGATGGCCGCGTCGATTGGCGCCAAACGGGCCACGCAACTACTCGTTCGGCCCACCGCCGCGAGCGTCTTGGCGTCGGCCGGCTCGGCGACGGAGTTGAGCGAAGAATTGTCGTCGATCGGCTTGCAGATGGACGAACTGAAGATTCAGAACGGCTCCCTGCTAGTTGGAAAGCCCGTCAGTGAGATTGAATTCCGCGGCAATCGGGGCTTTCTGATCGTCGCGATTCGACACGCCGACGGAGAAACGGTGATGAATCCCGCCGGTGAACATCCACTTTCTGTCGGCGACACGGTCATTGTGGTTGGACATACCGACGACATCGTGGAGCTCTGCGCTAGTCACACACTATCGCGGCAAAAAATTACTTATCGTGGCGCAACGTACTGACGATCAAGCCGGCCATGTAGCCTCCCTTGAATCCTGCATCGATGTTCACCACGGCAACATTGGCCGCACACGATGTCAGCATCGCCATCAAGGGGGTCAGCCCGGACAGATGGACGCCGTAACCGACGCTAGTGGGGACGGCAATGACGGGGGTCGCAACATGCCCGGCGACCACCGCAGGTAAAGCGCCCTCCATGCCGGCGGCAACCACAATGGCAGATGCCTCGCGAAGCTTCGGAACCGACGCAAGTAATCGCTGTGGCCCGGCCACGCCGAGATCATCGTATCGGCGATGGGCGACCTTCATCCATCGCAGCGTCTCGATCGCTTCCTCTGCGACACCGGCATCGGTGCTGCCGGCGGTAACGACGGCCACATGTGGCGACGGACTCTCCGGCTCGTCGGCAACTGAGCCAATTCGTAGGGTCCGGGCGGCGGCGTTGTAGCTGCTATCGGGATAAGCCCTCCGCAATTGAGCCGCGGACGTTGGATTGATGCGGGTGATCAGACAGGGTTGTCCAACATCCTGCTGCGCTTGAACGATCGTTCGCATCAACTCCGTCGTCTTGCCCTCGCCGAAGATCACTTCACCAAATCCGCATCGTGACGCACGATCAAGATCGACCAAGGCTCCGTCGACGGGTGCGAGGTCAGGTGACTCCGATTCGTCCGCCATCACGTCAGTCTGCGAGGTCGATAACGCGGCGGCGGTCACGTGAGCGGCGGCATCGTCCGGGCTCAACGTCCCCGAGGCGATCTGGCCGAGAATCTCCAGCAGGGCAGGGGAGGGCACTGATTCAGCCATGAACACCTTTCCTTCGTCGGACGGTCGATCCGTCCCTTGCGTTGCCAATGCGAGCCTACTTAAATGCCGCACAGAAGTGACCCGCGAAGAAGATAGTGCATTTCCTCCCGCAATTGGATCCGGATTTCAGATGAAAAGCTGTGTGTTGGCGTATTCCGGCGGTCTCGATACGTCCGTCATTCTCGGTTGGCTTCAAGACCAGGGGTATGAAGTTCACTGCGCCTACGTGGATCTGGGGCAACCCGGCGAGGATCGCGATGCGACCATGCAGAAAGCCCGCGACTGCGGCGCGTCGTCGGCGCGAGTCATCGACGTGCGAGAGGAACTCTGCCGTGACTTTGCCTTTCCCGTCTTGGCGTGGCAAGCCAAGTACGAGCAAATCTATTTGCTCGGCACATCGATCGCGCGCCCGTTGATCAGCAAAAAATGCCTCCAATTCGCCAGAGAGGTTGGAGCGACCGCCTATGCCCACGGCGCGACCGGCAAGGGGAACGACCAATGTCGATTTCAGCTTGCCGCTGAAGCCCTTGATCCGAGTGTCGAGATGATTGCGCCGTGGCGCATCAAAGAATTTCGCGAGGCCTTTCCGGGTCGGACGGAGCTGATCGCCTACTGCGAGCAAAAGGGCATCCCCGTCAAAGCGTCCACCGCCAAGCCCTACAGTAGTGACGAGAATGTCCTTCACATTTCCTATGAAGCCGGCAAGCTCGAGGAACTGACCGTCAACGGCGTCGAGATCGTCGATTTTGGGATGGGCGTGTCGCCGCAAGACGCACCAGATCAATGCGAGAGTGTCTCGGTCGGATTCGAATCGGGTGTGCCGGTATCACTTAATGGAAAACAAGTTGGTGCACTGGAGATGGTTGAGTCTCTCAACGCGATTGGGGGACGCAACGGCATCGGACGCATCGATATGGTCGAAAATCGATTCGTAGGCATGAAGAGCCGCGGTGTGTACGAAGCACCTGGCATGACAATCCTCTACGCGGCGCTCATGAATATTGAACAACTGGCGATGGACCGTGACCTCATGCACCTGCGCGATCGAATCGCACCCGAGGTTGCTGAGATGGTGTACTACGGTTTCTGGTACACACCCAAGATGGATGCGCTGATGGCGTTCATCCGCGAGGCACAGAAGCCTTTGACCGGCGAGGTGACGCTTCAGTTGTACAAGGGCAACATGATGGTAGCTTCTCGAAGCAGCCCCAACAGCCTTTACGATGAAGACATCGCGACCATGGAAGGCGGCGGATCCTACAACCAAGACGACGCCGAAGGCTTCCTGCGAATTCAGGGGCTGCCGTCGCGAGTGCAGGGCAGGGTAACGCCGCGGGAATATTGATTGCCGATGGTTTCGCCGAGAGCTTCGTCGACCGTTAGTCGAGCACGTCATCGGGCAACGGTTCATCTCCGCGTGGCGTGATCAGCGACTGCACGGTCAAACGCGGGGTGGACTCGGCCAAGAAGTGACCATCGCCGTCGGTGGTTGCCACGCAGACACCACCGTTGGTGACACCACCCATGTCCCGTCCGGGACTCCCATTGATGCGACCGCCGATGGACACGACGTCCAAGTCCACCGGTTCGAGCCAAAGAGTGCTTTGCGATTGTGATGCTGCCTCAACGGCTAGGATGGTCTTGTGCGGACCATCGGTGACGTCGCCGGGCCCGAGCGGACCAGAATTGGGGAAGAGCGTTCCAGGTCCGGTAATCAAGTAGTAGTTAGCATCGCGAGACCAGCCTTGGATTGTTGGATGCCGGAAAACACTTGGCGATGGACCGTAAGTGACCGACTGATTTTCAGGCGCATCCCAGGGCTTCTCGAAATCGATCTCAAGGTACAGCTCCTCCTCACCAATGTAAGGCAAGATCAACGCACGCCACGAATGCATCGGTTTTCCGGCGGCATCTCGGACGATCGATGGCGGGTAAGTGCCATGATCGGATGCGTAAGCGTTTAACGCGGCCGCAATCGTTTCCAGATTTCGAATCGACGTCAGTCGAACACGTCCTTCTCGCAACCGGTCCGCCGTGGCACCACCATATCGGATGGCCGCCACCAGTCCGGCACCGATCATGACCAACAGCGATCCGGCGGTGACGATCCAAACAACGGGTACGCGTTTCCGGGACTTCGAACCCACCTCGTTGGCACCTTGGTTGCCGGCAAACTCCGGCAACGTGATCTCGGCGGCGCACACCACGCAGTGACCCGATTGGCCACTGTAGGTATCCTCCACTTCGGTACGAGCCTGGCAGTGAGGGCAAGTGAAAAGATACGGCATGACGAGGCGAATCCGCGAGTATCCGAGACGAGACTTCCAACCATGAAAATTGTACTGCAACGATCACGTGAGGCATCGGTCACTGTGAACGACGAGCTGGTCGGCCAGATCGATCATGGACTGGTCGCCTTGATAGGCGTGGGGCAGGGCGATGACGACGCGATTACCGATGCCATGGCAATGAAAGTGCATCGACTTCGGATCTTCAATGACGATGCCGGCAAAATGAACCGCAGCGTCATCGATGTGGGTGGTGACGTCTTGGCGATCAGTCAGTTCACGCTTCTGGCCGACTGTCGCAAGGGACGCCGACCGGCGTTCACCGGTGCCGCCGAACCTAACGAGGCCCAACGACTCTACCAGCGATTCGTTGACCAACTGCGTCTAGCCGGACTCCGGGCGCCCACGGGAGTCTTTGCGGCGGACATGCAGGTCCGGCTGATCAATGATGGTCCCGTGACGATCGTGTTGGACTCCGACGAGATCATTCGCCGCTAACAATCCGATCGATCGCTCGTTCCTAGAGTTGCCGTTGCCGACCGGGCCAGGCCATTCGGTCTTGCGGCGGGATCGACGTCGATCCATACGGCGCCGGCGAGTGACTCGTGGATGTCGGATTGCCCTGCCAAGCTGGAAAGAAGTTGGAGGCGGGAGCGGGTTCCGCGTAACGCTCTCGATCCAATCGCACGCGGGCTCGCAAACGGTCCAAAATGGCATGGTCGGAGTAGGCCAAGTAACACAGAAACGCAAGTTTGGCGTAAACCGAAACATTCGGCCAAAACTTGGTGCCGAAGAACTTCAGCGCCGTTCCAAATGAGTTTTTGACCCGAAACCGACCCCGCGAAAAGTCCAGGCTCCAGATCTCGTCCAAGATCAAATGAACCATGAATCCGACGAACACGGCCAGCGACTTGTAGACACGGACCGCCTCGCTGGGACATGGCATCACCAGATATGCCAGCATGCCCGCCGAAACCGCCGCTGGGATGCTGTGCCACATACCGCGATGCACGGTGAATCGACGGAAAAACTCGACCGCGACAAACCGAATCGCGATGTAGATCAGCATCGCCGCCAATGCCATCGATTCGTGGGACAAGCCCATGTCGCGCCAGCGCTCAATCATCAGCATCGGGATGATGGCTGATGCGAACATGCTCGTCTCACGCAGCGGCACGCCCGAATCGCTGTCCAGATCCGGCAGCATGCCCGCCACACTGCATAGTCCACCCGCCAAGAGCCCGCTTTCGATCGACATCCCCTGATCGCGGATCCCCCAATACCCGTAGGCAACGCCGACGATCGTGCTGGCGGTGATGTGGGTCTTGAAGTCAGCCACGGGAATCGGTCGGGCGCGTCAGCGCAGCAGAGCAGGGCAGAGCAACGAGAAAATGAAGGCCGCCCTCAGCGATAGCAAATCGTCGTGCGCAGGCGGAAGGGCGACCCACACGTAAAAGCCAACCGCCCAACCGCCAACCGGGGCGGGCGGACCGGCCACCACCCCGAAAACACGCTTCCGCCCTTCCCCGACGATTTGCTAACGTCCGCATCATCGGTTCATTCCGATGCACCCGTATGAATGCGACGATCCATCTTCGCCGCCGTTTTGACCCAGCCCGTGAGATCCATCGCTTGCAAACTTACGACATCCTCATGCTGATCGTCTTGATCGTTGCCATGGGATTGGGCGCGATCAAAGGATTTGCATGGCAACTCGCCTCGATCGCCTCGATCGTCGTGTCCTACACGGTCGCGTATAAGTACCGCGAGCCATTCAGTCAGAACATTCAGTGGGAACCGCCTTGGAAAGGTTTTCTGGCGATGCTGATTCTCTACGTCGGAACGTCTTTGGTGATTTGGCTGCTCTTTCGGATGATCGGCGGCGTGATCGATCGTATGCGATTGAAGGAATTTGACCGTCAAATCGGCGCGTTGTTTGGCCTGCTCAAAGGCGGCTTGGCATGCACCCTGATCACGCTCTTCGCGATCACACTGCTGGGCGACCAAGCGAGAGCCGCCATCGTGGGCTCGCGAAGCGGAAACTGGATTGCGCGGGTGCTGGACCAAACCGACATCGTGATGCCACCTGAACTGCACGGGGTCGTCCAGCCGGTCCTCGATCGATTTGAGAGGAACTTCCAGTCAACCGAGTCATCGCCGCAGTGGTTCACGCCGAATCCATCCGACGCCACCAGCATGCCGCGTGTCGATCCGAGACGTGCTGGATTGCAATCAGATGCACCCAACTGGAACCGCGTCAGCACCGCTGCGACACAGCCGTCGACCACGTGGTCACCGCCGCAATCGCCCGGTAATCCATTGAGGCCATGGACGGGATCTCGATAGGCATCCGCCGGACGGGTAGGCGATCGACGACAGCGTCACGGGTGTCACTGCAGATATGGCTAAAACACGGGGAAAACGCACCGGCAATACAACATAAGGGGCATTATCGGACGTTGGGGATAGCTTTGCTCTCGTTTCTTGCCGCGTTTTGCGGTAAACTTCGGCTACCTCGCGAGGGCCGACGAAGCCGACGTGACCATACGCTCGATACCAAAGATCGCATGAAAATTCATACAAATGCCGCCGCCATGACGCGACCTTTGGGGGCACACGATTGCCAACCGCAAGGATCAAATTTCGGTCATAAGCAAAGCCGGGAGATCCGGCCGATCTTGGCTCGCGTTCGCCGGGCGGCGACAGCCGGATCAGCATTTTGGCGAGCGGCGAACTCGACTCGTGCAGCGACTTTCCCTTCGGGACACAGAACCGATAAAGCACCATCGACTCAATTTCACACACGTAGTCCGGCGTCGCTGGACCAACCGCTAAGCGGCTATATGCCGTGGGGTTCATAGCTCTTTCTAGTACTGGTAGTTATGGACTCCGCCTCACGTGCTGGTAACACGTGAGGCTTTTTTTTGGCTCGATTGAGACAGCCAACATCCGCTGGGCGGCATTGTAAAGCATGTCGGCTAAATCATTGCAACCCCGCTAGTCCTAATTTCCGGATTTGATTTACTTTTCTCTCTCCGGCGCATTGCCTTGTTTTTCCGCTGGCTTCGTTCCGTCGTACTTTCGCTATTCGACTTGCTTGCTTTTCTTGTGCGCGGCGAACCGGAGTCTAAGCCGACGACGCACCCACGGCGATCACCCCGCAGCAAGGACCCGATCACCAGCTACCGGTCGGTCGCCTCCTTGCTCACCCCGACCGAACGCGACTACTATCTCGCCCTGCGGGCTGCGGTTGGGGACCGATTCACCATCTTCACCAAAGTTCGTCTCGCCGACGTCCTTGAACCCGCCGACAAGGCCCACCATCAATCGCTGTTCAACCGCATCAAATCCAAGCACGTTGACTTTGTGCTTTGCGATTCCGCGTCGTTTGCTCCCGTGCTCTGCATCGAACTTGACGATGCGTCGCACCGCCGAAAGGATCGCCAGAAACGCGACGCGTTCCTCGACGCCGCCATGCATCATGCGGCCGTCGGCTTGCTTCGCGTCACTGCCCGCTCACGCTACGATTCCCTCGACGTGCTCCACCAAGTCGACACCGCCATTACGCAAGGCTCTTAGTCCACGCCACACCTCCGCTGCTCCACGTTTGCGGACCGGCGACCCGGTGACGACAAATCAAACCCGCCGCCGCAGGGTCTCCAAATGGCACTCGCAGTCGACGCACCGGAACAACTGGCTGTCATGCCTCGACAGCACGCCTTCAATCGGCTCCATCGGCTGATCGCTTCGGTCGCAAACCACGCACGACAGTCCGTCTTGCTGTGACTCGTTTAGCTTGGCTGTCGTTAACATTGCGGTTTTGGCCCCCTTGACCTTTTTGCCTTCGCCCAACGTCGCGCCGTCGCGACTGAGACGATCAGCCGTCCGCCATGCAACTTTTGCACGTCCAGCGGATGATCTCCACGACGCATCGCGGCCTCTAAAGTTTGGTAGTGCTCGATTCCCACGACCCGAGCCACCTTCGCGGCCGTGTCATACTTTTTCGTTTCGACTAGGTCCGTCATTGCGTGTCCCTCACATTTCGTGATGGCTGACTAGGCTCGCTGATTGCCTCCCCGTCATGGCCCTATTATTGGCAGGTCACCAACAATTGTCCAGTGCAATTTTTTGTATTGTACTAAAAAATGTTCTCCGTCTTTTTGCCGGTCGCCGCAACTGGTCCCGCGTTGCCGCTCGCCTGCGTGCCTCGGCGGGCGGCAACGCGTCGAACCCTCGCGTAAACGACCAGCTCGTCTGATGCTTCGGTCTTGTCCACCAACGCCGCCAAACCTAGCACCCTGCCCTCCCCTTTCGTTTGCCTGCGAACCCTGCCCACGAGGACCGTCGAGTCTTCGCCGACCGCCACTGTGCCAGCGAACTTATACCCGGCGCTCTTCGGCAACTGTTCCACAAACCCGGTCACGCTCTCGTCCGCGAGCTCTACGGTGAGGATCCCGCCGCCATCACCGCCCGGCCGCATCGACACCGCCGCACGCCGACCGATCGATTCGTATCGCACCGTTTCGCGTGTCTCGTTTCGTTCGCCGTCGTATATCCGCGTTACGATCGGCAGCCGCTCCGCATCCTCAAAAACGGCCTCTTCGCCCGGGAAGCAAACAAACGCAGGCTCCCACTCGATCTGCGTCGTCCGCTCGCGACGAATCGCTTCGAGCTGCGCCGAGACCGACGCCGACGCATTCACGGCTACATCCGATGCGGATACGCCGATCGCAACCTCCGGCTCGCTCCCAAACCGATACGCGTCCTCCTCGCGAACACTCAAAACGTGCAGTTGCACGAGCCACAGTTCGCGCGGCACGCTCCGCAACGCATCCGCCGCTTCAACAATCTTCGCGAGTACTTCGACGCGATCGCTGCACACCAGATGTCCCGACGCCAGCGACACCACCCGTCCATGTTCGCTCAAAAACGCTTCGCCCACCTCGCGACGTTCGTCGGCAGTCAACGCGCCGACGTGCACGACTAACACCCCGCGGTCCTCCGGGCGAAGGTCCCCGAGAAACAACAGGTCACCCGTTCGCGTCAACTGAGTTCCAAGCCGTCTTGCTAACGTCGCGATTACATCCTCGACGGGGACGTCGTTGACTTCGCATGATACCGGCCGCGTTTCGAGCCCCTCTTGAACAATGACACTAAGGCCGGTCCCCGCCACGATGTTACGCACCAGGTGTCCGACTTCTTGCGCCTCAGCGGAGATCGTCACGCGCGAATCGGGCCGGTCCGATCGCTGACTCGCGATCAAGGACACTGGTGCCAAGCTCACTAGGTCCATCATCGGCGGTACTGATGCCGTCCGGCGCTCCCGCACCGAGGAACAACCGCCGGTCATCATCGAGCACCACCCAACGCATATCAAAGTCCACTTCCTGAATTCGTCGCCCATCAAACGGTCCTCCCCAAATCTGTTGTCCGGTCCGATACGTGCGACCATCACTAAACGTCACAGCCTCCGGCGTGATCGCCACCACCGCCGACCTCTGGCGGAGCGCCTCCTCTGCCTGTACCAAACGCGCCTCCAGCTCTGCGTTCCGACGCCGAAGCGACTCGACCCTGCGTAACTCTTCCTCCGAGATGCTCGGCGGTACCGCCGCGCCACTCGCTAGCGTTGGTGTCTCCGATGCCGGTTTCAGCGATTGCCTAACTTCGCCCGCCGTCGGCGCTCCTGCCTTTGCCGCGTTGCTCAACCTGGTCATCACGTACTGCGTGATCGGCTTGAAGTTCCACAAGGCCACCAAAATAATGACGCCGTACAACGCCGGCTTCATCACCTCCATAAAATTACATCGCAGAAACCACCAAAGAAGACTGGGCCAGGTGCGTTTCTCCCATTCCCCTAACGCTGCGTCCGCGCCTGCCGCTTGCCCGCCGGCTTGGGGTGCCGCGAACGAATCGTACAGCGCAAATATCGCCGGGTCGCGTTGCACCCATTCGGTATGATCGACCTTCGTTTTTTTGCCGTCATTGTCTCGATGGTCTCGCCTCGCGAACGCCGCCTCATACTTGCCGACCGCCTTCGCTCTCAATTCGTACCAGTAATACAACGGGATTCCGAAAAACGGGTCCCTTTCCGTCCTCGCATCAATTAGCGACTGCCGAAGTCCCGCCTCGTCCATAATCTGGCGAGCAAGTTTGTTTGGCGACTGCGTGATAAAGAGGATGCGTGCTCCGCGATGCCGCAGCTCGCCACAGAAAGTCTGCCAGTGCTTCTTTTTCTCGATGGGATCCTGCGTTGACGCGTAGTTGTGCGCTTCATCGATGACGATCCACGCACCGGTCAAGTCGACGTCGCGGAAGTAGTCCCACGGACCTTCGACCGCCTTCTCCCGCCAGCGACTTAGCGCTTCATCGTCGATCATTTTGATGCGTGCCGCGTACGCCGCCGCTTGGTCCGCGTCGCCCTTGGCTACAAAATCGCCGATTCGCTCCGCGAACGTTTCGCCCTCGAACGCCGGTGGCGTGGAATGCGTCGCTGGGACCGCTCCTAACGGAAGATTGCACCAGAGATTTCCGCCACCGTTCGGCAAGAAATCATAGACGATGTCATTCACCGTCATGTAGCTTTTGCCGGTCCCGGCCGGCGCTGTCAACACAGTTGTTACAGCCAAGTTACGCATGAGCTAGCCAATCATCGGAATCAATTTCAACGCGAGCTTGAAACAAAAAAAGACCGCCGCGAAGAACCACACGCCAAACAACATCAACACCGCTTCGTTGAGCGGTAGCCAATAGTTTCCGACCGCGAGGACCGACCCCACCGTCTGCATCTTTCCATCGATGTCAAAATCGGGAAACGCCGACGCCAGTCCGGTTAACAATCCGGATCCGACACCCATCACCGTGGTTGCGATGTAGTAGAACGCCTCGCGGACCAACCACCCGCCGAACTCGTACATGAAATACGATAGGAGACCGATCGTCCCGCCGAGCCACACGGCGTAGTTTTGAATCTTCCCCATCAGTACGCCTTGACCACCGACCAGACTTGCGACACTGCCCACACGGCACACCCCAGCAGGAGGACGTTTCGTACGCCCACCCGCATCTGATCCACTGGCGAGCCTGCCGCCGCCACAAGGGGCGACGTTGCCTGAATTACCCCAAAGTCGAACTGCAAATCCGCCGGCGGTGCCGTGCCGATCACGGGTGCCGCGCCCACCCATTCGTTTAACTCATAAAGCAACCCAGACGTATCCGGCCCAGGCACCGCGTCTACCACAGGCGACGGCGCCAGTTCCAGGTACGGATCCGTCCACTGCTCCGCCTGTTTCGGATTGCCGTTCTCGTCATAACCATTGATTGCACCGGTGATTGCATCCTTGATGCACTCGCAATCACTCCCGGACCCATTCTCCGATCCATCCAGCACCGGCTCTCCCTCATCACATTCGCAGCCCCCGTCGGCGTTCAACGTCCCGCTGCGAATATCCGTAAAGCCGTCTCCGCCAAGCCCGCCCCCAAGGCCCCCGCCGCACTGGCACTCATCACCGACCGCCGGCCCTTCGTCCTCATCAAGCACGCCGTCCCCGTCGTCGTCGTCATCGTCCTCATCTAGCACGCCGTCGCCGTCGTCGTCGTCATCTTCCGCGTCGGGGATCCCGTCGCCATCGCTATCATCGGTCGTTGGATCATCCAGCGTTCCCCCACCCGGCGTGAAATCCTCACTGTCCGGCACACCATCGCCGTCATCATCGTCGTCCTCTACGTCCGGCGTCCCGTCGCCGTCCGTATCCGTTGTCGGCGTCGGCGAATATCGCTCCTCGTCACTGACGTTCGGCGTCCCGTCCCCGTCGATGTCCGGATCGTCGATATTCGGGACCCCATCCCCGTCCCAATCCCCATCCGGGTCCGGCACGTTCTCTCCATCGTGCATGTCCAACGGAAAGGGATCGAACGCGTCCAGCACGCCGTCCCCGTCGTCATCGTCATCAAAGAAATCAGCGATGCCGTCGCCGTCAGTATCGCCACCAAGCATCACGCCCGCCGCGTCGCTGGCCGACGCGAACTCCACCACCTGCGACGACGAACTCCACGTTACGAAACTCGACTTCCGCCGCACTTGCACCGCATAGTCGCCCGCCCCCTGCTCAACTAGCAACGTCGCCAAGCTCGCCTCCGGCAGCGTTGCAATATACGTCAACGCTCCATCGTCATTCGCCAACAAGTAGACGTGCCGCAGATCCGAGAGGGCCCCGCCCCATGCCACCGCGACCTCGAACACCGGCTCCGTGGTCGTGAAATGGTAATAGAGATCGTTACCGGCGTACGACTCCGTCACGCTCACCGGCGACTGAGCTACCACACGCGACTCTGATCCTTGGCATACATAGCCAACCGCCAGACCGAGAACGACACCAGCAGCCCGTTTGACACCGCTACGCATTTCAACCACCAGACCAAGGCAAGAAGTAATTCGATATCCGTTGGCGTTTCCACCCCAACCTCCCAACACAAAAAGGCGGGCGGCTTTCTGACCACCGCCCGCCGCGACCCCACGACTACTTACTGCCCCACCCCGCCCATCGCATCCCACGACGCACGAGCAACAGTGAGAACGCCGCCGTCACTGCAATGGCAACGACCCCGTACAGAACCGTCATCGCCTCCGTGATCAGCGGTCCGACGTCAACGGCGGCGGTAATTTCTGCGAGATACATCTACGTGATTCCTTTCCTTAGGGATCCGGATTGAACATGTCCCACACACGAAACGCGGTGGGAAGGATAAAAAAATGGACGGCGACGGCGACGTACAGTCCGCGAGGTAAAAGTATTGCGAGCCACTCGATCTGTTCTACGACATCCATGTCCATGACTACCCTATCGTCACCCCGGCGCAACAACTTGTATATTCCGCGACTCCGTCTCGAACCACTCGGCGAGTTGTTCGCTCCTCAGCTCATGCACCATATCTAGCTTCTCCACGATGCCTTTTCGCACCGCGTCCAAGTTGGCCTCCACCAAGTGCACCACTCCGGCCGTAATCTCCTCCGCCGTCTTCGGCACCTGCCCCAGCTCTGCGAACGCTCGTTTCAAACACCCGACGGCCTGCTTCAACATAGCGCTTTCGGTCGTGCCGCGCCGCACTACCTTTTTCGGTACGGCTTGAACAACGCTTCCCGCGACGTGCTCGAACTGCCCGCGGACTCGCTTCCACCACTCCGCGACCTTGCCTCGTGTTGTATGCGTCTTATCCACCGGTTTCTCAAACGCCCGGAACCATCCAAACGTCAAATAGCCCGCCAAGCCGCGTACGCCACGCAGAAGATCCTCGAGGCTACCGATGTTCTGTGCGACGAGCCCCTCCCTTCGCACCTGGAACTCCACGCGCGTCACCACATCCGGCTCGCGACCGCCAAAGCGACGCTGTATCCACTGCTTCCGCTTCTCCGGATTCGACGCCATCTCGGCTAGCTTGTCGTAGAACCGCAACTTGATCGGCGACGACTTTGCCCCGAGCATAAACGTCTGCGATGACGTTTCGAAAAACCGTTCTCCGTCATGCACGGCGTCCGCCTGTTTCGTCCGCTTCCCGTACGCGGTCCACTCCTTCGCCCGACAACAATGGTGCGATGCCGCCATAGCGGAGATGACCTCCCACATTGGCAACGACTCCACGTCGGCCGCCAAATCCACACGCGAAACGTACGAACGCCCCATGGACAGCCCCAACGCCACAAACAACGCGTCAACCGCTTCTAACGCCCCTTGCACGCCCAGGTTCAACAGGGTCTCCCCTCGCGTCTCCACGTACACGTTCGGCTTCCCGGCTTCCGCTTCGCGGTCGCGTATCGACACGATACTGCCGCCGGCTTTCAGAACGTACTTACGATGATTACTGCCGACGCCAATGCCGTGCGGCATCATCAAACACTGAACGCCGCCGAACTCGACGGCGACCTGCTGTCCATGCTCCGCCGCCTTCGATCGAGCCGCCTCCAACCGGTCTAACAGCATTCCATGGTCCGAGGCTGCCGCCTCGCACGACCAGGCCAACCAATCCACACACGCCGCTACCGCGGCGTCACCCTCGAAGGGTATCGTTTCCGTCCATTGGCTATTTACCGGGGCCATGTTATTTGTTTGGCCCCGCCCGCCGAACACCGCTAGCACGTCCTCACTGAGCCCGCACAGTGCCCCGCCCTGCCCCGCCCCTGACCGCTCCGCGACGACGTCGAATACCGCCGCCGTGTTGGCTGCGTTGACGGCCGGGTCGTTTACTCGCTCGTCTTCCGCGTCGCGATCCTGCCTCTTGCGGATCTCCGCATTCCGCGACTGGAGCGACTCCCACAACGCCAACGGCTCCGACTGCGAATTTAGCAGATCGTCGTTGCCGCCCCTAACTCCATCTCGTATCATCCCAAACGTCCTAACTGGGGACATGGGGACGGCGTGCGTCTCTCACCTCACGCGCCGTCCCCGCTCTCGTTCAAAACCGCCGACAACGCCCCAGCTTCCAAGCTGACAAGTAGGCATCGTGCCTCAGACGTTGTCGGTGATCCTGACGGATCCGCTTAATTTTGACTGTGCTGCGTGGCGGGCGACGGCGGAACCGTTCACGGCCAAAGCTAGAAAACCGAAACGGCATCGCCCGCCACGCTTTCACAAGTCGACACCGCCCAGCATGCCGGCGTCGCTTTCCTTTTAGGTCGCGAGAACACGTTAGCACTCGCCACCCTTCTCAACCGCGATGCGGCCTACTCGTCTCGGAACATCGCTAACGCCTTATTCGCCTAAGAGCGGCGGGCTCATGCGTCGCGTTGCTCCTTTTCTATGCCGCCGTCCGCGCGACTCTCGGTGTCGCGGCCGCTGGCGGGCTCACCTCTACTTGCGACAAACGGAACTTCCCTTCCTTGCCGACTCGCAACTTCGCATCGACCTCGACCTCTTCGCCTTCATCGGGAAACGCGTTGAACTCCGCCGCGCTGTCGCAATAGAAACGCTGCGATCCCCCGGTGTAATCAACTGCCACGGAAAACCATGGCGTTCCATCCTTTGGATCCACACCGCTGGACTTCACTCCAACGACGCCCACGATGTTCACGAAAAAACCACTCTTACCCGCACCCTTAGAAACCATTCGCTTCGACTCCTTTAAGCGTCAACAAACTCCCAACGTAAACCGCCATCCGTGGCGGCAACTGAACCACACACACGCTGCGATCAGCGAGCTGAAACTTCATCACGCACCGTGTTCCGTATTTCCGCACTGACACATCGTTGACCACCTTGCGCGGTCCAACTACATAGTCCGACGCGGCCAAAATGAACGTCATCTGCTTCTGCGGCTTCATGCGTCTTTTCCTTGGTTGCTTTGCCACTATCCCACCCTCCCAACCATACCCCACTCCTCCATGCCGCCTGCTTTGGCTGGCACATTTCATGCAACCTTCACGCCTCGCCGCAGCGTTTCGCACACCAGGAATCCAATGATCGCCTCGGCCGATTTTTCATGCGGCCGACCGTCACTGCCCACAAGGTTTAACGCCGGCTCCTCGCTCGCCGTTGATTCGCTATCGCACATGTGCACGGAAAGGCACGGCGAGCGACTCACACTTCGGCTAACCACTTGCCATTGGGCATACGGCGTCGTGACTCGCATCACTCCCGCAGCCACTCGCCACGCTTCCCATCCCAGGTGCATCAGTGCCGCCTCAACCTGTGCAAAGATCACCGGTGTGCCCCTCAGCTCGTCCGATGCGTCGAACCGCTCGTCCACCGCGACTTCCTCGTAAAGCCGGTTGAGCACTTCCTGCGGCCCGCCACCGACGAAACTCCCCTCCGCTCCCACGCACAACCAATTTGCGAACCACTGCCGCTCTCCGGCCAGTGGTTGCGACACTCGCCACACGCGTTCGCGGACGCGAATCAGGAATGAGTCCTTCGTGACCACGAGGTTCCAGCCCATCGCCTGGCACAACTCGACGAGCCTTACTCGCATCTCCGCAACGGCGTCCAAATGCTCCTTAGGATTAAGCATTACGCCGCTCTCCACGCGCCACCCGCAGCGGCGTTCCAATTCACCCGACCAAGCTTTTCGTCAAAATCAGTGGAGGGGGCATTATCGGACGTTGGGGATTTGGATTTCAGGTGCCCGGAGTCTGCGTTTGCGGGCGTGACAATCGGCTGTGTGCTTGGGCCCAATTCCCGATCGGCCGATCGCCAGGCAAGTCCATCCGCGCCACCGTGCCGAGCGAATGGGCGGACGCATCAACTGGCCGCCAACGATTCCTCGAAGACGCCCATGCGCCGGAACTTTTCGTACCGCTGCTGCAGCAATGTCTCAATCGGTGTTTCTTCCAAGGCGGCCAATTGTCGTGATAGATAGGTCTTCATTCGCGTCGCCATTTGGTGGTGATCGCGGTGGGCTCCACCAAGCGGTTCTTCGAGCACATCATCGACGACGCCCAGTTCTTTCAAGTGCGAACTGGTGAACCGCAGAGCCGCCGCCGCCTTGGGCGCGTGTTCGTGACTCTTCCACAGAATGCCGGCGCAACCTTCGGGACTGATCACGCTGTAATAGGCATGTTGCAAAACGGCCACGCGATCGCCCACACCGATACCAAGGGCGCCACCGGATCCACCCTCACCAATCACCACGCAAATGATCGGTGTCTTCAAACCGCTCATCAGGAACATGCTGTCAGCAATGACCTGAGCTTGTCCACGTTCTTCCGCGCCAATCCCCGGATAAGCACCGGGTGTGTCGATGAAGCAAATCACCGGCAGTCCATACTTCTCCGCCATCTTCATCTTGGACATCGCCTTGCGGTAGCCCTCCGGATGGGCGCAACCGAAGTGGCATGCGGCCCGTTCCTTGTAGGTGCGACCCTTCTGGTGACCGATCACCATGACCTTGAATCGATCGAGCTTGGCGAACCCCGTTAGCATGGCTCGGTCGTCGCCGAAGTGCTTGTCGCCATGCAGTTCAACGAACTCGTCGAAGGCAAGGTTCAAGTAGTCCCGACTGTAGGGTCGGTTCTTGTGACGCGCCACCTGAACGGTCTGCCACGGATCCAATGACGCGTACGTTTTTTTCAGCTTGGCAACTCGCGCCAGCCGAAGCGACCGGATGGCCGACTCGACTTCTTCGCTGCGATCGGTTGTCCGTTCCAGGGACGATATTTTGTCTTCCAGATCCGCAATTTCGGCTTCAAATGCCAGTCCCGGCCCACCACTCATCAGGCAACCTCCTCCTTGTTGTCATCTTCATCGTCGTCGTCCTCATCCTTGTCCTTTGGACGACCTTTTAACAGCATGTCGTCGGCACCCTTGATGCCTGGCATGTCATCAAAGACGCTGATCTCCGGTCGGCGTGGTTTCTTACGCCACACCTGCATCGAACGGAACTCCTTGAGAAACTCCCACACCGAGGGCGGTCGATCCTCGACCTTCTTGGCCATCAAACGTTTCGTCATATTGGCGAAATCTTTGGTGACGTTGTCGTTGTGAACAATCGGGCTGGGAATGGATGCGTTGAGATGTTTCGAAAGCAGGTCGTTGGGAGTTTGCCCGGTGAAGGGTGGTTTGCCAGTGACGACCTCGAACAACACGCATCCGAATGAATACAAATCGCTCCGCTCGTCGCAGTACTTCCCACGAATCTGTTCGGGCGACATGTAGCTGCGGGTGCCCTGCACCGTTTTGGCCTTGTACATCATCTTGCTCAGGCCGGAGCGCTTCTTTTCGGCAATCGTGAAGTCGATCAACTTGACGGTGCCATCCCGCGACACCAGGTAGTTGTCCGGTTTGATATCCCGATGAATCCAACCTTTCGTGTGCATGTAATAGAGACCCTCGGCGGCTTGCTCGACGATCTTGTCGACCATGAAGGCGAGCGAATCGGGACCTCGCCGCAAGGCTTGCTTGAGGTTGAGTTCACTGAATAGTTCCAGCACCAAATACGGCGTGGCGTTGTCCACCCGGTGCTCGTGCATGTGAATGATGCGAGGACTCTTCATGTCCTTGCCGACGGCAAATTCATGCTTCAGGGCCGCCAATTCGCCCTTATCGGTTCGGCTGGCCTGATTCAGGATCTTCAGCGCGAATCGCTCTCCCCCACCCTCGGCGTGGATGGCTTCCCAAACCTGAGCCGTTGACCCCGCTCGAATCAAACGAGCGAGCCGGTAGGGTCCTAAAAAATCGCGAGATTTGGTCATCGCAGCGGCTGGGAACAGGAGGACAAGGAAGTCAGCCGATCACGTCGACTCTTGTGCGGCCGGAAGAGATTCCGATTGCGTGATGCAGATTCCTTCATCCTCCCGGCAGGAGGGTGGAGCGAAGCAAGCAATATGAATCGATTCCAGAAGCATGTCGGATTACTCATGATAATCCAATCATGGCGATTGCAGGTAGTCCGGATGGCGTCACGCCCGATCGAGCGTCTCTTGATAGATCTGCCGAATGTGGCGGGTCATCGTTTGATGACGGAACTGCTCCAAGAATCGCGCCCGCCCTGCCCTGCCATACTGCTGGCGGCGATCGGCATCGCTGGCCAGCATCGTCATCGCGTTGGCCAGTCCATTGATATCGCCGGCCGGAACGAGGCGACCGGTCACTCCGTCGATGGTGACCTCGCGTGCTCCGTCGACGTCGTAGCTAACGACGGGTTTGCCGGCGAGCAATGCTTGCGGCAGCGCTCGCGCGAGACCCTCGCGGTAAGACGCGTGGACGAGGACATCCATGCCGCCAATCAACGCCGGGACTCGTGAGGGATCGACGAGTCCTGCAAAGACGAAGTGGTTCGTCAATCCTTCCGAATCAATCCTCTGTTGAAGCGAATCTCGCAACAGTCCATCACCGACCAGCAGGAACCGGACATTGGGATTCGCCGCCACCACTTGGCTCGCCGCCGATACGAGGTCATCGTGGCCTTTGAGATGAAACAGCCGCGCAATCTTGCCGATGACAATGTCGCTGGCGCGGAATCCGAACTGCGATCGAATCCCATCGCGTTGTAAGTTCGCATCGACGAACGGCTGCACATCCATACCGCTAAACACGGTCGTGAACTGGGTTCGTGGTGCGACACCGGCATCGACCATGAGGTCAGTCATCGCATCGGCCACGCAGATCATGTGATGACACCGCCGCGCGGCCCATCGTTCGCAACGAATAAAGAACGCGCGAGCAAGTGCGGATTGATAATCGTGAAACGGTGCACCGTGGACAGAGTGAATCACGGCGGGAACATCACACTGCCACGCCGTCATTCGTCCCAACAAACCGCCTTTGGCGCTGTGGGTATGAACGACGTCGGGTGCAAACCGACTGATGACGCGGCGAAGCTCGAGGGCTGCGGACGCATCATGCCACGGATGAATGTTGCGTCTCAGTGAGTCGATGCATCGAACGGGCAATCGATCGGCGACGATCTGAGTCGCCCACTGCCCTGCCCCGGCGTCGGAATGGGAACTGTCGTCGCGGACGTTGCCGGATGCTCGCGCTGTGGAGACAACACCCTGCTGTTCGAGCAGATTGCCTTCAGGCCCGGTCGAGGGCCCGCAAATCAACAGCACCTCATCACCGAAATCGTCGATGAGGTCCAAGCAGTTCAGCAGCGTGTTTTCTTGCGCGCCGCCGATGATCATCCGAGTGATCACGTGGGCGATGCGCATGGGGAGTCCTAGTTCGGGCGGTTCACCTAAGAGCCTGTCATGAACCTAGGCACCAAATTCTAGTCGACGGACGCCCAATTGCTGCTGCAACCGATTGACGATGGCGGTGTGCATCTGGCTCACGCGTGACTCTGACAAATCCAGCGTCGCACCGATCTCCTTCATCGTCAATTCTTCATAGTAGTAAAGA
The DNA here is from genome assembly GCA_038748615.1 of Planctomycetota bacterium. Taxonomy (GTDB): domain Bacteria; phylum Planctomycetota; class Planctomycetia; order Pirellulales; family Pirellulaceae; genus Rhodopirellula. Next base: position 244 of record JBCDIU010000049.1, on the reverse strand, counting down.
ATGATGATCAGCCGTTCGTTCCGGTTCAGGCCTTTGGTGACCAGTCGCATCAAGTCGGTTTTCTGAACGCGACGAGTCGGATCTTCGCCTTTCTTATCTTCCAGAATGTCTATCTCGCGAACGTCTTTGTAGCTGTCGGTTTCATACCACTTTTTGTTCAGCGATACGACGCCGATCGCGTTGGCCTCCGACTGCATCTTTTCGACTTCGCGGACATACAACTCCATGAACTCCGCCAACTCGT
>JBCDIU010000048.1:0-39976 GCA_038748615.1 Planctomycetota bacterium | reverse complement strand
GGGCGAGTTGGGCATCGATGCTTCGATGTGGCGAGACCTGGTGTGGCAATGGCAGATGTATTTTGGCAAGAGTGCCTGCGTTGGTCGTCCAGAATCGATGCGCGAACACGCCGCTCAGTCAGGTCGCCATCACTACCGAGGTCAACGGTCCGTCCGTTGTTGCTTTGCCGGAGTTAGCTAGCCAGCATGACTGCGGCAATGATGTAGAAATGCAACACGTAGATGGTCAGTGGATGACGCCCCATCCACGCAAGCCATCGTATCTGCCAATCGGGCCAACGCTGGGCCATCGCAACCAAGGCGGTGGCGGGGATAAGGTACCAAACGACAAATCGATGCGTGTCCGTGACCTGAATCCAGCGACCGCTGAGCGTCATTACCAGCAGCACGAGTCCCGCCACGGCAGCCGCTTTCCATCCGATGCGTCTCAGGATGATACCTTGAGCGACGAGTGGAAAGACGAGTGTCAATTGGTAGTCCAACCATGATGCGAGCGGATCGGTTGGATAGGCCAGGATCGAAAGCATCATGATCGGGGCGGCCGGCCCCAAAGTTGTTCCGACGAGCCCCGCGGCAAGCAAGCTGGCCAGGATTTCGAACTCGTGATTCAGCGGCCAGTAAATGGCGTTGGCCATGATGCCGGCGGCGAAGATCTGACCGTAACGTTTAAAACGAAATTCCCAGTTGGAGGGAATGAAGTATCCAAGCAGGACGCAAAAGAGCGGCATGCTAAGCCGGGTGGCGAATCGGATGCTCGCAATCTCAATCCTCACATCAAACCAGTAAGCTGCGATGTGATCGATGACCATCAGCACGACCGCCAGTCCGCGCAGCGTATCCACCGCGACGTTCCGCTGCGGGAGCTCGGCTGCGTCGTCAGCTAAATCCTCACCTGTCTTTGCGATGCGATTGGGGACGTTTGGTGCCGTTGCCGACGAATCGGATCTTCGACTGCGGGCCCTTTGCCGGGACGGGCGCGAATTGGCTCGGTATTTTTGTTTCTTCACCATGGTGGTACCCTCGGTTCCGCGAGGGGTCCGAATCGACCGAAAATACCGTCATTTGGTTGTTGAAACCGGCGAATCCGACTAGTCTCAAGGAGTGTCTTCTCACTCTTTTCCGCAAGTGGCAGTCTCTGCGATGCGAACTCTTCACGTTCTCAAACGATCCGCCCGACTGATTCTGGCATTCACCATCGCAGCGTCGATGGCGTTGGCGGCTGAATCGGCATTTGCTGACGGTGGCGACGGCGGCGGTGGCGGCGGTAACAACGATGGGGATAACAACTTCTTCCCTCCAGTGGCCGGTGTGGATGTCAACACGGCGGGCGTGCTGAAGGTCCAAACAGTCGATGCCAGACTGGACCGCCAGCGTATGAACCAAGCTAGGATGCGTGTTGATGCAAATGATGTGATGCGACCCAGCGAATTGCGCAAGGTGTCTCTGAATCGTCTCGAGGATGCCGTGGCCGAACGGATCGCCAGCGGTTCGGCGATCACCGATGACTTGGTTGCCACGGCGGGCCTGACATCCATCGACTACGTGTTCTTCTATCCGGAGTCGGGCGACATTGTCGTGGCCGGTCCCGCGGAGGGCTTTGCGGCGGATTCGACGGGTCGAATGGTTGGGATTTCGACGGGACGTCCAAGCGTGCTGTTGGAAGACCTGATCGTGGCGCTTCGTGCTTATGCTCCCGAATCACCGGGTACACCTGTGATCTCGGTGTCCATCGATCCGACCCAGCAAGGACTTCAGCGAATGCAGCAATACCTTGCCAGTCTTGGAGGAAGAGCCGGGCGCGGTGACACGGCTCGTTTGGTCCGCGGGCTAAAGCAGAATCTCGGCCTCCAAACGGTGACGATCGCGGGAGTGCCGCCGGCGACCCACTTTGCACGTGTGTTGGTCGAGGCGGATTATCGGATGAAGCTGATCGGCATCGGGCTCGAGCAGTTGCCGTTGCCGTTCAAGGGCTACGTATCTCGCACGACGCCACAGTCCGCCGCCGGTGCGATGCAGCGTTGGTACTTTCAGCCCAACTACAACGGCGTCTCGGTAAGCGAAGATCGATTCGCGATGCGAATCTCTCAGCACGGTGTCGAGTTGGTGGGTGAAGGCGAACGCGTGGGCCCAGATGGTCAGCGTGCCGCCAACGGCAAAGGAAATCGTGCCAGCCAAGCGTTCTGTCACGAGTTCACATCGAAGTACTCACAGATTGCGTTGCGGGTCCGAGTCTTTGCTGAACTGCAACAACTCATTGATCTGGCAATCGCCGCCGCCTACATCCATCAGCAGGATTTCTATTCACAGGCCGATTGGTCGATGTCGCTGTTGGGTGATGAATCGAAGCTTCCGGTACAAACGTATGCCGCGCCTCAACAGGTCGAAACCGCCGTTAACGCAATCTGGCGTGGCAACACCTTGATGACACCATTGGGAGGCGGCGTTAGCGTCCAACCTCGCGTGGCGCTGCGGAGCGATCGCATTGATGTTGACGCGGATGGTTCGAATGCGGCGATGATGAAGCGAGCCGGTCCGCAAAGTTTGCCCGAGGGGTCATGGTGGTGGGACTGATGTTCGCAAGATGGAACCCATTTCGATGGTTGCCGCTTGCGGTTTTGGCGATGGGGTTGGTGACGCCTGACGCAAATGCTCAGCGCGGTCGAAACACGGACGAAGCACTCAAGCCGAGGCCGGTGGCGTTCAAGACCAAGGACGGCGCGAATCTCAATGCGTACTATTTCCCCTCGGAGCTCGGCAAAGAGGCCGTTCCAGTCCTGATCCTTCACGAATGGAAGGGACAGGCGGGGCCGTATGCACGGCTCTGCATCGCGCTGCGGGATGCCGGGTTTGCTATCTTAGCGCTGGAATACCGTGGGCACGGAAAGAGTCGCACGTATGTGGATCCACGTACTCGCCAGGAAAAGGATTTCAACCTCGCGACCATGGGCAAACGTGACTTCGAAGCGATCATGTCGTCGGACATTGAGGAGGCGAAGAAGTTCCTGAAGAAGGAGAACAACGAGGGACGCGTGAATCTGAATGCGTTGTCGATTGTGGGCGTAGGCGAGGGTTGCATCCTGGCGATGCATTGGGCATCTAGAGACTGGCGTTTCCCGAGCGTCGGGCGGAGGAAACAAGGACAGGACGTCAAGGCGTTGGTGTTGGTGTCCCCGGAAAAGAACCATGCGGGAGTCGCCATCGATGCCGTGCTGCGTGATACGAATGTCCTGTCATTGCCGATCATGATCGTGGCGGGCTCGGCGAGCCCGCAAGGTGGTGAGGCATCCCGACTCGGGAAGCGGGTCGAGACCGCCAAGCGGAAAGCGAATCGCGGTTCGGGTGCCGGATTTGTTAGCAAAATGCCATCAACGAACCTCAGCGGTGCTGCCTTGGTATCCGAAGTTAGCGAAACGATTCCGTCAATCGTCAGCTTTCTGAAGGAGAATGTGGAAATCAGCGATTCGGTCAATCCTTGGATCGAACGCATGTAACCGTCGGAGCGGGGCGGTTCGTGGCGGCCGGGTGATCGGTTTCAGGGCAGCTGAATATCTCGGATGACGATCGGGATCTCCGATGGAATGACGGCGGTGGGCGATTGGTAAACGAGCACGGCCGTCGCGGGAACCGATCCCCCGCCCAGATCAAACAAATATCCAATCCCGACCCCGGACGTCGTCTGGCGGAATGTTTGGTACCCCAGGTGATCCAGTCTTGTTCCGTCTTCCAAACGCACGTAGGCGTCGTTCTCAAAGATCCATTGTCGATGGCTCTCAAGCGATCGATCGGCGTCATCCAACTCGATACCAACCCGTAATTCATGCAGTGGTCCGTCGGAGCGAATATCCTCCAGGCGGACGCTCATCGAATCGATGACTTGGGACGCCGCCGGTTGGCCGAGCGTCAATTCGAATGATTCCGATCGTCCCGGCAGCAAAGCGGCGATCGTGCCGGTGATTTGTTCAATTCGTTCCGGTGATCCGTCGGGCAGCTGCATCGGCAAAAAGAACTCACTTTGCGCTAGCTCTGATGATGTCGCCACGTCGATGGTATCCGCCGTGTTCTGCGGTCGAAGTGATGTTTGGTTGTCCAACCGAGCCTGAATCTCGTTGACGGGGATCGTCAAACCGATCGGTTGCCGTCCGGGCTGCCAAGAAATGGACATGGTGATGTTCAGTCCAGAGAGCGCCGGATCATTCAAGACTCGCCGGGCCGTGACGACCGTTGGTTCAATTCGATAGACTCCGGCGTAGGCAGCGGAGTCAACACGTGAAGGACGACTGTCGGATCGCGGGATCAGTTGCAGCGTTGTGCGTGCACCACCGTAGAAGTTGATGTCCAGATTCGCTCGATCCAGCACGATATCAAGTGCGTGCCAAAACCCAGTCGGCGTGGATGGCAGTTGTATTCGCTTGGCCATGATTGCTTCGCCACCACGTTCAGGAGGCGCGAATTCAACCTCCGAGGCCGAGCTGATTGCTTCGAGTGCTTCCGCAACCGTGGCAGCTTCACCGAATCGAACGATGACTTCGGCTGATTCGCGACGCGTTCGGACAGACTTCCAACGCTGCCGGACCAGTTCGAGACGTTGTTCGGCGTCAAGGGATAGGTGGTTCAGGTCAGCTGGAATGTATCGAGCCGCCTTTGGACCGGCATCGATGAGTTGTCGCTCAGCGGCGCGCCGTGTCTTCAGATCGTTGGCATCGAGCTCGTCGATCCAGATCGGTACTTCCTCGGATAGATCCAATGGATCCTGGCCATGGCATAAGGTGCCGTGGGGAAGCAAGCAAGCGGCCAAAATGCCGAACCTGTGAGCGAGCGAATTGAGGATGGCCATGATCGGTGTTCCGAAAAATTGGTTTTGGCGATGGAGGCGTGGACCATCAAGGTTTCGCCGATCGGTGATCCTAACTCGGTCCTTGGCAGGAGCATCTCGCGTCACAAAGACCGGCACGAGACCTCAAAAAAAGGCGGTGATTGTTTTCCGGTTCCCTACTACATCAACGCCGATTCTAACCTAGGGTTCTTAGACACGCATTGATGCCGGGGGGCGTCGAGCCGAAATGCTCGCGCCGATCTCTTCCCGCACCAATCGCCGCATGGTCCGAATTAGTCTCTTATTCGCGATAGCCGTTGGAATCGTCGATGTGCCGCTGGCCGCTTCGGATCCCGCTGGTCGCGATTCGAATCGGTTGACGTCGACGCGACCGTTTTCGCGCAGCACGGTTTCGCGGGGACCATCGACCGTCGACATCTTGGTCGATCGACGTTGGCGCACTGGATTGCATCTGCTTGATTCGCAAACGGAATCCCTGGTGATGGGGCGGGACGGGGTTTTGCATACCGTTTCTCTGGATCGACGCCAGTCGCACATGCGTGTCTCCGAGCGACCGTTCAAGGCCGCATCGGCGGCCGAAATGCGTAATCAACTCCGGGCTGAATTTGGGAGCGGATTTGAGGTGGTCGCGACACAGAACTTCCTGGTCGTCCAGCCAAAGTCACGAGGCCGCCGATGGCCGAACATGTTCGAAACATCTCATCGTTCTTTTGTCGACTACATGACGCGGCGCGGCGTGTCGGTGCGACAGGGCCGATTCCCGATGGTCGCCGTCGTCTTTCCTGACTCCCATGCTATGTATGCCGAGTTTCAAAGACTGGATCTGGACGTCTCACGCGTCTCGGGTCTCTATGCAAATCGATGCAATCGCGTCATGACTCATGATGGGGGGCAACTGGAGTCCATCATTGCGACGGTGCGTCATGAGGCCGCTCATCAGTCCGCGTTCAACACGGGTGTCCACAGCCGAGTCAATGACACACCTAGTTGGATTACCGAAGGCATTGGTCAGCTATTCGAGCCGTCCGCCATCGCGTCTGGGCATGCCGGTTCGCACGTTGGTGAACGGGTCAATCATGACTCCCTGAATCACTTGGAGTCCAAGGGGTTCATGCAGGATCCCGACCTAATGCGTGAGCTGGTCCAACGCATGATCCTGACAGATCAATTGTTCGACGATCGTTCAACAGTCCATACCGCCTACTCAGTGGCTTGGGCCATGATGTTCTATCTAGCCGAACGCGACCATGACGCCATGGCAAGGATGCTGAACTTCACGGCCACCCGACCGCCCTTTTCGAATTATTCCCGGCAACAACGTGAGATTGATTTCCGGCGGATCGTCGGGGTGGACCCGGTCGTGTTTGCGAATCGGCTGATCAAGTTTTTGGAAACGCTGCGTTAGGCTCTGGTCGAGTCCGAGCGATGGCGTCGAGCATGCTGCGCGCCTTGGTCCACGTTTCGGCCAGTTCATGCTCGGGGACGCTCCGCGCGGTGATCCCACCCCCGACAGGCAGTGTTAGGCGATTGGACTGGAGTGTCATCGTTCGGATGAGAATATTGAAGTCGGCATCACCCGATAGACTGATATAGCCGAGGCTGCCGCAGTAGGCTCCGCGGTCACACTCTTCCAATTGTCGTATCATTCGCATAGCCTCCACTTTGGGTGCACCCGTGATGCTGCCGCCGGGAAAGCTGGCGGCCAAGAGATCTGCAATGGTCATGTCGACTCGCAAACGACCCTGCACGGTGCTGACCAAATGTTGAACGGATTGGTACCGTTCGATTTGGCAAATGCGCGGCACGTCGATCGTCTCATCATCGCAGACTCGCGAGAGATCGTTTCGCATCAGATCAACGATCATGATGTTCTCGGCGCGATCTTTCTCGCTGGTGAGCAGTTGCGTCGCCAGTGATTGATCGATTTCGTCGTTTCCCGTTCGGGCAACGGTGCCCTTGATGGGACTCGTCCATACATTTCGGTCGCGGACGCGAATGAATCCTTCCGGAGACGAACTAAGCACCTGGCGATCCCCCAAATCGAAGAAGCCGGCCGCCGGCGCGGGATTGGCCTGCCGCAATGCATGGTAGAGCTCGTCGGGTGTTCGTTCGGTCGTCGTTGTCAACGTCTGCGCCAGATTGACCTGGAAACATTGCCCGGCGTGAATCGAATCGACCACACTCTGGACGGCGTTTTGAAATGCCACCTCCGAAAAATTGCTGTCCGGTTTCGTCGAGGCATCATCGGCGGCCAGCATCCGATTTGGCTGCAATGGCGCACGGCTGCGTTCGCTCGATAACGGGGCTTTGTCCAGAAGCTTCTTCACCTGCGTAAGTCGACGTCGAGCGCGACCGGCGTCCATATGGAACTGGCTATCGAGGCCCGTCGAAATCAGCCAAGCTTGCGCACGTTGGTGATCGAGAGCGATTGTCCAGTCGTAGAGCCCGAATGCGATTCCAACGGCGTCACTGGACGGTTGTCGCAGGGTCGGTTCAATCCACCAGGCGGCTTCGTAGGCGATCAGGCCGGCAAGCCCACCCACAAATGGCGGAACTTCATCTCGTGGATTCCAGTGCTCCCGTGCGCTTGCCGCCATGGACTGGCATGCAGACCTCAACATCGGCCATGGGTCTGGCTGGTCGACATTGATCCGCATCCAAGCGACCGGATCCGCTGTCAGAAACGAGTACCGACCTCGATCACAATCCCGATCGGCAGCCGAATCCAGCCATAACCGATGGGGTAATGGACCAAGAAGGCGAAAAACCTCCGGTAGATCCACTTGGTCTAGAGACTCAATCAAAATCGTCATGGCCAACATTCTATCGACCAAGGATCGCCAGCGGAGGGCGGCCGACGTAAGTCGAAGGCCGATCCAGCCATGAGATGCCGGACCGGCCTTGAGTGAGAATCGACCTACGAGACGAATTGGCGGCTCATCGGCCGTTCAGTGGCCAAAGTCGAACGAGTCGGCTGAGTGCCTACGCCATGGGATCGTATTTCCCCGGAGTCGGAACGGGGTATTCGCCATTCTCACCCGGAATGACGGGCGGTACCGAATCCATGGTGTAGTTGTCGATGTCGCCGCAGATGTCTCGACCGTTTTCCAACAGGTCGTCCCACTTCAGCACCTTTCCGGAGTAGCAGGCCTCGCGTCCAAGGATGGCCGTGAAGGTCGACTTCGCACCATACTCGCCCTCGTTGTAGATTTCGCCACGCATGAGTGCCTCAATCAAGTCATGCTGCTCTTGTTGGTGGCCATTGGCATTTCCCTTGACCTTGGGGCCAGCGAACTGCCATTCATTGGGGCCGCTAATCGATCCCGATGGGTCGGCCGTACCCTTGGAACCAATGGCATGCTCGGCCACGTGCGTCCAACCTCCACGGAGGTGCCGACCTTGGCTGAACATCTTTGTTCCATCTGCGAAGGTGTATTCGCAGAACGTATGGTCAAAGATCTGTGACTTCGTCGCGTCGCCGTCCATTCGTTGGCCTCGGCCCCCCATCCCGTTGCACTCGACCGGATAGTCACCTTTTACCCAGCAGCCAACGTCCAAGTTGTGGATGTGCTGTTCACAGATTTGGTCGCCACAGAGCCAATTGAAGTGGTACCAGTTGTTGGTCTGAAAGGCCATTTCCGAAGCACCGGCGGCACGATTTCGATACCAGATGCTGGCACCATTCCAGTACACCTGTTGGGACAGCACGTCTCCAATCGCACCATCATGGATTCGGGCGACGGTTTCCATGTAACGTGGTTCGTGACGGCGCTGAAGCCCGATGCCGAGCATCAGTTCCTTCTTCTTCGACTCTTCAACGGCCTTGAGCACACGACGAACACCCGGAGCATCGACGGCAACGGGCTTCTCCATGAAGATGTGTCGTCCTTTCTCGACGGCGTACTCGAATTGCTGTGGCTTGTAGCCGGGTGGAGTCGCAATGACGACTAAATCGCAATCCGTGTCGATGGCTTTTTTATAGGCGTCCAGGCCAGAGAACGTCGTTTCAGGAGTTACGGCAACCTTATCAGGGAATCGACGACTGACTTGTTTGATCGCATTCTCGGCATTGCTTTGGAACGCGTCCGCGACCGCGACCAATTTAACGTTGCCTTTCGTGTTCATGATGTTGATGGTCGCACCTTTACCGCGGCCACCGCATCCGATCACCGCGAAGCGAATCTCATCGCTGCCGGCTGCATGGGCCCTTGGGACGGCGACACCCGTCAAGGCGGTGCCAGCGGCGACCGCACCGGCACCCTGCATGAATGTTCGACGTGATGAGTTGGGCAAAATGATTTTCGGGCTGTCCGGCTTGGCTTGGGTCATGGACGTGTCCTGGGCGGGATCAAAGGAGGGTAAGCGGATTCGGTGGCACGATCACCACCTTTAACCCGCCTATTGTAACCGAACCGTGGCCGATACTGGAGGGCTTTGGTTCAGACTCGCCGCTGTTCGTGAGACACGATTGCACTGAGGAATAGTCCCTTGGATGTGCTGCGAGTTGGCTGGGGTGCGGTCAAGTGGCTTCGGACGGCACGCATGACGTCTCGCCGGGAAATCTGACCGCGCAAACGTCCGTCGGCGTCAATAACGGGTAACCGCCGGCAAGATTCGTTGAGAAATGTCTGGGCGATCGTCAACAAATCGGTTTCTTCGCCGATCGTCGGCGGATCGGAGTCGACCAGGTCGATCACTTCGGTGCTGGGTAGCCCCTCATATGCCAGGCCCACCGCAAACCGCATGCACGACTTTTCTGAGAAGATCCCTAGGAATCGGTCGTCTTCATCCACAACGGGGGCTCCCGAGATGCGTTGACGCAGCAAGACGTCGAGGGCTTTCAACGCGTCCATCGTTGGGTGAAGCGTGATGAGATTGCGAACCATCATTTCACGAGCCGTGATTGGTCGCATCGTGGCATCATCGACCATCGGTCTTGCCGATGTTCCCATGGTCTTGGTCATCGTTGAGGTCTCCGAGTATGAGTTGGATGGGCTTCCCATCAGGATTGCCGGCTGCGGCAATGGGAGTTGCATTCCATCGGAAGGCGATACGAAGGAGCCGTCAAGAAAATTTTTGGGCCCGAAGCCGCCGTCCTGGGTCCCGATCGCCCAAAAAGCTCCCCTCCACGCGGCCGATCTGGTGTCGCGACACAGCAGGATTCACGCTCAAATGCGGGAAATGGGTGCTGCACGGCCGTTTGCCGCCGCCGCACCGAAAATTGATTGTGAAACTTGTCACGATACCACCGAGCGAGGTGTTCCATGACGACCGAAGTGCCAGCGGCTGATGGGGCCAGTGATTCACCAGGACCTCAACACGGTCGGTGGGTGGAGTTTGAATTCGAGTGCCTTCCCCTTCGAAGCGTGACGAGACTCGATGTGCCATTGGATGCATCCCCGGCTTACGAAGAGTTCGTTTTGGCGGTCAATGCGGCAGTTGCGAAACACGGCGGTCACAATGCCTATTTCCTTCATCACGGCAAATGCAAGTTCCATCTCACCAACGATCCCACCAAAGGCCGCATTGAGTTTTCGATTCGAGGTGTCGTGCTAACAGACCTGACGGATACCAAAACCAAAGGCGTCGACCTCGAGATTCAACTCGGTCGTGAAACATGCCCGTGGCTCAATGAGCCGTCCGTCGAATTTCTTATCGAAAGCGTCAAGCATGCCGTCGCGGTCGAATTCGATCGTTACATTCACGCCGGCGACCTCGAGAAAGCCAAAGACCGTTTGAAGGCGATTGAGGACCAGGTCGATCAGAGTGGTGGATTCCAAGCGATGTATTTGTGAACCATTTGGTCTGGCGTTCCGGGAACCACAATTTGTAGCACTGCCCAAGGTTCCGTGATCTGACCTTCTGTACCGGCAGTGTTTCCATGCATTTGGCCCCGTCTCGACGTCTCGTCCTCGCGAACACCTGGTTCATGGGGTTGGGAGCCCTGTTGGCGACCCAATCTGGGTGCCTTGGGTTGCTGTCGAACTTCATGCACACCATCGGTGCGGATCGAATCCCCGCCGAGTACGTGGGACTGGAAGACTGCAAAGTCGCGATCGTCACACTGACCGATTCCAGTCAGTACAGCGATGATATCGTTGCCCGATCGCTGACACGTCAACTGGGTGATCAGTTGCGTGGCAAAGTGGACGATATGGTTCTGATTCGCGACGACAAAGTCCAGCAATACCGCGATCGCAACGGCTATGACGCGGTGGATTTCGCCAGCATCGGTCAGGGTGTCGGTGCGGATAAAGTGGTCGGGATCGAAGTCAGCGATTTCAAACTGCGAGAGGGCGCGACCCTGTTCCGTGGCCGCGCCAGCGTTCGATTGACCGTCACCGATGTGGAGACGGATGTGATTCTGTTCGCGAAAGACATCGATGAGTACACCTACCCGCGCACGGCGGGCCAGTACACCAGCGAGACGTCCGAGTCACGTTTTCGCAAACTCTATCTTGAAATGTTGGCGGCACAGATTGCGCGCACGTTTCATCCCTATGACTTCCATGAAACAGTCGCCCTGGACGGTGCCATCGCCAGCCAATGATGGACTCATCCAACAAAGACGTCTGCAGACGAGTGTTTGGTTCCGATTGGATTCCAGGATGAGCTGATGGGTCGCCACATAGATCGTGACTGAGGCTCCGTCTCTAACGGGCGATAAAGGGTTTTGCTTCGATGGTCGGAAGCGGGCTGTCGTCGCGAGCAAAGAACATCAGATGTTGCCAAGGAAGCTCGTTGTATTCACGAACGAGTTTGAAACCGTTGGCTTCATACTCTTTCAGGATCTGCGACTTGGACATTTTATGGAGCGGTTTGATCGGGACCGTGGGGTCTTCGGCACGGTATTCCAGCAGCGCGACGACGCCATCGTCTCTCAGACTCTCTCGGATCGACCAAAGCATCGACTCGGGATGCGAGAACTCGTGGTAGACGTCGACCATGAGGACCAGGTTCACCACGCCGGCTGGTAGGTTAGGATCATCCACACGGCCGAGAATCGGTTGGACGTTCGTGATCGAGCGTTTGTCCAAATTGCGTTTCAGTTTTTGCAGCATTTCCCTTTGGATATCAACCGCCAAGACTTTGCCACCGGAATCGGCATCGGCGTTGGATTCGTCGGCTGCCTCCGTCGACTTGCAGGCATTGGCCATCGGGATGGTCCAGTAGCCGTTGCCGCAGCCCAGGTCGACGACGGTCATGCCCGGGAGAATGTTGAGTTGCTTGAACGATTCACGGGCCTTTTCTTCCTGGTCGCGCTCCGGCCGGACCAGCCAGGCGGCACCCAGGTGTGACATCGGTTGAGCCACGATGCGGCCCAGGTAAGTGCGACGTGCCTTCTCAACGGGCTTGACGTGACTCCCCGCTTCATCGGCGTCACAACAAGCGATCACCGCGACGGTGATTCCGCAAACAAGTGCCAGACGCCTCGAGACAATCGGAACCTGATACGGCGGGCGTAGTGGCCCGGGAATCGACCGATCAGTCGTCACTCTCGCTGGGGACCAGTTCGAACTCGGGTTCGAACGCGTCGTCGAAGCTATACACATCATCGAAGTCTTCCCGTTGGTCATTTTCGCTTTTTCGCATCTGCTCGATACGAATCAAATTGTAAACCAACTCGCCGAAGTCGCCCGTTCCGTGGAGGCCCCAGTTGCCGAGCACCATTTTGGCCAGATAGCCATACTGCTCCAACGCGTAGAGTCGACAAGCGTGGCAAAGTTGCTGGCCTGTCAAATGACGTGGTGCGTCTACATCAGGGTCGTCACCAGGTGCGAAGCCCAGCGGCCCGATCTCGTCGATGTGTTCGTGAGCATATTGCAATGATTCACGAATGAACTGATACGCCTCGACTTTGAACCTCGGGTCGTCACGTAGCAACTTTCGCATGGCTTGCATGGGTGATGTCATCAATCAACCGCGTGCTGGGCAATAGGTGGGATCAAGGAGGGATGGCGGTGAAAGTTCTGTCCGTCGACCGTTCGGCTCGATCGTTGATTCGTCTAGGTTACTTCGGTCGGAGCTGATGGGGCCCCCAAACCGGGTCGCGACCTTTGGATCACATCATGTTCCGAAATCATGATTCGCCGATGATCCGTCGTCGTGACAATCAACTGACCAGCGAGAATATCTTGCGCCACGACCGTCACATCACCGTCTCTCGTCAAGACAGTGCTACCGATCGGTGGAAGCTCATCGGCTTTCGCCTGATAGGCCTCAAACTCGTAACGTAAGCAGCATTTGAGTCGACCGCAACGACCCGATATTTTCGCTGGGTCGAGAGACGCCCGCTGCAGCTTGGCCATCTTCATCGATACCGGGGGCATTTTGCTGAGGAACCGACTGCAACAGACTTCCTGACCGCAATCGCCATAGTCGGCCAACAGCTTCGCTTCGTCTCGAATCCCGATCTGCCTCATTTCGATTCGGCACTGGAACTCTCGGCCGAGCTGCTTAACGAGTTCCCGAAAGTCCACACGGCCATTGGCAATGAAATACACCACTAATCGTTCGCCACCGAGCAGTCGCTCGGCATCGACAAGTTGCATCTTCAGTTTCAGAGCTTCGACGTGGCGTCCGCAGATCTGCAAATCTCGGCATGTCCGGTCGGACAGTTGATCCCAGTCGGCTCGATCCGTTCGGTCGAGTCGCCGGAGAATGCGTCCATGGGTAGGCTCGTCGACCTCGACGGGCGTGTTGCGATCTTGGGTCCGGTTATGTTTTGCATCTGACCGAACGAGCGATTTGGGGGATTGGTTGTTGGCAAGGGCATCGGTTGCCATGTCCGTTGCCTCGCAGAGGACCGTGGCGATTTCCGTTCCTCGCTCACTCCGAATGACAACCTCATCCCCGTATCGATAGACGTGATTGGATGTCATCACGCCAAGGTGCCGCATCGAGCCGTAACGACAGACGTACTGCAGCTTCGGCACGACCGTGTCGCCGGAATCCTCACGGGACGTCACGTCACCTGAACTCACTGTTCGCTACGGAGGATCGGACCGCTTGGGCCTTGCTTGACACGAGCGAGTGCCATCAGACAGTAAGCAGTCACGAGTTGCCGATCGCCCTCCATCCACCGCTCGCTATCACGGTTAACCCATGAACCGTCGGCCTGTTGTGTCGCTTCAAGTTTTTTGACGAGATCCAGCCGCCAATCATGTGATTGGCCGTTGGCATCATCGAGTACTTCGATTCCCGCCACATCAAGTGCCTTGGCGAATGTGTGGTAGTAATAGTACAGCCCTTGCGGTCCCATTCCGGGATTCGAGTCCAAGGTGTAAGTCTCTGTAATGAAGCTCATCGCCGCGGCCACCCGTGGATCGTCGCGACTCAGGCCGGCATAGATGAAACTCTTCAAGCCTGCGTAGGTCATTGAGCCGTAGCTTCGGAGACCTCCGTTGGCGGTTTCGCCAGCTTTGGTTTGGCCTCCCGCCGCCGGCGTGTAGTAAAAACCACCATCGTCAATTTTCTCGGCATGCGGTGTGTTGTTGCCATGGCCAGAGAGATTCTGCGTTCGGGCCACGAACATCAACGCTTTTTGGATCGACTCGTCATCCGGCCCATTGCCTAACTCACGGAGGGCCTCAATGAGGAAGGAGGTGTTGGACAAATCCGGTCGAGAATGACTTCCGTAACCGCTGCCGCCATAGGCCGGTTCGTCTGGCGATACGCCTTCACCCTCATCCCACTGGATGTCCTTCAAGAAAGCCTCGGCACGATTCAACACGCTGTCGTAACGGCTGTGTCGATCCGAGTCGGATTCCGCAAATGCCGGCTGGGCCGCCAGCATTGCGAGAACGGCCGTGGAGGTTTCGTAGTTGCGGTACTTGGAACCCACGGCGTAGATCCCGCCATCCGATTGAATCATCGACTCCAGGAACGCCAGTGCCTTTTGGACCACCAGATCCGTATTCGCGGAGGCGGGACGATGTTCGAGAATCGATCGGGTCACCAGTCCTGTCACGGCTGCGCCAGTGTTCCCGCTGAACGATCCGTCGTCCGCTTGTCCGCGGGCTCGCAAAAACTCGATACCCCGATTGGCCATCGCGTCAACCCGCGCATCGATTTCCTTTGTCGTCGGAGGCAGTTCCGCATGGGCCAAACCCCACGAGATAGCGATCAAGCTCGCGCATGGGACCAAACGTTTCTTGCAGAGCATGGTTGTCATCCTCGAGATGGCGGGAAAAGCGTTGCGACGTGCACAATCCCAACGACTGAAATGGCCTCGACGAACCGAAATGTCATTGTGAACGCATGGGCCCCTCCGTTCAATCCTATGCCAGGTTCGGCCTTGGTTCAGCCGCCGCGGTCCAAAAGCCGAAATTTCAATCATGTCGCGACACCATCCCAATCGAAATTTCGGTCCAACGAGCGAGCTCGCGGCGACGGAGATTTCTGGAGTGGACGTGCAGACCGACGCTGGACATGAAGCACTGGAACTCTCGACACGGCCAATCGAGCGTTCCGAATCGACTTCGCACGCAAAGCCAATTCAGGAACTGCGTATCGATCGTGCCCATTCGATCGAGCGTCCCGGTCTTGGCGACACCCTCGAGTCGGATGGCGACTCCGCGCCAGAGGCGAGTCCCTCCTTTGATCGTGACGTCGCCGATGGAGATCAGTGGCTGAAACTGCACGCTCGGGATCTCATCGATCGAGTGCAGAGTTGGGCGAACGATCTACAACGTCGGGAGGACCATCTCACCCGACAATTGCTCGAACATGATCGAGCTCGCCGGGCCTTGCGCAAGGAGATGCAGAAGGAACGAGATGAGTTGAGTCGGCAAGCAGATGAACTTGGTCGTCTCAGGGTCAATCTGGAACGTCAGGCACACATCATTGCACTGGAATCGCTATAGGCATCCCGCGAGCGTTCCGTTCACCTAGAGAATTGTCGTCTCCGCCGGGCCAGCGGCGACCTGTTCGGCTGAGTTGGCACTCAGCATCTGGGCCATCAGTTCACCATTCTCGAAGTCCAGTACCAGCGGCGGTTCCTCGGGAGACATTTCGAGCACGAGTCCCGATATCCGCCAGCCGGACGGCTGACGCACGACGGCCCAGACAACCTGGTAGTCGAGGGTCGGTGCTGCGGTAACGGAGGCATCGGGATTCGGCTCGCTCCAAATGCAGTGCACCAGTCGTGCGGGGAGCGACGAGTCGGATGTTGCCGGGGCAGCTTCACTACGTGTGATCCTGAAGGATGCGTCGGGCGAACCGATCGGTTGAATCGGTTTTCCGATGCGAGCCAGCTCGGACTGCGCCTTGTCGGTCAATAACAGCTGAGCATCATTCGTGGGCCCACCCCGTCGGATTCGGTCGAGGAATTGCCCAATGACCTGTTCGGACCTTGCGACCTCTTCTGCGGAAGGAGACCCACTCTCCGGCGCGGCCGATGCCGAGGGAGAGGATTCAGCGGTTTTCTGCTGAGAACAACCGCCGCTGCCCACGGCGATTGCGGCGATCACGGCGAAGGTCCAACAGCGCATCATTTCGTTTCCCACTAGGCGGTCTCGATCCATCTCTCCACACGGAGATACGAGTCGCCACTGCCCCGCGTCAAGGTAGAAAGCCAACCATCAGTTCTTTTTCGAAAGAGCCAACATCGCAATCGGCATGACCACCTGCGCGGATGGGATCAGTCGGAACTCCGAACAACCCGTCAGCCGGAATTGACGTGGCTGCTGACGGCACAGGCAAAGACCGAGGAATCGATCGCGAGTCACAAAACGAATCGGACTGACAACCCGTTTGGTGCGCTGGCCCGTCGAATCTTCGTACGCCAGCTCCAGGACGAACGCATCGGGATCGGCCATGGCCGCTTGAAGGATTCGTCGCTCGGCCAGTGAGATGGTCGCAGCGGATTCGAAATTCGTTTTCTTGTCGGCAACAGCGGTCATCGATCATCCAATGGAAGAGAGTAGGGAATTTCAATTCATTGGAATCAGTATCCGAAATCGCCGGACACGTTTGGTCCCGTGATTGAACCCGTGACGATACCGGCATCGCTCCCGCTGGACGTGTCTCCCGCTGGACTTGGTCCGTGATTGCGGTACTTTGGGGCCGGGGGCGTCGGCCCTCGAACCGGCAACGTTCCTTCTGGTGTGGTTTTCATCGACATGGCATCCCCGCGCGTTCTCATTCTTCGTGCACCCGGCACCAACTGTGATGTCGAGACCGCCCATGCGTTCGAGTTGGCGGGCGCGACGGCCGAGTGCGTCCATGTTGGTCGATTGATGGAAAATCCGGTTCTGCACGCCCGGTATCAAATCCTTTGTGTTCCTGGCGGGTTCAGTTACGGGGATGACATTGCCGCAGGCCGGATCCTGGCGACGAAGATGCGACGCCATCTTGCCGATTTGGTCCATCATTTCGTTGACCGCGGCGATAACCTGGTTTTGGGGATCTGCAATGGAATGCAAGTGCTGATGCGTCTAGGTGTGTTGACGTCGGAAATTCCCGTCCCGGCGTCGGCCGCCGTCGGAGGAGTCGACGCCGAGTCTGATGTCGGAGTGCCTCCGGCAACGCTCACGTGGAATGACCACGGACGCTTCGAGGACCGATGGGTGCACTTGGCTGTGGACTCGACTCCGTGTGTGTTTCTGCAGGGGATCGAGCGGATGTATCTTCCAATGGCCCATGCGGAAGGTCGGTTCGTCGCACGCGATGAATCAACGCTGGAGGCGTTGGAAGCATCCGGACGCTTGGCACTTCGTTATTGCGATGCCAGCGGCACCATTCATCGTAAAGTCCTTCCGTTCCCACTCAATCCCAACGGCGGCGAGGCCAACGTGGCAGGGGTCTGCGATTCATCGGGACGAGTCTTCGGAATGATGCCGCATCCGGAACGCCATCTCGATCCGACCCACCATCCCGCATGGACGCGACGGGAAGTCCAACCCGAGTGTGGGGATGGCCTGGCGGTCTTCCGCAACGCGGTGAATTGGTTTGCCTGATCAGAATCGTTTTGCGTTCGGCGAGAATTGGGCCAGCTTCCTGAGTTCGCTCGATCGAGTCGCCGTCGATGAGGCCAGACGGTCCTTGCAACGGTTGCTGCAAACTGACTCGTTGAGCGGGAAATGCTTCTTGGATGTTGGTTCCGGTAGCGGGCTCTTTTCCTTGGCGGCCGTCCAGATGGGCGCTTGCGTGACTTCGATTGATTTGGATCCCAACAGCGTTCGCTGCACCCAAGACCTTCGCGACCGACTTCGCGACCGACTTGGCGACTTTTTGGCTTCGTCCGACGTCGATCTGAGTGACGATGTTTCCGAACGTTGGCAAGTGCAATCGACGTCGGTATTGCATCAAGATGCCATGCGTCAGTTGGGCACGTTCGATGTGGTCTACAGCTGGGGAGTCTTGCACCATACTGGCGACATGGATCGCGCCATTTCCATGGCGGCAGAACGAGTGGCTCCCGGAGGTCAGTTTGCGATCGCGATTTATAACGACCAGGGCGGCGGAAGTCGGCGGTGGCTGGCCATCAAACGCGGCTATCATCGTTTACCGGTTTGGTTGCGCCCCATTTATGTCGGCTTGGTGGCGTCGGTTTACGAGTTGAAGTTTGCTTTGGCGAGATTGGCGTCGGGTCGAAATCCGCTACCGTTTCAAGACTGGAAACTGAAGAAACGTGATCGTGGAATGTCGGCTTGGCATGATTGGGTGGATTGGGTCGGTGGGCTCCCGTTTGAGGTCGCCAAGCCTGAATCCGTCATCTTGCCGCTGGTTCAGGAGGGCTTCCGACTCGAGAACCTAAGCACCGTCGGCTCCGGCTGGGGTTGCAACGAGTTTGTCTTCCGGCTTCGTTGAGGTGACGCCGACGCCTTGATCGGCCATACTGTGCCAGTCATGCCGCCGCCGATCACGCGTCGTGAACATTTCCTTTCGCCCAGGGGAACGAGATGTCATCATCCGCCTTGAACCGTCGTCGGTTTCTCGCGGCCGCTGCTGCGTCACCGGCAGTGGCGTCCTGGACGTATGACGCGCCATGGGCCGATGCGGCGCCGATGCGTGCGAAGTGGGAGTCATCCGTTGATCGTGGTCTGAATTGGTTGGCCGGCGGTCAGTCGACCCGCGGTCAGTGGAATACGACCGTTTACGTGACAGCGATGGCGGCGCTGGCGGGAACGGCGATGATCGCCAGCGGCAGCACCACCACGCAGGGGCCCTACGCAAAACAGATTGCCAGGGCAGCGGACTTCTTGATTACGAAGGCACGCGGCAATGGTTTGATCGGTGACCCGCAGACCGATACTCGCTATACGTACGGTCACGGATTTTCGATGCTCTTCCTGTCGCAGGTTCTCGGTGAGGAGGGCCTGATCGATCGGCGCGAGGAACTCGTCGAAGTGCTGACAAAAGCCGTCGAGTTCAGCGGGAATGCTCAAACGGCCGCGGGTGGTTGGGGATACGTTTCGGCCAAAGAGGGAAACGATTTTGATGAGGGCAGCACCACCATCACTCAGGTTCAAGGTCTCCGGGGCTGCCGCAATGCTGGCATCCCGGTCTCGGCAGCGGTGATCGAAAAAGCGAAACAGTACATCTACCGCTGCAAGAATCCCGACGGTGGGATCAGCTACAGCAGTCGGCAAACCGGCAGTAGCCGGCCAGCGATCACGGCCGCCGCGCTGGCGGCGCTCTACAATGCGGGCGACTACGACAGCGAGCACGTCCCCGAGATGCTTCAGTATTCTCGTGAGTCTTTGCACGACATCGATGATAGCACCCGCGCATTTGGCCACTGGCACTATACCTACTTGTATTACAGTCAGGTGGTGTATCGTCAGGGTGAAGAACAGTGGTTGGCGTTTCGCGATCGTCTCTACAATCGGATTGCCGCCGAGCAACGAAATGACGGCTCGTGGATTGGCCAAATCGATCCCGTTTACGTGACGGCGTGCAACCTGATCATGCTGCAGTTGGACCGTGGCTACCTACCGATCTTTCAGCGATGAGTCAGCGACGATCGCCGCGACGATTGCCGGGCGAGAGATGCCCTCCCGGCACCAGCAACAGACCGGTGAATGGGTTCACGCTGATTGAGATCCTGGTTGTGGTTGCCATCATCGGCGTGTTGGTAGGATTGTTATTGCCCGCCGTTCAATCGGCACGGGAGGCGGCTCGACGCGTGCAGTGCGCGAACCATCTACATCAGATCGGATTGGCCGCCCACAACTATCACTCGATCTATCGTCAGTTCCCTCGTCAGCGAACTCCCGAGCATTTTCACACCTGGGCGGCAGCTCTCTTGCCATTCCACGAAGCCGGCAATGTCTTGGCTACCTATGACTTCGACGTTGCGTGGAATCACCCCAACAATCACGACGCGATTTCGTCGTCGATCCCTACTTACCGATGTCCCTCGACGCCGCTCAGCGGCATGTTAGATCGATTTGGATCGGCGGCGATGGCGACGACCGATTATGTACCTCATGGTGAATTGAGCCTCGAATTTGTCGAGTCTGGTCATATCTCGTTTCGCCATCGACGAGATGGTTTGATCACCCGGCGCGTTGTGAAGATGCGGGATGTCCTGGATGGACTCTCCAATACGATCTTCGTGGTTGAAGACGCGGGTCGTCCTCAGTTCTTTGTTAATGGACGTCTTGGGCCCGCCAATCACAACAACCGCTGCGGCAATTTTGATGTTCGCAACGGACGAGTTCGCGGCGGCGGCTGGGCGAACCCGTATCACCAAATTCCCGTTCACGGTTTCAGCGGAGATGGTTTGCGGTGTACCGGACCGTACATCATCAACAAAACCAACAATAACGAAGCCTACGCCTTTCATCCTGCCGGATTGCATGTCGCGTTGGGGGACGGTAGCGTCCGATTTTTATCCGAACAAACCGATGCGGAGCTCTATGCATCATTAGTGACCAAGGCGAATCGAGAAGTCGCAACGGGTTTCTGAGACGTGGCATTGCAAGGGAAACCGTTCACCGATTGCCAGTGGTGGCATCGCTAGGCAGCATCAGCAAACCGCGGCAAACGAGTTGATGGCAGTGGACTGGATGGAGTGGTTTCATCGTTTCGAGCAGGCACTCCGCATCACCTCCGGTGACGATCACGTTCCCGTGATGCTGGTAACCAGCGACGATTCGTTCGATACCGCCTGAAACCGCTGAAAGCACGCCTAGACGAATCGCATCGAGCGTATTGTTCGCGGCTTTTGTCGAGTCGAGTTGGTCAAACGGAACGGATCGTCGCCAGTCCAGCTTCGGCAACGCGTCCGTATCAGCGGCCAGAGCACGCGTCTGCATTTCCAGCCCTGGCAGGATCGCACCACCGCGGAATTGGCCAGTATCGTCGACTAGATCGACCGTCACCGTTGTTCCCGCGTCAACAACGACCACTGGAGAACCATGCAATTCTCGTGCAGCCCAGGCCCCGACCAAACGATCGATCCCCGTCTTATTGGGTTCACGCGTGCCAATCACCATTGGCACATCTGTCGATAGGATCACGCGCTGACGCAATCGCTCGTTGGCCAATGCGTCGATGGCGCGTGTGACAATCCGTGCGGCTTGCAGATTGACGGAGGCGATCCTGACTTCATCGTTGGTCACCTGATGACTCACACCTTCACCGCGCAACCAAGACCTCAACTGGTCGGCAAGTTGCGACTCCACATCCGCGTCAGTCAAGTCGAACGAACAGCACTCGATGTCAGCATGCGCTGGGTCCCACCTGCCAATCTTGACCGAGGTATTCCCGACGTCGATGGAGATGACACGGGGTGTCGACGCAGCGATGTTCGGAATTGGACGTGGAACCTCCGTGGGAGGACTCATGGAGTCTCGTCTCGCGTGACATCGCGAGCCTGATGTCCGTTGGAAAGCTGTGCCGTCGCGGCGGCTCGATGTGGTGGGACCCGCCGGGGGCGACCCGAATCTGACTGGTCGGTAGCGTGCCCGGTTCGAACGTCGTCATCGCTCGTCGGACGCAGTTGCTGACGTTGCGCCATGACTCGACGAACGACCTCTTCCTTCAAATCTTGAAGTCCCACATCGGTCGCCGCGCTGATGGCCATCAGATGGGGAGGGCGCCGTCGTGGTGTGTCCGATGGCACCTTGTCGGTTGGTGCCATCTCGGTTGCTTTGGCCGTTGACCGGTCGAGGTGGTCACGGAGTCGACTCAAAACAGAACCGTCGGGATCCAACTCGCACTTGGTCATCACGACCAGTTGTTCCCGACTGGAAAGCTGATCGTCATAGCTGTTCAATTCGTTTCGGATCGCGTCGTAATTTTCCACCGGATCGGTGCCGTCCATGGGGGTGGGCTCAACCAGATGAATCAACACGCCGGCGCGTTCCACGTGTCGCAGGAACTCATGTCCCAGACCGACGCCTTCGCTGGCGCCTTCAATCAGGCCCGGTATGTCCGCCAGCACGAATGAGCGATCTGCATCCACGTCGACGATTCCCAAGTTCGGATGTTTCGTCGTGAATGGATAGTCGGCAATCTCCGGGCGGGCCGAGCTGATTCGCGATAGCAGCGTGCTCTTGCCGGCATTCGGCATACCGACCAAACCGACATCGGCAATGGACTTCAATTCAAGAATGACATGCCGCACCTCGCCGTCGGCGCCGAGTTGCCTTTGACGCGGCGTTTGGTTGGTGCTCGATTTAAAGCGAGCGTTGCCGTGGCCTCCTCGCCCGCCTTGTGCGACGACAAACGAGTCGTCCGGCTCCGTTAGATCCTTGATCACGAACCCGTCGGACGCGTCGATCACGCTCGTGCCGCATGGGACAAAGAGACGTAACTCTCGACCATTTCGGCCGTGACGCAGCGCTCCCATGCCGGGTTGTCCTTTCTCGGCACGGTAGAAACGTTTTCCCGCGAATCCCGCCAGCGAATTCGTACCGACGCGCGTCTGCAGAATGATGTCCGCACCCCGTCCGCCATCACCCCCATCGGGACCTCCACGCGGGACGTACTTTTCGCGCCGCATGCTGCTGCAGCCATCTCCGCCGCGTCCCGCAAACAGTTCGATTTCGACTCGATCAACAAACATGCTAGCAAGGACCAGAAGTGCGGCCGTTTCGGACTGGGGCCTAGAGCATCGCCCCAAGCTTGCTGCACAGATCCGCTGTACGACATGAGTAGCCCCACTCATTGTCGTACCAGGATACGACTTTCACCATCTTCCCGGTGTCACCGAGGACCTGAGTGAAGTCCGCCGCAAAGATACTGCTGTGCGGATCGTGAACGATATCGCTGCTTACGATCGGATCCGTTGCAAAAAACAGAATTCCCTTTAGCGGACCTTCAGCGGCGCTTTGGATGGCGGCATTGATCGAATCCTTAGTCGCCTCTTTTGCCAGGTTCGCCGTCAAGTCGACGACGCTTCCCGTTGGGACGGGCACTCGCATGGCGATCCCCGTCAGTTTGCCCTGAAGTTCAGGGATCACCAGTCCCACGGCTTTGGCCGCACCCGTTGACGTTGGGATGATGTTCTGGGCGGCTCCTCGGGCTCGATAGAGATCCTTGTGTGGCTGATCCTGAACGTTCTGGTCATTGGTATACGCGTGAACGGTCGTCATCAGACCTTGCTCGATCCCGAAGGTTTCGTGCAATACCTTGGCGACGGGTGCCAGACAGTTCGTCGTGCAAGATGCGTTTGAAATGCATTTGAGATCGGCACTGAGCTTGTCATCGTTGACGCCGAGCACGCAAGTCAAATCGGCTCCGTCCTTCGCGGGGGCCGATAGCACCACTTTTTTGCATCCGGCGGACAGGTGACTGTCATAACCCGGTTTGTCTCCATCGGCGCGACCAGTGAAGAAGCCCGTTGATTCGATCACGATGTCGATGTTGTGATCGGCCCACGGAAGTTTCCTCGGGTCTCGCTCCGCCAGTGCGGCGATCTTCTGACCGTTGACGGTTAAGGAGCTATCATCAAACTCAACCGTCCCCGGATACCGACCGTGAATGCTGTCATACTTCAACAACGTTGCGAGCGTCTGGTTGTCCGTCAAATCATTGATGGCAATGACTTCGAATTCATCACTGCGTTCCATTAGATTTCGGAAGGTCAGACGTCCAATGCGGCCAAAGCCGTTGATTGCTACTCGAATCGCCACGGTTGAATTGTTCCCAAATGAGGACTGTTGAGGTGGATTGAATGTGGGGACGGCGGATTATAGGAGTCGACCGGCGATTTGAAACGCCCCTTCGATGCTGGAACTGTGGACCGTGACGAGCACTGGGCAGGAATCCGTCGCAACGGCCTGGCGACGCGGACCGGGCATCGCCGAAGGAACGTGGCGCTACGCGTCACAAGACTCGATTGCGGAGAAATACGACGACTTTGTGGACGCGACGCCGATTTGCGACCTCGACACGCGATTGGTCGCCGCTCACTTTCCTGAATCTTCGTCGTCAAATCTGCCTCGGCCGCGAATCGCCGATCTCGGATGCGGAACGGGACGCACTGCTGCGGTTTTGGCTGGGCGAGGCTACGATGTTCTCGGCATTGATCTTTCGCAATCCATGCTTCGAAGAGTCAATTCGAAGCTCGTCCAAATCGAATCACGGCGTCCAGTGGGGTCGGACAAGTGCTCGGTGAGAGTGAGTCCGGGGAGAGTCAGTCCCTTGCGTGGTAATCTGGTGGAGATGCAATTCCTGGCCGACCAAGTGGTTGATGGAGCCGTGTGCCTGTTCAGCACGTTGGGCATGATTCAGGGTCGGCACCATCGTCGTCAAGTGCTCTCCCATGCGGAAAGGATCACGCGGCCCGGTGGGATCTTTTTGCTGCATGTTCATCATCGATACGCCTCACTGCTGCAATCGGGCGGTCCGCAGATGTTGGCGATGCAGTGGTTCCGGTCCCGAATGAGGTCCGAGGAAGAATTTGGGGATGCCGTGTACGCTTACCGCGGCTTGCCCGATATGTTCCTACACCGTTTCTCCGCTCGAGAAATTATCGCGGATCTACGGGCGACTCATTGGACCGTTGAGCAGTTCGATCGGCTGAGCTTGGATGGCTCGAAAGTGATGCCCAACCACTGGAAGTCAACATTTTGTATCGCGGGCGGTTTCATCATCGCCGCTCGGAAGGCAACTCTTTGATTGGCACACTGATTCCGTTAGCACTGATTCTTTGGACTTGCCTGATCATCTGGCGCGCCTGCGACGGTTTTGAAATCGCTAGCGAATATCTCGGCCGTCACCTCAGTGATGGCGTGCGCGGCGGGACCATTAACGCGATTGGGAGTTCGATCCCCGAGTTTCTGACAACTCTCATCGCATTGTTGGTGTTGGCTGACGAGGAAGGATTTGCCATCGGTCTTGGCACTACCGCGGGCAGCGCCTTGTTCAATGGCATGATTATCCCCGCGGTCTGCATCTTGAGTGTGGTGGGCGTCTTTGGCGTTGCCGGCGGGCTCTCAGGGATTTCACACGTTCGAGTGAGTCGCAAGGTTCTGTTGCGAGACGGACTATGGCTTTTGCTGTGCGAAGGCGCCTTGATCTTGGTGATTGCCGGAGACGAGTTATGGTGGTTCCAAGGTGCACTGTTGATCAGCCTTTACGTCGCCTACCTCACATACATGTTGCAGACGATGCGATCGCAGGCTGGGTCGAAGCCAAGTGACCAAGACGAGGATGATGTTCACTCGGCAGCAAGCGTTCGCGGACTCTCATGGATGGCGGGATTGTTTTTCTGGATCAGCGGAGGTCCTGTGATGGATTTGCCACGGTGGTTTGTTGGTGCCCATCAACGTCGCCAAATGGAGGAGGAACGCTGGAACGCGTGGCCACTCTTGTTGGCATCCTTGGCGGTTCTTTCGGCGGCGTGCTACTTGCTCGTCCTCGCCTGCGAATGGTTGGGGACCGGACCGACCAACCTGGCGCATCCGTCGTATCAGTTTTTTGGCATGACGATGACGGGATTGGGGATGCCGTCCTTGTTTGTCGCCGTGATCTTTGCGTCGATGGCGACCAGCGTTCCCGATACGGTGATGAGCATTCGCGATGCCCGAGATGGCGACTATGACGATGCCGTCGCCAACGCGTTGGGAAGCAATGTTTTTGACATCTGCTTTGCCCTTGGCGTTCCCTTGTTGATGTACACGGTCGTCCACGGCCCCATCGAGTTGCACCCAACCGTTGCGATGGAATCGGCCCAGTTGCGCGTGTTGCTTTTCTTCTTGACCTGCGCCGGTCTGGCCTGCTTTTGCTTTGGACGTGTGGAGAAAGACCCGGCGGGTCTTTCGAGCACGGTCGCATTAGGACGCGTCAATGCATGTGTCTTGATTGCACTCTACGGCAGTTTTGTCCTTTACATTGTCGGCCTCGTGAATTCGACATCCTGGGCAATGTCGATCTCCGACGGACTCCGGTGGATGGTCCAACTCTTGATGAATTGAACCGATACCGTCAGCTGCGTCCCAATCCAATCAGCATCTTGATCGCTGCGGCCAAAACAATGAATGTGATCATGGGCGACTCGCGACACGGACTGAGGGCTCAGGGCCGATTGAGATCGCGATCCAGCCGTCACGCAGCTCCAATTGGGTTACGACCAAATCCGAGATCGCGGGATGTTGTGTGAGCTGCGGAAGGGTCAGCGGTAGTTCCCGGTCTTCGGCCAGGATTTTGTTGAAAATGGCTCGGACGGGGATGCGTTGTCGCATCGACATGCTGGGTCCGCTGATGCGTAGGTGGCCCTGTCGGACCAGTCGCGCATCGAGTCCGTCGACGGTCGGACGATAGGATGCGCGAACGATGAATCGACGCAGTGCAGAGCTGCCCGGTCGCGATAGACTGACCACACGAAGTGTCAGCCAGACTTGTCCTTCGTCGAACTCGAGCGTGATCGGTCGGGTTGGCGCGAAGCAAACTGCAGCATCGGCTGGCACGTCCTCCGGCAGCGAGCTTGGCTGCATGGCGAACAAGGAACGCGTGTCATCATGTAATTCGCCGATGGTTTTCGGCTGTCCGTGCGGCAGCAGACGCTCGAGCAGGTTGTTGAGCGCCGATTGGTGCAGTTGCATGCTCATCCAACTGTCCGAGTAGGCTCGCGGTCGCGGCGTGTGCGCCGCCAGTTGCCAGTCGCCAGCGACCCGGTAACGAGCAATCAATCTCGTCTCGGTGGTTCGCTGATCAATGACGCGTGGATTCAGATTGAGACGCCCCAATGGACCAAAGACAAACTCATCGAGCCGATTGATGCCGAGGGTGGACTTGGAACGCAACTCATTTTGAAACTGCTCCGACACCTCCGAGCGGACGGACTCATCCATGATTCGTGTGGCCGTGGCACGCGTGTCGTCGTAGCGTGACTTCGCAATCGCCTGGACGAGCGGCCCCAACAAGGGCCAGCCGTCGTAGCGGGTATCGATGCCGCGCAGCCGATTGCCGCCTTGCACGTCGACGCTTGTTGAGCCGATCTCCATTCCAGCGCGGGTGATCTCGATTGGGGTTGTCGCCACAAAATGGGACTGACCGGTTGTGTGGACCTGAACACCGGACTGGGTGCTTCGACTACGCATCGAGACTTGGCCTTGACTGGCAACGGTCAACTTCCAGACCTCGTCAGACGGGATCAAAGTCAGTGATAGTTGCGAATCGGTTTGGCTCGTTCCACGCACACGGCTTCCTAAGATCGTTCTGTTGATCGGGTCTGTTTTGGCGGGAACATCCGGCAACAACCGGTCGAGCAGCTTGGCAGAGATAGCCGTGCGGACGTTGGCATTGCGGTAATTCAAGTCGATTGCTTTGGCGACGCGAACCAAAGGCATGCGATCGGTATAACGCAACGACTGGAGGGCTTCGGTGACTTTCAGAGATGCCAAGTCGATTGTGTCGGACTCTTGTCGTTCGATGTCCGTCAGCAGGTCGACATAGTCAACCGGCTTCATCGTCAATGGATGCAACGCCTCGGCCAAATGCCGAACACTGGCACGATCCAACCACCGCACGTGTGCTCCGCTAAGACCCTGGTAGTGCAGTCGGGACAGGAAACGTTGTGCCAATAGCGCACGCTCGTTGTAGTCAACGAGCGTCTCAATCTCCGAAATCGGTTCGAGCAAAAGGAAAGTGTTCCATCCCGAGGCGTCTCCGGTTAGCGGAAGATCGGTCCGAAGATCATGGACCAGTTCACGGATGCTCGTCGAAGAACTCGCCATCTCGATGCGCTCGGGGACTTCTTGGCCCACGTCATCCGACGCCTGGGAAAGGTGCCAGATCGCTCCCCAAACACTGGTGCGGCGAGCCAACGAGTGGGCGGCTCGCATCCAGTGGATTTGCTGGTCCCGGGCCGGCAGTTTCTCGCCCAATTGGAGCCCAGCCTCGGCCAAGGTGGAAAGTTCTCGGATGAAAGAGCCGGCATGTGGATCGGCCAGTCGAGGCAACTGACGTAATTGCTCGAGTTTGGCATCCACTTGATCGGCCCATCGTCCCATGACGATGGCCGAGGCCGCTCGCTGCTGGGGTGTCGAATTGTCGGTACGATCGACGCCTCCCACCGCGGTGTTGAAACCAGATCCGGGTTCCTCCAGTCGGAAACGAGCCGATTCGCGAGACGCCAGTCGCAGCCCGGAGTCACTCGTCATCGCTCGAGCAAGTTGGCCCTGGGATGACAGTGTGGCGAGGTCCAGTCGTAGCTGTCTTGCTTGAGGCCAAGCGTAGACCTGCTGCGGAGGCTGGACGGGTTTCGCCAAGACGCGGATCGAACTCGGCAACACATCCGACGCGCCATCGGACATTTTCACTGGTGACGTGGGTAGCCATCGTTGGAGTCCGCTGAGAGCTGATCCATGTGTGATCGCAGGCGCAATTCGATGCAGCAACCCTTGTGCAATCGGCCCGGACCAATCAATGCGGTTGGACCAATCCGTTGGTTTCGAGGGAGCTTCGATACCTGGAGCCAGCGGCGTGGGGGCGATCGGGTTGGTTGACGTCGTCGTCAAGGGAAACGGCCCGGCATATCCGGCCAATTCCCGAGCTGGATCGAGCACCGGTGCAGGTAACCAATCACTCATGGAGTCCATCCCGGCGGCGGTGATCGAACGTCCGAGTTCTTGCTGTGTCAATCGATGCGGATCCAGACGTTGCGGCAGTCGCAGACCAAGGCGTCCCGCCGCGGTGCGCTCTGGCGGCCGCGGATCACTGTGGATCGAAACATCATCCCAGATCTGACTGGCCAGTGCCGAGTGTCGCGTTACCCATGATGCCGATGCGGATGCGAACTTCGCCGCGACTTGCGATCCATCATGCCGGTGAAACCACTGGGACGATGGGCCAATCGTTCCAGCGGCAATGATGGCGGCGGAAGCCGCCACCGGCCATCTCCATAGTGCGCGTTTGATTTCTTTGCTCATCATTCCATCACTCGCAAAGAGCCCCGTTAAGTGATTTAGGGAGGTAAATTCACCGGGTGGCGCAAAGGTGCCGTCCTGGCAAATCCAACCAGCTTAGGGAAGTTCTACTGGTCGTTATGGCGAGTATCGACGCCGTCGGCTTGACGATGAAGGAAGCTTGCGTTGGCTGCCAAAACGATTACAGGCCAGGTATCACGAGCGATCGTTAAGAAGCGAACCCACCCACGTCCACAGTGTCACGATTGGAGGGTTTGGGGGTTCTGCGTGGCCTTTGTTGCAGCCGCGAGCGCCGATCAAGGCCGGTTGGAGTGATTGTGTGCATCTTGTT
Organism: Planctomycetota bacterium; assembly: GCA_038748615.1. Classification (GTDB taxonomy): domain Bacteria; phylum Planctomycetota; class Planctomycetia; order Pirellulales; family Pirellulaceae; genus Rhodopirellula. The sequence goes on along the minus strand of JBCDIU010000048.1, from coordinate 10,485 downwards.
GCATTGAACGGCCGATGCCTCCTTGCACGGAAAGCCAGACAATCATCCATGCTTGCAGCCATTCAACGACCGAAAAGGCGATTGAAACCGCGGCAGGCTTCGTTTTGGAAGGATTCAGAATGAATCGTTGGGTTTTAATCGGGTCGATCGCCGGAATATTGACGATCAGCACTGGATGCCTCCACCATAACACGCGCGGTGGGTGCTCCTCGTGCGAGTCGGCCAGTTGCAGCAGTGGCACGTGCGGAGACGGCTGCGCGAGCGATTCGTGCTCCGACGATGCGTGCGGATGCCAGGCGTGCGGCCGCGCCGATGGTGGTTTGCTTGGAAAGACTCGCGGCCGCCTCGCCGGATGTTACACCGGATGCGGCCGGAATGGCTGTACCGCTGGGCCACTGGGTTGGCAGCAGGGCGGTCACAATTACAGCTCCCACATGCAGTTACCCTTCCAACCAGGTCCGCCAGCGGCGCAGGTTGCCTATCCTTACTATACGCATCGCGGCCCGCGAGATTTCCTCATGGCCAATCCGCCGTCGATTGGCCCCTGATCCAATCCCGCGGCGTCGTAGCACCTGATGAAGGCGATGGCGGGCGAAAACGTCTGGCCATCTTCAATCGACACTCCCGCAGGAATGAACCGGTGGCCTCGGATTTTCGGCTCAAAGAACAGCTGCCCCAACTGACCGAACAGATCGTCGCGACCTACACGCCGGACGATTCGATCAACCATCTAGGACATTGCCCGCTGCCCAGCTATTCGGCGGTGGTGGATATCCTGTTGGACCTCAAGGACGTCCTTTACCCGGGTTATCGTCGCAACACGAATTTGCACCAGGGAAACATTCGATACCACGTCGGTGGGTTGATCGACTCGCTGCACGATCAGCTCACGATCCAAATCGGCCGCGCGCTTCGGCACGATCATCGCGTGAATCATTCTCATGCGGATTGCGAGACGGCCATCGACTTTGAGGCCAAAGGCCAGGCGATGGCGATCGAATTTCTAAAACGGATTCCCAAGCTTCGTCATCTGTTGGGTACCGATGTGCAGGCGGCCTTTGACGGCGACCCGGCGTGCCAGACCACCGATGAGGTCGTCTTTTGCTATCCCGGCTTCGAGGCCATCACCGTTTATCGAGTGGCCCACGAGCTGGTGCAACTGCAGGTTCCATTCATTCCGCGGATGATGACCGAATGGGCCCACAAGCAAACCGGAATCGACATTCACCCCGGTGCCAGCGTCGGCGAATACTTTTTCATCGACCACGGAACGGGCGTCGTCATCGGTCAGACTTGCGAGATCGGGGAGCATGTCAAGCTGTACCAAGGTGTGACGTTAGGTGCTCTGTCATTCCCAACGGATGCGGATGGTCAACTCATCCGTGGTCAGAAACGCCATCCCACCATCGAAGACCACGTCGTCGTCTATGCCAATGCGACGATTTTGGGTGGTCGCACGGTCGTCGGCCGCGAATCCGTCATCGGATCGTCGGTATGGATTACACGAAGCGTCAATCCCAACACGACGGTCATGCTCGAGAAGCCGCAGCTGAAGGTTCGCGCCGGTGATCGTCCTGATGACCTCTATCCCGAATTGAACTATCAGATATGAGGTCTGTTTGGCCCATCGCCAACACCATGTTGCCTCGATAGGCCATGGCCGTTCACAAGGATTTTCGTCGCCGGATGGCGCCCTTCAGTTCAACAGCGGCTGCAACAATTGCCGTCGCGTCACAACGGCTTTCAGTCGACCACCGACGTCCATGAGCACAGCGACATCGCTGTGCGCGTCATAGAGCTTCAGCAACACGGATAGATGGCGATCGTTAACGCTACACTGGACGATGCTCAGCATCGGAGGTGGATCCGCGGCGTGCACCAAATCCGCATAACGGTAAAATCCAACGACGAGGCCGCCCTGTTGGACGAGGACAATTGGGTGGTTCACACGACGCGCAGCATGCCGAGCGGCCGGCAAATCAATGGCCCCGGAGAGCGGCTTTTCGACCAGAGCAAGACGGCTCGGCGTAACACCGAATCGGATTGCCGCTTGGCTTCCGACGTCGAGCAAGCTCTGGGCGAGATCACGTTGACCGGCTGCGAGAATGCCCGCCTCGTGACCGGCATGAAGCAGTTTGTCGAGGTCCCCCCGAGCCATCACCAGACGCAGGCGAAACGGGGTCTGCCCCGTCAACGCCTGGAGCAGGCTACTCAATAGGCCCAGCACGAGTGACACCGGCGCAAAGACCACGGTGGCCGCGAGGAGGTACCACTGGGTCGAACGCATCAATCGATAGGGAGCCTGATAAAACAGATGCTTCGGCAGAAGTTCGCCGAACACGAACACGATTGGTGTCATCGCAACGGTTGCCGCAAGTTCCACACCGGCGCCACCGCCCGTTCCACGCGCCACCAAGAGCACGATGGCCGCGCTGGTCAGATAATTCGCCAGGTTGTTGCCAACCAGCGTGGTCGCCACAAAGATCGCTGGATGATTGATCAACCAGACCAACCCGCGTCCGACCGCGGAGCCACTCAGACCGTCCAAGACCAGGCGGGTTCGCGACACGCGATAAAGGCCGGTCTCGCTGCCGCTGAAGAACGCAGAGAGCGACAATCCAATCAGCAGCAGTATCAATGCGGTGGTCATGGGACCGCACCGGATGTCGATGGACCCAACCAGGCTTCGATCCAAACACCGTCGGCGTCTTCTTCCGTGACAACCAACTCAAACGGAGGCAGCGGCGCCACATCGCCAACGCGTGGGACTCGTTCATTATGACGTTGCAGGTGACCAGCAACGGTGGCCGTCCGCTCCTCTGGCAGACTCACGTTCAGTCGGCGTGCAAGGGCGCGCAAGCTCGTCGAACCGGGCATGCGGAAATGGTTGCCGCCGATCGTCTGGATTTGATCCTCCGGTTCATCTTTGCGGTTTCGACTTGCTAAGACACCGCCCAGGATATCGTCAACCGAAAGCGCCCCGACCACTTCACCAAACTCGTTCACCACAATCGCCACATTCACATCGGCGGAATCAAGCTGATCAAACACCTGAGACACACGCGCCGACCAAGGCACATGGATGACGGGCTCCAATGCCGAATCCAAGTCATCCCACTGGCTCGGACGCAGCAAACGCAAGGCAACCGACCCGAGGATGGTCTGGCCTGTCGGATCTTTCGGCTCGCCGACCAACAGATAGCCGCCCGGTGGTGAACCATCCGGAATCGAGAATCGCCTCAGTGGCGGCGTTTCGATTAACAACTTGCTGCGTGGACGCATGAGTTCATCGACGCGGGTATCCGCCATTCCCACCAAAGCCTGCAGCGTCATTCGCTCGCGTCTCATGAGCATCGCGTCGTCGGTCGAAAGCTCGATCGCGCGCTCAATGTCCGTCAACTCAATCTCCGGTTCCGCCTCAAACGACGGCCAAATCAATCGACTCGCCGTCCCATTGGCCCAACTCACCATCGGTAGCACCGGGCGAACAATCAACACCGCGACCTTCATCGGCAGGCCGACGAGCAGTGCCATCCGAGCGGGCGCCATCACGGCGAAGCTCTTCGGCAACATCTCGCTAAAGAAAATGATCGCCAGCAGGCTCAATAGGGTGAAGACGCCGGGCCGTGAGATGTCCTGCGAAACGATCGCAACCAGCGCAAAATAGGTCATGTTGACTAGCAAATTCCAGAAGAGAATCGCTGACAACAATGGCTCAGGATCTCGAAGCAACGATGCGACCACCCGGCCGCCTCGACTGCTTTGCTCCAATCGTCGACGATCCCGATCACGTAGCGAGAACAGCGCCGCCTCGCTGCCACTGAAGACTCCACTAACGCCAATCAACACCAGCATCGATGCCAGGAACGGCCATGCTGACCGAAGCTCGCTCACGTGGACGTGCTGGCCGATCCGCTCCGGTCCACCTCCAACGATACATCGAACTCACTGAGCGCCGGAATCATCATGGCCGCCGTCGTAAACCCGTAGCCGATCACCAACGCAAATACCACTAGAAGGTGATCCGTTTGAAGCAGGAATTGCGTGATCGCATAGAACGTGATCAGTGGTAACGCGAATGAAGCCGCGAACATCGCCGAGGACGGGTTGCGCCATCCCAAGGCCGCAAACAAGGCCGCCCCGCCGCCCAAAATCATCACCAAAAACGGCGCAAGCTGTAACTGAAACGCGCCGCGAAAACTCACCATGATCGTCATGCAGATTGCGATGCCAACACATAGGAAAAACACCGTTCCCAGGCTCGCCAACGTGGCCGTGCGACCGGAGACGAAATTGAGACCGGAATGAATTCCTAGCATCGTCACAAACAGAGTCAGTGCGATCGCGCCGACCAATGCGTACACCATATTCTCGTAGGTCATCACGCCTTTCACTCCCAACAGCACAATCAACGCCATGGGCAAAAGGATCATTTCTTTCGCCACGTAGAGCACACCGATCCACTTGCCAAACACAAACTCCGACGGTCGAAGATCCGTCACCAAGAGTAAGTCGAGCGCGAGGCCGTCTCGCTCGCCCGTGACGGAGTTGACTGACAAGGCATTAATCAAGACTAAGCTGATGACTCCCAGTACGGCCATCGGAATTGTCACGGCGGGGATGGCTCGTCCGAAACGACCCGCCGCTTCGAAAGCGTCACCTGATTGGATCTGAAACCAGACCGCGCCGGCGAGAATCATAAAAATCAGCATGAACACGGCTCGGATCAAGAGCACTTTGCGGCCGTAAGCCCAAGTTCGGATCTCTCGCCAGAGAATCGGATTGTTCCAAACTCGTCTGGGTTGCCGGACCTTCCACGATGCTGGTCCCGTGGCCGTTGACGATGCGGCGAGTTCATCGCTCGTCTCCGCATCGGTTGCCTTCACTCGGACTTCGCGTGACGGATTCCAGACTCGCACCTTGGCGACACCCAAGGCCATTAGCGCCCCCGATCCAATCGTTCCGGCGATCACAAAGGCGCCAGCCCCGGAGGCAATCCACGAGAGCCACGAACCGCTGGCGTTGGTTGCCGACTCAAGCGCACGCGCTGGACTCATCGCCGTCGCAACGAGCTGTCCGGCCGAGTTCGCTGCGATCGCCGCGATCATCTCGCCAAATGCCACAATCAAGAGCAGCGTCAGAACCGTCAGGGCGATCGCCTGGAATGTCTTCTCACGCCATAGCCCGATGACGGTACCCACGGTTGCCGAGAGAACAATGCTGACCAATGTGACCGCGAACACGGCCAAGACTTGTTGGGGCGCGACGCCGCCCAACAGCGGCAGCGTCAAAAACAGCGGCAACGAAACCAGCCAAAGGGAAAGTGGCGAAAGCATGGTCGCAGCCGTCTTGCCGGCGACCAACTCGAAACCGGACAGCCGGGTGAGCAACAACAAGATCAGTGTACGGCGATCTTTCTCCTGTGCCACACTGCTGGCGGCACCGACGGCCGCAAACGCCGTTAAGACCACCAGCTGCAGCGGAGCGAGCAGTCGAAACATCCAACCCCCAAACTTCGCCGCATCCGAAGAGGCACCCAGTGAGCGTGACCCATCGAGCACCAAATACCCCGTGCATAAAAGCACGAGCAGCGCCAGCAAATAGAGACCGCGCGTCAAGTACGTGGCCGTCCGTTTTGGGACGACAGACGCTTCGCGATTGAATACCGGTCCGAGCATAGAATGAATGAATGGATTTGAGTTTCAACGTCAGCAGTTTAACCGCCCCGGCGAGCACAACGCCATCGGTTCGTCTGTTTTATAGCGACGCGTCGGAGGGTCTGACGACCTCCATGCCCATGTCACTCCATAGTGAGTAAACTGTGTTAGTCTGTCGCATCCATCGGAGACACCGACGTCGACGATTTCGAATCACCCAACCCCTCAATTGATTATGCCAATCCGGTTGTTCGTTCTGTTGCTTTTGATTCATGGGCTGCGATCGCTCGTCCCGCTTCAGGCGGATGCCTTGCCCGCAACGCCACCGCGCGATGGTGCCGAGCCTCGCAATGTGGTGTTCATCTTGACGGATGATCATCGCTACGATGCTTTCGGGGCTGCGGGTCATCCGTTCCTGGAAACACCGCACCTGGACTCCCTGGCCACCAACGGCGTGCACGTGAAGAATGCGTTCGTCACGACAAGCCTGTGTTCGCCGAGTCGGGCTTCCATCCTGACGGGCAGGTATACACACAAACATCGCGTCATCGACAACAATCGGCAGGTTCCCGAGGGGACGCTGTTCTTTCCGCAGTATCTCCAACGAGCCGGGTACGACACGGCATTCATCGGAAAGTGGCACATGGGAGGACACCATGATGATCCCAGGCCTGGTTTCGATCATTGGATCAGTTTCCGAGGCCAGGGGAACTATCTGCCACCGGGACCGAAATACACCCTCAATGTCAACGGCGAGCGAGTCAAACAAAAGGGCTACATCACCGATGAACTGACCGATTATGCCATTGATTGGCTTCAGCAACGCGACGAGGACACACCGTTCTTTTTGTACCTGTCGCACAAAGCGGTGCACAGCAACTTCACACCCGCCGAACGACATGCCGGCCGCTATGCCGACGTCGATTTGAGTTTTCTTCCCAAGGGTGACGAACTCTCGGCCGAACTGAATACGCCGCGTTGGGTGCGCGATCAGCGTAATTCATGGCACGGGATCGATTTTTCCTATCACAGTGATAAAGGCTTGGAATACCTTTACCGTCGATACTGCGAGTCTGTTCTGGCCGTCGATGATAGTGTCGGTCGTGTGCTGCAGCAGTTAAAAGCAATGGGGATCCATGACGACACTCTGATCATTTACATGGGCGACAATGGCTTCATGTGGGGAGAGCACGGGTTGATTGACAAACGTGTTTCGTACGAGGAGTCGATCCGTGTCCCAATGCTGATGCAGTGCCCCAATCTCTTTGATGGAGGAACGCCAATCGAGCATGTCATTGGCAACATCGACGTGGGGCCGACCATCTTGCACGCGGCCGGATTGAACGCGCCCGCTTACATGGACGGCCAAAGTTTCTTGGACCTTCCCGGCAACCCGGATCAGCCGTGGCGAGACTACTTTCTATACGTCTATTACTGGGAAAAGAACTTCCCCCAATCGCCGACCCAATTCGCCTTGCGAGGTGACCGATTCAAGTACATCACCTACTACGGACTTTGGGACGCAGACGAACTCTATGATCTGACGACGGATCCGGGCGAAGTCCGCAATCTGATCTACGATCCGTCCTACAAGTCCGTTGCCAAGGAAATGGAGAACCGACTCTACGCCATGCTGTCGGAAGAGGGCGGCATGGATATTCCGATGAATCAACCGGCCGGGAATTCGCAGAATAAGCGTTGGGCCGAGCAAGCCGGACGCGACGCGGCCCAATTCCCAGCCGCATTCGTCGTCGAGGACCCAATCCACAAACAAGCTCACTGACCGCTCATCGACGTGGGGAAGCCCGAGCACCGATTCTGGTCTTGACGGAAGGGGGGAGTCCACACCAACGGGGAACAATCGGATGCATGTGAGTCGCCGAGCTGAATTTGCTGAAGTGGTAAGTCGTTCGCCGCGACCACGTCATCCATAACTTTATCTGCATTAGCTGAGGTACATCCATTCCCGTCATAATCTTGCTCACCGTTCTGTCGCTCGGCATTCTCTGGCTGATCGGCGAAGCGTCCGATAAGCCGTACTTGCGACGAATCGCTGGTCCCCTCTTTACGGCCGCGATGGGGATACTTGCGTACGGTGCGGCTGCCCTCAGCACCTCGTTCAGTGATTCCATTCGCTACTCTGGAGCGACCAAGGAGTTTGTGTCCGCGATCCTCTCCGCGATTAATCGAGGCGATGTGGACGACGCCCATGCCGAATTGCGAAGGTTTGACGCTGTCTCCCACGAGACTTATGAGGGCGGTGCTTTCCTGAAATGGCTGGCCGACCCTGCTGCTCGACTTGCAGAGGAAGGCACCCGCGATGACAACTCCGCTGATCCGAACGATGTCACTACGACACCAGACAGGTGAATTCAAAAGGGGGCCGTCCGCATCGGCGATCAGTGCTGAAGAGACGAGGAACAGGATCGAATGGAGCAGGTGTTTCGTACGGCCAACAACGCGAGCGTCATCGACACGGTCAAAACAGTCGTGAAACAAATCAACTTGTGAAAGCATCGCCATCTCCACTGCAGGGCGTGCATCCAAGGAACAACGCAATCTTTCACACGAGGGGTTCACTCGGGCAAACCTCAAACGAATACTTCAGCCACGTTTTGATGCGATCGCCGTGGGATAACCCCAGCAAGGATTCCGGTCTTGACGGAGGGGGGATTCGCCAGACGGCGTAACAGCGTCGTACACCGAAAAACCGCATGACACGATTACAAATGGAAACCACATTGGCGGTTCTGGGTGACGACTACCGTTCGGCGAATTGTTGCAACTACAAACCATTTACACTTTCCTAAGAGAGTTGACATGAAATCCTCACGATTGTTGATTCTGTCCGCCTTCGGTGGAATTGCCTCCTTCGCATCATTGCAGATGCTCGCACATCGAATGCCATCATCATTTGTCGCAAACACGGTTGACAGCTTAGGTGGGCTTTACGGGATGATGCTGTTCGGGTCAGGGCTGTTTGCAGTCCTTTCCGCGTTTACACGAGACCTTTGGGATTCGCCTGACAATAGCATCCTGACATCTCGATGGGTCGTCTTCTTACCGGCATTGATCGGTGTGACCGGTGTTCTGCATGGTTACCTGAGCATGGCATCTTTTTACTCTGCCCTTCCCGAGGACATCGCTGTTCCCCACAACACAGTTTGGGCGACAGCGACTGTTGGGGCTCTCTGGACGATCGCGGCTACTGCAGTCGTGTTCGCTGGGAGAGGCCAAAACTCAGACTCGAATCCGCTCACTCGTTAGTGCACCCAATCGCCACATAGGGTGGTGAATTCCCAGGGTGAATAACACCACAATGCACGCGAGTTGCGAAGTCGGGCGTTTTGACAATGGGAAATCTCTAGTCGCGACCGGGTGATTTTGGACATTAGGCAATAGCATGGATGCATGTCACCTTGGTGCGGGACGGACGCTTGCACCGATTGCTCCATTTGTTTTCTTGATAGTCGTCCCACATCTGGTGTTCCTTGACGCCTCGACTCACACGGAAAGCCGACGCGTGACCATTCGCGATGCAGAAAGCCGAACGGTTGCTGGATCGTTTCGCAACGAGATACGAATGGTCAACCTTCGCTGGCGGCTGGGGCCGTACCCATTATCAACTTCGAGCACACCCGCGGCTCTGCTCACAGAGACTCCGGGCGCATTGCTTTCACAAATGCGGTCATTAATCGCTGTTTGTCTCTTTCCGGTCGTTTTGATTGTCACTTTCTTCATCTGCCGCGCGGTGCAATGGCATGCTCGCCCAACGGAAGAGTTTTCTCGATTGTATCGGCCGCTTCGCACAGTCGCGGCTCTCATGAGCCTGCAGTGTCTGCTCATCGTTGCGTTCATGCTGTTTCGCCCGCTTTGGCCGTCCGCAGTCATGGAGCTGATTCAGTGGTTTCGAGCCAACGCTATGGGTGTCAGTTCACTCTTATGGATAGCGGTCGTCGTACCAGTCGCTGAGGAATTTATTTTTCGCGCGGGCCTGTGCAGGGTACTTGTGAAGCAGCTTGGTGTTACTGGCGGGATCGTTTTGCAGGCATTGTTGTTTGGGCTAGTTCACATCGCCACGCCACTCCACGTCGTTGTCGGGCTCATTGGAGGAATTGTTCTTGGCATGGTCTATATCTTTACTCGAAGTTTGACAGCGACGATATTACTGCATTCTGGGGCAAACCTTGCTTTGGCTTTGGCTTGCCTAATCATGTGATGCAACGGAGCTTGCCTAATCATGTGATGCAATGGAGCTTGCCTAATCATACGATGCAACGGAGTACGGGTGGTCGGTTTTCTCGTCTGCTTGCAAGCCCTTCTCCCGTCTCAGCTAATCACAGGCGTTATCACAATCACCAGAGCATCCCATGGCTTGGAAGCTTGTTCGTGTGGTTGCGTCTGATTGGACTGATGCTGTAACCGCAATCGAAATACTCATCCTGGTCGCGTACTCGGTCATTCAAGAGTGGGAGGAGATCCCTCTTGAGAACCTGCGCGTCGATGTTGCGATTGCCATCCTTGATTGCAATGTGGTGCCACCCCAGGGCCACCGCATACTTTAGACGGGAATTCCGAGTACTTTGAGCGGGAAGCCGGAGTTCCAGCCGGCCATCCGACGCTTCATCGCGATACTCTCTTTGCCATCGACCTGCTTCAATAGGCTTATCGCGAAGCGTTTTAGCCCAGCCAAGTTGTTCGCCAGATTGCGATTTCGCACTCGATTTTCGTCTTCGCCAAACGTCACATCTAAGCACCAATGAAGGGTGTTCTCGATGGCCCAGTACCCACGAACGCATTGAGCGAACTTCTTGACCGATGGTTTCAG
>JBCDIU010000047.1:0-43032 GCA_038748615.1 Planctomycetota bacterium | reverse complement strand
GGGCGAGTTGGGCATCGATGCTTCGATGTGGCGAGACCTGGTGTGGCAATGGCAGATGTATTTTGGCAAGAGTGCCTGCGTTGGTCGTCCAGAATCGATGCGCGAACACGCCGCTCAGTCAGGTCGCCATCACTACCGAGGCCAACGGTCCGTCCGTTGTTGCTTTGCCGGAGACTGATGGAGTTCGAATCGTTGTTGCGGTAGGGGCATCAGGCGGGTTTCGGCCCGAAACCTCACGCCTGTTGCCATGACGCAAGATGGGTCGATCTAGCCACGTCCGTTTGTTGCGTCCAAATCATTTGATTTGCTGAGTGGGATGCCATGCTCGATGAGGCGTCTCGCCCGCCTCCGACTGAGCAGAAACTAAGCAGGTTGCTTCTCTCGCGAAGTCGGCCGCGCCTCAAATCGCTATCGCTGCGAAGCTCTCGGGTGTTCTGGGATCGAGCCACCTTGTCATCACACCATCGGGCGACTAAGTCGGGCCGACCATGCAGGACGAAATCCAGTTGATTGCAAAGCGCGGTGCAGGAAAGGCATTCAATCCCAAAGATCACCGCCGAAAGCTCAAGTCGCTCCCGAATCCACTCACGGCAGTGTTCGGAGGCCTGGCCGGTGAAGTCGTCTCGACCGCCCAAATAGCCCCGACGGACGCATCGCTCCATAGTGTGAAACCACTGCGTGACCGTCGGATCCGCGATTTCATCACGAGACCAACGAGGAATGGCCTGGACCGCTGGCCCCTGGAGTGAGGTCCTACACGCTTCAAGCCGAAAGCGTTTCGATTCGTTCTCGAACAATTGGCTATCGGTGCGGTGCCCCAAGGCCAAGATGGCCCGTTCGTCGAGAAAAGTCTGGAGAAAAAGCGTCAGAATCCGGACTGGCGCGAACTAAAACTACGATGGCCCCAATCAAATCCGGGGCGCCGAAACCAATCCATCTGAGACACGACTCGGGCAACCTTACCGCACCTTCATTCGGATCCAGCAAATTGCCTCTGCCTCGATCCTTTCAGATCGCATTCTTGACGGTCTTGGCCGGATTCCCTGTTGGCAATTCGGCTGCGGCGCATCAAGAGACCTCGGTACGGTTAAGAGATACCTCTTGTCACCTCGTTCGTACGGTTCAGGCAGATCAGTTGGCAGATGCCTACATTCAATTTGGCGAGACAACGTGCCCGCGTCCGTTCCTCGTCGGCGAACACATCCGTCCATCGCACAACCAAGACGCGGGTGATCGGCTCAGATCACTGTGGATCGAAACCGACGTCAAGATCGACAAGGATGGCGAGGACGACTGCTGGAGCCGAATAGACCGGTTGGACAATTTGGTCGCTGACATCGACTCGTTCAAAAGTAAGGACCGGAGATAGACTTCGCCCCTGAACCGTTCCACGCTTCGGACGGAGAGACGCGGCACGTCGAAGCGAACCATCCGTCCGGTTCGATCTCAAATCAAACAGCCGCCCATCCTCGAATAATCAGATTCCCGCAGTACGCATGCCAAATCCATGATGATCGCCAACAATCGTTTGACGATGGTCCTTGCCTCGCTCACCTTCGCCGTCACTTCCTCGGATGCGCACGCGTTGGCAGAGGAGTTAATCGAGTACGACTACAACCGGGACATTCGCCCGGTCCTTTCTGGCAAATGCTTTCACTGTCACGGCCCCGATGCTGCGGGACGTGAGGCCGATTTGCGGCTCGATCAACGCGACGCTGCGATTGAGTACGACGTGATCGTTCCCGGTGCACCGGAGGAAAGCATCCTGATGGATCGGATCCTGACGGACGATCCCTATGAACGAATGCCGCCCAAAGGCGAGCCTCTGTCGAAGGAACAGGTTGTAAAGATCGCCGCATGGATTCGAGACGGCGCACCGTATGAGGAGCACTGGTCATTTCAACCGCCGCAGTCTCCAAATCCACCTGCCGTTGAGACGCAATCCTGGCCTACAAGTCAAATCGATTACTTCATCCTGAAACGGATCGAGAAAGCGGGTCTCAAGCCTTCGCCCGAGGCAAGGCCCGCGGTCTTGCTCAGGCGTCTCTATCTGGATCTGATCGGATTGCCGCCTTCGGTCGAGGAAGTCAGCGCCTTCGAGGCCAACCACTCTGCAGAGAGCTATGAGGCTCAGGTCGACCGTCTCCTGGAATCAAAACACTTTGGCGAAAAGTGGGCCGCTGGTTGGCTGGACCTCGCCCGCTACGCAGACTCCAACGGTTATCAGCACGACGATTTGCGATCGATGTGGCCATACCGAGATTGGGTGATCAATGCCCTGAATGATGACATGCCGTTCGACCGTTTCACGATCGAGCAGCTGGCAGGCGATCTGCTCCCGAATCCTTCGACTAGTCAGCTGGTCGCGACCGGTTTCAACCGAAACGTCGCAGCGAATTTTTCCGGCGGGTCCAAAGTACCGGAAGTTCGTGCCAACATTTTGCATGATCGCGTGGCAACCACCGGCTCCGTCTGGTTGGGCTTAACGTTGGAGTGTGCACAGTGCCATGACCACAAGTTCGACGCAATCTCGCAACAAGAATATTTCCAGTTTTATGCCTACTTCAACCAAGCGATTCCCGAAGTGGCGCAACAGGGCTTCGATATGTTTCGCAAGCTCTTCGTGGGTCGCGAAGTCATCGCACATGCTTCGGAGGATGATCGTCGCGAAGCCCTGAAACTTCGAAATGCTTTGGCTGCGGAAGAGAAGAAGCTGCTCGCCAGCAAGGTAGAGCAACGATCCGTCACCACCGGCGCAGCAACCACCATTCTAGGTTTTGAGAACGTCGATCTCGCGGCGACGAACCAGACGTCGCACCCGGCGACAGTATCGGCTTCCGACGATGTGCCCGAAGGCATTGGCACGCGTTCCGCAAAGACGGTCGTCGAACCGTCGGTCACGTCCCGCTTCTTCGGCACAGGATTCACACTTCCAACTCACGACCTGTCTGAAATCACCGCAATCGAATTCTGGATTAAGACTGATATCCAGGGCGGATTCAACTTCCAAGTCCACAACGAAGGCAAGCGCGCCACCGTCTTTCGATTTTCGACCGCCGACGTCAAACCTGGTACATGGACTCGAATCCGTGCCCCCATCGACTCATTCAAGGTGCCGTCATGGTCACCCGGCGCGGTCAATTGGAGCCAAGTCGAGAAGCTCCAGGTAACGGCTTTCGGAGACGCCTATTATGCCGGTAAGTACGTCATGCTCAGCAACGTCGTCGGTGTCACGCCCTCGCCGGGCCAATCTCCAGGCGAAAGCCCTCAACGACGGTCATCTGTCAATCTCATCGAACAGCTGCGTGAACAGCTCGCGGTGTTGGAAACGCCCACGATGGTCATGCAGGATTCGGACGAGGAACAAGTAACTCACATCATGATTCGAGGCGACTATGCCTCGCCCGGCGAACGCGTTGAACCGGGAACGATGGCAGCCCTGCATCCACCCGCCTCAGACCTTCCTCGCAACCGACTTGGATTGGCGAGGTGGTTAGTCGATCCGAAGAATCCACTCACACCGCGTGTCACCGTCAATCGAATCTGGGCGGAGATCATGGGACGAGGCATCGTCGCGACGCCAGATGACTTCGGAATGCAGGGGGATGCCCCCAGCCATCCAGAGTTGCTTGACTGGCTGGCCATTCGATTTATCGAACAGGATTGGTCGATCAAGAAGTTGATCAAGACCATCGTCATGTCGACGACCTACCGACAGACTTCGGCCGCATCGGACCGGCTGCTTCGAGTCGATCCTCGCAATGAGTTCTACGCTCGTGGCCCCCGGTTTCGCCTTACCTCTGAGCTCGTACGCGACAATTTGCTGAAGGTATCCGGGCTCTTGTCCGACAAGCTCGGCGGAGCGGTCGTCTATCCCCCGCAACCGTCCGGTCTCTGGAAGGAAATCGCCGGCGCCGATGTGAAGCAGTATCCAACATCGGTCGACGAAGACCGTTTCCGAAGAGGAATCTACACCGTCTGGCGTCGAGGCAATCCTTATCCCAGCATGATCACCTTTGATTCACCCGATCGCAGCAAGTGCACCGCGCAGCGAGATCGATCGAATACGCCCTTGCAGGCGTTGACCCTCTTGAACGATCCGGTCTACGTCGAGATGGCGATGAACCTCTCGCGTGAAATCGAAAGCTGGCATGGAAGCGATCGCGAGAAAGTCATCCGTGTATTTCGACGTGCCATTGCTCGAACGCCGAGCGATGAAGAAGTCCGGATTCTGTTGGACCTTCATTTCGCACGCAAGTCCTGGTTCCCCGTCGTTCAAGCCTTGATGAACCTTGATGAGGCAATCACTAAATCATGACGCCGAATAACAATCCAATGCATCGTTTCCATCGTCGTGATCTGCTGAGACGCGGCACGCTGGGCATCGGCTCGCTTGCTCTTTCGTCCATGCTCCGGAATGAATCCGACGCGTCGGGTACGACACAGAGCCCCCATGTCCTTCACCATCCGCCGCGGACAAAACACGTCATCTTCCTGCATATGGTCGGCGGACCTTCGCAGATGGATACATTCGATCCAAAACCGGCGTTGGATCGCTGGGATGGACGGTCGCTTCCGGAGGAATTAACGCGCGGGCAGAAGTTTGCGTTCATCACGCCCGAAGCGAAAGTCATTAAGTCACCATACCAATTTGAGCCGCGTGGCGATTCCGGCATCGTGATGTCGGACCTGTTCCCCAAACTCGCCACGGTTGCGGATGAACTCACGTTGATCCGGAGCATGCACACCGACGAAATCAACCATAGTTCGGGTGAGTTGTTCTTACACACGGGGCATGGTCGTCTGGGACGACCCACCTTTGGGGCCTGGACAGCTTACGGACTGGGAACCGAGAACGAGGACTTGCCCGCGTACGTGGTTCTCAAGGATGGACAGCCCGTGGCGGGAACATCCGTTTGGAGCAACGGCTTTCTCTCGTCTCGTTATCAGGGCGTGGAGTTTCGCAAAGGCAAACAACCGATCTTCTATCTCGACAATCCGGAGATCACATCGCGGGAAGAACGGCGTCAGGTGGTCGATGCGATCAATCAGCTCAACGGGAAAGCGCTTAAGCACTACCGTGACCCTGAAATTGCAACCCGCATTTCTCAGTACGAACTAGCTTATCGCATGCAGGCGTCCGTGCCGGACCTTGTCGACCTCGAAACGGAGTCTGAGCACACTCTTCAACTGTATGGATTGAATGATGCCCAAGGAAGGGAATCTGACTTCGCTCGGAACTGCCTACTCGCTCGGCGGCTGGTTGAAAAAGGAGTGCGGTTTGTACAGGTGTTCTCTCAGGGATGGGATCATCATGCCGGCATCTATGACAAGCTTCCCAACTCCGTTCGGAACGTCGACAACGCGTGCGCCGCGTTGATCCAGGATTTAAAACAACGCGGCATGCTGGATGAAACGTTGGTCATCTGGGGAGGCGAATTTGGTCGCACGCCAATGGTTCAGGAGAACAACGCCGGCACGGGTGCGAAAACGTCTCCTGGTCGTGACCACCACAGGGAGTGCTTTAGTATCTGGATGGCCGGTGGCGGCGTGAAGGGCGGATTTACCTACGGCGCGACCGACGAGTTTGGTTTCGGAATCACGGAGAAGCCCGTGCACGTGCATGACTTTCACGCCACCTGCCTTCACCTGCTGGGTATCGACCACGAACTACTGACATACCGCCATCAAGGACGCGACTACCGACTGACCGATGTCCACGGCCATGTTGTGCACGACATTCTCTCCTAGAAAAAGGCGGAATCACCGATATGAAAACGAGCGGCCTCCAGACAGTCTTCTTTGTTTTATCTTTCACGTTGTCGGGGCAGGTACTTGCAGAGGCCTCCGCACGTGACGCGGGCGAGAAGCCGAACTTTCTGATCCTTCTTACGGATGATCAGGGACTGGATGATTTTGGATGGGATGGGAATCACCCCTACCTGGAAACGCCTCGCCTGGATCAACTGCGAAACCAATCCGTTCACTTTAGCAATCATCATGTGTGTCCGGTTTGCGCCCCGACTCGAGCCTCGCTGCTAACCGGTCGCCATGCTTGGAGAACTGGGGTCACCGTGGTGGGTTACGGGTGGAGCTACATCAAACTGGATGAGGTGTTGTTCTCCGAAGTGCTCAAACAAAACGGGTATCAAACCGGCGTCTGGGGAAAGTGGCACTGCGGAATTGATGACGGATACTATCCCTGGGACAGGGGTTTCGATGAGACCTACATGACCGAGATGTATCATTATGAAGACAACTACGGGTTTGTCGGCAGCAAGGCAAACCGTGTCCAGCATTCGAAGTATTCAATGGACGTCATGGCGGATTACGCCATCGACTTTATGAAACGGAACCGAGACAAGCCTTTTTGCGCGTATGTCCCGTTCATCACGCCTCACTCGAAATACGTCGAGATCCCCGGCTATTTCGAGAAATACAAGGCCAAGGGACTCTCGGACGTGAACGCCAAGTTCTTCGGCACCGTGGAGACATTTGATACCGCGCTGGGCCGCATCTTGGACAGCATGGAGGAGCTGGGGCTGGCCAATAACACCGTCGTCATCTTTGGCACCGACAACGGGCCAAACCCGTCCAACGAAAAAGAGAAGATATCGGGGTCGGACTGGGGTGTCCGCAATCCATCGAAGCTAAGAGGAAACAAGGCAAACACTTGGGAAAACGGCATTCGAACACCATGGTATGTACGTTGGAAAGGGAGGTACTCTCCGAAAGAAGTTCATACCAGCACCCATGTCACCGACATCTTTCCGACGATCGTTGAACTTGCGGGAATCGACTACAAGTCGGAAAAGAAACAGGACGGAAGAAGTCTGGTGCCGTTGCTCGAAGACAGTCCGCCCAATCCGGAAAGACTGACGGAATTGGAGGACCGATATGTCGTTTCAACACATCAAGCGGTCAATTTCCGGGGCCGCCAGAACAAGAACTTGCCCTTCCCCGCTGACTACCGAAACTCCGTTCGGTTCGTCGACCAGTCGCTGGTCTGCCATAACGGACGGTTCAAGCTGATTCTGAATCCGCTGAAATTCATGCCGTTTTCGTTTAGCCCCGCTCCTGAACTGGATGCTGGAGGTTATGCGTTGTTCGACCTGCAAAACGATCCATCGGAGACGAAGAATGTGATCGAGGATTACCCGCAGGTGGCGAATCGAATGAAGAGGGCGATGAAGACCTGGTTCGACGATGTCGTTGACGATGAAAACTTCGGGAAACGTCCCGAGTTTGTCATTGGGTATCAACAAAAACCGAGCGCCCAGGTTTCCGTTCGTTGCGCGCAGTTGGTTGGCGGAGGCTTTTCCAATGTGTCACCGAGGATGAAAGACACCGGAGACTTTGGTGAATTCAATCTGATCGTCCAAACGCCCGGAGTATGGGAAGCGTCTCTAATGCACATGAGGGCCGCCACGGATGGCAAGGTTCGGGTATCCGTGGGCGACCAGTCGTATACGGTGACCCCAACTGGCACCTCCACGAAAGTCGGTCCGTTTGAATTCCCGAACGAGAATGAGCATCTCACCCTTCGCATCGAGGTTGATGCCGTGGCAGCAAACGGGAGGCCCGTGATCAATCGGTTGAATAGCATTCGGTTCGACCAATTGAGGCGTTGACTCTGTCCATCCGGCCGATGTCTTTACTGCGTGCATCGCCCTCTCCGTAACGGGACTCACTCGCCCTCTCAATCCGACTTGGCTAATGCGAGTGACGGTCAAACAGAACGCCGAATTGATCGTAGTTGTGAAAGTCCACGGCGGATGCTTTCCAGACGCTGACGGCCTCGTCGTAGAGGGAACGCATCCGGTTGAGATGCGTTTGCTGCCCAACGTCCAAGATTTGGTTGCGAAGTTCCAGTGGGTCTTCGGCGAGATGATACAGCTCTTCGGTGGCTTCGAAGTCACCTTGATCGTAAGGCCAGTAAACGTATTTCCAGTCCCGTGTGACGACGGACAAGCTATGAACTTCTGCAGGCCCCCAAACATTGGTGAGTGTGAGCGATTGACGGACCGGCTGCGTCGGGTCGTCGTAGAGCGGCAGCAGTGACGTCCCGTCGACGCCCTGTGGCATCGGGACGCTGGCAAGGTCCAAAATGGTGGGCAAGAAGTCGATGTTGCCTGTTAGCTGGTCACATCGCATCGCTTTGCCGCTGTTGGTGTGGCGCGGATCGTAGATGATCAGTGGCACACGCGAGCCTTCCTCGTATGGCAGCACTTTGCTGCCATAGCCGTGAGCACCGCAAAAGAATCCGTTGTCGGACGTGAAGATCACAACCGTATTCTTCTCGACACCGTGATCGGCCAGCGACTGTCGGATGCGACCCAGTGCGACATCCACGGCATAGATCTGTTGGTGGTAGCGACGCATGACCTCGTCATACTGGTCGCTGTAGTGCCAGGAATGAAAGCGTTCGTACTGTCGTCCCTGTCGACTTTGCTCCGAGAAGTGCGTGCCGAACTCACGACCGAAATTCGGCGGTTTGCGAAACGTTTGGCCTCGATAGACCGCGTCGAATTTTGGATCGGGTGTATCCGGCCGATGAGGCGCCTTGAAACTGATCGACAGGCAAAATGGCTGCTCCGATTCGGTTGCGTCAGCAATGAAGTCTTCGGCGAAGGCCGCATACGACAGCGTGCTGTGTGGGTATTGCTCGGCGTACTTGGCCATCGATGGATTCTTGGCCGTGGCGTAACTGGTCTGACCGGGGCCAGCACCCCACATGTCGAAGTCACCCTCGGGCAGCTCGCCTCGCTTGCCGGGTTGGGACGTGACTTCAAAGCCGATCTTGCCGGCGATCGCCGTTCGATAACCTGCTTTTCGTAGCAACATGGGATACGCGTCGTACCACAAAGTGTCCATCAACGCGCCGTGATCGAAATTGCATCCGGTCTTGTACTCGTACTTGCCCGTCATGATGCTCGCACGGCTCGCCATGCAAATCGCTGTTGTGTCGTAGTGACGATCAAACGCCATTCCGTCGGCCGCCAGGCGGTCCATTTGGGGCGTTTGGACGTCGGGGTTGCCATAGCACCCGATCGAATCGCTCGACTGATCGTCCGTTAACAGGAACACGATGTTGGGCGGCCCCGACCAAGCGAGGTCCATCCACATCATGAGCGACAGCAGCGTCAATACCCAGCGTGCTGCCAAGGGTTCCAACATGATAGCGACACTCCGAAAAAACATAGGAAACGACGGGACACGGGGCTGTGCCCTGCTCACCCGCCCTCACTGGCAAACCGCGCGAATGTCGCCGGAGTATAGCTCGACGACGAAACGCCCGTGGTATCCATCGATGCTCTTCAAGAGGTTTCTATCGGTTCGATCCGCGATGGTTGGAAAGAGTCTGGTTTACAATAATGATATTGTTCTCCGAGAAGACATCACCCGGTTTTGGTCCAATTCTTTTCTTTGTTGACAAATGTCATTGCGTGGTTTCTTGGCGATCGTTTTCACGCAGCTCGTGATGGGCGGGATCGTCGTTGGTGCCGAGGTCGCGGAGCCTTCCGAAGTGTTGGCATCCGTTTCATTCAATCGCGACGTGCGTCCAATCTTGGCGAAGCACTGTTTCGCCTGCCACGGCCCGGATGAGGAGGCCCGGGAAGCCGAATTGCGATTGGATACGGAGGAAGGCGCCCATCGAGATCTGGGCGGATACCGGGCCGTGGAAGCTGGGCGTTCGGCGGACAGCGAGATCATCATTCGGGTAACAAGCGACGACCAAGAGTTGAGGATGCCGCCGGCTGATTCCCACCCGCCATTGAGTCGGGAAGAGGTCGGTATCCTTCGTCGTTGGATCCAGTCGAGTGGTTCCTACGATCCACACTGGGCATTTGTCCGACCGGCGCGGCCGTTGATCCCAGACGTCGAACTAGTGAGTTGGTGCCGGACCCCGATCGATCGATTTGTCCTCGCCCGGATGCAACAGGCGGGGTTGAAGCCCTCAAAGAGGGCGGAGCGACCCCAACTGATTCGTCGACTCTACCTCGATCTGATTGGGACCACACCGTCACCCGAGGATGTCATTCGCTTTCTCAACGATGAACGTCCCGATGCGGTGGAGCGTTTAGTCGACCGCCTCCTTTCGGAGCCAGGATACGCTGAGCGATTCACACGCCCGTGGCTCGACTTGGCCCGCTACGCCGACACCAATGGATATGAGAAAGATCGTCCTCGTACAATTTGGCCGTATCGTGACTGGGTGATCGATGCGATTGCCGACGACATGCCGTTCGATCAATTCTCGATTGAACAGCTTGCTGGCGACATGCTTCCAAGTGCGACCGAGCGGCAAAAGATCTCGACGGGATTTCATCGCAATACGATGCTCAATGAAGAGGGTGGCATCGATCCATTGGAGTATCGCTTTCATGCCCTCGTTGACCGAGTTGCGACGACGGGAACGGTGTGGATGGGAATGACGACGGGTTGCGCCCAGTGCCATACGCACAAATACGATCCGATCACGCACACCGACTACTACGCCTTGATGGCGATGCTCAACAACGCGGACGAACCTGAACTCGCGGTGGCTAACTCGGCAATCGATCAACAGCGCCGTCGAATCCAAGAGCAGATGGACAGTGAGATTCGTCGATTGGTGGATGAATTCTTGCCGACGCATCAACAGTTCGTGGATCGGGTCGACTTGGTAACCGGACGACTCGATTCGGAGGCGTCGACAACCACGCCGATTCAAGACGACTTTGCACGCCATGTGCTCCAAACAATGCGTCAAACCGCGTCTTGGACGACGATCGTCCCGGACGACATGACGTCGACGATGCCCAAGTTGAGTTTGCAATCGGACGATTCGATTCTCGCCAGCGGCGACGTCACCAAGCGTGATGTTTATCGGTTTTCGTTCAACCTTTCGGAGGGACAACGACCGATCACCGCCATTCGACTGGAGGTCCTACCACACGATTCGCTCCCTGCCGGTGGACCCGGTATGGCGTTCTACGAGGGAAGGCGGGGTGATTTTTTTCTGAGCGAATGGATGATCGAGGTGGATGGGGCTTCGGTGGAACTGGTCGACCTGTCGCACAGCTATGGAAAAATTAGCGTTGGTTCTGGGAATGCCGATGCGGCCAACGTTGCCGATGGAGAAGGCTCGACGGGCTGGTCCACGTCGGGCGCGGAAGGGGAGGCCAATCGTTTGATTGCCAACTTCGCCGAACCGATCACTGTGAACGCTGCATCAAAGGAAGAGACGACGCTCACAATGTCATTGGTGTTCGAACGCCACTTTGCCGCGGCACTGGGTCACTTTCGATTTTCGGTGTCCTCGAGTCCTGCGCCAGTCGAGTCCAATGACTTGCCGCTCGATCTGGATCGACGGCTTCACCGAACGCGGGCATCGCCTCGCTGGATGGATCGCGATCTATTTGCTGGACTGCAGCGACACTTTGTTCGTACTGCTTCTAGCATGGCGAAACACCGCCGTGGCTGGCTCATGATTCAGAACAGCATGCCCGAATCGATTCGAACCCTGATCATGAAGCCGCGATCACGCGACGATCGGCGGGTCACGCTGCGCCACCATCGTGGCGAGTACTTGCAAGGAAGAGAGCGGGTATCACCTGGGATTCCGTCGTACTTCCAATCGGGTTCTGGCAGGCTACCGACGGACCGACTCGAGTTTGCCCGGTGGCTCGTCAGCGCCGACAATCCGCTCGTGGGGCGAGTGACGGTGAACCGAGCTTGGCGGATCTTCTTTGGTCATGGCCTTGTTCGCACGGCGGGTGATTTTGGAACGCAGAGCGAGCCCCCATCGCATCCCAACTTACTTGATTGGATGGCGGAGGACTGGCGAGCCCATGGTTGGTCGATGAAACGAATGCACCGTCAAATCGTTCTTTCGGCGACGTACCTGCAAGAAGTTGGACGGCCGCCGTCGTCGGATCCCGACAATCGATTATTGTCCACCTTTCCCCATCGGCGGCTCAGCGCGGAGCAGATCCGTGATGCAGTGCTCTCTGCGTCGGGTTTGCTGACTCGGACGATGGGCGGTCCCAGCGTTCATCCGCCACAACCTGCCAGAGTGACGGGGATGGCGTACGGAAGCCCTAAGTGGGAGACGTCCAAGGGAGCCGATCGATATCGTCGCTCCCTCTATACATTCAGTAAACGCACTGCGCCGTTCGCGGCATCTGTCGTATTCGATGCGCCCACCGGCGAACTGTGTTTGGCAAGACGGGATCGGAGCACGACACCCTTGCAAGCATTGACGCTCATGAATGACGCCATGTTTGTCGAGATCGCCGAGGCGCTAGCGGAGGACGTTTGCCGTCGACACACCGGTTCGTCACCGGAGCAGATTGCGACGGAGATTTTCATGCGTTTGCTATCGCGACGACCCAGCGGCGACGAGTTACGTGCGGTCATGAACTTTTTTGATTCCCGATCAGAGCATGCGAAACCCTGGATGCTTGTTGCGAGGGCGCTGATGAATACGGACGAGGCGATCACGATTCCATGAGCCCGATGAATTCAACGAAGCAATCCAAAATCATTACGCGCCGACAACTGTTTCAGGACTGCGGAGTTGGCATTGGCAAGGTGGCACTTGCGTCGATGCTCGCCCACGACCTCGGACGAGACGAACAAGTATGGTCTGGAGAAGGTCTCCAAGAACCGTTCTCGGGATTGCATCATCCGGCCAAGGCCAAACGGGTGATTTATCTGTTCATGGCAGGCGCGCCCAGTCAGCTGGACCTGTTCGACTACAAGCCGGAGTTGGCGAAACTCGCGGGTCAATCGATTCCGCCTTCCGTGATCGCAGGTCAACGCTACGCATTCATCCAACCAGATGCCGCGGTTCTTGGTCCCCAATTCAACTTTGCTAAACATGGTGAAAGCGGCGCGGTGATTTCCGACGCCATGCCGAAACTGGCAAAGGTCGCCGATGAGTTGGCCTTACTGAAGGGCGTCCACACCGACCAGTTCAATCACTCGCCCGCACAGATCTTCGTCAATACCGGCAGCGCGATCCCGGGGCGACCAGCGATGGGCGCATGGTTGAGCTACGGGATCGGAAGTGAATCGAGCGATCTGCCGGGGTTCATCGTGCTCAAGAGTGGCGGCAACCTGTCTGGTGGCGCTGCCATGTGGAGCGCGGGCTTCTTGCCCGGCCAACACCAGGGCGTACCCTTGCGCAGCCAAGGCGACCCGATCTTGAACGTTGCCAATCCCCCCGGTATCGATCGCGCGACCCAGCGAGCCACTCTCGACCTGGTGGCGTCGCTCAACCAAAAGCGATTCGAAGCGACCGGTGTGGAGTCGATTCAGTCACGCATGGAAGCCTATGAGATGGCGTATCGGATGCAAACGCGTGCACCGGAGTTATTGGACTTATCCACTGAAAGCAATGAAACGCTTCGTATTTACGGTATCGACAACGACTCCAAGCCGTCCTTTGCCAAGAATTGTCTGATGGCTCGACGCCTGGCTCAAAGGGGTGTTCGGTTCATCCAACTCTACCACTCGGGGTGGGACCACCATAGTCAAGTCAAGCAGGGCGTCAGCAACCAGTGCCGCCAGACCGATCAAGGCTGCGCGGCGTTGATTGAAGACCTGAAGCATCATGGCATGCTGGACGAGACGCTCGTTGTTTGGGGCGGCGAGTTTGGCCGCACGCCGATGGTCGAAGCCAGCGCCGCCCTGGGACGTCAACTCGGCCGTGATCACCACCCGCAAGCTTTCACCATGTGGATGGCCGGTGGAGGCATTCGCGGTGGACAGACCTGGGGAGCGACCGATCCGATCGGTTTCCATGCGATCGAAAATGCGGTCCACGTTCACGACGTCCAAGCGACCATACTGCACCAATTGGGCATCGACCACGAACGGTTGACATTCAATTATGCGGGCCGGCCGTTTCGGTTGACCGACGTGCATGGAAAGGTCGTCACGTCACTGATTTCGTGATACCAGCCCTTGGCCACCTGGGTCAGCCAATTGTCGGTGTGACAGGCCCATTGTTGGTGTGACAGGCCCATCGTTGGTGCTGACGGGATCAATGGTCCGTGTTGACGGGCTCAATCGTCTGCGGCGCCGCTTCCGACCTTGAAGGCCGTCGCCGCGGCCAGAAAGAACCAGAGTGCGTCGTAAGCACCAAAACTACTTTTGAACGCCTCCCAGCGACCTGCCTCACCAACACTGTCAGCGAAGAGTGCTCGAAACTCCTCCATCTCCGCGCGAGCCTCTTCCTGTAGTCGATATTGTTCCTCCGCCGTACGGCCCTGCCACTGTTTTTCAGCCGCCGTCCACACGTCGCCATCAAACCCATGTGGTTGACTCTCGTCGTAGGCGTCCTCGGCGTTGGGGCCTTTGGCTTCCACGATCGCGTCGGCCTCCCGTTCGATCATCATGTTGTCATCGATCTCCATGCCGAGGTTCATGACAATGTCATTGGCTTCGGCATCGATCAACATCGCCACGGTGATGTACTTGGCGCCAACAATGCCAAGGATCGCGATCAGGGCGGCGAAAACTCCGTTGAACGCCGTGTCCTGGTCACCCGCCCCGATGGTCGCCCCCATTCCAGCTGCTAGACCGATGCCCCAGGCGATGAATCCGATTTCATAGCCCAGCAGCCCAACGCCGACCCATACCGCCGCACCGACCATGGTTCCCACCATGGCACCAATCATCGCCCTGATCATGCTTCGACCCGCCCTAGGAAAAGAGAGTTTGCAATGCGAATGCCCGGAACATTCAGCTCAATGGAGCGGCATTGTAACACCTCATCGAGGTGATGGGGGCCGCTCCCTAGCCCGTTCACAACGCGGCATCCCAGCCCGGTTGTTTGGATTGCAGCCCCAGCGGTCGGACAACCCTAACTTGCCGGGTGCACGAAACTCAGGTGCAAAGCGCAGTGCGCGCAATTGAGGCGATCATTTTGTTCGCGACTGATGGCGCCGAACATGGGATGTTTCTTCAACGGTCCCTTCAATTTGTAGTGTTCCACCGACTCCTTGAAATACTCCAGCGCCGGCTCAAGTTCGATGGGAGTCCTTGGCCAAAAAATCTCTTCCATTGCTGGCGGCAACTTGAATCCTGGACCGAGCGGTCGATTCAGAATGAAGTTTTTCATCAGCGGCATGAACAGTCTCATGAACCAGGGCGGTCGCGGCGCCGTGATCTTGCCCGTGGCCATGTCGTGCGAAAGAGCGAGGTGACGCAGAATCTCAGCAAACGAGTAGTTGCCCGTTGTCTTCACCGCTCCAGCCGCGACTTGCTCCGCATCCGAAACCGCTTCATCCAACGTGCCAAAACTCAGTTCACGACGCTCGGGCGAATCGTTCATCGATCGCGTTCCTTTGTTTCGCTGACGTAGGGAAGTTGCTGGTCCTCTGCACGGTCCCAACATGAATGACCCGCGAGGCCACTAATACGGGTTTCCCCGAAGCCGATTTCCTAAAGTAAAAGGGGTTCGCTCGCAAGTCCTGCAACCGGTCGCCAGGAAGTCCTTCGATGACACGCAAGTGGCTGACAACGGCCGTCCGCACGTCGGACATGATCTGGCGTGCCGACCTGATTCAATCGGCGCATCCGAGAAAGGGATTCGGATTGGTTGATTTCGGTGACAACTCGCCCAGCTACCAACGACAATACGATTGGATATCGTCGATTTGCTACAGTGAATCGCGACAGAAACTGACCGAAACCGGTGTCTCACCACTCGATCCATGCGGTCCCTGACATATGAGTGACGATTCGAGTCGACCGTCCAAACCGGAGAGTGATGAAGCATCACCGTCGAGTGAACCGGTTCCGAACGCGGGGCGGGATGAGGTGGTCGATCTGGACGCGACGTTGGATCCCTACGCGACACTCCAGTTCGATCCCAATGAAGGTCGCATGCTCGAACGCCCGCGTGGCGATGGAATCGATGATGGGACCATCGTTCCGCAAACTGATGATGCGTCGAGTCCTTTACGAGTCGGCGAAGTAGCACCTTTGAGTCGTGGTCCCCTCGAGTCAGGCACACGACCAGATCGGTTTCTGAAGGGCAAGGCTCACGCTCGCGGTGGGTTGGGGGAAGTGTTTGTCGCATTGGACGCCGAGCTCAATCGCCAGGTCGCCCTCAAACAAATCCAGCAGCAATTCGCGACCGACGAGTTCTCGCGTCGTCGTTTCATGTTCGAAGCGGAGATCACCGGCCGGCTCGAGCACCCTGGTATCGTTCCCGTCTACGGCATGGGTTTGGATGCACGCGGTGAACCCTACTATGCCATGCGATTCATCCAAGGGATGAGTTTAGAGCGAGCGATTCAAGATGCTCATGGAAAAGGGGGTCCTACACAGCGACTCTGGAGCGGAGCCGCGGAGAGTTACCTGGATCTCAGGCGATTGCTGAGCCGATTCATGGACGTCTGCCAGACCATCGGATTTGCCCATAGCCGAAACGTGATTCATCGGGACATCAAGCCTGACAACATCATGTTGGGTAGCTACGGCGAGACACTCGTCGTTGACTGGGGGTTGGCCCGAAAGCTCGATCCCAAGACCCCGTCCAAGAGCCGCAAGCCAGGCAATTCATCCCAGCGAATGATTGAGGGTACGCCCGCGTTCATGAGTCCCGAGCAGGCGGTCGGGGATCTCGATGGCATTACAACGGCATCGGATGTTTACTCGCTGGGCGCTACGCTGTACTGCATCTTGACGGGTCATCCCGCCGTGATGACGACTCGCCACGACGGTCGGCGACGGAGTGTGCATGAGGTTTTGGAGATCGTACGCAAGGGTGACGTGCCGTCACCGCGACAGATCGATCCGTCGATACCAAAGTCGCTCGAGGCGATCTGCATGCGGGCGATGTCGCACCGTCCGTCGGAGCGGTACCAGACGGCTCAGCAATTGGCCGCCGAAGTCGAACGCTGGATGGCCGATGAACCGGTCGATGCCTACCGCGAATCGTGGCTGCAGCGATCGCGGCGCTGGATCAAGCGGCACCAAGCAATGGCCGCATCGCTATTGGCCATCGTCATGGTATCGGCGATGGGATTGATGATCTTTTCAATTGTGTTGCGAGGCAAGAACACGCAATTGGCAAACCTAGCCGACTCTTTAAGCACCAAGAACCAGCAACTTGATCAACGTAGCCAAGAGTTGGAACGGAGTAATCAGGACCTTCGAGTGGCTCGGAATCGAGCCGATCGCAAAGCCGCCATCGCAACGGCAGTCACGGAATTTCTCAACAAAGACGTGCTGGCTCAAGCCTCGCCACTGGCCCAACCCGAACCCGATTTGAAAGTCCGAACGGTCTTCAGTCGGGCCGCCGACGCCCTGGATGTGCGATTTGATACTGAGCCGGCTGTCAAAGCCGAGTTGTTGCACACGGTGGGCATTGCGTTTCGATATCTCGATCAACTCGATGACGCTGAATCAAGCCTACGAGAGGCATTGTCTCTCCAGAGTGATTTGCCCAACGCTGACGAACTTGCCGTGCGGCGGACCAAGCTGGAGTTGGCATCGGTTCTGTTGGCGAGAGGTAAACAGAGCGACGTGCCCGACTTGCTGCGGTCCGATTTTGATCGGTTGAGTGACAGCGATGAGTCGCGACCAAGTGCGGATGCGACTGAAGAGCGTTTGTTATTGCTAACCGTGCTCAGCGAATATTACTCCGTTGGGGAACGATGGGATCTTGCGGAACGATTTCAATTGGAGCTAATCGATCTGTGCAAGCGAATGCTTGGGGAGAATCATTGGGCCACGCTGGAAGCCCAAACATCGCATGCAAATATCCTCATCGAAACAGGTCGATTCGACGCCGCGTTGCGGTTGGCTCGCGAGGTTTCGCAACGAAGTCGACAACACCTGGGCCCCAACCACATGATCACGCTGGGCGCGGAGTTGGCCCTGGCACAGCGTTTGTATTATTCACAACAGACTGACGAGGCGTTTGAAATCTACAAGCGTGTCCTGGAGTCTTGTCAACGGACACTCGGAGAGGAGCACGCCTACACTCTCTATGTCCGCAACGACTTGGCGATGTTGCAAAGCGGATCTGGGAACTCCGCCGGCGCCCTGGAGACGCTTCAGAAAGTTCATGAGTTGACCCTCGACAAATATGGGCCGAATCATCGCGAGAACTTGGTGGGCGCTCTCAACTTGGCTTCGGTCATGCTGGACATGGATTCCGGCGACGAAGCGGTTGCTTTGATTCGTGATGTGATGAGCCGTAGTCGGCAATCATTGGGTGATGATCACAGCGTGACCGGCTATGCGCGGACCTGCCTCGCAGAATACCACTTTCGTGAGGGTGAACTCGATGAAGCCGAGGCGCTGCTTCGAGAAAACATCGACCAGGATTTCAGGGAGCGGATCGATGGACGGATCGACCAGCTAACGCCGCTATTGATGGATGGTTACCTGTTGGCGATCGAGATTGCAATTGAGCGGGCGAACTATTCGGAAGCCATTGATCGATCGCGTGACATACTCGAGGAGTTCTCACGTCGAGGCATGATGTCGAGTGCATCCGCATCTTTCGTGTTCCATCAGTTGGCGATTGCCCGCGTCGCCAATGACGATGCAGACTCGGCACTTCAGATGCTCGGCGAATGGGCGGATCCGACGACGCTGGGACAACGACAGCAGCTACGATTTCGGCTCGGGGTGGTCGATGCGCTGCTGCAAGCGGAACGATTTGATCAGGCCGACACCGAACTAAAACCTGTCGTCGGCTTGCTAAAGGACCTGCGGATCGAATCGGAGGAAGACTGTTTTCTGTTGGCCTGGGCGGCAGATGTGTTCAGCTATGCCGATCGAATGGGTCGGTCGCTCGATCTGTATCAACGCGCCATCGCCGGGATGTCCGAGCGGTGGGAACCGACCCACGCAACGCTGGTCGCCACGATGGAGGACTATGCCTGGCAGTTGGAACTGGACGATCAGGTGGACGAAGCGGCATCCGTCATGCAGAACGTGGTCGATCGGCGAGCCGAGTCGATCGGAGCGAATGTCAGTTTGACGCAGAGTTCCATTGCATACTTTGCGGAGCTATTGCACGAATCGGGGCGATCGTCGGAAGCGGCGAAGCAATTTGATCGGATTGAATCGATCGACCGTCTCACCGATCTCGATGACGAGGCTCAAACGAATCTGCTGCTGACCATGGCGGAGACCTATCGGGAGGTCGATCGATTCTCCGAATCGGTCACCCATTACCTGTCCGCATATGATCGCCTTTCGTTCGCGTTGGGAAAGTACCATGAGGAAACGTTGTACGCGCAACATCAGCTGGCGTACACGTTTGACAAAGCCGGGCAACCCGACGAAGCGATGGCGACCTATCGTCAGGTGATCGATGGACGGCGAACCACACTTGGCCCCGTGCACCAACACACACTGCTGTCGACGGGCAATCTTCTCTTGGTTTTGCTCGCGTAGCAACGACAATCCGAAGCGATGCAGTTGATCGATGAGGTCATGGTCGCACTGGATCAGATGGACGACAGTGCTCGACTCGCGATACAGCGAACGATCGCGGACGTTTGTCGCAAGTTTGGTGAACTACAGAGAGCAAGCGAGGCTTCGCAGGATGTCGTGCGATTGACGGATTCGGTGTTGGGCCGGAAACACCCCGATTCATGGCTTGCCCGACACCAACTGGCATACCTGCACAGCCAGCTTGCCGAGTACGAACAGGCGATCGAATTGTATCAACAAGTGGTTGCGGGTCGCTCGAGGCTTTTGGGCGACACGCATCAATACACCCGACTGTCGCTGGGGAATCTGGCGGACGTTCAAGTGAAGGCTGGACAGCCCTCCAAGGCGATCGAGTCGTACATCGCGCTGCTAGACCGCACCGAGAGAGCGTTGGGCTCCAATCATCAAAGCACGATCGATCCTCGAATCCGGTTGGCGAATCTGCATTACGAAATGCGTGGCTATGAACAAGCCATCATGCTGTTGCAGAAGAATCTGGAGATCATCAATGGCACCATCGCAATTGCCGAAAAGACCCCTCAAGTTGCGTCGTCGGCTCCATTTCGCCAACTCGTCGTCGGCAAGGCCAACTTACAGGTCATCGTCGCCGATGCGGCGGTGCATCTAGAACGCTGGGAGATGGCGATGGAATTTGGTACCCAAGGTCTCGATACCCTGATCGCCTACCAACCCAATAGCTGGATCCGTTACCGAGCCATGAGCTTGATCGGTGCCGTGTACCTTCACCGTGGAGCATCCCAACGCGGCCGCGATCTCCTCGACCAAGCCTATGAAGGCCTGGCCGAAGCAACCGATGAGATGACGGCGAGGCAGAGTCGGCTTTTGCGGGGCGAATGTGCAAAGCGTTTGGCAGACTCGTTCGATGACGGGACCGACGAAAGAAAGCAATGGCTTTCGATCAGCGAAGAGTTTCTCGGCATCGATGAGGACTGATCAAGAGCTACCATTGATCCGTTTCGTAGAGATCCTCTTTTGCACCGATGATTCTGCCGTCGGGTGATCCAACGACACTTCGATCCTTGTTGGCATAGGGGCAATCATTCAAGACGTACCGCATGCACGAGAGTCGGGCGCGTTTCTTGTCGTCACTGCGCACGACGGTCCAAGGTGAAAACGTGGTATCGGTCGCCATGAACATCGAACGTTTGGCTTCCGTGTACTCGTCCCACATCGACAGTCCTTTCGCATCAACGGGACTGAGTTTCCACTGTTTGAGACGATCGGTTTCGCGCGATTTGAAGCGGCGAAACTGTTCCTCGCGGCTAACCGAGAACCAGAACTTGTAGAGTCGAATCCCGTCGTCGATGAGCATGTTCTCGAGCATCGGCACCTGTCGCAAGAACGCGTGATGCTGCGACGAGGAGCAGAATCCCATGACCGGCTCGACGACCGCGCGGTTGTACCAGGATCGATCAAACAGCACGATCTCGCCGGCTGTGGGTAATTGATCGATGTAGCGTTGAAAATACCACTGACCTCGCTCGGATTCGGTCGGTTTTCCCAAGGCAACGACGCGGGCGGCACGTGGGTTGAGATGTTCCATGAACCGTTTGATGGTTCCCCCCTTGCCGGCCGCATCTCGGCCTTCGAAGAGCATGACGATTCGCTCGCCGGTGGTTTCGACCCAGTGTTGAAGTTTCAATAGCTCGACTTGCAGCGACTCCTTTTGCTTCTCATAAACATCCGTCTTCATCCGATAGTCGTATGGATACGTCGTGCTGAGGATCTCTTTCTTACCCGCTTTCTTGATCCGATTGCGAACTTGCTTGGGGATCAGTTCGTCCTGGATTCGGGGCATTGATTCGCCTCCTTTGGAGTCGAGGACGGCCGTGCTGTTTGAACTGGACATTGCTTTCACTCTTATGGTTTGGTTGAAATCTTGATGTGTCAAAAAAATGGTCCCCGTCGATGACGAAGCAGCGACGGGGACCATTCCATGCTCGGCCGATCGGGTGCGAGGCTACCAAGTGCGAAGTCACCTGCTCCGATCGACACGGCAACGATGCTATTTAATGAAGAGCATCTCGGCGTAGGTTGGCAGTGGCCATAAATCGTCGGCGATGCATCCTTCCAGCTTGTCGACGCACGCGCGAACTTCCAGCATTGCTGGCAAGATGGCATCGCAGTGGTGTCTTGCATTGGCAAGTTCATCCTCCGCCTGGTCATCGTTGATCGCAAATTCGAGCCGTGCGATGGCGTCTTGAAGCGACTTCACCAGCCCCGTGATGTGGTCCAAGGTGTCAGTGTCAAAGTCGTACCCGACGAGCTTGAGATTCGCACAGGCCGACGCCAATTCGTTTTGATAACGAACGGCCGCTGGGAACACGGACGTCTTGGCGATGCTGAGGGCCAAGCTGGCCTCCACATCCACCGTCAGGCAGTACTGTTCGACGTAGGTTTCGAAACGGCTGTGCAGTTCCCGCTTGGACAGGACGCCATACTTCTCGAACATGGCTTCCGTCTCCGGCGTGATCAGTTGCGGCAACGCATCGACCGTCGTCTTCAAATTGAGAAGGCCGCGTTTCTCCGCTTCCTGATGCCATTCTTCGGAATAGCCATCGCCGTCAAAGATGACCGGCGAACATTCGTTGATGATTTCGGTCAGCAATGTCTGAACGGCACCATTGAGCTTGCCAAGATCGCCGTCGGTGGCGGCTTCCAGCTGCGTGGCACAGTAATCGACGGACTCCGCGATGATCGTGTTCATCGCGACGAGTGGTCCGGAGATGGATTGGTTGGATCCGACAGCTCGGAACTCGAAACGGTTCCCGGTGAATGCGAATGGGCTCGTCCGATTTCGATCACCGGCATCTTTGGGCAATGGTGGCAAGACGTCGACACCCACGGTGAGCGTACCCGAGGGCAACGACGAACTGGCGCCCCCATTCTTAATCTGCTCGAAGACGTCGGTCAGTTGATCTCCCAAGAACACGGAGATGATGGCTGGCGGGGCTTCGTTGGCACCCAGACGGTGATCGTTGCCGGCTGACGCAACCACGGCACGCAACAAACCCTGGTGCCGATAGACGGCGCGAATGACCGCAGCACAGAACACAAGGAACTGCGCATTCTCGTGAGGCGTGCTCCCGGGACTAAGCATGTTGCCTTGAGAACTGCTTCCCAGAGACCAATTGACATGCTTGCCGGATCCGTTGACGCCCGCGAACGGTTTTTCGTGCATCAAGCACGCCATGCCGTATTTCTCCGCCGTCTTGCGAAGTGTCAGCATCATCAGCTGTTGGTGGTCGGCCGCCACGTTGGCGGATTCAAAGACCGGGGCGATCTCAAATTGACCCGGCGCGACTTCGTTATGCCGCGTTTTGACTGGGATGCCCAATTTGAATAGCTCTCGCTCGGCTTCCAACATGAACGCCAAGACGCGCTCGGGGATGGCGCCGAAGTAATGGTCATCAAACTCCTGCCCCTTCGGTGGTTTGGAACCAAACAGGGTGCGACCCGCGCTAACCAGATCGGGACGAGCGTAATAGAAACTGCGGTCGACCAGGAAATACTCCTGTTCAGGCCCCGCCGTTGAAGCGACGAACGCGCCGTCATCATGACCAAATAATGCCAGCACTCGTTGGGCTTGCGTGTTGAGCGCCTGCATTGACCGAAGGACGGGAGTCTTCTTGTCCAGTGCCTCACCGGTCCAGGACACAAACGCGGTCGGGATGCAGAGGGTCGTCCCGTTGGGGTTTTCCAAAATGTATGCAGGGCTGGTCACGTCCCAAATCGTGTAACCACGGGCTTGAGAGGTGACTCGAATGCCGCCGGTTGGGAAACTGGAGCCGTCTGGTTCACCCTGAATGAGTTGCTTTCCGCTGAACTCCGATAGCGTGCTACCATCACTGGTGGGTGACAGGAAACTGTCGTGTTTTTCGGCTGTGGCGCCCGTCAATGGATAAAAGATATGGGCGTAGTGAGTCGCCCCCTTTTCCACAGCCCAGTCTTTCATTGCCGAAGCGACGATATCCGCAACATCAGGATCGAGTTTTTCGCCGGACTCGATCGTCTGAAGCAATGACTTGTAAACCGCCTTGGGTAGGCGATCCTTCATCACCGACTTACTGAAGACATTGGACGAGTAATAGTCTTGGACCGGGACGTCAAATTCAATCGGTGACGAACTCGGTGAATAGCTCATCGCACTGGCGACCGCGGCCTGGCGCGGATTCTTGGCTCCACCGCTGGGTGCGGTCGAGGCGGCAGCCGACGTGGAGGGAGACGTTTGGGAGGGTGGGAAGAGCGTCGCGCTCATACGAGATCCTTAGCATGGATGTGATTGACAACCCAACGACACACCATGCGCCACTGGGCAACTCGATTAGGCGAACCGCACCCTCCCCCGATGGTGACTCGGGAAATTGGATGCCAGTTGCCGTCTCGACAACGCCATCGTGGCTCCGTCCCGCGTCTCTCCTCTCGATAGAAACAAGTGTCCAGGCGGTTGGGCCACGTGAAGGTCCATTCGCCCAGGCACCGATATTCCGATTGCGCGGGAAAGCGTCACCAGTGCAATGGATAGACCGTTTATGCCGATGACAGCGACGGCACTGGCGTTAGGAAGGCATGCTGACCGGCAATCGGCCGGAGCGGAGTTCGTTCTACCGGTGTATCCACGATGCAGGAACGGAATGGCCTGCCAAAGCCGACGCTGATAGTCGAAGGATGCCCGTCACAAGTGCAAGCGGACATGGGTGCGCCGGTGCATTGCCTATGACGCGAGCAATCGCATCAAGCGACCAGGGACGGTTTGGCAAGTCCTTAAAGCACCCCTTTTGCCTAACCGTGATCTTTCATCGTTACTCAATCGACGATTGCTGTCCAAGAAAGAGTTTGAACCCCATTATGGGCTGGGGATTCGCGCCGACGCTTTCATGAACACCGGTTGGGTCGGTGAAGTCGTTGATCGGGTGGATGAAGGCACGGCGTCGTCGGGTCGCATGCTGACTTCCAACGAACGCAACGGCTCCGTGCGCGATGCCAGATTCCAGTTGGGAGTCTCGGCGGTGGTCGCGGGTGCCTGTTTCGTCGGCTTGGGTGTTCGCCGGCGAATGGTCGTCGTCGCGAGGCCACTGGACGGGGGAAGTTCGCCACCGGCGGCTTGTTGCCACTGGCGGAACTGAGGCGAGAAGCGTTTTGCAAGGGCTTCCTGTGAGTGGTCCTTGGCACCCGGCAACAGAACCTTCGATGGTGTCCCCTGGATCAGTTTTCCCTCGGCGGTTCGAAACGTCGCCACCAGCGACACGCGCGATTGAGGGCCGCCAACGGCGTCCCAAGGGATCCAGACGCTGTAGCTCGCTCCCAAATCCGATTGGCTGAAGTGGCGTGTGAATTGTTCCGGTGTGAATTCAAATCGCTTGGTCGCTTTGGTTGGATCCGACGCGTCCTCATCAAAGCCATGGACAATCAAAGTGCCATCGACGGCGACGGGACGGGATTTCTCGTCATAGAAAAACACGCGGGCGCCAAATCCCCTGGTCGGAGTTCTTCCAGACTGTGTGAGCGTGTCGGGTGACCAAGTCGTCGCCAGCTTGACCGGATTTGGGTACGGCGTTGGCGCGTCGGTGGTGGATTTGGACCATGGCATCCGATCAAAGAGACTCGCCGACTTGGGGCGATCTGCTTGATCTTTTCCTGTCAATCCGGCGCAGCCCGTTGTCATGATGGCAACGCCCAGAAGACCGGCACCGGTCCAAGCGATTCGATAATTCATGGTCGATTCCATTCAACTCGGTTCGATCAATGCGGATTGGTTGACTTCAAAGGCAATCGGTGAACGAAAACCGGGGCGCTACTTGCGGCCAAATCGGAACCACTTCCGATTCACTTGGTTACCCGGTTGGACGTTCTCCGATGTGGTTTCGGTTTTCGGCGATGAGTCGCTTGCCGATGACCGTGTCGACGTTGGGCTGGTGGTCGCAATGGGCTGCGTTGCCGAGGCTTGAATCATCTCTGTCGCCTCATCGGTGTAGGAAGCACCGGTCACGGGCGCCGGAATCGGAGCAGGGATCGAATCTTGGATGCTGCTGTCGATGAGACTGCCCGGCGAAGAGAGATTCACCGGCGGACTGACGATCGACTCACCCGGTGCCAGATTGATCCCGTGCGGAATATCCGATTCGCTGGAAATCATTCCTGACTCGCCCATGACGTGGCCGTCCATACTGTGGCTCCACATTCCTCCGGCGTGCACGGCTCGCGGACCGCCGGGTAGATCGCTGGCAGGGAAAACATCCACCGTCGGATGAACATCCGGATAGATCGTTGGTCCAACGGCAGGGCCCCAGAGGCCATACCCGCCCGAAAGACCGACGTCGCCATGAGCTTCAACCACGTCCGCGAGGCACCAACTCATGCGAGATGACTCGACCTGTTTGACGTACTCCAAATCTTCATCGCCCGTCACGAGTGTCGGCGTCATCACGATGAGGAGCTCGGTTCTCAGCTCGCGTTCCAGGTCATACTTAAAAAAGGTTCCCAATAGCGGAATGTCGGCCAGGTAAGGGACACGACGCGACGTATTCTCGCGTTGCTTTGTGATCAACCCGCCGAATACCACGGTCTGCCCATCGAATGCGGTGATCGTCGATTGAGCCGTGGTTTGGTCGATCGCGGGCACCACGATGGGCGTGCCATCGTCAAACGTTCCGATGGCCTGGCCGTCGGTACTGCTGACATCCGACCGAGTGGCGTCGATCGCCATGGCAATCAGTCCATCGGCACCCACACGAGGTGTCACTCTCAGAATCAAGCCGATCGTTACATCTTCAATGCCGATCAACGTTTGACCTTGAACGTTCTGGGTGATTTCCGTCGGACGCGGGAAGAGCTGACCGACATTGACGAAGCCTTCCGTGTTGTCGGCGGTCATGACCTCGGGACGACTCAAAATTTGCAGTCGGTTGGCTGTCCGAAGCGTGCGAAGAAGCATGTTGACGGAATCGCTTGCCGCCGAAAAGACGAATCCTTGCGCTCCCGTCACGCCGAGTTGACTCGCACCAACGCCAAACGCGGTTAAGCCTTGGCTCGCCAGCGTACTCTGGTCAAACGAATTGTTATTCGGAAGACTGGTTCCGCCAAAATTAAAGCCAGGAACGCTTGGGACGACGGAGCCGTTGATAACGGGGTCATTCGTCGGTGTTGCGACCGTCGTCGGCGTCACCGCTTTCCCACGGTCGAACAAAATCGAATCCTGCAGACCGAATTCGCCACCAACCTCAAAACCGTCCTCGAGCACGACTTCGGCGATGAGTGTCTTGATCAACACCATGGGCGGGCGACGGTCGAGCCGATCAATCAGGCGACGCACTTCCTCGTAGAGACGCGGCGAGACACTTATCAGCAGGCTGTTGGTTTGTGCTTCCGCGACAACGACCACATCCCGATCGGGCAAGTCAAACGGCCCGAGGCCCTGTTGGTATTGGGGGATGATGTTTTGGAATTGCTGACGTTGTTGCACGTACGTTTGAATCGCCGACGCGATGTTGTCGGCGACCTGATGCTTCAACCAAATCACTTCCGTAATGCGTTCGGCAAACCCGGTGCTATCGAGTCGAAGCAGGATGCTTTCGACGACTTCCAGGTCCTCGGCGGATCCGCTCACGATGATGCTGTTGGTTCGCACATCGGTTGAGAATCGCAAGGGAACCAAGGCACTTTCGCTGGCGGTCAACGCCGGTAAGCCAGTGAGGTTGCCGGCACCGACGCTGGTTCCGTCCGTGGAGGCGTCATCGCCAAAGAGGGTTTGCAAGGCAGTGGTCAACTGGGCGGCATCCCCGTTTTCAATCGTGAACACTTTGACAAGCGAGTCGATGCCAGGTGCTTGGTCGAGCTGGCGGATCAGTTCGGCGAT
Source organism: Planctomycetota bacterium (assembly GCA_038748615.1). Lineage (GTDB taxonomy): Bacteria > Planctomycetota > Planctomycetia > Pirellulales > Pirellulaceae > Rhodopirellula. The sequence continues at coordinate 15,704 of JBCDIU010000047.1, read as the reverse complement.
CAAGGGCATCCCGGCGGATGGGGCTCGGACGACGACCGAGTTGGCACCCGCATCAGCCGTGATGACCGTGCCTGTGAGCACGCCCGAATCGAGCACCGAGTTGGCATTATCGCCGAGCGAGACGATCGATAGCGAGCTCGAGGCAGCGGTCGTATCCCCGGCCGTGTCATCGGGTTCGGAGGTCAGTGAATCTTGCAAGACCACCACGAGATCCTCGGCTCGGGCATTGCTCAACGTGAATACTCGAATCTCGCTGGTGGCGGGGATGTCTTGGACATCCAATTCCTCGATTAAACGGGTGACCTCCGCCAAGTCGCGCGGCGAAGCACTGACGATCAGCGAGTTGGTTCGATAGTCGGCGGTGATTCGAACTCGTACTCCCAGCCCCGGCCGAACGTCATCGTCGCTACCTGGGCGGTTGCTGAAGAAGGTTCGGATGGTTTCCTCTGCGTCCAGTGCCGACGCGTACTGAAGCCGGTAGACGCGGAGGCGATCCGTCTCCGCGATCGGTTGATCAATTTTCGCAATCAGATCGAGTACGGCCGATACCGCCTCTTTCCGGCCAATCAGCAGGACCGCGTTGGGACTGTCCAGGGCGGTGATGCTGACTTCGCCTTGACGAGCCGACAGCACATCCTCGTAGAGCTGAGTTAGCAGCGTGGCAACGGCGGTCGCATCGGCGTGCTGCAGGGACTTCACCTCGACTTCCGGCCGAGTCAATTCACTGAGTCGCTCAATGTCATCGATCACGTCGCGGATCCGCTTGAGATCCCGCTGGTTGCCTTTCAGGATGATCAGCCCGGATTCAGGGATGAACTGGATATCCGTTTCGCCAATGACTCCTCCGCCGTCGTCATCGCCAGCGTCGGCGGCATCGCCATCTTGATTGGCTTGACCTGGGGCAGCGGCATCACTCTGAAATGCTGCGGTTTGGAAATTGGCGGCGTTACGCGTGGACTTGGCGGTCGTCGGCTTGCCGACACGATGACTGGTCTCTAACTGCCTCAACAGTCGAACTGCCCGTTGCACAGGGGCTGATTCGGCTTGACGCAGTTGATGGACGTGAACTTGGTGCCCCAGCGTCAACGGCGCATCGACGGCCTCAAGCACCTGCCGCCAAGAGTTGTGCATGGACACCTTGGAAGTCAGCGTGATGGCGTTGAGCCGGCGATCGACCTCGACCAGCGTCGGGCCGGCACTCGCCTTCAACGGAGGCAGCCTGAACGAAGCTCGCTCGCCGTTCCGGCTGGTCGTCACCGACACGTCGCCCGCAATCATCATGAAGATGTCTTCGATTTCACGCCAAGTGATATGAATCAAATGACGCGTCATGGCCGACGTACCGGCCGAAGCCGATTCCTTACCGAGCGCCGCCGCAATGGTCTTGGCATCGGCGACAATTCGAGGCTGAAGCGACGGCGGTGCCAGCACGAGAAGGCCCCCGCCGGCGGCGTCATCGGGAGAAATGGTCACTCCCGCGGCATCGTGGTAGCGGAGGTTCATGCGTGTCGCGACCGCCTCGACCAAGTGAGCGGGCACCGGCAATCGCGTCAATTGAGGCGCATCGGGGCGTTCGGCGGAGACGAACACGGGCGATCCGAGGACCGCGATCGCCAGCGTCATGCAGGCGAACTGAATTCGGATGGGTTGTAGCATGTTCATGGGCAGATTCGTGATGCCGTCATGTGGGCGAGGGTGCAATGGCCGAACGGTCCGGAAATCCTTGTTTCCCGCACGATCGTTCGTATCGTCGCCACCGGACACGTTCCTAAAGGAACGCCTGTATCAATTAAGAACGTTTGTCGGCGCAATACCGTCAGATGCCCCGCCGATTACCCCGTTTGACAATCCGGGTTCGCCATCAGCCGAAACGCCACGGGCCGTTGGCCGGAGGCTCTCACGGACCCTCGGCGACTCTCACGCATGATTGACGATGGCAGCGTTGCCAAATACCCTTTGCGGCAAAACGGGCAATCCGGATCAATTGCAACCATTCGGTTGACTCTTCTGGATGGATTGCCCTTCGACGGCGCCGGCAGCCAGCCGCCCCGTTTCCCCCGTTCCCAGAATTCCACGGATTCCACACGAAGATGGCAACCAAAGACAAGATGGTGTACTACTTCGGTCAAACCAAGACCGAGGGAACGAAACAGACCAAGGCGCTGTTGGGCGGTAAAGGCAAGAACCTGGCCGAGATGACCTCCATCGGTCTTCCCGTCCCGCCTGGTTTCACCATCACGACGGAAGTCTGCGCCTCCTATTACGATGCAGGCAAAGAGCTGCCCAAGGGGCTCATGGATGATGTGCACAAGGCCGTGAAACTGCTCGAGAAGGAACTGGATAAGAAATTCGGCGATGACGCCAACCCGCTACTGGTGAGTGTCCGTTCGGGCGCCGCCGTGTCGATGCCCGGTATGATGAATACCATCTTGAATTTGGGCCTCAACGACGTCGCAACAGCGGGTTTGGCGAAAGCGACCAAGAACGAGCGGTTTGCCTATGACGCTTATCGCCGCTTGATCAACATGTACGGGGACGTCGTGATGGGCCTGCATCACGAACAGTTCGAAGAAGCATTCGATAAGATCAAAAAGAAGTACAAGGTCAGCGAGGATACCGAGGTCCCAGCGGAAGGTCTGAAGGAACTGTGCGAGGCGTACAAGGCGGTCTACAAGAAAGGGACCGGCGAAGACTTCCCACAGGATCCGATTCATCAATTGCAGTTGGCCATCGAGGCCGTCTTTGGCTCCTGGCACGCTGACCGAGCGATCAGTTACCGACGAATTGAGGCTGCCAAGGGGAATACCGAGATCGCCGATTTGCGCGGCACAGCCGTCAACGTCCAAGCCATGGTCTACGGAAACATGGGCGATGATTCGGGTACCGGCGTCGGATTCACGCGAGACCCGAATACCGGCCAGAACAAGTTCTATGGCGAATTCCTGATCAATGCCCAGGGTGAAGACGTGGTGGCGGGCATCCGAACACCGTCGCCGGTCGCCCAGATGGGTAAGTGGGACCGTAAGGCCCACAAGGAGCTGATGGCGATCAAGAAAAAACTCGAAGAGCATTACAAGGAGATGCAGGACATCGAGTTCACGATCGAAAAAGGCAAGCTGTTCATGCTGCAAACGCGAACCGGCAAACGCAACGGGATCGCCGCCGTGAAAATTGCTTGCGACATGGTGAAAGAAGGCTTGATCGACGAGAAGGAAGCCGTGAAACGCGTTCCGGCCAACGACTTGACGCACTGCCTTTTGCCCAGTTTCAAACCGACCGCCCGAAACGCTGCCGACGTGCTGTGCCGTGGCTTGAATGCCAGCCCTGGCGCCGCCGTCGGAAAACTGGCCTTTACCGCCACGGAAGCCCGCACGCGTTTTGAGGCCGGCGAGGATGTCATCTTGGTGCGGCGTGAGACGAGCCCCGAGGATGTCGAGGGGATGTCGGCCGCGGTCGGGATTTTGACGAGCACCGGCGGTGCGACCAGTCACGCCGCCGTGGTTGCCCGCGGATGGGGAAAGTGTTGTGTCGCCGGGGCCGGCGAAATTCAAATCAACGAGCGTTCCAAAAAGATCATCGTCAACGGTCGGACATTCACGGCCAAGGATACGATCAGCCTGGATGGGACGACGGGCGAAGTGATGGCCGGCGAGGTCGAAACTCAAGAACCGAAGCTATCGGGCGATTTTGCGAAACTGATGACCTGGGCGGACAAACATCGCCGTCTCAAAATCCGAACGAATGCAGATTCCCCTGCGGACTCAAAACGGGCTCGTGACTTTGGAGCCGAAGGCATCGGACTATGCCGTACCGAGCACATGTTCTTTGAGGCCGATCGGATCATCCACATGCGGGCCATGATTTTGGCCGACGACGAAGCTGATCGGCGAGCCGCGCTGAAGAAGTTGCTGCCATTCCAGCGCAAGGACTTCGAAGGCATTTTTAAAGCCATGTCGGGATGCCCGGTCACCATTCGATTGCTAGATCCGCCGCTGCACGAATTCCTTCCTCACGATTCGGCGGCTCAAAAAGAAATGGCCGCTGAGCTTGGTGTGAAACCTGCGGAGATCAAAAAGAGAAGCGAGGCGCTGCATGAGTCCAACCCCATGTTGGGCCACCGCGGTTGCCGTCTCAGTGTGACCTATCCCGAGATTCTCGAGATGCAAGTTCAAGCCATCGTCGAAGCCGCCATCACGTGTGCCAAGAAGAAGATCGATGCTCAACCCGAGATCATGATTCCCCTCGTGGGAACGTCGGCGGAACTTCGGATCTTGCGAGAAAAGGTGGCCGCCACGATTGAGTCGACCAAGAAGGCAAAGAAGTTCGAAGGGAAACTGAACATCTTGATCGGTACCATGATCGAGATCCCCCGAGCGGCTTTGACAGCCGATGAGGTCGCCGAGTATGCCGACTTCTTCAGCTTCGGAACCAACGACTTGACTCAAATGACGTTCGGCTACAGCCGTGACGACGTCGGAGGATTCCTACCCGACTACATAGAGCACAAGATCGTCCCCGTGGATCCGTTCCAGTCACTGGACACCACCGGAGTCGGCCAGTTGGTTGCCATGGGCGTTACAAAGGGCCGCAGCAGCAAAACAAAACTCAAGGTCGGCATCTGCGGAGAGCATGGCGGTGATCCACCGTCGATCGCGTTTTGTAACGAAGTCGGTTTGGACTACGTTTCGTGCAGTCCATTCCGCGTACCGATTGCTCGCTTAGCGGCCGCTCAGGCATCGCTGAAAAAGTAATCCGATGGTCGGGGCGGAGTGACGCCCTACCCCTCAACCCGGATTTCGATTCACGCCGGTTGGCTTAGGTCATTGCCATGACGCGAGCCAATGCGGCGCTGGGTACCAGCAAGGATAAAACGGCGGCACCCGCAATCGGACCCACAGCCATCATGGTGATCGCGGCGCCGATGGGAATGATGGCCAAGAGTGCCGAACGAATGGTTCGCTTGATCGCTGGTGGTGATGGGTTGCGTTGAGCAGTCCAGGCGCGTCGCATCGTCGGCATCAAAATCAGCACGATCGCAATCGGGAAGACACGCCCGGCGTCCACCCGCCATGCATTGGAACCAACGTCGCCGAGATACGGAGCGAATGCGATGATCGCGCCTCCGCAGACGAATCCGATCAGTCCGAGTGTCAAATGGATGGTTCGGTCGCCGATCGCTTCTCGTCGGGCAAACGTCGTGATGCCGGTGACGTATGTTCCCATGCCGATGGCGGCCGCCATCGCGACCGCCGGCAATCCCAAAATGATGTCTGTGCCCAGCGCCGACTGCGTCGTGAATGTCGCTGATTGCCAACCGCTACGAGGCTCGATGGCGGCAACGGCCGTCGCGGCACCAAGCGAGAAACTCAGCAGCCGGCAAATCCCCATGACGAACGGTGCATACCAGCGACGTTTCAGCGGTCCGTCGTATGCCACGATCGCGGAAACCAAAAGGATCGAAAGCACAACGCATTCGGACGAAATCCATGCCGCAACCACAACGCCCGATGCCAACAGTCCGTAGGCAATGACGTTAGCCGTTTGATACCGGATCTCGCGCCGGGGTAGCGGCCGATTCAATCGGGCTCGCGCGTCGCGCCTCACGTCAACGACATCGTTGAGCACCATGCCGCCCCAATAGAGTGCGACCGCAGCGCTCCAAAGAATCAACATTGTCGGAATCACATCGAACCATCCAACGCGACCAAGACGTTCAGCCGATGCCCAGCCTGATCCGCCGAGAACGAGCATGAAGGCGGCCGTCACGTCCGCCAGAATCGTGAATACATTGGGCAGACGCACCAGCTGAGCCCACGCCCGAAACCCTGACGTCGTTGTCGGTGGACGGCGGTCTTTCATCGGCGAAGCACGCGCGTTTCACGCTCGGTCAAACGAATCTGATACCGGTCAAGATATCGATCCGTTTCGTTGACAAAATTGACTTCCGCGTCTTGATGGTCAAATCGAAATCGGGCGATCGGTGGTGGCAGGATTGGCCGGACGGCGTACATCTCCATGAGTGAAATCAGTTGACCCAGTTTCATGTTGGATTGGCTCGAAACCGAATCGGCTTCAACGGAATCGCCGTGGTTGCTCGCACCTCCCTGATTGGAAGCGACTACCGCGGGCGCGGCGCGAAACTCGATTCGAATCGGAAGCCCTTTTCCAAATCCGGTTTCAGGATCGTTCTCTCGCGCGATCGCCAGAATGACTTGCACTGGCATTAACTCGGGTAACTCGTCGCTGCCAAGCTCTTCCAATCTCGACGTCCGTACCTCCGTTGATAAAGCCCCTCGGATGATCCAAACGGAGCGCTCTTGAAGTGTTCCGGGGGCGACCTGGAGTCGATAATCCGTCGCGATCGATTCGAGCAACTCCGTCCAGGCACCAATGCGAGAGCTAGGTGGCAATTGAGAGTTTGAGGCCACGCCGCCGCGAACCCACTGATCCAGCCGGCCCACATCGACTCGACGAAGGGAAACACGACCACCGATGTCCTGGCGAGTCCACGCCAAACGGCCATCGCTCACCTGCTGGAGCGAATGCTTCCCATCGCCATCGTGCATCGTGATCTGCAAATTGAACTGGCCGGTACTGGCACCGGCTTGCTCGTAGGTTCCCACTCCCACGACCTCTCGGCCGCCTACCCAAACCCGCTGACGAACTTTGGCATTGAACGCATCTCCGGCGGCAAACAGCGTAATCGACCGCCCAATCAACTGTCGGGCCGCCAAGTGACTCGTTGGCGAATCGGCGCCCGCCACCATGGACGGCTCGGCAATCAACGCCATCAACGAGCTCACGATCCAAACCCAGACGCTCAAGCCAAGAGGATTCCGTCGGTGAGGAAGCGAGGGATCAAGCTTCATGGGTGGGTTGTAACGATTTTGCCAAAGATGCGACCGCCATCGTGCCGATGCTACGGCTAAGTGGCCAGAGTCGGTACGGCTGGACTGGATGGAGTTATGCGGATCCTAGGATCTGTCCGGCTCCGACGTCCAGGCAAATCCGAGAACGCCAGCACGATCGGAAACACAGACCGTACACGACGTCCCCCGGTTCGCCCGGCGAACCCGATCCCGTCCTCAATGACTTAGCTCGAGGGAAAAGATGAAACGAATCGTCACCCATTTGGCGCTCACGGCGGCCACGGCGATCCTCGCCACCGGATGCGTGCCGGTTCGCCATAACCTTCCTCCCGAACAACGGCTGATGCAGCCCGGTCCCGGTGTCGGTGGACCTGGACCCGGTGTGCTCGGGCCACCAGCGTTCGCTCCCGGCATGGGTGCCATGGGCGCGGCGGGTGTTCCCGGCGCAACGAGCGCCTCCATCGTTCAGGCCGATTCGCCGATGCCGGCCGGCATGAGCCTTGCCGCCAACTCGGACTCAGCAAGTGGGACGCCAAGTGAAACGTCCACTCAAATGGTCGCCCAAGCCCCCAACGGCGAACCAACGATCCAACAAGTCGGGTTTGGTCAGCGACTCTTCGGCAATTGTGAAACATCCGGTGGCGATGGCACGTGCAACACGGGCGTCACGATTCCACCTGGCGGAGGCGTCATGATGACCGGGCCCGTGATGCCACAGGTCACAACCGCCCAAGTCACGTTCGGAAATCCCGATGGCATGCAAGTTCGCTACGATGTCAGCGGAAGCGGTCTATTCGATAGCGAACCGTTGGTTGTTCCGGCGCGACAGAACTTTCCTCAGGGTGGACTGTACCGGTTGAAGCTCACCAACATTCCAACGCGTCCTGGCGTGGAACTCTACCCGACCGTGGAACTCGCTTACGCGAACCCGCGCACGGGAGCCTATCTGGCACACAACTCCGTGCCGCTCCAGTTTGACGACGAAGACTTTGACCAGGTCCTCACGGGCAACTTCGTAACGAAGGTCATCTATCTACCCGACCCCGACTTTCAGGGCCCTGCCCTAGCCGGCATTGACACGCTCGTCAGCACGCGACTCGATCCAGGCATCGACCCGATCGTCGAAGCGGACCGACGCGGTAGCATCCTGGCGATCATTCGATTGGGCGACAAAGACATTGAAATGGCCGGAGGCGGCGCTGTCGGCGGAATGGTCGGGCCTCCGATCGCAGGTCTGCCGGCTCCGTTTGCTCCGGCGATGACGGAAGGCTGTGGCGCTGCCGGTGGTGGTGGCACGCCGGCGAGCTTGCCCGGTCAAATCTCCGGGATGACCATGCCGCAATACGGCATGCCTTACACCGGAACCCCCATCGGATTGCCCGGCCCACCGCACATTCCGTTAGGGGCGCCAGCCGGATTGAAGAGTCATACGATCCGAAACCACACGCATATGAATCTGCCTCGGCCTGTCGAGCACATGCGGGTTGATGTTCGCCAGCAACCCGGCATGAGTTACCCCAACCCGGTCAGCCGCGTGCGGATCACCGAGCAGAACATTCATCCGGGTGTTCCCAGCGGACGGCCGTCGTCTTACTCCGCTAGTCAGCGAGTCTATTGATTTCGTGACGCCGATGGATCTTGATCCATCATGACGATCGAAGGGCGCCGGACCGGAATCGGCCCGGCGCCCCTTCTTTGATTTCCTCCTCGTTGACCTGTTGGGTGCGTCTGACGCAAGTTGCCATGCGATTTGTCATTCCCATCATGCTGGCGAGCCTTGCCGGCGCGTCGTCAGCGGCCGAGCCGCTGCCGCCCAATCCGCAGCTCCCGCTGTTCCACGGACGGATGCCGCCGGGAGCGATCGCCGCGACTCGGCAGATGATGGCGATGCCTCAGCACCCTGGCATCATGCCAACAGGGCCGTACTTCCAACCCGTCCGATTCGAGGGACCAAGTGGGCTCCAGTTCAGCCTTGCCCAGATGGGCCAATTTGGTGAGCCGCAATCAGAGTTGATGGCTGGCTTGATGGTCGGACAAGTGTATCGATTCAAGATCACGGGACTGCCGTCGGCCGAAGGTGCCGAACTGTTTCCCACCATCGAAATGGTCGATCGCACCTATCCGCCGCCGGGTCTCGCTACCTCTTACCCTATTCAAGTCGCGATTGATGAGATCGACATCGCGTCGGCACTGGATGGGCAGATGGTGACTCGCGTGATCTACCTGGAAGATCCCCAAACCGCCGTTCCGCTCCGTCAACCCGCATCCGGCCCCGTACCCATCGACGTTGGCGAGTCCGAAGATCCACTCCACATGGCCGATCGATTGGGACGCGTCGTCGCGATCGTACGCATCGGTTCATTAGCGCCACCGCGAGCCAGATCGCTGATGCCGACGTTCCTGTTCGGTAGTCCGCCATGGGCACCCATCTTTAAGCCGGAATCCACGTCGTCGACGGCAAGTGAGTCAGTTCATGTTCATCGCTAAAACGACGAGTTGGTCGATCACCCTAGCCGCGTTGGGACTCTGCGGCGCCGTTGGGTGTTCATCCATTTCTCAGAAGACCAGTTCTCTGGGGGTTGCCAGCAGAGTTTCGTCCGAGCCAACTGCCCATTCGGCCGTGATGACGACGGAGCCGATCACTCCGATCAACGCGAATCCGAGTCCGGTGGCAAGCCAAGCGATGAACAGTGGCACGTCCTCCAGTCAAGTTGCGCCAACGATCACGCAGGTTGGCTTTCGCAATCCGTCATCGACGCTGTGCCAATCCTGTCCGACCTGCCGAGATGGCTGTGGAGCAGGAACATGCCGCGCGTGTGGACCAGCGACCATGTTGCTGCCGCCACCATGGCGCGTGGATCCGCAGGAGTTTCTGTGTGACGGAGCGGATCAAAATCCGCAGGCGTATCTGTCACGCGGTGACCAAGTCATGAACTTACAGGCCGAAGATACGGTCTCGCACTACACGACCGAGAACGGAGACATTGAATTCACCGCCTCCAACCGGGTCTGTGTTTATGCCCCTCGATTCGGAAGCGTACGACAAGTAACCGGTGCCGTTGCGGGTGAGAAAGCGGTCGCAGCGATTGGCTATGAACGCCCGGTCGGACCGGTCGGCATCAACGTCGATTTGCCCGGTCTGGTGGTTCGCGACAGTGTCGCGCCCGCTCGTGAGCAGCTGAACCGTCGAATCGACTCGATGCGAGATCGCAACCGCGGCGTGATCATCGATGAAGTCCAGCAACCCCTGCAGGCGGTTGACTTCTTGGCAGTCTTGGCTGGCATTCAAAATGTTGGATTGAAATCGCTCAACGAGGATCAATTGGCGTTGGTGCGTCGGCACGCCGTGGCTGCCATTGCATGGACGATTGATGAGTCGGTCGAGGTCTCGATCGCGGATCAAAATGCCCCTGTGCTGACGAGAGACCAGAAGGTCGACGCGTTGGTCGTCTACGAATTCCCTGATGCCGGCCGGCTGAATCTAATCAAGTTGGTCGACAAGTCGCACGCTCAGCTAGGTGATGTCGTTACCTTTGTGCTACGACTCCAGAACGTCGGTGACAGTGCCGTGGAAGCCGTCCGTGTTGCCGACAACTTGACGACGCGTTTGGAGTTCGTCGCCGGCAGTTCCACCGTCGTTGATCCCGAAAGTGGTGATGAAATCGAAGCCGAATTGAGTGTCGCCAAGAACTCGGCCGGTTCGTCCAAACTGATCTGGGGCATTCCCGGCGAACTGGCGGTCGGAGAGATGGTGGAAATCTCGTTCGAGTGCGTCGTCCGTTGAATCTTCGACGAGTTCGCCTACAATCGATCCCGCCGTCTAGCAGACGCGTTTTCTGAGACGTTCGACTCGTGTGAGTTTTTTGCGTCTTCTCGTGATGTGGGTCAACGACGCAACCAGCTGCCGATATGACACTGAATCGACGTCTTCGACGACTTCGTCATACGGCCCGACTTGGTTCAGGGTGTGAGCATCTTGAGCCACGTCAGATGCTGACAGGTGATGCCGGCACCCCGGACGTTCAGTCGAGTCAGTTTGATCCGTCCAGCATCGACGTGCTGATTGAGTTTCTGATCGACTCGGGACTCCCCAACGATATTCTGGAATCCGTGGAGACGGACCTGGGCAGTTTAGAGGGGGTTGATTTGCCTGACCTACCAACGGGTTTGGTTTGGTTCGTGGACTCAACCGATGGCTTCTTCTTGGACTACCACGTGGATGTTGATGCAGCCGGTGGCGAGATTGACGTTACGTTGGTCGACGGTCAATTATCGATTCGGCGGCGAACCGGCGAAGCGATCCCAACGGCTGGCAATACCGTCACGGTTCAAGCTCGCCCGACGCACCGTTTCTATTCCGATTCAGTCTGGGAAGTCGATGGAACAGATCTCGATCGTGGCGATCTCGTTCAGTTGGCGGTCAGCAATGACGCCATGCTCCGAATTCGCGGGGCCGGTTGGACCAATTTCGTCGAACCGTTGGATGTCAATGGATCGTCAGACGTATCGGCGCTCGATGCACTGCAGATCATCAACGAACTCAACGCGAAAAGGTTCATGGAAGCGGGCAGCGATCAGCTTGTCGATCCTCGACTGGTCGACGTGTTTCCTGATCGATTTTTTGATGTCAATGCGGACGGACGGGTCTCCGCTGTTGACGCGCTCCGCATCATCAATCATCTCAATTCCCGGGACCGCCCCGCATCGGGCGAGCCGACTGCGGACCCCGCTGCGTCGGACGGTGCCACGCCCCAACTTGCGATTGGCGAGATCAGTTCACGTCCAATGGAACGACTGGTGGTGGCCGCTCCAACAGCAACCGAATCGACCATTCCATGGAGCAGCTCGCACGTCGATGCCGCTTTCCATCAATGGCGAGACGACGAGTTACGGCGACCGCTCATCTAAGAACGTTGGATGAATGACAGCCGTCTTCACCCTGCTCGTCCGGCCGAATGGTTCGAGCATTGCAGAGCGGGATCTTGAGAGACGGTCGTGGCGATCAGTATCCGCCGTCGAGATCGGCCGCTCGCAGCTGCTTGTCGAGGATTTCCGCGATCGTTGGGGGATCCGCCGGTTCGCTTTCGATGCGACAACGGTCGGCAATCAAACCCGCACGATCAATGAACTCCAATACGGATGACTCGCTGAGCGGTTGATTCAACGTGCGGCCCAGTGGCGAGCGCATGTCGACCGTTGTGACTGGTTCGAGCGCTTCGTTGATATCGATGACGGTGGCGAGGTCCTTGGCGATCGCTGTCTGCAAACGACGTATCTGTCGCTGGGCAGTTACTTTGAGCTCTCCCGTCAAGTTCTCGACAGCCCATGACGAGATGACTTGGATTTCGCCCCACTGCGGTATAGGTAACCGAACAAGCCGCTCCATCACGGCAGACGCCTTGGAAGGTGGAAAACCATCCACCTGCATGCGTTTCTTGACCATGTCGAGCTGCTCGAGCACATCCGCTTTTTCCTCGGGCGGTAGATAGCTCTGCTCAATCACCGGACGGTAACCTTCCAGTGTGCGGATCGCGAACTGGGTCCTTTGCTGGAACAAGTACCAGGTCGTGCCCGCACAGAGGATGAACGCCATCATCCCCATCAACAACGTTGCCGCCACCAAACCCGGCAGACAGCTCGGCGCTGGTTCACTTGAATCCGACCCATCGGATGTCGGCGAACCATCGGATTCACCCGGGCGATCAGGCGGAACGTCGTCAGTCATCGGTCACTCAAAGGTCGAGTTCGATCTTGATGACCTTGAATTTCAACTTGCCGGCTGGCGCGTCCACCTCGGCGACCTGTCCAACCTTCTTTCCAAGTAGTCCTTGTCCCAGAGGACTCGTGATCAAGATCTTGCCAGAGTCATAGTCTTCATCGCCAGCACCCACCAGCGTGAAGACTTCCTCGTCGCCATAGTCGAGGTCTTCGACGGTCACCGTGGAGCCAAACACCACTTCATCCTTGGGTAGCTTGGACAGATCAACGATGCTGGCACGGGCGATTTTGTCTTTCAGTTCGTTGATTTTGGCCATCAACATGCCCTGGTTCTCACGCTGGGCGTGATACTCGGCATTCTCCTTTAGATCACCTTCCTCGCGTGCTTCGGCGATTTTCTCGGTGACCTTTGGCATTTCCTCATTCTCGAGCCGCTTGATCTCTTCCTTGATCTTGTTGTAGCCCTCGCGGGTCATGGGCACGGATTCGGTCATGCTTCGGATCCAATGAAACGGTCGCGGTCAAAAAAAAGAGACCTCCCCCGTGACACGCTTCGGGAAAGGTCGTCTCGATCGCATGGTAATGTGTACCACGGATTAGCTGTCGCTAACTGATTGTCAGTATCCCAAGACTCGATGCAAGATCCCAGACACGACGCGAGATCCCCGGGATGTGATTCCAGACAAGCACAGGGGGGTCGAAGCGAGCACGGCAAAATGATTGCCCAACGCATCGATCACACCGGTAAATCGCGGAAATGCTCGTCTGGATCCTGATCCGTTTCCTCACGTGGGACGCTGATTTCCTCATTAAACCAGCGACCCAGGTCGACCATCTGGCATCGGCGGCCGCAGAACGGCGGTGCGTCGGTTTGAGCGAAGCGAAACACTCGGCCACAGGTCGGGCACGTCAGCTCATGTTGTTTCGATTTCGATGTTTCTGGCATCAGGCGACTCCCAAAAATGGGATGACGGCGGAACCAAATGCTCGTGTCGCGTCTCCCAATACAATTCCGGTTCAGTGGAATCGACAATCACGAGCAAGTCAACGATCCGCTAAGCTGGCCGCATACTCACTCACACGCTTCTTCGACGATCCATTGATGAATCGATTTTGCCGAACGAGTCTCGAACGCCGGCACGCTGGCTGGGTGCGGTGGACCTGCTGGGCGGTCGTGTGCTTGCCACTAACGGTGCATGCGGATCCACCCGCGGAAAGCGAGCGTCCCCCGCATTCGGCGGCAGTGGTTGCCAAAGCGGATACGATTTTGCAAGCGGCTGGTCTACGCCGATCCGGATCAACGCTTCAGTCCCTGCAAGCGGCGGATTTCTCGCGCACGATGTCACAGCTGTCGCGTCAGCGGCGTGAATTGAAATTGATCCAAGTTGATCTCGATTCGGTGTCCGCGTCGATCGAACGTTTCAATGGCCAAATCAAGTTGCTGGAAGGTCAGGACGGCCAGCTCAACCTGCAACTCGCTCGAATTGCCGCAGGTGATGTCACCACGAACAATAAAATCGTGGCCATGATCAACGCCACGCGGACCCTACGCCGACAAATGCAGTCGCAACGTGACGATGCGGTCAAAGCGGAGGATCAACAGCGTGGTCGAGTCCATGATGCTCAAGCCAACTATGCCGAGAGCATTTACCAATTGCGTCGTCGCTTCGATGAACTTGCTGAAACCATCGACACGTCGCTGACTGAACCGAATGTCATCAAAGCAGTCGGCGTGATGAACCGAAACTTTGCAGTTCCCACGGAGATCAGTGCCGCGGAGGTTTTGGCCCCCGTTGAGAAGCGTCTCCGGTTGATCGAACGAGAAGTATTCCGCCGTGAGATCGCCTTGGACGTTCAATCCAACGGGTCCATGATGGTGACCGTCAGCATCAATCAAAAACCGATACGGATGATTATCGATACCGGCGCCACCGTGATGGTCTTGCCCAATTCGTCAGTAGCCGAACTCGAATTGGAGGTTCCCGCTGATGCTCCCCTGCGACGTGTAATTCTGGCGAATGGGCAACCAATCGCGGCAAGGCAGATGCGACTACCCTCCGTTCGCATCGGCGAGTTCGAAGCCAAAGACGTTGCCGCCGTTATCCTGGGACCGGAAGCAACGAATGCGGATCCGTTGCTCGGCATGAGCTATCTGAAACGATTCGAATTCGAACTCGATGCTCCCAATCGAGAGCTCAAATTGCTACGGGTGGGTCCTTGACGGCGGGACCCGCGGGATCGGGGAATCGTCGCATCAAGAATCGGTGAGTCGGATAGTAGACCACCACCGGCAAACCGACCAACAAAGCGACCAGCCACGCGCTGCTTGGAATCCAAGATTGCGGAGCGTCGCCGCTGAGGCCGTAAACGTAATTGACGTTGTGGGGCTGATTGGCAAACGCCAGGGGTTCACCCGGAGCGGGAAGCCAAAAATAGCTGACGATCATGGCGACCAAGGCGATTCCGGTCCAGTACAACCAAGCTCTTCGGTCGTACCCAAGTTTCCAGACCAGGTAGATCAGCAAGATCGGCAACCAGAAATGAAAAAAGGAAAGCCCACGAGCAAACGCGGAGATATCCGGATCGAACATGTACGCCGTCATCCCCGTCAGCGGATATCCGGCCATCGATCCGATGAAATCGGCCTGCCAAAACGCTTGCGGGATCAGGATGCCCACAGCTGCCATGGATGCCCAAAGTGATCGGCCCGTCCAAACCGCCGCCAGGGTCAAGAACAGGGCGATGTCGCAGAAGTAAACGAAATTCGTGGGTCCGTACTCCATCCAGTAGTAAGGTACGAGAACAGCCATAAACAGGCTGTAACCCACGCGAACAGACCAGGCGACTGGATAAGCGGTTGTCATGGCAATAACTCGTGGGAACAGGGACTCGTCCAGATGGCGTCTTGGCTCTGGAGCCCCCTTCCGACGCGGCGCTTCGATGTTTCCGGAAATCCGGTCGGACTTGCTAACGGCTGGGTGCAGGCACGCTAATCGGCATTAGGTCAACGCAGGCTGCCTATTCTTCCTGGCTGGGCGAGTGTAGGGAGTTCCCGGACGGCTGGAGATGTGATCGTGAAGTTGGTCACCGTCGCTGATCAAGGCGGCTCGGACATGG
>JBCDIU010000046.1:0-44995 GCA_038748615.1 Planctomycetota bacterium | reverse complement strand
TCACACGTCGCTACATCACGACGCTGCTCAAACGAGACACTTCCAAGCACAGTTTGAAACGCAAACGAAAATTGGCAGGCTGGAACATCGATTTCCATCAAAACCTATTGTTTCCGAACCCATTTTGATGCGACGGCCGTGCTCCCATCAGCACCAGCAAACACTGCTTTTTGTTGGCGTCGTCTTCCAATCCCACCTTTGCGTAAATGCCATCGGCCCACACGTAAACGTAGCATTTGCCCGAAAAATCACGCTTGCTCCAATCCTCGTACTCGCTTCACCACTGCTCCTTGAGCCGACAGACGACGTTGGCACAAGCCCGCCGCACGGTCTCCAACGAGCGCCTGCAGGGCTTCACCGAAGTCTCCCATGGAGATCCCCTTGAGGTACAGCCAGGGAATCAGCTCCTCGATGGCCTTTGTCTTCCGTAGGTACCTCGGTAGCACGCTGGGTGAGAACGTGACGCGTTGCTCGTGATCGGGATCGTTGTCGCGAAGTAACCGTACACCGGCACCATTGGGCTTTGGCGGTTGACTATTTCGTTAGCCTTCTTCGGCGAGCGCGGCGGACTCGCTTGCGATCAGCCGCTTGGCGACGCTCGTCCTGTCGATACTCACGGATCGATTCGGGATGCGCTTGCTTCCAGGCGTGAGGTGCCAGCCCAGCCCAGCCCGTCTCGCCTGCCAGGGATCGACGCAGGACTTCGTCAAGGTAAGCGTGGACATCAAGATCATTGCGAATCGCCGATCCGATGATCGTCATCAAGTTGGCCGCTCGTTCGCCCGCGGCGAGTGAGCCTTTGAACAGCCAATTCTTCCTTCCCGTGGCCACTCGCTTCATCAGCTGCTCGCAGTCGTTGTTGTCGATCGGGATGCGCGGATCTTCCGTGAACCGATTCAGTGCCGTCCAGTGACGACGCAAATACGCCGCCGCCATCCCAAGATTGCTCTTGGGCAGCACCTTCGGTGAACTCATCATGTCGATTGACAGGTACTCATTGATCAAGCCAAGCACGTGACGTGACAGACTTTGCCGACGAGCTAGCCGCTCCGAATCTTCAAGGCCCTTGATTTGATCCTCCACGTCATAAAGCATCCGAATCAACGATTCCAGCTTGGCCACTTGGATCGGGAACGCACCACGGCATTCATCGATCTTGCGACGCGCATGCGCCCAACAAGCCGCGAACTTGATTCGACAGTCGCTTCGAATGTCAATCTTCTGAAATCCCGACCAGCAGTCTCCAACAAGTGTTCCCTGGTAATCATCTAAAACGTCATCCGGTCCATCGCGATGGCGACTGACCGTGAAGTCAAACGCCACTACCGGAAGACGAGAAGCGTAGTAGCCCCAGAAGTTGGCTTTGACGCTTGGCTTACCCGAGCGAATCGCCTTTTCAAGCACCTCGCTGATTCGCTCGCCGCGAGGATGGTTCGATAGGTCGGGCATGACTTGCGGCGCGATGAGCACCACGCCGGTGTCATCACAGCCGACACAGAAGTCCGTCTTAAGTAACGATCGCAGGTGATCGGCCAGTGGTCGCAGCGCGAACTCAGTGGCTGCTTCCAGATTCGATAGCGTGCTTCGGCTGGGTGCCCAGCCACTACCGGCGAATAGATCCTGTTGGCGATACAACGGCAAGTGATAGAAGTACTTCGATGCGATCACCTCGACGGCCACCGAAGCATCGAATCGGTCACCCAGGGTCAGGCCCGTGGGACGCTCGGGGCTGATGACACCCTGAGTTTGATCACGTGGGCAGGCGTACTTGGCATACTTGTTGACTCGCACTCGAAGTTCAGGCCGAATCCACTGGAGCGTTTCGACTTCGTCGTAGCCAATCAGCTTGAGACCTTGCTTCTGATGATCGGGAAGATCGATTATTTTCTCGATGCGTGGCAGGTGGCCGGGGAACTTGCGATCGTCTCGGCGAGGAGGTTTTGATTTCCGCTGTTGTTTTTCTTGCTCGGCATCATTAACGACTTGCTGAGCTTCCCGGACAGCTTCTTCCAGGGCACTGACGACCTCGGGTGTGGCTTCTTCACCCAGGTCCAGAAACAGTTGGCCGTCGCCATCAGTGCGGCGTTCACTCTTTCGGCCAAAGAGTTGCTGTAGCAGTTTCTCGACTCGAAGCGTCAGCTCGACGTTCTTCTCTTCAAGCTTCTCGTTATCGCTCTTCAGCTCGAGCACGGAGTGAGCTTGTTGCTCGACCAGCTGGTCCTTCAATTCCAGTGCAGCGGCCTGTTTTTGAATCAACCGATGACAGGCCTCGATGTCACCGGGAAGATTGACGTTGGTAAACTTACTCTCATCCATGATGCGTGATTGTACGCATCATGGATGAAAAAGGTTTCGATCAAGCAACCTTCATTCGCTTGCGTCTTATCTTGGCTGACTTCAGCGAGATCCCGGCAATCCACATTGCCAGCTCGACGGAATCGATGGGCACATGAGATTGGCCCTCTTGAGACCTTGGTAGCTCAACCGTTCCCTGTTCCAATCGTCGGTACCACAGGGTGAGACCGCCAGTCTCCCACCACAACGCTTTGATGCGGTCGCGTTTTCGATTGACGAACAGAAACAAGGAACCATCGGTGACCGATTGTCCCAGTGCCGTGGTCACAATGCCCGTCAGTCCGTCAAATCCCTTTCGGAAATCGACCGGATCGGTGCAAAGATAGATCCTTACGTTTTCCGGCAATCCGATCATGGCGATGTGGTCGCAGCGTGGTGAACTTCCAGTCGAACGCTCACGCCACCGGGCAAATCGAACGATAAGACCGTCGCTGGTTTTTCGATGGGACGGGTGGGTAGCTCAACGGGAAGAAACTTGGGGGCGGCTTGTCGATTCGTTTCTGGCTGTGGGTCAAGCTTGCGTCGCCACTGGTAGAAGGAGGGAACCGAAACATCTTCCGTGGCACAAAACTGTGCGACGGTCTGATCGGCTTGCTTGAAACGTTCGAGTCGTTCGATCCACGCCTGACGATTGGCGGTGCGTGCTTGCTGGTCCATTGACAACGGAACTCCAGTGAGAGGGAACAAACCAAACCTCCCAGCCTAAAGCTCGCGCCTACAATGGCTTCGGTGTACGGTTACTTCGCAAATTGCCCATCGTGGCGCAATCGCCCTGACCCAAAGACATTGTTGATGCCGATATCCTTCACTCAGATCATCCATAGGGGATGAACCTCTCGGGTGACTTTTTCAATCTTGGTTTGTCTTGCGAACCGTGTTTGATTGCCCGGCGGACAGGGAGTCCACCGCACTACGGCATGACGCCGCCGCACGGGATTCGAAGCGTTCGCCAGCCTACGAGCGCCCGCGCCCGCGCCGAGCGAACGAGCTCGGCAAGGTGAGAGTATCTCGCGGAGTCCGATTGAGTTCGCCGGGTTTTGGCGGCGTTTTCGATCGGACGGAGGTTCATGGAAAGGTGCTAGCCAATGAGCCAGCCCGGTGGAACGCCCGCGAAGCGGGGAATCACGGGTGATCTCTCTGGTGGTTCAGGTCTTAGAATCGACGCTCGAATTTGCCAGCGTTGATGGATATCGACGTCGCTCGTAACCGATTCGTTCTGACCGAGCGACTCGAACTCGTTGTGACGTGACACGAGAAACGGAGATGGCCTCAAGGGCCATGGCCGATGCTATGACGAAGGTTGCCATTGTTCGAAAAGACGACGAGATGTTTCTTTGGCCTCGACGATGGTCGCCTCGGACATCTGCCAGACGTCGTCGATTCGCGCATTAACTTCATTGAGCTGCGACTTCAGCTCGGGCGTCGGCAACTGGGAATCCTCATCCGCCCGAACCTGGTCCCGCAGGAGGGCCAGTTTGTATTTTAGCGACACAAGTAACTCGGCATGCTCCGGATCGTTGGCTAGATTGTTCGACTCGGTCGGATCGACTCTCAGGTCATAGAGTTCCCACGCGGGCGGAGTATCGAGGGAGCGGCGTTTGTTATAGCTCACGCCACCGCTAGTGCCGTGGAAGAGGATCAACTTGTATCGTTTAGTTCTCATACCGATGTGGGCGGGGACATCATGATGAGCCATGTGCATCCAATACTGGTAGTACGTGGCGTCTTTCCAATCGTCCGGCTCGCGTCCCGTTTCAAGAATCGGCCGGAACGACCGACCCTGCATGTACTCTGGGCGTGGCACACCGGCGAAATCGAGCATCGTCACGGGGAAATCGATGTTTTCGATGAGGGCGTCATGATGGGAGCCCGCCGGAATGGAAGGCGGATATCGAACGATCAGCGGCATCCGCATGCACGGTTCATAGGCCCAACGTTTATCCTGCATGTCGTGTTCGCCTAGAAAGAAACCCTGGTCACCGGTGTACATGATCACGGTATTGTCGAGCAAATCGTTCGCATCCAAATAGTCAATCACTCGAGCAAGACTATCGTCGACACCCTTCACACAACGCAGGTACTTCTTCAAATAGATCTGGTACGCTTCACGTTTGGCGTCATCATCCGATAGCGATTCGTCGACTTTGAAGTCGGCGGCGTAGCTTCGCCGCCAGTTCCTGCGTCCAATCGATGTAGCGATGATTTCGTTCAACTCACCGTTGACGCCACGCGTCGCGATCGAACCCTCGCCACGCTGCCAGAGTGTTTCCGGTTCAGGAATGGTTACATCGTCCAAGTACGATTCGTAGCGTGGTGCGTATTCGAAGTAGTCGTGCGGCGCCTTGAAATGGAGCTTCAGAAAAAATGGCTTGGACGAGTCGCGGCCCTCGTTGAGCCACTTCAAGGCGCAGTCCGTGATGCGATCGGTGCTGTGCCCTGTCATCGTCTGCTTCCCTTCGACGCCGCTCTCAAAGAACTCGGGATCAAAGTATTTTCCCTGACCCGGCAGAACTTTGTAATAGTCAAACGCCGACGGCCGTTCTTTGAGGTGCCATTTGCCGATGACGGCCGTTTGGTATCCAGCCGAATTCATTTCGTGGGCGAGAAACTGTCGGTCATGAGGCAACCTGCCGCTGAGGGTAAGCACACCGTTAAGGTGTGCGTACTGTCCGGTCATGATGGCGGCGCGACTGGGCGTGCAAATGGAGTTTGTACAAACGGCCGCGTCGAACCGCATACCCTCGGCCGCCAACCGATCGATGGTCGGTGTCGGGTCGAGCGACGAGAGCATGCCACCGTAAGCACCGACGGCCTGCCACGTGTGGTCATCGGACATGATGAACAGCACATTTGGTTTCGAGGAGTTCTCCGCACGGACGGCGGGTGAGCTTGTCAGGGCACTCATCAACGCTAACGCCAATGCAAGTGCGGCTCTCCGATTCCATCTAAACGCATTCATGTCGCCACCTGCGGTGTATCGTTGTTCTCGGGTCGGCCTTCGATGTAAAACCAGTTGTGAATTGGTTCCAGGATCTTCATTACCTCGGAAACAAGCTCCTCGTCCATCGGTTCGCTTGCCCATTGGATCCATTGAGCGACGCGGTCGGGATTGGCCGATCCGGGAATGCATGTGGCGAAGGCGGGATTGGCGATCGAATACTGTAAAGCCAACTTCGCCAAATCCACTCCACGCGATTGGCAATGCTCGACTGCTCGGGCGGCGACGGCACGTACTTCCGGCGTTGCCTTGTGCCATGACGGCAATGGTGCCGCGGTCAATAATCGCGCTGAGAAGGGAGCACCGTTCATTAGCCCGACACCTTTTGCACGACATGGTTCAACCAATTCCAATGCCATGTCATTCTGAAGCGTGTAGTGGTTGTATGTTAACACCACGTCGATTTCAGTCTTTGCCAACACGTGCTGGAACATCTTCATCGGATATCCACTGACACCGATGAATCTCACTTTGCCCAGTTCGACCTGTTTGCGAAGCGCCGGCAGCGTTTCCTCAATCACCATGTCGATATCGACAAACTCGATATCGTGGCACAAGGCGATGTCCACATGATCGACCTTCATTCTTTCCAGCGAGATGTCGATCGACTCAGCAACGCGACGTGCGGAAAAGTCAAAGTGATCCGGGGCAAAGCGTCCCAGCTTCGTACCTAGATAGTACGAGTCACGCGGAACGTCCGGGAGAACTTTCCCTAGCAAAATCTCGCTCATCCCTCGGCCATAATAGGCGGCCGTGTCGATGAAGTTCATTCCGCCATCGAGCGCGACATGAACACATCGCAAAGCGTCGCCGATGTCCACGCTGCGAAACTCTTGGCCAAGCGATGACGCTCCAAACGACAGCTTGGTCAATTCGATGCCGGTTTCTCCGAGTAGTCTGGTTTCCATGTTGATTGGGAATCGCTCGATAAGGTGATGAGTCAACGGACTGTCCGACGATGGACGCCGAGCTCCGATTATAGACGCGGAGGATTGTATGGCGATGTGGGGGTCCGCGATGTCGCGCGGGATTCAAGTGCCCCCTTGAGTCGTCCCATCGTGCGAAGCATTGATTCGTCGGGATCCATCGCCAAATTGTCGAACTCGCCTGGATCCGTTCTGTGGTCGTAACATTCAACGCCAGACGCTCCATCGGGCCCCCACTGGGTGTACCGATACTGCGCCGTGCGGATGCTGCACCCCATAACGGGCGCGGAGAGCCGGTGGTCGGAGGGTCGCAATATTTGGGTGACGGCGGAGCCATTCCACATTGCGCTCGGATCATCCATCAGCGGAACCAGGCTGCGACCTTGCAGTTCTTCGGGAGCATCCACATGTGCAAGTTCACAAATCGTCGGGTACAAATCCAGCAATTCGACGACGCGCCGGCAATGTCCACGACCGACCCGCCGGAGGTCTCGCATGATCATCGGCGTGCGCGACCCCTGCTCAAACAGAGTGCGTTTCTGCCAAATGCCGTCATGTTCGCCTAAGTGATAACCGTGGTCGCTCCAGAATACGACAATCGTCTCCTCGGCGATCCCCAACGCGTCCAGAGCGGACATCAGCCGTCCGACTTGCTCGTCAATCATTGAGACACAAGCGTAGTAGGCCTGCGTTGCCTCCAATAACGTGCTGGTGGCTAGACCGTAATGGGGTACCGGGCAGTTATGCGCGAACGCGGCCACAGGGATGTCCGAACGATCATCTTTGGGAGCATAAGGCAGCCGCAGTCGACTGACCGGGTACATGTCAAAATATTTTCGAGGGGCCACATAGGGCGTGTGCGGGCGAAAGAAACCAACGCCCAGGAAAAACGGTTCGCCCCGATTTTGTGTCATCCAGTCAATCGCCGCGGTCGCGATCATTCCGTCGGTTTGTTCGAGGGCGTCACCCTCGGCGGCGAGCCAACTCAGGGCTCCACTGATTTTGCGATGCGGCTCCGCATTGAACACCAAGGCCTCATCCGTCTTGTCACGTCCGATCGGATTGATTGTTTGCTGCCAGGACGGCGCATCATCGAAACCGTCTGATCCGATCGATGCGGGAACGTTGTAATGATAAATCTTTCCGATCCGCGCGACCGTGTATCCGGCTTGTTGGAAAGCTTGTGGCAGCGTGACCACGTTAGGAAGCTCGTCACGAAAATGTCGGTCGAGATCGTAGACTTTCAACGTGTCGGGGCGCATGCCGGTCATGACCGACGCACGCGACGGATTGCATAGCGGTATTTGGTTATAAGCTCGCAGGAAACAGACCCCCTCCATTGCCAGACGATCGATGTGGGGCGTTCTCGCGATCGGATCGTCGTAACACCCAAGCGTGCATCCAAGATCATCGACGGCGATGAATAGGACATTGGGCGGCGAGTCCGCTCGAGCGGAATCTGTCTTGCCTAAGAGCAAAATCAAGGCGGCGACGACGAAGACCAATTGTCGCCAAACTCGCACTGGCGAGAAGAGAAATGGGCGAAACCAATGCAACTCGATCGGGATCTTTGAATCGCGTTTGGGTTGAGTTGCCGAAAGCCACATGGAGAGACGACTCGATGGGTCACAGAGTTGGATCGCTGGGGTCGTTCAGGGACGCCGATGAGTCACCGCCCTTCGCCCGGCCCGATGTTTCGTTGGGGCACACAGCCTATCAGGTCGATAACGCGTCTGAGGCGGTGTCCGTCATTACCGCTAGACGCCGACAAACGGCACCGGTACCAACAACGCGTGTTGGGCGATCCACGTTTGAACACCATCCCAACTGGTGAATTGGCTGGCGGTCAGGACGGCTAGGTAGGTCACGATGATGGCTGGCATCACCAACAAGCGCACGACCCACTGGGAACTCAAATCAAGCAGCCTCTTTGCGCGACTTCGCCTCGCAGGCTGACCCTGATCGACCGCGGCAATCGCTTCGGCGCGTTTACGTCGACAACGACGAAGTGCCAAACCCTCCGCGATTCTCGCCGGCAACATGAAGGCGACAAATACCAAGCATGGCAACCAGGTAATCTCGCGGGGCGTCGCCTCAATCTTAAGCAGATAGAGCGGAATGGGCATGAGGACCAATCCGATGAGCATGGACAGCGCCCAAGTCCAGGGGGCCGCCGCGAAGTCTTGGCGGATCTGCCGCCACTGGAACATCGCCTTCCATCGGCCCTCGGCGGCAAAGTGAGTTTGCAGCATCGGGAGGTACTGCAGCACCCATCCCAAAGCGACCAGACTGAGCGCCACGATCGGCCCAACCGCCTCCGGGTCTCCGTTGCGCGTGACGGCCATGATCAACATCGCGGGCAAGAGCCAAATCAACGTGCCGAGCCAGCCGCGGACCCCCAACCAAGATAAGCGAGGCAACTGCAATGACCACGCCATCATCCACAATCGCTCGGATGCATCTGACCAAGTCGACCAACGCCAAATCTGTGACAGCCACCGGCGAGGCTCCGGCCAAACGTAGTGCGCGAGCTGCCCACCACGAACCCAAGCCCATGCCAGCCATAGCGTCGCGACGCATGCGGATGCGATGGCCGCGAAACGAAGACTCGCCGCTTGGGACGATCCTGGATCAATGATATTGGCGACAGACGACCAGTGAACCAATAGACCAACCGGCAGGCTTAACAACGCGATCGCGCCGACTGCCATCCCTATCTTTCCGGCGATCTTCAAACCCGGCAAAGACTGATCCAAGGGAACGCCCGAAGCCAGTCGGCCGGCGACAAGCAACAGATATCCCAGCGACACCAGCTGCACGACGGGTAATGCTGTCACGAACGCCAACAGTCCGACCAGACTCCCGATGCAGAACACCGTTTCGGCTCTGCGTCGGGACCATGAGATGACCCGGCGATACCCAGCGGGCTGTGGAACGCCCTGGTTCACCATGTCCCGAGTCGATTCGTCGATCCAACGTTGCCAATCGGCGTCTCCCAATTCCTTGTGGGAGGGCACGGATATCAGCGAGGGAGCGTCCGCAGATGACGGTTTCAACGCGGAGGTGACGGGAAGTGACATGGACGCACGGCAGACATGATGGCACAGCGGGGATGCGTTTCGATTCGAAATCGCATCCTGGATCTTGGCGACGTCGGTTCAAATTCAATCCAAAAAACGGCTCCTAACTCGTAGACCGCCACGAATTGCCGTCAACGCCAATGCGGCTTTGCAAGGGGCCGGCGGCAATCGTTCAACTTGGGCAGCTGCGAAGCCGATAACGATTGTAGGTCCATCGGCACGAAATTCCGGTCATTCGTCCAGAATTCGGCGACTCGCACATACGGGACAGGGCCGACGACTTCTACAATCCGGGCACTTTGGCAACACATTTTGCCACATCACCATCGCCCGCCATTCGACCGCTGTTCAGAGTCACCATGCAACCGCACGTTCACCTCTGCCTTGTGCTGCATAATCATCAGCCCATCGGAAACTTCGAAGGTGTATTTGAGCAAGCTTATCAAGACAGCTACCTGCCATTTCTGGACGTATTTGAGCCGTTTGAACGGCTGAGCATCTCGCTTCACACGTCCGGTCCATTGATGCTGTGGCTGGCACAACAACACCCCGACTACGTTGACCGCATCCGCATGCTCGTCGACGCGGGTCGAATCGAGATCGTCGGCGGCCCGCAATACGAACCCATCCTGACGATGTTGCCGACACGCGATCGCATCGGCCAAATTCGATCCTATGGGGCTTGGCTTCAGCGAACGTTCGGATGCACGCCGGCCGGCATGTGGACGCCCGAGCGGGTCTGGGAGACATCGCTCACGCCAGACGTGGTTACGGCGGGCATTCGTTACACGGTCCTGGACGATTTCCACTTTCATGCCGCCGGATTTCGTGAACGTGACCTGACGAGTTATTTCATTGTCGAGGATCAAGGCAAGATCTTACGTGTGTTCCCGGGGAGTGAGCGGCTCCGATACATGATTCCGTTTCGCCCCGTGGACGAAACGATCGCGCACCTGCGCCAGTCGGCCGAGCAGCATCCGGGCTGCGTCCTCACGTTCGGCGACGACGGCGAGAAATTTGGCACCTGGCCCGACACCCACCGACATGTGTACGAGGGCGGCTGGTTGAAGGACTTCTTTGGAGCCCTGACGGAGAATGCGGATTGGCTGCATACGATCACGTTGGCCAATGCGATCCGCAGTGCACCGGCCGCTGGGAAGGCTTACCTTCCCGATGGTAGCTACCGCGAGATGACGCAGTGGGCGCTGCCACCATCTCATCAGGAGCAACTCGAAGACGTCTCCCACATGATGCATGACGATCCGAAGTGGACATCGCTGCAACCATTCATCCGCGGGGGATACTGGCGGAACTTCAAGGTGAAGTACGACGAAACCAACGAAATGTACGCCCGAATGATGCATGTCAGCTCTCGATTAGCGAAGGCGGAGTCGGACGGACGTGATGCGGGCGAACTGGCAACCATCCGAGATCATCTTTATCGAGGACAATGCAACTGTTCCTATTGGCATGGCGCATTTGGCGGAACTTATCTGCCGCATCTTCGAAATGCGGTTTTTGAACACCTGATTCGCGCTGACACGCTTCTGCAACGGCTCGACGGAACACTCGATGCGGCCACCGCCAGCGCGGAGGACTTCGATTTCGACGGTCAGCAGGAGATTCGCTTGGCCAATGATCAGTTAGTCGCATGGATCGATCCGGCGTCGGGCGGAAAGCTCTACGAACTCGATGTGCGTGAGATTTCGCACAACCTGCTGGCGACACTCCAGCGACGTCCCGAACCCTACCACCGCAAGGTGTTAGCGGGCCCAAGCGATCACGAAAGTGACGTGTCGAGCATCCACGATCGAGTCGTCTTCAAACAAGACGGTCTGGATAGTCGGATTCAATATGATCGCTTCGCGCGGAAGAGTCTGATGGACCACTTCTTTGATAACGACGCGACACTCGAATCGGTTGCCAGCGGTGACTCGATGGAACGCGGTGACTTCGTCGCCATGCCATTTGAGACGAAGCTGCGGCGAGGGGCCGATCGCGTACAAGCCCACATGCGGCGCGTGGGAAATGCGTGGGGTATTCCATTGACGCTGACCAAGGCGGTCACGGTTCAGTCAGGTTCCAATCGTTTGTCAATCGCGTACTTGCTGGAGGACCTTCCGCCGGGGCAACCGTTGCACTTTGCGATTGAGCTGAACTTTGCGGGTATGCCCAGCGGCGCCGACGACCGATATTTCAGCGACATCGACGGCAATCGATTGGGTCAACTCGGTGAGTCGATCGAACTGCATGACGCCCGTTCACTGTCACTCTCGGATCGTTGGCTCGGATTGGATGTGTCGCTGTCGACCGATCGTGATTCGGGCCTCTGGGCGTTTCCCGTTCAAACGGTGAGCCAAAGTGAAGGTGGTTTTGAGTTGGTCCACCAAAGCGTGTGCGTGATGCCACACTGGATTCTCACGGCGGATGCCGATGGGCGCTGGGCCGTGCAACTTGAATTGACGATGAAAGTCGAGGAGTCCAAGAGCGAATTGCGTCGAGATTCCCTCGAGACCGCGCTTCAGTAGCCTCCGTTGAACGGTCAGCGAAGGAATCGTCTCCGAGCGGCGCGAAATAAGCGTCGCGATTCATCCACAGGTTCTAGCAACGGGTATCGATAGCGTGACGGCGAAACTGAGATTGGTCCTGCACCCCAGCGACGGGACGCCACCGGCTAGTAGCGGATCACTACGAGTGGGTGCCCGACTGGACAAATATCGACTGGTCAAACGATTGGGTCAGGGTGGGTTCGCGACCGTATATCACGCTCATGACACGATTGAAGATCGAGGTGTGGCACTGAAAATTCCTGATGCACGTTATGTCGGAAACACCCAATCGATCGACGACATGCAACGGGAGGTCCGCATCATGGCCGGCCTGACGCACCCGGGGATCTTGCCGCTCAAGGACGCCCGATTCATCGATGGGCATTTCGTGATGGTGTTCCCGATCGGAGTGGAAACTCTGGCTGACCGGCTGACTCGCCGGATTTCGCGGGCCACCGCGTTGGACTACGTCCGCCAAATGACGGCAGCGGTGGGATACGCCCACCAACAACGGGTTCTCCATCGAGACATCAAACCGGAGAACTTCATTTTGTTCCCGGACCAGCAGATCCAGCTGACCGATTTTGGGCTCGCGCGAATCGAACGCGGGCGTCACGACGTCTCGGCATCGGGAACGCTTGGCTACATTTCGCCTGAGCAGGCGATGGGGAAGCCCAGCTACCGCAGCGATGTTTTCTCCTTAGGGCTGGTGATCTATCGACTGCTTTCGGGGCAACTGCCTGAGTATCCTTTTGAGGCTCCGCTGCCTGGATACAGCCGGTTGCGCCGCGGCGTCAATCAGGATGTCATCCAGTGGATCCGAAAGGCGATCGAGGCAAAACCCAATCGCCGATTTCGTGATGGCGTCGCCATGTTCAACGCGCTGTCCCGAATCAAAAACCTCGAATCAGTCAAAGCCCCGCAGTCGACGTCCACAGCACGCCGCAGCGTCGCGTGAACGAGATTTCTATCTTGGGCGGCCGATCCACACAGCGGAGGATTGTCCCTGAGGTGTCACGTTCAGACTAATGAAGTCGTCGCCGGCTGGCACATCGTCACTGATGACTAGATTGAGCGAGACGCCCTCATCGCCTTGATGGAAATTCCGAATTGGCGGCAACGTCTCACCGAGGCAATTCAGGCTCACGATTGCCTCGACCATGCCTCCGCCGGCACCCAGATTGCCGATGTGGCCCTTGATGGTGGTCACCGGTGGTGACTCGTCGGCACCACCAAACTGATCTTGAATCGCCATCGCCTCTTGGTGGTCGACATCGGGATCACTCAGGCCATGGGCGTTCACATGTCCGATGGCAACACCTGGATTGCCGCGTCGCGCCGCCTGAATCACGTTCGTCATCGCGATTCGAAACGGTTGTTCGCCTGCTGCGGGGCCGGCCATCGACGTCGCCGCACCGAATACCTCGCCTAGGATGGTCGCACCGCGGCCGCTCGCATGTTCGTACGATTCGAGCATCATCGCGCCGGCACCCTCGCCAACGACGCTGCCGTCGCGAGAGACATCAAACGGACGGGACATGGTGTCCGCGTCATCGCGGTCGGCGGCCAACGTTTCTTGCATCGACGCGTGCAGGGTGCGCAACGCATGAATTCGAGAACCGGTCGCCCCGGTCAGAATGGCATCGGCATGCCCCCTTTGGATCGTTGAATACGCCTCGGCGATGGCGGCTCCCGCAGACGCTTCTCGAACCGTGATTGAATTGTTGGGACCTCGCAGATCATTGAAAATGGCGATGTGCGATGCTGGCATGTTGGGCAAGTACTTCAACAGCCAAAGCGGATTCACATTGGGCAAGCCCGATTCTCCCCAGCGGCCAAAGTCGAATCGCCCCTCGTCGGTGCATGCTGCGATCCCGTCGGCATACTCTTCTGGAAGCGACATGATGTAGTCACATCCATAGACCACCCCCGTTCGATCGCGATCAAACGCACCCGCGTCAAAGCCGGCCGAGTGGAGGGCGAGTTGGGCGGCCGCGACTCCCATTTCGATCTCCCGACACATGACTTTGCTGGACTTTCGAATGGTGCGTTGCAGCGGTTTCGGCAACGGTCCGTAGTCATTGATCTGACCGGAAAAATCAATCGCTTCGGCGCCATGGTTCACAGGCAGGGCGTCATGTGGGAGTCGCGTCAGCGGACGGATTCCCGATTGTCCTGCGCGAAGTGCCGCGATCAGCGTTTCCGGCAGGTTGCCCAGCGGGCTGACAAGGCCCGTGCCAGTGATCACGACACGTTTGGCCGCATTGGAAACAGATTCAGACGTTGCGGGCATGGGTGAGGGATCGGCCGTGCAGGGATTCCGAGGACCGGCCACCTTGGAGTGACCCGTTCAAGTCGACCGGGGAAGATAGCAAAAACGCGTTGCCGCGGGCAGCGTCGATCAATAACGCCCGCGATTGGGCGCCGAAACCCGGGAACTGATTTGAGGGACGCTTGGTAAGGTTGTCAGCGTTTCGCTGGCGCGACCGCGAAATTCGACGAACATCAATGCATCGGCGCGGCCAGCTGTGGTACCCGTGATCGCCCCCATATTCAGAATCGGGATCAGGGACTGTTCCCGCTCCGGACTCGCCACGACGCCACAGGATAGCATCAAAACCATGTCGGACGGCCAACGGAATCGCTCATTGAGTCGCCAGCTCACCATTTGGGGCACGTCGATTTTGGTTCGGTGGACTTGGTTGTTTGGCAGCGGCAAATCGAGTTCGACGGGCACGAATTTATCGACCTGATCAATATGAGCTTTGATCACACAGTCGATCGTTCGACCATCGATCGACAAGAGAGGACTGATCTCGAGTTGGTAGCCTTCCTGAATCTCACCGGTTTCCGGCTCGTAAGGCGGCCAGCCCGCCGGCGATGGCTTGACGTTTAGGACATAGTTTCGCCCACGCAAACTGGCGAGTTTTTTGGTTTGGCCGTTGTGCAGAATCAGATCGACCGCTTGGACTTCCCGAGTGTCGGTCCGCTGTCTCAGTAGATTCAGGACCAGCGCCGCATTCTCCTTCGTCATCAAATACGCTTGCAGGCCCGGAGACTGCACGTTGACGTGCTGCATCAAAGCATGAGCACGATTTCGCCAATTCGGGCTGCCAACGGTCATCAGACGCAGGCTCATCACCTGCGGGTCCTTTTCACCAGCGACAAACCGGTCGACGATCCCTGCGATCACCTGATGCATTTCTGCCGTGTGGTATACCGCTAACTCATCGCGATCGGCACTCATGAATCCAAATGGCTCGGTGTGCCAGACGTCCGTTCCCGTTTCACGCAAGATCCAGTCGACCACGGATTGGTGGGGACGGTCTTCCTTCGTCAAGTAACCGGTGTAGGAACGCAGGTCGTAAACGCGGTGTTCCTGTCCGGCGCCGCGTGGCAGCGAGCCGCCTCCACTGAGTTTCCCGGTGGACGAGGGTCCCGCTGGCGTACGTTCGGGAGGCGTCTTCAAACTCGGGGGTGTCCCCGGGCGAGGTTGAAATCCTGCATTGCCGCCAGTTTCCGCCGTCGAGGGCCGTGAAACGGAGCTGGGTGGCAACGCAAACCCCTGAGCCCATCCCGGCGATGCGTTGAGTCCTAACATCGCCGTGACCAGGGCGGGTATCAGCATGCCGTAAACCTCGTTCCAGCGGTTTCGGATTCGGCTGATCAAATGAAGCGTGCCTGACGTCATCGGCAACGGTTGGACGGACATGGGCATCGGGCTGAAATCCTGCAGCGTCACGGGCGACTCGACCTAAAAGTCCTATAGTCAGCCAGCCGTGGTCCCGACAAGATCGAAACGTGATCTTCACCGGCGCCCGTCGAATCGACCGAGGACGGCTATCCCGCATGGCTCGCGCCACAGACCGGGTCTCGGGCGCGGTACCCATCGATGGACTCTAGCCGGCGGCTACGGCGTTTGCCATTTCCGACGCCATCGGGGAATCGTCAAGCGAGTTCGAGGCGTCACCGGATTCCTCAGCGGAATCAGCGCGATCCGGTCGCTGATTTCGGAGCTCCTCATTCTCGCTTCGCAGGTCTTGAACGATCTGCCTCAATTGATTGAAGTCGTTTGCCATCGTCTGCCAGTGATCATCGCCGCGAAATTTCAAATCGCTCGGCGCATCATTGGCAACGAGGCGGCGAATTTCGCGTCTCAAACTGAAAATGGGGCCGGCCAGGCGATTGGAGTGCCTCAGCATATCATGGACCATCAATGGACCGAGCACCAACAGACCCGGCACCCAGTAAATGGCATCAATCAGCGTGAAACGGATCAGTTCGCCGGTCGTCGCGCCGGGATGCGCGGCCAGCACTGAAAACAGCTCAATGACGACAAAGTAAATCAGACATGCGAGCGTATAGAGCAACCCTCGGATGATCAGCGACATCTGAACATCACGGTCAATGAGCAACCGGATACGATCAGGGCGTGAGAACATGTCTATTGGATGGCAGTTGCCGAATCCGTGAAACTGTCACGCGTTGCGTTGGCAAGCAGGATGACACTTGCGGTCACTCCACCAGCAATCAGGCTGACCACCACGGCGTACTCGACCGCCGTCGGCCCATCTTCTTCGGCAAGAAATGCCTTGACGGATTCGAGGAACGATTTGCGCATAACCAGACCCTTGCGGGAACCTGCGGAGGATTGGACGTGTAATGATGAAACCTACGTCACTGAGCATCAGCGCTGATTCGCATCGGATGATTGCCATCAGAATGCGGTCCTTATCGATCCGGTTGTAGGAGGCTTGCCGGTTGGGCTGGCCCGTGCCTTGCCGAATCTGAGCGTGCACGGATTCGAAACCGATGACGCCGGTTCAGCCGACCAATCCAAGCTAACGCGGGAGTTATCGCCACCATCTGCCGCGAACCGAATCCAATCTCCAGGTGTCCCAGCAAGGTGGCCCCGGTTCACGATTTCACTCGTCGATCGGTTTGGCTGGCGAGTTCGGCAAACTATGATTGCGACAGACCCCTGTCCGATGAATCTCGAATCAAGTCCCATCCAACATGTTTTCTTCGATGAACCGCCGGACTCTGTGCTCGCTTTGCCTGGTAGGGCTCTCCATGGCCGCGGCCTATGGCCAGCCGCTGCCCAATCCGAAGCACACCGATCCGACCGATCGCTTCTACCCGATCGAGTCTTGGCTGCCGACGCCGAATCGCTATCGGACGGCATCCGGTGTTCCCGGTCCCGATTACTGGCAACAGCGTGCGGATTATGACATCGACGTCACGCTCAACGATTTGAACCAATCGATTACCGGTATCTGCCGAATCACCTACCAGAATCGCTCGCCAGAGACACTTCCGTACGTTTGGATCCAACTCGATCAGAATCGATTTCGTCCCGACTCGGCGGGCATGCGAAGTCGCTCGGCGGCGACGCTTTCACCCAAGACGTCATTCGGTTCCCTCAAGTCGCTGCTTGCCCAGTCGCAATTCGATGGTGGCTATCGCATTGACGCCGTTACCGATGGCGCCGGCCAACCGCTGGATCATTTCGTCGCCGACACCATGATGCGAGTCGATTGCGCCGCTCCGCTTGCTCCCGGCGAATCGATGACCATCGTCGTTGACTATCACTACAACATCGTCGATGCCGAACTCATTCGTGCCCGTGGCGGTTACGAGTTCTTTGATAGTGACAAAAACTACATTTACGAGATTGCGCAGTGGTATCCGAGGATGGCTGCGTACACGGACTACGCCGGATGGCAGCACGACGCGTTTCTGGGTAGCGGCGAATTCACGTTGGAACTCGGCGACTACCAGGTCCGCATCACAGCTCCCGATGACATGGTCGTGACGGCGACCGGAACGTTGCAGAATCCAGACGATGTATTGGATGCTCGCTGGAAAGATCGATTGGCAACACTCGCCGACGTGACCAAGCCAGCATTCATCATCACGCCGGAGGAGGCGAAGGCGAATGAATCGTCCGCTTCATCCAAGACCAAGACATGGGTGTTTCAGGCTTCCAACGTCCGGGACTTCGCCTTCGCCGCCAGCCGCAAGTTCATCTGGGACGCCATGCCGGTTCAGGTCGGCGACCAAACGGTGCTCGCGATGTCGTTCTACCCCAACGAGGCGGAACCGCTCTGGAGCCAGTATTCTACCGAGTCGATTGCTCACACGTTGGACGTCTACGGTCGCTTTGCATTTGAGTACCCCTACGAGGTCGCGATCAGTGTCAATGGACCGGTCTACGGCATGGAGTACCCCATGATCTGTTTCAATGGTCCGCGTCCGGAGGATGATGGCACGTACAGCAAAGCAACCAAATACGGCTTGATCAGCGTCATCATCCATGAAGTCGGCCACAACTTCTTCCCAATGATCGTCAACAGCGATGAGCGACAGTGGACATGGATGGATGAGGGACTCAACACGTTCCTTCAGTTTCTCGCCGAGCAGGAGTGGGAAGACGACTATCCATCACGCCGTGGGCCGGCCGAAAAAATCGTGCCCTACATGCGTAGCAGCCGGCAACGGCCGATCATGACAGGCAGTGACCAAATCCTACAATTCGGCAACAACGCGTATGGCAAGCCCGCGACGGCGTTGAACATCCTGCGCGATACCGTGCTGGGGCGTGAGCGATTTGACTTCGCTTTTCGGCACTTCGCACGCACATGGAAGTTCAAGCGTCCGACGCCCGCGGACTTTTTTCGATCGATCGAGGACGCCGCCGGTCAAGACCTGGATTGGTATTGGCGAGGCTGGTTCTACAGCACCGACCACGTCGACATCGGAATCGATCAGGTTCAGTGGTATCAGGTCGATGACGGTAATCCCGACACGCAAGCACAGCGAAAACGCAGTGCCGATTCCAAGAAGCCTCGGACACCGACCGAGAAGCAAAATGGTCCGCTGCCGAAACGAATCGATTGGCAGCCGGGACTGAAGGACTTTTATAATAGCCCCGACTATGACGAAGACCGAGTCACGAAGGCGGATCGCGAGGCTTACCAAAAGCTCCTGGATCGACTCGATGATGATGAGCGAGAGCTGCTCAATCGAACCACCAACTTCTACGTGATGACTTTCGAAAATGTCGGTGGCGTCGTCATGCCGATCCCGTTGAAGTTGTTTTTTGACGACAACACCAGCGAATCGATGCAGCTGCCAGCGGAAATTTGGCGGTTTGAAGGCAATCGAGTGCAGAAAATGATTCAATCCGAGAAACAGCTCGTGCGAGTTGAAGTGGATCCACGCCACGAGATCGCGGACACCGATCGTTCCAATAACCACTGGCCACCTCGCATGGAACCGACGCGATTTGAGCTGTTCAAGAGCAAACAGTCCAAGAACGCCATGCAAAAAGCGAAGGCCTCCGAACAAAAGGAAGCCGGCGGCAAAGACGATGAGGACTCGACGGTCGAGTCGGACGACTCATGATCTGGTCATTGTGCCTGCCGTGGCTGTTGATGCACCCCGCTCACACATCCATGGCCGAGTTGAGGTGGAATGAAGAACGTCGCTGCGTCGAGGTTTCGCTGCGTCTTTCACGCAGTGATGCCGAGGCACTCCGCCAATCCCAGCAGCGTCCTCGATCCGAATCGGACGCGACGAAGACTGAAGTATCCGCCGACGAATTAGCCACGGCCGCGCTTCGACAACATCTGCAGTTTGGCATTGCGCAATCGGGTGATCGGTATCGTTGGATCGGCGAAGAACCCGATGGGTTTCATGTCTGGTGGCACTTCGAGTTCCAGAGTCACGACCTTGCCCGTCCCACAAAGCTGCGCAGCTCGCTACTCCAACGTCACGCAATACGGGACGCCGCTCGCGGGAATCATGCTGCCCATTCGATGGTCCAGATGGCGTTTGTGGTGCTTCCCGGTCCGGGCGAGTCGAAGGCGAAGGGAACCGGCGATCGCTCGATCGTGATCGGCGAAAACGGGGCAACCGCGTCCATTCCCTGGTTCAAATAGGCCGCGGCGCGGCGAGGTAGGCCAGGGTGCCTTTGAAACCAAAGACACACGTGAGCAAGAGATCATGTCCGCGTGAGGATACGTGGGCGTACGTACCCTCGCGTGTCCCCACGCGAGGAAGGAAACAACGACCAAATCACTGAACAATCGCCAGCATCTTAGGCCCCGTAAGGCAACAAGCTCCGGCGTTCCTAACCGCCCTACGGCTGTGTCAGACCTGGCAACGCCAGCGAAACCAGTTTGGAATCGCCGCGAATCAACACTTGATTACCGACCACCACGGGTGCCGACCAACAGGGGAAGGCAAGGCCAGGTCGCTCACCATCGCGTTCGCGAAGATTCCAAACGCCCAATTCACGATACGCAGCCGAACTCGCCTCCGCGACGTGCAGCATCCCCGACTCTTTCAGAATCAAGAGTACGTCCCCCAGTCGCGTGGCGGTGGATCGGCCACGCTCCAATGCGGTCCATCGCACGCGACCGGTACGGAAATCGATGCATCGGAAGTCGCTGTCGGGCGCATTGCGACCGCTGCAACCAAACAGGGCGTCGTCCACGACGATTGGGGTCGAAAGATGCGAACGCATCGCCTGGGATCGTCGATCGCCAGGCGGATCTCGCCATATCGGCACTAAGTCTGCCTCGTTGTCGCGAAGAGTGACCTCAAACAGCGCCGCCCCCAAGTCATAGCAGTCGCTGATGAAAATCTGCCGGCCCACGACCACGGGCACCATTGCGTTGACGCTCTCGAGGATCTCTGCCCGGTGATAAACTCGCGCCAAGATGCGACCGTCGGCTGGATCCATAAGGTGAAGGTGGTCTCGAGCGAAGACGACCACCAGGGTTCTCTCGCCCACTTGCATGGTCCTTGGACTGCTATAGCTGGCGAGATCATCTCCGGAACGCCATCGTTCCGAACCATCATCAAGACTGAACGCGAGCATCAGTGATCCGTTCGGGGCGACCCGATTGATTTGCCCCGGCGCAACGGATTGACTTTCAATCGGACTGCCACCGACCATGACCAGGACAAGATCATCGACGATCAAAGGCGATGAACCAACACCAAAGAAGTTCTGAACAACGCCATAGGTGGCGTTTGTGTCGATGCTCCAATGCTCCGTTCCATCGATGCAGGATCGGCACGTCAACTCACCG
Organism: Planctomycetota bacterium; assembly: GCA_038748615.1. GTDB lineage: Bacteria > Planctomycetota > Planctomycetia > Pirellulales > Pirellulaceae > Rhodopirellula. The sequence goes on along the minus strand of JBCDIU010000046.1, from coordinate 23,986 downwards.
TCGACGCCATAAGTGACAATGCGGTCACCGGAAATCGCTGGGCAACATCGTGGTCCGGTCTCGTAGCCGTAGAGGTCCCGGTACTGGAGCGGCTTCGACGCGGACCATATCTCGCGACCGGTTTCGACATCGACCTTGCGAAGACGTTGTCGCCCGGCAATTGCATCAAAGTGAAAGTAGTGCGCGTCGGAAACGACGCCGATGCCATATCCGTCACCGAGCTCCAATGACCATCGCATCGACGGAGACTCCGACCAGTCGAGGTCGGCAATGCTGGCTGGTGCATCTGGCGAGAGCATTGCGACGCCATCCATCGTCGCGTTCAGGAATCGCGGCCAGGATGACCTGGCGAGCCCCGGCGACTCGGCAAGGACGTTCGACCCGGAGAAGGAAACGAGGACGCCCAGGGCGTAGATCGACGGACCGCAACGGTTCAGGTTAAACATGGCGATGGCACGGAGCTGCGAGGTGATCATTCGTCAAGGCGAAACGGACCGCCACGAATCACCCCAAGATAGACGTTCGGCAATGGCACGGGGTGGGGTGGGCGGGCTTTCATGTCTGGCCCGTCATTCAACTCAGACAGTGCTTCAACTCAGACGCTCGCGACACCGTCCGTGATGCGGCGATTCTAAAATTTCCAGCGATATTCCATTCGCGTGCCGTAGACATCGTCGAGTTGGCCGCGCCAACCGTGCATCACATCGAACCTTAGCAGCCGGCTATGACTAATCGGAAATTGATATCGAGCCCCCACCGCAATCTGGTCGCCATGGACATTCGGGTTGAGATTCCCATGTTGCGTCAGATACGCCAGCTCGAGCAATAGTTGGGAATCAAGTTGGTCCCCGATGAGATCGACGCCGATCGCGCAACCCGTCGTGTCAAACCCGGTTGGATCAAGCGTCGCAAATCCATTCAGCCCGTCGGTGTCGAAATTCAACCCCGTATTGCGAAGAATACCACCACTACCCCCGGCGCGAGCGACTGACTGGGGACGGCCCCATCCGTAGAAGAAGTTCGCATAAGGAACGAACGTCAGTGGGGATGCTGTAATCCAACTATTCTCCAGCAGGAACAAACCTCCGTCCGCCGTCCGCTGCGACCTTGGTCCGTCTTGCCCGGTATTGACGATGACGCGTACCGAATTGCTGATGCGGTGGAAGTAACGTCGCGTGAAGCTCGTCGTCAAATTGTGATAGGTTCGGGAGCCCGTGTTGCGGTCTCGCACGTAGGCGTAGCCACACTCGATGTATCCACCGTACGCTTCAATGAACATCGCCGAGCCAAAGAACTGCCCAGCGTTGGGATCCCCCACAAAGGCGCCCGAGTTGATCTGGTCAATGGCGGCAAAAAATGTCCAGTCATAGTTGGACCAATTCAGCAGTCGACTATGTCGTGCCGGCAATGCAAACGCCGCCCCCGTCACGGCATCCTCCATCCAGATACCGTTCTGGAACAGCAACGGCACCAGTCCGATCGTGAATGGCATCTCCGCGGGTGACGGGACGTCGTTGAACCCGCCCCACATGGCGCCCAAGTCACCTTCGAAGAAGGCGGTCACAAAGTTGGGATCAAAGACGTTGGTGTAGTCGAGCCGTCCATCTTTGAGTTCCAGTCGAGTGAACTGACCGCCCCGATCCAAAGGTCCGATGAAACCGTGGAATCGTTCCGAGTCAGTTACCCAGAGGTCAAGATCGAGATTCAATCTCGACGCCATGTTGTCGGTACGACCCGACGCGTTGCGACCGCCCAGGATGCCCGTTCGCATGTCGCCGTAGACATAGAACTTGGGTCGGACCAGATTCGTTGATCCAAACCAGTTTCGCCCGCGTGGTGGGATGCCGGTGCCATAGAAGGGTCGGCCCCACTCGATCCAGGGACTTTGCGTCGGCACCGATGACTTCGCATCGTAAACCCAAGCCTCGCGCGCGGCGTCGTGATAATCCGAGCCGGCCGGAAGAGGCGTTGGCGAAAAGTCGGATGCGTAGGCGTCAAATTTGGACGTGATTGGTAAAGGACCGACGGATTCGGCGATGGGTGCGTACGACGAACCCATCTCCAAGTCCGCAGTTGGTGGCACGGTCGTCGCTGACGGACTCGCCGATTCGCCCACCATAATCGTCTTCGGCAGCGACCCGAAGCTCGGCTGATTACCAAGACTCGAATGATCCAGAGAATTTGGCGGATCGGGTTGTGAATTGGGGACGATTGAGGACGAAGCCGATATCGCTGGCCCGGCGACATCGCGGTGGGGGCGCGGCGTTACCGGGCCGATGGCCACGGGCCAGGCTAAGTGGGGCCAGGCCAAGTGGGGCCAGACATTTGGGGGCAACGTCGGCGGATTCGATGGCTCGCCGGCATCCGTCGCCGGTAGTCGTCTGGGTCGCAGTTCCCCCGCATCCGCCACGGCGGCCTTGAATAAGACCAAACAAATGACCAAGACCGAAAGACGACGCTGGTACGGTAAGTGCGATATACCGCATCGAGCGATCATGAATGCCAATCGCATTACGGCACCATGAACGTGAAGGTGCCGTGCTCGAAGTCAATCATGCGTTCATTCATTCGCCGAATCATGTCCGGCGTGCAATCGATCAAACGCATGAAGTACATCGGTTCGGTGCGACTTCGCATGCGTACACTTAGGCGGTACGGTCCCGGCACCGTGAATGCTGACGCGGGGATCGTGTGCTTTGAGAGGCGATGGTCCAGTGGCGCGATACTATGGGCTTCCATCCGAATGAGCGGAGGATGGTTTAGGACACTTACCGGTACGGCGCCGGGTCGCAGCAACGGCACCTGATCCAGACTGTAATTGACCGGTAGTGCGACTTCACGGTCGGTGCCTCGCACGTTGCTGATCAAGAACTTGGTTTGCAGGTTGAACAGGCTGCGATCTGGTGGGATTCGACCCTCCGCAACATCAACACTGTGCATGTCAGCTAGGTCGGCATTGCTGTCGAGGTAGCCGGTTTCCCAAACCCGGACACCTTGAGGATTGATCAAGACGGCGTTAAGCCACAATTGTGGTTGAGCGCCTAAGGAACCCGTCGGCAGGTTGTGACCATCGCTGACGTTGTCTACTCGGTAGGCGATCTTAAGCGGGCGGTTCCGCATCGGTTGGGAGTAAAAGATCGGCTCACTGACCTGCCCTCCTGCGGCCAACGTTGCTGCCGCGAAGCCCCGTTTCTCGTGCATCTTTTCGAGGTTGGCGTCGATGATCTTTCGACCATCGATTCGGTCATCCACGTTGTCCCATGGCTTGGGGAACGTCATGCCGTCCGGGACATTCCGTTCGAACTCTTTGGTCCCCCAGCCGGCCCGATGGTCGTACAAGAGCCATTGCCTGGGTGTGTATGCCTTGGCTTTGGGATTGTGGGGGAAGATCCCTGGATGCGCGATCGAGTACCCGGGGCCCCAGAATGTATGATTGGCGTGCTTGCGAGGCGATCCGTACGGTTTGCCTGACAACTCGGCGACATGGCACTCTTCATATCCGCAGTCCTTTCCGGGGACCGCGCCCATATGGCAATCTTGGCAAGTCACACCCCGTTTTGCTGCTGGCCCTGAACGGTACTGAGCGTGCACGACCTCCAACCAGATGCCAGGGTGAACCGCCACCTGGTGGCATGATGTGCAGATGTCGCCGGTCTTCAATGGCGCAAAGAAATAGGACCCGTTGTGGATGTCTTGGCCGGGCCCTTTTTGACCAGGACTCGTTTTCAGTTTGTACTTGTCCGGCGCCGCTAAGGCGGCCGCGAGACCCGTACCACTGCCGCCGCGTCCGACGGGAGCATGAATGCCGCCGGGTTCAATACGGCGATCACCGTGGCTGCGTCCGTAGTACTCGTTGATTCGATGACAAGCGATACAGGTGACGCCTTCGCGTACGATCGCGGGTGCATCCAAGATGCTTTGCGTTCGCGGAATCTCGAGTTGAATCGCCACCGGCAAATGACAACGCACGCAAAACGAGCCGACGGTGCCGAGTGTCAAATCGGTCATGGCCTGTTCGAACCGATTGAACATTGGCGATACCGACGAATAAGCGTGACTGCTCGCACGCCATTCCTCGTAGTGTTTCGGATGGCAGCTCCGACATGAGTCTGCCGAGGGGTAACAATCCTCGGTCCATAGTCCCAGGTGCGGATCGGGCTTCTTGGGATCGCGAGGCGGTTTCTCCTTCGCGATGCTGTGCGGGGCAGGGCCCATTCCGGCCAGTGGATCCGTTCCCGTCACTTGCAGCGGTTCGGCGGCCGGTGTTGCGACCGCGGACCCAAGCCGTCGGGGCTGCCACGTTTGACGATCCAACGGTTCCGAAGCGTTACCGGTGCAGACCAACCCAAGCCACATCGCCACTCCCAAACCTATCCAGGCTGGTAATCGCTCCACGAATTGGCGCAGCGGCCGTCTCATTCGATCGACGTGACGAAGTTTGGCGTTGAAGTTTGACCGTTGGACCGATGCTGCCGATTTCGACGCCGATCCAATTCGGATAATCGGTTCCTCGGGACGGTGGCGACATCACTTACCGGACGACGCGCCTTCATTCCCTAAACCTCAGCCTTGGAATAATCGTTACAGAATCTCAATCTCTGGAGTTCAACCTCGGTCTTGTCTGGGTTTGCGGTCACCTGGCCCCACTGTGTGACCTACCTATTCCATTGGCTCCGACACCATTGCCTTATCTTTTTGCGGAGACATTCGATGCGACTTAACGTTGAATCGGCGGCGGCACCCGAGGACGAATGCACTTCGCATCCATCAACGGCAGCAACATCATCGAAGGGATTCTTCCGCTGCCCCGTTCACTCCGAGTGTGGCGACGCCTCGATCCGAATTGGCCGTCGTCGAACGAACGCGACGATCAGCGAAGCGTCGATCGACGGTTTTACGGTACTCATTGAAAGCGTTGATGCGGATCGGTTGCGTTTGGGGATCTTATGGACCCTGTTCTATGACGATGCGATTTTCGAAGTGCATCCGCAGTGGCTCTTTCACGCGCCCGATGGCAACGTTCAAGTCGGATTAAGACGACTGCGTGATTTGACACCCGAGCCCACCATCGGGCGTCGACGATTCCGTTGGATCGGGCGAAATGGACACCATACAGTTGGGCAGTTTGACGATGGTCCGCCTGTGATGTTGTTTGGATCGCTTTTCTTGATTGCGGCCGTTACCCTGCCATTCACGGGTGACGCATTGGGCACTCGAGCGCCGATCCAGAATGGCGTCCGTCACATCACGCAGATGATCGGCAGTTGGCTGTCTTAGCCGCGACCGAATTGGTCCCGAGGTTGTTGGCCTGCATGGGTTTCACTCGTTGAATAAACCACCCGATTGGCTGTTCCCGGGTGTTCAGGGCCCGTTGCTCCGCCTCAAGAGCCCACAATTGGAAAATTCGACGCCAAATCGTCGGTATTTTTCGTTACGATCTGCAGGTCGCCGCGTTCAACCTACGACGCGTTTTTTCCGAGAGAACAGGTCGTTTACATGCTGCCCGCCGTCAGAGACTGTTTTTGCTTGGCCAAGGCGATGGCCGGACTCTCAGCTGTATCGTTGTTTTGGACCGTCGCGGGACCAGCACGAGGCGACTTCGGTGGGCCATCGAAGGTGATGCCTCCGGTTTCGGTTCGTTATGCATCGGTGACGGAAATGGAGAGTCCCGACTTCCAGCGGCACGTGGTTCCTTTGCTGGGCCGACTGGGGTGCAACGGGCGAGCTTGCCACGGCTCCTTCCAAGGACGGGGTGGATTCCAGCTGTCGCTTTTCGGGTATGACTTTCAAGCTGATCATGCCGCGATGCTGGATCCAGAGACTGGTCGAGTGGACGTCGACTACATCGACGAAAGCTTGGTGTTGGCCAAGCCGATCGACGCCGACATGCACGACGGCGGGAAACGAATGGATGCCGGCGGCTGGCAATACAATTTGCTCCGTCGTTGGATTGCGTCCGGCGCCCAACCACAGCAAAACAAGCAGACTCTCATCGAACTGACCATTGAACCGGCTCGAATCGAGCTGACCTCGGAGAGTCAGCCGACCCTATTGAAGGCAATCGCGAAATGGAGCGACGGGTCGAGAGAGGATGTGACAGACCTCTGTCGCTTCTCTAGCAATGACGACGGGATTGTGACCGTCGATCAGGATGGAGTTGTCGCTCCGTCGGACATTGGCGGCGACGCAGGCGCCGTATTGGCCGGTGACACGCATGTCATCGTGGCCTATGACCAAGCGGTCGTTCCGGTCTCGGTCGTGAAACCCTTGCCAGGATCGTTTGCCGACGCGATGAATCCCGTGGGGCCACCCAAGTCAGATCATCCGATCGACCAGAGGATTGCAGACAAGCTGACGACGCTGGGAATCATTCCCTCATCGTTGTGCACCGATTCGGAGTTCATTCGACGCCTATCATTGGACATGACGGGGACGCTTCCATCACCGACGGAGGTCGTTGCGTTCCTGGATGATCCGTCGCCGTCCAAACGGATTCATCTTATTGAGGACCTCGTCAATTCTCCGGGCTATTCCGCATGGTGGGCAACCCGCATGTCCGATTGGACCGGAAACAGTGAGCCCCAGCTAAACAATACGCTTCCGGTTCGCAACGCCGCCTCACGTCTTTGGTACGAGTGGTTACGAGTTCGGCTGGAAGATAATGTGCCGTATGACGAGATCGTCGAGGGCATCGTGACGGCAAGTAGTTTCGACGAAGGCGAGTCTTACGAGGACTACTGCAAGTCGATGACGAGCGCATGTCAGCCGGGCAATGAGAATGAATTCGCGAGCCGAGAAAGCATGCCGCTTTACTGGGCACGCCGAAACTTCTTGAAGCCGGAAGAGCGTGCCATTGGCTTTGCATACGCTTTTCTGGGTATTCGGATTGAATGTGCTCAGTGCCACAAACACCCTTTCGATCGATGGTCCAAAGACGATTTCGACCAGTTTGCGAAACTGTTTGAAAATATCACGGCGCGGTCCAATTCGATCTCCCCGGAGAACAAAAAGGAACGCGATCGACTCCTGGCCTCGATCACCGGCGGGAAGAAACTCAACGGCGGTGATTTGCGGAAGAAGATTTACAAGGCCGCCGAGAATGGCGAGACGGTGCCTTTCTTTGAGCTGTACTACAACAACTCGCGACTTGTCAGTAACCGGCGTGCAGCAGCAAAGAAAGCTCAACGGGCCGGAAAAGTAGCCGAAGTCTCGATTCCGACGGGCAAAATCCTGGGCCAAGACGACGCAATCGGCCTACTGCGTGATCCTCGTTCGGACTTGATGAGCTGGTTACGTGACCCAAATAACCCGTACTTCGCACGCGCGATCGTGAACCGAGTCTGGGCCAACTATTTCGGCATTGGCATCGTCAATCCGACCGATGACATGAATCTGGCCAACCCGGCCTCCAATGAACCTTTGCTGGCCGAGTTAACCCAACAGTTCGTCGAACATGACTACGATCTGAAGTGGCTGTCGATGTTCATTGTCACCAGCGACGCATACCAGCGGAGCACCATCACCAACGCAACCAACCGGTCCGACCGCGTTCACTTTTCGCGACACGTGCCGCGCCGGCTTCCAGCGGAGGTCATCCACGATGCCGTCTTGTTGGCCACCGAGTCGAGTACGACAGCATCACGCATGCGTGAACACCTCGACGACATGGCCATCGCCAATTCCAAGCCAGGCGGTCGAAATCAGCGTAACTACTCTTTGCAAGTCTTTGGCCAGTCCGAACGGGAGACGAATTGTGATTGCGATCGGAGTGATTCGCCCAGCTTGCTGCAATCGCTTTACTTGCGCAACGATTTCGAAGTTGTTCGCCAACTGGCCGATAAGGACGGCTGGGTGGCTCAAGCATGCCAGCAACTTGGTGTTGACGGGCCTTCCAACTCGGCATCCGCATCGGCTTCGACGGCGGCTAAGCGACGCGCCGAACAGTATCGTCGTCAAATGGTCGACCGAATCGGGCGGATGAAGAACTATCCCTCCAATCGGCAGGACAGCATGCGTAAGCAAATTGTCGGCAGCTTCCAAAAGATGTCCAAACGATTTGAAGAGCTCGGTTATGAGGTGCCTCCGTTGAAGGAACTGCTTCGTGACCCACGCTCTTGGACGATGGTCACCGCTGTGAACAGGCGGGCCGAATCGGACGGAGTGACCGTCGAGGGCATGGTTGAACAAGCATACTTGCGAACCTTGTCTCGGTTTCCCGACAAGGACGAGCGGTCCATTGCAATGGACTATATCGACGAGTCTCCCCGGGTCAGTGACGGCGTTCAGTCGTTGATGTGGGCATTGGTCAATACCAAGGAATTCATCGTCAGTCATTAGGCTATCGCCGCGAACGCACCAATCAATCAACCTGAATCATTCGCTCGAGGAGAATCACGCTATGCAACGCCATCAAACGTGTGACGGTATCACGCGCCGCGACATGCTGCACGCAGGAGGATTGACGCTGGGAGGCTTGACCGCATCAGGATTGGCATTGCCGGATTACTTGGCGTTGGCCCACGCCGGCCACGTGAGGCGTCCCCATGCGACACGAGCCATCTTCATTGAATTGCCCGGCGGGCCCAGTCACCTCGATACGTTTGACCTGAAGCCCGACGGTCCGTTGGAAGTTCGCGGTTCATTCAACCCGATCAAAACGAACGTTCCCGGGATTCGCATCTCTGAACACCTGCCCAAGCTCGCCAAGGTTGCCGACAAGTTCGCCATCATCCGCGGCGTCAGTCACACACTGGCGGCACACCAGTTGGGAAGGGAATACGTCAATACTGGTTCGCGACCCATTCCCGCGTTGGAGTATCCAAGTTTCGGTGCGGTGTTGGGCATGGAGCGTCCGTCGGACTCAGACATTCCCACCTTCGTCTCCGTGCCCAAGGCGGGCCACGGTCCTGGATTCTTGGGATTGGAGCACGCGGCGCTGGAAACCAACGCCACCCCAACGGCCGGACGTCCCTTTAGTGTTCGCGGGATCTCGTTACCTGGATCAATCTCCGTTGACGAGGTCACTCGCCGCCAGTCACTGCTGAAGAAGCTGGATCGTCGGTTTGCGGATCTCGAATCGAGTGATGAAATGCTGGCTGGCCTCAACCGTTTTGGTCAGCAAGCGTATGAGATGATCACGTCGCCTCGCGCCCGAAAGGCTTTTGACGTCGGCCAGGAACCCGAGTCGTTTGCCCAACAGTTCGGCACCGATTCATTCGGACAAAGTTGTCTGTTGGCGCTACGGTTGATTGAGTCGGGTGTCAGGATGGCGAGTGTGCAGTTGGGCGGCTGGGATACCCACCAAGACAACTTCACGAAACTGAAAGAGACACAGTTGCCCAAACTGGATGCTGGTCTTAGCGGTCTGCTGTTGGGACTCGAGCAACGAGGCTTGCTCGAATCGACCGCCGTCATGGTGACGGGCGAGTTCGGGCGGACTCCCAAGATCAACACTCGGAGCGCCGAGGGAGGTCGCGATCACTATCCCCGATGCATGTTCATGCTGATGGCCGGTGGTGGCGTTGGCGGTGGCCAGGTCATCGGCGAGAGTGATGACTCCGCAAGCGGTCCCCGCCACGAAGCCATCACGCCGGATGACGTGGCGGCCAGCTTCTACCACAATTTGGGGATCGATCCGACGACGGAGTATCACAGCAACACCGGGCGTCCAATCACGTTGGTTCGGGACGGTCGCGTGATCGAATCGTTGTTCAGTTAGGACGAGATCGGGCCAACGTTCGATCAGACTTCGTCAAGCGTCTGGGTGCTGCCGCCAAACTCCTCGGCCGGCACCCCGAGCCGCTTCAGCATCGTCAGATACAGGTTGGAAAGTGGCACCTCTTCGTGCGTCATCTCTCGTTGCCATGGTTCGCGACCGTTCTTTTGCCAGATGAAGCTCTGGCCATCCATCGAAGCGGCAAATTTTAGAAACCGCCCGTGTCGGAAACCCATGTTGCGTCCACCTGCGAGGATGAGTGGATAGTTGCGAGAGAGGTGAAATCCGCTCGACGCCGAACCGAATAGCACCACGGTGTTGTCCAGCATATTGCCTTGACCTCCTATCTCCGCACTGGACTTCAAACGTTTGGCGAATCGGGCCAGGTGCCCATTCAAGAATTGACAATACATTCCAAAATTGCGCCAACCGCCGGGTTCTTTCGTCTGATGCGACAACTGGTGCGTCAGATTGAATCCAATGGCCCTCGCCAGGTAGTCACTAACGCCAACGCCATTCTCGCGACCCAGCTGATAGGTTGCCGTACGTGTTGAGTCGGTCTTGAAAGCCAGGTAAATCAAATCGAACATGGTCCGCAGGTAGACGTCGGGATCTTCGGGTGTGATGTCGAGTTGCAAATGGTCCGCATCCACACTTGGCAGCGGGATGTCCAGCCAACGCTGGGCTTTCTGCACGCTCACCTCGGTGTCGCGGACTGACTGCATGTAATCCTGCAGTGCCGTCTGATCCCGTTGCGACAGCGTACGGTTCAACTGTCGGGCATCTTCAAGCAATTCATCCAGTGCGCTTCGGTTCAACTGCAATCGCTTTGCGGCGTCATCACTTTGTTTGACGAACAGCATGTCAAAAATGCGTTTGGGCTGATGCTCCGCCGGAATGGCTCGTCCGGTGCTGCTGAAAGACATGGTCTGGGCGCCGCGAGGTGTGCCAATGCCCCCGTCGGTCGACATGACTAAAGATGAAAGACGCGTCTGCTCGTCGACGTGTGATGCGAAGACTTGGTCGAGAGAGACCGTATTTTGATAGGTTCCACCGCCTCCGATTGGAGCCCCCGTCAAGAACTGGTCCGCATTGGAGTGACCGTGAACACTGCGTGCGGCCGGGTGAGAGAGACCAGATAGCACCGTTACATCCTCCCTTAGCGATTCCAAGGGTTCCATGCACTTGGTGAATCGGAAGTCGCGGCCTTCGCCGAGTGGGAACCAGCTCCAATCATCGTGAGCCGGGTCGTGTTCCAGCGGCATGGGCACACCGTCCGGCATGTAAAAGCATGCTAGCCGTCGCGGAGCCTCGGCGTTGGCCGCCAAATCGCCCGCGAAGGTTTCTAGCCAAGGCAGCGAGAGGGCTAGCCCGGTACCGCGAAGGAAGCGCCGTCGATCCAAATGAGGCTGAGAAGGAATCATGGTTTCGGTGGTTCCAGTGAAGTCCCTGCGGGCGAAATTGCTGCTGCGTGAAATAAATCGTTGACAACAATCAATTCAATCAAGTCTGCCAAGCCATCACCCCGTTCTCGGACTTCGGCCGTGATCGCGTCGATGGCCGCGTGGTCCTGAAAGGACAAGGGACGTCCCAACGCGTAAGTCGCCATCTTATGGACCATCGCACGGACAAATTGATCCTGCCGCTCGTTCAGTAGGAAACGTTTCAATCCATCCATGCCGCGTAGTTGGGTTCGATTGAACAATCGACTCGATGCATCCACGGGTTGATCACCGATTTCATCTCGCCACCGCCCGACGGCATCAAAGTTTTCCATGGCGATTCCCCAAGGATCAATTTTGGAATGGCATGACATGCACGCTGGATCATTCCGATGGTCCTCCATTCGTTCCTTCAATGTCATTTGGGCGATTTTGGGATCAGCCAGGTCGATCTCGGGTACCGCCGGTGGTGGTGGAGGCGGTGGATCATTCAACAGGTTGGATAACAACCAGATTCCCCGTTTGAGCGGATGGGAATCCTTGCCGTCCGAGTTCATCGCTAGCAAACCGGATTGCGTCAAGAGTCCACCTCGGATGGAATCGATCTGCAACGAAACGCGACGGAAGTGATTCCCCTGGATGTCTCCGATGCCGTAATGCCTGGCCAGAGACTCATTCAACATTGCGTAGTCGGCGTGTAGGAAATCGATTACGCTCGCGTTGGTTCGAACCATCTCACCGAAGAACTCAATCGGCTCGACCCGCATGGACGCTTGCAGTTCAGCATTGAATTTTGGGTATGCGTCCTTGTCGACCTTCAAGTAATCGAGCAATTGCAGGCCGAGCCATCCACGCGTGAAGTGCTCCGCCAAGCGTTTGGATCGCTCGTCCAAGAGCATCCGATGTACCTGCCGCGTCAAGACGTCGGGTTTGTGCAGACGTTGTTCCGTGGCCAGATCCAGCAATTCCTCGTCCGGGATGCTGCACCACAAGAACATCGAGAGCCGACTGGCAAGCTCGAGGTCATCTTGGTCATTCCGAGTCAGATACAGGAAGGGTGCCGATGAGATGACGTTAGCTAAGACCTCCGTTACGGCTTCCTGGAAGTCATTACAGTGGGGGCGGATGGTCTCAAACATCGCCACTTTTCGCTGCACATCTCGGTCCGATGCGAATCCTCGCCATGCACGCCGCATGAATTGAGTCAAAATCTGTCTGGCGGCGGAACGTTCATTAACGGGATTTTGGAGATCGAGCAAAAGTCGTTGATGCGACTCGGGCGGCCAATCTTGGTAGGCCGGAGCGATTACCTCAACGGACTCGATCGTCAGGTCTGCCGGCATGGCCGATGTGTTGTGAAGCTTCAAATACTCCGATGGATTCGGTGTTTCCCCAAGCTTGGTCACTCCTCTCATTGGATTACGAGTCACTTCGCTGAGCGGCACATCCCAACGGTACTCCCGTACCGCGCCCTCAATGGCGACGTCGTCACGGCTGACCGTTTCTTCGGCGCTCGAATTGTTGCTCGCCTGATGACCAAATCCAAGACGCAGGTTGGCCATCGTACGGTCGGGACTTCCCGGACCAGCAGCACGAACAATGACTCGCATGAGACCGCGGTCGGGCAGTGAGTCACCCAATTCCACGATCAGGCGTTGGCCGGCCGGCAACACAGCAACATGCTGACTTTCTTCAAGACTTGGTGTCGGCTCATCGGTCGGCCCCCAGGCATAACGAGCCCCACTGTACCGCCACATTGAGCGCACGTGCTCGCCGGAACGTCGATTCAAGTAGTGGGTTCCTGCGGGGCGTTTCTGCGCCTGCTGACGTTGTCGCTCCAGTTCCTTTGCGAGTGCCTCGGGTTGGTTCTCCAATCGTTGAACTCGTCGACGCTGGTCCTCCTCAGTGAGATGCCTCACTCGCTCGGCTGCGGCGTCCATGCTGACAAACCAATGCAGCGGTGCAGGCTGATCGCCTCTCACCGTCGCCTTGCGAATGGCTGTCCGCGCAATGCGGTTGTAGGTGACGACCTGGGATGCGGAAATTGGTAGCACTTCCGAGCAATTCGTGAATCCATCTTCGGATGCCGTCTCAGGCGGCAGGTCACCTGCGAAGTCGTAGGGCAAGCCCAGTAAGTCCTGAAGAGCGTAGTTGTACTCGTAGCGGGTCATCCGTCGGAAAGATGAGTAATTCCCGTTGACCCTTCGAGCCGCCGAAGCCGTTTGGATCTCGCTAGCCAGCCAATTGATGATTGCCGCCCTTTTCTCATCGGAAATGGGTTCAGCATCCACGGGCGGCATCTCACCATTGGTCAGGACACGAGAGACTTCCAGCCACCATGCCACATCATCACCATGGATGAGATCCGGATCCAACGCGTCAACACGAAACGAGCCTTCCTGAACGTCTGGCCCGTGGCAGTCCAGGCAGCTTTCCGAGAGGGCGGGGGCGATGTCACGCTTGAATTGGTCGAGTTGAGGTTTCGGCTCAGTCGCCAAGCGGGTTGGCCTTTGACGATCTCGAAAACTCGACTTCGCCGCCCCTGCCTCGCGCACCTGCTGAAGCGTCGGGGCCGACCCACGTGCCAGTTCGCCGGTTGACGCGGAATCTTCACCAGCGACTGGCAAGCAACGCCCCAGCGAGAAAGCGGTCACGACGACCATTCCAACGGAGACGAATTGATTCACGTTCAACTCGGGTGGGAGGTGGGATACGGAGCCGAACGGCTACGTATACGTCGGTGATCCAAGATGGCCATCCAAATGCATCTCTTCGCACCAAACGTGTCGTTACGATACCCGATTTCATTCCGCAATCCAAATAACTCTTAGCGGTCTTCCCCGACCGCCGAGCAAACCGTTCCCCTGCCAGGCTGGCCGACGAAGGGCAATCGGCGACTTGGTGTGCCCGGTTCGAGTCCCTTCCACGCAGGACCGTCGACAAACGCCCCTCCGCGTATCGCTTACAAGTACACTTTGGGCCTGTCGAAACGATTATTCCGCGAAAGAGCACGAATCCAACATGATGCTACGTCTCCTCGACCGTTCGATGTTTGCGGTGTTTACGTCGCCATCGGCCGGCTGCGTCATCGCAGCGATGGCAATGATGGCTTTGGGTGTGCCGTCACCTGACACCATGGCACAGCGCCCCAACGTGGTCATCATCATGAGTGATGATCAGGGCGTCGGGGACTACGGCTTCATGGGCAATCCGGTCATCCAAACTCCCAATTTGGATCACATGCAGGAGCAAGGTGGTCTGCTCACGCAGTTCTATGTCAGTCCCGTTTGCGCGCCGACACGGGCGAGTCTGATGACTGGCCGACACAACTATCGCACTCGCTGCATCGACACCTATGTCGGCCGGGCGATGATGGATCCCGCCGAAGTCACGATGGCCGAACTATTGAGTGACGCGGGTTATCGAACGGGTATCTATGGCAAATGGCATTTGGGAGACAATTACCCAATGCGGCCAATGGATCAGGGATTCCAAGAGAGTCTCATTCACCGTGGCGGGGGCATCGGTCAACCATCGGACCCAATTGGAGCAGAAGGCCAATACACCGATCCGACGCTATTTCGAAATGGCGAGGCCGTTGCCATGACGGGCTATTGCACCGATCTGTATTTTGATGCGGCGATGGAGTTCATCGGTGACAGTGTTCGCGCGGGCGAACCGTTCCTGACTTACATCGCAACGAATGCTCCGCACGGTCCTTTTCACGACGTACCCGAAGAGTTGTATCAAAAGTACCTTCAAGCCGATTTTAGCTCGATCTACATTCGCCCACCGGCGCCTCAACGTCTGGCGAGTGAAAACGACAAGCTCGCACGGATCGCGGCCATGATTACCAACATTGATGAGAACGTTGGTCGTCTGCAGGTCCGCCTACGTGAACTTGGAATCATCGACAACACCATCGTCATGTACCTCAATGACAACGGCCCCAACACCATGCGATATGTCGGCAACATGCGTGGCATGAAGACACGGGTGGACAATGGTGGGATTCGTTCCCCGCTGTTGATCCAGTGGCCTAGACGGATCGACGCGGATGCATCCTCGAACGTGATGTGTGCGCACATTGATATCTTGCCGACAGTTCTCGATGCCTGCGGCATTGAAGCGGATCCTTCGCTGAGGCTGGACGGCCGAAGCTTCTTGCCATTGCTGACCGAAGAGGCGGAGACATGGGATCCACGCGTATTGGTCTTTCAAAGCCATCGCGGTAACGTTCCCGTGCGCTACCATCACTTTGCTTTGCATGAATCACCTTGGAAACTCGTTCATCCCTCTGGATTCGGAGCCGAAAAACTCTCCGGCCCTCCCGAGTTGGAACTCTACCACTTGGCGTCCGATCCGCTGCAACAGATCGACTTGGCGGGCGAGTATCCCGAGGTCGTCCAACGATTGCGGCAATCCTATGACGACTGGTTCGATGACGTGAGCTCGAGTCGTCCAGACAATTATGCGCCGCCACGAATCCTCATCGGAACAGAGTTCGAACCACAATCGGTGCTGACGCGCCAAGACTGGCGGCATGCCGTTGGCAGGCCCTGGGGAAAAGATTCCAACGGCTTCTGGCTACTAGAGTCCCTCACCCCCGGGGACTACGAAGTCGAAATCATCATGCCCTCAGCAGATCATGGGGCGACGGAGGCGAACGTCGTTATCGGAGACTCATCCATTCAAATTCCAATTCAAGACAGTCGGCGACGCGATCATCGCGGGATGCTGACACTACCCGCTGGAAAACATCGACTGAGCGTGGATATTTCCGTTGAGGGAACAACTCGAGGACCTCACCAGGTTATCTTGACGCGCCAGCTCTAGCGCCTCCGCCGGCACCGGTCGGCACAACAACGCGGCCTGACGTACTTGATTGGAGGTCGTTGTTGATTGACCATGTCTTCCACCCGATCGCCACCATCGACTTCGTTAAACGAAAGCTACCGTTCATGCGTTTCTTGTTTTCCTGCATCATCATTTCCATCGGTTGGGTCGCGACGGTTCAGGCAGATACCAAACCCAACATCATTTTTATCCTCACCGATGACCTTGGCTACGGTGATCTTGGATGTTATGGACAGTCATTGATCCGGACACCGTATTTGGACCAAATGGCCTCCGAAGGAATGCGTTTCACGGACTTCTATGCTGGCAATGCCGTTTGCGCCCCGTCTCGTGCCGTCTTGATGACGGGGCTTCACATGGGGCATGTGCATGTGCGTGGCAATGCCGGCGGGCCCGACATGTCACGGCAATCACTTCGCGACGAAGACCTGACTGTTTCGGAGTTGTTGCGCGCCGCTGGTTATCGCACCGGATTATTTGGCAAATGGGGCTTGGGTGATGATGCACCGGGAGGGCAGGCAGGGCGTCCACGCAACCAAGGATTTGACGAATTCTATGGCTATCTGAATCAGGTGCACGCCCATAATTATTATCCGGAGTTTTTGTGGCGGAACGAAACCCGCGAGCCACTGCGCAACGTGGTCCAGCGGGCAAATCGGTCCTACGGTGGATTCACGGGCGGCTGGGCGACGACCAAAGTCGACTACAGCCATGACCTCATCGCCGACGAAGCCTGCAAGTTCATTCGGCAGAGCCATCCGGACGAAACGGGCAAGCCATTTTTTTTATACCTATCACTAACCATTCCGCATGCCAACAACGAAGCAACTCGGGCTCTTGGCAACGGTCAGGAGGTTCCGAATGTTGATCTCTATGAAGACCAAGACTGGTCCGAACCCGACAAGGGGCAAGCGGCGATGATCTCGCGCATGGACGGTGACATTGGTCGCATCCTGGAGCTGCTGGATGAATTGAAGTTAGCCGAGGACACTGTCGTGATGTTCTCCAGTGATAATGGCCCACATAATGAAGGCGGTCATAACCCGGATCGATTTAGTCCCGCCGGGCCATTGCGTGGTATGAAGCGAGCTCTGTACGAAGGCGGCATTCGCGTCCCCATGATTGTTCGTTGGCCGGGGACAACACCGGCTGGAGTTGTTTCGGAACACGTTGGTTATTTCGGTGACCTGATGGCGACCGTTGCCGATCTTGGCGGTACGACAGCACCATCAGGGTTGGATTCATTGAGTTTCGCACCCACGATCATGGGCAATGCCGAAGCACAGAGCAAACATCGATACCTTTACTGGGAGTTCTATGAACAAGGCGGGCGACAGGCCGTCCGGTCTGGACGGTGGAAGGCCGTCCGCCAGCCATGGATGTCTCCGACGATCGAGCTCTACGACCTAAACGAAGACATTGGCGAACAACATAACGTTGCCGACTCCCATCCCGACATCGTTCGTCGCATGACAGATTGGATGTCCGAAGCCCACACGGCGCATCCGGACTGGGTGGTTCGCGGCCGAGCGGCTCGAAACTGACACCTTGCGCACTAATGGGCTGCTCGCCACGAGAAGCCGTTTTCATGACGATCAACCTCAAAGACCGATGTGCCGCGGGCTTTTCGAATCTTGAGTTCCAAGGTTAGGAGACACCGATTTTGATTCTCACTCGGGACTGTCCACGTCTCCAAATCTCGTTGGTACCTGTTGGAGCTATGACGTCGCTCGCGTTCATGCTGGGATTCATCGTGGAGCCCATGTCCAACGTGCAGGCGGAGCCATGGCCCCGTTGGAAAACACTCACCACGCAAGGGCAGCCTCACCCACGCCACGAGGCGGGGTTTGTGACGTGTAATGAGAAAATGTACTTGCTTGGTGGGCGACGAATTCAGCCCGTCGACATTTTTGATCCCGCGACACGCACTTGGACTCAGGGCGCCGCTCCGCCCATCGAGATCCACCACATGCAGCCGGTCGTGTGGGACCACCGAATCTGGTGCGTCGGGGCCATGACCGGAAAGTACCCTCACGAGACCGCCGTCGAGCGAGTTTTGATTTACGATCCTCGTTCGGATCAATGGTCCTATGACTTCGAGATTCCGTTGGATCGACGACGGGGAGGTGCGGGTGCGGTCATCCACAACGACTCGCTGTATCTCGTCTGCGGAATTCAGAACGGGCACTGGGACGGTTGGGTTGCCTGGTTGGACCGATTCGATTTGAAGTCTCGGACTTGGCATCGGCTCAGCGACGCACCGCGTGTTCGTGATCACTTTCACGCCGCGGTGGCCGGTAACCGGCTCTACGCGATCGGTGGCCGCAAAACGTCCCGGTCCACCAAGGAGACGTTCAATTTGATCATCCCGGAAGTCGACGTTTATGACTTCGCATCCGAGACCTGGACGACGCTACCCGCCACATCCAATCTGCCGACACCGCGTGCGGGATGTTTCGCATTTGGCGTGGGCGATGAAGTCCTCATTGCCGGCGGCGAAACTCAACAACCGACGGCCCACAATGAAATCCAAGCATTCAACATCGCCACGTCGACATGGCGAATGATGTCCGTGTTCTCAACCGGTCGACACGGCACCGGTATCGGCTATTTCTCAGGATCTCTCTACACCAGCAGTGGCAGTGGAGGTCGCGGGGGTGGGCCGGAGTTAACAACGACGGAAATGCTGTCGCTGGGGGACGATTTGATCATCGATCGCTAAGGAATGTGAAATCAAACATCAATGTCATCGGCCTCTTCGGCCCGGTCCATGATGAAGTGAAATCGAGCGGAGGCGTCGCGTCCCATCAGGTCACTGATCACGCGATCGGTTTCGAGTTGATCATCGATTTCGACTTTGAGCAATTTGCGAGTTGACGGATCGAGCGTCGTGTTCCAAAGCACCTTCGGCATCATTTCACCCAATCCTTTGAATCGTGTGATTTCCGGTTTCGATCGGCCGGCGTGCTCGCTCAAGATTTTCTCTCGATGCGTCTCATCGGCGGCCCAAAATGTTTCTTTGCCGATGTCGATGCGATACAGCGGAGGCACAGCAATGAACAGTCGACCCTCCGAAATCAACGCGGGCATGTGACGATAGAAGAACGTCAGCAAGAGCGTGGTGATGTGATGACCATCGCTGTCGGCGTCGGCGAGCAGAATGATCCGGTCATAGCGCAAATCGGCGAGATTTAGATTCGCGCCGATCCCGCAACCCAAGGAAGAAATCATGTCCTGGATTTCCTTGTTGTCCAAGATCTTCTTTAGCGTCGCGGACTCCGTATTGAGCACCTTGCCTCGCAGCGGCAGGATCGCTTGAAAGTTTCGGTCACGCCCCTGTTTGGCGCTACCGCCAGCCGAGTCGCCCTCGACGATGAATAGTTCAGACTGACCTCGTCCTCCCGAGACGCAGTCGCTCAGCTTACCCGGCAGCATGGTTCGCTTCCCGCCGCCCTTTCGCGACACGGCTTCGCTGGCCGCACGCGATGCCGCACGCGCTCGTGCCGATGCGATGACTCGAGCGATCACGGAGTCGGCGACGCTCGGATTGTTGTTGAGCCACTGTTCCATCGACGAGCGGACATGCGTTTCCACCACCGATTGCACTTCCGGGTTATTCAAACGATCTTTCGTCTGACCCTGAAACTGTGGATCGGGAATGAAGATCGATACGATCGCAATCAATCCTTCGCGAATGTCTTCGTGCGAGATCTTCACGCCACGCGGCGTCAGATCGTGGGTGTCAATGTAATTTCGAACCGCCTTGACGAGTCCGGCGCGAAACCCGTTTTCGTGAGTCCCGCCATTGGCAGTTGGGATTCCATTGACGTAACTGCGAACGTGTTCATCGGTCGACTCCGTCCATTGAACGGTCGTCTCGAGTCGATCTTCGTCATCGATCCGAAAGGTGAACGGTGTATCGTGAATCACCCTCGCCTTCCGCTCCTCGATGACCTTGGCGAGATAGTCGACGATGCCATTTTCGTGCAAATACGTTTGTCTCGTCCCGGCGACTTCATCGATGAAAGTGACTTTGACGCCGCGATGCAAGAAGCTAGCCGTTTCCAAGCGAGTCGCGATCGTCTCGTTATTGAACGTTGTTCGCGGAAAGATCGTCGGATCCGGCTTGAACGTGATCGTCGTGCCGGTGCCCCGCACGGCGCCTTTGAGCTTTTGTAGTTTGGAGGTCGCGATGCCTCTTTCGAACGCCATGCGGTACTGAGAACCGCCTCGCCGCACGACGGCCACGAGCTCTTTTGACAGTGCGTTGACGACGCTCGCCCCGACGCCGTGTAGACCACCGGCGGTCTTGTAGTTGCCCTCCTCGAACTTACCGCCGGCGTGCAGCACCGTCAGGACCATTTCAAGTGCGGGCTTCTTCGTCTTGGGGTGCTTGTCGACGGGGATTCCACGTCCGTTGTCACTGACGGTGACGGTTTGGCCATCCTTGTGAAGCGTGACGGAAATCTCCGACGCATGGCCATTCATGGCTTCGTCAACACTGTTGTCGACGACTTCCCAGATCAAGTGGTGCAGACCGGCGGAACCGACACCACCGATGTACATGCCGGGTCGTTTGCGGACCGGTTCCAGGCCCTCGAGAGCGATGATGTCTTTCGCGTCGTAGCGTCGTGTCACGGTCGACATGAATGCGGTGCGTTGGGGTCAGCGTAGGGAGAGAAGACTAGGGAATAATGACGCTTTGGCGTCACTCCTCCAAGTTGGTAGGAGGGGCAATCGGCTCGCGGAGGATCTCGGAGATTTTCCCGTTCTTTTGCAATTCGATTCCCCGGCCGCCGCGCGAAGTGGTTCGGTACTTTGCCGTGCTAATCGTCTTCTTGGCACCACGGTTGGTCACCACCGTTAGCAAGTCACGATCGCCAGTGGAAGGTTTGAATCCAAGCAATCGGTCGGTCTTGGCGAGCTTGATCAAGATAACGCCCTTGCCCGGTCCGGAGAGGTAGTTGATCTCGTCGACCGGGCACACCATCGCACGGCAATCCGCCGATGCGGCCAAGACCGTTTCGGTTCCGTGTACTTTCGTCACATCAATGATGGTCGCGCCGGAGGATACACGAGCGAATCGGCGGCCCGCTCGCGTGGATGGCTCCACAAAGGTCTGCAGCCCAAAACGCATGGCATACCCATCCGACGTGGCCGCCAAACCGTGGATCTCAGGGTAGTACTGCCCTTTGGGGTCCTCGTTGACATTGCCAAGCTCGCGAGGATCCATCGATAAAGCCGCGATGACTTTCTCGCCGTCTTTGAATTTGAACCGCTTTTGAATCGGTTCGCCAAAGCCAGTGGAGGCGGGAATGTCCGCCAGACGGATCGTGTAGCAGGTGCCAAGGGAACTGAAAAGTGCGATGGTCGCGGTTGTGCTGCCGGCCAAGCAAGCCAGCACAGCGTCACCTTGGCGGAGTCGGCTTTTCTCCGGCGCGACGATTTGTTTTTGACGCTTGACCCAACCATCTCTTGTGACGAGGACGTGGCAATTTTCGGCGACGATGAAGTCTTCTTCACTAATTTCGACATCGTCGGCCTGGGCGCTAATGGAGCTTCGACGTCGAGCCGCTTTGTCGCTGCCGTATTCGTTGACCAGCTCTTTCAGTTCATTGCGAATGATCGACCAACGTCCCGATGACAGATAGTCTTCGCGGTCGTCGGCGAGCAGTTTCTTGATCTCCCGAACCCGCCGGCGTTTCGATTTCAGTTCATCAAGGATCAAGTTGATTTCCAACTTGGCCAATCGATAGAGTTTGAGCTCCAGGATGGCGTCGGTTTGCTCCGCATCGAGTCCATTCTTCCCGGCGGGGAACCGCTTCATGATCTTTTCGGCCGCGTCCGCCTTTCCATCGCTCTTGCGTATGATCCGGATGATCGTGTCGAGGGCGTCGAAGATTAACGCGAAACCTTCGAGGATGTGGATTCGTTTTTCCAACGCAGCCAGTTCGTTGGTTAACCGGGCCGTTAGGACGTCCAGCCGAAAGTGCAGGAAATACCAAAGAATCTCTCGCAGCGGCAAACGCCTGGGAGCGCCGACCTGCGGATTCTCCGTTGGTGTCAAGCACGTGAGATTCACGTTGAAGTTGGTCTGCAACGGTGTGTGCTTGAACAGGTACGCAAGCACCTTGTCCGCATCGGCGCCTTTCTTCAGCAATAAATCGATGCGGATGTCCTCCGTGGATAGATCGCGGACCTCCGCAACCAAAGGCAGCTTGTTGTTGTAGACCAGTTCGGAGATGCGTTCGACAAGCACGGCTTTGTTGACACCGAATGGGATCTCCGTAATGCGAAGCGTGTCACCGCTCTTGGATGTTTCGGCGACGCTGGCCACTCCTCGCAGCTTGACTGTCCCAGTACCGGTTGCGTAGATCTCGCGAAGTTCCTCTTTCGTGTTGACGATCTGCCCACCGGTGGGAAAGTCGGGGCCCTGGATGGCATCCGCCGCAACGAGTTGGTAATCCTTGATCTCAGGATTGGCGAGTAGTTTCAGCAGAGCGTTTCCAACTTCCTTCAGATTGTGCGGTGGGATATTGGTCGCCATCCCAACAGCAATTCCGGTGGCTCCATTGACCAACAGTGCGGGTACCCGCGAGGGTAGGACGACGGGTTCCTCTCGTGTGCCGTCGTAGTTTGGCTTGAAGGCGACGGTACGACTGGCCAGGTCCACCAACACCTCGGAGGCAATGGGCGTCATTCGGCATTCGGTGTATCGCATTGCCGCCGCGTTATCACCGTCGATGCTACCGAAGTTGCCGCTGCCGTCGATCATGGGCATGCGCAGGCTGAATGACTGGGCCATCCGGACGAGCGCTTCGTAGATGCTGCTATCACCGTGAGGGTGATAGTTTCCCATCACATCGCCAACGACTTTGGCACACTTTCGGTGTTTGGCGGAGGCATCCAGCCGCTGCTGAAACATGGTGTAGAGGATTCGACGCTGCACCGGCTTGAGACCGTCGCGAACGTCGGGCAAGGCACGACTCGTGATGACCGAGAGGGAATAGTTCAGGTATCGATCCTGCGCCGCTAATCGGAGAGGGACATTTTCAATGATGTCCAGGAGCGAGTCCGTGTCAGAAGAGTCGTTCTTGCGACGGCGCCGAGGAGCATTGGCGCCATTCTTGCCGCCGCGAGAAGAGGAATCAGGTCGACGTTTCGCCACGCGCTGGAAGTCCTTGTGATGTCGATCAGTTGATGCCGTACCCGCGAGCCACCCAGACGCAGCGTGCGTCCGGGAACGGGTACGTTTGGGAACCTGGAGGGGTTATACCGATCATCCCTCCTGTGCCGATACCACCGATCTGAGTGAAAATCGGTCTCGTGCGACTTCCATCGGTTGAACCGACGACTCACGTTGACGACTTTGTAACTGCGGGAGGTCGTGTGGTGAATCTGATCCGCAATTCCCGCCGAAACGAGATGAGGCGAGGTTGGATCCCTGGGGCGATGATCGCCCGCCCTCGCCCCGTCGGAGTTTGTTCCGGCAACTCGTGGTTCATGGAGGAACACGAAATGACGCGGTATACGATGACAACCATTCTGTATCAGCACAAACGCCAGCGAGCCTCGCGGGCGTGCATGCGAGCGACGATGCTCCTAGTCATGTTGACGAGCGTATCTTCGGTCCAGGCATTTCATGGCGAACGCATCGTCAGCTCGCAAGTGATCAGCGATACCGTCGTCGGTGGTGAAGTCACCGCAGGATGCCCCAACGGGGATTGCGGCGATTCGGTCGTCGAAGGCGACGTGATGGGCGGAGTGAATAGTCGAACGCACTACGGGCAACCGGATCTGTTCTACAACTATTACACGCAAGGCCAGATGAGTTCGGCGAACGCCCAGATGTACATCTCGCCCGTGCCCGTCCCGCCGCACGTCGGTCAGACATTCATGACGTACCAGCCGTTGTATCCCCATGAAATGTTGTACCGACACACCAACCGTCGTCATAATAATTATGAAATCG
>JBCDIU010000045.1:0-45342 GCA_038748615.1 Planctomycetota bacterium | reverse complement strand
CCATGTCCGAGCCGCCTTGATCAGCGACGGTGACCAACTTCACGATCACATCTCCAGCCGTCCGGGAACTCCCTACACTCGCCCAGCCAGGAAGAATAGGCAGCCTGCGTTGACCTGATGCCGATTAGCGTGCCTGCACCCGAACGAATCGACCGTGAATTCCCGGCACGAAACGAATCCATGGCCAATGCGACGCGCGAGCGAATCCGGGCAGTGACCGTGCCAGACCTCGGTACTGAATGAGCCGACGAATCCGGACTCACGCCATCAACGTCATTTAGTAACGCAACGAGTCGCCCCGGCAGACTGCACACGCCTCGGTCAGTGCTGAGACGCGAATGCCCAAGGGACGGTCCAATTCGGTGGCGGGGACGAGACGTACTCGCAGTCAGCCGTGCTGGATCACGCCGCTAGGCCTTGGGGAGCTTGGGAACCTTGCGACCTTTCGTCTCATCACCTGCTTCGTCGGTCGAAATTGACTGGGGGAAACCATTCATGTTCCGCCAGATTTCGAACCAAAGCGGCACCTGCTCCAGCAGCACCCAACCATTCGTGCGCACCCCCTGTCGCAGAAATCGCTCGCTCGGCCATTGTTGGTCGAAGTCGGGTTCGGGGCGAACCAGGACTCGGTACTTCCCCTTCCCATTGTCGGTCGCGTCGACCGAGACCACTTTGCCGCCGAAAGTACCAACGGCCACACTTGGCCAGCCAGCAAATTGTACCGCCGGCCATCCTTCGAACTGCAGGCGAACATGTCGACCGGGCTGAACCAATGGGGCGTCATTTCCATCTAGTAAGAGCTGGACGGTCCGGTCTTTGGTATCCGGTACAATCACGGCAATGGGATCACCTTCCTTGAGGACGGCGCTGCCCTGATTGGGCATGATTTCCGTCAAGAATCCGTCGAAGGGCGCGGTGATCGTTTGATTTCGTTGCCTTGCCAGCAACGTTCTTGTCTTCAGCAATTCGCTTTCGGCCTTTTGCATATCGGAAGTCGCTTTTTCGATTTCCGATTCGCTCTTGGCCACATCGCCGTTGGCTTTGTTAAGAAGTGATTGCGAGTACTCGATGTCCGCTTTCGCCTTGCTAGTCTTGGCATCCCTTTCCTGAGTTTTCGAGTCCAGTTCCGCCTCCGCAGCCTTCACGTTGGATTCTGCCTGAGCGACCTTGGCTTGGGCTTCCTGGAACTTCTGTTTCGCCTGCTGATACTTCAACTGGGACGTGATGTCCTCGTTGAAAAGTGTTTCCTGTCGCCGGAAATCTGATTCGTACTGCGTGAGAGCGGCTTCGACCTCGATCTGTTTATTCCTTTCCGCCGTCAGCTTGCTCGCCGCGGCATCAATCTGAGCTGCCGCAGCAGCCTCCACGCCGTCGCGCACGGCACCGTAAGTCGTGACCTGAGTTTGAAGGGTCTGGACATTCATCTTGGCCGCTTCCAGATTCCGCCCCGCAGCGGCCACTTGGCTGGCGAGTGCTTTGACTTGATTCTCCGCGGCTTCGACCTGACCCTGGAGTCGATCGACATAAAGCTCGTCGAGGTCTTGAATGCGGGCAATGATCTGCCCTTTGGTCACATGAGCATTCTCAAAAATTCCCTCGCCCCAATCCACGATGCGGCCCTTCGTCGGGGCCTCCAACGTTTGCATTCGCTCGCCAGGACGGAATGCAATCACATTGCCCGTACCTTTGACGGACTGTTGCCACGGCGCAAACGCGATCAGAAAGAACATCAACGCCAACGAGATCGTCAACACGCGTCCCACGCGACGAGCAAAACGCGACGATCGAGCCAGCGCAAGTGAAGGCATGGCGCGCTCGTCGTACGCCTCCGGCAAAACCATGGACCGCCTGCGTCGACGCACCGGCGCAAGTGGCGAATCGGTCGAGGCTTCGACGTCAGGTTGGGTAGGCATCAGCATGACGGAGCCCTCGTCCTGAGGCGGAGTAGGCGAAGTAGTAGCATTCTCAATCATGTCAACGAGGCTGAATCCCGAGTCATTAGCTTACCGGTTGGCAACTCGAGTGTCCGGTCGCACGCGTCAGCGATGGATTCGCGACCCGTGGTGACGACTAGAGTCCAACTTCGATCCACTGCGGTCAGGTGTTCGATCATCCGTTGGCACTCCTCATCCGGAAGGGAATCCAAAACCCCGTCCACCAAGATCAAACTGGGCTTCGCCGCAATGGCCCTGGCCAAGAGCAACAATCGGATCCGACTCGCCGAT
This sequence comes from Planctomycetota bacterium, assembly GCA_038748615.1. GTDB lineage: Bacteria > Planctomycetota > Planctomycetia > Pirellulales > Pirellulaceae > Rhodopirellula. The sequence continues at coordinate 43,117 of JBCDIU010000045.1, read as the reverse complement.
AGCGGCGAACCATGGCTTGAAATGGGCGTTCGGAGCCCGTCCCTCAGGTGGCTGACATAGTCCTGCAACCCGACAATTTCCAATGCCCGGTCGACATCTTTTCCGGAGATGTCATTGCGTTGAAGGTGAATGTTTTCCTCCAACGTTCCCGCAAAGATTTCACCGTCGCGAACGAGCTCCACATGATTCCAAAAATCATCGGACTGCAAATCGGTGGGGTGATTGCCATCCACCTTGACATGCCCACTGGACGGGCGGCGATGGCCATACATCAGGTCAATCAACGTGCTCTTTCCACTGCCCGATGGGCCGACGATTGCCAGCGACGACGCACTCGGGACGACGACGGAAATACCTCGTAGGCCTTCATAGCTGTCGCTTCGTGAGTAGCCGATCGACTCCAATTCGACCTTCGGCGGCGTCGAGTCCATGGACTGCAAGATCGTCCCCTGTCGCGCCAAAGGCAGGTCAAACAGGGCTCCCAGCTTGTCCACCGAAGCACACAAGTCATAGAAGCTTTCGAGATGTTTGCCCATCTTTGTGAATGCCCCGACAATCACAGCGACAATCAACTCGGCGGCAACCAACTGACCAAGAGTGAGCTCGCCAATGACGACCAAATATCCGCCCAAACCTAGCAGGACCGTGCTGGCGATCGCCTGAAGTGCCAACGCGAATAGGATCTGCCGGAATAGAACCCGGAAGTGTTTCTTCCTATGCACCAGGTAGTCATGAACCAAGCGATCGGCGCGGCTCACCGAAAGGCTCTTGCCCGCTGCAGATGTAAACGTGGTTTGTGCACGCGCCACGTCTTCCAACCAAGCCGCGATGTAGTATTTGCTCTTCGATTCCTTGATCGCCGTCTTCACCGCATTGCGACCCAATACAACGATCAGAAAGACCATCGCAGCCAATAACAACGCATCGAAACCCAGAAGAAACGGGTGATAGAAACCCAGAACCGCCATTCCGATCGCCACGCTGAGTACAAGCGAGACGCCATCGAGCAAAAGGAACGCAGAAACCTTTTGCACCGTGACCACATCGAAGAAACGATTGGCCAACTCAGGCAGGTAAGTGCGTTCATTTGCCTGAACCGAGATTCGAGGCAGACGATGCGCGAGATCTCCGGCAACTCGTGCAAAGAGTCGTTGTTGGATGATTTCAACGATGTAGGTTTGCAATGCCTTGACGGCGGCGTTGAAGCCCAGGAAGGTCAACAGCAGGATCGCCAGAACGACAATGGGCTGGATGAATCGGCCGAATGCGACCGTGTTGACCAAAGACTCCACAGCGATCGGCGTGGCAAGCGTCAACAAACCCAAGACAAACGCGAACACGATGACCAGGTAGATGTCCGACCACTCAGCCCGAAGTAAGTGCTGGACGCGCTGCAATGGACGCATCGCCTGGTTGGGTGAGGAAGCGCCTTGGACAGACGTCTCTCGCCAATCGAACGCAACGCACCGGATGCGTTGATCCACGGCCATATTGGCCAATTCAGCCCGCAACTTCGATGAAGCCTTCTTTTCGATAGTGCGCCCATCGGACGCTCGCCACCACTCCAGACGCTTGCCGCTTCGTCGCAGGATGATCCAGCCGCGTTTGACGGCTTCGGCTGATTTCTTCTTTGCCGCTCGCTTGCCAAGTCCCTCGCTGGCCGTGTTTCCGTCTTCCGGCATCGAGAACAAAACAACATCCGCCCCGTCGCTTGCCAGACGGATCACCTGCTGGACGGAACAATCCATGACAGCAGGTCTTAGCTGCAGTGTCGCGGCCGCGTCGGCCAACAACTGCCACCAAGACTCCGTCACGAGACCATCGGAACGGGCGGCCACCTGATGGAAACTGCGAAGCACGGTTGTTCGCTCGATCCCCATTCGGTCTCGAATGACTTGATCCAGCGTGCGCGCGCCATCATCCACCCTCCGCTGGTCCTCGGGGTCTCGCTTTCTTTCGAGTTGATCGTTAGTCGATTCCATCGGCTCTTGCTCGAAAACGTGTGTCGAGTGTTTCTCATCGGACTCGTAAGTCCGGTCAGGAAGACCACGCCATCACCGGATCCGGCGACGTCGCCCGTATAGCCCCATCCACTCCTGGGCCACCGCCGAATAGCGCGTTGACTCGCGTGTCTCGGAGAGCCCCGGTCAATCTTAGCCCTGCGACCAGCTCTTTCCGGAATTTCGAATTTCGACGAAGCCCAAACAGCCTAAGTATCGGTCGCGCCTCACGTTTGCAAAATAGATAGTTCGTTAACTGCTCATAGATTATGCCGATGTTTCGAGCCGCTCCGGTACCGCATCGGACTAACCGATTTGACCGGCACGACTGGAATTCCGTTGAGCCGATTGCGGCAATCGGGCAATGCCGGATGCGAGCGATCCCGTTGCGGGCGTCGAAAACGAAATCCTGGAGAGTTCATGGAAGGACACTCCGTGCCTGGTTGACGAGGACGCTTCATTGCTTCGGCGACGCAATCAAACCGAACTCAAGCCGCTACGACCGCGGATCCTCCCGGTCGGTTCCTGGAGTGCCACGTGGTGTTGGGTGGCGCTGATCTCGATCATGGGATGCGCAGGGCGTGGCAAAAAACCAACGAACCGCTGGGTTGCGGCGCCCACGAAAGCACCGGCCGTCGCGTCGCCATCGGATAAGGCGGACAGTGTGACCGAAGCGGTATCAGCGAGGGATTTACCGCTGGTGACCGAAGACAAGGTCAACGACGGTGATCCAAAACCAGCCCGACTGGCGAGTTTTCGCTCTGGGTCGGATGAGCACGCCGACCTCCGCACACTAATGCAGTCTGAATCGCCGGTGCGGGGCGAATCGCCCGGCGGTGGCGGTCGGGCCGCTGAAATCACGCTCGTTCAGACGCCACGAGTCGGATCGGACGGGATTGACCCGAGTGCGTTCGTTGATTCCGAGATCGATTCATCGGTGGCTGTTTTGGACTCCGACGAGTCGGCGCCGACATCCGTTCCGGAACGATCGCTCTTGGACGGTTTGATGCCCGATGAGGATGAAATCCGTTCCGACGAGTTGGAGGCATATTCAACTGAGACGCTGCAACTGCCCGACGTCGTCGTCTCGGTCAAGAATTTTTTTCCGGTGGTTCAGTCCGCCTTCCTTGAACGACAACGTACATCGGGCGACCAGCTGGCGGCGTGGGGCGCATTCGATACCAAAACGAAAGCCTATACGGAAAACCAACCATTAGGTTTCTACGAGAATTATCAGCATGGTGCCGGACTCGTCCAACCGCGGTATCGCGGCGGAGAAGTCTATGGTGGATACCGAATCGGGCGAGGAATCTTTGAGCCTTGGTACCTAGAACGCGAAACGAATAAAGGCGGCGAGTTCAAGGTAGGATTCGACCTTCCGCTGGTACGTGATCGTGAGATTGATAAGCGGCGAGCCGACTTGTGGCGTGCCACGTACGATCGACAACTCGCCGAACCAGAGATTCGCCTACAGATCATCGGGGCGGTGCTCGACGCTAAGTTCGCCTATTGGATTTGGGTCGCCTCGGGTCAGCAGTACAAGATCGGTTTGGCCGCACTGGAGCTCGCCGAAAAACGGAATCGTCAAGTGGCACGTCGCGTCGAAGAAGGCGACTTGGGGGCGCCTTCGCTGGCCGACAACGACCGCGCGATCGCACTGCGAAAAGCCAAGTTGCTCGATCGACAACGGAAACTACAGCAGTCAGCGGTCAAACTATCGCTATTCATCCGCGATGCCGACACGCTGCCATTGATTCCGCCGATTGAGGTCCTGCCGACGCTTCCGACCGTCGACACGGTCGATATGAGCGTCATCGAAGGCGATATTCAAATGGCGATCGCACGCCGGCCGGAGATCGAGATGGTCGACGTACTCTACCAACGCACGCAGGTGGACCTGGCGGAAGCGTGCAATGAGACGCTACCGGCGATCGATGCGCTGATGAACGTCTCCCAAGACGTCGGTGAACGGACCAGTTCCAAAGGTGACAAGTCGGAATTCGAACTGGAGGCGGGATTCACGTTTGACATGCCCGTCCAGCGCCGCAAGGGTCGCGGAAAAATGCGATCGGCTCGCGCGAAGCTGCAACAGCTTCAGATCAAACGACAGTTCGAGAGTGAAAAAATCGGAACCCAAGTTCGCGCCGCTGGAGCGGCCTTGCAAGCCGCCTACGGACGGGTCCAAGAGAGCGAGATCTCCGTCAAGCTCGCTGAGCGACTCGCCGAAGTGGCTCGGCGCCAATTCGAACTCGGTGAGAGCGACCTGCTCAATGTGTTCCTGCGGGAGCAGTTCGCCATTGAAGCCGCCGACGCGCTCGTCATTGCCAAACTCGACTACTTTCTTGCGCGAGCGGAGTATGACGCGGCCATCGCTCTGACCGACTAGGCGCTGGCAATCAATTGATTTGAACCGGATTGGTGGCCTGCTTGATCTTTTGCCGCATCAAGTCGATGGAGCCGTCTTTGCCCGTGAACAGTTTGAACTGATAGGCGGCTTGTCGAACAAACATGTCGACGCCAGTGATGACGCGGGCCTGTTTGCGAATCGCGCTCTTGATGAGCATGGTGTTTTCGGGGTTGTAAACCGTGTCGAATACGACCATGTATTGATTCAGAGCCGACGCTTCGTAGGGGCTTCGGTCGACGTCGGGATGCATGCCGATCGGTGTTCCGTTGACTAACAAGTGTGATTTGGGTTCATGACGGTCGTCCCAATCAATCGCCCGGCATCCGATCTCAGCCGCCAACATGTCCGATCGTTCTCGGGTACGTGACGCGATGACCACATCACATCGACGTTGCCGCAAGCCCCACGCGATCGCTCGCGAGACGCCTCCGGCACCCAATACAAGGGCCTGTTTTCCCTGCATGGAGTTCTCTTGACCACGCTGCAAGTTCAGCGTTTCCTCAATGCAGTCCATGGCCGCACGGTAGTCCGTGTTGTAGCCGTAACGTTCTTCTTCGCCAAAGACCATCGTGTTGATGGCACCGATCCCGGTCGCGCTCGACTCCGCCTGGGTGCAGTATTCCAGTGCAGCTTCCTTGTGAGGGATCGTAATGCTAATGCCTTGCACACCAATGTTTCGGCACGTGTTCATGAAAGTTTGCAAGTCGTCCTTGGGAACGCGAAACGGTAGGTATCGTGCGTTGATGCCCGCATCGATGAAGGCGGCGTTGTGAATCAACGGGCTGTGGCTATGGGCGACCGGATCGGCAATGACACCGAACAACGCGGTGTCTTTATCGATGGACTCGTAGTGGTAGATGCTGTTCATGTCTTTCCAGTTCAGCTGACCCGGTGCGAGCTTTTTGTCGCTGCTGAATGTGGCGTACGTGAATGGCGATCCGACGCGATTGGCCAACACTCGAGTCATCATGCCCATCTCGCCCATGCAGATTCCGATCGTCGGAATCTTGCTCTTGGCGGTCAATTCGATCATTCGGATATTGTCCGAGAACGTGTTGGCCATCGTGGCAATCTTGACGATGTCGGCGTCCTCGGCCGCCATGGCCGAATGCAAATCATCTAGCTCCTCGGGGGTCTCCGTGAAGTCATGGAAACTGATGATGCGTTTCGTGTTACCGTACCGAGGGATCTGCGCGGCCATGTCGGCTTCGATATCGATGTACTCGACGCCCGCGGCGATCGCACTTCGCAGCAACATGAGCCGGTCTTGTTCGCTGTGATTCCAGCGACCGCCATCGTCGCGACGACGTGCTGACACCACGACAGGACCGGGACGATCATCCAGCAGCCGTTTCAGATTGACCGCTCGGGAAATGTAATCGAGCCGAAGTTCGACCAGCGGAGCTCCCTGCTCGACGAGAAACTTATGCTCGGCGATCATGCGAGTGTGACGGGCTCGGCCGAGGCTGACGCAAATCATGGCGGTGGGGTACCAAAAATGTGAATCTGTTTGGGTCGCCGGTATAATAATCGCAGCGTGAACAATGCCGTATCCCCGAGGAAGACGCCTACCCCTACTTTCAGGTTCAACGACATGATGAAATCGATTGCACGGCGATGCCGACCCACGGGGGTGATGGTCGGAGGCTTGGCTCTGGTGCTCTCGATGACCGCCCTGAACCGAGCGATCGCCGCCAAGCCCGACGCAGAGTCCACACCCGTGGCGGTTTGGGGCGTACCACGCTCCGATGCCGGGGCGAGTGGATATGTTCGTCACTCGCTGCCAACGGACATGAGTTTGATTTGGGAAAGTGAGACCGATGAGGCGATCGAGACGACGCCTGCCATCGATCCAACGGCCGTCTATGTGGCTGATGTGATGGGCGGTGTGGAGGCCTTGGATCGATCGTCTGGCAAGCGATTGTGGAGGCGGGAACTCGATACCGGTTTTGTGGCGTCACCGTCACTGTTGTCTCCGGACGTAGTCCTGGCACAGGGAACGGCGTTTCCGATCTTGTCGGGGGATGACGCGATGACGGACCAGGTGGTCGCGTCGGCGCGAGAGAAGCTGCCGCAGCGGATCACGCCACGTCTTTTGCTCGGTGACGTCGAGGGCAACGTTTGGTCGCTCGATCCACAGTCCGGTACGACCCAATGGCAGCAAACGGTCGACGGGGAGATCAGTTCGGCCGTTTCGTTCTTTGCCATCGTGTCCGCAGCATCATCGAATGACGACTCGGCCAATGTCGCCTTACGCGTTTTGGTGACGAGCCAGGATGGCAAGCTCCGGTGCTTGGACGCCGACGACGGAACGATGATCTGGGAATACGCGACGAATGATCAGATTCGGTGCGGCGCTTCCATCGGTAGCGGCAAAACGTTCTTGGGCGGTTGTGACGGGTCACTTCACATCATTGATTTGGTCACAGGTCAGTCCGTCGGAGAGCCACTACCGCTGGGCGGTCCGACCGGCAGCACCCCCGCCATCGACGGTGATGACGTGTTTGTTCCCATCATGGATGGGCTTGCTTATCGATTTAGCATCCAAACCGGCGAGGCCGTTTGGATGTTCGAGGATGATTCACCCCAGGATTTCCGGGGTGACGCGGCCATTGCGGATGATCGAATCATCCTGGCAAGCCGCAGCAAACAAGTGTTTGCACTTTCCAGGCAGACCGGGGAAGTGATCTGGGAGTCGACGTTGAAACGGCGACCGGATGCTTCGCCCTTGATCGTCGGAGAGGACGTATGGGTCGCTAGCTCCGACGGGCGACTGGCGCGGCTGGCCCTCAGCGATGGTCGCGAGACCTGGTCCTACGAAATACGAGGGTCATTCATCGCCTCGCCGGCGATTCTCGGTGATCGCTTGATCATCGCCGATGATGACGGCGTGGTAAGATGCTTTGGCCCTCAGGAATCACCCCAGGGCTGACGCCGTTGCGTTGGAACCCGCCCGCTCTGCTCCCCGCATTCGATCACGCGGGCTTGCCCCCCTTCACCGCGTGAAACGTTCATGTCCACTGATGCACCGAAAAAAACCGAAGTTGGCAGCTACTTTGTCTCCAACTACCCGCCCTTTAGCCAGTGGAGCAAAGATGCCCTGGGCGACGTGAAGTCGGCGATGGCGGGGCCGCCACGTAGCGAAAACCCGCTCGGCCTGTACTTGCACATCCCATTTTGTCGCAAGCGTTGCAAATTCTGCTATTTCAAGGTGTTCACGGACATCAATGCATCGGATGTGCAACGATACGTCGACGCGCTTTGCAGTGAAATTTCGATGGTCAGTCAACTGCCCGTCATGGGGGATCGTCCCTTTCGCTTCGTTTATTTCGGCGGTGGCACGCCCAGTTTTCTTTCGCCCAAGCAACTGACCAAACTCGCCAACCGACTGCGTGAGCACATCACATGGGACGGCGCCGAGGAGGTCACCCTCGAGTGTGAACCGGGCACGCTGAGCGCCACTAAAGTGCAGACGCTGAGGGAGGAGGTGGGGGTGACGCGATTGAGTCTGGGGATTGAGAATTTCAATGACGCGTTATTGAAAGAGAATGGCCGGGCCCACCTTTCAAAACAGGTCTTCAACGCATGGGAATGGATCCAGGCCGCTGATTTCCCCAACGTCAACATTGACTTGATCGCGGGCATGGTCGGCGAGAACTGGGACAACTGGAAAGATAACGTGCGCCGGACGATCGACATGTCACCTGAAAGCGTCACGATCTACCAAATGGAGCTCCCGTTCAACACGGTCTACAGTGCTGACATTCTCGAGGGAAACTCCGAAAGCCCCGTCGCCGATTGGCAGACCAAACGCGACTGGGTGAGCTACGCGATGGACGAATTGTCCCTGGCCGGCTACAGCATCAGCAGCGCGTATACGATGATCAAAGATACGTCCAAAGTGAGCTTTTCCTACCGAGACAACCTGTGGAAGGGCGCCGATCTGTTGGCGACGGGCATCGCCAGTTTCGGTCACGTCGCCGGTGCTCACTATCAAAACCTGCCTCACATGGATGCCTATTTGTCAACGATCGAATCGGGCGAGTTGCCCCTAGGTCGCGGCTATGTGCCGAATGATCATGAGGCACTGATCCGAGAGATGGTTCTGCTGCTCAAGCGAGGTCACATCTCACGAGCTTATTTTCAAGACAAATTCAGCGTCGACGTTCGCCGCCAGTGGGCCGATGTGTGGGACGAATACGAGCGTCAAGAGTTGGTCGAGACTCACGGCGATGAGATACGCGTCACCCGCAGCGGGTTGCTGCGCGTCGATTCGTTGCTGCCGAGTTTCTTTGAACCGCAGCATCAAAACGTTCGCTACACATGACGTTGTGGAAGACGTCGCGTCGGACGCTAGCGTGCGGCACGCTTCCCGATGGTGGGCGTCCGCTGATCATGGGGATCCTGAACGTGACGCCGGACAGCTTTTCCGACGGTGGCAGGCACTTTTCCGTCGAAAAGGCAATTCAGGCGGCTTGCGAGATGGCCGCGGGCGGCGCCAGCATCATCGACATCGGCGGCGAGAGCACTCGTCCCTATAGCGAACCCGTCGATGCCGCCACCGAAATGGATCGTGTGGTTCCGGTCATCAAGGCACTAGCCGGTCGTCTCGACGTCCCCATCAGCGTCGACACCAGCAAGGCCGCCGTCGCAAAGGCTGCCGTCGAAGCGGGCGCGGAAATCATCAATGATGTGACCGGACTGGAAGGTGACGCGGCCATGATCGACGTTGTGGTTGGGTCCGGTGCCGGCGTCTGTGTAATGCATATGCAAGGCACGCCCCAAACGATGCAGGATGATCCGACGTACGAAGACGTCGTCGCCCAGATCGAGCAATACCTGATCGCCCGGGATCGGTTCTGCCAAACCGCCGGAATCGATGGCAACGCCATTTGCTTGGATCCCGGGATCGGGTTCGGCAAAACGCACGACCACAACCTAACACTGATGAGAGCAATATCCAGGTTCGCCGCTCTCGGTCGCCCACTGCTGATTGGTCACTCCCGCAAGGGATTCATCCGGAAGACACTCCAGCGTGCCGGATGCGTTCGTCAAACGGACGAGGCCGAATTTGATCCCACAGCGGGTACGCTCGGAGCATCCATGGCAGCGGCCCTTGGCGGGGCCCATGTGCTTCGCGTGCATGACGTACCGCAAACGATTCAGGCTTTGGAACTCTTTGCAGCCTGTGCACCGCCGCCCAGTTCAACGGCTGGACGATGACTTCTTGCTCGCAACTCGCTGGCCACGTGGACGTAGCAAGTAAACCTTTGGATCATCGATGATGAATGAGGTGCTCCAACGACGACCATCATCGGCACTACAGACGTTGTAGAAGAACGTCCGTAGGCGTTCCGCCTGATAATTGTAAGGAAACTGACTGGTGATGTAGTCTTCAGCAGTCAATTCCTCCACGCCGGGATGAGCGTAGTAGTGAACCATGCCGTCCGGGGTCACGCTCATGCCGAGTGTCCACCATCCCGTCGATGTAATCTGCGGTCCGCGAAAATCGCCACCGCGACGATTGCTACGAATTCGCAGGTACGCGTAATCGTTTGGTTTGCGTGTTTGGTCTTTGCTTTCGAACTCGATGAACATGCCGGGCCAATAGATTTCATTGCCGATCTCCTCGCGTTTGATCTTAAAGATGCCGACCTCTTTTTCGATCATGGCGGTGGTTTCGAGCGCCAAGCGAAATCCGAAATGTGGACCGCTGCGGTTTTCCCATTCGGCCACGGGCGGCAAGAAAATTCGCGTGGTCACGCTCGGTACCTCGTTGACGTCGATCCGGCGTCGGAGTCGGTATTGAACGTTGCAAATGAAATCGTCCTGGTGCATCGTTCCACTCGCCTGACCAGGAATGCCCGTGAACTTGCTCTTGAGCAGCATCGCCCCTTCGCTCCCGGGCAGTCCGCCTGGAGGAGTCGCCACGCGTCGAACAATGTCAGGATGCCCACGTTTGACGCCCTCATACCACCGACCGTTGCTGGTTTTGCCCATCGGCCCGCGTTGACGGTCATCGATGTCTTCGGTGCTCTTGGGATCGTTGGGGATGTATCGCCAGGACGGATCCTCAAAGTCATCGGAAATTCCGCCCAGCAACGAGCCGGTTCCCGGCACGACCGGGCGCTGTGCCTCGGCCGACGGAGCCATCATGGTCATCGTCGCGATCGCGATGACGTATTGGAATGCAGGCAAAACGTTGGCCACTCTCAAGCTGGTTCGCATCATCCTTGTCCCTTGATTGGCGTGATCGCCCGTCTGTGCCGATAGCGGCAAGAATTGGCTTTAGGGCGTCAAAGCAAGGAGGCCCCCCTCCCGATCGTTGTAATCGGCACGAGTCATTGGGTTCTGAAACCCAAGGGGAGCGAATGCGCTAAAAGACTGGAGAAATCGTCAACATCGAAGTTTGTCGAAGTATCGTATGGGTATTGGCGGGGACACGATGACACCAAGATTGACAACAAGATAAGAAGCGTCCCCCCGTGCGAGGCGGGGTCGGCTCCTCGGAGTCGGCCTCGCCTTTTTTCGTTTGCACGCCGCGACCGGCCGATTCAGGACGCCCGTCTTGCTCCCATGATGTCCCGGCAAGGATTTTTGTTGACGCTTTGCGTGTCGGGCGTCCATAATGCCAGGGTGTGGGGGTGAGGTGGCCGCCTAACGATGCGGCATCGGCCGCTCCGATCGGGGCCCAACACCACCACCACGACGTACCCGACGAATTCCACCCCCGCCGGCTACGTTGAGTCTTTTCTGCCTTTTCAACGGACCGGGTGATTGCATGCGAACGAAACCGTTTTCCGCTGCCGGTGAGCTTCCAAGGACATACGACGCCTCACCCATCAACACTGATTCCTTTCCTGTTCATCCAACGAGATCATCCGTCGCGCTACTTTCCACGCAACCCATTCGATTCGGGTTCGCGATGATTTCACTGCTCACTCTTTGGTTTCTTTGCAATCTGACCTACGGCCAGGCACCACCAGCCAAGACGTTTCCACTGGAAGAACGATTCCGCACACCGCAGGTGGAAAAAATGGTGTCGGATGCATTCAAGAAACTCAACACGGCCCGCGAACTGTCGGAGCTTAGCGATCGAGAACGCAGCATGGCCGCGTTCTATCTGAATCGTTTCCTTCCTTGGAAATTGACGCAACCTGAAAACGCTTCGGAGATCTCGCCGACGGTTCGCTCATTGATGGACACTCTCTCCCGCAGTCAGAAGATGAACTCGCCCGGAGCGTCGGCGATTCTCTCGTACTGGTTTCAAGGGCTCAAAGCACTCGCCGAAGGCGACTACGCCCCGTCGGCGCGAATCAACGCGGCCATTGCGCTTGGACAATTGAAGCTTCGTCAATATGACGCGACCAGGTCAGCGGCCCCGGTTCCCTACACGAGCGCATTACCCGTGCTGACGTCTCTCTACGAGAATGAAAGCAACCCCGACGGTGTTCGAGCGGCCGCGCTGCACGGCCTAGCCGAATACACCAAATTCGGATTCGTGTCGATGCCTGGCGACGCCAAGGCTAAGTTGGCCAGCTTGATGAAGGCTCTTTTGAACGATGCACCGCCGGAGGGTCGATCGGCCGCCGCGCACGCTTACCTGCAGCGCTACGCCGTCGACATTCTCGGGTCGCTGTTGCCGAAACAGGACACGTCCCTTGCGACGCAACTGGTCAGTATCAGTTCAACCGTCGAGCGACCCGACATTATCGCGCTGTACTCGGCATCGACGCTCGGTCAGCTTGATCAAACCCTGGCCGGTTCCGCACCCGAACCATCGACCATCCTTTCAAATTGGTCGAAGCGGATTTTTGCCACCTTCGAATCGGAGATCGCACGGCTCGAGGCCCTCGAACGCCCGTCGCCGGCCAGTCCGCAACCGCCCACACCCGATACCTTCCTGGGACGCAAGCAAGATGCCAGGGCGAACTCGGCCAACATGATGAACGGCATGATGGACGAAATGGATATGATGGGGATGGATGAAATGGATGGGATGGACATGATGGAAATGGACGATATGGACATGATGGACATGGACATGATGGGGATGGGCATGGGCATGGGAATGGGAATGATGCCTGCTGCCAAACCACAACCTCCCGAGGTGTCGTTGTCTCGTCGTTTGATCAACGATGTGATTCAGCAATTAATGCTCGGTGCGGTTGGTGCTCGAACGGGTGGGATCCCCAAGACGCCATCGGGATTGCTGACCGCCGCTCCCGAAGACAAACGCGCCGCCATTGAAGAATGGGTCGCGCAGATCGAGCCTGTCGTCGTAGCCATCAACGACCCGGCATTGGATGACCGCGATAAGTGGCTCGAAGCGCTCGCGGCACAGCGGATCGTCATGGCACCGCTGGCGGGCGTTGAGATTGAAGTCGAAGAGGCTCCCGAGGAGGATGTGTTTCCCGACCTTCCATTCATGATGGGCGTTCCGGCCCGGGGGTTGGAAGAGGAACCGCCGGCCGGTCTGCCGGGCATGTAGTCTTCTAACCGAGCCGTGCTCGAAAGACTTCGTTGATCACGCGTCTGCCACCCTATCGAGGATGGCGGAAGTAGGGTGCCGATACGCGCTGGCTCGATCAAGCGAACCAATCGAAGCGCCGTTGGTCCTAAGGTAGTTGGGTGGCTGCAACGGCTTGAAAACGCCTGAAACGCATTGCTTCACCCTCCTGGCAGGAGGGTCGAGCGAAGCGAGGGGAGGTCGAACGCCGACTTCACCGCTCGAAGGACACCTACCCCAACTAATTGCAGATCACGCACCGAACCTGTCAACGGGTCAGCCCATTCAACGGGCCAGCCCATTCAACGGGCCAGCCCGCCCGTGGGATCGCAGGGCAAACCAAGTTGATTAACTCACCACAGCCCGTAGCGAACGCGGCGTCGCGACGAGTTCCGGGGTGGTGTTGCCCCAGCGCCCGGTTTGCAAGAATCTCGCGACGCCGTTTCGAATTCCTGGGGAACCTTCATGACTCGCCGACTGCTTGTGACCGCGGCGTTACCCTACGCCAACGGTCCGATTCATATCGGACACCTGGTCGAATACATTCAGACGGACATCTGGGTTCGCTACCAAAAGCTGGCCGGCAACCGATGCGTGTTCATGTGGGCGGACGACACCCACGGGACCGCGATCATGCTGCGTGCCCGTGCGGAGGGACGGTCGGAGACGGATTTGATCGCCGACATGAGTGAGGCGCACCAGCGGGATTTCGCTGCATTCGATATTCGCTGCGACAATTACGGCAGCACCCACAGTCCGGAAAATCGAACGCTTTGTCATGAGATTTGGCAGTCGCTTCGCGATGCCGATCTGGTGACGAGTCGATCCGTCGAGCAACTCTACGACCCCAAGGCGGAAACGTTCTTGGCCGATCGATTCGTGCGGGGCACGTGCCCCAAATGCGGCCTCCCTGATCAGGCAGGCGACAATTGCAATTGCGGGCACACCTACACGCCGATCGAGTTGATCGATCCGGTCAGCACGCTCACCGGCGCGACGCCCGTGCTTCGCGAGGCGGATCACCTGTTCGTGAAGCTGGAGAAGCTACACACGTTTCTCGCCGAGTGGGTGCAGCAGTCCGGTGCGCTCCAATCCGAGACGGCAAACTATCTGTCGGGACACTTCTTGGCCGAGCCGCTAAGGGACTGGGACGTCAGTCGACCGGCACCCTATTTTGGATTTGAGATTCCCGATTCGCCGGGAAACTATTGGTACGTCTGGTTTGATGCGCCGATCGGATATATCGCGAGCACGCAACAATGGTGTGACGCCAATGGCGAAAACCTGGACGATTGGTGGCGCAGTGACGATTGCGAGATCCACCACTTCATCGGAAAAGACATCACCTATTTTCATACGCTCTTCTGGCCCGGCATGCTGAAAACGGCTGGGTTCAACTTGCCGACGAAAGTGCACATTCATGGATTCTTGAATGTGGACGGCAAAAAGATGTCCAAACGCGATGGCACGTTCGTGAAGGCCGAGACGTATCTCCGACACGCGCCCCCGGCGGCGCTGCGTTACTTTTACGCGACCAAGCTGTCATCTCGTGTCGAGGATCTCGACCTGGGGCTGGCTGAGTTTGTCGAGAAAGTCAATTCGGACCTCGTTGGCAAGGTCGTCAACCTGGCCAGCCGCGTCGGTAAATTTGCTCATTCGACCGGGCTGTCCGAAACGTATCCCGACGATGGCGGCCTCTTTGCAGCGGCTGCGGCGCAAGCAGACGCGATTGCCGATGCATACGAGCAATGCGAATACGCCAAAGCGATGCGTTTGATCATGGAGTTAGCCGACGCCGCCAACCCATTTGTCGAACATGCCAAGCCGTGGGAAATGAAACGCGATCCTGAGCGGCAAGATGAACTGCGGGATGTCTGTACGGTTGCCTTGAACCTGTTTCGTCAGCTAGCCGTCTATCTAACGCCCGTGCTACCCAGCTTGACTCAGCAATGTGGTGACTTGCTCGATGATCCGATCACGTCTTGGAAACAAGCCCAAACGCCGCTGCTCGGTCGCGGTGTTGCCAAATTTCAGCGGATGATGGACCGAGTCCGTATCGAGGACCTTGAGAAAATGATTGACGAAAGCAAAGCCGAGAGTGAAGCGACCGCCGATGTTGCCGGCTCCGCATCGAAGTTCAATGACAGCGATCAGCCTCTCAAGGATGAGCCGCTCGCGGATGAAATCACCATTGATGATTTTGCGAAGGTCGACCTCCGCGTCGCACGCGTGCTCGCCGCCGAGCATGTTCCCGAGGCGAACAAACTGCTGAAGCTGACGCTGGGACTCGGCGGTGATGAAACTCGTCAAGTCTTTGCGGGTATTAAGGCCGCCTATGAGCCCGACGCACTTGTGGGACGACTCGTTGTCATGGTGGCCAACTTGAAAGCGAGAAAGATGCGATTCGGTCTCAGTGAGGGCATGGTCACGGCAGCAGGGCCCGGCGGCGCCGACGTGTTCGTGTTGGGTGTGGATGAGGGAGCCTTGCCTGGCCAGCGAGTCCATTGACATTGTCTGCCCTTCCGCACGTCGCGATCGTCCACTGTCATTACGAGTCCGGCGGCGTCACCCAGGTCGTTCAAAATCATGTTGCCTCGCTGGCCCACAACGGACATTCCGGAATCACCCTGCTCAGTGGGCCGCGCTGCTCGGCCCTGACGCCGGCAACCTTGACGCGCGCGTCGCATCGAACCGTCGAGTTACTCGAATACGATTCGATGAAGTGTTCGTCGCCGTCATCGAACGTCCAAAGTGAGGGTAATTCGCTGGCCGGCGAAATTGACGCGGTGCTTCGAAAGGACGGTCACTCACCGGAAAACGCCCTGGTCCACTGGCATAATCACAGCCTCGGCAAGGTGGCGGCCGCACCCGCATCCATCGTGCGTTTGGCCGACATGGGTTGGAGACTGCTGTTACAGGTCCACGATTTTGCGGAGGACCAACGTCCCGAAAACCTCGCGTACCTCATCGGCCGATATCGCTCTGCCGATGCGGCCGCGTTGGATCGTTGGCTGTATCCTCAGCATCATAGGATTGCCTATGCGACGCTTACCCGAGGTGATGCATCGGCGCTGATTGAGTTTGGAATGGATCCCGCTCGCGTGAGCGTCGTTCCTAATAGCGTCGTCTTGGAGGGTGTGGCCGAGTCACGCGATGCCGCCATGGCTCGGCTGCACCGATGTTTCGGAATTCCCAACTCGTCGCGTTGGGTGCTCTATCCCGTTCGAGGCATTCGTCGCAAGAACGTCGGTGAGTTTTTGCTCCTATGCCAACTCATGCAGGCGGTCAATCCGATCGACGATTGTCCCATCGTCGGAGGTCTCACATTGCGTCCCGATACACCACTGGAACGCGCATCCTATGAGCGTTGGCGCAGCGTTGCAGAACAACATGTGCAAAACGTCGTGTTTGATGCGGCGCATCATCCCGAAGTTTCGTTTCGAACCAACCTTTCGGCAAGTGAGCTGGTTGTGTCGACGAGCGTTGCCGAGGGGTTCGGAATGGCTTTCTTGGAGCCTTGGTTGGCACACCGCCGCGTCGTCGCCAGAGACCTACCTGGCGTGACGGCGGACTTCGTAGGACAAGGCGTTCGTCTCGACCATCTCTATTGTGAGGTTCGGATTCCAGGCAGCAAGTCTTGGATCGATCAGGCCGAGGCCGCTTGGGAGGATGCCTATCGCGAGTCGTGGTCCGGCATCCCCGAGGCGTTCCGACCTTCCGGGCGAGCACGGGGCGCGAGCGTGTCGGCGGAGTCGATCGATTTCGCTCGGCTTCTGCCGACAACCCAAGCCGATGTCATTGGCCGTGTCGATACGGATTCTGGCTTTCGTCGTGATCTGATCGCCGCCAACATCGAACTGTTGGACTGGTTGGTGGACGCTGATGATTCCCAGCCGGAGACGAACGCGTCCCGGATCCGAGATAACTACGGCTCCACCCAACAGCGGCAGTCCCTTTTAGCTGCCTATCGCACCGTGATCACGAGTCCAACGGCATCTGCGTCTCCATCATCGCCATCCGAGCGAATGGTCGATTGCATCACGAAGTCCCACCCATTTTTCCCTTGTCGGACCGAGACCGACCTGCCAGCGGACTGAGCGAAATCGATTCTCGGAATGCAAATGGAGAGGGTCCCCGATATTCCTTTTTGCGTCGTGTTTTGAAGGGCGTCACGATCGCGATGACGGGTGCCGCTGTGTCTTGTGTGGTCGTTTTGGTTACAATCCGCTTGCTTGTCTTACCTCTCTGAGAGTCCATCATGATCGTCCGACGCCTGTTGTTGACTGCTTCTTTTGCCGCCTGGATTCTGCACAGCGGCTTTCTGATGGCCCAGGAGGAAAAGCTTCAGCGGCTCATTGATCGATCTCCGTCTCCGCCCAATGCGCTGGGCTATGTGAATATTCAGTCACTCAATCAGTTATTGCGTGACCAGGGCTTGGACCGTTCGGTCGCGGAAAATGTGGAAGAATACTGGTTCATTGCCGATTTGTCTCTTGGCGAGCTCCGGCCGAAGTGGGAGGCGGGCTACTCGATTCTGAAGCAATCGATCGAACCTGACGAGCTTGCCAATGTCGTCAGCGGCTACGTGGATCAGATCGCGGGTCAGGACGTCGTCTGGTCACCCAAACAGACTTACTTTGTGCCGTTGGAGGAGAATCGGTTGGGACTATTGCGTCCCGCGGATCGTTCCTTGTTGTCGGGCTGGATCTCGTCGCCTGGAAACACGGCCTATTCGGAATACTTGCAATCGAAAGTCCAACCCGCCGAACAGTACCTTTCCCTGATGTTGGCGGTAGAACTCAAGGATGCATTCTCGCCCGTTCCAATGACGGCGAAGATCAAGGGTTTTCAATCCCTGCAAGCCAATCCTGCGGAGTCGGTGGCAAAAATCTTGGCCTCGATCCAAGGTGTGAGCATCTTGGTCGGGCGACGTGGGCTCAACGAATGCATTGTCACGGCCGATTTCAGTCGTTCGCCAGCAAGCCTCGAGCCGATCGCGACCGAGTTATTTGCGGAAATGTTGACCCGGAATGGAACCGCGACTCCAGAGTTGCTCACCTGGTCGACGACGGTCAGTGGGAATTCGTTGTCGATGCGTGGACCGATCACGGAGGCAACTCTGAGTGGAGTCATGGGTCTCTTTAGCCTTAACGACCGAGCCACCCAAGCGACGGGCGTTTCACTGTCATCGGATTCCGGTAGCCGCAGTGCGGAGCAGCAGACGGCTTATCGGACGAAGTATTACTTTGATCAAGTTGACGAGATCGTTGAGGAGACGCGCAAGCATCAGTCGCAGACGACCGGCGCCTTGGCGAAGTGGAATGACTCCCGGGCACGGCAGATTGATGAATTGGGCACGCTGAATGTCGACCCAGATATGATCCAGTATGGGGTGAATGTCGCCGAGTTGCTTCGTGGGAATGCGTTGACGGTGCGTCAGGGAAACATCGATGCCGGCAAGACCAAAGCGGATCAAGCGCTCAATCGCGGGTATTATGGGTACGACGATGGCTACGGCTATAATTCAACCACCGCGTACCAGGCCGTGACGAGCGCCTATGCTCGTGGCAATGCGTACTCCAACTATAAAGACACGCTGAGTCAGATCGACCAGTTAACCGCCTCCGTGCGACGCGGCATGACGGATCGATATCAGATGCAGTTCTGATCCAGGCCACGAGCCGCGTCAAGGAAGAACAGTCGCCGACCTCTCCGAGGTCGGATTCCTCCAGAGGAATATGATAGGCGTCCAGACAGAGACTGCCTCGGAACCCACGTTGCCTGAGCCCCTGTCCACCCGCGTTCGGAGAACGCGGCGACTGTCGCCGACCTCTCCGAGGTCGGGTTGCATAGGAAAAACCATTGAGAGCTCACTTGCATTTGCAAATACACACGAGAATGCAAAACTAAACGCTCTGCCTCAAAGCACGGGCCGCACGCTCGCCTCACACCTTGGTCCATCGTTATCCGGGTCCACGCGATGTCCGAGCCCGAACTCCGAGGACACGTTTTCGATCGCGCGGCGGACTTCGGCGTTCATACCGGGGTCCGTCCGCACTGGTCCCAGGCGGCCACGATCACCTTCATGACATTGCGTTTGCGTGACTCCATCCCCAGCGAAGTCGTGACCCGCTGGGATCGGGAACGCATGGCGTTCCTGCAACGTTGTGGGATATCCGATGTCAAGGATTGGCGTGAAGGCGGCGAACGTTTGCGTCCCGACGATCGCACTCATTTTGAGAAACAGTTTCGACGTGCACGAGAAACTTGCTTGGACGAGTGTCGGGGCGCCTGTGAACTAAAAGATCCTCAGAACGCAAGGATCGTCGCCGACTGCCTAAGACACTTTGACGGTGAACGATATCTGGTGGGTGATTTCGTGATCATGCCGAATCATATGCACCTGCTCGCGGTGTTCCCGAGCCAAGAGACCTTGCCGCGACAGTGCACGTCGTGGATGCGTTACTCGGCGAGATCCCTCAACGAGCGGATCGGTCGCGAGGGCCGTCTCCGGCAACCCGAGCCATTTGATCACCTGGTACGAAGTGAAACGCAATTGAACTACTTGCGCAACTACATCCGTGATAACCCTATCAAGGCCGGGTTGCGCAAGGGACAATACCTCCATTGCCCCGCGGGCGAAGCATTTTGATGGGGATGCGACTTTTGCCGACTTCTCCGAAGTCGGATGCTCGCCTGAAGTGCCCAATCAAACCCCGAACCGTCAGTATTCAGTGTGGTCTTCTGGCGCAAACTCCGTGATCCGTTCAGCGCGAACGCGAACGCGGTGACGCTCGGCAAAGTTGGATTCGTGCGAGGGACATGTCAACTCATACGCGGGCGGGATCCAACGCCCGGCGTTGGTGAGAGCGGGGGAGATTGCGCGGACGCGCGTTCGGAGAACGCGGCGACAGTCGCCGACCTCTCCGAGGTCGGATTCGAGCTAGAAAACGGCCCTAGACGCTCCCGACCATCCCGCTGGGATCGACTCTTGCGACCTTGAATTCGGTGTGGAGATCCCGCACGGCTGAACTAGGTCGGTCCGTATCAACGATGTGATCAGCCCCGTTGCGGCCAAGAAGCGGCCGCTCGTTTGCGTTAACGACTTCCGGGCGATCTCGCCAAACTTATTCCCCAAATATCACATCTTTCCAGGTTGATTATCGCGATTGGAGCAATTTTGCTAGTCGCCTGAGAGGATCCCTCCATTTGGCCGGGGTCATTCTGCGCGTTGCGCCCCGCGGCTTGGCCAGCAATCAGCCACCAGGGACGGCCCATATCGCGCAGGGATAGGCATGAAAGCAGCAAGTGTTCTTCAACAGGATTCAGGCGTGAGTATTCGCAAGTTATTCAGTCGTGCAGCCCGTCGTCCACAACGCAACGAAGCGGAGCGTCGTCGACGGTTACTGCGAAAGCGGTTGCTCATGCAGGAGTCCTTGGAAGAACGGCATCTCCTGGCAGTCATGGCCAACGATGACTTCTTCGACGTGTTCGAAGACAGCAACGCCGTGATCTTGGATGTGTTTGCGAATGACGAAGATGCGACGGGTGCGATTGGAAGCCCATCGTTGGACATCGTCTCGATTGGCCCCGCGGCGAACGGAACTGTCGTCTTAGACACCACTGGACCGCAAGATCAGATCACTTTCACACCCTCGCCGAACTTCAACGGACAGACGAGCTTCACCTACCGTATCGATGACACGGCAGATGGGCAGTCGATCATGAGCACGGGCACCGTGACTGTCACCGTGACGGAAGTCAACGACCCGCCAGTCGCGGTGGGTGAGGATCTGGGGGCCATTGCATTGGAAGATGGCCAATCTATTTTTGATACCAGCCTTTTGACGTCCAACGATTCACCGGGGCCGGCCAACGAAACCGGTCAAACCTTATCGATTGCCAACCTGGCGACCACCTCAGTTGCAGGTGGAACGCTTTCGTTATCGAATGGCGGTGTCGTTTACACGCCGGCTCCAAACTTCAACGGGACAGACACGTTCACGTACCAGGTGCAGGACAACGGCTCAACGAACGGCGCCGCCGATCCACAAACATCAAACACAGTCACAGCGACGCTCACCGTTACCCCCGTGAACGACGCTCCGATTCCAGGCTTCTTTGACGGCAACGGATCGTCGACGACTCCCTTCATCATCAATGTGAGCGGGCTGTTCCCCTCGTCTCAAACGGGACCAGTCCACGCTGCCGGGTCGGCCGACGATGAGTCGGGCCAGACGCTGTCTTTTGCAGGCGTAGCCTCTAGTTCTGTTCAGGGCGGAAGTGTGAGGCTGGATAACAATGGAACGCCGGCGAATCCCGACGACGACGTCATTGAGTATATCGCCCCTAGTCCTGCGTTCAGCGGAGCAGATAGCTTCACCTACACCCTGATGGATTCGGGAGGAACGGCGAACGGCGGCATCGACAGCGCGACCGGGACGATCAATCTCAACATCACCGCCCCACCGCCTCCCCCAGGCACATCCGCGAGGGTGGATCCCAATGGGAACCTGGTGATCGATGACCCTGCGGGCAACGACAACCAATTCCGTATTGAAGTGGATGCCAATGACCCAACCTTGCTCAGGATCAGCGACCCGAACTCTCCCTTGGCCGCCGGCCCGGGTGCGACGCAGGATGGCGATGATGTCTTGATCCCAATTGCCAGCATCACGGGGGAACTCGTTGTCAATGGTGGCGATGGGGATGATGAGCTGGAACTCGACTTCAGCAACGGCAATCCGATTCCTGCCGGTGGCGTGCAGTTCAACGGCGGCGGTCAAAGTGGTCCGGCTGGTGACATTCTGTCGGTCATCGGAACGTTCTCGAACCAGATCTTCGACTTTCAGCCTCCCGGGCCGGACGGCAACAACGGGAGCATCACCGTGGATGGTTCGGTCGTCACCTTCACGGGTTTGGAACCGATCAACGCGGGCAACTCGGTCAACACCATTTTGAATCTGCCGGCTGGGCTGGCCAACAACGCGGTCCTGCGAAACAGCGCCGTCGCGGGCGAGATTGAGATCATCGACAACGGCGCCACGTTTGAAGACACGGTCATTCCCAACCCCACCGGTTCGCTGACGGTGAACCTCGGCGGCCAGGGAGACACGCTGAATGTCGAAGCGCTCGATCCGAGCTTCGACGCGAGCCTAGTCATCGCCGGTGGCACCGGCAGCGATACCGTTAATCTAAACGGGGCAACCACGATCGACTTGGCCTCGGGAGACCTGGTCGTTGACTCCTTTGTTGAAGCCACCAACCTCACAGGGAGCGTGGCTTCTGACGGCCAGACTTATGCGGGCCCCGTTTTTCTTGCTGATGACACGACACTGAACAGCAGCGGTACAAATGGAAATGTGATCCTACTGTCCAACGTGGACGGCGCTCACTCCTTGACCGTCAACGCAAGCGGCACCACGACGTTTCTTGGCGCTGTTGGAGTTGTGACGCCCTTGACCAGCCTGTCCACCGATGCCGCCGGAGCGACCGCGATTAACGGCGGCGCGATCACGACCACGGGAGTGCAAACCTACAATGACAACGTCACCGTCGGCGCCGACATCAGCTTCACGGGAACGACCGTCGGTTTCAATGAGAATCTTAATAGCGACGCGGGCAATAACCGCGCGGTCACCGTCACGGGCGACGCGGTGGTCGGCGATGGACCTGGTGATTACATCGGGAACGCCGATGCCTTGCAAAGCTTTGTGGTGACCGGAACAACCACGTTTAATTCGATACGCGTTGCGGCGGACACGGTCACCACCGTGGGTCTTCAGGTCTACACCGGTCCCGTCACGCTGGCGGGTGACGACACACGTTTGACCAGCACTGGCGGCGCGGACATCAGTTTCCTTTCGACCGTCGATGGAGCCGACACGCTGGCCATCAACACATCGGCTGGTACCGTGTTGTTCAGCGATACCGTTGGTGGGACGACGCCGCTGACGAGCATTGAATCCGATGCCGGAGGATTCACGCAGTTCGACGGCCCATCGGTCACCACGACGGGTTCACAAACCTACAACAACACGGTGGTCTTCGGCGTCGACCTGACCATGACCGGTGATGGGATCGACTTGGCAGGCGATGTCACCAGTCAGATCGCCTCACAGCTGACGATCGATGGCGGCGCGACGAATTCGACCATCGGTGGGGAGATCCTTGGGGACTTCGACTTGGTGAAGGAAGGTTCCGGCGAGTTGACGCTCGGTCGCGAGAGTCTCAACTTCACCGGCGATGTCAACGTGGACGACGGGACGCTCAACCTGGGGACCTACCAGTTTGGAAACCCGTTGCGTTCAGCACCCGTTTTCTCGATCGATTCAGGAACGCTCGACGCCACGGGCCTGAACAATGGCGAATTTTCCGTGGGGGCGGGACAGTTGCTCGAGGGCGACGGAAACGTCATCGGGAATGTGATCGGGAACGTGAGTCCAGGGTTTGGTCCCGGTCAGTTTGGCGTTCTCAATGTGAATGGACCCGTGTCGTTTAACGCTGGCAATACGCTGGAGATTCAGATCGACGGAAGCAGTCCGGGTACCGATCAGTCGCAACTTATCAGCAACGCTTTCGTCGACATCTTTCCGGGGTCGAACCTCACTCTTAGCGGTACCGCGGCGAATCTCGGACCAGGCGATGAGGTCGTGGTGATCGACTCCCAAGGCGGCGTCAATGGTCCCTTCGATGCGTTTCCCGAAGGAGCGGTCATACCGAACTTTCTGGGAAGTGGACAAGCCGCGATCGTCACCTACACCGGTGGTGACGGCAACGACATGGCGCTTCTGATCGGTGGCGGGATCATCGAAGTCGATCCGATGGGCAACTTGGTGATTGAGGATTCCACCGGGACACAAGACGATCAACTGACGATCAGGGTGGACGGGCCGAACTATCGCATCAGCGATCCAACCAATCCTTTGGTGGCCGGTGTTGGCGCCACCCAAGACGGGCCCGATGTCTTGGTGCCCATCGCGAGTGTGACGGGTGAGATTCGCGTTCGTACGGACGGCGGCAACGATGACTTGACTCTGGACTTCAGCGGTGGTGACCTGATGAACCCGGTTCGCTTCGATGGCGGCGGTCAAACGGGTGCCCCGGGAGATTCGCTCAGCATCGTCGGCAACTTCACCAACCAGGTCTTCAACTACGCGCCTCCCGGGCCCGATGGCAACAATGGGGACGTCGTACTGGATGGCCTGGTGGTGACCTACACCGGCCTGGAGCCCATCAACGGTGGCGACGCGGTCAACACGACGTTGAACCTGCCCGTGGGATTGGCCAACAACGCTGTGCTACGTAACAGCACGGTCGCGGGTGAGATTGAAATCATTGACAATGGGGCCACGTTCGAAGACACCGTCATCCCGAATCCGAGCGGTAGCCTCACGATCAACGGTGGAACAGACGTCGACATCATCTCCATTGACGCACTGGACCCTGCCTTTGCAGCGGACGTGACGATCATCACCGGAGGCGCCGCAGACACGATCAACATCAGAGGCGTCGACTTTCCGGGCGATTTATCGGTGGCTGATTCCGACGTCGCACCGGACGACACCGTCAACTTCAACACGGCGCCGACGACAGCGAATGGACTCGTCGACATTGATGTGCAAAACACCAACATCAATGAACCTCTCACGCTCGGATCCCTGCGAATTGGCGTCTTCGATACTCCGGTGCCCGGAGGCACCACGAGCATCGCTGCCAACGTGACAACCACCGGTGATCAGTTATACAACGAGGTCAACACTCTCGGTGCCGATGTCGTCCTCACCGGAGATTCCATCATCTTTCGAAACACGATTGATGGTGCCTTTGCATTGACGCTCAATGACAGCGCCCCCGTCGCGAACAGTGGAGCTTCCGCGGACATCGGATCGATCGTCCCGCTCACCAGTTTGACGACGGACGCCGTCGGCGGAACAACCTTGTCAGGCAACGTGACGACGACGGGCAACCAGACCTATGGTGATCAGGTCAGGACAGGGACGCTCTCGGGAGTCCAGGCATTCACCAGCGGCGGCGTCATCACCTTCGACAGCACGTTGGACAACGCAACAGGCGTTCCGACTGCGTTGACGATCGACTCAGCCGGCGTCGCGGTCTTCAACGGTCCTATCGGATCCGGTCTCATTGGTGATGGGCCGAATGCGGCATTGACCATCAACACGGCGGGCCCATTCACGCTCGCCCAGGACACGACGGTCAACGGTCCCCTCACGATCAACGTGGCCGATTCGGCAGCAGCGATGGATGACCTGACCATCGCGAGTGGCGTTGCCATCGATACCAACAACGGCGCAGTTCTTTTCAATGCGGGCGACGATGTCGAAGTCCAGGCGGGGGCAACGATCGATGCTGGCACCGCGGGGGTCACCATCAACAGCGATGTCGCGGACGCGGATATGGGCGTCGGGACAACGATCGATCTCCAAGGAACGCTGACTGCCGCTGCGGACGTAGCGGTCAACGGGGGCGACGACGCAGACTTGTTTGTTATCGCGTCTACCTCTGGGGTCACCTTCAACCTTGATGGTGGTGATCCATCGATACTCCCCGGAGATACGCTTCAGCTCGACGCGGGCGGGGGCACGTTGGTCTTGACACCTGCCGGGCTGACCCTGCCAGGTCTAATTGTGAATGCGCAAAACATCGAATCGATCAACCTGATGAACGTCAGCGACGTCATGGTCACCGGCGACGCGAACGACAACAACCTCACCATCGCCAATGGACTGGCCCCCGGATCGATGCGGCTGACGCTGGACGCTGGTCCCGAAATCGTCTTGCCTCAGGTTCCCGTGATTTTCGATGGTGGCGATGGCGACGACACGCTGACCATGGACTACACCGCTGGACCCGTGAGCATTCCCGTTAACTTCAATGGCCAAGGCAACGCAGGGGCACCTGGAGATCAGATCGCGTTGATCGGCGGCATTGCTCAGCTGGTGACACACACGTTTACCAACGATAGCGATGGGACGATTGACATCGATTTCGACGGCGGTGGCAGTGATTCGCTGATCACCTACACCGGTTTGGAACCGGTTATCGACAACATCAATGCGGTGAACCGTGAGTTCACTTTCCTAGGCGGCAGCGAGACCATCCTTGTGAGCGATGATGGTGTTGCCTCCAACAACGTGTCGCGAATCGATTCCACGCTCGGAGAACTGGTCGACTTTGTTCATCCCACGAACTCGCTGACGATCAACGGCGGCACCGGCAGCGATGTCATCGACATTCAAAATTTGGATGACGCGACCCTCGTTCCCATCCTGACGATCAATGGTGACGACGAGATCGACCAGATCACTTTGGATGCGCTTCCAGCCGGTCGGACAGGAACAAGGGTCGTCAATGGCGGTGAGGGAAATGACACCCTCGTTGGGTCAAGTGAAGTGGATACGATCAACGGCGGCACGGGGGCTGACTTCATCGTCGGTGTCGGCGGTGGCGACTTGCTGTTCGGTGACGCGGGTGAAGACGAGTTTGTTTGGAACAACGGTGATGGCCCTGACGATGTGACCGGTGGCGATGACGAGGACTCGTTCGTCTTTAACGGAGCCGACGGTCTGGACGACGTGATTGCCATTGCACCAGGACCCGGTGATGGTTCCTTGATTGGCAGCGAGTTCAACCTGACCCGTTTTGCCCCCTCCGCCTTTTCGATCGAATTTGCGACCGTCGAAAATGCGACGGTCAACGGGCTGGCCGGCAACGATCGGTTTGAAATCGCCGATCTTTCGGGACAACCGAATCTCGACAGCCTCAACTTGAATGGAAACGATGGCGACGATTTCTTTGATGTGTTCTTGAATGCAACCGTCGAGATCAACATCGACGGCGGCGCTCCCGGCGCCCCTGCCTTGCCAGGGGATGTCTTGAACGTCACGACGCCCAACGAACTGAACATCTTTAGCGACAAAGCGAACAACGTTTCTTTGACCTCGTCGATTGGGGGAGCCCCCACAGCCAACCTGACGTACACGTCGATTGAAACGATCCTGGCCTTGCCCACCAATGGTCAAGTCAATTTGATTGGTGACAACAACGACGCGGGCGTGGACCAGCCTGACAACTTCGTCGTGGTGGGTCGCAACGTGGATTCCTTGGTTCCTGGCGGCGATTTGGATGGTGCCAACGAAGCGTCGGTCTTCATCAACGGAAACACACCTTCGATCGACGTCTACAACGTCACGGACCTGAATGCCTTGGGCGATGATGCCGCGTTGACGCCGAGTGCCGCCAACGACATCGACACGCTGGAAATCACACCGTGGGCTGATGACACGCCGCTGGGTTGGGGCATCGATGTGTACTTTGACGAGGGCAACCCCGTGGCGACCGATGGGGATCAAGTTGACCTGTTGATTTACAACACGTCGGCGTTCGGTGGCCAAGTCAGCGAAGACATCGTGGTGCGACCAAGCGGCCCAGACAACGGCGAATTGATCGTCACCAACGCCAGCTTCGGCACACCCATCGTCGACATCGACTACGTTGGCAATACCGACATCATCATCAACGACAACGATGGTTTTCTGAACGACACGGACACGCTCACGCTTCTGGGGACGGATGGCAGCTCACCGCAAACCAGCGGGGACGATACGGTTGTGGCGGACTTCACCGCCGCTGGCGACGCGGCCAACCCGCTGATCACGGTGACGGACACAGCCGACGGCGACATCCTTTATCGAGTTCGCAACGTCACCAATCTCCCTCGCGTGAACTTCGAGCTACTCGACGGCGATGACACGATGACCTTGACAGCAGCCGCTGGGTTGCTGGTCGATGTCGAGGCCGGTCGCGGGAACGATGTGTTGGATGCTTCGTCGACGACTGCGAACGACGCTCCCGTCACCCTCCGTGGTGGCGACGGCAATGACAATTTGATTGGGACCGACCCTGCCGACGGTGCCGCTGTCAGCGATGTTCTTTTCGGCGGTGACGGGGATGACCGTCTGGAAGGTGGTCGCGGGCGTGACCAATTCTTCGGGGGTGCGGGCAACGATTACTTCGTGTGGGTTGCCGGCGATGGCAGCGACCTCATGGAGGGCGGCACGGGCGACGCTGATCAACTGATCTTCATCGCCAATGACGGCGACACGGTGTTGCAAGTCTATGGAGGTGGCCAATTCACCAATTCACTCGCTGGGTTCTTCCCCGGCCAAGCGCTCAGCAACAGCAGTCGCGGCATCTTTGAACTGAATGCGGGTCAGGTCTTCCTCAACACCGGTGACGTTGAATCCATTCAGATCGACGCTTTGGGTGGAAACGACAACATCGTGATCAACAATCAAGTGGACGCCAACAGCGATGCCGGGAATCCCATCACGCAGGGAACCGACTTGGGCGCAAGCGCGATCGATTCGATCGAAGTGTTCGCCGGAACGGGCGACGATGACATCGAGGTGCACGGCACTGTCGGTGACGACAACCTGGATGCCGCTTTGCAAGGTGGGCAAATCACCGTTACCGGGCTGCCGATCGCCGTGCAAATCGATGCACCTGCCCCCGAGATCGGTGACACGCTTTACATGCATGGCCAAGAAGGCAACGACAATATCAAGGCCGCCGCGGGTTTAGAAACCTCCATCGGCATCGTGCTGGCGGGTGATGCCGGTGACGACTTCCTGAGCGCGGATGCCATTCTGCTGGGAGGTCCAGGTGATGACTTCCTGGAGGGCGGAGCCGGCAATGATCAACTGTTTGGGGAGGAAGGCGAGGACATCCTGATCGGTGGCGGTGGTCTGGACACGATTGATGGGGGTGACGACTACGACCAAATCTTGATCCGGGGTACGTCGGCAAACGACGCCATCAGCGTGACGCAGTCGGCCGCGGGCACCTTGGACTTTTCGATCAACGGTATCGCGGACACCGATACGATTGTCACGGTCGCGGGTGTTCCGACCGTCGAATCCGTCCGGGTGGAGTCCGGCGACGGTGCCGATACGATTGCCGCCACTTGGAGTGATGCGCTCGGCGTCGACGCCGACGTCAATAGCCTGCGAATTGAGATCGACGGCGGCGATGATTTCGCTGCGGATCGCCTGGGCGTTCTCGACGATGGAACCGGAGATTTGGTCATCCAACATGTCGGCGCGGTGGACACCCAAGGTGGGATCCAGATCGGGCCCGGCATCGCGGAACCCCTGACGTTAACCTATGAAAATGTGGAGATCGTTCAGCCTGTCGCCGCAGCGGACGGTCGCATCGAGGTGTTTAAGCACGACCCTTATGAGTTCAACGATGCTCGGGTCGTTGCAACGCACCTGGGTGCCGCGCAGACGATCAACGTTGACCCGACCATCGATCCAGGGCTTGATCCGATCTTTGGACTTCCTGCGGATGTGGATTATTTCCGTTTGGAAGCAGAGGTCACCGGCACACTGGACATTCAGGCCTTCTACGAACAGATCGCGACGGTTGCGAGCGGTCGACCGGGACTTCCAGGCAGTGGGGACTTGAGCCTACAGCTGTTTGACGCCGACGGAGATCTCATTGCCGGAGCCGGAAATTTTGGCACGCTCGACACAGACGACAACGGTCGCATTCGCGTTCCCGTCGTGCAACAGCAGGTTTATTTCCTGCAGGTCTCCGGTGCATCGTCCAACGCGATCAATGCCTATGACTTGACGATCGTCAATGCAGCTCCGCCGACTCCATTCGACCTGGAGCTCGACGATGCCGTGATTGATGGTGTCGGTGATGAGGGCAGCGACGCCGGCCGCAACAGCACGGACAACATTACTCTTGACGACACGCCCACGCTGTTCTTCCGACTGGATGATTCCATCTTCCTCAATGATGTCGTCAATCCGGTGGATGGCGAGGCAATCGTGATTCCGTTCCAGAATGTAGCGGACGCGGCCGGCTACCGGGTCGCTGTATTTGATGAAGGGCAGACCCCTGGCACAGGGGCCGGAACGCAGGAGCCTCAGGTTCCGCTCGGCTTTGCAACACAAGTCGCTGGCGTGCCCGGACTGTACACCTTCACCACGCCCGTTCTGAGCGATGGCAGCCACTTCCTGACCGCGCGCGTGCAGATGGTGGATCCGTCCAATCCGGTTGCGGCGGATTACGGACCGCGTAGTGATTCGTTGGAAATCATCGTGGACACCGAACAGCCACCGGCATCGTTTGGTTTGCCGGCAATCGCCAATGACGGCCTGGCGGCAGATAGCGACAGCGGGGTGATTCCAAATCCGCACACCTTTGATGACCTCTACACGAACGACACCACGCCGACGTTCTGGGGTCAAGCCGAAGCAAACACCATCATTCGCGTGTATGTCGATCTCAACGATGATGGCGTCTTGGACGCCAACGACGCTCTGATCGGTCAAACCACCGCGATTCCTTTG
The DNA here is from genome assembly GCA_038748615.1 of Planctomycetota bacterium. Lineage (GTDB taxonomy): Bacteria > Planctomycetota > Planctomycetia > Pirellulales > Pirellulaceae > Rhodopirellula. Next base: position 12,817 of record JBCDIU010000045.1, on the reverse strand, counting down.
GACGGAAACGTGCAGGAGCCGGATGGGTACTGGACCGTGGAGTCGGTCATCAACATGAACGATGACGATCTGTTTCCGATCCCGGACGGTCTGCGCACGATCTTTGTCACGGCCGAGGATGTCGCGGGCAATGTCAATACGCCGGCGGGTGCGGCCGATACGCTCCGAATTTTTATCGACACTGTCGGACCGACCGTTCAGGATGTTTACATCACCACGGAGCCGACTCACAACTTGTTTGGTGTGAAGAACGTCGATGGAACGACGGAACCCACGCCACGGATCGACAGCCTGTCGATCGACTTTGAGGACCTTCCCAACCGCGTGGCACCGGACTTCCTCTTTGATGCGTTGAAGGATGACATCGCCCAGAACCCAGGTCATTATCTGCTTCGTGGGGATCAAACCGGCATCGTTGCCATCGACACCGTTACGCTGGATTTGGACGCACCTGCTGATGGCGCACCGGCCACCGCGACTGTCACGCTGACGTTCTTTGAGCCGTTGCTGGATGATCGGTTCACTCTAACCATCAGCGATGACCTAGTTGATCTCGCGGGTAACTCCTTGGATGGCGAATCCAACGCCACCGAGCCCAATGGGGGCCTGCCGGAAATCCTTCTGCCGACCGGGGACGGGGTGCCGGGCGGCGATTTCCTTGCACGCTTCACGGTCGATAGCCGTCCAGAAGTCGGGACATACAGTCAGTCGCTGGTCTACGTCGACATCAATGGGAACGGTGTTTGGGATCCGGAGGGCCAGGACAACGACGTCACAAACCGAGACTTCACATACCAATTTGGCCGCATTAGCGACGGGCTCTTTGCGGGCGACTTCCACCAAGGTCCGGGCGCCTCGTCCGGCTTTGACAAACTGGGTGCTTACGGTTTCTTCAATGGAAACTACAGCTTCCTGATCGACACCGATGACGATGGCGTTGGCAATGTGGCTTCGGTGATGCCACCTCAGTACCAAGTCAATGGCATTCCCGTTGCAGGTGATTTTGACGGAGACCCGACCAACGGTGACGAGATCGGTCTGTTTGACGGGAGCAACTGGTATTTCGACACCGACGGATCGAACGCGATCGAGTTCGGCGAAATCCTGCCGGCCAACTACAACGGCATTCCGATTGTGGGCGAGTTCGACGGCGACAATGACCACTTTGACCTTGCTGTTTGGCAGAACGAAACCAACACGTTCTCCTTTGATCTCGACGCGGATGGGAACATCGACGACGTATGGGACGTGTCCGACGATACGAACCGACTGGTCGGCCTGAGCGGGTTCGTGGATCGTCCTGTGACGGGTGACCTCAACCTCGACGGAATTGATGAGCTTGGAATCTGGATCAAAGGTCGCCAGGGACAGTTGCCCAAGGATTCTGGGGAGTACTTCTTTTGGGTCTCTGATGACACGACGGCCCTGCCATCGAATAACTTCAACTCCTTCAGTCATGAAGGACTGCCAGGTGGAAATGACCTCTTCATCCAATTCGGAGACGATACCGCGTTACCGATCGTAGGGAACTTTGACCCGATCGTGGCCAGCGGCATTCCGGATGAAACCGGGACGCTGACCAACGAAGCCAACGTCTATGACGTCAACAACGATGGAGACGTCTCCGCCCTGGACGCATTGCTCGTCATCAACGCGATCAATCGCGGGATCGGCGACTTGGACCTGAGTAGCAGCACGCGTGTGCAGGCAACGTTTGGCACGGAGAGTTTCTACGACGTCGACGGTAACGCGACGGTTTCGGCTATTGATGCCCTGCGAGTCATCAATGAACTCAACCGGGCCCAACTGACGACGCCATCCACCGAGCCGGTCGCGTGGGCGGATGCGGTCGACAGCGTCTTTGAAGACGATGATGACGATCGATTCGATGAGGCGATCGGGCTGATGTTTTAAGGCTCAGCCGACGGAATCGCGTGCAACAAGCGCTCGACGTAAATCACCTGCGTCCAATGCGTTTTTGTGGGGCCATCTTGGAATTGTTTGACTGGCAATGGAGTGAAAATCGCGTCGGTTCTTATAAAGGCGCAACGTGCAAGGAATGAGGTGGCCAATGTTGCTGTCGGTCCCCAGCGGATTCATGATGGCCGGGACTGGCTTGGAACGCCCATTGGATACCGGTGCAGAATGTCATACTGACTAGCACATCATGGCGGGGCGTTTGCTTCGGATGAATCAATTAGGATTGCCGTGTCACCTCAACGCGAAGACTCTACAATTCACGCACCTGTGAGTCTGAACACGGGCTAGGAGCACTCGATACTCGTCGTCGGTCGAAGTCAGGAGCATACAGGGGCATGATTCAGCGGAACCGCCGACGGAAAGCCCTCCGTTCTAGACGTCGGCCCACAGTTCGTTTGGAAAGCCTCGAAAGTCGATATCTCTTGACGACATTCGTTGTCAACACGCCCTTGGATGTGGTCGATCCGCGGGATGATCTGCTGAGTCTTCGTGAAGCAATCAAAAGGGCGGAGTTGTGGTCTGCACCGACGACGATCGAGTTTTCTCCCGAGCTTGACTTCGTTCCGATACAGATCCGAGCGACCGGCAAACCCGAGGACGAAGGACTGTCGGGAGACTTGGACATCCGCTCTGGCAGTGTCATCATTCATGGCAGCGGTCCTTCGCAAACCGTCATCCAACCGGCCGACAACTCGAGCGGCAGGGAGCGACTGATTCATCTCTTTGGGGATGCTCGACTGACCATTCGTGACGCGACGCTGCGTGGTGGAGTCGACGACTTCGGGGCCGGAATCGCAGTCGAAACGAATGGCGATGGCCAGTTGACCCTTCAGAATGTCCGACTGAGAGAGAACCACGCGCAAAGCAATGGCGGCGGCCTGTACATTGGAACCACATCGAGAGTCGAATTTATCAGCGGAAGCCTCGAAAACAATCAAGCGACCAATGGCGGCGGCGTTGCCAATCTTGGATCGCTCACCCTGTTCGAGACGACGGTCGACAGCAACGTCGCGGTGGAGTCCGGCGGTGGTCTCCACAACCAGAATGCAGGCGCAAACACTCTGTTGCAACGAACAACGTTCCACCAAAATCGAGCGAAAGACGGCGCGGCGATTGCGAACACCGATGGCATTGTTGACATATCGCATTCCACGATCAGCCGTAACTTCGCTGCTGGCAAGGGCGCTGGCATCTTGACCCTGGGGGCGTCGGACGAAGGCTCGACACAAACATCGCTCTCCCATCTCACCGTTACTCAGAACGAAACCTTCGGCGGAACCGGGGTGATCCATGCCGAAGCCTTGACGGCGACAACGAAGGTTGTCGTTGAGGCCGACTATTCCATTTTTGTCGCGAACCCTGGCGGCCCCATCCCCAACGCGAAACTGCCGTTTAGATCGACCAGCGGTTCCACCAACGGTCCTTCCGGTTCCGACATCGTATGGCAATCACTGGGACACAATCTCTTTGATGATCAGGGCGCCCGATTCGAGTTGGGAATCGAGCATCCAAGCGATCTCATTGACGTAACGCAAACAATCGTCGAACCAACGCTCCGCGACAACGGTGGTGGCGTCGCTACGCATGCATTGGTCCATGGAAGCCTTGCCATCAATGCGGGTGAACGCGAATCAGCGTCAGGTCAATTCACGCGTCCCCAGTCGGTCACAATTCAAAATGGAACGGCGGATGATGGGCTGGCGCTGATCGACAGCGATGCGACGAACCTGGTGGATCTCGAATCTGCCGGTCCGGGCAAGTCGGTGATTGCAGACCTGTCGTTTCAGCATGGCGAATTGGATTGTGCCGATCCCGGTTTCTTTGAATGGTTTGCTGACTTTCATTTTCTCGACGCGGGCCCGATCGGTGAAGTCCTAGTATGGCGTCACCAGGGAACTGAAGTTCTGGAGTTCCATGTATGCGGCTCGTATGACGGCGGTGCGACGTTCTCCCGGCTGACGACGCACATATTGCCTGACGCGGAAGAGTTTTCTCCCGTCTCAGTTATTCCCTTGCCGCCCAACGTCGGATTGGATGTCATCCGATTGCACCCACGCAGGCCATTATCATCCTCGATGCCTGTGATTCCCGAGGTACTCTTCTCGCAATTCGATACGGATGCGCGCAGTGTTGAGCGAATCGACGACCTAGTCGATATCGGCGCCTATGAGGTGGATCAACCTAGCTGGGAGTTTCAAGATGTTCTTGTTCCGGAGGGCAGCAGTACAACGATTGTTGCAGACGTTTCGGTGTTGAGCTCGAGTGACTTTCGCGCGATAGGAAGCGTTTCCGCGGACATCGTGCCTCGGCAACCGTTCGTGCAGGTCAACAAGGACCTTGCTTTCGACGATCATCGTATCCAACAAGACGTTTCCGAGGCAAACACAAGCTCGCTACGTTTGGAAACGAGCGTGAATACGCATCAAGACGGACTCGTGGAGTCCGCGATCGAGAAGTTTGTGTTTGACATTGTGAGTGACTCGGATGAATTGCGGTCGTCTTCCAGGAATGGTTTCGCCATCTCAGTCCTTGAGAGCGAACAGGCAACACTCTCGATCGATAGCCCTCGAATCAGGATTGACGAGGGCGAGGCTCGCTTCCGTGTTTCGTTGGACACGCCCCTTGATAGCCTTCTGCAAATTTCGGCGTCGACACGCGACGGCACTGGCTTTGCTGGCCAGCACTACACGCCGCTGCGAGGTTCGATTTTCCAAATCCCCGCCGGTGAACAATTCGTTGATGTTCCCGTTGAATTGTTGCTTGGTCCCGAGACCACCGCGACCGTTGGTGTCAACAGTGTGGACTTCCTGCTGGATGTAGTACCGGTCGGACCCTCACAAGATCGCGTTCGCGTGCGGTCAAACAACCTCAGTATCCCAAAGCATACCGATTTAGGAGTTGTAGGAGGCCATGCCGTGGACAATGGGTCCGGGGACTTGGTTTACTGGCTAGCCGGGCGTCAGGACGAAGGTGGTGGACTGTTTGTGATCAGTCCTGACAGCACGACGCCCATCCGCTTGGACGCGATCGACCGAGATGATGTCGAGATCTTGGATGCGGAGCTGACGGGTGAGGGTCGGTTTGTTCAGTATCAAGTTCGATGGCACGACTCCGGCGATGAGTTCACGTTCCGCGTCCCAGTCGACGGTGGCTTGTCGGTCTTGATGCCCTCGAATGATTCGAACGATGAGTTGCAGCTTGAGTCGGCGATTCAAACACGGCCAAACGGACAATTCTTTTTGGCTCGTGCTGATTTCTCCGTCGACATTGGTCTCTATTTTGACGCCGTTGGTTCAACAATCCCGCCGATCGAACTGACGACACGCGTCCTCGGAACTCAATCTGAAGTACAGGATTTCGTCGTTTCTAATGATGGGCAGCAAGTCCTGGTCTCACTACGAAGCGGCGGTTCTCAATCTGGCCAGGCCAAGATCCTTGCAATCGATGTCGCGGACCTGGAGTCACGATTCGTTTATTCAGAGCCGGGACCACGCTATGGCCTCGATTCGCGTTTCACACTGGAACCGGCAAGCAATGATGTGATCACGGAGATTTCGTGGAGAGAGAACGGCGAACGATCCATCCGTCTGTACCGCACACACTTCAACGGAGCTATTTCGCCAATCACCTTCCCCGAATTGGCGGGATTGCAGATAACCGATGTCGATCTGTCGCCGGATCAGAAGTCGGCTCGAGTATCCGTTTTGATCGACGATAGCCTAGTACGTACCTATGTCGCGGATTTGCTGAGCGGGCAAGTTGTTCCCATCCGCGCAAAAGACTTTTCCTGGGCGATTACAACCGAGGGCCGTTATCTGATCGATTGGGGCGCTTTGCTCGCGGTCAAGAAGGTCCATCTTGATTCCCTCGAAGTCGAAGTGGAGCCGAGCTTAAGCCGGCAACATTCCCATGCTGATGATCTCTTTGCCTGGAAGATCGCTGCAGATCAATCAACCATCCTGATCTTTGATTCGAGCGGACGCGGAAACACTCTCGGTGCGAAAGCGATCGACGTTCACTCGGGTGAGAGTGTAGTGCTCGACGTATCGATTCACCGGGATCTCTATGAGCAGATCGATCAAGCAGTCCTCTCCCCTGACGGAGAATACCTTTTCGTCATCACTCGTGGACATTCATTAGGTGAATCGCTGGTGCGGGCAGTTCCGACCAGCGGCGCTCCCTCAACCGTGATCGGATCGTGGGACGTCCGTGATCCGCTTTCAAAGAAGGTCCGATTTGCCAGCGATCATCGCTTCTCGTTCCTCGAGCGTTCCAAAGACGACGTCCGGTGGGTGGATCGCTTTGATCGCGCGACACAAACCGTGGAACGTTTTCCATTAGGGCGTACGCAGACGAGACACTTATTTCCCACGCAGGTTCGCACTTCCTTCGGGACGCGCGGCAACTTCGCTTTCTTTTCTTCGTCGGGTGTGCTCCATCGGCGCAATTTGGACACGGGCGTTGATCAGATTGTTTATTCACCCGCCACGTCGAGCGATTCGATTACGGACTACCGCGTGAGTCCCGACAACCGTTGGCTCATCATTCACACCTTCGATCGACGGCTCCTTTTTTTCGAAACGGATACGACGACAGCCGCCTCCATCGAGGAAGCAACCCTTTCGGAAGTTGCTCACTGGGATTTTGCCGAGGGTGGGAAATCGCTAGTGGTCGCGACGGACGAATTCAACGCTCGCTTGGGTCGGGTGGGCTTGGCTGCGCAAACGGGAGTGCCCACCGTTGAATGGCTCACACGAACGGACCAGTTTGATCGCGTGACATCTCTGCAGGTGGCGCCCGATTCGTTGCAAATGGTTGTCGGTGTGTCTTCGCAAGCACCGGAGCGGCTTTCGGGGATCTACCACCTGTCGATCCAATCGGGTCAGCTCGTGCGTCTCGCCGATAGCGTGAATCTGTTTGAAGCGTCTACGCAGCGATTTGTGATCACGCCCGATAGCCGAGCGTTGTTGCTACGCGACGAGTCATCGACAAGGCCCGGTTTCTTCATCGTGCCGCTGGATGGCTCGGCGTGGATTCGTGTCGACGATGAACTGGCCTCTGGCGAGCGAGTTCGGCTGGCTTCATCCCGCAACTTTACCCGTCAGTTTGTCGAGGGCGGTCGGGCCATGCTCGCGCAAGGTGACGACAACGAGCTCTTTCGCATTTCGCTAACCGGCGAGTCCCCACGGTTGATCCTTCAAACCAAGGAGACCCGTGATCCCGTTGTCATTGGGGGTGGTTCATCAGTGGTTCTGTATAACCCGTCGCAGACGTCAGCTATCGAGTTGTTCGAACGGGTTCCTCTGTCAGAGCGATCTGAAATTGGAGCAGCCAGATCCGGGGAAGCGATCATTCGTGGAAGTGCGTTGTTCACGGGTGATGGGCGTTACGCAATCGTGTACCGGCAAGGTCAGATCGTGGTTCGCAACTTCGATGCAATGACGACGATGGCGCACCAGGTGTACGATCCGTCGTATGAGCATATCGAGCTAATCGGATTTGATGCGAGCGACGACAGCGTCATCTTCGCTGTCGCCGAGAGTCGGAACAGCGGCTTTCGTCTTATGCGACTGGATGTTTCTTCCACGCAAACGCACACTCAGATCGTGGCCCGGGGCGCGAGACGCTGGGATGATTACCACTATGAGAACTTTCCACATCAGATTGTCCATCAGCTAAGTCCCTTCGAGTCCAGTTCAGTGATCACAGCATGGGGCGTCACGGGGGTGGCAACCATTGCCGTCGGGGAATCGGAGTCGTTTACGATTTCGAGCGACGACAACGTCACTAGCGTCACCGGGCTTCCTGGCATCACGCGAATTGAGATCAAAGGAGAGGCCAATGCGACGGTGAAGCTTCGATCGGTTGCTTGGCACACCCCAGCTGAGGCGGTGACGCTGGCTCTTGCTGGCCATCATTCCGTATTCGACCTGACCGATGCGAAAATCGAACCAGCGAATTCGAACCTAACCGTCGACCTCCGGGACGCGTCTCGATCCGTCCTTCACTTTGATTCATCAGTTCTTGCCTCGTTTGTCTCCGGCAATGGCCCTCACGTTCTACTTGGCCATGGAGACCGCGTTCGGCCTGTTCATGCCGAGAACTGGCGGATTCGCCACGTTACAATTCCCGAAGATGCAAGCTTGAGCACGTATGTTCTCAGTGAGAAGGCGTCCGACAGGGCATTCCTCGTCCATTCTCCACTGCGATTCACGAACCCAGTGGTCCCCGAAGATGTCGATGGCAACGGACACGTAACGGCGATTGACGCCTTGCGGGTGATCAACGCACTAAATCAATCCGGCGATGACCGGCCCATTGAGTTGGCACTGACACGGTTGCAAGAGGGACTCGTTGCCCTCGTTGATGTCGACGGCAACGGAAGGCTTTCCTCTATTGATGCCCTGCGAGTCATCAATGAACTGAACCGGGCCCAACTGACGACGCCATCCAGCGAGCCGGTCGCATGGGCGGGTGCGGTCGACAGCGTCTTTGAAGACGATAATGACGATCTACTCGATGAGGCGATCGGGCTGATGTTTTAGAGAGCCGACCAGGAGTCCGATCGAGTCACGAACTGGCTCGCGACTGCTAGAAACGCCATTCAGCGCCGGCAGTGAGTCCACTGAATGTCATCGTTTCGCCAGTGTCGGTTAACTGACCGGCTCGAACCGAGTTGATGTAGCTGCGGGTGGTAACGGATTCGTACCATCCGCTCATCAGGAACCCGGCGGACATCATGAATCGCCGTTTTTTTGCCATCCAGCGAATTCCCAGCTCCGCATCCAAGACCGGCGTTGCGTGGAAATCCTCGTACTGGTTGGCAACCACGCCGCCACCGAATTGATTCGTCTGCGTGTAGTTCGCATTCCATTCGCCGGCAAGCAAGCTGGCGAGCGTGCGACCATAGAGCGAAAGACCTGTCGTGCAACTGAATGTCTCGAAGTCCAGACCACCGGCAATACCGAAGCCAGAGAAGTCGATATCGGTGCTGACGTTTGTCAATCCCGTTGCCACGGAAACGGTTTGATCACCGCTGAGTTGCTGTTCGATGTCGCCGTAGCGCACTCCAGCCAACCAGTTCAGTGCCATGGTGTTGGAACGCTTCCATAGACGGCGATAAAGGATGTCGACCGTCTGAAAATTAATCTCTTGTTCCGTGAATGACTCCAAGCTGGCCGCACCCGACGTGGCCGTGCTGGGGTGGATGAGATTAGAGTCGAGCACGTTGCTTCCAGTGGCCGTCAATGTGGACGATGCACTACCTTCCCAGCGAGCATAGGATGCGACCAAGCTGGTGCACTCGGACGCGGCCAACGTGAACCCAGCTCGAAATCCCGACTCCGCATCCAGCTCAACGATCCCGATGGGGCCAGTCGGCGATGCGATGTTCGGGTCTGGGTCGGTTTGTTCGGTGGCGTAGATCAGGTCCGTACTTCCCGGCCGGAGCAACATGAACTCTCCGAAAAAACCAGTGCGGTGGGACCACCACGGTGCGACACAGTCCGATGCGCCGCAAATATTCTTGGTGAGATCAAAGATCGAGCGATCTTCGCCGGCTGAACCACAGTTGTCACTTGATCCAGTGATTTCGCAGAAACCGCACTCTTCAAGCGATGAATGCGAGACCTTCTGTACGTCGTTGTCGAGCGCGTCGCCAATGAAGATGCCCTGTCCATCCGACGCGCCATCGATCAGCGTTTCGGGTCGGCTTAATTCACTCGCCGTTTCCGGATCAACGCCATCGTATGCGGTGAGTGGAGTGACGGTCGACACGGCTAGTAGACTCGCAAGTGTCAGACGAAATCGATCGAAGCGTTTCATGAGTGGACCTATTTGGCTTAAACCCGCCGAAGCCTTTGGCAGCACCGTCGCGTCAACGACGACGCGACTCGTGGTCGATTGTGTTGGCGTGTGGGGATGCATTGCCCCCGTGTGGTTCGAGTTATCGTCCACCGAATAATCGGATGATTATGAATAGCCGTTACACCCGGTAAAACTGGCTAATCGTTACAGCTTGACACGTCCGTCGAACCGACGCAGGAGAGCCGGTAATAGGAATAGATCTGCTGCCAATGCACTGATTAAGGTCATGCATCCCATCAAGCCAAATAAACGTGCATCGCGTGAGTCGCCCATCACCGCCGATGCCAGCCCCGCCACCAGCACGATGGTGGTCATCATCAATGCCGTGCCGACACCGGTGATCGCACGACCGATGACCTGTTCGTGATTTCCCTCCGATCGTGACTCGTCGACATAGCGCGTTAGGAAGTGGATCGTATCGTCGACCGCAATGCCCACGCAGATCGTAAACATGCAAACCGTGACCATTTCCAAGTGTTGACCGGCGACCACCAGAATCGCGCCCGTACTGGCCAGCGGAAAGATGTTCGGTACCAGTGAAATGAGCCCCAATCGGATGGAGCGAAAGTAGATCGTTAAAACCAACCAAATCACAAAAATCGCCGTTCCCGCACTGGCCTTCAAATCACGAACGACCTGGAATTGAGTGCGCCATCGCCAGATCGCACTGCCATTGAGCCAGAGTTCGAATTGGGGATGCTGTTGTTGGAGCTCACTTAGCCCGGATTCAACCCGTGTGAATGATTCATCGTAGGCCGCGATACCTCGGTCTTGAATTCGAAATTGCACGGCCGCTTGCTGGTACTCAGGAAGATAATAGGCGCGTTTTAGGGATGGGGGCATCAGTTCCAGCAACGACATGCGTTCGGCGGCATCGCCGTCTCCGGGGAGTGCCGCCAATAGCTGATGGAGGCCGATTGGGTGACCCAGCAAGGGATCGTTTTGCAGCAACGCGTCCACATCCGATAACACGCCCAAGACATCGGATTCCTCGGTGTCGGGCGCCCATCCCATCATGATCGATGCAAACTCCAACCCGCCAAATACTCTATCCAAGTGACGCAGCCCACGCGCGGCTTCTCCGGCTTCACTCAGTCCGCTATAGCGTCGTTCGTCGGGTGTCAAACGAAGTGTCATGCCGGCGAGCACAATCGTCGCAATGATGGCGGCCACCGATACCGGTCGATAGCGACGCAACGTCCAATCGACCCAATGTCCAATCCGCTGTAGACGCACATCAATCAGGCTGCGCCCCACGCCGACGTGAAGGCGGCGTCCTATCACAGAGGAGCAACCCAGCGGCACGACAGTCAGAACACTCAAGAAGGTCATCGCGACACCGATCGTGCAAGACCAACCGAACTCCTGGACGACCTCATGTTCGGCCAGCTGCAGCGAGATGAAACCAATCACCGTGGTGATGCTGGTTAGCAAACACGCGGTCCCCACTCGCGCGATGCCGAAGCACGCTGCATCGGCCGATGACAGCCCGTTGGCTCGTTGCTTTCGAATCTCAACCATGAGGTGAACTGCGTCGGCCAGCCCTACCATGCTGATCATGACCGGGACAATGATGTCATTGAATGGATTGTCGCTGAATTCCGTTAAACGCAAGCATCCCATTGTCCAAAACACACCGATCGCCGGCGCCAGGGCGACGATGGTCACGGCCGCAAGACCTCGAAAAAGTACCAATGCCGCAATCATCATGATGGAGTAGCCGATCGCCTGGTACTTCAGCGAGTTGCTGACGTGGCGTTGGGCCATCATTTGATCGATTGGCAAGCGTCCCGTTAGCAAGAAACGGAGTTGGGCCCCATCGACTTCATCCGCCGCCTGACGGGCCGCGGCGGTGAGTTCGTCGGTGGCCATGGAATCATCCATCACGGCCGACCAGTCGAGCGTGATATGAAAAACGAGCGTCTTGGAGTCCGCCGAGATCAGCTGACCAACCGCCAAAGGATTTTCGAGCACGCGGCGCCGCGATAAATCGATCTGCCTTTGTGAAGCGTTCTCGCTGGGCAGCATCTGACCGGACAGACCGAACACGTTGAACGTCGGGATCTCGTCGAGCCATAGAACCGAGTCCACCTGAGGGAGCTGCTTCAGCCGCATCGCGACTCGGTCGATCGCTTTCAGGTTGGCGGGCTCGAAGATCCCCGCAGTGCCATCGGCATCAGCGATCGCGACAAGAATGCATTCGCCCTCAGCGACACGAAAGGGCTTCGGAGGGGAAGGTCGGCGAGTGCTGGAGTCACCGGACTGCTGAGAGTTGGCGACCAAGACGACAGGATGCGTCAACACCACCATCGACGGCTCCATTGGCGACGCCCTCCACCAGCGGGTCGTCCATTGGGGCCACATGTATCCGGACCCCGCCAGCGCCGAGAGCATCACCAGCAAGATCCACTGGGCAGATTGGTGACGTGCCCACCACAGAAACAATCGCTCGCTGCGTGTCTGGGCGGTCCAAGCGTTTGAGCCGTCCGTTTTACCGGGCGCATCCGTGTCCTGACCCGAGCTTGAAACCGATACGGCCTCCAACGTCGGTGGGTCGGTCTCGGAAAGCGATGATGGTTCGAGGGACGGATCGTCGCCGCCCGGCGCACTCAAGGAAACAGCTCCGACCAGATTCGCTCAGCGATGTATTCTGTCAGTTCATCTCGTTCGATCTTCTGATTTCGATTGGCGTCGATCTTTCGAAAGCCGTGTTTGCGGAACATGGCACTGGTTTCACCTTCGCTCACGATGCCATCACGATTGGCGTCCCAACGGTCAAGAAAGGAATCGGTACGAGTATCGATCTCATCGATGGCATTGGATCGCTGTTTTGGCGTCATCCCTCGACGTGCATCTCGAACGCGATGTCCATCGCGAGGCACGGCAACATCCAGGAATGCGACCGCCATCTCCTCCCATGTCTGATCACCCCAACTGACATACTCGTTTGGGGCTGGATTGGTTGGGTTGT
>JBCDIU010000044.1:0-45948 GCA_038748615.1 Planctomycetota bacterium | reverse complement strand
GTTGAACGATTGATCGGATGGCTGAAGGAGTCACGTCGCGTGGCGACCAGGTACGACAAACTGACATGCTCGTACTTGGCCTTCGTTCAACTCGCCGCCATGCGACGGGCCATCAAACTGCTTTGATAAACAGTGCCTAGGTCGTCGACGTTTCCGCTTCTTTTGACACGTCCGTCGGAGGAATGAAGATTCCCAAGACGATGAAAAGCCCTTGGGTCGCGAAAAAGATAGCAAGGTTTCGTAACATGCCCTCGGTAAAACCGTAGCTATGCAACCCGATGCCCAATTCGTTGGTGCCAAACCAACTCCAAGCTGTCACGATGTTGCCGGCGATGGCCAAGATGGCGAATCCGCGTGCTTTGACCATTCCATCCCATCGGGCATGCAACATCAACGCGTTCCAAATGACAATCAGCAGTGCACCATTCTCTTTGGGGTCCCAACCCCAGAACCGTCCCCACGAATCATCGGCCCAGAGGCCGCCAAGCACAGTGCCGATGAAACTGAACAGGATCCCGAAGCAGGTCGAACTGTAGACACAACGATACAAGTCCCGCCGTGCATTGCTACCGGCGCCACACCAGCCCGCGATCAGATAACCAATTCCCAGCAGTCCGGCGACCAGCGTCGCCACGTAACCGAGCGACACGCTGAGGACATGGGTGCTGAGCCAAAATTGGGTGTCTAGAACGGCTTGCAACACACCCATCGTTTCGGCCTGGCCGACATTGAGTGTCAGGTTGTAGGCGACCCAAAGCGTTAGCACGCCTGCGAAGGCGGAAAGGACATTTCCTGTTCCATAACGGAAGATTCGCTCGATGGCTAAACCACCCAACACTGCTGCCCAGCCAATGAAGACGGCCGATGAATACAGGTTGATTACCGGCGCCCGCCCGGTGATATAGACTCGCACGCCGATGACAATCGTGTGCACGATGAACGCGATGACGATCGTTCCCCACGTCGCGGAGTTCAATTTCGGCGAGTGGATCGCCAATCCAACTAAACCCATGATGATCGCCAAGATGTAAAGCGCACTGGCGATCGCGGTCGGCGACGCGCTACCGAGCCAGCGTTCCAATGCCACCGCCGTATGGTCATAACCGGGAATGGAGACCGATTGCACGTCCGTGAGATGTTCAACTACCGACTCATTGAATGCGAGGGGATCCTCGTTTCCGTACGCTTGAAGCATTTCGGCAAACGTCCGAACCCCGGCTGGTGCTTCATCATCGCTGAGACCGTTTTTCGCGAAATCAAAGAATGCTGGCGAGAAGGCAACCCAGTCAGGCATGTCGATCGACTCAGCGGCGACGGTCTCCGTGGGAGGTATCAATGCGGGGGCCGGCATTTGCTTCAACGAATCCATTCGTTGTTGCAGCCGCTGCAGTGCGAATCGTTGTCGCGTCTGCTCGCTGGTGCCCTCGGGAAAAAACTCTGCGGGCACGGGGTCGGGAACGGGCAATCGAAATGCGGTCGCCGCCATCGTGTACTGACGCGTTCGCATGTCCAACTCGATCAGCTTCTTGTCCTTGAAGTCTTGGTTGATGGAGTCTTTCTGGCGAGCCTCTTTGACCAGCTGGCTGAATCGATCGAGATTTCCTGTCAGATCATCGAGCGAATACAATTTGCTCTCTCGTCGCTGCAAATCCAGCTCCGATCGAACGGCTTCCGCGTCCACGCGAAACATGGGCAGATAACGCAAATTCGGCTTATCGGCGGCGACTTCAAACAACCATTGAACCGCCGAAAGTTTGCGTGTCTCGACGCGTTCCTTGATCGCACCCGGGGCATCCTCCAAAGGCAGCGATTCCTTGTTGGTCATCGCCTTCATCGTCTGCCGGGCGTACGCGTCCAGGGGCATGATGCGTCCACCGAATTGGACGGGAATCGTTCCGGCATCGGCAAAATTGAATGACTGATCGCGCTGCGTGGGTTTCAGTGAGTTTCGCGCCGCCGAACTTGGCAGCAGCACAATGGCAACGACGGCCGCAAGTCCGCCCACCCAAAGCACGACGGGCCAGTTGCGTCGACGGCTGGCATCGTCTGCGGCGGCCGAGTTCGGCGTCCCAGATGCGTGCTCCTGACTTGTGGGTTGATAGCCAGCATCGAATTCCCCGAAGGATTCCGAACGAGCCAACTCACGCCGCCTGCGCCCGATGAAGCGTGTCAACGTTCCCCAAAAATGAACCAGCATTCCCAGCCCGGTGATGCTGCATGCGACGTAGGGAATCAGCCATCCGGAATTACGAACGACTTGGATTCCAGTCAGCTCTTTTCCGCCAGGTAGCACTTGGTAGTTGGATTGGTAGAAGGTCTCGCCGCGATATCGTAGCGGGTTATTCATCCATACCCGCTCCTTTCGATCCTCACCCGTTTCGCCGTCGACGATTCGAATGAACGACGAGAAGTCACGAGGCGTCTCCGTTCCGCTGTACGTCACGCGGCGAACATCCTGAAGCTGGACCCAGTAAGGTTTCACCTCGCGATGCAAGCGAAGGCCGATTTCGAATTCGCGCTGGCCAATGACGACCGTATCCATCATGTCCTTGACGGACCCATCGGGTACCAAAGCTTCACGATCATTGATGCTTTGGCTGACCAAATAGGTGCCCAGGGATTGTTTCGATTCGCGATCGAGTATCTCGATATAGGCCGACGGCATGTTCATTGCCATGTCGGCGCCGCCCGACTTCTCCTTTTGGACCGCTGCGACCTGAAGTCCCAATCCGACATCGGCTAGGTTTTCCGCTGGGACGTCGACCAACCCAGAATTCTCATAGTAAGCCAAGACTCGGATGTCGAAGGGTAAAACGTCGTCATCAATCACATCGCTGGAAGTGTTCGCTGACAGGAGGCGAGCGACTGGCACCGCCACGATGTCTTGGACCGAATCCTTCGTTTCAATGATCTGCAGCTCGACTTGATCGAGATTCACGAACGTGTTCGTTGACGCGCCTTCGATCAGACTAAGACGTTGCTCCAATTGTCGATCACCAAAGGCAAACTGGCCGACCATGAGAAGCCCAACGCCAAGATGCAACAGGACGTTGCCCCCTTGTCGCCCGAAAGCCAGCTGGCAACCCACCAACATGATGAGCCCGGCACCGAGTCCCTTGGCGAGTTGCCAAACAATCCGCAAACCCGAGTCGCTGATTTGGAATCCTGTTGCTAGGCAAAGCAAAACTCCAACCCCGAGGAACGTCGCGCCGACGTAACCCAGCCAACGCATCGTCTTGCTCTTGGCACTGCCTGAAGCCATCGCAATCCCAATAGCGCCAACGGCCGTGATGGCCAAAATCCCCGCCCACAGTTGGGCGTACGAAATGGGCGGCGCACCCTGCAGACCGTCGTCGCTATGGCCGAGAAAAACAACGGCGGCGGCAACGGCTGCGCCTGCAATCAGGAATGCCATGCCGGCAACGAGTCGACCACCGGAAGCCTGCAACCGGAAACGAGTGAGTTTGGCGGCGACCAAATTCAGCATCAACAACGTTCCCACGAGTGCACCACCTGGAACGGGCAGCACCAAACGGAATGGCGTTTCATGTCGATAGAACGCCTGGGGAAAGAAATCATCAATGTGCAGTGGTGCGATCCAAGAGAGAAAGTATCGCTCCTTGACCTCCTGCATGTTCATTTCGTCTTGCGCCAGAGTCCCCACCAAGACCAACACGATCGAGAGCCCAAACAAACTCACGGTCATCTTGAGTGACCCGAATGCGCTGAGCACCGCGGCTGGCGATAGCACCGATGTCTCGGTTCGGAGAGTCCAGCTTGGACGCGTCGACGGAATGGGCAATTCGGAGGGCACGGAAGCCATGGCGAATTTCGGCGGGATAGAGGTGGGAAACGTTCGAAAGAAACGTGGATCGCTAAAACCGGAGTGAATCAAGGAACGCCTCGACCGCGTCACCCTGATCTCGAACCGTCGATGCAGGACCGCTCATTTTAATGAACAAGCTCATGCTGTCCTCGAGCGGAACAATGGTGGCGTCGATGGCGGGTGAGTCCGCGTCTCCGGACGCATTGTCCGAAGCATCCGAGCCAAGCCCTATCAGGAACCGCTGAGCATCGCGTCCGCCAACCCGTCGTTTTTCAGCGGCCTCCATGATCTGGTCCACTTGCGTGTCATCGGGCGCCCCACCCAAGACCTGACCCATCCAACGGGCGACGTTGCCGCGAAGATCACCCCCGGCGTTGATGACGGTAATCTCGGCCTCTGCATCATCGGGGCCGGCATTGAAGGCGGCCAACCGCATCATGCTCATCCGGCCAGGCCGCCAGCCATCGGGCGCATCAAACTCGAGCGGCTCGTCGGCTTCGCCGTCCTCCGCTGTCTGGGCGGAGGAGTCCATCTTGAATCTTTCAGGCTCGGTCGCCCGAGCTTTGGCGACGGCTTCTCGCGCGGTTTGCGGTAGGCCCGCATGCGGATCCACATCGCCGGCAATGGGAGACGTTCCCCTCGGCATGGCCCCCATCGATCCGCCCATCATTGGTGGCGTCCCCGAGCCGGGTTTTCCACGGATGTCGACCCAAATGGCCGGTGCGGCATCGTTCTCGGACTCGCGTCGCATCGGTTCGGCACCGGCCCAAGGTTCCTCCGACGGACCGAGGCCGACCTGGCCCCGCCAACGGTTCACATTCATGGCCACGAGTTTCGGCCAGTCATCCATCCGGGAGAGTTGCGAAATACTCAAATCGAGCTGTTTCGACTCTGTATTGATGTCAATGCTGGCAAATCGCATCGCCCGATCTTGGCCGCGGCGCCATCCGCTCGGCAGCGACTTGAGCGTTGGCAACCCACCATCGAACTGGACGTCTTCGACAAATTCTCGAAACACAACCTCCACCTCCGAAACGGCGGAAATCGGACCCAGAATCTTGAAAAACCACGCCTGGTCCCGCTGCGGCAGGATCGCAGCGATCATGCGGTCATCCTCCTGCGTCAAAGCCGCGGGGACCGTCGTTGGCACCTGGTACTGGATTATCGGCGGCTCATGGGAGCAACCCAGCGTCAGGCTGAGAGCCGCTCCCATCGCGCATCCGATCAAGAACCTCCACCGAGTGACGGTATTCGCGATCGGTGTGCAGACAAACATGGCGAAGACGACCATTCGTTCCCGTTGCGAAAACCAGGGGCTGACGCCCGCGCGGGCAGATCATTGACAAAATAGGATATCGAATCTGTCCGTTTCAACGCGAGCGCCTGCGACAATGTTCTCAGCATTCAATTGGGGAAACGGTTTTCAATCGTGAAACGGTTCGGTTTGTTCAATCAGCCGCGGTTGATGTGGCAACAACCCACCCAACATGCCGGAAAACCATTCGCCTCAGCGCGAAACGGGCTCGTTAGACATCCAAATGGTGATTCGCGGCATCGCGAGTCGACGGTGACGCTCGACCGTCAATCGTTTGCGATTGGCAAGGCCAATGCTGCAGCTGCGTCACGCAGCGTTTCATCGGAGTCGGGCAGTCGCTCGGATTCAGAGGCCGCAACGACGCGAATAACCACCCCTTTGAACGCTGGCGTTCGGCTTTGCGGGTCGGCGTGCCTTGCCACCAATACATTGGACTCGGGGTAGTACATCAACGCGTTGCCGGGGCGAATATCGTCGTAACCCCTAGCGATGATTCCGTTCATCACTCCGGTATCGCTGGAGACCGTCACAACTTGATCGTGACGTAACCCGAGTTTCACGAGGTCCGACGGATGCATCAGAATGATGTCGCGACGATCCTGATTCCGATACAGATCTTCTTCTTCGTAAACGACCGTATTGAATTGACCCTCACTGCGAACGGTCATCAGCCGTAGCTCATCGGGCCCGGTTGCTTTCAGCTCGGGAATGTCATGGCAGTGCATGACCGCCCTCCCGTCGCGGGTTGCAAACTCCGGCTCATGAAAGGTTCGGCCATCAATCTGAAACTCGATCTTCGTCGATCCAATCGTTTGAATTTTGTCGTATCCGGGGACGACACCACCGATCCATTGGCGGATGGTTTCTGTGCTGGACATGGCGTCCCAATCGATTCCCGGTGCCTCGGGAACCAATTGCCGTCCCAGCGTGGCAATCACGTCGACCTCGCTACGGGGGCCGGGCAGGCGCCGCGGGCCGCCGTCGGAGAGCCTCACGTAATTGAACATGGACTCCTGGGTCGTGGGTTCGGGTTCTTCATCCCTCGCCAAGACTGGCAAAATGATCGTGTCGTCGGCCAAACCATTCACATGACCCGTGTTCATGGTGGTGCTCATCATGACGTTCATCTGCAGCGTCGACAGCGCTTTGGCCGCGAAAGTGGCGTCGGGATTGGAGCCGTACAGGTTGCCTCCCAAACAGAACCCCGCTTTGATGGCCCCGAGTTCGGCCGATTCCATGCACGCGAGCGTGTCCAGCCCAGCGGTGGATGGCAAACTGACGCCGAACTTGGATTGCAAGTTATCAAAGATTGCCGACTTCAGTTGTGGCGTGACACCGACGCTACCAATGCCTTGAACGTTGGAATGCCCTCGGATCGGCATGAGCCCGCAACCGGGGCGACCAACCATTCCGCGGCACATCGCCAAATTGGCAATCGCCTGCACGTTATCGACGCCATGGGCGTGATGGGTGATTCCCATCGTCCACGCAAAAACGGTGCGTTGGCTGCGTGCGTAGATCGATGCGATCGACTGCATCTCCGATCGGCTCAAACCGGAGTTGGATTCCAAGCTCGTCCAATGAAGCGCGTCGACGGCAGCGAGAAACGCCTCATGTCCGTTGCAATGGTCACGCAGAAACGATACGTCGATTTGATCGGTTTCGTGCAGGGCCTTAGCGATGCCCCAGAGCATCGCCAAGTCGCCGCCAATGTGGGGCATGAAGTAGTCCGACGCGACGCGAGTGCCTTTGAATAGGCTCACGGGGTCACTTGGGATTCGGAAATTCACGAGCCCGGTTTCCCGAACCGGATTGATCACGATCACGCGACCACCACGACGACGCACATGCATCAAGCTGGTCATCAATCTCGGATGGTTGCTCGCCGGATTCCCGCCGATCAAGAACACACAGTCGGCCTGTTCCAAGTCTTCCAGCTGGATCGTCGCCGTACCGCTGCCGACGCTCGATTGGAGCCCAACGCCGCTTGCCTGATGACAGTAATAGCTGCAGTTGTTGACGTTGTTGGTTCCGAAGACGCGTGCTAGCAGCTGCAATAGGAATCCAGCCTCGTTGCTACTGCGACCGCTGAAGTACCAGAATGTTTCATCCGGTGGCAGCGACGCAAATTTGGCGGCGACGGCATCGATCGCCTGTTCCCACGTGACGACACTGAAGTGCGATTGTCCACGGCGGTATCGAATTGGGTGGACAAGACGTCCCAGGTGCTCCAGTTCGCGCGGGGTTCGCGTTTGCAACTCCTCAATCGAGTGACGCTTCCAGAACGTTGGCAGGATCCCCGGTTGCATGTCCGCAACCATCGCCTGCAGACTTTTTTTGCAAACCTCCGGAAACGACCCGATCTCGTTGACCATGCCGCCTTTTTGACCGCCCATGCCCAGCGCACAGGTCTTGCACGAGTTTCGGCTGCGCATCGCCTTATAAAGCTTCCAGACGCCGCCTGCTTCCAGGCCTTTCTTCCACGTGTAATGAATGGCACGGAATCCGCCGCCACTACCAACTCTCATGGAAAGACCCCCGACACCGTTCTTGATCTACCTTGGACTTTGCTCGATCCTAAGCGGTGGGCGGATCCCACCACGCATCGAGTTTCTTGAGTAGCACATCCACTTGATCCGCATTCGTGCCCGACAAATCGTGCTGCTCGGTCGGGTCATCCAAAAGATCGTACAATTCCTGCTCGGCGCCGGACATCCGGGAAGACGGATCAATCAGCTTGTACCGACCGTCAATGATCCACCTGTACTGCAGGCTGACTGCCGGATCGTCGAGCGATTGAATGTCGTGTTCGAAGATTTCACCGAAAATGGATTCCCGACTTTGGAGAGCTTCTTCATCCAACACGTCAATCCCGGGTAGCTCCTCGGGAACGGACATATTCAGTAGCGACAAGGTTGTTGGCACGACGTCGACGGTGGACGCGAGATGGTCGTGGTCCATGCGCGGCTTGATCACGCCAGGTAACCGATACATGATTGGTGTCCGGGTCCCGCCCTCGTTGGGGCTCCGCTTGCTGCGAGGTGCGTAGCGTGACGCGTCGAGACGATTGATCCAGCCGTTGTCGGTCACATAGACCACCAATGTGTTCTCGGCGAGTGAGTATTTCTCAAGCAAGCTCATTAGCTCACCGCACGTTTCATCGAACCATTCGCACATCGCCCAGTATTTGGCCATCGGTAGTGAATCTGTCTTGGACCGATATTTATCCAACAGACGTTTTGGTGGATTGTGGGGAGCGTGGGGCAGGAAAGGCGCGTACCACAAGTAAAACGGTTCCGATCGCTTGGTCGTCTCAGCGAAGAACGAGTCGATCGTGTCGAGCCCCTGCCGACCGATCGTCAAGCCACGATCACCGTGCCGTCCGTCTCGTGTGAAGTCACCA
Source organism: Planctomycetota bacterium (assembly GCA_038748615.1). Taxonomy (GTDB): domain Bacteria; phylum Planctomycetota; class Planctomycetia; order Pirellulales; family Pirellulaceae; genus Rhodopirellula. The sequence continues at coordinate 37,404 of JBCDIU010000044.1, read as the reverse complement.
TGGGACATGGCGTCGGTGAAACCCGCTCGGGATGGAGCGCCTTCCCACCACTTTCCGGTTTGGAGGCTTCGATAGCCACGTGCCGCCAGCAGTTGCGGCATCGACTTCATCGCATCGACGTGACGCAAGTAGGCGGTTCGCTGCACCACATAATCGGGCTGATTGTGGGGCGGACGTCGCTCTCCTGTTTCCATGCCTTCCCAAGGCGGATCGTTGCCAACGATGCCATGCTGATGAGGGTAGAGCCCACTGATGATCGTTGCGAGTGAAGGCCTGCAAAGACTCACCGGGCTGTAACCGCGAGTAAACGTCAGGCTCTCGCGAGCAAGTTGATCCAAGTGTGGAGTCTCGATGTGCGGATGGCCCATGAATGAATAATCCGACCAAGCTTGATCATCGCTCAGGATGACGACCACATTCATCGGAGACTCATTCTCGGCCATCGTCACGGCATTGGATGCCAGTGCCAAAATGCCCGCAACGATGCAGCCCCACATCGACGGCCAATGGGGCAGGATTCCGCGACTCAGGATGGAAAGCATTCTCATCGTGATCTTGAACAAGAGGAAATGGAGGTTTGGTCAAATTCCGATACGATAGCTGTGCCACAACTCAATCGCAATCATCCAGCGCGCAGCGCCTGATGCCGGAAACGTCGAAACGAGGGTGAGTTTCACCTGGTTGATTCGTCGGCGACTACAATCTCCACCGAGGCAGTGCGGGGCTGGATCAACGAACCCGCTGAAACACCGAATCCGATCATGTGAAGGGCACCGTCACGTTCATGAAACCAATGCAAACGCGCTCTCGGTCATCCATCCTGTCGACCTGTTTTTACGGCTGTTGGTTTTTGTTGACGGCGGTATTGGCAGACCGGGTGATCGTCGCCGGTGAGCCGAGTCGTCCGAATGTGTTGCTGATTCTCGCAGACGACTTCGGTTACGGAGATGCGGGCTTCAATGGCTGCGTTGATATCCCGACACCCCACATGGATTCGATCGCCGCCGAAGGCGTCCGATTCACCAACGGCTATTCCAGCCATCCGTTTTGCAGCCCGATGAGGGCCGGGCTGATGACGTGCCGCTATCAGCACCGATTCGGATATGTCACCAACATTGCGTTCGACCCACACAATCATCGGATGGGTCTACCGACGTCGCAACGGACGATCGCCGCGCGGTTGAAGCAGGTGGGATACCGGACGGGGATCGTGGGGAAGTGGCACTTGGGAGCGGCATCCGAATTTCATCCGCTCAATCGAGGTTTCGATTTTTTCTATGGGTTTCTCGGCGGAGGGCACGACTACTTCACGGTCGATACGACGGCCCGACTTCATGAAAACTACAAGGCTGCCCTGGATGACAACGGATCGCCGGCAGGATTGGACGGTTACTTGACCGAGCGACTGACGGATCGGGCGATCGACTTTATCCAACAGTCCGAAGAACAGCCGTACTTTCTGTTTGTGTCCTACAACGCGCCGCATACTCCGATGCAAGCGCCCGAGTCTAAGATCGCTCAATTCAGTTTGATTGCCGATAAGAAACGTCGTACCTACGCGGCCATGGTGTCATCCATGGATGATCAAGTCGGACGATTGTTGTCCGAAGTGGAACGACGCGGCGAGAGGGAGTCGACCATCATTTTCTTTCTAAGTGACAATGGTGGGCCTGAAAGCGCCAACGCAAGTGATAACGGGCCTCTTCGTGGTCAGAAGGGTGATCTCTACGAGGGCGGCATTCGCGTCCCCTTCGCCATACGCTACTGCGGTCAAGTGCCGGCCGGGCAAACCATCGACCATCCGGTAATTTCGCTGGACGTCTCGCGAACGGCATTGGCGGTCGCGGGCGCTAGTGACGATTCGGTTCTTGACGGAGTCAATTTGCTGCCTTGGATGAAGGGCACCGTCGACACGCCGCCGCACGAGGCCTTGTATTGGAAAAAGGCACCTGGTGCGGAGTACGCCGTTCGACGGGGTGACTGGAAACGAATCGTGACGGCGGAGGGCCCGCAAACGTTCAACCTATCCACCAACATCTCGGAGACCGCCAGCGACGCGTTGGACTCCGGCAATGAAACCGAATTCGAGACAAGCTACCTGCAATGGGATGAGGACAACCTTCCAAGCTTTTTCCCCAGTTTTCGTGACTACCATCGCGAGCTGGAAGCATATCACCGAGAAGTCGAGTTAAAGGCCCAGCAACGATGAACCGTCGATTCCGATTAATTGGATTGGCAATGCTTCTCATTACTTGGGACATTGCCGACGCGACCGAACACGGTTCCGGAGCGGCGCCATCGGTTCCGCCGACCAAAAAGAATTTGTTGGTCGTCCAAACCGATGAACACAATTTCCGCACGTTGGGTTGCTACCGCGAGACACTTCCTCCAGCGCAGGCCCTTGTTTGGGGAAAGGAAGCTTTTGTCGAAACGCCTGCGATCGACTCGATCGCCAAGCGTGGTGCCATCTGCACATCGTTCTATGCGACCTCGCCTGTCTGTACACCATCGCGAGCCGCCTTTTTCACCGGCCGATACCCTCATCAAACCGGTAGCTATCAAAACGACCAACCTCTGCGCGGGGATATGGTGACCTTCGCCGCCACGCTGCAACGCAATGGTTATGCGACTGGCTACGCCGGCAAGTGGCACCTGGATGGACCGGGAAAACCGCAGTGGGCACCCGAGCGGCAGTTCGGCTTCGCAGACAATCGATTCATGTTCAATCGAGGTCATTGGAAACGATTCGACATCACCGATGGACAGCCGGTGGTGGGGACGTCGGATGGAAAGGGGCGTCCGTCTTATGGCTTGGGCCAAACCGATGAGAAGCACTTCGCGACCGATTGGTTGACCGATCGTGCTCTGGATTTTATCGATGAACATGCGGGGGAACCGTTCTGTTACCACCTCAGCCTGCCCGATCCGCACGGCCCCAACACGGTACGTCCTCCATACGACACGATGTACCGAGATATGCCCATCCGCGCCCCCATGACGTTTTCTCAGCGACGAGACAATCCCAAGTGGGCGCCTGGGTTGGGACGCAATGCCGCCAGCAAGTTCAATGCGCCACTGATGGCGACTTACTTCGGGATGGTCAAATGCATCGATGACAACGTCGCCCGGCTGCTGGCAAAGCTGGATGAGCTGAACCTGGCCGAACGCACCATGATCGTGTTTACATCCGATCATGGTGACTTGTGTTTTGAGCACGGTCGTCTCAATAAGGGGAATCCGTACGAAGCCAGCGCGAAAATCCCCATGATCATCGCCGCACCAGGAGTGATCCCGCCGGGCACGCGAATCGATGCGGCCATGTCGACAGTCGATTTTGCTCCCACCGTGCTGGCACTAATGCAAGCCCACGTCGATCTGTCCACGGCAAACGGGTTTCAGGGCTTCGATGCCAGCGACTGGTTGGCTGCCGGAAGCGTCCCAGAAAGTGAGACGGACTCGCATGTCACGTTCGTACGATCCAGCGGACTCAATCCGTCTTGGGTCGCAGCCGTCACGGATCGATTCAAACTCGTCGTTTCCGTTAGTGAAGTACCCTGGCTGTTCGATGCACGCAGCGACCCGGATGAACTCCACAACTCGATCGATGTCGCGGCCAATCGGGCCGCCGTTGCATCGCTGGCCTCAGAGATGCTGGCGTACGGAGAGTCGACACAAGATCCTCAGTTGCTAGGAGGGCCGTTAGCAATGCAATTGCAGCAATTGGTTAGCGCAGGCAAGGAATTCATGCGCAAGGACGCCACGCGTGAACGAGCGCGTTGACAATCCGTACCAACCGACCCAATGGACGGTTGACGAGAGCGTTTCTATTTCGCAGCCGAGCGGCATCGCGTTAGCATGGACCGTGATCGCCAAGGCCTGGTTTCCGATCTGTCTATGCCAAGTGATCTTCACTCTTCCGCTCGATCTGATTGTAAGTTACTGCGAGTATCACATCTTCGATGAAGACGATCTCTGGTCGATCTTTCGACTCCAGATGCTACTGAACTTTTGGTTTGGATTCATCGCTTTCGGAAGCGTCGTCGGAATGACCAATACGGTCTTGGAGAGCAATCGGGCCAGTATCTCGAGCGCCTTGGGACTGTCGCTGAGGCGTTACCCCCACATGATGACGATGCAACTTTGCTGGAACGTCGTCTTCCTGCTTGGTTTGATCCTGTGCGTATTACCCGGATTGTACTTTGCCGTGCGTTCGATCTATGCGTTGCCGATTTGTATCGCCGAGAGCGTCCATGGGCCGGCGGCGATTTCGCGTAGCTTCGAGTTGACTCGTGGTCGATTCGAGGAGTCGTTTTGGTATGCGGCATCCATGATCGTTGCCTACGTCGCGGCCATGATTGTCTATGGCATGATTGCGATCGCGGCTTGGGTGAGTTGGTCGGAATCCCCCGCCATGTGGATTGTTGATGCGTTCGCAAGCCAATCGAACGCCATCGCAGTAGTTTTCGCGACCGTCTTGGCTACTTGCGGCTATTGGCGAATCACCCAAGGCGGCCGCCTCGCCAAACCTGGGACTGTACGATGATCTCATTACCGGATTGGATGCTTCGCTGCGCTTCGGCCGCCTGGCTCGTTGGCTGGGCCCTGGTGCCGGGTGCGTTGCGAGGGGATGCCCCCAGCATCGTTGTCATCATCGCAGACGATCTTGGCTACGGGGAGATTGGCATCACCAGCGGAATGTCGATCCCGACCCCTGCGATCGATGCCTTGGCGGCCAGTGGCGTGACCTGCCGAAGCGGCTACGTGACATCCAGCTACTGCAGCCCGTCTCGTGCCGGAATCCTGACAGGCCGATACCAGTCTCGATTTGGTTACGACATCAACCCAACCGGACCTCGTAACCTACATCCTAAAGCGGGCGTTCCCGTGAGCGAGGTGATGTTCGTCCAGCGTTTGGCAGACGCGGGTTACGCAACGGGTCTGTTCGGCAAATGGCACCTTGGGACGGCAGACGTGTTTCATCCGATCCGCCGCGGTTTCGATTCGTTCTACGGATTTCTCCACGAGGGTCATTACTACGTACCGGGACCTCCGTATGCGAATGTGTTGACTATGGTCCGTGATCGATCGCTGCCTGAGGGTCAACGACGACGCGCGGGGAATTTGATTCGCGGCAACTACGCTCCCATCAACGAGCCTGCTTATGATGATGACAATCCGTTGCTCCAGAGCAGAGATGGCGAGCTTTTTCAGGTTCAGGAGAGCCGCTACCTGACCGATGCCATCACCGATGAAGCAGTCGCGTTCCTTTCGGAGCCGAGAGAAAAACCCGTCTGCTTGGTCGTCGCATACAATGCGGTGCATAGTCCGATGCAAGCTAAGTTGGATCGAGTATCGGAGTACTCATCGATCAAAGATCCCCAACGTCGAATTTTCGCCGGAATGCTGGCTTCGCTGGATCGAGGCGTCGGCCGATTGTGCGCCGCCATCGACGCGATGAAATCAACGGAGCCAACCCTCGTCGTTTTTCTGAGCGACAATGGGGGCCCGACAAGAGAATTGACCAGCTCCAACCTGCCTTTGCGAGGTGAGAAAGGAAGCCTCTACGAGGGTGGCGTTCGGATCCCAATGATCTGGTCGATGCCGGGACGTCTGCCAGAGGGTGTCGTTGATGATCGCGTGACGTTGAGCCTCGACATAGCCGCGACGGCGCTCGATCTCGCCGGGGTCGCTCCGCCCAGCGATGCTGATGGCAAGAGTGTCATGGGCTGGATGCCCGATCCTGACGCACCCAGCCCCCATTCGACAGTGTATTGGCGAATGCCGGGCGGTAAGGCGGCGCTCCGCCAGGGCGACTGGAAACTCGTTCGGCCTCGGAATCGGCAATCGTTCGAGCTCTATCATCTCGTCAAGGACATTGGTGAGACCAATGACCTAGCAACTGAAATGGTCATCCGCCGCGATGACATGATCGAACGTTATCAACAATTGGACGCGGCGATGTCACGACCCATTCAGCTTGACTAGCCATGGCCCAAACTGAATAAACATACCGGCGGGCGCCATCCCCGGCCTCGATCAGTCCACCTCGAAGTTCCGTGAATGATCGTCGTTCAATGCGTCGTTATGATCATCGAGATCACCATTCCAAATCCTTCCTCAACGGTCACCTCCAAAATGGCAACGGGCACGCGACAGCACAGGCACGGCTTTCATTTGAAAACGTTGACCCTGTGCATCCTTGCATGGGGCATTGAAATCACGGCTGCCTCTCCGCCGGAAACGCTTGGACCAACCGAACGGATCATTGTCGAGTATTTCGACAAACCAAATCCGAGCGTTTTGTATTTGTGGCCCGAGGGGTCTCCTCGAAACGACAGTCGCAACGGCAAACCGGAAGCAGCGGAAACTAGCGTCCAACTGCGAGTCACCAATACGGAATCTCCTTCGCTATTTGTCTATCCGCCACCGGATGACGTTCCCAATACAGGAGCCGCCATGGTTTTCTGTCCGGGAGGTGGCTATGGCAAACTGGCCATGAGCAATCCGAGAGAGTTTACCGACTGGATGCACCCACTTGGAGTGACGGTCGCCACGTTGAAATATCACGTGCCACGAAGCAAGAACGACCCTGACCATCTGTGGCCGCTCGCTGATGCACAAAGAGCGATGCGCGTCCTTCGGGCACATTCGGAGCGGTTTGGGATTGATGAAGACAAGATCGGAATCATTGGATCTTCGGCGGGTGGCCATCTCGCGTTTAATCTTTGTGTCAATCATGACAGGCGGACATACGAACCCGTTGACGAACTAGATGACCAGAGCTGCCGCCCTGCCTTCGGGATGTTGTTCTATCCCGCTTACCTCACTGAAAAAGGCACGCTTCAAGCCACTCCGTCGCTTCACGTCGAGCGGATCAACGAGACGACGACTCCACCCCTCTTCGTTACGCTCAATGGTGATGACGCTTTTGTGCACGGTAGCCTGCGGGCGATGATCGAGTTGAAGAAAAAGAAGGTGCCAGGAGAGTTGCACATGTGGGCGGAGGGTGGACATGGTGGAGTGTTCAATAAGTATCCTCTTGCCGAACATGCTCGTCCGGGAATTCGCTTTCTGGTCCGGCACGGAATTCTGCCGCAAACGTCGCTGGAATCGAGTGACAACTGGCTGAACGACACAGTTGCGACTCTAAATCGGAATCAGTCGCTGCCAACTCGATCCGACAAACCCAGTGCGTCACCACCAAGTGCGTTGTCCGGCAACGAACTCGGACCGATTGATCTAGATGTTCAGAAACGACATGGTCCACCAACGCGTGTTTATCACTTGTGGCCAGAGGGCGGCGCACGCCCAGACGACCCGCTAATCGGAGTCGAAGAAACACTGCGGGACCGACTGTTACCTGGCGGCTCGAACGTTACCGTTCCGACGATGACCTGGTTTCCAGCCAACGATTCCGATGGACGGACTGTGCTTGTCTTTCCGGGTGGCGGCTACAACGGGCTCGCCTACATTCATGAGGGGCTCGACGTTTGCCGCTGGCTCAATGATCAAGGGATCAACGCATTCCTCGTGAAGTACCGGACGCCGCGCCGCACGAACTTTGACAAGCATCACGTGGCCCTTCAGGACGCCCAACGGGCCATTCGTCTGGTCCGCTCACAGGCCAGCGCGTTCGGTACGCATCCCGATGCGATTGGCGTGTTGGGATTTTCCGCCGGCGGTCACCTCTGTGCACTTGCTTCAACGCCACAGCCGAATCCGAGCTACGAAGCCATCGACTCGCACGACAAAGTGTCTCCGTTGGCCGACTTCGGCATTCTCATCTATCCTGCTTACACCACGATCGAAGCTGAGACTGTTGACCCCTTGCTGTTACCAAAGAAGGTTCCAATGAATCCCCTTTTCGTTGCCACGGCCCTTGACGACAAGTGGACTCAAGGGCAATTCTTTTTCATTCACGAACGCGTCAAAGCCAAACAACGCATCGAGTACCACATTTACGAAGATGGCGGTCACGGAAAAGGAATGCATGAGGGCAAAGCATTCTCATTCGGTCAATGGCCGCGCGAGTGTTCCCGCTGGTTACATGATTTGCGGCATGAAGACGGTCCTGTGGCCAAGCCCGAGTCATGATGCGGCCGGTGCGACGCCGCCGGAACGTGTCAACGTGAGCGGATTGGGCCGTGAAGGTGACTCGAACTTTGGTTGCGGTTGCGCGTTTGCAATCGCAAATAGCGAAGGGTCCTTCCAGAACAACTCCTGGTCCGCCGCTACGGCCACGGCTTGGGGACGACCCCATCCATCGCTGATTTGAGACCCACGTCAAGCTTCTCCGAGAGCGTTTCATCTGAGACGATCTCTCTGAATTGTTCAGCGATCCGCTTGGCGTCCTCCGGTTGGTCTGACTTCACCAACACCGCGACAAGTGTCGTCGAGGCGTTGAGGAAGGTCTTTTCCGTATGATCTCGGTAGTCCTTTCCGAACCGCTCTTCGGCTAACTGAATCCCTCGCTCGTAGTTCTCGCCGATTCGATCAACGGCGTTGTTCAGATCGGTATATTTCAGATAGAGCTGGTAGTTCTTTTGTTTGATCAGGGATGGTTTGGCGACGAGGAAGACGCGCTGGGCATCTTCGGCATCGTTTTGGTCGAGCCATGCGAATGTGTTCGCGGTGCGTTGTTCGTCCCGCAAGGTCCGATTGAGGGCGACAAAATCGTGGAAGTCTCCAAATGAAACTCGCACTCGATTTTCGTCTCGGATTCGTGACTCCGTTTCATCACGAACCTCGCGCATTTTCTTGAGCGCAGGTGGATACACTTCACCAAGTTCAAGCCACGCACTCAGCGCGAATGATAGCCTCACGCCTCCCTGCCCTGTCCCAAGCGTCAACGCGTTCTCGTGGTACCACACGTGTTTCGCAAGCGCCGTCTCGTAGCGTCCCCGATCTTTGTCGACCTTCGCTTCATGACGAATTGCGTTGACGTCGGGATTTTCCGGTGGAGTCCATTCGTCGGCTCGCGACATCTTGGGAAGTAAAGCAACAACAAACAAAAGAATCATTCTCATGGAATCCCTCGCAGGTTCGGAGACAACAGTTCGAACGGACAGGACACTCGCTCGCCGCCGGAGATGAGTCAAAGCTCGCTACCAAATAATCGCCGACTTTGGAAATCGTTCTCGCAAACCGAGATCGCGTAATCCAATGTTTCGCGTGAGTCGTGACTCTTGACCGCTCCTAACGCTGCCAACGAGGTGACCAACTCGCTCACGTTGGCTTCCGGGCTGCGCGGCCGTTCGTCAACGATTTCAAGCATCAAGTCATCGTGACGTCGTAGGGCAGTCGAGACGGCAATGAACAGCACGGCGGCAACCAGGACCAAGACTCCAAACCGTTCACGACGTGAACTGGCACGCGATTCCAACTCAGCGCCCGTGATATCCCGAAATTCCCCGCTGCCGGCGTCGTCGAATGCGTCCAAGAACCTTTCACGAAGCTCGCGTTGGTGAGTGGGATTGATCGAATCGTCAAACGGATCTTGCTCCGCATGACTTCGGAAGAAATCGTCATCGTTCGGCGGGACAGTCTTGGCATTCTCGTTCATTTTCGATCTTCCATTAGACACTTGATCTTACGCAGTGCTCGGGACGCAGCCGTGCGGGCGGCACCAGGGCTGATGGAGAGTGTTTTTCCCACTTCTTCGTAGGGTAAAGAGGCAAAAAAATGAAGCGTGATGACGGACTGGTCACGCTCGGACAATCTCATGATCGCGCCTTCCAGCAAGCTCATTTCGGTTGCAGGCACCTCCCTCGAAGTTTCGAGTTGTCCCGACTCCGCTGCACCGATCAACAAGGACTTGCGACGACTCGATTTTCGAATATGGGCATTGATTTCGTTCGTCGAAATTGCAAAGACCCATCGTCTGAATTCTTCGAACGAACGCCCTGGGAATTCGGCAATATGCTTTGCGACGTTCAAAAAAACCGACGAGGAGATGTCTTCGGCAGTGCTCCGATTTCCAGTCCTGCGAATGCAATAGCGAAACACATCGGGATAGGTTTGGTCGTACAAGTTTCCAAGAGCGTGTCGATCGGTGCGGCATTGCGCCACCCATCTGTCCCAGATTTCACGATCGTTGCGCTCGAATTCCTTGGTCATACCAGTTAGTTCAATGCGCGCTTGCAAAGAATGTTACAGCCAAAGTCGCGATTCGGACCAGAATCACACCTTGGCTGCGGGATGGCGATGACGTGACGGGCCGTGATCTCGACAAAACATGAAATCGACGGACATCGTCTCGATCAGTACGCCGTCCGATCCGGGCCGCACGGACCCATCGCTTGCATGGTGTCGATCGCATCCGCCCGGAAATTTGTGGCGCCGTCGATGCTCAGACGCACCGTTTCATTGCTATTCCCAAACGTTGTCGGCAATTGCTGTGGGCGTAGCGTGGTGGCCCGTTGGTTCCTCGATCATTCCAAGTCATTACTCAATGATTGAGGCATGATTCGAGTCGATCGAATACTGCGACTTCGCTTGTGCTTCTGCGCGAGCAAGGCGAGCTCGCATCGTCTCGATCAGCTGACGATTCTCGGTTGACTCGGCGAGATTGGTGTTTTCGTTGGGATCTTCAAGGAGGTCGTACAGTTCTTCGCCGGTTGGCCACCAAGTGTAGTGATGGCGGGTGGTTCGAATTGCTTTGCCAAGCTTGGAGCCGCGGGTTACGACGGTGTAGGCAACATCTTTCCCAGCAAGTGCCGTGTTCTTCAGCATCGGGACCAGACTCGTCCCCTGAATCTCCTCAGGCGGCGTTACGCCACACAATTCGGCCAGAGTCGGAAATAGGTCGATCAACTCGACCAACCCGTCGCATTGCGCACCCGCTACGGCGAACCCATCCTTCAACGATTCAGGGACCCGGATGATCAGGGGTACTCGATCACAGGTCTCGAACAACATGACCTTGCCCCACATGAATTTCTCGCCGAGCAAATAGCCATGATCGGACGTGAGTACCACGATGGTGTTGTCGGCTTGATGGCTTCGCTGCAATTCCGCGAGCACACTGCCGATCTGGGCGTCGATGAATGAGATGCAAGCGTGATAGGCTTGCATGTACTCGCGGCGCAGGTCGTCATTCTCCACACCAAACTGAAAGCCGAAGCCGAGATACCGATTCGTTTGAGCCAACTTGGGCGTATGGTTCCAGAATTCGAGAGACGCTGGAGTGAATTGCAAACCTGACTTGGGATAGAGCTCGAAATATTCATCGGGGGCAAGGAATGGGCCGTGCGGCTTATGAATGCCCATCGCCATGAAGAATGGCTTGTCGCCGTACGCCTTTGTGCGTAGCCAAGTCCGAATCTGCTCCGCATTTTTGCCGTCTTTGTGTTGGTCATCTCGAAGCCCACTGGGGCCGTATCCCGGCTTCTGGCCTTTCGTCTGTGTCGCGATCGACGGATAGAACTCTCGCCAAAGCTTGCGAGCCTGTCCTGACTGGATCGAGCCGTGCTGCGCCTCAAAGCTTTGGCGAATGGGGGTCACCATGGGCATTTCTTCGTTATCGAAACGCAGCGTCTCGTTCCAAGCGACAGCGCCATGATCGAACTTTTCGTTATGGAAGACCTTGCCGACGGCGGCGGTCCAGTAACCCGATTCCTTGAAACGTTGCGGCATCGAAACGGTGCCGGGGCGGACGTCACGAATATCCGTCTTGTTGTCGAGCACGCCGGTCGACTGAGGATACAGGCCATGCAGGAATGAAGCCCTTGAGGGCCCGCACACCGGGTACTGACAGTAGGCGCGACGAAACGTAACTCCGGATTCAGCGAGTTGGTCGAACGCGGGGGTTTGGATGTGCGGGTAGCCCGAAGTCGAAACGTGAGTGTTCAAATCATCGCACACGATGAACAAGACATTGGGTTTGGATGCGTTGGCAAAAGAAGCCGTTAATAAAACGTATGCCAGAGCCGGAGCAATCGTTGTTGCTCGTTTCAAATTCATTGCTGTTCATTCTCCAGTTCACCGCGCAAGAGCATTCCCGCACGGCCGGTTAGTCTCAAGTAGTAATCGCTTGGCAATCCTTCGTAGGTCAGGAAGGAGACGCCGGCTCCAGTGGGTGGATCGTTGCTGCATTTGAAAATCGCCGTGCCTTCATCCACTTCGTCGAACATTGCGACGTAGAGCATCTCGCAGCCGGACCGGTGGGCCGCCGTGATCTGCGACCAAAGGAACTCGCCTTTCATTCGAGGGATGGCGTCGAGCCGGTCACCCTTCAGGTTGTGCCAGCTAAAACCGGGAAAGACGACGGGCATGTAGTCGATTCCACTCGTTTTGCACCACTGAACATCGGGGGTCCAGGCTTGTTTGGCGTGGCGTTGAACCCCTTTGGAATCACGATAACGGCCGACGGTCCAGGGGCTAACCACGTCAGCCATCCGAAGGACGCGATGGAGTTCAGGGTCGGCAATCGAATCTCGGTCGAGGCTTCGCCAGCCAGTCGGTACGCCAAGCATAACGGCGCATCCACTTGCCTTTAGAAACTCAACCAGCCTTCGACACTCGTCCAGTGTGTACTCTCGAGGCTTGGTTCGATCGCTGAAACCGATGCCCCACACAGCGACGACGGGCTTCCCACGATGATGCTGGTAGGCTCGGTCTTCGGTGATCCGCATTGCCTGATGAAGGTTCGCCCAGTCTTTTCGAACAATTTCAGTACCACCCTTTGGCAGGCCCGATAAGTCGTACATCACTGCGTACGAACGTCCGGCCTCTTCGGCGCCGTCGCGGACATGGCTCAGCACGTTGTCTTTGTGTTGTTGACTGGTTCGGCTACGGAGTCCGTGTGCAAAACGCTGCAGGAATGCACCGTCGATTCCATAGTCACGCATCCATCGAAAATGTCGTTCGACTGTCTTTCGGTTTCCGCTGCTGAATACCTCGGCGGCGCTTCCGTCGGCATGGGTAAAACCGGTTGCGAAACGCTCATCGGCGTGGAGTTCGCTCATGTCGGGCCACAGATCAACGGTCACGTTACCGGGCGCCAGCATCCGCCGTCGGTTGCGAGCCCAATGGGTCCAGCCAAGTTCGGCACCGTCACCCTCGCAATTGAACCAGCCCTGGTACCCGACCATTACCTTTCCCGTCAGTGTGGTTCGGTCGGTTTCTCTCGCAGATTGACCTTTGGAAGAAGTCTTTGACAGTTGCGGTTCACTGCCGTGATCCATGCCACCAGCGAACAGCACTTCGCCAACCAAGAACAGAGAGATCACGCTGTAGATTTGGCGTCCCTTCATCGGTGACTAGCCTCCTCTTGGACGAGCCGACTTTGGTGTCGCCTGATGCTGCGACGTGTAGGGCAAATACTTCGGATGGGGCTCGTAATTTCCTTAGCCTTTCTCCCAGCGGAACGACTCTCCTTCGATAACCAGATCCTTGCGCGAATTTAGCTTGGGTTCAGGGCTGGCGAAGTGTTTTGGAGCCGATGCCTTCAGTTCTTTGATGACACTTGAGTACTGCGTGTCTGTTGCGAGGTTGTTCCACTCGTTCGGATCGCTGCGAACATCGTAGAGTTCCTCGCCGTCGGCACCGTAGCGGATGTAGCGCCATTGTCGATTGATGATCGCGTATTCGCCCGGTGTCATGTAGGGAAGAAACACATCTCGATCAGTTGCCGACGCCGGATTGGTGAGTGTCTCCGCCAACGACGCTCCTTCCAAGTGCTGAGTTGTCGTTGAGAGACCACACAGATCGACGAAGGTGGGAAACATATCGATCAAGCTGACCGTCACGTCGGTCTTGACGCCCTCCGCCAAACCGGGACCGGCCCAGATGAAGGGCACGTTGGAGGTTCGTTCCCAAAGCGTGTGTTTGCCCCAATCACCTTTCTCACCATGGTGATATCCATGATCGCTCCAGAAGACGACAATGGTATTCTCAGCATGAGGGCTCGCCGCGAGCGCGTCCAAGACTCGGCCCATCATGGCGTCGGCGTAGCTCATGCACGCCAGGTAACCGTGGATCGCATCGTCAACAGCGTCCATTGCAACGAGCTTATCGTGATGAGCGCGTCGTCGATTTTCTTTTTGACGGCGGATCCTCGGTGGCAAGTCGGCTAAATCATCATCCTTGATCGGGGGCAACGCAATCTGATCAGGATCGTATAAGTCAAAATACTTCTGCGGGCAGTAGTTGGGAAAATGTGGGGCGTAGATGCCGCATGCCAAAAAAAATGGTTTTTCATGTTCCCTTTGCAGTTGTTCGACCGCCCAATTGATGCGGATCGTGTCTGCCATTTCCTCTTCGCGGTCATTCGGAATCCCTCCCCATTCCAAGAACAAACCACCCGTGATCTTCTTTCCGCGGTTGTAAATGCTCGCGGGGAATGGCTGCGGTACGGGCGTGTCACTACTCCAGGACTCGAGGGCCCAGCCTCCTTCGCGTTGAAACTGGTTTCGAAGGAAGAACTCGGTCCAGCCTCGTTGGTCAATGGCGCCGGCCGGATGATGGAACAGTTTGCCAGCACCCAACGTAGTATAGCCTGCCTGGGCGAACTTCATCGGAAGCGACTCAATTTCCGGATGATGAACGAAGTAGTTCGGAGTGGTGTAGCAGCCGGTGGTCGAAGCGTATTGCCCGGAAAAAATCGCTGCTCGGCTGGGCGCACAGAAGACCCCAGCCGTGTGTGCGTTCGTGAAGCACACCCCGCGCTGTGCCAGTGCATCGATGTTGGGAGTGATCGCTTTTGGAGTCGTTTCCAGGCAACCAATCCAATCGTTCATGTCATCGACGGCCAGGAATACGACGTTGGGCGGTCGCTGTTCGGCGTAGGCGTGGATGCAGTTGGAGACAGCAAACAGAGCGAGCAGAAACAGAGAGCCGTTGGATGTCATCGATGGTCGTTGATAGAAGGCCAATTTGGGGAAACGCCGCGAGTATGGGCTTTGCCGTTCACCCGCTGAGATTGTTAACAAGAAATCGAAAAGTAGCCGCGTCTGCAAAACGCGGAATCGACATCAATGCTAGAGATAGTTATGGATTCGATCTGCCACTGAGTTCACAGGGGGCTCCGGGATTGACGGAAGGAAACACCGGAAGAGTCCTTGGTGCCGGGGTCGAGGTTCCATTTTTCCTTGGACTTGGATTGCTTGCGTCCGTTGACACAGAATCCATCGGCTTTCAAGTTGGAGTGTGTCCAATCACTTATCCGCGTCGATTAGACTGCGATGGGATACACCAGGAGCATCGACTCAAGGAACGTTCTCGGTGAAGAGGGTGTTCTCTGTGGCACCTCTCACAATCCCTTTTTCTGGCTTGGCTTCGTTGAAACGTGGTGACCGTTGGGCAGTAGATTCAATGGTTGGATTCCTTTGCCAATGTCGCTCGCAGATGCGATCCGCTGAGCTACAAAATCGCGTGCGAGCCGGATGCTTTGGTGGAGCGATTGACCGGACGCGTGCAGTGCTGTGATCGCCGCTGAGAGAACGCATCCACTACCGTGCGTGCGGCTGGAAATTTGGCGTGGCGTCTCAAACGTGTCGCTGCCGTCATGATCCGTGTAGCAGTCGAGCATTCGATCTGCAAACCTGGCTTTGACGAGCACGGATTGGGCTCCCGAGTCGAGGAGGCTGCGGCACGCGTGGTCCAAGCTGTCCGGGCCTTCGATTGCAATGCCAGTCAAGCGTTCGGCTTCATGTCGATTGGGCGTCACCAGCGTGGCGTGTGGCATGAGTTCGCGTTGCAGGATTTCAACGGCCGTGTCATCGATGATGGCGTGACCATGTTTGGAGATCATCACCGGATCAACGATCAGCGGAAAGGACGTTTCGCCTACGAAACTCGCTACCTGTTCGATTGTATCGGCGTTTCCGAGTGCCCCCGTCTTGGCGGCTTGGATGCTCAAGTCAGCGCAAACAGCCTCGAGTTGCGAGGAAACCAACTCCGGAGGTAGGCAGTGGACGGCTTGGACACCTACGGTGTTTTGGACCGTCAAGAGTGTCACGACGGATGCGCCGTAGACTCCGAGTGTATGAAACGTCTTCAGATCGGCCTGCAAGCCGGCACCGCCGGATGGATCCGATCCTGCGATGGTCAACGCGATTGGTGGCGATTCATTCATGTGGCGCGGCTCCTAGCTGGACGCGAGGCCAATAGGGTGGCAGCGGTGCGACGACGTTCACGGGCTCTTTTCGCGTCGGATGCTCAATCACGAGCCGATGACTGTGGAGAGCAATGCCTTGTTGCCAGGCATCTTGGCTGCCGTACTTTTGGTCGCCCAGGATGGGTAGGCCTCGTTGGGCGGCTTGAACTCGGATCTGGTGTTTACGACCAGTCTTCAATGCGATTTCGAGTACGCAGCCATCCTGGATTTCTTCCAAGGTTCTGTAGTCCAGTTCTGCGTGCTGCGTTGACTTAACATCGATCTGACGGGCTTCGGCAACGCGCATGCGATGGGCACGATCATCTTTGTAGATTCGGTCCACCCAGGTTCCCGCCGGAGTCGGCGGCCGACCCGCGACAATGGCCAGATAGGTTTTGGCCGCCCCGCCATCCGGATTGGCAAACTGGGCCGACAGCCGTCGAGCCGCTTTACTCGTTCTCGCCAAGACGATTGCACCGGTGGTCAGCCGATCGAGCCTGCTGACGATCCCGAGAAATACCTTGCCGGGTTTGTGGTACTTCCGCCGTAGGTAGTCTGCCGCCAGACTGTGAAGCGTCGGCCGGCCGGGATCGCCCATGGTCGCCAGGCCGGCCGGTTTATTGACGACGAGTAGGTGGTTGTCTTCATGAAGCACTTGTAGACGTTCCATGTGGCGATGGTAGCAGGTTGATCGTATTTTGACTTCGCCAACGGAAATCCTTCAGTCGCACTTCGGATACTCGCAGTTCCGCGGTTGCCAGCGCCGGGTGATCGACTGCGTCTTGGCGAATCGGAACGCAATGGTCGTGATGCCGACTGGTGCGGGGAAGTCACTGTGCTATCAAATCCCCGCATTGATGTTGCCGCAGGCCACGGGAGAGGACCTAGCACCAATGGTATTGGTGCTATCGCCGCTGGTGGCACTCATGCAAGATCAGGTCGATGCCCTCGTCGCGCGCGGCATCGATGCGACGTTTTTGAATTCGACCCTTCGTCGCGATGAACGGGTGCAACGGCAAGCCGCCATATGCCAGGGGCAGTATCGATTGGTTTACGTCACGCCCGAACGGTTCCGCAAAACGGCCTTTCGCGACGTCATGAAGCATCGTCACGTGTCCTTGATGGCGATTGATGAAGCCCACTGCGTGAGCGCCTGGGGCCACGATTTTCGGCCTGACTACAGTCGTGTCGGCGAGATCCGGCAATCCCTCGGATCGCCAACGACCATCGCGTTGACGGCAACGGCAACGGCAGCGTGCCGACGCGACATCGCCAACCAATTGGATCTCCCAGAGTCGCAGTGGACTGTTTTTCACGAAGGCATCGAACGTCCGAACCTCCGTATCGAGATCGAGACGGTGATGGATGAAGGAGAGAAATTGGCGTCGCTGCTGTCGGCGATCGCGGACACGGCGCTGGCGACTGGTTCGGCGATTGTATACTTCAGCTTGATCAAGAAACTCCAGCGATTCAGCGACCAGTTGCTGGAATCCAGAGTGGATCATTTGGTGTACCACGGAGAACTGAATCGGCAAGAACGCCGGCGCGTCCAACGTCAATTCATGTCCGGCGATGCCGACCTCGTCCTGGCAACACCCGCTTTCGGCATGGGAATCGACAAGTCCGATATCCGTCTGGTGGTGCATGCAGAAACTCCTGGCTCGATTGAATCGTATTACCAAGAGATCGGCCGGGCCGGGCGCGATGGTATGCCGTCGCGGTGCCTCTGGCTATACGATCAGGCGGACTTGATGACGCAGATGCAGTTCATCGATTGGGCGAACCCGGACGCGTCCTTCTATGATCGCCTGTTGCATGAGTTGACCCATCATCCAGAGCGATCGGCGGCGTTTGGCATGGATGATTTGCGTCGTCGACTTCAACGCGTCAGTCGTCACGACCACCGCCTCGATACGGCGTTGGCGATGCTGGACAGGTACGGCGTGGTGGCTGGGCCAAATCCGCCAGACTGTTTTCGCGTGATCTCGTCGGTGCCGCCGGACCTACTCGATGACGATCGGTTACAGCAGAAAACGCGTCGTGACCAAGAACGTCTCTACGCGCTGGTGCGGCTCGCCGCGTCGCCCCCGGAGGAGTACAAGGAATTTTTGAATCGCTATTTCATGGACTCGGGTGTCGACGGAGAGGATTGAATGAACGACGATACGGACGTCGTGGTGATGAACGGTCAGCGACGCTATCGGTTGAGTTAATTCCATATTTTGGTGGACCTCATGTCTGTGTCGACTGAATCTTCTGTCCTGCCGCCAAGAGCGGATGACGAGCTGCGCCCCGTCGAAGTTCAGTGTGGCTACCTCGAGTCCAATCCCGCCAGCGTGCTGTACCAAAGTGGAAAAACGATGGTGCTGTGCACGGCGTCGGTGGAAGCATCGGTACCGCCATGGATGGCGGGACGCGGTCGAGGTTGGGTCACGGCCGAGTACAGTATGTTGCCTGGCAGCACCAGTCCTCGCAAACGCCGCGATCGTTCGGGAAAAGTGGACGGGCGAACGACGGAGATCCAGCGTTTGATCGGTCGAAGTCTTCGCGCGGTGATCGATCTGGAGGCACTCGGAGAGCGGTCGATCACGGTCGACTGTGATGTGTTGCAGGCCGACGGTGGCACACGGACCGCCTCCATTACTGGCGGCTACATCGCCCTATCTCTTGCCGTTGAAGCATTGGCAAAGTCCGTTTCGTCATCGGAAATGGATCCGCCAAACGATACAGTGCTGGAACCCGGTGCCGTCCTGCCCGACACGGTCGCGGCGATCAGCGTCGGCGTGTTAGCAGATCGAGTGGTATTGGATTTGGACTACGCACTGGATTCCTCCGCCGACGTCGACATGAATGTCGTCATGACGGGTTCGGGGCGCTTCATCGAAATCCAGGGAACGGGGGAGGAAGCCACGTTTGACGATGAGCAGCTCGCGCGAATGTTGCGGCTTGCAAAGAAAGGCATCACCGAACTGACGGCACGTCAACGTGGAGTGCTGCAGTCATGAAAGCGGCCATCGTTGGCGTCGGATTCATGGGCTGGATCCACTATCTCGCTTACCAGCGCAGCCAATTCGCCGAGCTGGTTGGGTTTGCGACACGCGATCCGTCCAAGCAAGCTGGGGATTGGCGATCGATCGAGGGCAACTTCGGACCGCCTGGCGAGCAAATTGACATCAGCGGCATGCATGTGTCTGGCGACATGGACGATTTGCTCAGCGATGATTCCATTGAAATCATCGACATCTGTTTGCCGCCGCATCTACACGCGGCAGCCATCGAGTCTTGCTTGGAAGCCGGAAAATTCGTGTTGTGCGAAAAACCAATGACATTGGATTCCCAGTCGGCGTACCATCTCGTTGGTAGGGCCACGAACAACCGACTCATGATCGGTCACATCCTACCGTTCATGCCTGAGTTTCGATTTCTCGTCGATGTGGCAGAAGACCGTCGCTATGGCAACGCGATCGCGGGTCGGTTTCAGCGAACGATCGGTCCGCCTGATTGGATTCCAGACTTCTATGACCTGCATCGAGTGGGCGGCCCATTGATCGACTTGCAGGTTCACGATGCTCACCTGATTCGACTGCTCTTTGGGATGCCCAGTGGCATACACACGGTGCATCATTGTCGAGGTGACGTGCCATCTCGTTATGAAACCCTGCTCCAGTATTCAACCACCGACGAACACACGCCTCCGGTCGTATCGGTCGCCGGTGGCGTGATCAATAGTCCGGCGCGTGGGTTCAGTCACGGTTATGAGGTTTCCTTTGATGACGCTACCGTGCGATTCGAGTTTGCTGCCTACGCCGATGGGACGACGGACACGATCCCTGTGACAATCATGCATCGGGATGGCCGCGTCGAACGTCCCGAGCTGGGAAGCAGTGATCCGGTCGACGCATTCGTGGATGAAATCGACGCCGCTGCGAACGTCCTATCGGGCGGGCCAATGCATCCCGCGTTGGATCCGACGTCGGCTGCCGACGCACTGCGGATTTGTGAGATGCAGATGCCCAGCGACGCGAGCGCGATCCATGGTTGAGAACCCAACGCGTTTGGTCGATTGGTTTCGTGATCTCGGCGCTCCCGTCGTGGTGGCGTTTTCCGGTGGCGTCGATAGTAGCGTGGTGGCTTGTGCCGCCTCGCGATCGGGCGTGGAGGCGACGGCTGTCACGGCCCGGTCACCCTCGGTCGCGCAGTGGCAACGTGATTTGGCCTCCGACGTGGCCGCCGCGATCGGAATCGAACATCTATGGGTCGCGACCGACGAATGGGAGCGTCGCGAGTATCAACGCAACGACAGTGACCGATGCTTCCACTGCAAAGAGTCCTTGTATCGATTCTTGCGACGGATCGCCTCCGAACGTGGAGCCACCATCGTATCGGGGACCAACGCGGACGATCTGGGTGACTATCGTCCGGGCATCGAGGCGGGTCGGCAGGCCGAGGCACGCATGCCGCTAGCCGAGTTGGGACTCAAAAAGTCCGATGTTCGGGAGCTAGCCCACCATTGGAATCTCACCAATGCGGACTTGCCGGCCTCACCATGCTTGGCCAGTCGAATTGCCTATGGTGTCGAGGTGACGACGGATCGGCTCCGCCGAATCGAGCAAGCCGAAGGCTGGCTTCGCCAGCACGGTCTGGACGATTTGCGGATTCGATTGCATGCCGATGAGTTGGCTCGCATCGAAGTACCCAACAACCGCTTGCCGGACGTGTTGCGGTTGGCCGCCGAGGCTGACTTGGTGGTCCAGCTGAAGCAGATGGGATTTCGGTACATCTCGCTGGATCTTGAAGGTCTGCGAACTGGGAGCCTCAATGACGTGCTGGTTTCGCTGTCGTTACCCAAGCCTGCGAGCTTAGCGGCGCCATGAGCGATTTGATCGGGCGCCGACTCGGTGATTTTCAAGTGTTGCGGCGGTTGGGCCGAGGCGGCATGGCGGACGTGTACGCCGCCAGGCAAATGCAGTTGCAGCGAGACGTTGCCCTGAAAGTCTTGCGACATGATCAGCGTCCCAGCGATGATGATTTGCGGCGGTTCCGTCGTGAGGCTCAGGCTGCCGCACGGCTGAATCATCCGGCGATCGTCCAAGTGTACGATGTCGGCGAGATTGATGACTGCCACTACATTGCCCAAGAGTTGATCGATGGGCAAAATCTCAGTCAGCGTTTACAGACGCAAGGACCGTTACCGGCCCATGAGGCCATCGATGTAATGGTACAGGTGACCGCGGCCCTGCGAGTCGCCCATGACGCCGGAATTACCCATCGGGATATCAAGCCCGAGAACATCATGCGGGCCGAGGACGGCACCATCAAAGTCACCGACTTTGGGTTGGCACGCATGCTGACCTCGTCGGATGCCAGCACAGCGAATCTAACGCGTGCCGGTCTCACACTGGGGACACCTCGCTACATGAGCCCCGAACAGATTCAGGGCCATTCGGTGGATGGACGCTCCGATCTGTATTCGCTGGGCGTGACCATGTACCACCTGCTGACGGGCAGTCCGCCATTCGACGCGGAAGAACCCATCGCGCTGGCGGTCAAGCATTTGCACGATTTGCCGGCGCCGATCGATCGTCAGCGAGGTAAAGATGATGTTCCCGAATGGCTGATCACGGTCGTGGCTCGTTGCATGCAGAAGGTCCCCGATCAGCGCTATCCGTCCGCCGTGGCATTGCAAGAGGTCATTGAAGCAAACCGAAGCGGTACAGATGTCACCGGCACCATGACGACGTCGTCGACCCAAGTGATTCCGAGCGAGTCGACGAGCAAGTCATCCTCCGCAACGGTCACGCTGCAGCGAGTCACCGACGCGATTGCGGGGCGTCGTCGATCCCATCGGCGACGATGGATTCGTCGGATCGCCTTGGCCGCCGGCGGTGTGCTGTTGGGCGCGATATTGGCCTCACCAATGCGATCTGCGTCCGTCGAGCAATTGTTGGGAACCGACACCGTTCCTAAGGCCGATTCCATCGAGATTCAATACTTGACCGCTTTGTCGAGGAACGATGTGGATGGTTGGACCGCCGTTCAGACGTACTTTCCGATTGACCAGAACGTGCCCGGCGCTCAGGTCCGCCGCGTCTATCACCACAAAGCGACCCTCCAGTTGGCACGATTGTACATCGACCAAAAACGATATCGCCGAGGTCGAGAGTGTTTGGACTCTCTCATGACGACCGCGTCGGTGTCGCGTCTGTACCAATGCGTTGCTCTGATCCTGCTGGACGAGATTGCAGCGGCGCTGGCCGACGAATCGAGACGCCCGGAAATCCAGCGGCAGTTGGCTCAACGCGTCGCCGAACTGGAGAACGAAAACCCGGCGTCCCTGGAAGTCCTCCGCGAAGTCGTCCCGCCGTCGCGTCTGCGTGAAATTGGTATTCTGTATTAGTTGATGACGAGTGTTTCCGCCTTGTTTTTTGGAATGGATCGCATGAAGTATTTGTTGCCTGGCTGCGTTTTGGTCGGATTGGTCGCGATGATTTCACTTGCACAAGCCGCCGATCATGGTGGTGAAAGAGACGCCAAGATGCTCCGACATGTGGTGATGTTTCAATTCAAGTCCTCCAGCAGTGACGCCGACGTCGAACTCGTCGTCGATGCATTTCGTGAATTGCCCTCACAGATTCCGGAAATCGCCGATTTCGAATATGGAGTCAACAATTCGCCAGAGAACCTCAATGATGACCTTACCCACTGTTTTTTGGTGACGTTCGCATCGGAAGAAGACCGAGCCGCCTACTTGCCTCACCCGGCGCATCTGGCGTTCGTCGACGTACTGAAGCCGCACTTGGAAAAGGTCGTCGTGATCGACTATTGGTGCGAAATTTAGGTGGTCACGCTGCTAAACTCTGGTGGTCTTGATTCGCTGCTTCCCGTCCCTTGAATATAGGAATGATGCTCCCATGATTCGCTCGCTTGCCCTCTCATTCACCTGCATTGTCTCGACCGCCATCCTTGCCGGGAACGCTTCAGCTCATTGCCAGGTTCCCTGTGGAATCTATGGCGATCAACTGCGATTCCAGTCAATGCTCGAAGATGAAGACACCATCGCCAAGGCACAGGTTACGTTGGCCGACGTGACATCCCACCAGGTTGATGCACAAAGTGTGAACCAGATGGCTCGTTGGGTCGTGACCAAAGAGTCGCATGCTCAGAACATCCAAGAGACAATGCTGAATTACTTCTTGGCACAGCGAATCAAGCCGGATTCAGCCAGCTACCTGAAACAACTCACGTCCGCACATGCGGTCATCATCGCGGCGATGAAGGCGAAGCAGTCGGCAGATCCGGCCACGGCCAAAGCTCTGGAAACGGCCATCTTCAATTTCTATCGCGCCTACGAAGGAAAAGAACCTGCCTTCGAAACCGGCAACTAGATTTCCATCATAGCCAATCGATTCATGAGGCTCTGTTTTCCTGCAGAAGCCAAAATGAAACGGGCTCTCAGATGTAGAACATCGCCGAACCTTGATCGCGGCACTGCCTGGCTAAGTCGCCCAATCGAACCTGGGCAAGCTGGCAACGAGCACTCTCCGAGGCCGATGACCAACACTCCTGCAGTGCTTGGGATGGCGTGGCTGGTACGTCACCATCGGCGTCATGTCCGGGATATGTCTCGATGCAGCCGATTGCTTCAACGATGTCCAGTAATGTGATGGAATCCGCATCAATCGCGAGCCGGTAGCCACCCTGACTGCCTCGCGTGGCGTGCACCCAGCCGTTGGCTTTGAGCGTTCGCAGGATCTGGTTCAGGTAGGGACCTGGGATCTGATTGCGCCTCGTGATCTCCGATGTCCGAACCGGTGTCGGCGAGTCAGCGTGCAGCGACAGGTCCAACATCGCCAAACATGCATAGTGTGCAGCCGCATTGATCATCATGAGGTATGCAACCCACATTCGGTCTTTTGAAAACCACTCCAGCGACCCGCTCGCTCATCCTCGCCCGGTTGCACGCTTCTCGTGCATGGCTGGCAACCGACACTCGGGTAGCCACGATCGTGCAGCGGGTTGTAAGGAATCTCATGCTTGGAAATCAGCGACCAGACGTCCTTCTTGGTCCAATTCGCTAGTGGGCTGACTTTCACCAGTTGAAATTTTTTATCCCAGCCAACAATGGGGGCCTTTGCGCGGTCGTCGCTTTGGTCACGCCGGATCGCGCTGGCCCATGCATGCCAACCTCGGGCAGCCTCATGCAGCACTCGGATCTTACGCTCGAAACAGCACAGGTTCGGGTTCGTCTTGTAGAGCGGGCCGCCATGATGGGCCTCGAAGCTTTCCACATCCATTGACGGATACTTGTATTCAACCTCGATCCCGTAGCGTGACTTGACGCGTTCGCGAAGCTCAAGCGTTTCCTTGAACTGGTAGCCGGTTTCCAGATTGAAGATCGGCGTTTCGGGAGCGATCTCCGCAAGCATGTGAATGATCGTCATGCCTTCGGGGCCGAATGCCGTCGCCATTGTGAAATGGGGGGCGAATCGATCCACGGCCCATCGCAGGATTTCCGGCGGGGACGCCGTTTCGAGGAGATCACTCTCCCGCTGGAGCTCCGCCAAGAACGCTTCGTTCGGCTCCAACGCGGGTTGGGCTGCCAATGCACCCCGAATCACGGGAATTCCCTGCTCATCAGTCTCGTGGTCCGGCGCAGCGGCAACTTCCTCCGGTTTCAGCACCTTCAGCGCGGGCGCTGACGCGTTTGGAGAGGACGATGTCAAGGAAGTGGCTCGCATTGCAAATGCCGGAGTGTCCAAGTTCGATCGATATCATATATACTTGATCAATATGGTCAAGTATTGTCATCGGCCGTCATAACGGCGTCCTTGAATTCGGATCTTCGACCTGGACGAAAAAATCGCGAGATCGGCGCACTCGGCTGATTTCAGCTTGCTAGTACAATGAAATTCTGAAACGACCCATCTCGTCGTTCACCAGCGCGGTCGAATTCGGAGAACTCCGGCATGTCCTCCCAGCGAAATCTCCTGGACTCGAGCTACCGTTGGGGCATTGCGTTTGGCATCGCCCTTGCTTTGGTGACGCCTCTGTGCGCCGGCACCGTCTCGCTTTCCAGCGGAGGCGGCTTGGCCGGTCGGGTTCGGAAGGTCGACGACGCAAAGTCGCCGTATGTCATTGTTGACATCGACCAAGATCTGTCCGTGGCGATCGCGGGCGTTCACGTGCGACGGGTGATCGGGTCGGACGACCTGGCCGAGTATCGCCAGCGTGCCGCTCAGGCCGAACAGTCTGGGGAGGCGGAGCAACACTACGAGCTGTCTCGGTGGTGCAAGCAAAACAGCCTGTTGCATCAACGGCGTTACCATCTCAATCGTGCCATCATGATCGACGCGGACCACGAACGTGCAAGGGCCGCGTTGGGTTTCGTTCGTGACAAGCGAGGTCAATGGATTTTGTTCGCTTTGCTGCGTCGCAGCCAGGGACTCGTTCAGGATCGACGCGGCAGATGGGTATTGCCGGAGATGGTGGAGGCGGAACGCCTCACAAAATCTAATGACGTCACCAGTAGCCGATGGCACCGGACACTGGCGTCGCTTGATAAGCGTGCGACCCGTGGCGACGCCGAGGCGATTGCCGAACTTACGGCGATTACTGATCCGCTAGCCGCCGAGGCGATTGCGAAGGAACTGTCGAAGACACGGGGGCAAACAAAGATTCGTTCCGTTCGTATGACGTATGTCAAGTTGCTCGCGTCTTTCCGGACGACCGAGTCCGTCAAGGCACTGACCGAAACTGGACTTGTCGAAGCCGACGCGGTCGTGCGTGAAGAGGCACTGGAGCGGCTACAGGAATATGGCTCATCGTCCGCTGTCGCGTCGTACCTACCGCTTCTAGAGGCAAACCAGCCACAAGTGGTCAAAACCGCTGCCAGGGCATTGAGTTATTTTCCCAGCGAAGAGCTGGCCATGAAGTATGTCGACGCTCTGGTGACCGTCCAAACGACGCGGGAACAGATCGGCAGCGGTGGCACCGATGTCGGTTTTACCAACAATGGCAGTGCTGGATTGAGCCAGGGTGCGAAGATCGTGGAGCGAAAAACTCCAGTGCAGCATCCGGAAATCCTCCAAATCCTGCGGACAATCGAGCCAGATGTCAATTTTGGTTATGACGAGTCGCGATGGCGTCGTTATTTCGCCGCCAAGCGATCACCGTCCGTGGGTGATCTTCGAAGAGATCCATAACCGTCAGCCGTCTGGTGATCGGTAGTCTTGCAATTTCAGTTTGCTTGGTGCAATTCCATAGATTTGCTTGAAGGCACGTGAGAATTGGAACGCGTCGGCGAATCCAAGACGATCAGCGACTTCGCGCACCATCAGACGATCTTCGATCAATAGCTGGGCAGCAAAGTGCATTCGTTTTCGTCTCAGCAAGAGAGACGCACTCGTATCAGAGTACTTCCGAAACAACCGAGATACGTGCGTCGCCGTCATGTCACAGGCTTTCGCAACGCTCTCAATGGTCGTGACGTCGAGGTAGTGTTCATCGATGTACTTCCGAACGGTTTCGTAGGTCCGAAATCCGGTCGGAATACGATCACCTTCGGAGACCGTGCGTTGCTGGACCTTTAACAACAGGATTCGCGTCAGCAACGGACAAATCTTGACCGAGATGGGGCTATGTTCGATGGCTTCGCGCGCGATCGAGTCCCAGAGTTCGGATACTTCGATGACGCTCTGCAGCATGACCGGTCGGCCACCCAGTAGCCCCGATTCCGATAGCAACTGGACGGACTCGGTGCCGACGAAATCCAGGTAGTACTTGCGCATGCCGATCGCGGAGTCGTTTCGAATCCGATGCGCGACATTGGGTCCATAAGCAAACGCGGTCCCCGGCGATAGATGGTATTCGTGGCCGTCGAGCCAGACTGTCCCCGTGCCTTCGGCGACGAGTTCAAGCCCAAAGTAGGGAAAACTGGAGCGGTCGATGCAGTAGTCGGTGTGGACCCGTTCCACTCCACCGCAAACGACCGCCAATGTCGCATCGGTTGGTGGATCCAGATCCAAGTAGAACCGGCTGGCGTCAACGGTTTGGCGAGAAATGAACTGAGGTTCGGTATTCATCACGAGCCTCCTATCGGACTCATTGGCCGTCGCTCGACCCCCCAAATTCTCAGAGGTTGAAAACTGCTATGCCGAGACGCGTTCAGCTATGGGCATTGGCGTTCATGTTAACACAATAAAGTCCGATCGGCGGTGAAGGTACCCTTGCGAGCCTAATGGATTGACCCCGTTTGGACGCAAGCTTCGCCACTGCAGATGTCAACGACGATCGACGTCGCAGACAATTCATCCATTCTTATGAAGGTTCGTTACATGAGTACGAAAAGGTCTGGTCCAGCAGGTTTTACTCTGGTGGAGTTATTGGTGGTGATTGCCATCATCGGTGTTTTGGTTGGCCTGCTCTTGCCGGCCGTTCAAGCCGCTCGCGAAGCGGCGCGTCGGATGAGCTGTTCAAACAACTTCAAACAAGTCGGGCTGGCGCTCCACAACTATCACTCGAGCTTCAAGCAGCTGCCCATCCACGGTGGGGGCACCACCGACCAGGTGACCACTCACATCTGGCGCGCATCGGAGACGTCCAACAACGGTCGTTTGAGTTTCCTCGTTGGACTGACCTCGTATTTTGAACAGCAAGCGGTTTGGGAACAGATTTCCAATCCCATGAACATTGACGCCGCCGGAGACAGCCCTCCCGGTCCGAGTACCAATGGATCGGTCCAGGCGCGTCGCGCGTCGGGCGCGCCGTTCCCCCCAATGGGTCCGACGCCCGAGGAAATTCTCTACATTCCATGGGGAACGGAGATGCCGATGCTACGTTGCCCCAGTGACCCGGGCCGCGGTTTGCCCGCGCTGGGTCGAACCAACTATGCAGCTTGCCTGGGAGACACCGCTGAGCGAGCCCATCAGGGTTCTTGGACCAACGGAATGGCCCCATTAGGCCAAGAGTCGTCCGGACTGGCTCAAGAGCAACGAGCTGCGGCTCGCGGTGTGTTTGCCGCCCACCTCAGCATGCGTTTTCGGGATATCCTCGATGGTCTGTCGAATACAATTGCCGCCGGCGAAATTGCGACGGACCTTGGCGACAAAGACGCACGAACCATCGCATTGAGGCGGGGTTGGAGTTTCTCGCGAACGTATTCGCCCAATGATTGCAATGGCCTGTTGGATCCGGAGCGCCCTCAGTTCTGGGATCCTGGCCAAACCTCGGTTGGCCCTGTTGATGGCCGTGGGTTCCGTTGGGCGGAGTTTCGTCCCAACTACAGCGGTTTCTTCACAGCGAATCCGCCCAATAGCGAAATCTGCACGGAACAGAACGCAGGCAACTCAGGATGGTATAGCGGTTCAAGCCGACACCCTGGCGGAATCCATGTCCTGATGGCCGACGGCGCCGTCAAGTTCGTGACCGATTCCATCGAAGCGGGTGACCAGAACGAGCTAGCACCGACACGATGGCGTCGCCCCGGAACGGGCAGTCCGTATGGACTTTGGGGAGCTTTGGGAACTCGCGCCGTCAAGGAAGTCATCGACGAGGAAATTTAATCCTGAGTTCTCGATGGTGCCTCGCTGCCGAAGTGGAAATCGCTTGGCAATGGCATTCGTGACCACCGACAAAGTCTGGGCGGTCGCCGGCAAAGAGCCGCGGCCGCCCTCGACTGACCGCACAATCTAGTACTGGAGAATCAAAAATGAAACAGATCACGCTATTGGTTACCTTGTTCGCGTTCCTACTCGTTGGTTGTTCCGATGGAGGGACGTCGGTCGTCACCGAGGGGCTCCAGAAGAGCGAC
The DNA here is from genome assembly GCA_038748615.1 of Planctomycetota bacterium. Classification (GTDB taxonomy): domain Bacteria; phylum Planctomycetota; class Planctomycetia; order Pirellulales; family Pirellulaceae; genus Rhodopirellula. The sequence continues at coordinate 8,500 of JBCDIU010000044.1, read as the reverse complement.
ATTGAGAAGTACAATGAAATGATGGCGGAGTCGAACGCCAGCATGGAAGATAGCGATGAAGCTCAAGCGGCGTACGAAAAGAATCCACCGAAGAACTAATCGCTTTCGTCATCGACTCGTCGGCAAGGGTCCGTTCCAGTGAATGAACTGATCGGAAGATCATATTCTGGAACGCACCTTCGTCGTTGATCTCCATCCGCTACAGGTAACGTTCGCTGTGAAACGACGCATGATGAAGATATTCGTCGCGGCAACCGTGTTGGTGGGCTGTGACGGTTCGGTTCCACCGAACAATGTCGATCGGCTGAGCCAAGGCGAATTGCAGAACTACTCTGAAATGATGGCGGAGTCTAATCGTCTGATGCTCGAGAGCGATGCGGCATCGGCCGAATTGGATCTCGCCAGCTTCGAGAAAGCCTTGGAAGAACCAGGTTCAGCCGATCCAGTTGACTTCTCAGCTGTAGCAAGGTGAACCGATCGGTGGTTAGGTTCAGCCATCCGGTTAAGATCTGGCCTATCGCAACGGAGACCGACGTTGAAGGGTCGTCCGGCTTCACCCTCGACAAAGCCGGCTGGGCCAGGTTACCGCGACTCGACGAAAATCGTGGAGACACTGGCTTGATTGACTCGAAGCAACTCTTCGGCCGCCGCGGATCGTCCCACTTATTCAATCCTTAGAACGACGAGTTCACTGAGCGGACCTTCGGGAATCACGCTTGGGGCGTGACGACCATGACTGGGTGGAAGCGATTCCCATTTCAGGAGGTATCGAACCGCGTCGTCCTCCTCTCCTCCACTGTCCAGAGCGACATTCACGCTTAGCCCGGGCGTATTGGATAGACGCGAGCGAACGGTCTCGTAGGTCCGAAATCCGGTTGGAATACGGTCGCCTTCGGAGACCGTTCGTTGCTGGACCTTTAACAACAAAATTCGCGTCAGCAAGGGACAAATCTTGACCGAGATGGGGCTATGTTCGATGGCCTCGCGCGCAATCGAGTCTCACAGTTCGGACACTTCGATGACGCTTTGCAACATCACGGGCCGGCCGCCCAGAAGCCCCGATTCCGATAGCAAGTCGACCGATTCGCTACCGACAAAATCCAGGTAGTACTTGCGCATGCCGATCGGGGAGTCATTTCGAATGCGATGCGCCACAATGGGTCCGTAAGCAAACGCGGAACCCGGCGATAGATGGTACTTGTTCGCATTGAGCCAGACCGTCCCGGTGCCTTCGGCAACGAGTTCGATTGCAAAGTAGGGAATACTCGAACGGTCGACGCAGTAATCAGTGTGGACGCGTTCCACTCCCCCGCAAACGACCGCCAGGGGCGGGTCGAGGTCCAGGTAAAACCAACTGGCATCCACCGTTTGGCGTGAAATGAATTGAGGTTTGGTGTTTGTCACGAGCCTTCCATGGGACTCCTCGGCTATCTCGCGGTATAGCACTCTCCAAGAGGTTGAGAATTGCTATGCCGAGACACGTTTAGCTATGTTCATTGACGTTCATAGCACCACAATTGAACAATGTTGGCGTCGAAGATACCCTTGCGGGCGTGGTGGATTGAATCGGTTCGGACGTTTTCTTCGCCGCCGCTGCTGTCTTCGACGAGTCACGTCGCAGGCAATTCATCCATTTTTTGTTAAGGTTCGTTACATGACTTCAAAAAGGTCTGTTCCAGCAGGTTTTACTCTGGTGGAGTTATTGGTGGTGATTGCCATCATCGGTGTTTTGGTTGGCCTGCTTTTGCCTGCCGTTCAAGCAGCGCGCGAAGCGGCTCGGCGGATGAGTTGTAGCAATAATTTCAAGCAGCTCGGCTTGGCGCTTCACAACTATCACGATGCATTCAAGAACCTCCCCGGTCAAATGGGTGGGTCCTGGGGCACCAATAACAATACGAGCAATCAGCTTCGACTCGGGTGGCTGGTGGGAACACTTCCGTTCATCGAGCAGCAAGGACTTTGGGAGGTGATCAGTAACCCAAATGCCTTCCTTGCCAATGGCAATGATAAGACACCTCCTTGGCCGCCCATGGGGCCCGCACCGTGGCGGAATAACTACGAACCTTGGATCACGGAGCTATCAGCATTTCGCTGCCCCAGTGACCCTGGAACTGGACTGCCAGCGCTGGGCCGGACGAATTACGCAGCCTGTCTTGGCGATGCATTGGAGTACACCGATGTCGGCGAATGGCGGTGGGTGAATCCGATGACCAAAAATGACAACAACGCGCAGCAGATCCGAGCGTCCGGGCGCGGCATGTTCGTGCCTAGGAAACTGATGGCTTTCCGTGACGTCCTTGACGGTCTATCGAACACAATCATGGCGGGTGAGATTGCCACCGACCTAGGTGATCGCGACATCCGCACAGCACCGATCGACGGTCCCGGTTCGGCGCCGCTTCGGGACAATCCTTCCTGGGCGAAAGACAACAACAAAATCGATCCAGAACGTCCCCAATTCTGGTTGGCCGGTGAGAACTTAACAACGGATAATTCGGCGGGCGACGGTTCGCGAGCCGGCTGGGCCCGTGGCTTCCACTGGGCTGATGGCGTCATTCAGCACAGTGGGATGAATACCATTCTATCCCCTAATAGCGAGTGCGTGTCCAGAACCAGCGCGGATAGCACTTGGGGCATTTACCCACCCAGCAGCCGGCATCAGGGTGGTGTTCACGTTTTGATGGGTGATGGGGCCGTTAAGTTCATCACTGATTCCATCGAGGCCGGAGATCCGCGGGCACAAACCGTTTACCTCGGTGCGGACAATGTTGGCATCGAAAGCCCATACGGACTTTGGGGCGCCCTTGGAACGCGTGCAAACAAAGAGGTGATCGACGAAGAGTTCTAATCCCGTCGGAGCCGTTTATTTGACAAATTCCATTTCCACGCTGAAAGAAACCACCAATGAAATCGAGTCTTTCTGATCACGTTTCCCGCGGAGTTCCTAACTGGCTGCACATAATTCTGATCGCGGCCTTGACCTTTTTGGCTGGCTGCACGCCAGAGAACACGACATCCGTAATTGAACAGGATGAGGCGGCGGAGCAGGCCATGGAGGATTATGAGGCTGCCATCGCCGAGGCAGATGCCAATCGGGAATAGATCTCATACCGTATGAGATCTCAACCGTCTGCGGGTATTCGTCTTCCGTCGCATTTTGGTTTTCGGGGAGATTCGAGGCTCGTGGCCTCGCTCCCCAGACCGCCACGGTCGTAGCATCAAAATGCGTCCGGAAACAATAGGTTTTGATGGAAATAGATGTTCCAGCCTGCCAGTTTTCGCTTGCGTTTCAAACTGTGCTTCGAGGTGTCCCGTTTGAGCAGCGTCGTAATGTAACGGCGAGTGAACGTGAAGTTCGCCGTTGCGTTTCGAGTGCGAATCCGACTGGCATCATCGTGGAACACGACATCCAAAACCCAGTTCATCGATTCGATACTCCAGTGGCTTCGGACGCTGGTGGCAAACTCTTACCTTTGCATCACGACTCAGTAAGAAGTAACGAACCTCCACTCGGCACTCCTCGCCTTCCTCAATCTCTGTGATGGCTTGCCCAATGCTTGTTGCGCCCGTCCAGGCTGAGGACAGAGAGCGAAGGGAAGCCGGGATCGCGCAGACCTCGTAGAACCGTTCTTCACGGCGACCACGAGTTTCCTCAACTGTCGTTTTGGATTTGACTCGATGCTTTCGCAGGCCTTCTTCATGAACCCGCTCGAAGTGATCGCGAATCGCCTCGGCCAACTTGGGATGATTGTCTTTGATAGCGAAGATGTAGTCGCCGCCTTTGTCGGTGATCTTCTGGGCAATTGACTTTTGAGCGCCAATCGCATCGATCGTGATCACACTATCGCGGACGTCGATGAAATCGATCAGTTCGTCAATGGCTGTGATTTCGTTACTCTTGGAGTCCACCTCGGTCTGTCCGAGAGCGACTCCATGCTGGGTTGCCCATGCGGAGACGAAGTGCAAAGCGTTGGATTTCTCTTTGTTGGTGTAGGAGCCTCGAGACGTCTTTCCGTCGATCGCGATATGAACCGGACTGTTGTCGGAATCGGCCGCTGCTTCACTGGTGTGGTGTGCTTCACACAGTTGTGTATGCCAATCAACCAATGCCTGCTGAAACTGTTTCGGGTCGATTAATGACATGACCCTGCCGATGATGTCGTGCGACGGGATGCCTTCGGTGAAATCAGCGAACTGGGACAGCCAATCAATCCGCTCGTCGCCGAAATCCTCGATCTCCTCGGGGCCGTCCGCATCGGCGATCATGGCTGCAACGACGAGAAACAGAATCGAATTGAGCGGGTGTTTCGTGCGGCCAACGACGCGCGGGTCAACGACACGGTCAAAACAGTCGTGAAACAGATCAACTTGTGAAAGCATGGCCATCTCCATTGCAGGGCATGCGTCCAAGGAACAAAGCAATCTTTCACACGAGGGGTTCACTCAGGCAACCCACAACCGAATACTTCGATCAACTTTTGATGCGATCGCCGTGCCCAGACCGCGGAGAGCAAGAAGCGAATCATATAACCCATCGTATCAAACTGACGGCTAACGAACGTGAAGCGTTTGATAAGGAGGTTACAGGAAAACGTGGCAAGCTTAGTATCGTGGCTTGGAAGGTGCGGCGGGCCAATGCCATGTTACACCGTGATTAGAGCTGCCGCAGAGTACAGCTAATATCGCGTGATGGGCAACCAATTCAGGATCGCGAATACTTCACCGATCGGATGACCGACGAGGCGTTGAATTTCATTCAGTCCGAACACAATGCTCCCTATTCTCTGTATCTACCTTACACCTGTCCAAATTCTCCGTTTCAAGGCCCATTGGATCGACGGGACCACCAAAGGCAGCTTTGGAAGCAAGCCGCTTTCCTGCAAGCGTCTATAGAGCGGATGGATACCAGGATAGGCGACGTCATGGACGCGATTGACGAGCAGCCAATCATCGTTTTTGCGAGCGACAGCTTTGGTACGAAGATCGCTTGAAACGCCCCCTATCGAGGCATCAACAGAAGCACCTTCGAAGGTGGCATTGGTGTCCCAGTGATTGCTTACTGGTCCGGCCACATTCAAGCTGGGAGGATATGGGATCATCCCATCATCACGTTCGAATGGACCAAGATGTTCGTCGAACTAACTCGCGGGAGAAGCCTTTCCGGACAGCGATTCTTTGAAAGGGCTCGACCTTGGCCCAATCCTTGCCGGGGTGGACGAAGTTAGCTTCGAGACCGTAGTTCTGACGCAAGCGGCGAGGCAATCAAGTCTGGTGAGTTATGCGGCATGGGACCCTCAAGCAGGGCGTCGACGAAAAAGACGGAAAGGTTCGTGAGTACCTATCCCATCTGGAGGTCGACGAATCCGATTCCGTCCATTTGATCGATGTGCGGTAGACCGCCGCTGACCGCACGCGACTAATTTTGGAGCTCTGGGAGGCCACCACCTGCGCGACAGGTCGAGGTCGAACGGTAAAACGATGAGCCCCATCGGCGTGAATTGGAGTTTTCCACGGGGCACTCAATTGGGCTGCGATCGAACATTCTGGAACGTGCTAGGGCATCGCTTGATGGAGCGTGTACGTGCGATGTCGTGCTTGTTCAAGGAAACGAATTGCAAGTGTCTGTCGCACGCGTGTCCGTGGAGACCGTGGTCGCCGTGGCACGGCGTCATGCATCGGACTCGCGTTGGCGATTGACACGTTTTCGTTGCTTGGACTTTCCATTTCCTTGTCGCTGCAATGCGTTCAGCTCAGTTGCCTGGCCTTCATCACCGCAATGAGCCATCCAGGCATCCAGCTCGGCTCTTAACTTCGATTGGACATCGTCCCATCGTGGGTCGTCGGCGAGGTTGTTCATTTCGAGTGGGTCGGCTTCGACGTCATAAAGTTCGACTTCGGGTCGGTGCTGGTACCGATGGACCAGTTCGGCGGCGCCGACGTCGCCATTCTCAGCGGCCGACTGCCAACTCTTGAACTCCACGGACTTGGTGCAAGCGTTCTGGAAGGGTGTCTCCGGCGTGAAGTTCCAAATGTACTTGTACTTCTCGGATCGCACCGATCGAATGCCAAAGTGCGGTGAGCCGTTGATGATCCCCAACGTGGTCATCTCACCGAACACGAACTCCTTGTGATGTTGTTGGCCGCCAAAGACGGGCATCAAGCTGCGACCATCTAAATTCGGTTCGGGTTGGCCACCGGCAGCTTCGATGAAGGTGGGCAAGAAATCGACGTACTCGATCATGGCCGGGTTCACGACTCCGGGTTGAATCTTGCCGGGCCATCGAGCAATGCACGCCGATTGCAAACCATTGTCGTAGCAGGTCCATTTCGCAAATGGCAATGAATTACCCTGTTCGCTGACCACGACCAATAAGGTCTGATCTGCAATTCCATGCTTTTCAATCAAATCGATTGCCTGACCGACCTGTGAGTCGTAGTAGGTAATCTCCGCCAAGTATTTGGACATCCCGATTCGCGTCTCGGGTGTATCCACTAGGTAAGGCGGCAACTCGATGTTCTCGACTGGATATCGAGATGGGTCGCCCTTGTTCCACGGCGTGTGAGGTTCATTGGAACACAACAGCAAGCAGAATGGTTCGTTCGCGGCTGCACTTTCCTGCATGAACTGGTCGACCAACTCAAAATCGGGGTTGTTCTCGGTCCCAAGATGCTGCCAGTCGAAAACGGACGCGGGTTTAACATGAGACTTGCCGCTATGGGCGACTCGATAGCCGAGTCGGCTCATCGCCTGGACGATGCTGTCGGTGCCCACGTCGACATGGGTGTGATTGGGGTAGGCACCACTTTTGACGGGATACTGTCCCGTATAGATGTTGTGCCGCGTCGGAGAGCACATGGGTGCCGCCTGGAAACACCGCGAAAACAGCATTCCTTCCGTCGCCAACTGGTCGATGTGCGGCGTATGGGCTTGACCGCCGTAGCAGCCGATGTCGCGGAATGTGCAGTCGTCCGCGATCACGAACACGATGTTGGGCTGTGCGCCGGTCGCACCGGTGGTGAACAAAGCCAATGCCATCAACACGGCAGGAAGAATCGATCGTTTCATCGGGTAACCAGAGTGGGAGAACGAGAAAGCATTCCCGTAGGATACCCGCAACGCACAAGGTCGTTGCGAAGGTGCCGTTATCGACCGAACAGCTTATTGAGTCCTTTCTGGAAACTATCCTCGAGCTGCTGTTGCCCACGACCAATTTGTTCTTGCAGGTAGTTCGTGCCGGCTTGCTGAGCGGCGCGGACGCCAAGGTCGGCAACGACACGTCGCACGCCCGCGGAGTCGAGGCTGGGTCTCGACAGTGTGCCATCGATTGGCAGCGTCAACTGTTGACCGGCAAGACCACGCAAGTCGGAACCAAGCCAGGAAGGTTCCAATGGTATCTGCGCTACCAGGTCCAGTCGTCCGTCCATCATGACATTGCCGCTGGTCACGACCCGGGCCCTGTCAATTTCCATCATCAGTGCGCGGTGACTGACGGTACCGTCGGCCACCTGAAAATCCACGACCTGGGCGGGCAGGGTGACGAGCGTGCGTCCTGTTCTTGGAGGCCGCGATGACTGGCCCAATGCCGCCAAAGATTGCAACTGACGTGCACTCGCGATGACCTGGTCGGCCAAGGGACCAGCATTCATCACGACTTGACGCACATTCAGGCGACCGCGAACACGGCTTCGCTCGGGACGGTCGAGATCAATCAGGGCTTCGTCGAGTTCGGCACCAAACGAACCCTCCAGCCGCGCCGCGTCGGCGGCGATGGGTGCAAGGTACTTGAGCCAGTTTTCGGTCATCTCTGGAGTCAACCGAACATTGCGTGCAATTGGTCCCGGCTGCAGTTGAACCAAGAGCTCCGGTCGATACCGTACTTGGCCGGTCACCGTAATCTCACCATAGTCGCCCGTTGTGAGCTCGTTCTCACGCCGCCACTGATCACCGCGGCTTGGATCGTAGGACAGCGGTGCGACCTGTGGACCGATCATGCGACTCGCCATGCGACTGGCGCCCATGACTGGGATCCGTGCGGCTGCAATGTCGATCGTGGATTCGGTCATCGTGAAGGGGATGCTTGCCGGGCCGAATAGCATTCCGGCTGCGTCTGCCGACTCCCATCCCAAGCTACCATCGATCGTGAAGGCCGAGTCGCCATGGCCGCTTGCAATCTGAATGGTCAGTGGCGTCTGGTGGACGCCTTCGGCAACCATCTGCATCCCGGTGAGCACCGAAAGTCGTTCCGCGGCAACATCCATTTTGAATTGCGCCGGTCCAGAAAGACGCATGCTGTGGACGTCAGTGGATTGTTCGATGACACCGGCGAGTCTCGCTGCGAACCAATCACTCACCACATCCACACCCGTCGTTTCAATCGATGAGCGATCGACATTCCACTGCGCCGATCCGGTGATCTGAATTTTGGGCTCCGACCAAACTAAAAGACACGAAACGGGGCTGCATATGGACGCGGACAACCCTCGTTCGCGGAGACCCAGC
>JBCDIU010000043.1:0-47374 GCA_038748615.1 Planctomycetota bacterium | reverse complement strand
TCGAGGTTGCCAATGGGACAGCCTTCTCCAGCGGAACTTACCTCGAACTATTCGATGGTGGCTTCCACACAATCGCAGTCGCCTGGGATGCGGGTCTGGGTGAAACTCGACTTTTTGTGAACGGCGAATATGTGGAAACGCTGACGGCCATGTCAACGCTCGCAATTGATGGCGGCGGCACGCTGGTCCTTGGTCAAGAACAAGATTCACCGGGCGGCAGTTTCGACAGCAACGAGTTTTTTTCCGGTACGATACATGATGTCCGCATCTGGAACGAGACTCGTAGCGATGCTGAGATCGCATTGGGTCATCAGCAAAAACTTGATACGGGCAGTTTACCCAGCGGCCTAGTCGCCAATTGGCAAATGGATGGGTTCAACGGCAGCAGCGAAGTCGTCGATGTCGTTAGCGGGAACAACCTGAGCATCGGTCATGCGACGGGCACCGGCTTCACTGCCAGCACACCAGTGGAAGACCTACACATCAGTGAAAACACGGTCGATGGTGCCAGCGTCGGGACGGTTGTGCCGTCCGATCCGGACTCGCCGCAAGACATCCTCAGCGACGGGCTGTTTTTGGAGGCGGCGGATCCTGGTTCGTATGCCACCTACTCAACCGGACAAACCATCGGGGATTGGACGGTCCGAACAGGCAACGTGGACCTCATCGGAACGACATTTGAGGACTCGCCACTGGGTGGCCGTAGCATTGACCTGAACGGGACAACGCCAGGCGGAATCTATCAAACCGTAACCACGGAAGTCGGACGGCAGTACCAGGTCGTTTTTGCCCTGAGTGGAAACTTCATTGCTGGCGAAGCCGTCAAGGATGTTCGAGTCAGCGCGGACGGTGAAAGTTACGATTTCAGCGTAACCCAATCGGGCGGTTGGTCGACGTCGAACATGCTATGGGAACACCGATCCTTCACATTCTCGGCGGAATCGACGGCGACCGATTTGGACTTCTTGTCCCTTGACGGCACCAGCAGCGGAGCAGTCGTTGCTGACATCCAGGTGTTCGAACTCCCTGATGCGGTTAACACGATACTCAACAACGATGCCACGCTGTCTTACGATGCAGCTACTGGCAAGTTCTATCGTTTCGTCGAGTCGACTACCCAGTTTAACGCTGCAAGGTCAGTCGCGACCGGATCGACTATCAATGGAGTGTCAGGTCAGCTCGTAACGATTGATTCGCAGTACGAGAACGAGTTGATCCGAGAGTTCGCGCTCTCAAGCGGTAACGAGATCTGGTTGGGCGCCTCCGACGCCACCACAGAAGGAACGTGGGTTTGGCTCGACGGAGATGCAGAGTCATCCGAAGTGTTTTGGACGGGCGGGAATGGCGGATCTCAGACCGTTGGCCAATTTGCACCCTCGATCCAGTTGAGCGATGGCGCAGGTGAGAACTACCTTCGCATGATCAGCTCCGGTGCTTGGGCTGACTTGACGGATCAAGGAAATCACTCTTACGTCATCGAATGGGATGCCAATGAAGTCCTGTCTAGTTTCACCTTCAGCCTGACTGACGATGCGGGCGGACGCTTTGCGATTGATGGCAGTACCGGCGAGATTACCGTCGCCGATAGCTCACTGATCGATGCGGACACACTCGCTTCGCACGACGTGACGGTTCAAGTCACCGATGCGTCAGGCAATAGTTACTCCGAAACGATGTCGATCAAGATCGACAACGCGCTCGATGCAAATCAAACCGTGCCCGGTCCGCAATTCATTACCGAAGGACAGACGCTGACCTTCGACGCGGTGACGTCGCCGACCGTTTCTGATTCGCTTGCCAGTACGGACACGCGGATGCAAGTCGCGTTGTCAGTTCAGCATGGAACGTTGACATTGTCGCAAACAACGGGACTGACGTTTGTCGAAGGTACCAATGGCAGCGGTAGTCTCGTCATCGACGGAACCGAGTCCGACATCAACGCGGCACTGCTTGGATTGACCTTCACTCCCAACACGGGCTTCAGCGGGAATGTGTCGCTGAACATGACAACGTCTTTGTCAGCGGATCTTGAAGGCCGATACACCTTCGACGACGGAACCGCCGCTGATCAAGCCGCCGGAAGCTCGGACGACGGCACATTCCTAGGCAATGCGACAACGACAACCGACGCCCAGCGTGGTCAAGTGCTTAGCTTGGACGGCGACGGCGATGCAGTCGAAATCAGTGGACTATATGGCAATCCGACCAGCGTGACCTTGTCCGCGTGGGTCAATCTCGATGCACCCGACACTGGCGGAGCCGAGGTGATCAGCCTTGGCAACAACGTCGCGCTCCGGCTCGACCTTGGCGGTAACGGCGTCTCCGCGTTTTACTGGGACGGTGCTTCGCCTTTCAAATGGACGTTCTCAGGGACCGATGTTGCCACGACCGGCTGGCGCCATGTGGCTTTTACAATCGATGATGCGACCAACACACAGACGATCTATATCGACGGCGTGCAGGTTGCCCAGACGAACCATGCCGACACACTTGGTTACGCGGGATCGAATGTTCAGATCGGTCGGCATCCAACATCGGGCGACTACGACTTCGATGGTTTGATCGACGATGCTCGTGTTTATTCGCGAGCCCTGTCGGTTGACGAAATCGCGGCGTTAGCGGCTGATAACACCGAAGCGAATAGCAGCATCGACATCAACGTGCTTGATTCGGTGGTTTCCACGTCGAGCAGCGGAGGTGGCCTAAGTATCAACGAGGACGGTGGCGATGACACCTACCTGTTGGCCGATGATGGGGGAATGATCGTCGGTGGGCTGACAGAATTCACCGCTGAAATTCAGTTCAACACCAACGATCTCGTTGGTGCATCATTCTTCGCTTATCGAGGAAGCGAGACTAACGATGGTCAAGATGAGCTTCTGGTGCGCGTCTTCAATGGCGATCTGATAGTGCGTATCGCAGGAGCCACGATTTCCTCCTCAGCAATGGACTATCGCACACTTGGCGACGGTACCGACCACGCGCTTGCGTTTAGTTGGGACAATGCAGCGGGGGATTGGAGTATCTACGTTGATGGCCAATTAATTGACAGCGGAACCGGCCTGCAATCGGGCTACACACTGGAAAGCAATGGTTCCCTGATCATTGGTCAGGACTTTGGTGCGAACGTCGCGATTGACACGCCCGCAGATGCCTTCCACGGCACTCTGAAGGATGTTCGTCTGTTCAACGACGTTCGAACGGCAGACGAGATTGCCGCTAGTCACGCAAGCGATCTACCCTACGACGAAGACGGCATGATCGCCAATTGGCGGTTTGATCAATTGTCGACGGATGGTGTCGTACTAGACGCCGTCAGCGGGAACAATCTGACCCTCAAGCATTCCATCGAATCAGGATTCACCTCCAGCGATGCGACGCTGACCTTTACCATTGATGAAAACGCATTCGACGGGACCATCATCGGCTCGGTAGCAGGCAATGATCTCGAACGCGAGCAACAGGTTCAAGCTCTGCTCGATGCGGACTCAAGTCTCATCTACAGCGCCGAGACAAACAAGTTCTACAAGGTGGATAAAACAAGTGTGGGCTTCACGACGGCTCAGTCGAATGCGGCTGCAGAGTCGCTAGGGGGCGTCGCCGGCCAACTGATCAATATTCGCAGTGCAGCCGAACAGGAAATCGCTACACAGCTTGCAGCGGGCGCTGCTGAAGATCTTTGGCTTGGGGCGAGTGACTCTACCGTTGAGGGCGAATGGCGATGGCTGACCGGAACGACCGACGGCGACCGATTCTGGAACGGCGATGAGAACGGCCACAACCTCGAAGACGCTTATACCAACTGGCTCAGCGGCAACCCCGATGACAGTGGCGGGCAAGATGCCGTCGCCATACGAGACCAGGATGGCTTCTGGCATGATGAAGCCTATGCGACGACCAATGGATTCATTATCGAATGGGATGCCGACGCGGTCTTGGATGCATCCCAGGCAATCACCTACAGCATTCAATCCCAAACCGTCTCCGGTGCATTCGCGATCGACAGCGATACGGGCCAAATCACTGTGGCCGACGGATCCCTGTTGGATGCGGACACCAATGCTACGCACACGATCACCATTCGAACGACCGACGTGGACAACAACACGGTCGACCAGTCATTCACGATCTCACTGAGCAATCTGGTTGAAGACAACAACGCCCCGACCGATCTTTCCAGCGGTATCGAGCTGAACACCGATGGTGGAAACGATGCCTATCTCGTTGCTGGCGATGGCGGGGCGATTCTTGGTGGAAGATCTGAGTTCACGTTCGAGACAACTTTCTCGATTGATGAAGTTGGCAAGAATCGGCTGGTCTCCTACTGGGGAACCTCCGACGGCGACTTTGGCCTCGTTCTCTTCGGCGACGGAACGCTCCGAGTTGGGGTGGATCAGACGACTTTAGTGCTCTCGGGTTACGACTACGATTCACTCATGGACGGTCAGCGGCATTCACTGTCGTTCAGTTGGGACAACACCAAGGGCGACTGGGCCGTTTATGCCGACGGAGAGTTGGTCGAAACGGGTACAGGATATGAAGCAGGGCAGACGATCAATGGTTCGGTAGGAACCGGAACGCTGATCTTCGGCCAGGAGCAAGACAGCCTTGGAGGTGGCTTCGATGCAACGGATATTTTCGCGGGCACACTGTACGACGTTCGCGTTTGGAACGAGGTCCGCAGCGAAGTCGAAATTTCGCTCAGCCACAATCAAAAGTTCGACAGCGGCAGTTTGCCCAGTGGACTGATCGCCAACTGGCAGATGGATGGCTTCAACGGATCCAACGAAGTCGTCGACGTCGTCAGTGGCAACAACCTAAGCATTGGCCATGCGACTGGCACCGGATTCGTCGCTAGCATTCCCGTCGAAGACCTACACATCAGCGAGCACGCGGCGGGTGGCGCCAGTGTTGGATTCATCGTTCCAAGTGACCCCGACGCACCACAGGATATTGTTGGCGATGGTTTGTTCCTGGGCACGACCGTCGCGGGCAGCTTCGACACGTATTCAACGGGCCAAACTTTCGGCGGATGGACCGTCATAAACGACAACGTTCAGCCAGCGTCGAGCACAGGTTTTGAGCTGACCCCGACTGGCGGGCAAAGCGTCGATCTGAGCGGCACGGTTGGAGCATTCGGCGCGATTTCCCAGACACTTTCCACCGAAGTCGGACGCGAATACCAGGTTGTTTTCAGCCTAAGTGGTAACTGGGCCGGCGGTGCGGATGTCAAAGAGCTAAGAGCAAGTGCGGGCGGTGAAAGCCATGACTTCGATATCACCCAGCCAGCAAATTGGGCGACATCCAACATGCTTTGGTCGGACAGGTCATTCACCTTCACGGCCGATTCAACCTCCACGGATCTCGGTTTTGCCGACATGATCGGTGATGGTTTCGGAGCCGTTCTTGGCGACGTCCGTGTCATCGAAGTCCCGCAAGCGGTCAGCACGATCCTGAACAACGATTCAACGCTGTCTTACGATGCATCAACAGGCAAGTTCTATCGTCATATCACGGATACAGAGCAATTCTCGAACGCTTTAGCCACTGCCACATCATCTCGACTCAACGGCGTCAGCGGTCAGCTACTCACGATTAACTCTGCATACGAGAACGAGCTGGCGAGGTCCTTGGCTGGCGGGAGCACGATTTGGCTCGGAGCATCGGACGTGACATTGGAAGGCGATTGGCGGTGGCTCGAAGGCTCATCCGATGGTGATGCCTTTTGGTCAGGTGCGATCGGTGGAAGCGCCGCCGCAGGTCAGCACGTCAATTGGTCGTCAACGACGGACCCCAATAACGACACGGCGCTAGGAGCCGATGGCGAGGACGCCGCCGCAATGAACAGTTTGGGGCTTTGGTTCGATTGGGCAGACAACCCGGCCAACCAAGCTGAATACGTCATCGAATGGGACGCCAGTGAAGTCCTCTCGAGCTTCACCTTTGAAGTCACCGATCAGGATGCAAATGGCCCCCTATTCAAAGTCGATCCGTCGAGCGGCGAAGTCCTGCTGGCCAACCCCGCCCCACCCGACACCTTCCCTGATCACGTGTTGTGGCTCGATGCTTCCGACAACACATCCATCTCCGAATCCGGAGGTTTGATTTCACAAATCAGTGATTTGACCTCGACCGGAAACGACGCTTCCCAAACAACGAGCGGATCTGAACCAGCTCTTGTTTCGGCAGCCATCAATGGACGCGACGCCATTCAGTTTGATGGCAGCGACGACACACTTGCGATTGATAACTCGGCGACACTAAACACGGGGGGTACCGACTACGACGAAAAATCGTTTACCGTTGTACTTCAAACCTCCAGCGATGTATCGACCCAGCAGTTCATCTACGAGCAAGGTGGCGGGACGAATGGCATGAGCCTTTACATTGATTCGGGCCAACTCTACGCGGGAGCTTGGTCAGAGAACAACGGTTGGACTGGCGAATTCGTTTCCACTTCGATTGCCGCCAACGAAACCCATGTGATCACCTTCGACTTCGATGCCAACGAAGGCGAAATGCGGCTTTATGTTGATGGTTCGCTAGCTGGTCAAGCAGCCGCCGAGGCGGAGATCCATGGCAACCACACAGGCAACATTGCTCTCGGGTCACTCTCGAATGACTCAAAAACGCACGCGGGTGACATCAACAATAGCGGCACCGGTTCCTTTTTTTCCGGGCTGATCGGCGAGTTCACGTACAACAACACCGCCCTTGACGGCGACGAGATCGTCGATTTGCACGCCCATTTGATGAACAAGTGGATCGGCACGCCGACGACGCTGGATCACGAAACGGCAACCGCTCACAACGTTGAGTTCCAAGTTACCGATCCCGCCGGAAACTCGTACAGCGAGACGATGTCGATCGCTGTTGACAATGGCCTGGACCCGTCACAAACCCTTCCGGCAGATCAGGTTGTTGAAGAAAACCAAACGCTGACGTTCAATGTAGCCAACGGCAACGCAGTGACTGTTTCTGACACGGTTGCTTCCGAGAACTCGCAGCTACAAGTTCAATTATCTGTCGAACACGGATTGCTGACACTATCCCAGACAACGAATCTCACATTCGTAGAAGGCAGTAACGGCAATGCTACCTTCGTCATCAATGGTACGGAGTCAGACATCAATGCCGCGTTGGAAGGAATGACCTTCACCCCAGACTCCGGATTCAGCGGTATAGTCGCCCTCAACATGACCACTGCCCTGGAGGCTGACCTGGAAGGGCATTACACCTTTGAAGGTGGCACGACGGATGATCAAGCCGCGGGTACTGCGGATAATGGAACCTTCAACGGTGACGCGACAACCGTACTGGATAGCGAGAGAGGAGAGGTGCTTAGTCTTGATGGGACTGGTGACTCTGTCTCGATCGGATCAACACTGGGTCAGCCCACAAGCATCACGCTTTCCGCTTGGGTCAATCTGACAACCAATGGCACGCTTGGATCAGACATTATCAGTCTCGGTGACAGTGTTGCGATCCGTGCCGATGATTCATCTGAGAGTGCTTTGATCGGCTACTTCTATGATGGAACGGGTGACTGGAAAGAACTCAGCTCCGGAATCAATGTGACCGGCACTGGCTGGCGTCATATCGCATACACCGTCGACACGACCAACCAAGTCCAACGAATTTATGTTGATGGACAATTACTTGCGGAAGGTGCCGAGACCGCCAGCATTGGCTACAACCTAGGATCCTCCACCTTCATTGGTGCTCACGGCAATGGAAGTGCCAGCTACGATTTCAACGGCTTGATCGATGACGCTCGCGTCTACTCACGCGCACTGTCTTCCGACGAGATTGCCGCGATCGCAGCGGATAGCATCGAAACAACGGGGGCCATTGAAATCAATGTACTTGATCCAATAAGCACCACGACCACAACTGGCGGCGGTCTGAGCATCAATCAGGATGGCGGCAGAGATGCCTATGTCGTCGCGGATGATGGCGACGCCATCTTTGGTGGTCGAACTGCATTCACCTACGAAATGCAATTCAGCTCGGGAAGCGGTTTCAATAACACCGACTCGATCGTTTCCTACATCGACGATGCCGGTACCAACCTTTTTGATTTGAGAATTGCGGGTACCCACAACTTACAAGTGACAATCGAAGGGGTGTCCGTCACAAGTTCGGTGCTCAGCTATCGGGATACGTTGAAGACCGGGGATACCTACTCGTTGGGCGTGAGTTGGGATGGCGCAACCGGAACCGTTGCGATCTACCTAGACGGCAATTTGATCGACACGCTTAGCGGTTCTCACACCGGAAGCATCTCGTCAGGCAATTCGGCTTTCGTAATTGGACAGCGTCAGATCGGCACCCCTGAGAGTGGCTTTGTTGATAGCCATACGCTTCAGGCGACGTTATATGATGTCCGTGTCTTCGATGATGTTCGCCCCGCCAATGAGATTGCTGCCAGCTACCGCAGCGATTTGCCGTACGATGAAGACGGCATGCTCGCGAATTGGCGATTCGACCAACTCTCGACGGATGGCGTCGTTCTTGACGTCGTCAGCGGCAACAACCTGACGCTGAAGCATACTGGGGAGGCTGGCTTCACCGCTTCGGCCGCATCACTCACTTATGCTGTCGATGAGAATGCCATCGACGGTACGGTCGTTGGATCGGTCGCCGGCAACGATTTGGAAAGAGAGCAACAGATTGCGGCCCTGCTCGCCGCTGATTCAAACCTCATCTACTCGGCTGAGACCGGCAAGTTCTACAAGGTCGTTTTGACGCCCGGCGATTTGGCCACTTCGTCCTCTGCGGCGATGGCGACTCAGTTGAACTCCGTTGGTGGTCAACTGCTGACAATCAGGAGCGCTGCGGAACAAGAATTGATCACGTCAATGGTGTCTGATCTGAGTGGTGCATTTTGGCTAGGCGCGAGCGACACGACGATCGAAGGCGAATTCCGATGGCAGGAGAACGGCATCGATGCCGATGCCTTTTGGCGGGCCGGATCAGGCGGCTACAACATTGATGGCGCCTACACCAATTGGGCGAGTGCCGCGCAACCGGACGACGCTGGCGGCGTCCAAGACGGAATCCGAATGTACACCAATGGCACGTGGGATGATTTCCCCGACAACAATGCCACGCCGAACTACATCGTCGAGTGGGATGCCGATGAAGTCCTCGATGCGACCCAGGCCATCACCTATAGCATCCAATCACAAACCGTCTCGGGTGCATTCGCCATCGACAGCAGCACGGGGCAGATCACTGTTGCCAACGGAACCTTGCTGGATGCGGATACCAATGCAACTCACACCGTCACCGTTCGCACCACGGATGTCGATAGCAATACCGTCGACAAGTCGTTCACGATCTCGCTAAGCAACTTAGTCGAAGCCGATAACGCACCAAGCAATCTATCCAGCGGCATCGAACTGAATGCGGATGGTGGAAATGACGCTTATCTGATTTCCACGGACGGTGGAGCGATTCTTGGTGGACTGACGGGGTTCACGATTGAAACGAGTTTTCGTACCGAGGGTCTGTCAAATAGCGGCTTGGCAAGTGACTTGACACCTTTGATCTCCTACGCCGGTGGTGGCTCCAGCGGCAATGATCTCTATGCGTTTATCAACGGCAGCAACCTGCAACTTGGCATCAACAACAGCACACTGACACTCAGCGGCATGGATTACAGCGAACTCGCTGACAGCCAGCAGCATTCGTTGGCATGGAGTTGGGACAATGCCAACGGCGACTACGCGATTTACGTCGACGGTGAGTTGGTCGAAATCGGCATCGGCTACGCTACGGGCGCAACCATCAACGGTTCAGCCGGCACGGGACAAATCGCCTTTGGTCAAGAGCAAGACAGTATTGGCGGAAGTTTCGATTCTAGGCAGTTTTTTGACGGTACTATTTACGACGTACGTATTTGGAACGAAGTTCGCAGCGAAGCCGAGATCGCGCAGAACTATCAGCAGAAGTTTGAAACCGGCAGCCTACCAAGCGGCCTGATCGCCAACTGGCAGATGGATGGCTTCAACGGATCGAGCGAAGTTGTTGATGTCGTCAGCGGCAACAACCTAAGTATTGGACATGCTACCGGAACCGGCTTCGTCGCCAGCACACCCGTCGAAGACCTGCACATCAGCGAAAATGCGAACACCGGCGAAAGTGTCGGATATGTGGTGCCGAGTGATCCGGATGTGACCCAGGACATTGTTTTGGGGGGTGACTTTCGCAACGTCGCAGCGGCCACCTACTCTTCAGGAAGCTCCTTGGGCAACTGGGACGTCATTGATGGAAATGTCGATTCCGTCACGCCCTTTAGCGAGGGACCGCTGGGCGGCAGGGGAGTCGACCTCAACGGGAGTGGCGCCGCGGGAACGATTCAGCAAACGCTTACGACAGAAGTTGGACGCCAGTACCAAGTTGTCTTTGCCTTGGGTGGCAACTGGGCTGGCGGTGAAGACGTTAAGGACGTGAGAGTCAGTGCGGGTGGAGTCTCCCATGATTTTTCTCTCGTCCAAGAGAGCGGTGCCACCAATTCGAACATGCTGTGGCAAAACCGTTCCTTCCATTTCACTGCGAACGGCACGGCGACGGATCTTGCGTTCGCATCGATGGACGCCAACAGCGCATTCGGCCCTGTGATCACGGACGTGCAAGTCATCGAAATCCCACAAGCGATCAGCACGATCCTGAACAACGACCCGACACTGTCTTATGACGCGGCGACAGGCAAGTTCTATCGCTACGTTGATTCGACAGAGACTTGGGCAACGGCGGATACTAATGCGCGGGCTGCGGGCCTGAATGGAGTCAATGGCCAACTTGTGACGATTCGCTCTGCTTATGAAAACGAGTTGCTACGCGATCTTGTTGACGCCAACGTCTGGCTGGGAGCGACGGATGTCACCACCGAGGGCGATTGGTACTGGCTCGATGGAAACCAAGACAGCGAATTGTTCTGGCAGGGTGATGGATCGGGTTCGGCGCAAAACGGCTATTTCACCAATTGGCGGAACAGTGAACCCAATGATACCGGCGGAGATGAGGATTACGCATTTCTTCAAAACAGTACCGGCGAATGGATCGACAACTCTGGTAGTTCCACTCATCGCTACGTGATCCAGTGGGAGGCTAGCGAAGTCCTGTCCAACTTCACGTTCAGCCTGACCGACGACGCCGGCGGACGCTTTGGGATCGACAGCAACAGCGGAGCAATCACCGTCTCGGACGCCTCATTGCTTGACTATGAGTCCGCGACGTCGCACAACGTGACTGTCGAAGTCACTGATGCGGCAGGCAACACGTACAGCGAGTCGATCGCGATCGCTGTCGACAATGATCTCGATGCGATGCAAACGGTTCCAGCCGTTCAAACGATCAACCAAGACACCACTCTCATATTCGTGAGCGGAACAGCGACCGAAGTCAGTGTGACGGATACCGTTGGCACGAGCGACTCGCGAATGCGACTCACCTTGTCGGTCAATGACGGCGTCTTGGTTCTATCGCAAACAACGGGAATCACCTTCATCGAAGGAGCGAATGGAAGCACCGGCTTCGTGATCGACGGAAGCGAGTCTGACATCAACGCCGCACTCGACGGAATGACATTGACGCCAGATGCCAATTTCAACGGAAGCGTGACGCTGAACATGAGCACAGCGCTCGCCGCCGACCTTGAGGGACATTACCAGTTTGAGAACAACTTAAACGACTCGAGCGCGGGAACATCCGAAGACGGCACGGGAACGGGAATTGCCTATTTGGTCGACGCCGATCGCGGCAATGTGCTGGACCTTGATGCAGGTGACCGAGTCACGATCAATTCGGACTTTGGCCAATCGCAGGATCTCACACTTTCCGCGTGGGTGAACCTATCGGCCGCGGATACACAAGGTGCCGAGCTGTTCAATTTTGACGACCGAGTCATTCTTAGGCTCGACGATTCAGTACTCGGTGGCGACGTCATCGGAACCTTCTTCGATGGCTCGGCATACAACACAACGCAGTCTGGAATCTCTGTCGAAGGAACGGGTTGGCGCCACATCACCTATACAGTCGACGGAACGACTAACGAGCAAAGCCTGTACATCGATGGTCAACTTGTTGGTTCTTCAAGCCATTCCAATTCGATCGCTTACAACGGCTCAACTGTTCTTATCGGTGATAACCCATCGCTAACGGATTACGACCTGACCGGCCAGGTCGATGACGCTCGAATCTACTCGCGTGCTTTGACCGCCGATGAAGTCCAGGCGATGGTGGCCGAAACGACGCCGATCTCGGTTGGCCCTGAATTGACTCAGGGTTATACAAAAGCAAACGGTGACGGCTCTGGTTCCAACCTGTTATTCATCCACGACGGGTTCGGTGCGGCGGGCACCGATGGCGTCATTTCCGCGCTTCGATTAGCACCGGACAGTGACGTTACGCCCATCGATTTCGACTTTCTCGTCTTGCGGCCTACTGGCGGAAGCGATTTCGAGATCGTCCATCGTATTTCACTGACCGACAGCGACGTCGTCGCAACGGATGGCAATGGTATTCGAACACTCGACATGGGTTCACTGAGTGTTCAGGCAGGCGATGTCATTGGTCACTGGTCATCGAATGCCGCCGGATCAATTCCCTACACAAGCACAACAGGTGGCGCAACTGGCTGGTCAACGTACACGTCATCATCACTCGATGTCGGAGACACGGTCCAGGAAAGCGTCGACAGCACGACGGCTCGAGTCTACGGATTGAATGTGGTCTTCGTGGCGTCGGGAGTTGAGACGGATTCGACCTCAATCACTGTCGATCCGGTCAACGACGCACCAACGTTTGAATCAGGTGATGGATTTGAAACGCTTGAGGTCCCATCCGCGACAGTGTTCTCTATCGACGACGCACTCGTCCAACCGGATGGGAAGATTCTTTCGTTTGGGAGTGCCACCGTTGGAGGAGACAAGGACTTCTACGTTCTCCGGAACAATCCTGACGGAACTCCAGATACATCCTTTGGGGGTGGAGACGGAATCGCAGCGATTGACTTTGGCTCGACGAACGACCTCAGTTTTGCATTTTCTCTGCAGTCCGACGGAAAGATCCTTGTCACAGGCCGTACTGAAGGACCGACGACCACCGACCTCGTCCTTGGCCGGCTGAACTCGGACGGAAGCTTCGACACGAGCTTTGGGACAGGCGGTTTCGTTACCTATGACACCGGGGACACGGAAATTGGATTGGGCGTGGCGCCAGACCTCGATGGCAATATCTATGTCAGCGGTTTTGATATCAACGACGATGGACTCCTGCTTCGATTCGACTCCGACGGCAATCTTGATTCCAACTTTGGAACTGGCGGAGCGGTTACCTACGCATTTTCGGATGACGGTCGATTCACGTCAGTGAAAGTGCAGGATGACGGAAAAATTGCCGTCATCGGCCAGCTCAACAACCGTGATGAATTGTACTTGATGAGGTACAACGTCGACGGCTCGCTTGATACGACCTTCGGCGGCGGCGACGGCATGGCTCAGGCTACTTTCGGCGCGACAAATGAAGGTCTTGATGACTTTATCATTGCCGACGATGGATCCTTCTTTGCAGGTGGTCGGGCGGACAACGACTACGTGGTTGTCAAGTTCGATTCGAGCGGTGTACTCGATACGTCATTTGCCAGCGTTGGTTATGCGATCATCGATTTGGGTGAAGACTACGAAAACGTTTCTGGGCTGGAACAGCAAAGCGATGGCAAGCTCCTTGTAGCAGGAGCCGGAGGTTCCAGCAGTTTCTATACGTCTGCCATTCTGTTCCGGCTCAATGCGGACGGAACACAGGACAACACTTTCGCAACAAGCGGGCAGTTTGAATACGACTCCGGAGGACTGATCAACCATTTCACTTCAGTCAATTTGGATGGCAATTCCATCATTGCTGTTGGATCCGATCTCGATGAAGGTCACATCACAAAGCTCAATGCTGACGGAACGATTGACGAGCGGTTTTCGTTGGCGAACACTCTGGACAATACTCCGACCTTCATTGAGGACGGCTCTGCAGTTGTTCTCGACTCAGATGTCAAGGTCTTCGATGCTGATATTGATCTCGGCGAAGACACTTTCGAGCACACCACACTGACGCTGGTCCGCAACGGTGGAGCCAGCGGCGACGATGTCTTCAGTGCGAGCGGATTGCTAGGGACGCTTAGTCAGGCTGGAAGCCTAGCCTACAACGGCACGACGGTTGGTACGGTCACGACCAATAGCGGTGGAACGCTAGTGCTGACGTTTAATGCGACAGCCGATAATGCGGCTATCAACAACGTCATGCAGGCCATTGCGTACAGCAATAGCAGCGACGCTCCACCAGCCAACGTGCAAATCGACTGGTCTTTCGATGACCATAACGACAGCAACAATCAGGGTAGTGGCGGCGATCTAACGGCTACAGGTAGCACCACCGTTAACATCACGGCGGTCAATGATGATCCTGTGCTTGCAATCATTCCAAACGGCCCTCCAAATTACACAGAGAATGCCGGCGGCACGTTTGTCGACGCCAGCGCAACCGTGGCGGATAACGACGGACTGGATTTCGACTCAGCCACGCTCACGCTTGATATTACGAATGGGACGGCCAATGACCAGCTTTACATTCAGCCAAACGGTACGGGTGTTGGCGAAGTAAGCCTATCTGGGAGCAACATTGTTCGTGATTCGGAGACGATCGGAAGCTTTAGTGGCGGAACGGATGGGTCGACTCCATTGGTCGTCACCTTTACCTCTGACGCAGACGTGTCCGATGTCCAGGCGGTTTTGCGCCGCATCGCGTTTCTGAACACATCCGACAACCCAGTTGCGACCGATCGGTCGATTGAAATCACGCTGACTGATGGTGACGGCGGAACAAGCAACACGGCAACCCGACTTATGGGCATCAACGCGGTCAACGATGCGCCGGTCGTGACCGCCCCCGGATCTGCATTTGTCTTTACCGAGCAGGGCAGCCTAAACATTCACGGTACCGGCTTCAACATTTCGGATCTGGATGACAATGGCGGCTCCGTGACGGCCACGCTCAATGTGGGCGAAGGACGCCTCCTCTTGGATGTTGGAAACTCGGGTGTAACTGTTTCCGGGAATAGCACTGCCACGGTGACCCTCACTGGAACCAACGCCCAGCTAAACGCGTTGCTCGATGGAACGAGTACAGGAACGATTCAATACCTGCACGATCAAACAACGACGAGCGATGTAACGTCAACATCAACCACCATTACATTGACGGTCAACGATCTGGGCAACACGGGCGGCGATCCGGGCCTCACCGGAGATGGCAGCAGCGAAGAGGATTCGGCGTCTCAGACAATCAACATCATTGCTGTCAATGATGCGCCAGCATTCCTTGGGCCAGAGTTGATCACCAACGGCGACTTGGATAGTGGCATTGGTGGCTGGACGACGACCGGCCATGTCATCTCGGGTGGTGGTGGCCTGCAGTTCGGTGAAGATAACAATGTCGGTCCTCACACCGCGTCACAGACGATTGCAACGACGGCCGGAGCAACGTACCGACTTGAATTTGATTATCGCGACAACCGCACCGACAATCGCAATCAACAGCTTCAAGTTACAGTTGATGGCAGTAGCAACCTGCTGACAACCGAGCAGATCGTCACGGACAAGGCTGGCAGTAGTTGGGTGCGTTACACATTCACTTTTACAGCCGACTCATCAAGTAGCACGCTCACGTTTACGGACACTTCCGACGACCCAGGCAGCTACAGTAACTCGACCAACACTGTCGATGGCTTTGTCGACAACATTTCGGTCCGGCAAACCAGTGGGCAGCTCGGCACGGTGAGCTTCACGGAGAGCGGTTCCGCTGTGGTCCTTGACAGTGATGTCACACTGTTCGATGCTGAAATCAATGCGTCACTGGATGACTTCAGTGGGACGAGCATCCTGCTTGTCAGAAACGGGGGCGCCAACAGCGACGATGTGTTCAGCGCGACGGGCTCATTGGGTGCGCTGACTCAGGCTGGAAGCCTAAGCTACGGCGGAACGACGATTGGAACCGTGACAACCAACTCGGGTGGCACGTTACTGCTAACGTTTGACAGCAACGCCACTGAGTCGTTGGTCAACTCGACGCTGCAGTCGATCGCCTACAGCAACAGCAGTGACGCGCCGCCAGCCAGCGTTCAAATCGACTGGACATTCGGTGACAACAACGATGGGTCGCAGGGAAGCGGTGGTGCCCTTGATGCGACCGGTCACACCGTTGTCAACATCACCGGCAGCAATGACGCTCCCGCAATCGTACAGCTAATCGACGACGCCGTTGCGGCCTACGATTTTGAGAACGGAACCGATTCGATTGCGGCTGGCGGACCCGCATTGACCGTGGGCACACCTGTTGCCGTGTCGGGCACGGCTGGTTTCACGACAGGAAGTAGCGGGCTGCTATTCCCAACCGGCGATGAAAACAGCGCGGCAGAAGCGGTCAGTATCGCAAGCCTTCCAGGCGTTGCTACATCTGGTGAATTCTCATTCAGCGGCCAAGTTCGATTTGATGCCGGAAGCGGAGATCGATATTGGGAGAGGATCTTTGACTTCGGCGGGGGCCAAGGCGATAACAACTTATTGCTCGGTCGAGAGAACTCTTCCAATGACCTGGCATTGGCGATTTATAGCGGTGGTACGTCGCAAACACGAATGGTCTTTACTGATGTTCTTGATGGCATCGAGGGACAGTGGCACCATTTCGGTGTGACGCTGGACGCCACCGGGAAAGTCAGTGTGTACATGGATGGCAACCTGCTGGGATCCCAGGTCTATTCCAACGTCCCCGACATGTCCACTTGGGATGAAAACTACCTGGGCTATTCCAACTGGAGTGTATCGAACAAGCGATTCCAAGGTGCGATGGATGACATCGGAATCTTTGATCGAGCCTTGACCGCATCGGAGATGCAATCACTGGCAAACACATCAACGCCACAAGGATTCACGATTAGTGAAAATTCGGTCGATGGTACGCAGGTCGGCATCGTTCATGGTGGAGACGTGGACAACGATCCGTTGACCTACAGTATTCATGCTCAAGACGTGGCCGGAGCATTCGCTATCGATTCGAACACCGGCTCGATCACCGTTGCGGATTCAAGCTTGCTGGACTTCGAGTCCTCAGCGACGCAAAACGTTACCGTGCGTGTCTCCGATGGAACGACCACCAGCGATGAGGTCTTTACGGTTTCCCTCACCGACGGTGTTGAAGTCTCACACAGCATTCCCGGTGCTCAGAACGTCGATGAGGATTCGACGCTTACATTCAGCAGCGGCAACTCCAACGCCGTCACCGTCAGCGACGGGCTTGGTGGCACGGAAACCCCAATTCAAGTCACGCTGTCGGCCAACGACGGTGCGCTGACGTTGTCGGGCTTGACCGGCATTGCAATCGTCGATGGAGCCAACGGTAGCGGCAGCCTAACGATCAACGGAACTGAATCAGCGATTAATGCAGCTCTGGAAGGCATGACCTTCACGCCGGATGCTGATTTCAATGGTGCCGTGACGCTGAATGTGACTTCCGCCTTGGCCGCGGATTTGGTGGGGCGCTACACGTTTGAAGGTGGAAATGCAAACGATCAAGCCGCCGGAACCGCTGACGATGGAACATTCCTTCAGCAGGCCACCACCGTCATGGACGGAACTCGTGGTGAAGTCCTAAGTCTCGACGGGGTGAACGATAGCATCCAGATCGATGGACTCTTTGGGGAACCAAGCAACGTGACGTTGGCTTCTTGGGTAAACCTAACTTCTCCGGATTCACTGGGAGCCGACTTGATCTCCTTGGGCGACAACATCGTACTAAGGTTAGATGCCTCAGGCTCGGGCGGATCAGGAATTACGCTAATCGCTTACAACGGATCAAGTTGGGATCAGATCACAACTGGCGTCAGCATCGCGGGAACCGGGTGGAACCACGTCGCCGCGACTTTCGACGACGTGAACAACACCCAGTCTATCTACTTAAACGGGGAGCTGATTGCCGAAGGAGCATTGACGGGTTCAATTAACTATGGGTTGGGTTCTGATACGTTCATCGGCGAACACGGAAACATTTCCGTCAACTTTGAAGTTGAAGGATTGGTCGATGATACGCGCATCTACACACGCGCCCTGTCTGCGGAAGAGATCGCAGCACTGGCAACCGACCAAACCGCTGTGTCGGACAGTGTTGCCATCACAGTAGGCGCGGTCAACGATGCACCCGTAGTGACAGCACCGGGTTCTGCCTATAGCTTCAGCGAACAGGGCAGCCTGAACATTCATGGTACTGGCTTTAGTGTTGCTGACGTTGACGACAACGGCGGTACTATGACTGCATCTTTCATCGTCGGTGAAGGTCGCGTACTCATCGATGTTGGTGATTCTGGTGTGACCATCGATTCTGGTAACAGCACTGATGCCGTGACGCTGACCGGAACCAAGGCTCAGCTCAATGCGTTGCTAGCTGGAACCTCCACCGGCACGATCGAATACTTCCATGATCAGACGGCAAGCGGCGACGCTCCGTCCGCTACGACAACAATCACGCTGACGGTCAACGACCAAGGCAACACGGGAAGTGATCCCGGTTTGACTGGAGATGGCAGTAGCGAGGAGGGCTCGGCATCGCAAACGATCAATATCACTGCCGTTAATGATGCACCGAGCATCAGAGGTGGAAACCTGATCAACAACGGTGACTTCTCGTCCGGAGTCACGGGCTGGACAACAACAAACGTAGCAACTTCGTCGAGCGGAACACTGCGTTTTGGTGCTGGTAATGCTACAGGCCCTCACTCGGCGTCCCAGTCATTCGCGACCGAAACGGGTGAAACTTACGTCTTGGAGTTTGACTACCGTGATGACCATGTCAGTCGAAACCAACAGCTTCAAGTGACGGTCGACGGAAGCTCCAATCTATTGACTACTGAGCAAATCCTGACTGACATCGGCGGAAATAGCTTCGTCCGATACCACTACACATTCACGGCTGATTCCAGCTCGGCAACACTGACTTTTACCGACACGTCAGACGATTCAGGATCATTCAGCAACGGCAGCGGTGGCGTCGATGGATATATTGATAACGTCGCCATTCGGCAAGCAAGTGGACAGCTTGGTACGGCTAGCTTCACCGAAGATGGCACTGCTGTCGTCCTCGACAGCGACATCACTCTGTTCGACGGGGAGATCAACGCATCGGTAGATGACTTTAGTGGGACAAGCATCCTGCTTGTCAGAAACGGTGGTGCAAACGACGACGATGTGTTTAGCGCCACGGGCTCATTGGGTGCTCTGACTCAGGCTGGAAGCCTAAGCTACGGCGGGACGACGATCGGAACCGTGACGACCAACAGCGGCGGGACGTTGTTGCTGACATTTGACAGCAACGCCACCGAGACGCTGGTTAACTCGACACTGCAGTCGATTGCTTACAGCAACAGCAGCGACGCTCCGCCCGCGAGTGTCCAAATCGACTGGACTTTCAACGACAACAATGACGGCTCACAGGGTACCGGCGGGGCGCTCACGGCGACCGGCCATACGATCGTCAACATCACCGACGTGAACGATCCAGTGATTGCGGTGGTTGATTCCTCAACCGCCTCCGAAGCCGGTGGAATTGCCAATGCAACGGCAGGTGATGATGCCAACGGCAACGTGTTGGCCAACGATACCGATCCGGATCGGCCGAACTTGCTGACTTACACCCAGTCGTTCGACGTCTCTCCATGGGCAACGAGCGGAACCGTGACAGCGAATGTCGAGACCGCGCCCGATGGCTCCATGACGGCTGATCTGATTGACCTTACATCACTTCCAACGAATCAACAGGACGTGTTGCAGAATATTGGCATCGATCCGTCAGGAAACACCTACACCTTTTCGGTCTATCTCAAGGGTACGATTGGAGAGACCGCTTCGATTCGACTGGATCAAGCGGGCATTAATGGCGAATCGACCATGGTGACATTCGATGGCACATGGCAACGGTTCTCAATTACACGAACATTCCCTGAATCGGGAGATCCAGCCGAGCTGTACGCCCGGTTTGGTACGCGACCCTTGTCTGGTGCGACACAGGGAACGGCGACGCAATTCTACTCTTGGGGAGCCCAACTGGAGTACGGCCCCACGATGTCGGATTACGTTCCAGTCACGGGCGCCGCCACCGAAACGCACGCCGTCGTTGGAGTTGACGTTGGAGTGCAGGCTTCAGCCGCCGGGAATGTCGGTTCATCAGTCACCGGAACCTATGGCAGCGTCACAATCGATGGAGATGGCGACTATACCTACACCGTCGACGACAACAACGCGGCGGTTCAGGCACTTCGCAACAGCAGCGATACGCTAACCGACGTTTTCAGTTACACCGTCCAGGATTCGGGTGGCTCCGAATCGACGACGCAGCTGTCGATTACGATCGAAGGCCAGAACGATGCACCCGATGCGATTGTGCCGGCGACCTATCTGTCCGATTTGACGCCCCTAAGTGAAAACAACGTTCACGGAGGCGTATCGAATGATGAGGATTATCTCAGCAACAGTTTGATATTGGACGGAGTCAGTTTTGAGAAGGGCCTCGGAATGCA
Organism: Planctomycetota bacterium; assembly: GCA_038748615.1. Lineage (GTDB taxonomy): Bacteria > Planctomycetota > Planctomycetia > Pirellulales > Pirellulaceae > Rhodopirellula. The sequence goes on along the minus strand of JBCDIU010000043.1, from coordinate 26,757 downwards.
CGCGCCCGCCACGGGCGTTGGAACGGTGGACTACGCCATCGGAGGTGCTGAGCGGTTCAAAGCGACTATCGGGCTCAACGACTCCGCCACGGTCACAGGGGATGTCGTGTTTCGTGTCTACGTCGACAGCATCTTGCAGTACACCAGTTCCGTTCTCGAACCTGATTCAAACTCAATCGATATTGATATCGATATCACCGGCGGGAGCACCCTGCGTCTCGAAGTCGACAACTTTGACAACCACAATGGCTGGGATCACTCCGTCTGGGCCAATGCACGCTTTGAAGGCGGAACGGTTTCCTTGGCGGTCGACGAGAATGCGTCCAATGGGGCGGGCGTTGGCAGCGTGAACCGCAGCGACGTCGACTTTGGTGATAACGCAATCTACACGCTGGTTGACAATGCCGGCGGGCGATTTGCCATTAATTCAGGCACTGGTGAAATCACGGTCGCCGATGGGACGAAGCTGGATCACGAATTCGCGGACAGCCACACGGTTACGATCCGTGCCACCGACGTGGGTGGTGAAACGTTCGATCAGGATCTAACGATTACGATCAATGACGTCAATGAAACACCGCTGGCCATTTACACATCCAGTCAATCCATCGCCATTGGTAATGCCAGCTTTGATGATACGACGCTAGCCGACGGCGTGAACAATACGTCGGTGCCTTCATGGACAGTGACCGGCAATGCTGGGCACTGGAATCCAACCACCAGCGAGTATTCAAGTGGCTCGGGTACCGACGGCGATAATGTGGCGGCCGTCGGCAACGGCGCGGCGGCCAGCTTAAGTCAAACGTTGGGAGACAATTTTGATGCGTCGCTCGACTATGAATTAGCGGTTGACGTGGGCAACCGTCTCGACAATCCAAACAAAGAGGATTATCGCATCCGCCTTTACGCGGGTAGCACGGTCATTGGCGAATACTCAAGTGCCAATGGGGATGCTGACCGGTGGGGAACAGCCACTTTGTTTATCGATGGCAATAGCTTTGCGGCCAACGATGGTGAAGCTCTGGCCATCGAACTTTCGCTCATCAGCGGCAGTCAGGTGAACTATGACAATGTTCGTTTAACGGCTTATTCAACCGCTGGAAACACGGTCAACGAGAACGCAGTTGACGGAACGGTCATCGCCACTGTAGCCGGACGCGACATCGACGATGGAGCAGTCCTGACTTACAACTTGACCGACGACGCAAACGGGCGATTCACGATTGACGGAAGCACCGGCATCATCTCCGTTGCCGACGGTAGCCAATTGAACTTTGAAGACAATACTTCTCACGACATCACGGTTGAAGTCAGCGATGGCAGCTTGACCACGACCGAAACGATCACGATCGGTGTCGAAGACAGTGCCGAGCCATTCCAAACGGTGCCCGGTTCTCAAAGTGTCAATGAAGACGAATTGCTGACGTTCAACGTAGCGTGTGGCAATGCGGTCACCGTCAGCGACACACTGGCCGGCGCGGAAGTTCCGCTGCAGGTCAGCATCAGCGTCAACGATGGTGTATTGACTCTGTCACAAACAACGGGGCTCACTTTTGTCGACGGCACCAACGGCAGTGGTTCGTTTGTCATCAACGGTACTGAATCTGCGATCAACGCGGCTTTGGAAGGAATGACTTTCGCGCCGAATGCGAACTTCAATGGTGCGGTAACGTTGAACATGACCACAGAGTTGGCTTCCGACTTGTTGGGCCATTACACGTTTGAAGGCGGCACTGCGGATGATCAGGCAGCTGGAACGGCCGATGATGGCATCCTTGTCGGTGATGCCACTACGGTGGTTGATCCTGGACGTGGTGAAGTCGTAAGCCTGGACGGCGATGGCGACTCCGTCCAGATTTTAGGAAGACTTGGTGAGCCGAGCAATGTGACGGTGGCTGCCTGGGTCAATTTGGACTCGATTGACACTCAAGGTGCGCACATCATTGATTTGGGCCAAGGCGTGATTCTTTGGACCAACTCAAGTGGTAGTGTTCGCGGAACGTACTATCAAGGATCGACCTACAATCCAACCTTCGCAGACTTTAATCTCATCACCGCAGGCTGGACCCACCTCGCATACAGCGTTGACAGCTCAAACGATACACAGACCCTTTACATCAACGGTGAGGCGGTCGCCACAACCAACTATACGGAAGCAATTGATTATTCGAACACGACGGATACGTTCATCGGCACAAGATCTTCGGGAGATGCCAATCGAGATTTTGATGGCTTGATCGATGAAGCTCGCATCTACTCGCGGGCACTTTCCGCCGAAGAAATCGCTGCACTCGCGACCGATCAAACGGCTACAACTGGCAGCGTTGCCATCACAGTAAATGCAGTGAATGACGCACCAGTTGTCACCGCACCTGGATCGGCATACAGCTTCACCGAACAGGGCAGCCTGAACATCCATGGCACGGGATTCAGTGTTACCGATGTAGATGACGGAGGCGGAACATTAACGGCAACATTCGCAGTGGGTGAGGGTCGCATTCTCATTGATGTTGGTGACTCAGGTGCGACGGTCAGTTCTGGTAATAGCACCGATACGGTGACTTTGAATGGGACAAAAGCTCAACTGAACGCCTTGCTGGCCGGTAGCGGAACCGGAACCATCGTTTATCACCACGATCAAACTGCTGCGAGCGACGTTCCCTCGTCACTTACCACGATCACGTTGACTGTCAACGACCAAGGCAACACGGGAAGTGATCCTGGTTTGACCGGCGATGGTAGTAGCGAGGAAGACTCGGCGTCGCAAACGATCAACATCACATCCGTGAATGATGCTCCTGTCTTCCTGGGTCCCGACCTAATCTCCAATGGGAACTTTTCATCTGGTCTCAGCGACTGGACGACCACCGGCCAGGTTAGCATTTCAACCAACAGGGCGAGATTTGGGATAAGCAGTGTTCCGGGGCCGCACACACTGGCACAGACCGTGACCACGGAAGCGGGCGAAGCCTACGTCCTTGAATTTGATTACCGGGACTTAAGGACGTATTCGAATCAACAGCTACAAGTAACGGTTGATGGTGGATCCAACTTGCTAACGACCGAGCAGATTCTCTCGGACATCGATGGGACTTCCTTTATCCGTTATCGATATACTTTCGTCGCGGACTCGACGTCTTCCACCATCACTTTCACCGACACCACGGACAACATTGGCTCCATGAGTGATAGTGGAGGTGGAAATGACGGTTTTCTGGATAACATCTCCGTGCATCAGACGAACGGTCAGCTGGAAACGGTCAGCTACACGGAAAACGGAGCGGCGGTTGTCCTGAATGCGAACTTAACGTTGTTTGACGCTGAGATCGAAGCGGCATTGGATGACTACAGTGGGACAAGCATCCTGCTTGTCCGAAACGGTGGCGCAAACAGCGACGATGTGTTCAGCGCGACGGGCTCATTGGGTGCGCTGACTCAGGCTGGAAGCCTAAGCTACGGGGTAACCACCATTGGAACGGTGACGACGAACAGTGGCGGCACGTTGTTGCTGACGTTTGACAGCAATGCGACTGAGTCCTTGGTTAATTCGACCTTGCAGTCGATCGCTTACAGCAATGGCAACGACACACCGCCAGCCACTGTCCAAATCGGTTGGACATTCAACGATAACAACGATGGTTCGCAAGGCAGCGGCGGTGCATTGACTGCAACCGGCTACACCACCGTCAGCATCACGACCGTCAACGATGCACCAGTGATTACCGGCGGACCCGATAGCATCGGCCTAACCGAAACCAATGCCGGGCTGACGGGCAGCGGAACGTTGACAGTCACCGATGTGGACCAGAGCGACAACGTCACCGCCGCGGTCGATTCGGTGGCGGTTAGTGGCTCGGGATCCAGTAGCGTGCCAGCGTCTCTGACCAACGCGACGCTGCGTGGTTACCTGACGGTCTCACCGACCGCGATTCTTGATGGTACCGAAACGACGGACACATTGACGTGGAATTTCAATTCCGGTGGCGAAGCGTTTGACTTCCTGGGTGATGGTGAGACGTTGGTGCTGACTTATACGGTCAGTGCGACCGACGATGATGGGACTCCGCTGAGTGATACCGAGACGGTCACGGTGACGATCACGGGTACGAATGACTCGCCAGACCTGTTGATCGATACCGGCGACAGTGCCGCTGAAACGCTGAGCGAAACGAACGCGACGCTCTCAACGAGTGGCACGCTGACGGTCAATGACTTGGATCTGACCGATACGGTAACTTCGTCGGTGACGGGTGTGGTGGCCAGTGGGACGACGACGGGACTGAGCAGCAACAACGCGGCGCTGCTGGCGATGTTGAACTCGACTGCTAACGTGCTCGATGCCACGGAACTGACTGACACGCTGGCTTGGAGCTTCAATAGCGGTAGTGAAACGTTCAACTACTTGGCGACCGGTGAAACGCTGACGCTGACGTACACGATCGAGGTGGAAGACAGTCTGGGTGCAACGGACACTCAAAGTGTCGTGATCACCGTCAATGGCACGGCTGACGCACCTGTCATTACAGATGGACCAGATAGTGTTGCAATGACGGCTTCCGGTGCGGGGCTGACGAGCAGTGGCAATTTGACGGTGACGGATCTGGATCGTAGCGACAATGTCGTTGCGGCAGTGGATTCGGTGGCGGTGACCGGCACCGGTTCATCGAGTGTACCTGGTTCACTGACCAACGCGACGATGCGTGGATACCTGACGGTGTCTCCAACAGCGATTCTGGATGGTACCCAAACGACCGACACGTTGAGCTGGAACTTCAACTCAGGTAGCGAAGCGTTCGATTTTCTGGGTGATGGGGAAACACTCATTCTGACCTATACCGTGAGTGCGACCGATGACGACGGCACACCGCTGAGCGATACCGAAACGGTGACGGTCACAATCACCGGAACGAATGACACTCCGGATGTGTTCGTCAATACCGGGGACAGTGCAGCTGATGCGCTGACCGAGACGAACGCGACGCTTGCAACGAGTGGTACGTTGACGGTGAACGATCTGGATTTGTCCGATACGGTAACGTCAAGTGTGACTGGTGTGGTTGCCAGCGGAACGACAACGGGACTGGGTAGCAACAACGCGGCGCTGCTGGCGATGTTGAGCTCCACCACGAACGTGCTTGATGCCACCGAACTGACCGATACGCTAACTTGGGCCTTCAATAGCGGTAGCGAGACGTTCGATTACTTGGCGACCGGTGAAACGCTCACGCTGACCTACACGATCGAGGTGGAAGACAGCCAGGGCGCGACGGACACTCAAAGTGTTGTCATCACGGTGAACGGTACCGCTGACGCTCCTGTCATTACCGGTGGACCAGACAGCGTCGGACTGACGGTTACGGGTTCGGGGCTGACGAGCAGTGGCACTTTGACGGTGACGGATCTCGATCGAACCGACAATGTCACAGCAGCGATGGATTCGGTAGCGGTGAGTGGCACGGGATCCTCGAGCGTTCCGGGTTCGCTGACCAACACGACGCTGCGTGGTTATTTGACGGTTTCGCCACCGGCGATTCTGGATGGTACCGAAACCACAGACGCGCTGACTTGGAACTTTAACAGCGGCAGCGAAGCGTTCAACTTCCTGGGTGATGGCGAGACGTTGGTGCTGACTTATACGGTCAGTGCGACCGACGATGATGGGACTCCGCTGAGCGACACCGAAACCGTGACGGTGACGATCACGGGATCGAATATCGCTCCTGATGTTCATGTCGACGCCGGTGATAGTGCGGCCGAGACGCTGAGCGAAACGGATTCAACGTTGTCAATTTCGGGCACACTGACGGTTGATGATGCCAACCTGACTGATGTAGTGACTTCGAGTGTGACGGGAGTGGTGGCCGGTGGAACGACAACGGGACTGGGAAGCAACAACGCGGCACTGCTGGCGATGTTGAGCTCCACCACGAACGTGCTTGATGCCACCGAACTGACCGATACGCTGACTTGGGCGTTCAACAGCGGTAGCGAGACGTTCGATTACTTGGCGACTGGTGAAACGCTCACGCTGACGTACACGATCGAGGTGGAAGACAGTCAGGGGGCAACGGACACTCAAAGTGTGGTTATCACGGTCAATGGTACTGCTGACGCGCCGGTGATCTCCGGTGGTCCGGACAGCGTTGGCCTAACGGAAACGGATAGCGGACTGACGAGCAGTGGGACGCTGGCAGTGACGGATCTGGATCGCGCCGATCAGGTGACTGCGGCGGTGGATTCGGTGGCGGTGAGTGGTACCGGTTCATCGAGTGTTCCTGGTTCACTGACCAATACGACTCTGCGTGGTTATTTGACGGTGTCTCCGGCGGCGATTCTGGATGGTACCGAAACGACGGACACGTTGACTTGGAATTTCAACAGCGGCAGTGAAGCGTTCGACTTCCTGAGTGATGGTGAAACGTTGGTGCTGACTTACACGGTCCGTGCGACCGATGATGACGGCACACCGCTGAGCGATACCGAGACGGTGACGGTCACAATCACGGGAACGAATGACACGCCGGATGTGTTGGTCGATACCGGTGACAGTGCGTCCGAGACCCTGACGGAAACCAACGCGACGCTTACAACGAGTGGCACGTTGACGGTGAACGATCTGGACTTGACCGATACAGTCACTTCGGGTGTGACCGGCGTGGTCGCCAGCGGAACGACAACGGGACTGGGTAGCAACAACGCGGCGCTGCTGGCGATGTTGAGCTCCACCACGAACGTGCTTGATGCCACCGAACTGACCGATACGCTGACTTGGGCGTTCAACAGCGGTAGCGAGACGTTCGATTACTTAGCGACTGGTGAAACGCTCACGCTGACTTACACGATCGAGGTGGAAGACAGTCAGGGTGCGACGGATAGCCAAAGTGTCGTCATTACCGTGAACGGTACCGCTGACGCACCTGTCATTACCGGTGGCCCGGACAGCGTTGGACTGACGGCTTCCGGTTCGGGGCTGACGAGCAGTGGCACTTTTACTGTCACGGATCTGGATCGCAGTGACAATGTGACTGCAGCGGTGGATTCGGTGGCGGTGAGCGGCACCGGTTCCTCGAGTGTTCCTGGTTCACTGACCAACACGACGCTGCGTGGTTATCTGACGGTGTCTCCGACGGCGATTCTGGATGGTACCGAAACGACAGACACGCTGACATGGAATTTCAATTCTGGCAGCGAAGCGTTTGACTTCCTGGGTGATGGCGAGACGTTGGTGCTGACTTACACGGTCAGTGCAACCGATGACGACGGCGCGCCGCTGTCAGATACCGAAACGGTGACGGTGTCGATTACCGGTACGAATGACACGCCGGACGTGTTGGTCGATACCGGGGACAGTGCGGCCGAATCACTGACTGAAACCAACGCGACGCTTTCAGCAAGTGGCACGTTGACGGTCAACGATTTGGATTTGACGGACTTGGTCACTTCGAGTGTGACCGGCGTGGTTGCAGGCGGGACGACAACGGGACTGGGTAGCAACAACTCGGCGTTGCTAACGATGTTGAACTCCACGGCCAATGTGCTTGATGCGACGGAACTGACCGACACGCTGACTTGGAACTTTAATAGCGGTAGCGAAACGTTCGATTACTTGGCGACCGGTGAAACGTTGACGCTGACGTACACGATCGAGGTGGAAGACAGCCAAGGTGCGACGGACACCCAAAGTGTCGTCATTACGGTGAACGGTACCGCTGACGCGCCGGTGATTACCGGTGGTCCGGACAGTGTTGGACTGACGGCGTCCGGTTCGGGGCTGACGAGTAGTGGCACTCTTACTGTCACGGATCACGATCGTAGCGACAATGTGGTTGCAGCGGTGGATTCGGTGTCAGTGAGTGGTACCGGTTCATCGAGTGTTCCTGGTTCGCTGACCAACACGACCCTGCGTGGATATTTGACGGTGTCTCCGGCGGCGATTCTGAATGGTACCGAAACGACCGATGCGCTGACTTGGAACTTTAACAGCGGCGGCGAAGCGTTCGACTTCCTGGGAGATGGCGAGACGCTCGTGCTGACTTACACGGTCAGTGCGACCGACGATGATGGGACTCCGCTGAGCGATACCGAAACCGTGACGGTGTCGATTACCGGTACGAATGATACGCCGGACTTGTTGGTCGATACTGGGGACAGTGCCACTGAGACGCTTGCCGAAACAAACGCGACACTTTCGACGAGTGGTACGTTGACAGTCAACGATCTGGATCTCACCGATACGGTCACGTCGAGTGTGACCGGTGTGGTTGCCAGCGGGACGACGACGGGACTGGGTAGCAACAATGCGGCGCTGTTGGCGATGTTGAACTCCACGGCCAATGTCTTGGATGCGACGGAACTGACCGACACGCTGACTTGGACGTTCAGTAGCGGTAGCGAAACGTTTGATTATTTGGCGACCGGTGAGACACTGACGCTGACTTACACAATCGAAGTCGAAGACAGTCAGGGTGCAACCGATACGCAGAATGTTGTCATTACGGTCAATGGCACCGCCGATGTTCCGATCTTCACTGGCGGACCCGATAGCGTTGGATTGGCTGCCAACGGGTCAGGTCTCGCGACCAGCGGAAGTCTCTCGGTGACGGATGTGGACCAAAGCGATAACGTTCTTGCGGCAGTCGACTCCGTGGTTGCCAGTGGGAGTGGATCGGGGAGTGTTCCCGCCTCTCTGACCAGCGCGATCCTCGAGAACTATTTGAGTGTTTCGCCGACGGCGATCCTGGATGACACCGAAACGAGTGCCACGCTGAACTGGGATTTCAATTCGGGCGGCGAGGCCTTCGACTTCTTGGCCGATGGGGAAACCCTGGTGCTGACCTACACTGTCAGCGCCACCGATGATGACGGAACGCCGCTAAGCGATACTGAAACGGTGACCATTACCGTGACCGGATCGAACTTGACTCCGAATGTCTACGTGGACACAGGTGACAGTGCCGCGTCGACACTGGCCGAAACGGACGCCGCGATCTCGACCTCGGGAACGCTCTCAGTCGAAGATGCCAATCTAACCGACATCGTGACATCCAGCGTGACTGGCGTCGTTGCCAGTGATACGACGACAGGCCTCGCCAGCAACAACGCGGCGCTTCTGGCGATGTTGAACTCCACCGCCAATGTCTTGGATGCGACGGAGCTGACCGACACGCTGACTTGGAGCTTCAACAGCGGAAGCGAAACATTTGACTATTTGGCCACGGGTGAATCGCTCACCCTCACCTATACGATTGAAGTCCAAGACAGCCGAGGCGCGAGCGATACGCAGAACGTGGTCATCACCATCAATGGAACAGCCGACTCGCCGGTCCTTACAGGTGGACCCGATAGTGTTGCCTTAACGGCGAACGGTTCAGGTTTGACCAGCAGCGGTGATTTGACCGTGACGGATCTCGACCGGAGCGACAATGTCATCGCGGCGGTTGATTCCGTAGTTATCGGTGGAACTGGATCAGGAAGCGTTCCCGCTTCTCTGACCAATGCGATGCTCGAGAACTACTTGACTGTCTCACCCACGGCAATCTTGGACGGCACAGAGACGACGGCGACCCTCGCGTGGGACTTTGACAGCAGCGGCGAAGCGTTTAACTTCTTGGCCGACGGCGAGACGTTGGTGCTGACGTACACGGTTAGCGTTACCGACGATGACGGAACACCGCTAAGCGATTCCGAAACGGTGACGGTTACCGTGACGGGATCGAACATAGCTCCAATGGTCTATGTGGATACCGGCGACAGTGCCAGTGCGACGATGGCTGAGACGGACTCGGTGCTATCGACCTCAGGAACGCTCACGGTCGATGATGCCAATCTGACCGACGTCGTGACATCCAGTGTGACCGGCGTGATTGCCGGCGGCACGACCACCGGCCTTGGGAGTAACAACGCGGCGCTTCGCATGATGTTGAGCTCAACGGCGAACGTTTTGGACGCTACCGAGCTGACCGACACGCTGACTTGGAATTTCAACAGCGGCGGGGAGACATTCGACTATCTGGCGACCGGTGAAACCCTGACTCTCACATACACGATCCAGGTCGAAGACAGCCAAGGTGCGACCGATACGCAGACCGTCGTCATCACGGTCAATGGTACAGCGGATACTCCAGAGATCACCGGTGGACCAGACAGTGTGGGACTGACGGAGACCGATTCAGGACTGACCAGTAGCGGTACGTTCACGGTCACCGATCTGGATCGAACGGACAACGTGACCGCCGCGGTGGATTCGGTGTCCGTTGGCGGTACGGGTTCGAGCAGTGTTCCGGGTTCCCTCACCAACGCGACGTTGCGCGGCTATTTGACGGTGTCGCCGACGGCGATCTTGGACGGCACCGAAACGACGGACACCCTGAACTGGAGCTTCAATTCAGGTGGTGAAGCGTTCGACTTCCTCGGTGACGGCGAAACGTTAGTGCTGACTTACACGGTTAGTGCGACCGATGATGACGGCACGCCGCTGAGCGATACCGAAACGGTGACGGTGACGATTACGGGAAGCAACGATACGCCGGACGTGTTGGTTGATACGGGCGACAGCGCGGCGGACACTCTGACGGAAACGAACGCAACGCTGAGTACGAGTGGCACACTGACGGTCAACGATCTGGATCTGACCGATCTGGTGACATCGAGCGTCACCGGCGTTGTGGCCGGTGGTACGACCACCGGACTGGGCAGCGACAACGCTGCTCTTCTCGCAATGCTGTCATCTACGGCGAACGTGCTCGACGCGACTGAGCTCTCCGACACGCTGACTTGGAGTTTCAACAGTGGAAGCGAGACATTCGACTATCTGGCGACCGGTGAAACCCTGACTCTCACATACACGATCCAGGTCGAAGACAGCCAAGGTGCGACCGATACGCAGACCGTGGTCATCACGGTCAATGGTACAGCGGATACTCCAGAGATCACCGGTGGACCGGACAATGTGGGGCTGACGGAGACCGATTCGGGACTGACCAGTAGCGGTACGTTCACGGTCACTGATCTGGATCGAACAGACAAAGTGACCGCGGCGGTCGACTCGGTGTCCGTTGGCGGTACCGGTTCGAGCAGTGTTCCGGGTTCCCTCACCAACGCGACGCTGCGTGGGTATTTGACGGTATCTCCGACGGCGATCTTGGACGGCACCGAAACGACGGACACCCTGAACTGGAGCTTCAATTCAGGTAGCGAGCCATTCGACTTTTTGGCCGATGGCGAAACGCTGGTACTGACCTACACCGTCAGAGCGACCGACGACGACGCAACGCCTCGGTCCGATACCGAGATCGTCACCGTCACCATCACGGGTTCCAACGACGGCCCGAACGCAATATCGGATAATAACATCGCCCTCGAGGCGGGCGGTGTTGGAAATGGTTCGGGCGCGGTCAATCCGACGGGTAATGCGTTGTCCAATGACAATGACCTGGATGTCTCCGATTCGTTGAGTGTCGTCGGTGTTTCGGCTGGCATCCACGCGAGCACGAGCGGTTCGATCAACACAGCCGTACCAGGGCTCTACGGAGCGATCACATTGCAATCGAACGGAACGTACACGTACGCGGTCGACAACAGCAATCCATTGGTCCAGGCGTTAATCGGCAGCGGCGACACACTCAGCGACGTGTTCACTTATACGGTTTCGGACAATATCGGCCTTACCTCGACGGCACAGATCTACATCACGATCCAGGGTGCCAATGACAATCCCGACGATCTAACCGCAACCGGTATGATCATCGCAGAAAACTCAGCCAACTCGACGCTCGTTGGAGCCATTACGCCGAGCGATGTGGATGTCGGCGAGTCATTCACTTACGACCTGATCGACGACGCGGCGGGACGGTTCTCCATCGACGGGTCGGGAGTCATCCGAGTCTTGGACACAACTCGGCTCGATTTCGAGGACACCAGCAGTCACAACATCACCGTCGAAGTCACCGATCTTGCCGGCGCCACCTACAGCGAAACGTTTGTGGTGAACCTAACCGATGTCGATGAATTCGATGTGACGACGCCGTCGGATGGGGATGCGACGCTTAACGAGGTTGATGAAAACTCCATCGGAGTGGCAGTCGGAGTGACGGCCTATGCCGTGGACAATGACGGCACGACCAACCTGGTAACTTACATGCTGATCGATGACGCGGGCGGCCGATTTGCCATCGACTCCACGACGGGGATCGTCACAGCCGTGGGCAACCTTGACTTTGAGACCAGCGTCAGCCATACGATCACGGTTCAGGCGCATTCCCAAGATGGGTCCCAGTCGTCTCAGTCATTCGTGATAGCTGTCAATGACATTAACGAGGCTCCGATGGCCGCTGACGATCGATACGATACGTTTGCTGGGCAGGCCATTTCTTTGTCAGCGCCAGAGCCCACCGCGAATGACGTCGATGTTGATGGCGATCTTCTTTCCGTCGTGATCGTTACGCAGCCTAGTCATGGGACACTGACTGTCGACTCCATGGGTGTTGTCACGTATACACCTGACATAGGCTTCTTTGGCGAGGATACCTTTGAGTACCGTGCCTCGGATGGAGCCTTGCAGAGTGCGGGCACGGCGACGGTGACCATCGATGTTCAAGCGGGCGGTGACGGTGGCAATTCAGACGATGGCGCGGATACAGGCGACGACAACTCGTCCGACAGCGACACACCGGATGACAACACGGATGCAAATGATCCCGATAGCGACAGCCCAGCATCCGAGGACGCGCAAGGCGACAACGGCGGCTGGATCGAGGAAGGGGTGATCAATGACGATGAATCGCCGTCACGAAGTCAAAGTGACGACGAATCGGCGACGATGGGTGGTGGTAGTTCGGAAGAGTCATCGGTGGCGCTAGGCGTCATATCCGAGCGGCTCGTCGCATCGAGCAGTTCCGAAGCGATGACGATCGAAGGATTGATGGGCTCGTCTCTGTCCCGATCGACGCAGACGGGTTCGGCAGACCAATTGAGCGAGATGCTATTCCGTGCGACGAGAGACTCGCTACTTGCATGGCAATATGACGAAGACGTCGAAGAGCGAGAACGGCAGTCGATGGATTATCGAGATCTAACGATCGGTGCGGTTGGAACGACGCTAGGGCTTGCGTCGGTCGGCTATGTGTTTTGGGCTCTTCGCGGCGGTGTGTTTTTGGCGACAATTTACGCGGGGCTTCCGACTTGGCGGGCGCTCGACCCCGCCAGTCTATTAACCGCCTATCGGAATGGTCCGTCCAACGATCGGATCGAGAAGATGATGCAGAATGGCAAGTCCGACCTCAAATGAGCGACTGGGCCGGACGCTGGGACACCGGCACATTCATTGCAACCGGTCCATCTGATACGAAGTCGGATCACCACTAGGAACACCATTCCAAGAGTCGCGGCAGGCAGTGATTGCCGCGATCTGTGACCAAAACTTGGGCAGGAAATCCCATTTCGTTTCCATGCCGCTGACGAGCGGTCCATTTCCACGGCGTGTCGCCGATGGTAATGAGCGAAACGGGGATATGACGTCCTTCCTTGCCCCATCTCCATTGTTCAAAGCCGCCATCGCATCGCTCCGGCTTGCCTTCGCATTGGTTTGCGTTGGGCTCGCTCTCATTTTGGGCGCCCATTGGTTTGGGATGGTTCCCGATGCGCGCGTGCAGCAAGAGACGCTCAAGCAAAAACTGTGCGAATCGATCTCCATCGGGGTTCTGGATGATATCCGGCAGGGGCGCTGGATCAAGCTGCAAAGCACCTTGGAGATCTTCGTGCAACAGAACGAGGCCTTGTTGTCCGCGGGCGTTCGAACGGACACGGGGCAGTTGCTGACCGAAACATCGGAGCATCGGTTCTGCTGCAGCCAATCGCGCCTGGCGGACGGGAACCCGGCGAAGCGGGCGATGTCGAACCACGATGCCGCAACAGACGACCCCAATGTGCCCATTTGGGCGCGAAACGATGCGGCGCACTCGGAGCCGCATTCCGAGACGGACAATGAATCGAAGATCACGCGAACATCCGTCCCCATCACGGTATCGGGGCAACCGCTCGGGGATCTGGAGTTCTGCTTTCGAGCGACCTCCAAAGGCATTCTGGGTGGCGCCATTGACCCCAACTTGTTGCGACTGCTCGCGTTCTTTTCCGTGATCGGTCTAGGCTCGTACTCGATCCTGATGATGCGAATCATGGGGGTCTTCTCGCGAACCCAAGTCGTACCCGATGGGGTTCGCCACGCTCTGAACACTCTCGCTGAAGGTATCCTCATTCTGGATGAGAAAGGAGATATCGTTTTAGCCAACGACAACTTCCTCAATATCAACGGCTATGAGTCCAGCGAGTTGCAGTCCGAATCGGCATCGGAATTGCCCTGGATCTTTTCGATCGGAGATGACGGACCGCGGGAGTGGCACGCATTGGTGGCTCCTTCCCCACAATCATTCCCTTGGGTTCGAGCAATTGAACAGCGTGAGTCGGTCGCCGGCGAGATCATGCGGTTGACCGGACGCGATGGCGTGCTTCGAGTCTTCGCGGTCAATGCCGCACCGATCGGAAATGATAAGGAGGGCCGAGGTGCCCTCGTGACGTTCCAGGATGTCACGCATGTGGAGAAGCACCGCGTCGAGCTGGAGAACATGCTGTCGATGCTGAGGATGAGCAAGGACGAAATCCAAAAGAAGAACCAGGAGTTGGAGGTCCTCGCGACGCGAGACGCCTTGACCGGATGCCTCAATCGAAGGGCATTCTTTGAGACGATGACCGATCTGTTCAAGGAGCATCAGCAAAAAGACATTCCACTGTCATGCTTCATGGTCGATGTGGACCACTTCAAGAGCGTCAACGACACGTATGGACACCATACGGGCGACGAGGTGTTGCGCGAGGTCTCCCGCGTGCTACTGGAACTTCACGAGGAAAAACAGATCGTCTGCCGCTACGGCGGCGAGGAGTTCTGTGTGATGATGCCGGGACTCAGTCTTGATGAAGCGATGATTGAGGCTGAGTGCACGCGGATGGCCATCATGCAGATTCGATTGGTTGATCCAGCATCCCTGAGGCTGACGGCAAGTCTGGGTGTGAGCGAACTCAAGTTCGATGCCGCTGACCCGCAGGAATTGATCAATCAAGCTGACACATGCCTCTACGTTGCCAAACGCGGCGGACGCAACCAATCCGTCCAATACGATCCGGAGCGGATTGCGGACATGGGAGAGGAAGTGGCTGAGGCGATCGACCGTCACGTTGATCCCGATTTAGTGAGTCTTCCCTTTCACGCCGTCACCGCATTGGTTTCGGCATTGGCTTATCGCGATGTGGCCACGGCGGAGCATAGCCGCCGGGTCGCCAATCTCTGCATCACCGCATCGCGTGGATTGATGTGCCAACGTGAGACGTATATTCTCGAGATTGCGGCGCTGCTGCATGACATAGGAAAAATCGGTGTCCCCGACGACGTGCTCCACAAGGCCGGTCCGTTAACGGAGTCGGAATGGACCGTCATGCACCGTCACAACGAAATCGGGCTCGACATGGTTGCCGGCACGTTCCACTGCCCGGAGCTGGAGACGACCATTCGTTGTCACCATGACATCCAAAGTCGCCGAATCCCAAAAGGTGACGTGCCCGTCGGCGCGAAGCTCTTGTCGATTGCCGACACCTACGACGCCTTGATTACGGATCACAGCTACAGGCAAGGTCGATCACCAGCCGAGGCGATTGCCGAGCTGAGGCGTTGCGTTGGTTCGCAGTTTGATGGCGATCTCGTCGAGCATTTTGTGGAAACCGTATGCAAGGAACAACAGCACAACATCATTGGCATGCCCACCACGCAAGGGATCGCATTTGCCATTCCCAAACCGACCGCCCTCAAGATTGGCCAACAGATCGAACGACTCTGTGAAGCGATGGACAGTCAAGACCAGGAGGCGCTCAAGAAACTATCACGCGAGCTCGGCACCATTGCGGAGGACAACTACCTGATGCCAATCGTCGACGCGGCGAATCAAATCGACGCGGCCATGGATGCCGATGAAGATGTCGAATGGACCGATGTGCTACGACAAACGCAGACTCTCTTGGATCTTTGCCGAGCAACGCAGAACGCTCACCTCGTTGACGTCTGATTGTCACCGGATCATTCGATCCATCAGCGTTTCAACGCCAACCTATTGAAACACGGGAAAGGCAACGCCCGGGGTCAAACCGCGATCGATCATCCAAATATTCTGGTATCGAATCGGGTCGTTGTGGTCTTGAAGCTTGGTTGGCAACGGCTCTGGAGACTCGTCACTGCCGTGACCGGTCGGCCCGTCGAGGGCGACGTCATTTTGAACCTGAACGCCGTTGACCCACGAGGACACGCGAGCTTTGGAACGCTTGGATCCGTCGGCGTTGAAGCGAGCTGCCGAAAAGCGGATGTCATAAGTCTGCCAGACCAAGGGCGGAAACGCCATGTTGACGTCCGCGGGTTTGACTCGATACAGCGCGCCCAGTCCGTTGAAGACTCGATCGGTTCCGAACGAATCGAGTACCTGGCATTCGTAACGGCTCTGCAAATACACACCGCTATTGCCACGCTTCTGTTCCGTCATGGCCGGCATATGGGGGATCTTGAACTCAAGGTGAAGATCGAAGTCCTGCAGCAGTGGCTGAATCAACACACCCTCGGTAAGCAGATCGCCATCCGTCGTGGCGCCCGGCATGAATTCACTTAGCTTTGGGGGCTTTTCCGGATCACGGTACAGCACGATCGCACCCTTGGGAGGCTCCGCGCCCAGTGTTGGGCTACGTCGTTCGACGCGATGCAACGTTGCAATCATCTGTGCCTGGCTGCTGACCACGGTGCATTGATCCCCCGTGACGAAGTATGCATCGGCGGCCCCGGAAAGCACCACGGTGCCACCGGCTCGCCGGCCGATAAGCACCTGCGTCGAGGACTCGTCAAATGCCGCTTCGCCCGGTAATCCACCACGTGTCTCTCGCGCTTCGAATTGACCGTTCCCCATGCATCGGATCTGCAGTCCTATGGTCTTTGCCGGATCATCCAGTCGCTGCCCGACGTACTCACCGACGATCGAAAAGTCCTTCGCGGCCTCACCATCGGTCGGCGCAGCGGTCCAAACCCCCGGGCGAATTGGCCGAACCTTGGGCGTTGGTTCGGATTTCGGCTCCGGCTCTGGATCCGCCAGCTTTGGTTCCGAAACGTCTTCGACGACAACGCCATCGCCTTTGCTAAGTCCGTCGTTCGTCGAATCCAACGAACCAGACTCCGATGTCGACGACTCTCCCGGCTGCACTTCCTGAGCGCCGAGATCGGCAGTCGTACTTAGCATCGCCAAAGACATTGTCAGGGCGGCGGTGATGGTGACCCGAGCGGTGCAATGTCGTAGCATCATGTTGGCGGCGAGAAAAACGTGGGCATTGGGACGGGCGAGCCGCCATTGTAATTCGATTTCCGGAGAGGAATGCTGAGCCAGACGCGAACCGATCCAGCGGATCCCCACTTATCCGGAGGCCCTATCCGCGTCCGAGGATGTCGCGTCCACAATCTCAAAGAGATTGACGTCGACATTCCGCGCGGTGAATTAGTCGCCATCTGCGGCCTCTCTGGCAGCGGCAAAACATCCCTCGCAATCGATACGCTGTATGCCGAGGGGCAGCGGTGCTACATCGAGAGTTTTTCAGCCTATACCCGGCAATTTCTCGATCGATTTGACAAGCCCGATTGCGACTCGCTGGATGGTATCCCACCGGCCATCGCCGTCACGCGTGCGTCGCCAACCAAGTCCAACCGAGGGACGGTCGCCACCAGTACGGAAATCGCCGAACATGCCCGTCTCTTGTTTGCCAAGACCGGGCGACTCGTTTGTTATCGGTGTGGTGAAGCGGTGGAAATCGACCAACCGTCGACCATTGCCGAGCAAATGATCCGTGATGACGATCTCGAGCGGGCGATGGTCGGATTTGAGATTTGGTTGCCCGATCGCGCAAGTGCCTCGGAGATCCTGTTCGGCCTGCAGCAGGAAGGCTATGTCCGCCTGGTTCTGAAAGAGCAGTTGCATCGGCTTTCCGACGACGATCGCTCGTCACTGGCGAAGAAAATCGGTCGCCGAGGCGTCACCGCTACCGTCGTCGTGGATCGCTTATCCAAGGAAAGCGACTTGACGCGATGGACCGAGTCGCTGGAGACCGCGATGTCCGAAGGCAACGGGTGTGCGACGATCTTCATCCAAAGGAAACCGAGCAAGACGTCGAAACCGAAAACGACGCTCGTGACCATCGACCAGCGCCAGTACCACGTCCGCGTCGTCAGTGACCGTCGCCGCTGCGACGCGTGCGACCTCGACTATCCCGATCCGGTTCCACGATTGTTTAATTTCAATCATCCGTTGGGAGCGTGCCCGGAGTGCGAAGGATTCGGTGACGTCATCGACATCGATATGGATCGCGTCGTGCCGGATCCACGCAAGACGTTGCGGGACGGCGCCATCGCACCTTGGACTACACCGGCTTACCGACATGAACTTGACGAGTTACTCGCTTTAGCTGACGACGTCGGACTACCGGTCGATGTCCCGTTCAAGAAACTTGCCAAAAAGCATCTCAAGATCATTCATGAAGGGGTGCCCCGACATCAATTTGGAGGCCTCAACGGATTTTTCGAATGGTTGGATCGGCACAAATACAAGATGCATGTTCGCATCTTCGCGGCCCGCTACCGAAGCTACCGAACCTGTCCGACTTGCTCGGGAAAGCGATTGCGTCCAGAGGCCTTGGCGTTTCGAATCGGTGACCGCGACATTGCGGACTTCCTGGCGATGCGCTGCGAACAAGCCGACGATTTCTTGGCATCCTTGACCACCCTACTGGATGAGTCGGCGGATTCCGTCGCGGAAGCCCCCGTGGCCTATCAAGTCCATTCCGACGTCGACGCGCGCCAGTTGCGAATTGCCGCCGAACCGATTCGGCAGATTCGCGACCGTCTGGCCTACCTCCGATCGGTTGGCCTGGGCTACTTGCAACTCGACCGAACCTTGAGAACCCTCTCCGGCGGTGAAACTCAGCGGATCGCGTTGACGGCGGCCCTTGGCAGTACACTCGTCGGAATGCTCTATGTCCTCGATGAACCGACGGCGGGTCTTCATCCAGACGACGTCACCAGCCTGGTTTCAGCCATTGGCCGATTACGCGAGCGCGGCAACACCGTGTTGGCGGTCGAACACAACGCCCAGGTCCTTCGCAGCGCCGATCGCATCCTGGAGATCGGTCCGGGCGCTGGTGTTGGCGGTGGCGAAGTCATCTTTGAAGGCACCGTCGATGAACTGGTTGACGATTCCACGACAGTGACGGGGCCGTACGTGATGTCTTCGGGCGACGACATGGTGCAACGCCGTCGTCAACGTCCCGCGATTGGGACGATCGAGTTGAGGGGAGCGTCAGGGCGCAACCTCCAGTCAATCAACATCGATTTCCCGCTTGGCCAATTGTGTGTCGTCACTGGTCGTTCCGGTAGCGGGAAGAGCACACTCATTCACGATACGCTTCATGGGGGCGTTTTGGCACAACTGGCTCAACGGAACCGGGAAGCGATTCCCGAGGCAGGTCGACTGGCGCTGCCCGTTGATTCGCTACACGTACCACGTACGGTGCAGGACTGCTTGATTGTCGACCAATCACCCATTAGCCGCAGCCCGCGTAGCTGCCCAGTGACTTACGCCAAAGCGTTTGATCCCATCCGTCGTCTATTTTCTGAGACGGTGGATGCTCGAATCCGGAACTACAAACCCGGACATTTCAGTTTCAATTCGGCTGCGGGCCAATGCGTTGCCTGCGAGGGAGCGGGAGTCCAGACTGTGGACATGCAATTCCTTGCCGATGTCTCGGTCGTCTGTGCTGAGTGTAGGGGACGTCGTTACCGCGATGAGATACTGCAGGTAAGATACCGAGATCAAACGATTGCAGACATTCTCGCCATGACGATTCGCGAGGCCTATGTTTTTTTTCGCGAACACCCCAAAGTGCAGTCGAAACTGAAACGCCTGATCGATGTCGGTCTGGACTATGTCACATTGGGACAGCCCGCCACGACACTCTCCAGCGGCGAAGCTCAGCGGCTGAAACTGGCGGCTTTTCTGGCCTCATCGTCGAAACTGAAAACCTTGTTTCTAATGGATGAACCGACGACCGGTTTGCATTTTGCCGACATCGCCAAGTTAATCGAATGTTTCGACGCGTTGATCGCGGACGGGCACAGCCTCATCGTGATCGAACATCATCCGATGATGATCGCGGCCGCGGATCACATGATCGAACTCGGTCCCGGCGCCGCTGAGGAGGGTGGCCGTATCGTCGCATCGGGACATCCCAGCAAGCTGACATCACTGGCAACAAGACAAGGTAACCAAGAGCCGCTCGCCGCTGAGCATTGACGCTCCCACCGGCGATGTGAAATCGCTCGAGCGGCATGGAAACCAGGTGAAGAGACCGCTGACGAAGACTGTTAATGATTGATTGCGGTGACGATGAATGTCCGCGTGAGGACACGCGGACGTACGAACCCTCGCGTGTCCCCACGCGAGGAATTCCGCCATGAACGAACGCCGTTCCTACTCTCGAAATGTCCAGGGTTAGACCGGGCGTCCTGAACCTAGGCCTGTCCGTTGCCGCTCCGTGCCACGCACTGGAACAGGACAACATAAATCGTTTCGGCCATGCCATTCGTGTCGAACGCCGCGCATCAGCAACGCACAGTCAAACTCCACAGATCCGGGCGGAAATTGGGATTCATCTTCAAAGTAACTGGACTCGACGTGATCGACTTCAATCGGTTCAACATGCCATTTCTGGCAACGCAATTCGAGGCCATCAAATCGGCTGTCGTTGTGTGTCGCTGAATAACCCAGTGAACCGTTTTCAAAAAATCTGGACGCCTCTCCGAGCGAAGAGAAGACGGATGAACTCGGCAGTTGCTCGCCGACTGAGCCATCGACGCGAACGCTCGCCTGGCCATCATCACTTCGCATTGAAATCGAGTAATGATTGCCGAGCTCCTTAACGGTGAACACGGCATGATGATGGATGCCGGGAAAGATCGTGCCGCCTGCCCAAGCGTTTAGCCGCGAATCGGTATCCCGCCGTGGAATATACACGCCTTCATGCCGTTGGCCGTCGACGTCCCATTCGACTGCAATGCGATGAGCCGCGTTTTCTGAACGGATGCCCCATGGGATCGGCATGAAACGCGGCCGAATGGCCTTGAGACGGATCAGGCAGATTCCGCCGATGGCATGATCGTTGACGAGTTTGGGACGAAAAGGTGAGGGCAACATCCTGGTCATCACATCCGAGTCGATGTGAAAATTCGCAAGGATGCGCCGATCGATGACGCCACGGATAACTGGGATTTGCATGGTCGCCTCACCAATTTGTCAGTGCCCTCGTATTCCGCGAGGAATCACGCGAATGAGAGTGCTGGGACTCGAACCCAGGACCACTCGATCAAGAGACGGAACGACCAAAAATCAAAATCGCAGCAAACGCGGGAAGTAAAGGCAATCGCATCGTTTGCTTCCACAACAGTCGCAACCACACGATGCCATTCTGCGCGCAAACCGGTAATCCGCAACTGCTCGTTTCCAAGAAAAGTTCGCCTTCTACACACTCTATCCGCCAAGCAGTGTGGGAGAATCCCTGCCGGAATGTGAAAGTCTTGAAAGAGTCCCGACTCCCGCCTATCGATAGCCCACGGCCAATCTCAAATCTCACCCGCAAGCATTCGTTGCATCTCGCCTACGAATCCACCTGCCCTGTAGACGCCCTCCGAGCCGCAGCGCTGGAAAGCAAATCCCTCTCGGTCTAAACCGGTCAAACCATTTCGACCAAACTTCTTGAACCAAGGCATTGACCCGGAATCGTGCGACGCACGAACTCCGGTCACAGCCCGATGCCGACCAAATCGTCTGGTTGACCGATTGCCGTGCGTGGCAGCCCTCGATCACCTGTGGTCTGGGATCGAGCCGCTTCTCCGGAGCATCTCAATGTAAATGGCATTGCAACTATGCTCACTGCATTGCGGGATTTTTACTCATCGCAACGCGGACGTCGGACATCACCGGCCGGGGCGAGTCAGTTGTCCATCTCAACTTCGGCCACAAGCCCCGCTCCGTTTGAATGCCTTCGTTATCCGCCGACGTCAATGGCAAGATAAGAGGGACGAATCGCTTGAAATCGCCAGCGGATGTCTGACCGTTACCCGTCAGTTTTCGACCGATTCCACAAAGTTGCTTGTGATGGTTACCTCGAGCGTCTCACCATTCGATCGCGAAACTTTGAACGTCTTCGGCTTCCCGGCTTCGTAAACAACTACGGTGTCGATGATTTCGCCAAGATGATCCGGATGACCTCCGGTTCGCGCTACGACGCGGCTCTGCACAAGCCCAACGAAACCCTTGTCGACCTCAAGTTTCGACTTTGGTGGGGAAGTGGTCGGTCTCAAAGGTGCCTTATCCATTGCCTGAAGACTGAGAGTGGCCGCCACGGCTAACAGTCCTCCAGTAGTCAAGATTCGTCGCATCGCAAGTTTCCTTGTCTTCGTCGTCGTCAATCATAGGAACAGATCGTTACGTTAGCGTTTATCAAGTGATCACTTTGCGAGTCAAGCGACACACCGAAAGTGGTGGCAATCAACCAAGTCGGATAACGGCTGCGTTGCCTGCCGCGAACCCGTCAACCCAATCAAAACCGCGAGACTGGCGGCTACGCGTCCAACGCTTGGTTCGGCCGGCAGTCATTAGCTGCCGTCGTCTTCTGGGAAGTAGAAGTCTTTCAGCAACTTCCGGTATTCGCTGAGCGGAGGTAGCCCAACGTCAGATCGTCGCTTATCGACGTTCGCCTCATCCTTGATCGGTTGTAATGTAGCTTCATTGCCTTTCCATTCCTCGATAGGCTTGGCTTGCGTTCCATAGACCTGTGGTTGACCGTCACCAACAAGCACGCGGTCGAGTAAAAGTGCGTAACTCTGCCCTGCAAGCGAACCAGAATAGTAAGCTTCCTTAACAAGTGGCAGCATCTCTTTCTGAAAGTCATGCTCGAAATGCTGTACGAGTAGAAATGCTGCCTGCACACCATCACGCCCAACAAGTCTCGGACTTGGCCACCCGTGCTTTTTGACAATCTGTCTCATCCGTCGAGTATTTGACTCATCGACACTTTTCATGCGTTGAAGAATCTCTTTGTTGGGTTTTCCCGCACCTTCTGCAATGAGTTCTTTCCTGATCGCTTGATCCTTTTCAGCTCGCTGGAGCAACTCGCTTCTCAGGGCCGGTTCCGCCATAGTCGGCTGGTGGATCTCCTGCGATTGTGCAGCATTGGACGGCACAAGTGTGGAGAAGCCGATAACACAGATTCCAAGCCGTTTCATTGTTTGTTCCCAAGTTGAGGCCGAACGACACACATTACCGAGGAAGCGAGGTTGGTGTGACATTTTCAAAACGCCGGGATCGCGTGCTTCGGTGGATGTGATGGCTATCCAAACACTTCAATCCAGCCCAAAGTCTTGTTTTTTCGGTAGTGGGCCTATTGGATCTGAAGGCCATTGCTGCAGCGCCTCTTGATACCGATCCGATTTGAGTGCACGCTCCCGCGACGCGTTGACCTCACCTTGCACTGCCTTCCCTTCCTCACTCATTGCACCCTCAAATCTTACAATCTGGAAAAGTAGCGGTTGATCAGTGAGATTCTCTACGGCGATCTCCCAGGGCGGATGACCAGTGAGCCACGGCTGCACGCGATATACGCCAATACCTTTTTTGTCAAACTTGTCATTGGTAACTTCAATCAATCCGATATTTGGTGTTCCTGATTCGCAATTACAGACTCGATCAATCAGGTCTTGCGGTGCATCTACATACAGGAACATATTCACCTTGCGGTTATCGATGTCTTCCAATTCGTACTTGCGACGCTCATTCGGCTTGAAGACTCTGAGATCAACAACGGCGTCGTTCGGCTCAAGAAAGAAAGGGCCAGAGTTCGCTCGCAGCAAATCGGCGCGTGCATCGATGTCGAAGTTCGGAGACGCAGGATCCGACGTGACGGCAAATGATTCGTCTTCAATATCACCTGTTCGCGACGCCAAGTCTCGCGATTTTTCTTCAGGAGATGTTCCACATCCGAGCAAAAACACAAGGAGCCCTAGACTAGTGCGGACCGAAGTATTCATGGGCGACCAAGTGAGATTTCGTCGTGGGATAACGGTACCGATGTGCGGGCGGCGACGGGAGACGGACCACTTCGACTGGCGCTGACGCCGCTCCGTCACCATCGCCTGGTTCGCAGATGAAATGCGGACTCGGTTCATCGTTGCGCTAGCTCAGGGCAGGAACGGGCAAAGAAACACCAGAGCGACATGTATGGTTGCAAGAAGACAAAGACCAAGTTTGAGTCGGCCCATGTGATTCGCAAGGCCAACGGCAATGCCGTAGACCAAACACTGGAGGCAGAATCCAAAAAGCGGATCAAAGTAGGTGATGGAACGTAGCGGATAGAACGACGGGAATGAGTAAACGAGTGGAATCCCGATGCCGGTCAGTGCTTCAAACCCGTATACGAGTAAGGCAATGGCGAGGCTGGCAATCATTGCAAGCAACAGGGCGCGAAGCAACGTGGTGCGGAAAACCACGGACTCTCCCGATGCCGTAGCTGGCAAGTATGGATTCTTCATCACCGCGCGCTTCTCGATGGGGCTAGCCTGACTTGTCCGGCGAAAGAATCCATGCAAGTCCGAGGTTTGATGCGTGGGAGCCATTCGTCAATGATGACTGGCGACTCGGACCCGTGATTTGGACAGCTTGCCGCTGCACGTGGCATTCATTCCAACCAACAAACTCGAGGTTTCGTTACACTGAAGATTCTCGCACTTGATCTCGGCCCGGTCAATTCAAGAGCACGGTAATCCCGTTCTCTGTTTCTTGCATTCCAGACCACGCAAGGGCAAGTTCCTCACCTTGCCCAAAAAGAACAGAACGGGTCGCAAGCGTCTTTTCAGATTGCGACGCCGAAGTTTTCGTCATGGAAGCGTGTGGTCCCTGAACCCGAGAACACCATCCGGGCCTGGTTGGTCAATGACGGCATCGAGATCGCCACCGGCAAGAAAGACACGAATCCTGGCAAGATGATCGATGTGACCAAGTCCTATGGCAGCAAACTGCCGATGGACGAGGAAACACTGCGAAACATGCCCGAGAAAGAGTGCGGCCAAAAACGCGAACGTCGACTGGCCAAAGAACGCAAGGCCGCTGAGCAAGCGAAAGCCAGCGGAGACTAGCCCCCATCCGCTCGCGTGCCCAACACCCACCGAGCCTGATGCTGATCTGCTCGAACTGGAAACGGATTGCGACAACCGCAATCGGTCAAAGCCTCCGGACACATCGACCTCAAGAACTTGTGGCACGATTGGATCATCGCTCCTACTGCTCCATCGAAGCCTTGAGGTAGGAGCCGACCGATCGCGTAACAAACCATCCAGTGGTTTGAACCGCGCATGTCTCATTGAGACAGCGTTGCCGAGAGATCGATTCTCGGCCCATCAGGACCAAAGAATGCTGAGAATTCGAATCGTCGCTGAGTCAAGCTCGTTGGCAGCGCCCCAACATGATCGCTAAAGACGCTGAATCGTCTGGCGATGGTCCGGCACCTAACGCCTGCGTCGTTGTTCGGTCGCCACTGACGGGCGAGCGACCAAACAACGTCTCCGGCGACGGCACCTAAATCAATTCGGTAGCCCACAAAAACATGTAAAAGAACCACACCACACCACTTGTCAAACCTGAACTTCATAATCGGCGGCGACGAGAGATTGTCCACCCGAAAATGCCCGACTTCGCCGCTCGGGTGCATTGGATTCTCACTCGTTAGATCGTGTGTTGCGGAAGTGAATTACGATGCCATCGTTGCATCAGAGAAATGAGACCAATGAACATCACGACCATTGCAGTGGAAGGTTCAGGAACTGCTGTTGAGTTAAGAGTTATCTCAATCGGAACCGAAATCCCCGCACTCAATGGGCTTGTCCCAGAGAATGTAGTTGGAAAGGTCGAGGCTTCATCGAAAAACTCGATCCCAAAGGGAACTTGCGATTCACCTGAGAAAGTTAAGGTCTCTCCAGCTACGACAAGACCCCCGGAGCCAAAAATCCCGAATAGGTCTGTCGCTCCACCTTCACCCAGGTCAATTCCGCCAATCAGTTCCGTTCCCGTTATGGTTCCCGTAAATGATGCCGTTCCGCCCGGTAAAAATCCAATGGCAGCACTTGGGTTCCCAGTTTTGGGCAAGAAAAAGGAGTCAACACTCCAGAGAAAAGGTATGACGGGGGAAGTTGGTGTAAGCCCACCAGGTAAACCCCCGGTGGCGACTCCAAGCTGGACATCAAACTGACCAGAAAATGCCCATGTTGTTTCGCCAGATCCGGGTTGTCCGGATACATCGACAACCAAAGCACCCTCAGATTGCTTGCATGTGCATAGAAGGAGCATTGCTGTGGAAAGAAATGCAACTAAATCGCGTCGTTTGTGGCTAGTCATGGTGTTGTGCCCAAATATGAGTAGATGCGGACCTAAGAACTTTGAACTGACCGGGTAAAGAATCCATGTAAGTCCGAGGTTTGCTGGGTGGGAGCCATTTGTCGATGATGACTGGCGACTCGGACCCGTGATCTGGGCAGCTTGGGGCTGCACGTCACATTCGCTCCACCCAACAAACTCAAGGATTCAATTCAAT
>JBCDIU010000042.1:0-48392 GCA_038748615.1 Planctomycetota bacterium | reverse complement strand
TCAAACGCTTCGCAATCAGCCTGCTCAAGCAAGTCGACAACAAGGAAAGTATCGCGATGCGTCGCAGGATGGCTGGCTGGAACCCAAACTTCCTCGCTCAAGTCCTTGGAATACCAACAACTTAGTGTGCGTCGGCCCTGGCCACGCTAGCCCGTGAAATAGGGATGGATTTTCCAATGCTGACCTCAACTGCTGGATAACAGTCCATTTCTGAAACCGACCATTCATGCATCACCTCAGCGTCCGATATTTGCATCTCGAGAACCTGGAATCGCGTCGTCTTTTAACGGCCGATGGTCTTCGCGAATACGACATTGCGGCCGAACCGGACCTAGTAGCATCGGTACAGGACGCCATCTCAACGACGGTCGAGTCCGAAGCCCCTGATGAGGATGCTACTTATGACTTAGGCAGCTTTCGCGATCGCTTGTCGGATTCAGGCATTCGTTTCTTTGGTGCTCACTGGTGTAGCCGTTGTCAGACCCAGAAGGAGCTGTTTGGTGACGCAGCTGCGAGACTCCCCTACGTGGAAGTCGCCAACCGAGACGGAACGCCGAACCGTATCGCAATCACCGAATCGATCGATAGCTTTCCGACATGGCGAATCCCGAAACAGCACGTTGAAGTCAACACCGCGTTGATCGCTCATGGACTGGGGATACCACCCACAAAGATCGAAATTGCTGACGATTCCGTCGACGTTCAGGCGGTGCTCGCTCCGGAACAACTCTCTTGGTTGACCGGAATCGAAATTCCGCTGGACGATGAGGTACACGACCAGACGACCGACGGGCTATCCGCCGCCTTGGTTGACGCGGTCATGGCCTCCGGCGAATCAGTTTCGAACGAGAAACGAAATGACGTTTCAAAGGTGGACAACGAAGTAATCAAGCTCTCGGATCCGATACCGGACGCAAAACAGCTTGTGTCAGACCTCGATACGGCTGGCGTGCGATTGTTCATCACCCCGGGTGATTTCTACGCTGACATGCAAACCGATCTGTTTGGACGCGTTGCCCAGTCATTGCCAGTCCAACGCATTGCCGATCGTGAAGGGCATCGCACGCCCGCCGCAATCGAAGCCGGAATCACTCATGGCCCAACGTGGGTGTTTCCTGGTCCAATCGACATCGAAGCCGTCCGCGCGGCTTCCTCCGAGATTGGCCGAGACTTTCATTCAGACCAATGGACGATCTCACCGGGCAGGACACGCTATCTGGGAATCTTGCAGCCAACAGAGCTAGCGGCCGCAGCAGGAATCACTTTACCGATGACCACGCTCCAACGAGCGATTGAGACCACCGCACCGGAAGCGTCCGTGACGCTCGCCAAACAATTAACCGACTCTGGAGCGGTCTTTTATGGGGACGACCAATGTCCACATTGCCAAAGCCAGAAAGCGGAATTTGGTGCCGCGGCGTTGATGTTGCCCTACGTCGAGTCTTTGAACGACGATGGAACGCTGACCCAGGAAGCCACCGAGGCTGGTATTCGCATGTTTCCCACATGGCGATTCATCGGCACACCAGACCTGGCGGCTATTCGTGCGGCAAGCGAGGGTGAATCGTTTGATGAGTCACGCGTAACGATTCACGATGGCGGTTTTGACATCATTGGCTCGTTACAGAGCAGCCAACTCGCTGCGGCCATTGGTGTGGTCTCTCAGGACAGATTATCAAGTTTGACGGTTGCATCCGGTGAACCTTTTGATTTGCCCGGTGCCTGGCGAAACCCATTCGGAACGTTTGATGTCAATGACGATGGGCGGACATCGGCGTTGGATGCCTTGCAAGTCATCAATCGTTTGAACGTGAACGATGGGAACGTGCCTATCGCGGGCGATGGCTCGATCGGTGATTACCAGGATGTATCAGGCGATGGCAACATTTCGGCCTTGGATGCTCTTCAAATCATCAACGAACTCAATCGGGTCGAAACGCGCACGCCTTTCATTGCCTCAGTGTCGACCGATACCGTCTTTCGCTTTGCGGGCGAGTCTGTCACTTGGCAACATGGTTTCGGTGACTCAGGCGTCTCGTTTCGCGTGGATATATCGTCACGAGTCGATTGTCGTGGAGACATTCTGAGAACACAAATCGTCACGGGTGATTCAGTCGAGCTTGCATCGGGTCTGGACGTTGGGACCTTTTACGCCTGTGTGCGGATGCAAACCGATGACGGGATCGTACGATCAGCTCGGCCCATGGAAGCGGCCTCAGCGCCGATTCAAATTGGTCAAGCGTTTGATGTGGCTGCAAGTCATCGTGTGTTCGTTTCCGGTACCTCTTTTGGCATCTCATCGAGTACGCGTCGAGTCGGAAGTGAATTTGGAAATAACGATGGGGCTGATTGGAATTGCACGAATAGTGCTGCAGTTGTCGGGCTAGTACCTAATTGGGATTTCAACTCGATCGTTTGGAAAGCCGTGATCTCTGACTCAGACGAAACGGCGTATGATCGATTGAAAATCGATGGGCCGCTGTTGAACATGCAGGGCGAGTTGCTCGCTACGGACAAAGACGATTTCTTTGACAATCGTTTATTGACACCGATTCGCTATGATGAACGGGGAACGGAGGGTGCAGAACCGCGTTTCTGGCACGGCACGTCCAACAACGGCCGCATCACAGTCGAAAATTGTGAAGACTGGAACCCCGCCGGTGGTCCCGCCGAGGTCGGATCGTCCGAGAGTGTCTTTTGGCTTGGTGGTGGAACCGGGGGCGGTGATTGTGGCACCGACGTTGAAGGCTTGGCCTGCGTCAGCCCACTCCAGGCACCAATCGATTGATCAAAGCCTCAATGAGTCCGCGAAGCTATTGGAACAATTGAAGTTCGGTAGAAGCCACTCTGATCGCTTTGAATGAACCAGCATTCGCTGATGCGCAGCACCAAACAAAAGTCTTCATCGGAGAACTTGCCAACCGGGAGGCCGACTCCGCCTTCGTCTGAACAGAAATCAGAAATGTAGTCGTAATAAGACTCGACATCCGCAAATGCCAAGACAACATGTTTGCTAGAGCCCTCGTCTCTCGCGACTTCCGGCAACGTACGTAGAATCGTTCTTCTGGCGTGTTCGCTGCTCGACAGAATTCGGTTGGAAAGACGTGAATCCTTCGTGCTAAGCAGCATGAACTCTTCTGATTCCCTGATTACGTAGTCCTCTCCCAGTGGATCCCGAAATGCTTCGAGCCAGTCGCTCCCCAAACGACTCCATGTCACATCCTGATGAGCGCATGGAACACTAGCATCAACCCAATCAACAACCGCTCCCTAGTTCGTCTTGATGAAACGCTCGCGTCGTTCGACGGCATTTGGAATCGCCAAAAGACCTGGTTCTATCGCCATTCGTCGACGCGCTCCCAAGACTCGTCATCCAGAATGCTGAACGAAGGATAGCGTATTCCATCAACTTCCTCGAATTCGACCTCGAACCACGGTGCTCCGAATTCGTCGATGCGGAGGATGGTCACGATGGGGTCCGTCGCAATGATGCGTTCGATGACCGTTGCCGTTGAGTCTGAACCGACAATGCCTCTTGAGAGTTCTCGTTCGCGTTGTTCGACATCCTACGCAGCAACCGAGAGCAGTCGAATTCGAGCCCCAATACGCAAGGATCTTCGATTAGGCATCGTGACTATCGCTTCGGCCGTTTCCAACCGTATTGGCTCAGCAGATCGGCATCTTGCAGCACGGTCTCGCCCGCTTCCTTATCGAGTGGAATCGCGACGCAACTTTCATCGGCTTCCAGTTGCTACACCAATGTCGCGTTGTGGCTAACCACGATGATCTGACTGTCCTCGGCTGCCAACGTGATCAAGCGAGCGAGTGCGGGGATCAAGTCGGGATGTAGGCTGTTCTTCGGTTCATTAAGTACCATCAACTCTGGAGGTCTGGGCGTCAGCAGAGCGGCGACCAGCAGCAAGAAGCGCAGCACAACATCGCCTGGGTCGAGAGTGTTTGCGGCATGTCGCCAACATGAACACAACCAAACCTGCGCCGCGCCGACAGACTCATTGCGTTACATAGCGATGGGCGGGGATGCCGTCGTAGATGACTTTCGCGTCGTAACGAAGGCCTGACTTTTCAAGCACGCGGATGGAGGCAATGTTCTGGGGCATCACGAACGCGAAAACTCGTTCCAGTCCCAGCGTATGGAGTCCAAACTGAACGGCAGCCGAGCATGCTTCCGTCGCAAGGCCTTGCCCCCAGTACTCAGGAAGGTATCGATACCCGACGTCCACCAAGTCGAAGTCCGGAAGGTATTTCAATCCGCAAAAGCCGACGACGGTTTGGGTTTCTTTGAGGACCGATGCCCATCGGCCGAAACCGACACACTCGAAATCGGGATAAGTCTCGATGGCCTCGGCTGCTTGTTCGATGGATGAAAGGGCCGGCTCGCCCGTGTATCGCATGACATCGGGGTGGCTATTGAGGTCCAAGAACGCGTCGGCGTCGTCGATCACGAACGCTCGGTGCCGCAATCTCCGCGTCTCCGGACCGGTGAGGTAACGTGCAGGTTTGGGGGGCATCGGGATTACGTCAATGGGTCGAGTCTTAACTGGATGATCGCGATTCTAAGGTGCTTGAACCGAGATCGATCCACATGTTTGAATAACGCATCAAGTTATTTGACCTCTTACGGTAGTTTTGGCGTGTCGAGTCTGTTGGTTGTTGGGTGCGGGTATTTGGGTCGACGTGTTGTGTCACGGGCACTTCAAGACGGATGGCGGGTGTTTGGGACGACGCGGCACTCACCAGGCCGAATCGAGGCGTTGGGCGCTCGTCCGATCCGACTTGATTGGGATGACGCACGCACACTAGCGTCCCTTCCGAGCGTCGACGCGGTTGTCGTTGCGGTTGCGTATGATCGTCGTAGTCGCGTTGATCGAGACGCATCCCAGGTCGGTGGCCTGCGACGATTGATTCAATCACTGGATCGGGGTTCTCGGGGCGATCGTCGCGCGCGGATCTGCTATGTCAGCACGACGGGTGTCTTTCATCAAACCGGTGGGGTGTGGGTCGATGAAACGTCGCCCACGTTTCCAGCTCGCGCGGGCGGACGAGCCCATTTGCGTGCGGAGTCAGTGCTGCGACAGTGCCGAGGCAATCAGTCGTATTCAATCCTTCGATTGGCGGGGATCTACGGGCCGGGGCGGGTTCCTCGGGCCGCGGACGTTCGAGCGGGGCGCGAGATCGCGTCCCCAAGCAACGGTTATCTCAACCTGATTCATGTCGACGACGCGGCCCGAGGCGTGATGGCTTCGTTGCAGGTTGCTCGACCGAGTCGACTGTATGTGGTTGCCGATGACGCTCCCGTCATACGGAAACGATTTTACGAAGAGATCGCCAGACAAGTCGCGGCGCCGTCGCCTCGGTTTGTCACGCCCGATTCCGACTCGGGCGTTGCGTGGCGAAGCACAACGAACAAACGCGTCTGGAATCGTCGATTCAAACAAGAACTGATTCCACGTTTGACATTTCCGTCGTACGTGGAAGGTCTGAAGGATGTGCTTTCGTCTCGCCAAACCGATGAAGGGCGCTCAGACCGTTTGGACAAAACGTAGTCGGACATAGGCGATGGGTCCGATCACGAGCAGGGGCAACCAGGCCGCGATGGCAGGCGTGACGAGAATTCCGTTGCTGCCGAGTGTGCTCGCTAACGTCTTCAAGGCGAAGAAACCGAGGACAATCCCAAAGGCCGCCCCAATCAGAACAAACAGCTTTCGGCCGCGACGATTGATGACCAGTGGTAGCACCAGCATGATCAATGCGAAGTCCAGTGGAGCACGGATGATTCGCTCGTGCAGGAGGACTTTCAATGAAAGGCTACTGTCGACGGCCGGATTGCGCACACGCCGCCCCAACTCGGTCACCGATGCAAGTCGGGTTCCGCTCTCGGCGGTTTGGAGCATTCCGGGAGGAACGTCGCTGACAACGAAGCACTCGCCGGGTGCGAGCCACGGATAGTCCTTTGCGGTGAGAATGGTCCAGCGCCGACCGTTGGAGGCCGATCTGAGTTGGTGGACGTTCTCGGGTCGGCGGACTCCCGACAAACGGTAGCCGTCCAGCTTTCGCATCTCGGGCGCAGCATCTTGTAATTTGACGGATTCCCAAACCGCGACGTCGGCGAGGAGTTGGTCGCCAAATGGCCCGAAGTCGCTATACAATCGGAAGTTGGGTTGCTCGATCACACCTCGAGAGACCCACAATGCGTCACCCTCGATGAGCACGCCGGCGACTTGGTCGAATGTCGGCGACACGGCTTGTTCGACTTCTCCTCCCAGGTTGCGGGCTTTCATGTCAAGCGTGTCACGGAAGATGGGAATGACGAATTCTCGACTCGCCAACTGCGCCAGAATGATCGCCAAGGACGCGATCACCATCGGCCGAAAGATGCGACCGTGCGAAACGCCGGCTGATAGCGTCGCGGTTAGTTCGCCCGTGCGGCGAAGCCAACCCACGGTGAACAGGAACGCCATCAGCGTGATGATGGCACCCGTCATGTCGAACAGCAGGACGAGGTAGGGTCCGTAGAATCGTGCCAGTACCCATGCCAAGGGTGAGTCACCATCGGCCTGGGCAATCAAGTCATCCAGCGACGTAAACGCGTGAAAGACGACGAAGATGCCTGCCAATGACAGGAAGCAAACCAACACCGTTCGCAGAAAGAGGATCAGCACGTACCGATCGATGCGAGTCATGCCGATGGCATCTCCACATGACCTTTGCCGTCGTGGCTGGCGGGTGATTCCGCGACCGCGTCGACGTCGGAATTGGTGTCGGCAGTTTCGGGAGGCAATTCGGGCTCGGTGGCAGTGCCGGAATCTGCACTGGAAATGGACTCCATCGTGGACCGAACTTGGACAGCTTTCTTCCCTCGATAGGCACCCGCCGAAGCGAAGAACTTTGGAACATCTTGAATCGAGAGCTCCAACGGTGAGCTGACCTCCTGCTCCGTGGTGATGATGTCACCGACGGCCAGTTCCAGCAGATCCGAGGTTTTGATTCGTGACCTCGCTAGCGTGACGACCAGGTCGACGGGGGCATGATCAATACTGCCGGCAATGGAGTTGCGTGTTTCATCGGTGGGGTCGTTCTTGCCGTAGCCCACCCAACCGTTGCGCGACAGCCGAGCGTTGAACTTCTCAATGGTATTGAACGGAATGCACAAATTCATCATGCCGCGATTCTTGCCAAGCAAGACTTCGAAGCTGACCAGAATGACGACTTCATTGGGTGGAACAATTTGCACCAGTTGTGGATTCGACTCGGTCGTCTGAATTTCTGGATTGACGCCGCAGACGTTCTCCCAAGCCGGACGCACCTGTTCCAGGAACAGTTGGACCACGCGGCAAATCAGGCGGGTTTCGATTTCCGTCAGCGGGCGACGGATCGCTTCACCCGGAACCGGATCACCGCCGAGCATCCGGTCAATGATGGAGTACGCGAGCGACGGTGCGATGTCGAGGATCCAGTTCCCCTCGAGCGGATCGATGCTGAGCACATTGAAGCAGCTTGGATTGTCGAGGCTGAAAACGAACTCGCTGTAGGTCAACTGGTCGACGCTGAGCAGTTTGACCTCCGTCATGGTTCGCAAGAGGCTAGAAATGGAGGCGCCGAAATTGCGGGCGATGTTTTCGTGAAGCGAGTGCATCGCCCGCATTTGGTCTTTACCGACTCGCTCGGGGCGTTTGAAGTCGTATGCCGTGATGCGGGCGCCCTCTGGGACGCCGGACGAGAACGGTTTTCCATTCTTGTCGTGTCGGGCCGCAACGCGGGCGGCCGCCGATATCGATTTGGTCGATCCACCCGTCTCGGCAGAAGGCGAGGCCACCGCCTGGGACGCCGACGCATCGTCGCCAACGGAATCCGCCGAAGCGGCCCCGCCGGCGTCGGGCGGCGTCACATCGGCCGACTCCATCGCCTTGAGAAGATTTTCGACCTGGTTTTGGCTGAGCGCTTCGTCTGACATGGCTGTTGGCGAGATCGATCCTTGATCAACGTCCGGGCCCGCGTGTTAGGTTCGCACGTGCCCGTGTCCACGTACGATGTACTTATAAGTGGTCAGTTCCCGCAACCCACACGGGCCCCGAGCGTGAAACTTATCGGTCGAAATTCCAATCTCCGCGCCCAGACCGAACATTCCGCCGTCATTGAATCTTGTGCTGGCGTTGACCATCACGGCACTGCTGTCGACCAGATTGGTGAATGTCTCTGCGGCGGCGAGATCGGATGTCACGATGGCGTCGGTATGGTGCGAACTCCATCGGTTGATGTGGTCGGCGGCGTCTTCGACCGAGTCGACCACCGCGACGCTGATCGTCGGCCCGAGATACTCAGCCTGGAAATCGTCGGCCGTGGCGGGAATACCGCCGGGAACGTGGGGTGCGGCTCGTTGGTCGACACGCATTTCGATACCGCGTTGGGAGAGTCTGGCAGCGATCGCCGGTAAAGCTTCCACCAAAATCCACTGGTGGATCAGCAGCGACTCGCAAGCATTGCAGACGCCCATGCGTTGGCATTTGGAGTTCTCGATGATGTCGACGGCCATGTCGATATCAGCCGACGCATCCACGTAAACATGACAATTCCCATCAAAATGTTTGATGACCGGCATGGTCGCCTCCGCGGCGACTCGCCGAATCAAGCCTTCACCGCCGCGCGGGATCGTCACGTCGATCGATTCGTGGAGCTTCAAGAAATGTCCCACGGCGGCCCGATCGGTCGTCGAAACCAATTGCACGGCGTCTTCCGGGACGCCGCACTGCGATGCCGTCCTTTGCAAGACGTCGATGATGGCTTGGCTGCTATGGGCGGCCTCCTTTCCTCCTCGCAAAATGACGGCGTTACCGCTTTTGACGCAGATGGCGGCCGCATCCGCGGTGACGTTGGGGCGACTCTCGTAGATAAAGAACACCACACCCAGGGGAACTCGTCGCTTTTCGATTCGAATCCCGCCAGGGCGAACGAATCCGTCGAGGACTTCACCGATCGGGTCGTTCAAGGCGGCGATTTCCCTCATGCCGTTTGCGATGGACTCGATACGCGATGCATCCAGACGCAGGCGGTCGGTGCTCGCGTCGGTCAAACCGAATCCGGGTGCCGCCTCAATGTCGAGCCGGTTCGCATCCAGGATGGCTGGTGTCGCCGAAACCAATGCGTCAGCGGATTGGGTCAGCCATTCGTTCTTGACGGCGGTATCCAGTACGGCCAACTGTCGCGATGCCAGCCGTGCCCTGGCGGCGACCTGTTTGCAGTTGGTTTCGAGATCGTTGGAGACGTCCGTCGGTGATGGATGAGGAGCCGTGGTGGACATGAGGCGATGCTCAAGGAGGTCTCAATGAGGGGGGGAATTTACCATTGTCGATCAACGGTGAATCTGGGTCAACGTCGAGCGGCTCGCAGTGCCAAATCGCCAACAGTGCCAAATCGCCAAAAGGGCTCTGGGAGCCATCCAAACGGCACGGTGAGTGCATTGAAAAACCCGCCCGAGTGAACTCGGACGGGTTTGGCGATATGTGAACGTCGGCGGCGCGAGGACGCCGACGAATCAATCGAACTCAAACGTCGGTGTTCGCATCCGGCGTGGGTGCGGGTGGTGCTGCTTCATCGCTGCTACTGGGAACGGCGTCGGCTTCGACCTCGGCTTCCGCGGGAGCGGCCTCTTCCTCAGCGGCGGGTGCGGCTTCTTCTTCTGCCGCTGGCTCGGCTTCGGCTTCTTCCATTTCGCTTTCTTCCTCGGATGCCTCGCCAGTCACGACGCTTCCGGGCACGAGCGATTCACCCGGAGCCAAGTCAAAACCTTCGCTGGATTCCATCACCGATTCAGCGGGGGCATCGGCGTCGCCACAGCAAGGGGCAGGTTCGGCCGCCGGTGCTTCGCCACAGCAGGGTGCGGGAGCGGGTTCCGGCTCGCAGCAAGCTGGTTCCGGAGCCGGCTCACAACATGCTGGTTCGGGGGCCGGTTCGCAGCATGTCGGCTCCGGCGCTGGTTCACAACACGCGGGCTCGCATGCTGGCTTCTTCTTGGCGCACAACTTCGCGAACAAGCCGCCACCACACTTCTTTGCTTTCAATTTAGCAAATAATCCCCCGCCGGCGGGTGCACAACAGGACTTCTTGAACAATCCAAAGCCGGCATCGGCCGGGCTGCTCATGGCCAAGGACACACCCAGAATGAGTGCGAATGCGGCCGCTTTCTTCACCAAATTCCGATTCATCGGATTCTCCCAAAGTTAAGTTCGGAGGTTTCGGTGCGATCCGGTTCGCACAACTTCTCTTACGAGGCACAGTCCATTCGCCAAGGTGAAACTTTCACGTGATCCACTGGCACCGTGCCAATGAACTGTGTCTTCTGCTGGCTCAATCCCGTTGCTGGCCTGGTAAACGTCCGTCTGAATTGGAAGACGAGGGGGTTCAGGCGGCCTGCGTGTTTTGCCCGGATTAAGCCATCGGCGGATAAAATGAACCGTGACGAACCCAATGTCAATTGCCTAAAGCCCCTAATCGCAACAAGGTGAAGGATTTGGATATCAAGCGACACCGGGCGAACCCGAGCGGATCGGACGCCTGCGGGCATTAGCGTTCGTTCCTGGTCCGCAAGACCGGGTTGAGGGGACACGATCTTTCCGAAACGTGCCATCATCCCTTCATGAACCGAATGCCTTGATGCTGCGTCAGGTTACCGCATTGGATTGTTTTGGAGAGCGATGCCCTGATGATTGGCAAGCAAGTTTGAACTTGGCAATGCATTTTGGCCGAGTTGGCAGACATCGCTGGCCAAGGGCAACATTTGCGATCCATGGGGCATTATCGCAGTGACAGAGCCTCCCAATCCCCCTCACGACGCCAAGAAGGAATCCGCAATCGTGCCCAAGGCTGACGCTCGTCGTCGCATCTTGATTACCGGCGGCGCCGGCAATATCGGCGGGTCACTTGCCTGCCGACTCGTGGCCGATCCCGGCAACGAGGTTGTGGTGGTCGACAACTTGGTGACGGGTTCCACTAGCAAGTTGCCGCCCGAAGGAACGGAGAACTTTCGATTCATCCAAGCGGATGTCAACGATGCATCGGATATCTCCCCGATCATGACGTCGACGCGGTTTGATGCGGTGTTCCATTACGCCGCCTTGGTGGGTGTTCAGAGAACACTTGCCAATCCGGTTGCGGTCCTGCAGGACGTGGATGGAATTCGCAACGTGCTATCGTTGAGCAAGAACACGGGTGTCGGGCGAGTCTTTTATGCGAGCAGCAGCGAAGTCTACGGCGAGCCGTTTGAATTGCCTCAGCACGAGCAAACGACGCCACTGAACTCCCGATTGCCATACGCCATCATCAAGAATCTCGGCGAGTCGTATTGTCGATCCTATGAACAGGAGTTTGGTTTGCCGTTCAACGTGTTTCGCTTCTTCAATACTTACGGGCCGAAGCAGACCACCGACTTTGTCGTCCCGAAATTTCTGGAACTGGCACGAGCTGGTAAAGAGATTCCGATCTATGGCGATGGGATGCAGACGAGGACGTTTTGTTTCATCGACGACAATTTGGATACGACGCTGGCGGTGCTCGATGACCCTGGGTTGATCAATCAAACCCTCAATATCGGCAGCGACGTCGAATGGACTGTCTTGGAACTGGCCCAGCGGGTGATCGAGATGACGGAAAGTGAATCCAGGATTGTTCACCTTGATCCGCTGGAGGAGGGCGACATGACGCGCCGCTGTCCAGATGTGACACGGATGAAAGGGATCCTGGGTCGCGAGTTGACTTCGCTGGATGACGGACTGCGGCAGATGATCGGCGGGTAGCGTGATCGGGGTCCACGTCGCCTGCGACGACGAGGCTCCCGTATTTGCCCGCTTCCCGCAATTCGACGCGGCCGACATAATTCGTCGCCGCGCGGACCGGCAGGTGACTGCTTCGGGTGTTCCCTCGCGATGTCGGTGACGAGGGCGGCGTTTTTCTTTCAATGGGATGAGTTTGCAATGAGTCAAAGTGGTGTGATCACCTTCAAAGGCAACCCGATGACGCTTTCGGGAAGCGACCTATCGGTTGGCCAGCCGGCTCCTGACTTCACGTTGCACTACGCGGACGGAGGTCTGAAGGCGCTCACGCTGGCGGATCTCAATGGCAAGCCGGCGATGCTGAGTATCGTCCCGAGTCTCGACACGCCCACGTGTGCTGTGCAGACGAAGACTTTCAATGAGAAGCTAGCGGCACTGGGCGACTCCGTGCATGCGGTGACCGTCAGCCGTGATCTTCCATTTGCCCAAGCGCGGTTCTGTGGCGCAGAAGATGTGACGATGCGGACCGCCAGTGACTATCAAACCCACCAGTTCGGTGAAGACTACGGCGTCGAGATTGAAGAGCTCAAGTTGCTGACGCGCGGTGTGCTGGTTTTGGATGCCGGTGGCACCTTGGTTTACAAACAGATCGTTCCTGAAGTTACCGAAGAGCCGGACTACGACGGAGTCCTGACGGCGATTCAAGCACTGGTCGGTTAGTTGCTCAAGGATCGATTGCGGAGTAGTGCGATTTTGATCGCCGTGGCAACGGCAATGCTCTTCGCCGATGCGCGGTGGGAGCCGGTTCTTGGCGAAGGCGTCTTGCTGGTACCCCTACTGTTGTTCTTGACACTGGGGACGGCGTGGGACATGTCCGTCATCTTGCGCGGACGTGGTCTCATCGTGGACCGCCGGATCGTATTGTTGGGGACCGCGGCTGTTGCCTGCTCTGCGTTGTTGCCGACGGTGTGGAATGCCGTTGCGGCTGGGACCGAGCGAGTGAATGCGTATCCAACCAACTGTCCCGTTGGGCAGTTCGGCTGGGTCGTTTTTGCGATGGTCACTTCGATCTTCGCGAGCTTTTTGAAGGAGTTGTGCACTTACCGGTCTCCTCTGGCAGCTGGCGAGGGACCTGGACCGTTGGAGTCGTCGGTCATGGTCCGCATCGCCGTTTCAATTTTTTTGATCGCCTACGCGGGCATTCCCATGAGTCTGTTGGTGGCGACTCGCACACTGGGAGAGGGAACCTGGGGACTGGCGGCCCTGCTGACTGTGGTGGCGACGACCAAGTCCGCCGATGCGGGGGCCTACTTCGCGGGTAGGTCGCTTGGGCGTCGACGATTGGCCCCGCAGCTTAGCCCCGGAAAGACGTGGGAGGGGCTCCTTGGCGGCGTCGCCGTGGCAACGCTGGTGGCGCACGGCTGCGTGTGGCTGCTTTTCCCTGCTGTTTCGCCTGGAAATGCTGGCTTGCCGACTTGGCTCCCGTGGGTTCTCGGCATCTCGCTGTCGCTCGCGGGGCTAGTGGGTGACTTGGCCGAGTCGCTGGCCAAACGCGACGCTTCGGCCAAGGATTCAGGAAGTTGGCTTCCAGGTTTGGGAGGTGTGTGGGACGTAACGGATTCTCTGATTGCCGCGACTTTACCGGGATTCCTGTGTTTTGCGGCGGTGTCGTGACGGTCCTGAGGGGACTGGCAAATTTTGACGAAAGTACCTGTTCAAGATGGTCTTGAGCCGGAGTCGAAGGATAGAATCGCACGGAGGCGTCGAGCCTCCAATTCCGTTTAAACGCTGATTCAACGATAGAGAATCTTTGCCCGACCCCACTTCCTCCGGCTCCGCGCCAACCAATTCTCTGGGGATCGACCCCATTACGGCTCCAGCGGCCGGAGTGGATGGCTCAGGTCCGGTCATGAACCAAGCCACTCTGGCAACCTCGGGCCCGGACGAGGTTCTGCGACTTTTTGGTCCCCGCGACCAACACGTGCGGAAACTACGCCGATTATTTGGTGTGGACATCACTCAGCGCAGCGGCCGCATCCGAATCGCGGGTGAGGAGTCAGCCGTCGCGGCCGCACTTCGCACACTCGAAAAGTTACGTCATACGGCCAAGAAGAAAGGCGAACTGAGTCTCGGTGATCTGGAGACGGCCGCTGCGGAGGAAGGCGTGCGCGAGCGCGACGGGCGCCCACCTCGTCCATCGGGCGGGGTCATCAACATCCAAAACGCGGGTCACAAGATTGCCCCGAGGACGCCCGGCCAGGCGATGTACATCGAATCGATTCGCAAACATGATTTAACATTCGCGACGGGGCCGGCGGGTTGTGGAAAGACTTACCTTGCGGTGGCCACGGCCGTCGAATCCCTCAAGGCGCAACACGTCAAGAAAATTGTCTTGGTTCGTCCCGCAGTCGAGGCCGGCGAGAACCTGGGATTCCTGCCCGGTGATTTGAGAGCCAAGCTGAACCCGTATCTACGTCCATTGATGGATGCGCTTGGCGAAATGGTCGACTACGACCAAGCCAGGTCGCTGATGGAAGAGGACGTGATCGAAATCATTCCGTTGGCATACATGCGCGGCAGGACGCTGAATGATGCATTCATCATCTTGGATGAAGCCCAAAATACCACCGTGTCCCAAATGAAGATGTTCCTGACGCGGATGGGAGAACGAAGCAAAGTGGTCGTCAGCGGCGACGCGACCCAGTTGGATCTGCCTCGAGGTGTTCGAAGCGGTCTGCGCGATGCGATCGGGCGATTGAAATCGCTCGAAGGCATTGGGTACGTGAGATTGAGAGCGAGTGACATCGTGCGTCACCCGCTGGTCCAGAAGATCGTCGCCGCATACGACGACGCCTCCGAACCGCCTCAAGCTTCGTCGAACAACGATTCCACGGAGAATGAAACAGGAGACTGATCCCGCCTCTTCGCGGTCATCTTCGTTGAATCAATCGTCATGAGTTCAGCTAGCAAGCAACGCGGCGGTAAAGAACGCATCGAATCGCTGGGGATCCCCAAGCCGAAATGGGCGACATGGTGGGATCACAGTGACAAGGTCGATTTTTCGATTCGGGTTGCGATGACGTTGATCGCAACGCTTGCCATCCTCGTGCTTTGCCGCACTTGGGAACCTTCGTTTGCTTATCGTACCGGCGCGATTCCGGCGCGAGAGATGATCACACGGGTGACCTTCCAGGTGCCCGACAAGGTGGCGACGGACGACTCACGGGAGCGCAAGCGACGCGAAGTCCTCACGCTCTATCGAAATTCGCCGCAGCGTTTGTCGCAACTCCGTGCGGCGCTTCGAAACCGTTTGTTCTTGGTTCTGGGTGCTTCGTCCTATGAGCAACTTGGCGAAGCGGAACGGGAGGCTCTGGCGGAATTTGATCCAGGCAGCGAGGCAGACGCGAGCTCGACGCCGGCCGCGACGTTTGCATTGCTCAAGAGGGTCTTTGCGGCGGACGAGGAACTCGCGGAGCTCGACACCACGCTGACCGTATCGATGGGACCGCTGGCCAGCAACGGATTGTTGCAGGCCATTCAGCACACCGATGCGCAAGGATCGCAGCGAATGATCCGCGTCTATCAGGGAAACGAAATCGATGAAGCCGTTCCGGTGGAGTTGTCCACGATCCGCATCGCTGAAGCCGGCAGCAAGCTCGAGCAGTTGATTCGCGATCAGTTCCGTTCGCGATTCGAGGAAGACGAAGAGCTGGCCGTTGCCGGGATGGTGTCCACTTGGCTCCGATCAAGATTGGCTGAATACGAGACGTTGAAGTACGACGACGAGGCGAGCGAAGCGGCTCGCGTCGAGGCGGCCGACGCGGTCGAACAGGTGATGATGACGTTCCGGCGAGGTGAGAGTCGCTTGGCTGATGCGGGGAAACCACTCTCGGCACGCGAATTGGGGCTACTGCGTAGCGAGTGGGTGACCTTGGTCGACAACATGAACTGGTCGGACCAACTTGCTCGTGTCGCGTCCTTTGCCGGAATGATCGCCGCGCTCTACCTACTGGCCGGTTCCTACATCTGGTTTGTCGACGATCGCACATTGCTGCTCGACAAATGGAAACTGTTCCGCCTGCTCGCGCTGATGGTCAGCTCGATTTCATTTTCCTACTTCGCGTCGCGCGATCAGTGGCGCATTGAGCTGGTTCCCCTTGTGATGGCGTCCATTTTGGCGACCGTCGTCTATGGGCGTGAACTGGCCCTGTTGTTGATGGCATCGGCGAGTTTGTCGGTGACGCTGCTGCTCGGTTCCGATCTTGCCAATTTGGTTGCGATGGCGGCAGCATGCACCAGTTGCACCCTGCTGACTGGCCGCATTCGCAGTCGCACCCACTTATTAACGGTCGGGGCTATATCCGCCGCGATCACCATGACCACGGTGATCGGTGTCGGTGTCGTTACAGGACAAACTCTGTCGTCGGGCTCGCCTGGCGACATGCTGGAGTCGCTTTATCGTGGAGCACCATTTGACTTGGTGCTCTATGGCCTCTTTCGTGAAGCCTTGTGGGCCGGCGCGTGCATCCTATTTTCGGCACTGGCGATGACGGGACTGTTGCCGCTGGTCGAGCGATTCTTCGGGGTCCAGACGGATCTGAGCCTGTTGGAACTAGGCGATGCTAGCCATCCGTTGTTGCGACGATTGGCTCAGCGTGCTCCGGGTACGTACAACCACAGCATCAACGTCGCCTCCATTGCGGAGGCGGCGGCCGATTCCATCGGTGCCAATGGCTTGCTCACCCGCGTGGGCGCGTATTTCCACGACATCGGCAAGATGTTCAAGCCGGAGTATTTCATCGAGAACCAGTCCGCCGGCGTCAACCAACATGATTCGTTGCAGCCGGCCATGAGCACGCTGGTGATCATCGCCCACGTGAAGGACGGCGCTGACCTGGGTCGGAATCACCATCTGCCCCGGCCGATCATCGACTTCATTCTACAACACCACGGCACAACGCTCGTGGAGTATTTCTATCGCGAGGCGGCCAAACGCAGCGAAGAAGATCCCAATGGTGAGTCGGTCAGCGACAAGGACTTTCGCTATCCCGGGCCCAAACCGCAGACGCTCGAGGCGGCTGTGCTGATGCTGGCCGACACCGTCGAGAGTGCGTCGCGAACACTCGTCGACCCCACACCGGCTCGCATTCAAAACTTGGTTGATTCGATCGCGCAAAAGAAAGTCTCCGATGGCCAATTCGACGAATGCGGCTTGACCTTCTCACAGCTCCACCGCGTTCGAGTGAGCCTCGTCAAATCACTGACAGCGATTTACCACGCCCGCGTCAAATATCCCGGTCAGCAGTCGGCATGATTCCCGCGATGCTGATTCCTTTGAGTGAACAACGCGTTGCACTGGAATCGATGAATGTGCAGGTGCTGATCGATGAAGATCAGCCGGTCGGGGATAAGGAAGTGTCCGGGTTGACTCGATTGGTAGAACACAGCGTCATCGCCGCTTTCGCGAGCGGGTGCCGTGACCGTTCCGCGCAGTGCAACCGGGGAGAGATCAACATCCGGATCTGTG
This sequence comes from Planctomycetota bacterium, assembly GCA_038748615.1. Classification (GTDB taxonomy): domain Bacteria; phylum Planctomycetota; class Planctomycetia; order Pirellulales; family Pirellulaceae; genus Rhodopirellula. Next base: position 31,082 of record JBCDIU010000042.1, on the reverse strand, counting down.
GCGACGATGCGATTCAGGCCATCAATGTCGAATTCCTTGATCACGATTATGCGACCGACGTGATCAGTTTCCCCTACCGGTTGGAGCCTCCGCACGTGGAGGGCGAATTGGTGGTGAGCCTGCCAACCGCATCGCGGGTGGGGCCGCAGCACGGTTGGTCCGCCGTTGAAGAACTATTGCTCTATGTCATCCATGGTTGCCTACATCTCATCGGTCTCGACGATCAGTCCGACGATGATCGAAAGGCGATGCGGGCTGCCGAGCAAGCCGCCTTCGAGCGATTGGGCGTTCGTCCACCAATGACGGAGGCTGACGTACACCACGGATGAATGAAGTGGCTTCCATCGATTGGATTTTGCCTTGGACGATTCAGACCCCGTGGATCTGGACGTGGTTGGGTTTCATCCTTGGTAGCGTTGGCGGCCTGGGGCGAGAGCTCACCGACTCGTTTGCAGGGCGATCGCTTGAGGCTTACTGCCGGGTGAAGAAGAACCGGGAGAGGTTTGGAATCATCCTTGACTATCAGGACGCGGCGATTCGCGGATGTGAGTACGCGCGAACGATCGGCTCCGTCGTATTCTTGCTGTTTGGCACGATTGCGATTGTGGAGTCGACGCTGCGGGCGACGGGGGAGCCGATTCAGCCGCAAACCCTAGCCGCATGGGGCATCTCCGCCTCGGGGCTGATGATGCTGACGCATGTCTGGCTGCCAGCGGCCGTCACACGATTTGCCTCCGCGCCGTTGCTGTATTTCACTTGGCCGCTTTGGCGGACAATCGCTGTGGTCATGCGACCGCTGGAGACCCCCGGCGAACTCTTGGAGGTCATCACGCGACGTCTGGCCGGCAAGGAGGAGACCGCCGACGAAGAGGAAGAACAGCTCGAAGACGAAATCCAGACGATCGTCGCCGCTGGAACAAGGGAAGGTTACTTTGGACCAGGTGTTCGCGAGATGATTCGCGGTGTGATGGAACTGCACGAGGATACCGTCGGGCACATCATGACCGTGCGATCCGACGTGGACGCGATTGAAGTGACTTCAACATGGTCCGAAACGCTTTCGCAAATTGTGGCATCTGGACGGACTCGTTATCCCGTGTTTCGTGACACAATCGACAACATCGTGGGCGTATTGTACGTCAAGGACTTGTTGCCATACCTGTCGGGCAGTCGGTTGCCCGATCCAGTGTTGCTGGAGCTCTGCCGTCGTCCTTGGTCGGTACCGAAAGATCGAAGCGTCGAGTTGTTGCTGCGTGAATTCTTGCATTCGCGATCGCATATGGCGATTGTGGTCGACGAGTTCGGCCAGACGGCCGGTGTCGTCACCATCGAGGACGCGTTGGAGGAGATTGTGGGCGAGATCGTCGACGAATCCGATGAAGAGGAGGAAATCAAGGTTCGTTTGATCGATGATGATACGATCGAAGTGGATGGCCGCGTGATGATTGATGATCTGAATGAGATGGCCCATTGGGATTTGCCGGAGTCGGAGGACTACGAGACGATCGCCGGTTTGGTCCTTCACCACACCGGAGCGATACCGGACTCAGGGCATCAATTGACCGTCGGTGACCTGGCCATCGAAGTCCTCCACGCTTCAGCACGCAAGATCGAAACGATGCGTTTGAGTCGGCTACCCCATGCGGCGAGCTAGCGAAGGACACGTGTACGGTTCGCCTGCGCGAGAGGGCGCAAGTCCGATATCGAAAACGCGAGTTCCTGCGGAGTAGGATCGAGCGACCAATCGGCTTCTACATCATTCCTCTTGGAATAAGTGTGGGCACCGACTACCAGTCCACAATGCGCACAATGGTTCACCCACGTCTTTACGGCGGATTCAGCAAGTCATCACGCAGATGAGAGATGGACTACGGGAACGTCAACGGCCGTTGGAGGCGTCAACGGAGTACGCTTCCTCGTGCAGTGTCACAGCTTCGTTTTAGGTTCGGCGCGAATTCGTAGTATAGGCTCCCAGCCTGTGATTTGCCGCGTCCACTCCCGATGGCAGGCAGGATGCCTACCCCACTTTTTAGAGTTGACGCTGCACGAGTGCGAGAATTGAGGTTCATGACTTGCCTTCCGATGCATCGTCGACTGGCGATGATAACCAGTCTTAACAGCTCGCGCTCTCCCGAGTGATGATCGTCCCCTAGAGACCAAGTCAGGGAGCAGGATGAGGACGCCGAGTTAGACATGTCCCGCTTCATTGGCGAAGCGGACTACGAACCATCTTCAAGTGACGAAAGGCGCTTGATCGACTTGCGCATTGCAGTCCCGCCGGGGGCAGCGTGAGAACGGGGTACAGCGTTATGCTCCCAGGCGGCACTATCGTGCTCTTGACCTAAAAAATGCCGTTGCAATCGACAGAATTTGCGTTTGTTGTTTTCGGAGTTGCGCATATCCTGGATTCGAGTCAGTTCAACCCGAGGAACTGTTCAATGGCTGTTTATGCTCGCTTGCAACTCGATGGGACCTGTTCCCGGCTGGTCTCGACTCGAGAGGTTGGCAGAGGCGTTTGTTCGACGACAGCGGTTCAACGGTGACTCCTTGCTGCCTAACTCATTCCCTAATTCGAAGTCAGGTCATTATGTCTCAATTTCGTTCCGCGCTGTTTTTGTTGTTGTTTGGTTGCTCCGTTCTGGGATGCCAGCCCGCCGTGAAGGAAGTTGGGGCTCCACAGCAAAGTGAGCTCGATCAGTATCTTGCTGACAACCCAGAGGAAGCTTACGAGGACATGGCTGAGCTGGAAGACGAATAGGCCGGCGTTCGAAGCAATTCTCTCGCTCTAATTGACCTTTCTTTGAATTTCACCATTCATCACCACCCATTTCATCCAACAACGCTCATGCATCCATTCTTTCATCCATTGAAGCGTCATGCTTCAAAATCACGCTCCGCGTTCACGCTTGTCGAATTGCTCGTCGTTATCGCCATCATTGGGGTCTTGGTTGGCCTGCTACTGCCGGCGGTTCAGGCAGCTCGCGAGGCAGCCCGACGAATGAGTTGCAGCAACAACTTCAAGCAAATCGGCTTGGGGATGCACAACTATCACGATGCCTTCAAAGAGTTGCCCATGCACATGGGCGGCACAACCAACGAGCAGACAGTAGGGCCGGCGGGTGGACTATTAAATCCGGGTCACAATCGCCTGGAGTTGTCAGCGCTAGTCGGGCTTTGTCCGTTCGTCGAGCAGCAGGGCTTGTGGGAACAGATTAGCAATCCATTCCAGCCGGAAGGGACGACATTCATCTACTCGGCGATGGGTCCCAATCCCCGGATGACGTTAGCCAATCACTCGCCGAACCAGTACGACCCTTGGCTGACCAATGTGCCGTTCCTGCGTTGCCCAAGTGACCCCGGAATCGGATTGCCGGCACAGGGACGGACCAATTATGCCACGTGTCTGGGAGACTCAGCACACCGGTCGCACACCGGTGGCCGTGATGACATGGGACGAAATCAATTGCCCAACGGCACGATTCTGACAAATCAGTCTAGGGCTGCTTGCCGCGGAGCGTTTGTTCCCCGAGAAACGACTCGGTTCCGAGACTTTTTGGATGGATTGTCCAACACGATCATGATGGGTGAAATTTGCACCGATCTAGGTGACAACGATGTTCGCACACGTGCTGTCGATGGAGTCGCCAACATCTTCGCCGAGGGCAACAGCACTTTTTGTCAAAATCTTCGAGACCCCGAGCGTCCTCTATTTTGGGATTTGGATAATGCGACGCCGCGGGGTGGAGGCCAAAATGCCAGGGGCTACAAGTGGGCCTATGGCCGGATCTTTTTCTCGGGCATGAACACGATCTTGCCGCCCAACCGAGAAGTCTGCATGAACAACACTGGCGGCAACGTCGTTCACTTTGAAGGTGTCTGCCCGCCCAGCAGCCGACATCAAGGTGGCGTTCATGTGCTGATGGGCGATGGGGCAATCAAGTTCATTACCGACTCCATCGAGGCGGGGAATAGCCAGAGTGCTCATGTTCGTGTCGGCGCAGCCTACCTTCCGCCTGGATCGGCCAGCCCATTCGGTCTTTGGGGAGCTCTCGGAACACGAGCCAGTCGAGAAGTCATCGACGAGGAGATCTGAGGCACGGTCACGTGAATGATCCCTCAAGGTCCCGCCGCAACAGCGGCGTTGGATTTTTGGCGGGATCGATGGCCGGACCGTTGATCAGTACCTCACCAGTGGGCTGCTCACGTTTGGACAGCTTCGCTAGGTGAGGCATGTTTGAGTCTGTGGCAATGTTGGCTGCATTGCCAAAATGACAAAGCGCCGCCACATCGATCTGAAAGAATTTTCCGCCAGATCGCAGCGTGAGAATCGCTTGAAGCGTCCCGAGGCGAAAATTGCCAGGGTAGACTGGCGCACTAACAAACGGATCTCGTGCAACGGTCCTTGATTTGGTGTTTAGCCTCGACACTCTTGCAACGGGACGACCTTGGATGCTTTATAAGAACAGCCAGCAGATCAGCCGGCGCACCGCGATGCGGTCCATGGCAGGCATCGCGGCCTTATCGTCATTGACGAGCCAGGGCGTCTCCGCCAGGCAACCGATCTCCCGAGATGGGGAGGCCCGCTTTCGCTTGGGACTCGCTGCGTATTCGCTACGCCCCAAGTTTCAGTTCATGAAGGGCAAGCGTCAGCGTTTGAAATCGGGCGATGCGCCTGGGATGACGATGTTGGACTTCCTCGACTACTGCGTTGAGATGAACGTGGATGGTGCGGAGCTGACCAGTTACTTCATTGAGCCGGGTTCCGACGGATTTCCGACCGACGATCACTTGCGAGACTTGCGTCATGCCGCGTTCGTGCGCGGCTTGACGATCTGTGGTACCGCGATCGGCAATAACTTCACCGTCGGACCCGGTGAAAAGATGGATCGGGAGATTGCGGCAGCCCAAACCTGGATCAGGAAAGCATCAGTCCTGGGCGCACCGCACATTCGATTCTTTGCCGGCACCGCGGCTCAGCTGGCATCCGCGCCGACTCGAATGGAAGAAGCCATCGAGGGCATCCAAAAGTGCGCTGCGTTGGCGGCGAAACACGGAATCTTTTTGGGCGTCGAAAATCACGGCAAGCTATCTGCAGACCAGATGATCCAATTGATTCGTGGTATCGAATCCCGCTGGGTTGGCATCAACCTTGACACTGGCAACTTCATCAGCGACGACCCGTATGCCGACTTGGAACGGTGCGTCCCGTACGCGGTCAATGTCCAGGTTAAAGTCACGATGACGGACGAGGCCGGTAATCGGACTCCCGCGGACATTCCACGGATCGCGTCCATCTTGCGTGAGAGCGGCTACCAGGGATTTGTCGTCTTGGAGTACGAAGAAGACGATCGTACCGAAGGTATTCCCAGGGCGCTTGAGGAATTGCGGGAAGCGTTGTTTGGGTAGTCCAGTTCCATGCCGCGTCGAAGGCGGACGCCGAATCAGCGATCGGCGTACACCATGGTGGACTCTTCTTTCGTGACGGGCACCGTGGATTGGTCGCTCGTCAGCACGGCACCGATGACGTGGGTATCGGCTTGTCGTCCTCGAACTCGGACTCGGTAGGTCATCTCCTCGCCTGCACGCATTTGAGCTCGTGGTGCAAAGATGTAGTTGCCTCGCCCGTCCGTCTGGGCATCACCGTCGGTTTGAACCACTTCCAAACCTGGCGGAACCGCTAGCCGGAGCTGGACATTGGAATCGTTCCGCGAACCGGTGTTTTGAATGCGGATTTCGTAAGTGGTTTCGCTGCCCAGTTCAATGGGATCCGCGTTGTCCGCAATGCTGAACGTGAGTTCGGCTTGTGACTGAACTTGCACGAGCGCTTCGTTCTCGGCTTTGGCACCCAAGTCGCCCAACGCTTCCAAGCGAATCGTTTGATCGCCCTCGGCGACGGGTAGCAGCGTCAGAGGCACTGATGCTGCTTCGCCCGATGGCAGGCTTGCCAAAGACCAGGTGACCGCATGACGGTTCGGGTCATAGGAGCCTTGGTTCTCGGTCGAGACGAATGTGAACCCCCGGTCGAGCATGGCGATGATTTGGACATTGGTGGCCGCCGCGGTCCCTCGGTTATCCAGGTTTAAGTTGTACGTCGCTTGGCGTTCGAGAAAACGTCGGCTCGGGCCGCTCAACGTGATATCCAGGGATGGTGCGGTGACTTGAACGTCAACACTGTCAGCCACAGTTTCCGCGTCATCAGCAACCAGCCGAACGACGTTTCGGACGACGCCCGGCGCCGTCGCGCGGAGCCTCAAGATCTCGTGGCGAGTTTCGCCCGGGCGTAAAGAACCGAGCAGATTGTCGAGCTCGCGGCCTCGCGGATGTTCGAGACCCTCAGGGACGTCGACCTGCAGTTTAACGTTGGTGGCGTCTCCCGTCCCGATGTTGGATACCTCCAGGTCGATTTCCAACTGCTGACCAATCAAGACGTCGGGCCTTACCTGTTGCGTGATGCGAAGTTCAGGACGTGTGCTTCGTGTTCGGACCGATGCGGCGGCTTCGAAAGTGACACGTGCCACGCTTCCCAACTCGCCTTCCTCCATGGGGACCAGTTGCATGGTGATCGACCGTTCGTCTCCGACGGGCATGGCGCCGAGCTGCCACACCAACTCGTCACCTCGCATGTTCGGTTGCGGCGTTGCATCGATCAACTGCATCCCGGCGGGAATGCGGTCGAGGACTGCCACGTTGATTGCCTCGGCCGTGCCAACATTTTGAACCTGAACCACGAATGTGGCAGGCTGCCCGACCTTCACCTCGGCGGGGGCACGTTTTTGAAAGACGATACTGGGTGTTTGAACTCCTTCGAGACGACGATCCCCCGGAGCGGCCGTCGTGCTGCGTCCCATCGACGCTGTTGACATCGATTCCATGTTCCCCGCCGGTGCATAATCGTGTGTGGGTAGCCGGTCGTACGCACGGGCGTCTCGAGCCGAAGCCGCCATGACGGGAACCCCGCTTGCTAGACTGCCCCGTGGTGGTAAGGTCGTGGGCTGAGCATAGGAACCGGTCGGTGCATCGCCAGCTTGTCGATCGTTTGGCGGAGCATTGCCTTGGGTTGGTTGGCCGTAAATCGGACCCTGCGTCGCGCCCGGTCGCGGTGGGGCAGCCGCATACGGATTTGGTAACGCAGGCAAAACAGCTGGCGCGGTTTGGCCAGTCATTCCCCGGATTGGGTTGACCGGTGGTTGAGCGGGTGCCGAGTCAACGTATCCCATTGAAGCGGCATCCATTGCCAGAACCGGCAGCTCCGCGTTCGGCATCGCGTCGGGCGAAATGCTCGGGTCAACGGTCATGGTGGCCGCAGCGGGACCCGGCGTTGCACGCAACGAGTTCGATGGCATCGTGTTCATTGGGCTGAACGCATCGGAGTCCATTCCCGGTGGTTGCACCTGTTCGCTCGAATGCGCCGACTCGATTGGAGCTGCGGGCATTCCCATTGCTGCGAGAGGTAGTGACATGGACGGACCAACGGCAGCGTTCGGACCGTTGGTGGATGGCATCCCCATGGTCGATTCGGAGGACGGTAGTTCCATGTTTGGCGACGACGCCTCGACGGAGCCCATATCCAACATAGGCATCGCCATTGCTGGGCCCGCCATGGTGGAGGCCTCTGGCACCGGGGCAACAGCTGCTTCGACGGGCAATTCGTCACCGATTTCGGTTTGACTGACTAGTTTGACGGGTGCCACGCCGGCATCGGCTAAGGTGGGTTGGACCGTGTCCAATGGATCCGCACCCACATACTGGTCGTACTTGGCGTTGGAAACTTCGGCAGGTCCTTCTACCTCGGCCGGTCCAGATGTCGACCAGTTGTCACTAAATGGAGTGACCTCGCCTACGTTGGCCACGGAATCATTGGCATCGCGTGCAGGCACTGGGGCGGAGATGAATGTTTGCGTCTGGATCGGTTTGGGTAACGAATCGGTCCATGCCGCCGACTCCAATGAAGGTACCGGCCCGCTATCGCCGGTACCCTGACGTTGTGCTTGGGCGGCTGCCAACGCCCCAAGTAGGATTGTGCCGACGCCGCCAACGACGCGATAGCCGAGACGTTTACCAAGAATTTCCATCGTTTGCGTTCCTTTGCCGTGGCGGCAACCCACAATTGTCTGACTGCGTTGGGCGACAACCCAACTGTCAAGTATCGACCGGTCGGACACGAGTCCATTTCTCGCCCGTGAAATCGGCATATCAAATGCCGAGGATCAAGGCCAAGGCCAAACGAAACGGATCCTCGATGGCCGTGTTGCCCGGCGTTCCGTCCGATCCTGGCGGAGTGGCCATTTCGACCCTCCATCATTGGTGGGCAACGACAGCCGTCGGCGACGGCGATCCGAGAGGGGTGGTACCCGGGATTGATTGGGCGATCCCACGACCAAACGGTAAAATCACCGCCGGCCCGGTTCTGACGATTCCCCGGTGCCGCATTTCATTCATCTCATTTTGAACGCTTGTACCATGAACATTCCGTCAACGAAGGCCCTGGTTGAGGCACTCATTCGCCTAAGTCAACACCGAGTTGAGCTCGAACCGCGTGAACCGACCGAACACTCCAAGGTCGAAGCGCTGAGTCACCTTCGGCGGGACATCGATCACGACGCCCGCGGTGCGACGTTGTATTTGCAACAGATTGACGTCGGTCATCACGGCGAATGAAATTGCGACTCCGTGGCGCCTCCAAGACACCGCGGCGCCCCATCCGGGGATCCCGTGCCGCTTCGCCGCAACGATTGCATCATGATCCAGGTTCGCGGATATTGTGTGGGCGGTTGATTGGAACCGAGACGGAATACGCGACGCGTTTTCGCTCGATCTCGGAAAACGACCTTTTTGAGCCACCGACAGCCGCAGCATCGTTTCACGCTATTCGCTCCGCGTTGCAGGCGAAGATACCGACCGCGTTGGCGACAGATGATTCCGAGACTTGTTTTTTGGCCAACGGGGCCATGCTTTCGTTGGAAACACAGCCGTCGCAATGGGATGGCCCCGGCGGTTTGGTTGAAATGGCAACGGCGGAATCACGCTCTCCGTCCACTTGGCTGGCGTGCCAACGTGCCGTCGATGGACTGATGGAGGATGCGGCGTCGGATGCCCGCGTTGGACCCGAATCAACAGACGGTGGTGTCCAACGAAGTGCCGAGATCAGGGTGCTCAAGAATAGCCGTGATGCTCAGGGCCACATCTACGGCACGCAAGAGAACTACGAAGTCGACGTCGCGGAGGGTTTCGGGCTGCTCATTTACCGTTTAGCCGTCATGGTTCTCTGGTTCATCCAAGTGCTCTGTTGGTTGGCCACATTGCCGATCATCACACTAACAACGGTCACGGCGTTTTGCTTGGCGATTGGAATTGGTCTTTTGAATCAGCCAGCTTCATCGACCTTCCATCGCTTGCCAGGTTGGTTCACGACGCTGGTTATCACCGGATTGCGACTGACTCATCTGCCAATGGTCTGGTGGCTTCGATTCATCGCGTCACACATTGCGTTTCGTCGCCAGCAGCGCTTTCTATCAGGGATGTTAGTATCTCGGGTCGCCTTGTGTGGTGCCGGAATGGTCGATAGCGAAGGCTACTTTCATTTATCTGCCAAGGGTAACGTGATCGATCGTGTCGCCGACCTGGGAGGCTTCCAAGGCGAGCGGCCGATTTTCGTTTTCGGTCATTGGCTCACACTGGTCATGGGCCACTCATACCGCAATCTGCTGAAGACGCCGCAGTTGTTTGCTCGTCGCCAACGACTTCAAATCGGATTGTCCGACAGCAACCTGGCCGACACCGCGGAGTTCGTGCGAGTTGGTAGCGTCAGTCTCGTATTGGATATGATCGAGGCCGGTTGGACGAAGGACTTGCCGGTCCTCCGTTCACCGTTGCGGGCACTGTCCAAGATCAATCGTGATTGGAACTTAGTCAAAAGCGTTTCGACCGATCATGGTGAACTAACGGCTCTGGAGATTCAGCGTCGTGTGTGCAATGCGGCGCGTCGGTTTGTTGACGCTGTCCGATCAGGCGACGTGGACAATGTGGTCGAGGCCGATAAACACGAGGCGGAGCTCGTGCTGCAGGAGTGGTCCAGAGCGCTCGAGAAGGTAACGATGTTTCGGCGGGACGCCCGACAAACCGAGCAGGCCCTCGGCCATATCGACTGGCTCGCCAAACGGTGGATGATTGACCACGCCCAATCCTCCCACCAAGTCGCCGTAAGGCAAATGATCGACATTCGTTATCATGAGTTGCACCCCGACGGCTATTTTCGCCGCCTCGATAACGCCGTCAGCGAATCGACTTGGTTGGACGGTGAGATGGTGCGTCGACTTCGGCGGGTGCCGCCCGTCGACTCGCCGGCATGGAATCGGGGTAGGATGATTCGCGAGTTCTCCGGTGGCGACGACCCCATAACGTGCGACTGGAGGGTTGCCGTCATTGGGTCGGGACGCGGTCGACGAAAAATCCGTTTTTAGTGACGGGGCTAGAAACTCCATTCAATTCTGCCCTGTGCTTAGGGGCTGACGAATGCGACCAATCTGGACGCAGAATCGCTAGCCCAACGCTGTGAATCGGCAGCGGATCAAAACCGAATCATCACAACGGCCGTGATCAGTAACGCGGCCACGACATTGAGCGCCAATCCTGTTCTTGCCATCTCATCGGTACGAATGCCTCCGGCACCAAAGACGATCACGTTCGGGGCGGTCGCGACCGGTAACATGAACGCACACGAGCAGCTTATGGTGCCAGGTACCATCAACATGGCAGGCGGCAAGTCAACCTGGACGGACAGCTCCGCTAGGATGGGCAACAAGAGGGTTGCCGTCGCAGTACTACTGGTAATTTCGGTCAAAAATGTCACGAGCACACAGATCGATAGGACAATCAACCACGGTGGTGCTTGCTCAAGGAACGTTAGCTGACCGCCAATCGCTTGGCTCAATCCTGACGCATCAAACCCTCTCGCCAATGCCAGGCCACCACCGAACATGATGAGGATTCCCCATGGAATCGTCGAAGCCGTGGGCCAATCTAAGAGGCGATCCACGCGATCATTTGGCGAGTGACCAGTCGCAGCAGGATCAACCGACGGTTCCTCCCTCGCGATCGGATTGCCCGATGGGCAAATGAAGAGAAACAGTGATGCCGCCAGCGCGACGGTCGCATCTCCAATCATGGCGCCTGGTGGTCCAAGCCAGCCCGACCAGCCCCCGCCGGGACCTGTGCGAAAGATCCAAAGCATCGCCGTGACGACAAAGACGCCGAGAATGCGGACTTCCGCTTGGCTAATCGGGTCCAGTGGTGGTATCGATACAGGAGCCGACGCGCCGCCCGATCGCGTCACATACCACCAAATCACCGGCAACAGGATTAGCGTGATCGGTAGTCCAATGGACATCCATGTGGCGAACGGCATCGCACTGCCAAACCGGTCTTCCAACTGGCCCATCAAGATGACATTTGGTGGTGTGCCAATCGGCGTAGCCATGCCACCAATGCTGGCGGCATAGGCGATGCCCAGCAGCATCGGTGTGCGCAACCTGGGATCGCCCGCTTGTTGAAGCACCGCCAGAGCGATTGGCAACATCATCAGTGTCGTCGCGGCGTTACTGATCCACATCGATAACACCGATGTGGCAAGCATGAAACCGAGCACCATCCGACGACCCCCGTGTCCACCCACTAAACGCACCATCCAAATGGCGATACGTCGGTGGGCGCCACTGCGCTGCATCGCCGCCGACAAGAGGAATCCACCCAAGAGCAACAGGATCATGGTGTGTCCATACGATGCCGCCACGTCCTTGTGACTGACGATTCCTAGTAGAGGCAGTCCGATGAAGGGAACGAGGCCAACGACGGCAATATCCAGGCACTCGAAAATCCACCAGAATGCACATAACAGAGCTAACGCCGCACAGCCCGATGCGGGCATGGATAGTCCGGATGCATTGGCCGCGATCCCAATCGCAGCCGCCAGCAATGGACCGCCGATCAACATTCCTCGCGAAAGTCGATCAAACATGCTGCATCGTATTCGAGCTAGTCAACCGCATGATGACGCAGCTCATCAATGGTCGCGTACTCGAGAGCCGAAATATGCGTCGATGCCAACACGACCCTCGGCGCCACGCCAGCGTCGTACGCTTCTTTCCATCTTGCCGCGCAAAGACACCAACGATCACCGGATTTCAGACCCGGGAACTGATACATCGGCATCGGTGTGGTCAAGTCGTTACCCCGTGACCGGCTAAACGCCAAGAACTCATCCGTCATCAGGGCGCAGACCACATGAACTCCCACGTCCTGCCCACCTGTGTTGCAGCATCCGTCACGATAAAAACCCGTCATTGGGTCCGTGCTGCATGACTCGAGTTGACCGCCCAAGACGTTCTTGGCCCCAGATTCTGATGACGTCATCGATTGGTACTCATTATTTGACGGCAACGACGGTCTTGGCGAGGCGATCGTGGAGGGTCCGATGACGTTCGGAGAACAGGAAGCCCAAATCCACCAATCCGATAATGGGCCCAATCCCCGGAATCCCGACGATGCAGTTCCACGCGATGAATCGAGTGCCCACACCCTGACCGAATTTCACAACGCGGCCGCTGGCCTCGTCCAACATCACGATGCCAAGCATCAGCTTGCCAAGCGATTGACCGTACTTGCTGATCAGCACCCAGTTAATCATATGAGGGAACGCAAACAGGAGTACCAGCAAGGCGACGGCTGGCTTTCGTCGCAACAGGGTTTCGTCGAACTCGATTTTGAGGTGGTTGAAAATGAAAAAGATGATGACCCCTTCAATGCCAAGCATCAGGGTCGTGAACACCGTATCGATCAGATAAGCACCGATGCGGCTGCCGACACCGGCAATGACGTAATCCTGGCCACCCCCTCGTTGACTATCGGCTTCAAACGCTTTCAGGTCATCTTCGTCGACGTACTTCTTCAAAGCGCCGGTGTTAACGTATGGACTCGTTGCGGCCCCCGCGCTGACCTTCGGCGCAACATAGACCGGCGCTGCGTCGGCGTCCGTCAGTTCGTCAAAGAGGCCGCCATCGACACCGAAACCGGCGGAGGCGGATGTTGTCGGCCGACGACGCATGCCGCCAGCGGACTTGGGAGTCGTCGAGCCGCCCTTGGTGGTCGGCCGCTGAGAGGTGCCCGACGCGGGCGAAGCGGACGAGACCGGCTGCTTGGATGCCGGCGCCCTCAGCGACTTTCCACATGGACACTTGACCACCTTACCGGCCGCGGTCTCAGGAACCTGCAGCAACTTGGAGCAAGCCGGACACTTCAACTTCATCTGGAAACCGGCGACAAGTAACGTTGATCAACAGGACTGACAGAGGTTCCTGCGCAGAGTGGCAATGCTACGCAAAACATTGCCTGATGCCCCCCAAGCCTCCGCATGATAGCAAGTTTCGGCCAAATCCGTTGGTTGTTTTTGCTTCTATTGGGATTGGTTCCCGTATGTGAATACTTTCAGAATTCAGGATTGTGTCGAATTGGAAGATTGAACACGCCCTGGCTGGGTAGTACACTATGGCTAAGGCTAGGCGGGTTGAGATGCCGCTCCGGTCTATTCGAAGGTGGTTTATCTGTGATTAACAGTCCACGGGTAACGACCGAAATCCAAATCGTAAACACGAATTCTGGAGTGGAACCTTGAACTCACGCGTGACTCTTGGTCTTACGTTGTCATTGGCGTTGTTCTTGGCACCTGCCGAGGGAAGCTTTGTCATCACCTTTGACGAAGTAGGTGGTGATGTCGTGGCGTCGACATCTGGAAGCTTTGAGATTCCAGCTACGTTCGTTGATTCGGTGGCGGTCAGCGGGATCGCGACTGGGGTGAGCTCCGTTCTTGGGTTCTATGGCGATAGTCCTGTCGCGGTGGATCGTTATTCCTTGGACGCCAACTTTCCATTGAACATCGCGCCCCCTCCTAGTTCTGCCAGTGGGGACGTCTTTGGAATCGAAGGCAACTTACTCTTCGTTCCGTTCGCGCTGAACCCCGGGGACATCTATGCTCCCGTGACGAGCTGGACATGGAATTCGACGACGCTTGATGCCATTGGGTTGGGGTCGCTGACTGGATCGCCGGAGCCGGCTGCGGCCGCAGCTGGACTTGCCTTTGTGTTCGTGGCTGAGGCGGTTGCGATTCCAGAGCCCTCGATGCTTGGCTTCGTTGCGATGACCTCTTGTGTTGTGGCTCGGCATCGACGTCGAACTGGGCGTTGAACCGCCACAGGGCACGCTTGTGATAGGTGACTGCGTGGGGGCAGATTGCGACGTGTTCACATAAGCAGACAAGGACGCGACCGTCATCTTGTCGCAGCGTCGTGTGAGGTAGCTTTCCGAGACTCGAAGCACCCCCTCTCTCGATGAAGCCTGTTCTGTGGCGTGGGGCAGGTCAACATCATCACTGGAGCAGTTCGTCTAGCTCTTCCGACTGCGGCGAACTTGCTCAACCCTAGGTTTCATATCCAAGTGCGCCGGGTTGAGTGGCCTGGTTAAGAGAGCTCGCGGCTTCTTCAGCAAACCCATGCTCCTTTCAGTCAACGCCCGTTCGCTTCGCGATTTCAATTGGAGATCTATCCGAGGTACAGCCCTTATGCCGCAGAGAATGGAACAAGGCGGTTCTCCCCGATAGGGAAAACCGCCTTGCCAATTAATCTATCTGCGAATGGATGTCAGGTTCAATGCGAGCAAATGTCAAAGTGCTTCTGGATCAAGAACGTACTCTGGCCAGGGAACATCACTCGACTTGCCACGAGGCGTTAACAGCGCTTGGTAAACACGATAATCAATACTGTTGGTGAGATAACGCGTTCCGCCGTCGGCTGTTGCCGCGTTGGCGCCCTCGACGTGGGCTGAAGAAGGCCGGCAGAGTAGCCGAGCATCATTCCCGTTGTCGATCGTCTTGTTGAAGACCTCATCTGACACCGTATCGCCGCCTCCGTTGACACGAATCATCGTAATCACATCGCTGGGCAATACCGCACTCCCGGTACCCAGTCGATTCCAGTTTGTCATCATTCCCATATTCGATGCATCAGGGTCCCGGTAATGCCAGCACATACCGTGGATGTATCGCGCTGACTCCACCGAGTACAGCACATCCTCGTCGGTCGCACTGGCCAACTCAAAATCGGTCGCATCAACGAGCCCGGCGCGATGCCAAGGTAGGGCCTGAACGTTTTCGGAAAACAGCAGAGTGTTTCCGGTGCCATCTTTGAAGTCGGTTAGGCGGACAGCAGGTCCTTCGTTCTCGTGATCCAGACCGGTACCAGTCACATTGTACTTGCAGTTGAAAGCCCCGTTGGCACGCGACTGCGACTCAAGTAAACCGAAACCTGTTGCAAGCGGGCCGGAACTCGCAGCACCAGTCACTCCTGTCATACCAATGTGAACCATGCCGTTGTTGGCGATATAGCTGTTCTTACCGTTCTCACCCACGCCAAACCCATTGCTCGGACACTGCATGATCGGGATGTTAGGAGCCGCGAGCGTGTGGTATCCGTCACCGACGTAGTCGCCCTGCGTTCGTTCATGCTCGCCATCGGTCGTGCTGTGAATTATTGGATAACGATCTTCCGTCCAATGCTCGTAGGTGGGCTGCTGATCGAGATACGGCAGCAAGGCAACGGCCCACGTACCGATCTTCATATGAGCAGCAACCGTACCCGTCGTTGGATCCGATGGATCGCCGGCCGGCCCACGGCCGCCGCCCGTGATCGGTCCGCCGAAAATGCCGTAAGACTGAACGTAACCCGGCAATTGGCCCTTCGCGTCGTGACGCTGGATGGCAGCCAACGCGAGATTCTTGATCTGGGTACTGCACTGATTCCGACGTGCGGTTTCTCGGGCCGCATTGACGGCCGGAATCAACAGGCCCATCAGGATGCCGATGATCGTGATGACCACCAGCAATTCGACGAGGGTAAAACCGGTGCGTTGCTGTTTCATGATCAGGGTCCAGTGCAATCCAGAGCAAACGAAAAAGAGGTGGGGGAAGCCGAAAAGGTGTTCGTGAAGCCAAGACAATGCACTCACGTGCAACTGAACGAACGCAGGCTTGGCGAGAAAAGATAAACTTTCAAGCGTGAGATTATCTCACGTCGCCGGCCAAAATGCAACTTTGAAACAGTCGTTGCAACAGGTTAAAGGCCGTTAAAGCCGCTTTAGTCAATGCGTTCTTTTCCGTTTCATCCCGCACGACACCTATGCTCAGCCGTTCTCCGAATCTCCTTGTCGCCACTATTTGTAGCGACCGGTCGCGACGTAAATGGCACGAACGAAACCACCAGATTGGAATGTATCGCGAACAAGACCCTTTTTGGGGTGGTCTCAAATTGAATCCGCGGAGGGGTGTTGATCGCGGTGCCATCTGGTGGCGTTAGACGAGCATGGTTTCGGCAGGTTCGGGATTGTCCGATCTCTCGGATTCTTGATGATGGTTTTCCTCATCCTCAGCGGCGTCCGTCACTCGACGAACGACCCACCACATCGAGAGAGTGACAAGCAGCACGGAAAATACAGACAAAGCGCCCTCAAGCAAAAGTGACCGTTGGAGCTGAGTGACCGGCCCCAGAACGTCCGATAGGCGATATTGAACAAGGACGACAAAGTCAGTCGAGTTGGCTTCACGATCTGCCCCCCCCGCCGGGGAAGCCTCCATCGCTGGAAGACTAACCGGCTGCATGGCCGCAATCCACGGGCCGTCAAAGTCCTTGCCGCCGGGCGCGTCCGACATTGGATCCAAGTAGTCCACGTCACCTCCGTCCAAGAGCGAATCCATCGTGGCACGATCAACCTGAAATCGATCTTGCGACAATTCCGGTCCGGATCGACTCACGCGGTCCATCAGCGGATGCTGCAACACCGTGCCCTGAAGTTCGCCCTCGCGAGCCTCCACCAGCA
The DNA here is from genome assembly GCA_038748615.1 of Planctomycetota bacterium. Taxonomy (GTDB): domain Bacteria; phylum Planctomycetota; class Planctomycetia; order Pirellulales; family Pirellulaceae; genus Rhodopirellula. Next base: position 14,165 of record JBCDIU010000042.1, on the reverse strand, counting down.
CAGCGACTTGCGAACCTTGAGCGGGTGAGTTCGCGGCTCCGTCTCCATCTACGTCGGATTGTTTTTGAAGGAGGCGAAAGTCGCCGAGGTTGACCGTTGCGACAAACACCGCATCGGGGCGCGTCACCGCATCACCCTCGCCGCTCGGAGCCGAATAGTAGATTGGTGTGCTGATGGCCACTTTCCACAGATTCGTCGCTGTGGACTGAAAAGCCGCCGACAGGTGTGGTCGTACGATGGGTGAGATGGAATCAATCGGAGTCTCGGCGGAAAGATCGCCGTCGAGACCGTGAAAGTACGTCCGGTAGGCAAAGTTGCGGCCCGCACTCGTCTTGTCTCGCGATACATCGGCCCCGTACGCAATCGACAGAATCGTTCCCCAGCGATCCGTCACAAACATGGTTGCGAACTGAGGCCGGCGGGCCGACGAGTCATCACCCGAAAAACGCTGCCGCCTTTGGTCAAGGTATTGATCCAATAGGGAATGAGTATCCGAATCCAGCAACCGGTCGCGGGCATCGACGGAGCCATTCCGACGAATTTGATCAAGTGACTCGGTGACGACGGTTTGCTCCATCGTTTGTTGAAGCAGTTCGAGCAACTCGTTCCGCGCGGCTTCGTCCTGAACCACATCGAAATAATCGCGAAGCTCGGTCTGTAGTGTTTGAGCCGCGAAACGAGCTGCGAGCTGGTTGCTGCCAAAGGCTTCAGCGCGAAGGGCGACCGTCGTGTTGCGGCTAACTCGATTGATGCTTCTGGATGCAAAAAAACACGTCGCCAATAACAACAAGAGAGGCCCCGCGATGCCCAGAATCAGGAGCGGTCGTCGTGACTGGTTGGTATCCCGTCGCCGGAGGTCATCCAGAATCTGCTGAACGTTCGCATAACGTCGCTGGGGATCAACTTCCAAGCAACGTCCCAAGATCTGGCGTAGTTCGCGATCGATGCGGCGATGCTTCAACTGATCCATGGCCGGGGGCGCCGATGCGATGGCGTCTCGATAGCACGCGAGACGACCCGGTAGAGAGCCCGCAGTGTCGAGTTGGGAAATCAGCGACTGGTCTCGGTGAGGCGGGGCCCCCGTGATCATCCGGTACAGGATCGCGCCGGCCGCGTAAACGTCCCATCGCGCATCCGGCGTGGACTTCAAGTCCGCTTGTTCGGGAGCCATGTAGAACAGCGTTCCCATTGCGGGCGTTTGATCGTGGGACATCCGGCTCTGGCCAAAATCGGCCAGTCGCGGCTCGTTATCAGCGGCAATCAAGATGTTTGCGGGTTTGACGTCGCAATGGAGGACACCTTTTCCGTGGCAATGATTCAAACCCGTGCAAATTTTGCGAAACATCTCGACAGCTTCGCTCAGGTTCAATCGGCCTTGCCGAACCAGCAGGTCTTCCAGGGATCCACCTTCAATCAACTCCATCACGTAGTAGGGCGGATCCGCATCCCAACCCACTTCCAAGACTTGGACGACGTGTCGATCCGCGGAAAGCTGAACCAGGTTCTTGACCTCGCGTGAAAGCAGGGACCAATTGACTCCACCGCGGTGCAGGTAGAACTTAACGGCCACCCCACGACCCGTATTGAGATCCCGTCCGATCCAAACCTGACCGAAGGCGCCACTGCCTAAGAATCGCTGCAGCCGGACGCCGGGGACGTCGGCAGGCGGCATCGTGGCTTGAAGTGACAGTCGTCGCGCCGCTGCACGATCAACGGGCGTCTGGGTTTCTGTGGACGGGTTCTCATTCACGTCGCGACACGCTCCTTGTCGAGGGTCACGTCAGTGTAGCGAACCGTCCTCGGTACGCTGTGGGGCCGCTCCGCTTTGGCAAACAGGACGTCTGACCGAGGGCTCCCTATCAACCGGCCGACGTCGAGCCTTCCACCCGCGTCTTCCGACGTTTGGGGCGCTGCACGTTGCTGATCAACCCGATCGCTTCCCAGCATCGGATGATTCCCCAGGATATATCGAATTCCCACCAACGATGCCCGTGGCGAGCCGATCTCGGTGCCGCGTGGTGGTTGTTGTGCCAGCCCTCTCCGTGGCTAATCAAGGCAACCAACCAGTTGTTTGTGCTGTGGTCTCGCGTCTCGTAGTTGCGATAACCGAATACGTGCCCCAAGGAGTTGACCGACCAGGTGCCATGAAGCACAAACACAGTGCGAACGGCGACTGCCCACACGGCCCAGCTCCAGTAGTAGCGATTCGCTTCCATCCAATCGCCGCCACTGACAATCAGTCCGACAAGTCCCCCGATCAAGGAAATGACGAACGCATGGGCAAGGAAGACGAAGAACCATCCATCTTTGCGTTCGAGTTTGAGATAGAACGGGTCCCGCAGCAGGTCACGCACGTATCGCTCATAACGGCTCGTTCGGTCGAGATCACGATGACGGCAGACGACCCAACCGACGTGGCCCCATAGGAAACTTGCTAGCGGGGAGTGTGGATCCGGCTGGTGATCACTGTGCTGATGGTGCATGCGATGAATCGCAACCCAACGAGCGGGGCTGTCCTGCAAATTGCACATACCCAAAACAGCCAACGAATGTTCCAACCACTTTGGGCAAGTGAATCCGCGGTGCGTCAACAATCGGTGATACCCAATCGTGATCCCAAACATTCCGAACAGAAAGTGGCCTGCGATGGCCGCGACGAGTCCGGACCAGGTAAACAGATACCCAAACAGACCAGGAACGAACGCGAGTGCCGCCACAATGTGGACCAGCGATAAAACGATCACGTACTGCCACATGATCCGCAATGGCTGTGTTTCCTCTGGCAGCGGCAGTCGTTGGGGATCATGAGCCGCGACGGGTTCAACCAGCGGCTCCTCGATCCGGAACGAATCCTTCGCGTCGGGTGGCGGTGCCAGTTCGGAGGTCGACATCAGGCTTCTCAGTTGGGTTGATGCAGCGATGAAATTGGATTGTTCGCCCATCGGGCGGCCAGGTGGCAATCATGTCGAGAACGCTCGCGGCCCCGCAATCCCAGTTCACCGGCGAGAGATCATCCCCGTCCAGATACGACGGTTCAATCAAAAATCCAGAAATGGCGCCAATACCAGTACGTCACTCCGGATCACACAGAACGAAGCGGACTCGGAGCGTCGGGCCGAATCACCCTCCCCGTCATCCAACCGGGCACAGTTTAGGCCAGGCAACCCCGGCAGTCTGGGGCGGCGCGGTCAAATTTCGAAAATTACAAGAGTTGCCGTCCAACGCCACCCAGAGCGACCGCCATGTTCGGACGGCGACCGAACCCGGTTCGGCAACGAAAGCTGGAATCCTAGCTGTTCAGCTCGTCAATCTGGCCCGTGCTGTCGCCATGGGCCTTCACGTCAACGCCAGATCGGTTCAGCAAACTCAGCCACAAATTGCAGAGAGGCGTCTTGCGGTCACCCAAGACAATGCTGCGGCCGTGATCAATGCCCGATCCGCCGCCCGTGATCAGCGTGGGGCAGTTGTAGAGGTTGTGAACCACGCTGATGTTGCTCCCGAACACGACCGTGGTACTGTCGTACAACGGCGTTCCGTCGGCGTCCTTGGACGCTTTCAAGCGGTCGATGAAATACGCCAACAGACGCGCATGGGCCTGATCCCGTTGCAAGGAGACGCCTTTGCCTTCACCGTTGTAGTGACTCATGTTGTGCGAGCTGATATCGGCGCCCAAGCTTTGCAATAGTGTGTCGGTTGGCATGCGATACGTGAATACTCGCGTGGCGTCGACCTGCATGGCCGCGATCATCAGATCGTACATGGCCTTGATCTCCTCGTAGCCTTGGAGGCTTCCCTCCGGTGGATGGATCTCATCGGTGGGCCGGCGTTTCGGCACGGTGAGCCATTCCTCTTCCTTCGCCAATCGTTGCTCAATCTCACGAATCGACTGAAAATACTCCTCGAGCTTCTCGACATCGTTGGCAGCAAGGCCCCTTTGAATCGATCGCGCGTTGTCGCGCACGCTGTCGAGGACACTATGTTGCTTTCTGAGCTTGGCTTTTCGCAACTCGATCGGCGTGTTGTCATCGGAGAAGAGCCGATGGAACAGCTCGACAGGAGAATCGAGGCCCGGTAAAGGTTTGCCTTGACGATTCCATGCCAACGAAGAACCCGGCCCATGACCTGCGGCCCCTTTCCCGTTGAGCTGCAGTGAGGTGAACCGCGTGTGTTTACCAAACTGTTCCGCCGCGACCTGATCCACCGAGATGGAATTGTGAAAGCTTTGGCCTGGGACACCATACCGATTGGCACCAGTCAACCAAAACGTCGATCCCGAGTGGGCGTCGCGCGAAAACTGGTGTTCTAAGTCTTGGATGATGGTGACGTCGTTTCGGTGCTCCTCGAGCGGCGTCAAACCCTCGGGCATGTCGTAGTCTCGACCCGGCTGCGACGGGTCTGGGAACCATTTCCCCTTGGTGACACCCCATCCCATCGAGAGAAACACCAGACGTTTCGTGGGAGTGGACGTCGGCCCCAACACCATGGCGGCACTCGGACATCCGAACGACTCAAACGCTGGCAACGCAACCATCGCTGTTGAACTTTTGAGGAATGCTCGTCTTGCTGGCTGTTTCATTGAAAAACTTACTTCTTGCGAAATCTCGGAGACTCAATCAAGGCGACGATGAGCTCGCTAATGGCATAGTCGTATCGTTTCGCACGCGCGATCATTTCAAGGGCGAGGTCCTCATCCGTGAAGCTATAGGGGCGACCGAGTCCGTACGCGATCAACTGCTCGGTCAATCCACGGACAAACTGATCTTCCCTCTCAGCGATTTGGTCACACAGCTCAAAGTAGTCTCGGAATGCTTCACCGTCGGGCATCGTACCAGCCGACTGAATCGGTCGACGCTGCGGCTGTGGGATTTTGTCTCGCCAGTTTGGATCGTCTTTCTTCTCCCTGTCGGTTAACTCGACCATCGATGGCCATAGCACCTCGTCATCGCGCCAACGTCCTGCGGCGTCAAAGTTTTCCAAACCGAATCCAAGTGGATCGATCTTGCGATGGCACTGGGCGCACTGAGGCTCCTCCTGGTGGGCCTTCTGAAGTTGGCGCGCGGTCAACACCTCGCCATCAAGGCGACTCAACTGAGGAACATTGGGAGGGGCAGGTGGCGGCGGATCATTCAGTAGACAACGCAGGATCCAGGCTCCTCTCTCGACTGGCGACGACCGATCTCCGTCAGATCCCATCGCCATCACGGCGGCCATTCCCAACAAACCGCCACGGGGGAGCCCATCGGGTACGGCAACGCGCCGAAAATGCGCTCCATCGACACCGTCGATACCGTAGTAGCCCGCGAGCAGGTCATTGACCATGACGTAATCGGAGCGAAGAAGCTCTCGAATAGGACGCCGGTTGCGAATCGAATCCGCTATCGATTCATAGACTTCTTGACGAGCAGACTCTTTGACACTGTCATCGAATCGAGGATGCTTTCTGTAATTGAACTGAAAGAAGTCCAACCGCTCCATGTGCAGCCATTGATGGGCAAAACCGGCGATGAACTCGTCCGAACGCGGGTCTTGCAGCATCTTGTGGGTGAGTCGCCTCAACTCGGTTGGCTGACAAATCAATCCAGAATCCGCCGACTCGCTCAATTCGTCGTCTGGCGGTGAACTCCACAAAAAGTATGAGAGACGAACCGCCAGTTCTTGAGGACTCAATTCCCGTTCTTGACGATTCGCGGTGGGCTCGTTCAGGTAAAGAAAGCCGGGAGACGCCAGGATGATCGCAAGTTGTTCTTTGAGGGCTTCTTCCGTTGGAACACCCTGTGCGACATCAAACTCATACATCGACATCAAGCGATCGATGAAGGTCGCCTCTGGAGCCTTTGTTCGAAACGCACGTGCGGCAAACGCTTCAAGAACTCGACGGTGGTAATGCTGGGTCGTTTCTCCGTCGATTCGGGGCAAGAAGATTCGATGGCGAACTGGACTCGAATGGTTGTCCGTGATCGGCCCTTCCCATTCGACCCAGTCAACCCACAGCGATGGTGGAGGTCCTTGTCCAGTCGCATCAACGGCGTCGCGAAAAAACTTCTTCGCCGCGTTGAGTTGATTGAAGTGCCGTTCCCGAACGATCACTTTGAGCTGTTCCTGATTCAGTGGCACATAGTCGAACTCAAGAATCTCTGGAGCATCGATAATGGCCTCGACTCGCCTGACGCCGGCGAAACTCAATTCTCCACGGGGAACACCGCTGGGTACGGATCCGATTTCGATGTAACGACGGTGTTCGGGTGTGCGATGGTCGATTTGGGCGGCTCGAACTCGGATGACGAAACGCTGTCCGACTCCGTCAGCGGGGAGCGTGATGCTCGGCAGCGCGAAGTTGGAGAACAGGTTGTACAGCGGCGAACCGTCTTCCGACAAAGGATTCTTGAGGAAGGCCTGATGATTGAACCAGCGATAGTTCGAGGGTCCGTACTGGCTGAGCTCTTCGCGACTTAACTGAGAGAGTGAAGTCTGTTTGAGTTCGCCGGACTCATCTCGTTTGAGGTAATCACGAAAAATAAACTCGAGTACGTCTCGCTCCGGCTCCATTCGCTTGATCCGTCGACGAGACTCGCCGGATCTTCCAATGACCTGGTCGAGTGATTTTCTCGCGATGTTGAGGTACTGCTCGAATTGATCGCTGGAAAAAAACAGCGAGGCTCCGTTCGTATCAAAACCGCCCGAGTTGGCGTCATCGGGCAAGTCGCTCACATCGAGCTTCACACCGAGCAGCGACTCCATGGTATTGCGATACTCGCGGCGATTCAGCCGTCGCATTGTGATGACGCCACCTGAGTCGGCAAGCCCTTTACGTGCGACCACGAGTTGGCGGGACAGATCGGCAAGCAGTTCGGTCTTTGCTTCGATGGGTAGCGGATCAGAGCCCTCTGGAGGCATTGCCCCGGTGTTGAGAACATCGAGGATCTTCTCCCACGTTTCAGCCACCTCAATGCTGTGCATCGTTAGCGGCAATGACTCGAGGTCGATTCCGCCTTCGACGGATGCTTGATCGTGACAGTCGAAGCAATGGTCACGCAACACCTTTGCGTGCCGTTTAGGTATTGATCCAACCTGTTCCCCGGATACATGGATCTGGGAAACAGCGACAAGTAAGACGCAGAAGGGGGCTAGTTTCATCATGTGGATTCAGCCGTACAATGCCGACTCGCTATTGGGGCACCGACTGCGCGTCAAAGGAAGAATGGAGCAATCGAACTCATTCTACTTCACGCGAGTCTTCTTCCATTTCGCTCGCGAATTTTGCATCGGCTTCTTTGATCATTTCCTTGTATTCCTCAACATCTGATGGAGAGGCGTTGTCGGCCACATTCGATAGCTCACCCGAGCTGCAACCGATGCAAGACAGAACGAGACTCCCGATAATCACTCCCAAGGATAAACGATTCATTTTGTTGACCTTCCCAATTGTGTGTAAGAATGAAAATGCGCGACACCTATGAACCCAATTGGGCGTGATTTCCCGCAGTTCGAAATCACGCCACGACTTGCGACCGGGGCGGCCATCCACGATGGAGGAGTCCGCTACGGTTCGGCGGTTGAGCCAGGTCAGCTCCTACTGATTGAAACCATCGATGCTGTCTCGCACGGCCCTGGTTCCCAATGCCCCCCACAGCCCATACGGGCTCTGAGAACCGGGCGATCGGACACCGTTTCCGTTGTGCCAAACCATCCCACCATTTTGATTGCCGGCTTCAATCGAATCGGTGACGAACACAACGGCACCATCGGACATCAGCACATGCACACCGCCCTGGTGACGACTCGACGCGGTCAGCAAGACTTCGCCTCGTGAATTGTTTCGAGTACACACGGCACTGTTGGGCGGCAAGATCGTATGGAAGCACGTGTGCATGTTGCGAGCGTCGGCCCAGCGATAACCGCGGCCGTCGCTCGGACCTTCGAAGCCAACGTCCCAAAACTGAGGACGTTCGGGGTCAAGGTAGCCTTGGTCGTAGCACTCCCGCGGATTGTCCCTCATGGCTCCCCATCCCACGTTGGGGGTTTGGCCGATGGTTCGAGCGTCACCATCACCAAGATCCGTCGCGATTTCCGCCATGGCAACGGTGTTGGAGAGACCATCCAATATGTCTCGAAACTTGATCTTAGTGTGGGCAACGAACACGCCTCGGCAATTGTCACGTCCCCTTTGCGCTTGGGTGTTCGCTTGGTTGGCGTTGTTTCCCGGTCGAAACGCCCCCGTCATCGTATTGAACCAACAGTCTCCCATGCACATGGCATAGTTCGTCCGTCCGAGGGCGGGTAGCCCAACACCTGGATCGCTTGGGCACCGCAACGTCGGAATTTCGGTGGCCCAAGGTGAGTAGTCGATGTCACCGGGCGTGGGACCCATTGGATTGAAATCGTAGATCCCGTCTTCATCAATGTCGGTGGGGGTCGAAATCTGCTCCCATAGCCCTTGCTGCTCGACGAAAGAAATCATTCCGACATGGGCACTCAGACGCCAATAGTTGTGCTCGACGTACTCGGTCCACCAATTGTCTCGGAGACCGCGGTCAGTACCGACGCCTTGAATGGGCAACTGCTTGAAAGCGGAGTGATAGTTGTGCATCCCTAAACCGAGCTGCTTGAAATTGTTACTACAACTCATTCGTCGCGCCGCCTCACGCGCCGCCTGGACGGCGGGCAAGAGAAGCCCCACGAGCACGCCGATGATCGCAATCACAACGAGCAGTTCGACCAGCGTGAATCCCCTTGAGATTCGTTTCTGCATGACTCACTCCCAAAAACTAGGAAAGGAAAAAGGAAACTTGAAACGATCTTGTCTTTGCTACCATCTGCGAATCACGAAGCGTTCCCAGAACGGCAGCCCATCGAATCGGGTCTGCACCGAATCATGCGCCGGCGAACACACCGTCGTCTTCGAAGCAATGACCGCTATGGACCGAGGGGTTCGGCGGAGTCCGTCGGATCGGAATCCACCAGCCACAACGAATTTGGTTTGCCGGCATCGGCGAGCCGCTTCACCTCGTTTGGCGTGAGTACACGCTTCCAGACGGCGAACTCGTCGATTCGTCCGCTGAGCCCGCGCTGAGGTTCGCCCTTGTCGGAGAGCCAGTTGCCAAGGCGACACAGACCGGGAACGAACGATGCAAGCGGGCCCGTCTCGAAACCAGCCAAGTCGCCGTTGAGGTAAACGCGACTCTCTCCCGTCTCCGTCGAGATGGTGCCCGCTAAATGGACCCATCGCCCCATTGGAACCGTTAGTTGATCGTTCCGTGAGACCCTTGGAGTTTCGAACCGTCGGACCAGGATCTGCGTCCCCTCGAGCGTGACCTCCCAATGGAGATCGCCAGGATCCCTTCCGTTGGAATTCAAAATCGAGTTCAGAGTATTCTCGAGACGATCGAGCTTGGCCCACACCGTAAAGGACATCTCGTTGAACTCGCCAGGAATGTTGATCTCAACGAAGTCGGTCCTTCGGTCAAAAAGCAACGCCGATTTATCAGGCCAACGTCCCGACACCCATCGGGCACCATGAATCTCGCCGTCGCTGACGAGCTGGCTGGGCGCGTGATTCTCGAGCATCTCGGACTGCAAGAACGGATAGAAACCGATCAGATCTGGATCATCGATGAGCTCTTTGCTTTCTTGCTGCCAACGCAAATGCCCAATCGCCCCGCGCGCTAGGAATCGATCTTCGGCGGGTTCGGTTGCTTGCTGGAGCGTCCCCTCGGCGTATGCCACGGACTCACCGCCACGCACCGACGAGATCAGTTGGTCCGTGTCGGGGCTTCGGGCGTCCACCTGGCCGTCGAAGACGTGAAGCTCACTGTGCCCTGATGCCGGATCGACTGAAACGGCAAATTCCGTCCCGAGATCTTCGTAGTCAATTCCAGGTGCGGCGACGGTGAAGCCCTTGGCGCTCGGAGGGACAAATGCACTCAAGCTTCCTTTCTGCAGAGTGAGACGGAAAGCGTCGTCGATCCGAAACCCAACGGGCGACTTCATCACCAAGTCGGCGCCGTTGGAAAGCCGCAGATGGATCGCGCCTTCGGCCAGCCGATACTCGCCACGATCAAGCTTGACAGCGGATGGCTCGAAACCTTCTTCAAAGCGAGCACCGGCCTCATCAACCAACAGGCCGATGAACGTATCGGAACGTTTCCGGTCTGACCCTTCCCGGTTGTGTGATGCTCGATCCACCAAGATCCCAACCGCGAGCGCCGCGGCAATCGACCATGGGATAATCAGCTGCATTCTCGAACGGTGCGTACGCATCACCGGCGTTGGCGGCGGCGATGCAAGCTCGACTTCGTTATTCGAATCGGGTGCGGACTCAACCGAGCCTGACGCGGCCAAATCGGTGATCCGCTCGTCGATGGCGGCGCGTCGCCGCAATGTGGCCCGTGCATCTGGGTCGCGACGCAAGAGCTTTTGCAACGCGTCGCCCTGCTCACTGGTTAAATTGCCATCTAAATAGGCGTCGATCAGCCTACTTCCAAAGTCGTTCACGCGTTCGCCTCACCCATTCGCTTCAACTGACGAAGCACGCACGTCTCAAGTTGCTGCCGTATTCGCCTCAGTAACTGATACAGAGCATCGGGGTTCTTGCCGCACCGGTGAGCCAACTCTTTAATGGAGACGCCGGGACGATAGGCTGCCAAGACAATTTCTTTCCGGTCTTTCGGCAGCCTCTCCAAACAGAATTCAAGCTGACGGATCTCATCGACCCTGCTGGAGACCTCACGCTCTCCCTCATCGCACATCTGCTTCACAAGGTCCTCATCAAGCACAAATCGATCGCGAGCCAGACCGCGACGAAACTTCATGATCTCAAATCGTGCGATCACACAAACCCACTTTGCGAAACTGTCGTCCGCATCTTTCAACAACCCAAACTTGTTCCACGCAACAAGGCTAACGTTCTGCATCACTTCCGCGACATCATGCGACGAAGGCAGCGACGCCCGGATGAATCCTCGGACCTCGACCTCGTGCTTTGCCAACAACTCGACAAAGTGATCTTCTTGCATTTGCTGGCTTGGATCTCGCTTGTGCATCGTTCTATGGAGAGAACTCCCGCCACTGGGGATTCCTGATGAACAAAAACGGAAATTCCTGATCGGCGAGGCCTTCGTCACCATCGGCGCATTTGCGAGTCCATGTGCCCGACGGGTCAGTGGAGTTGCCTGTGTGATTGGCAGGCATCGCGTCAATCGTGTGACTTCGGCGAGCACGCAGCCGCATCAACGCCGAAAGGTTGATGCGAAAGCGTCTCGACGTCGGCTCCCGTTTTCAGACCGGCTACCCGACGTCTTGGGGTTGGCGTTGCCTACGCGGCCCAAGGTCGACAACAGCAAACCGGAGACGACCCCAGTCGGTTTGGCACCGTTCGCGACCTCGTCGTCCAGAGTTCGGTAGAAGTCCCCCTATGGGGCTTCGGCTAGAGCGTCCGGCGGGAACCAACTCGTCCTGTCGCGTTCTCTCTTGATTTTCCAGGCTTCCGAGGCACTCTCAGAATGCTGCGCGGTCCGACGCTCCAGCGGCCAGTTGGGGTCAGGTCGATGCGCCTCAGCGAAGATCTCCGTCGCCCGTTCGACTTGCTCGGGGTGCAAGTCCGCCAAGTCTTTGTTCTCCCCAGGATCGGTTGCCAGGTCATAAAGCTCGATGGGTTGATCCACACCGTTCCGAACGGCTTTCCAATCTCCAAACCGAGCAGCTTGGATGGGACGGCCCGTATGGAGTTCCCAATAGAAGTAGTCGCGGCTGGGCGCCTGGCCGCCGCATAGGTACGTCACCAAGGAATGGCCATCGGTTTCATAGTCCGTCGGCGGCAACACCCCGCTCATTTCCACAAACGTTGGCATCACGTCCCAAAATGCCCAAGGCTGGTCGTCAACCCGACCGGCCGGCACCTTCCCAGGCCACCACGCCATCGCCGCCTGGCGAAGGGCACCTTCATACATACCTCGCTTATACCCGCGCAAACCATTGCTGGCCTGGTTGAATCGCTTGCCAATGTCGGAGGAAGGCGAGAATGACGATCCGTTATCACCGGTGAAAAGGATCAACGTGTTTTCAGCAATGCCCAGGTCTCGCAGAGTGTCCATCAACTCACCCATGTCCGTATCCACTCGCGTGACTTGAGCCGCGTAGGACTTCTCCTTTAAAGTCCAAGGCTTGTCCGCATAGATCCCCAGATCATCAATTTCGTGCCGGCCATGTGGAAGCGTGATCGCATAGAACATCAGGAATGGTGCCGACGCGTGGTCGCGAAGCCACCGAATCATGTCGGCCTGGATCAAGGACTGAGCGTAAGTTCTCCCTACACGCTGCCCGTCGTTGCCCGCCAGCCGGAACGGTTGGTCATCATGATAGAGGTACGTCGGAAAGTAAGAATGTGCATGGCGCTGACAGTTGTAGCCAAAGAAGTGTTCGACGCCCTGTTTCAGAGGACTCCCACTTGAGTCAAAAAAACCCATGCCCCACTTACCGAAAGTGGCCGTGGAATAGCCCGCCGCTTGAGCCACCTCGGCAATGGTCAGGGTCGCATCCGGTAAAGGAAGCTGACCCTCGGGAGGAACCTCGTAATTGCCTCGTACCGGGCAGTGCCCAGTGTGTAGTCCTGTGAAGAAAGACGCTCGACTAGGCGCACACACGCTCGTTCCGCAGTAAGCCTGCAAAAACCGCGTACCCTCGGCGGCCATCTGATCCAGTCGCGGCGTGGCAATGAGCTCCTGACCGTAACAACCAAGATCTCCCTGGGCGATGTCATCACTAAGAACAAAGATCAAATTTGGTCGGGCATCAGCGTTGGCAAGACTGGCTACCAACGTCAACGTCAAAGTCCCAATCAACCGGGACGCAATGGAGGAGGACATCAACCAACTCAGCAAACGAAAACGGGCGAACGCCGCATCCAATCGATCCAACACCAATCGCGGCCCCACCAGAGTAACTCCACAACCGGCTCAGAGCGAGAATGCAACGCGAGCGAGATCGAATACGGAATACGGAACGATCGTTGTCTTCCTGGCACCGCATCTTGATGTTGTCGGTGAGCTGGGGGGTCGTAGGCTACTCAGCCGACCGGAAGGTGGACAGAACGGATCAACACCAAGATCAGTCGAAAGACTGCCGACAGATCAAGCCAAAATGCAACTCTGGCAAACGTCCGCGACTCGAAGATGACGTTGCGACAGTGGAGCTATCGCTTTACGCCAATTCAATTCTTGGATTAGCCGAGGTTGGACAAAGGCAATGCATTCCGTGGCTGACGATGTCCCGCACCAATGGATGTGGCAAGCGACCCTCGCGAGATGCGTCGCGTCGACGAGTGCCGTGGCAATCAACCAACGTCGCTCGAAGCGGCATAGCTTTCGTCACATCCAGCATTGGTATCGACACAGATCTCGTCTTGCGGATGTCAGCCTTGCTCCACAGAGTCACCTGGCGGTCCGTTCCCACGACCCGTTTTCGGCAAGACTCTTGGCATCCGTTTTTGCCTTCTCGCCATTTCGATTCACCCGCATTCGACCCAACGGACTGGTCACCCCCAAGGCGCCGTTTTGCATCACATGTGTGTAAATCATTGTGGTCGAGACATCCTTGTGGCACAGCAGTTTCTGCACTGTCCGTATATCGATCCCAGCCTCCAACAGATGGGTAGCAAAGGAATGCCGCAGTCAACGCGGCGTTGCCTGGTTGTCAATGTCGGCCGACTTCACCGCCCGATGAAACTGATCTAGGAAATGCTTCTCGTTGAGGTGATGACGCCGCTGAATGCCAGTACGAGGGTCACAACTGAATCGCGCTGCCGCAAAAACAAATTGCGAGGCGTAACGATTCATCCAGTTGGAATTGATCTTGGCTGAGAACGGTTTTTGGATTGTGTGAGGTGGTCAGGGCCACCGCAACCTTTAGCCGGGAATTTCCAGTACTTTGAGCGGGAAGCCGGAGTTCCAGCCGGCCATGCGACGCTTCATCGCGATATTCTCTTTGCCATCGACCTGCTTCAATAGGCTTATCGCGAAGCGTTTTAGCCAAGCCAAGTTGTTCGCCAGATTGCGATTTCGCACTCGATTTTCGTCTTCGCCAAACGTCACATCTAAGCACCAATGAAGGGTGTTCTCGATGGCCCAGTACCCACGAACGCATTGAGCGAACTTCTTGACCGATGGTTTCAG
>JBCDIU010000041.1:0-53845 GCA_038748615.1 Planctomycetota bacterium | reverse complement strand
GTCCCATTGGCAACCTCGAAGCTGATGCGTCCATCATCTCGAACAAAGAAACTTGTGTCGCTGCTGCCGCCGGTGGTTTCGTGATAAGTCAGGATTGGCTTGTCGATTCCCGTTTGCTGTAAACCAGAAAGCTGAACTTCAATGGTGAGCTCTGTCAGCCCACCCAGAAGGGCACCGCCGTCATTGGCAAGTAGGTAAGCATCGTTTCCGCCGTCCAAGTTCAGCTCGATGCCGCTGGAAAGATCGCTCGGCGCGTTGTTGTCCTCGAGCAGATTGGTCAGCGAGATGGTGAATGACTGATCGACGGTGTTGCTGTTTACATCTGTGGTGCGAACTGTAACCGTGTGCGCTGCCTGGGAATCCGCATCCAATAGCGTTCCATCGGCGACTGTGATTTGCCCAGTGTCGCTATCGATGGCGAAAGCACCGGAGATGGTTTGAGATTGGATGCTGTATGTGATCGCCTGTGATGCATCTAGAACCGCGTCGGCATCCCATTCGACAACGTAGGCAGAAGTGTGGGAGCTATTCTGATCCCACCATTCACCGATGGAAGAAAGCCAACCAAATTCCGCTCCATTGGGTTGGACGCTGCCGACATCACGCCAGTTTTGATACGCGTCGCCCGGTGCATAACCATCGGTGGTGCCACGCCAAAACAGGTCAGCATCGGCTCCGTCCTCGATCCAACGCCATTCGTCGTTGACCGTCGAATCAGTTGCCCCAAGCCAGACGCTCCCTCCGAACTCATTGGTCACAAATGCATTCTCATTCGCACTTCGGATCGTCACCAGCTGACCGGCGCTACCGTTGAGACTGGTCCCATTTGCTGCCGTGTTTGCGGTGTTCCAATCGACGTTGGTGTTAACGAGCTGATAGAACTTGCCAGTTTCCGCACTGTAACGAAGGTTCGGATCGGCATCCAATAAGGCTTGGATCTGTTGTTCGCGTTCGAGGTCGTTTCCAGTGACTGTTCCAACGACGGTTCCGTCAATCGCGTTCTCATTCAAACTCAATGTCAGCGACACGTCGCTGTTGGTGAATCCCGATTCTTCGGTGTGCTTCAGCCGTAGGTTGGTGCCGCTGACGGCGTCCAACGCGACGCCGTCGGTCGAAAGTTGATCGAATCTCCAATTGGCGAGCAAACCGTCTTCGTCGTAAGGCAGATCGGTGCGGTAGCTGGCGGCGATCTCATTCTCACTGCGAACATCGCCGAAAATGCGAATGTCGTGCAGGGTACCGCTGAAGACTTGATTCGTATTGAAGCCTCCTCCGAAATTATCTTGCTCCTGTCCCAGCAACAAGGTTCCACCGGAGACGATCGAATAGCCAGTTTTCAATCCAGACCCGGAATCCACGCTGACACCATCAACGAAGATCCCCCAATTGCCAGCGGTGCTATCCCATGTCACTGCGATCGCGTGCAGGTCGCCGTCTCGAAGCGTGGTGTAGTCCATTGCTGACGAATTGACGACACTGTTGTCGACAATCAAAGCCAGGTCGCCCGCCGAATCGATGTTGACGGTGAACTCGTTCGCGTTGGACGGTTCGCCGTAGGAGATCAACGGTGTGTCGCCAGTCGAATCGGTCGAACTAAACTGAACCTCAAACGTAACGGCATCCAGTTCACCCAAGATCGACCCACCATCATCAGCCAACAGATACGAATCGTTGCCACCATCATCGTTGATGCTCAGACCACCCTCGGAAGTCACTGTCGCGGCGATCGGATCCAGAACGTTGATGGCCACCGAGCTGATCGTTTCGCTATTGTCAGCCGCCAGTGCCGCAACTTCGTCCGCCGACAAGGCTCGGCCATAGATACGAGCGTCGTCGATCTTGCCAAAGAATTGGTAACCTGTGGCTCCGTTTCCGTGACGTCCAATCGTGGTATCGGACCCCAACGCGTAGCCGATGCTATTTGAGTGATTTGCTTCATAGACGACTTCACCATCGACATACAGTTGATGGGCTCCACCATCGCTGATGGTATAGGCAACATGGTGCCAGCCATTGTTGGAAAGGCTGTGTCCCGAGTTCCCAAAGATCCACGTTGAGCCATCGTAAAAGAACCCGACCAACTCGCCATTGATATTGAGGCGTAATGAAACATTGTCGCCGATGCTGATGACTTCAGACCCCGATGAATCCAGCCCATTGAGGTTGATCCATGCCGCCAAGGTCACATCGGCTGGCTGTCCGAAATCGGAATTGATCAAGACGTGCTCGCCCGCTGCATCCAGATTCAGTACGACACCACGATCCACATCCGTTGTGGTATTCGCACCGCCGGTGAAGATTCCGTCGTCCGCTGTCCCACTCGCCTGATCAACGGCCGTACCATCATCAAAGGTGTATAGTCCTTCCAGATTTGCATTCAGCGACGTCGTCATCGACAGCGTCACGTTGCCGCTGAAACCCGTGTTCGGCGTGAAGACCATGCCTTCCAACGCCGCGTTGATGTCCGACTCGGTGCCATCGATGACAAAGCTTCCACTTCCGTTCGTGCCGCTCACGAAGGTCAGCCCCGTGACTTGCGAGAGCGTCAAGACACCGTTGTTGGCCGACAAACTGACCTGCATCAGCGAGTTGGTGCTGGCAAGTGTGTCCGTTACGCTTACCGAATTGCTATTAGCGCTGCTGAAGGCTAGCGTTTGTCCTTCAGCGATGACCTGCGGCCCCGGGAGCGTCTGACTTGCGTCCAGATCGTTGTCGATCGTGATCGACAAGGCTTCGCTGTAGCTGTTGCCCGTCGCGTCGGTGACTTGCACGGTGACGCTGTGCGAATTGTTTGTTTCGTGATCGAGCTGGGTACTATCGGCAACCGATATCTCGCCGGTGCTGCTATCGATCGCAAAGCGTCCGCCGGCATCGTTCGTCAAACTGAACGTGAAGTTCGATAGGACCTCGCTGGCATCCCATTCGATGATGTACCGGAAGCTGCTTGATGCACTGATATCGATCCAAACGCCATCGCTCGGCCGAATGACGGCGTTATCCTCTGCTCCCCCGTTATCATCGGGTTCGCCCGAAGTAAAGCCTGCGTAGGCTCCACTGGATGCGGCGCCACCAAGTCCACCGGTCCAGAACTGATCTCCTTCGACGCCGTCGTCGATCCAGAACCACTCGCCCTCAGCGGTCGCGTCGGTAGCTCCAAGCCAATAATGGCTTTCGTAGTTCCCCAGCTCACGAGCGAGATTCTGTTCGTACTGACTGCGAATGGTCAGCAATTGACCACTAACACCATTGACACTACTTCCGTTTGCATTGGAAGTTGCTGTTGCAAAGTCGGCTGTTGTATTTACAACTCTGTAGAACTTTCCTGTGGCTGCGTCGTAGGACAGCGTCGGATCGTTGTTCAGAATCGTGTTGACCGCTTGCGGAATTTCGATGACCTGGATATCAGCAAGGTGAACTCCCCCGGCACCGGATTCCAGGGACTGGAATCGCAAGGCAGCGTTTGTGCTATCAGCGGTGAAGCTAAGAGAATGAGTCTCCCACAACGGATCCGTTGATGTGCTCGTTCCAACACTCTCATGTCGAAAACTCTGACTGACGCCGTCTACGGAGACTCGGAAATTTTGTGGCGCGTTGCTGTTGCCAGTCGTCGCAAAAACAACTTGGTATTGCCGTCCGGCTTCGAGTGTTAGATCTTGGCTGATGGTGCCAGCGACCGTCGAATTCATGTCGATGCTTCTGCCGCCAAGCGGTGAAGGTCCCCAATTGCCATCGTTGAACAAATCAATGCCGCCCTCGACAACGGTCCAGCTTCCAAAGGTCTCCCCGGCCGAATATGTCTGATGGGTGCTCGAGGTTGTGCCTTCGAGGAACAATCCATCGCTGACAATGTCCTTCGGCGCATCTGGATCACTTGGCACGACGAACCCAACACTGGCACCTTCGATCGCGTTTTCGCTGATGTGCAGGTCATTAACCGGAGTGCTGGTGGTGAAGCCCGCCCCCGTTGCATGACCAATGCTGAGGTTGTTTCCGCTGACGACATCGACAACTTCACTACTTCCATTGAAGCCATCCATTTGCCAGTTGGCGATCAGTCCGCTGGGCAAACTGCTGGTATCGAACTTCTGCTGATGATTGAGCGCAATCTCGGCTTCGCTTCGGACATCGTTCCAGATTCGAACGTCGTAGAGAACTCCATTGAATACAACATCCGTTTCAAAGCCACCACCAATCGTGTCTTGCTCGTTGCCAAAAACGATCTCGCCCGTTCCAGCCGAACCGCCCAGAACGAAACCAGCGGAGAGCCCTGTACCCGATTCAACAAACTCGCCATCTACGTAGACAGCGTAGTCCCCGTGGGTATTGTCCCAAGACACGGAAAGGGTGTGTTGCTGGCCGTCGGCCAGCTGACTGTAATCCGTACCCGTGAGCCCGATGGTCGTATTGTTGATCGACAGCCCAAGGACGCTTCCACCCGGTCCAATTAAAACGTCGTTACCCGCAGCGGCTCCGGCTGCATAGGAAAAAAGGGGCTGCGTGTTTGAATAGTCTGTGATTTGGAATGAAGTCTCTATCGTGAACCCAGTTAGTCCACCCAGGATTGCTCCGCCATCATTGGCAATTAGAAGAGCATCATTGCCGCCATCCGTATTTAGTTCGATACCGCTTGAGAGATTCGTCGGCGCGTTGTTCGATTCCGCCAGATTGTTCAGCGTGATCGTGAAGGACTGATCAACCGTATTGCTGTTCACATCGGTGGTACGAATGGTCACCGTGTGCGTCGCATTCGTATCGGCATCCAAAAGCGTTCCATCAGCGACGGTGATTTGACCTGTGCTGCTGTCGATCGCGAACGCACCGCTAACCGTTTGGGATTGAATGGAATAGGTGATTGCCTGAGTGGCATCAAGCACTGCGTCCGCATTCCATTCGACAACGTAGTCGTAGTTCGCGGTGCTACGGCGATCAATCCATAAACCACTGCTATGATTCATGGCGACATAGTCATCATCCGTGGCGATCGCGTCTGGGTTGGATGAACTCCAGTTCTGATATTGACCGACGATACCGCCACCAGTAGCTCCGTCTCCTTGCCAAAACTTATCTGCCTCGGAAGCGTCATCGCGCCAGCGCCATTCGCCTTCGACGGTTTCATCTGAAGCGCCCAACCAGATGGCTCCCGACAGATTCGTTTGGATGAGACCGTGAACATACGCATTTTCGCTTGCGGAGCGGATCGTCACCAGCTGCCCGGATACTCCGCTGAGATTCGTTGCCTCTGCCGCGTCGCGAGCGGCTGACCAGGAAATTTGGTTTGAAACGGTGCGATAGAATTTGCTTGTTTCGGCGTTGTAGGAAAGACTCGAATCAGCGGACAGCAACGTTGCAATCTGCGTTTCGCGTTCGGTATCGATTCCCGTTACCGAGCCGACTACGGTTCCATCGACCGCATTTTCGTCAACCGCGAAAGCCAGAGAAGCGACGCTGGCGGTAAAGCCGCTTTCGTCGGTGTGCCTGAGTGTCAGGTTGTTGCCACTGACCGATTCAGTCACGACGCCGCTGGCCGAAAGCTCATCAAAACGCCAGTTAGCGATCAAGCCGTCTTCATCAAACGGCAGATCACTGCGATAACTCGCTTGAATTTCTTCAGCAGTCCGAACGTCGTTAAAGACGCGTGCTGAATGAATCGTTCCCGAGAAGGTATCGTCGGCATCAAAAGTGGCTCCGGGAGACGTCGAGTGCTGGCCAAAGACAACCGTTCCGCCCGCATCGATCGTCGTTGTTTTTTGGTAGTCGTTGCGACCGAGGCCCAGCTGTTCGCCGTCGACATAGAACATCAGCACTCCGCTGGAATTCTCCCAGGTCACTGAAACTGTGTGCGTCTCACCATCAAAAAGCTGCGACGCGTTTGTGGTACTGCCATAGCCGGCTCCACCATTTTCGCTCGTTCGGAAATAGACTTCGCCATCCGTATCGATACCCACAAACAATTCATCTTGGTTGGTGGGATCCGTGTACGAGAATAGCGTCGTCATGTCCGTCGCTGGTGAATCGATCGAAAACTCGACTTCGATCGTGATTTGATCGTTACCGGTGAACGGTGATGTGTCGGCCTGCAGGTATACGTCGTTACCGCCGTCGCTATTGAGACTCAATCCGCCATTGCCTGTGGCCGTGGCGTACGTGCCCTCGTCGACGGACACGTTGAAGGTGGCAGTCGCTGATTGCGAAACGATGTCCACAAGCGAGGTGACTTCGGTGCTTTCGAGAGCCCGTTCGTAGATTCGAACGGAGTCCAACGAGCCGCCGTAGAATCGGTCTCCATCTAAGTCATTTCGTCCACCAAGATACAGATCCGTACCCGGGTTGAAGCTGTCTCCGCCGAGGCTCGCGTCGGATGCTTGCAGGACTCCATCAACATACACTTGGGCTCCGTTTGTGGCGTCAACTGTTAGTGTGTAGTTGTGCCATTGCCCCGAACCGATGTAGCTGGCAGCGCTCACGTCTAGCGCTGTTGCATCGACGGAATCATTGGAATCTCCAAAACTGGTCCGAAGTGTGTTTGGATCCGCCGCACCCGTCTCCACCAAATACACATTCAAGCTATCGTTCGTGCTGACGGTTCCGTGGCTGTAGAGGTACTGAAAGGTCGACCCCGTATTGTCATCGACTTTAAAGTCGAAACTGACAGTGAACTCATTGCTGTATTCAAAGTCCGGGACGACGACACGATCATCGACCTCGTCGAAGGAAAGAGCATTTCCAAAGGTTCCGGTAACGGTCGTTGTTCCGCTGACACTACTTGCGTTGTTACCGCCGACGGAGTCGTTACCGTTCCCTGCCAGCCCGTAGAAATGACCTAGGCCGTTTTGGCCATCATCGATCATGTAGGCAAACGAATCACTGCCGGTGAATCCACCGTTTGGCGTGTAAGTAAACGAACCGCTGCCGTTGTCGACGAGAGTCCCGTTGCTGACATCGGTGTAATCGATGACCTGCAGCGTGCCGTCGTCGGAGTCCGTGTCATTGGCGAGAATATTCTGTGTCGTGCCACCACTGGTCGTGACAAAGGTGTCGTCGACGGCCGTGGCCCAATCGTTCACAACAAAGACTTCGCGATAATCGACTTCGGCCGTCCCAAACGTGTTGCGCAGATCGATTGATGGATCCGTGACGCTTCCAGCCGGGCTGGCGTACGTTGCGTCGGATGTGGCTGGGATTCCCGATTCGACACTATCGAGGATGCCATCATTGTCGCTGTCCGTATCCAAGTAATCGGCGATCCCGTCGGCATCGGTGTCGACGGGATCCGACAGTCCGTACCTGGATGCGGAAACATTGTCCAAGGTAACATCAATCGAACTGGTTCCGAGAGAAATGTCCTCAAAGACGATGTCGGTGCTGGTGCTCGTAGCGGTAAACACTAAGACGTGGCTTGTCGCGCTATCACCGGCCACCTTGAAATGACCTTGCCCCGCCAGCTCCGTGCTTCCATCGAATGCTGAGGCGCGCAGTCCAACGGTACTGCTACCGCCTCCATCAAGTCCCACTTCATACGTGATGTAGTACTGAGCACCAATCTCGGTGGTGATGGTCTGCCGTATTTCACCGTAGTTGGTCGAATCGCCCCAGTTGAAATAAGCCTTGTTCCAACCCGCACCGACTTCCCCGGTAGTGTTCCAACTCGAAAGATCCGTATCAAAGTTTCCGTTGGTGATTAGCTCAGGACCTTCGTAAGTGTCATCCAGACCATTCGAGTTGGCGTCCGTGCCGCTTGGCCCAACGTAATAGGCGGTTAGTTGAGCCTCGAGGTTGTCCGCGATTCCGTCGTTGTCACTATCAACGTCCAGCGAGTCGATCAGTCCATCGCCATCGGTATCCGGCGCGGGGCCGCTGGAGATGTCGTATTGATAAATCCTTTCAGAACTTATGTGTTTGTCGCTGACATACAGCTTCGTTCCGTCATGGTTGAATGCGATGCCGGACGTGGTCGTTGACTGCGCCGCAACCGAAGTCGATCGGACGTGCGTCAATCCGCTGGTGGCATCAAAGGCAGCGCCGAGCGTGAACTCATGGATACTATTGCTCGAGGCACCCGTTACAAATAGCCGTGTCCCGTCAGCATTGAAGGCGAGGCTATTCGGATCCGTGTCGTAGGAGGCTACGCTGACGCTACCCGTATGTGAAACGCCAGAGGAAAGGTCGTACGCGTTCGTGAGTGAGTATTGAATAATCTCATTTCCCGATGCACCAGATTCGATGAATAGAAATGTCAGTCCATCGTTGCTGAACCGCAAGCCTCTGGGTGCGGCGCCCTGCGCGTCGGTCGCGAATGAGTATGCGTGACTGACAGTGCCGGTGATGTCAAACGCCGTAGTTAGATTATAGGCTTCGATATCGTTTCCAAAGTCGTCCACAACGAACATGGTCAGGCCATCGGGGGTGAAGACCACATCCCGCGGGTTCTCGCCTTGTCCGGTGATGCTGAATGCGCCGTCGTAGCTGACTCCTGCTGTGATATCGAAGGGCGTTGTCAGCGAGTACTGATACAACGAGTCGTTATCGTCTCCGGCAGTGTACATTTTCGTGCCATCGTTGTTGAACGTCACGCTCTCGACGCCCAAGTCTTGCCCGCTAACGTCGAACGAGCCTTCCAACACCGGATTGGCCACACTCCACTGCGACCGATTTTCGACGCTATCTAGGATCCCATCGTTGTCATCATCAAGGTCGGTGGTGTTGTCGACGCCGTCGCCATCGATATCACTGTTTGCTACCACGACAACGGTGTAGTCTTCCCATTCGCCGTATGTGTTACCTCCATCGGGCAATGGTGCGCTGTTGTAGCTCATGCCGACACGCATGACCGTCGTGCCGACTAACGCTGTTCCAGGTGTTGCAATTGCAACTGTGTGGGGACCAGGTGTCGACGCACCGGTGACGACCACGAATTCTTCTCCTGTGTCGTCGAAGTCACCATCCTGGTTCCAATCGATCCAGGCGGTGACATCATTATCATCCTCTTCGACGATCGACACCGAAATCGTATTCGTCTCGCCTTGGGTAATTGATGCGACTTCGGATGTGTAGTTGCCGTAGGCGTTGTCTTCCCTGGCCGTTGTATTGTCAATTCCTGCAAACGTGACGTTCGAAATGTACTCAAAGCCGTTGTCGCTGCCGCTGGGATCCGAGTAACCGGCCGGCGGTCCGAGACCACCGAGAGCATAGAGTTCGGAGATATCGCCTGATGTCAGCGCTCGGTCGTAAACACGCCCGTCATCAATGAAGCCATCGAAGTGATTGTTCAGTGTATTGCTGGATCGGCCGGCTCCCCAAGCGACGAAGTCCATCACGTTGACATCATCGAAGAATTGATTGGTTGTGCTGCTGCCGTGAGAATAAATCACCGACTGTTCGACACCGTTGACGTAGATCTTGTTGCCAGACGCACCAACCGTGACGGCGACGTGGGTCCATGATGACTGCTGGACGTTGGCAGCGCTTGTGATGACATCGATGAAAGGCGTCGAATTGTTGTTCACAACAAACTGAATGCCATCGCCGTTGAGCATCAGTGACACGCGACCATCTGCGTCGAAATCATCCGAAATCTCGAAGATGGTTTGTGTGCCGGACGTCGTGTCAGCGTAGACCCACGCCGCAATCGTTCCTTCGGTCAAGTTTCGGTAGTTGGTGACGTGGGCGTTCAGGTTGACATAGTCGTTGAGCCCGCCCAACTCGAGTTTCCCGTTTCCGATCAGGTTGGTGCCGGCGGTCGTATCAACGGACGCACCATTTGTCAGAGTTCCGTTGTAGCTGTTGCCGCTGCTATCGCTCGCATCCGTATCAAATGTGTGATGGGATACCAGTCCCGTCGTAATATCGAGTGTCCCGTACCAGGACGCTTGAGCGGCGTAACCGAATGCGACTTCCGTCTCGACTTCGCCGATGGCGTATTCCAAAATCCAGTCACCGCCGAGATCCTGGTGCCCGGTTGCATCGTCGGACGCAGCGACGTCGCAGTTGCAAACGGCCGCTAGCATTTCGATGAGATCTTGCCCCTCATCCGTGCTGGCCAAGTCGCAACCGTAGATCAGCAGGTCCGCATCGGAGTCCAATGCAAACCCCCATGATGCGATGTCTCCTGCGTGGTCAAGCGACGATTGGGTGTCAAGTTTCGCGCTGCCCAGTTGGATCCCCGTTCCGTCACCGTGCGAGAGGATGTGAATCGCATCGATGGACGATTGCGTTGCCAGGAACTCAGTGATTTGGTCGATGCCGTTGGTTTCGGCATCGAGGTGCACGATCAACCACTGCGTCGCCGCATCACGATCGTCACGCAAGTCGTCTAACAACTGATCCGCGTTCTCGACGGCAGCGTCGATGAAGATCACCTCGACAGGATCAGCCGGGTCGATTGGGTTTGTCGACTCCGTTGGATCCACGACGGATTCTTGCCCGGCGGGATCGTTTGCCACTGGCGTGGTCTCGCCGTCGACGCTCAACGACGCATCGATCGCGGCGGCGGCGACGTCGATCTCCGTCATCATCGCTTCGACGAGTTCAGCGTCGGGCTGAGGAACGTCCGCCCCCTCCAGGCCCTCACCGGACAGCATGACGCGGTCTTCGAGCTGGAAAAAGTGAAAGCTACGTTTGCCCGGTCGTTTGGAATCGGAGCCGTTGGACATCGAGTTGCCATTGCTGATCAGGGAATTTGCCTCATCGCACTAAACGACACAAATTCCCGAAGCCATGAGCTCTGCGTTGGGGCGGCCAACTGGGTGGACTTTAGGGGCCGCACGGACACTATCGATGTTTCCGCCAACGGCACGTTACGACCATCCGAAACCTGGGTTTCCTCACGGCCGTTGCAATCGCACCGCCGGAACATCCGAAACAGACGATAGGCGCGTCTCAACGCGCGCATGTGCTACCGGAACGTCTCAGCGGGCCCGCTGCAACGATCAGGTGGTGCTGGTGCCCCATCGCCAACTGGAACGGAATGACCGGCCAGAATCGAATTCGACGCACGATCGATGTCGTGACGCCAGCCAATCGGCTGTTGCGTGCGGTCTCGCTACGTCGTTTCGTTTCCAAGGCCAGTCGCATTCCGGCGCGGTCACGCGATGGGTGGATACGAGTCTTGCGAGTCGGATTCTTCGTCATTGCGACGCATGGGGCAGTCGTGACGGCCGAGGAATCGACACTCGCTGAGTTCTTGAGAATGGTCGAATCGACGCGTGGTGCGCCGATCGAGTTGCCATCCGATCCGCGACCGTTACCACGTCCAGGGAGGGCGAGCGAACCGATGTCCGCGACGTGGAGGGAGCCGTTGGAACCATCGTCGGCGCGTGATGAGGCGGTCACGATCGAGGTGAAACGGCCTGCTTCGAAGCTGCAACCGGTACCGAACATCTTGGCAAAGGATTTGGAGCCATCCACCGCGGTTGCTCCGCCGCCGGAGTCGTTACCCCCGCCGGAAGTGGTTGCCACGCCCGCGATGCCACCTCCCACCACACCGGGCAATAGTCTTGCCATTGCCGATCCAGATTGGATGTGGTGGCGTGCGTCAACCGATGGTTTCCTGCTGGACAGCAGCCATTGGCTCCAGTTTGATTTGCCAACCATCCTGAACGACGCGATCGCGTGGAGCCCACGGGTCGCTGCGGTATCTCGGCAAACGTCCATTGCGTTTGAACAGATTGTCCAGCAGGACGCTGTCTTCGACAGCAGTGTCTTGATCGATGCCGGGATCGGCCGGGTCAACGATCCCGTCGGCAATACGTTGACCACGGGCGGACCGCCAAGATTGATTCAGGACAGTTTCACGAGTTCGGCGGGCATTCGAAAACGGACTCGAACCGGTGGCGTGATCGATCTTTCGCAAGAGCTGGGAACGTTAACCAGCAACAGCACCTTCTTTGATCCACTGCGGCAGGGAAACTCACGTTTAAGCCTATCGATCACGCAACCGCTGCTGGCGACCGGCGGCCGTGCGTACAACACGCGTTTGATCACGCAGGCATCCATTGACAGCCGCATCGCCTGGTCCCAGTTGCGAGCGGAGATTGAGGAGCACTTAGTCCAAACGTTCAACGCGTTTTGGCGCTTGTACGAACGCCGTTGTCACCTCGTGCAACAAAACGCGCTGATCGCAAGAGGTCAAGACATTGGTCGGATGGTCGAGGCGCGTGGTGATTTTGATTCCGGCCCGCTTCAGCGCCTCAAGATCCAACGCCGGCTATCAGACCAAATGGATCGCGTGACGACGCTGGAGACGGACGTCCGACAGGGTCAGATTCGATTACGCACGCTCGTCGGCGGAGATGATGAGATTACTCAAGTGCGCGACGCCGAGTTGATTCCGCTGGCCAATCCGATCCTGCCGCACCAGTCGATCGATCTGCGTGACGCGGTCATCCGGGGACTGGAGAATCGACCTGATATTCGTGCGGCAACGGAACAGCTTTCGGCCGCCGGATTGTCGGTCAACGTAACCCGGAACGAGTTGAAACCCCGACTGGATGCGGTATTGGATGCCTACTTGGCTGGATTGAACGGACAGAATGACTTCTTCCGCTCGTTTGGTGATCAGTTCAGCATGGGTGGCCCGGGATTAACGGCGACGTTGCAGTACGAGTTGCCGTGGGGCCGACGGGCTGCCAAGAGTCGACACCGCGAAGCACGCTATCGCTATCAGCAGCGAAGTGAAGAATTGCGGCAAACGTTGATCGACGCCCGCGGCGAAATCGAGTCGGCGATTGTCAACGTGAATGCCATGATGGCGCTCCGTGATCGACGCGAACAGACGTTGATCGCAGCAATGAAGGAGGAGTCGATTCAATTACAACGTTGGAAGACCCTGGGAACGGACGGTGTTCAGATGGCGCTCGTCTTGGAAGATCTCCTGGAAACCCAATCGCGCCGCACGGCCGCCGAGCAAGCGTTCGTTACCACCGCCGTTGATCACGTTCTGGCTCTGGTCACCCTGCAGCGCGCGATGGGCACGCTTCTGATGAAGGAAAATGTCACGCCGATCCGGCCTGGGCGCACAAGCCAGATCGAGGTGATTCGGGATGCGCCGATCGAAGCGATTCAGGATTCCATTGAAATCAACGAAGAAATCTACCTTCCTGATTCAGTCTCTGAGATTCAATCGCCCGGCAAGCCTTTGATCGATCATTCGCCGTTGATCGATCATTCGCCGTTGATCGAATCTGATGCGGACGCGGCGGAGCTTCCGCTGTCCACATTCTTGAAAGTAAACGAGCCACCGATGGAGACCCAGCCATGATGAAGACCATGCGCCTGTTGCTACCAGCCACCATCGTGTGGTCGATGAGTGGTGTTGCTGTGATCGGGTGGACGCAACCACCAGCTCAGGATGCCCGCGGCGTCACCTCGACGTTCGAAGGTTTTACGTCCGCTGCCCGTGACGTCCTGATCAGCAGTGAGGAGATGGGCCGGTTGACCGATGTGCCCGTCGATGTGGGGCAATCCGTGGTCGCCGGCGATGTACTTGCGCAGTTGGACGACTCGGTTCAATCGGCAGCTGTTGCGGTAGCGGAAATTCAGGTCGCTATGACTGGCGAACGGCTCGCCGCCGAGGCGACCCAAGAAATGCACCGTTCTCGAATGGAGCAGCTACGCAAACTAGCCACTGATTCGATGGCGGGGCCGGAGGAGCTCCGTCGCGGCGAACTCGACTACACCATTGCTCAGGCACGACTCACCACCGTTAAGGAGCAGTTGCAGCTCCAACAAGCGGAGCTGGACCGATTACGTGTGCATTGGGTCCGCCGATCGATTCGAGCGCCATTCAATGGCGTCATTGCGGAGAGATTTCTCGTCGCCGGCGATACGATCATCCCCAATAACACGACGGTGCTACGTTTGGTGCAAACGGACGTCTTGCACGGCGTATTCAATATTCCCGCGATCATTGCCGCGTCCATGGCGATCGGTGACCCGGTGCAGCTCTATTTGCGTTCGGCTCGGCGGACGGTCGATGGCATGATTCAAACCAAGTCGCCGGTCATTGATGCCGAAAGCGGCACGATCGAGATTCGAGTGCGCGTCGAAAATCGCGATGGCCGACTTTGGGCCGGTGATCGTTGCACGATGCGTATGGCCGATGAGGACCTACGGGAAGGCCCACGGGGCCAACTGACGGATGAGTCGTCCGAGCCTGAAATCGACGATTCGGTGATGTACCGCCACCATCAGTACCGGGTACCGAAATCGTGGGAGCCGATGCGGCGATCACAAGTGACACCAACGATTCCACGCCGGGTCGATGTGCCACGGATCGCTGAGCGATCCTCCGATGACTCCGTGGGAGTGCAAAGATGATGAACATGATGCCCACGATGGATCAACTGCAATCCGACTCCGCTACGCTAGCACCGGCCAGTGAGCCGGGGCCAGACGATGGGGTGACGCGGGTATTGCGGGCGAATCATTGGTATCAACTTTTTGCCGATGTAGCGGCATGCCACAGTGATCGCGCCGCGGCGGAAGTCATTGCGATCCAGTTTGCGACATGGTTTCCTGACTGCACGGTGAGGATCGCTTGGGGAAATCCAGACCAGTCGAACAAACCCGACTTCGTTGTGGATTCGAAACTCGGCGCCCTGGCACCCAATAGTGCCATCTACCTTCGCCTTGGGGAGGCTTGGACGCAGGCATCGCAACGGGATCAGACGCAGCGGTCCGCGGCGTACTTGGAGCCGACCGGCATGGTGATCCGCTTCGTACCGGTGCAAGAGAACGCATCAACAGACGCCAGTGCCAGCCCTCCGCCACTGGGAATGCTCTGGATTACGCCACCAGTGGGCAACTCCGATCAAATCCAGGAGCACGCAAGGGCGTTTCAATCCGTTGCGAAACAGATTCATGAGTCCACGCTTGGAACACTGGCCAGCATCATGACGTCGCGTCCACGGCATCCGTGGTTAACTCGGTGGGCCGAGCGGGCCGCCGGTTGGTGGGCCGTGAGACATCTCTTTGGTGTGGGTGTGATGCTCGTGCTGGTTGTCATGCTGTTCCCGACGCGATACCGAGTTCGTGCTTCGACCAGTGTGCGAGCTCGCGACGCGAGGACGGTGGCGGCCCCCTTCGAGAGCACGCTATTGTCATCGCACGTGCAACCAGGCGATCGTGTCGAAGCCGGCGACTTGCTTTTAGAGCTTGATGGACGACCCTTGCGTATCGAGTTGCAGGCCGCCACGGCCGAGCTCGATCAAGCCATTAAAGACGAAGACATCGCATTAGCCGCCGGCGAAATTGCGAATGCACAACTCGCGGCCCTGCAACGTGAAAACGCGCTGCAGCGACGCGAGCTATTGCTGTCGCGATTGGACCAACTTTCGCTGCGCAGCCCGATCGACGGCGTCGTCATCCATGGCGACTTGCAGAGGCATCTTGGATCGACACTGTCTTTGGGACAAATGCTCGTGGAGATTTCACCGATTGGCAGCCTTGAGCTCGAGATCGAAATCCCTGAAGTGGAAATCGGGTACGTGGGGACGGATTCGGATGTTCGCGTCTGGTTTCCGGCTTTGGGTGGCAATGCGTTCCAAACCGATCTCACGTCCATGTGGCCCGCGGCAACCGTTCGTGATGAACAGAACGTCTTCATCGCTCGAGGAACGATGCCCGAAGATCCAGCAACGGCGGATTCGCGTCTACGCGTTGGAATGCGGGGCGAAGCACTGCTGCGAGGGCCCCTGCGGCCCTGGTGCTGGTCTTGGGTCCGCACGCCTATTCGCCGAGCGCTGTGGGTGTTGGGATGGTGAAGAGCGATGATGCCGGCGTGCCATCCATTGACGGTGGTCACATGACGGGAATTGCCGATGGTTCGCCCGAGCCGTCGGCTCCGAAGGTCCGCCTGGCGGCGGATGTTGTCTTTCAAACAGTGGACGTTGGTGGCGTCCGCGTCCACCGTGCCGAGCATCAAGGGACCGGTCAACACTTCCAATTTGGTGCGGCCGAACACCATGTCGCGTCTCTGCTGGATGGTCGTCGCACGGCTACTGAAATCGTTCAACAGGCTCATCGCGACGGTTTGGAGTGGTCTGAGTCGGACGTCGCCGAGTTCATCGGTCTGTTGGTTGGCCAGAAGCTCGCCGTCACCGTGGATGCGGATGCACCCCAAAGTGTCGAGTCTCGAATCGTTCCGCCGTCCAGCTTGGCACCCGATCCGTCTCATGCATTGCCACGACGTGCCAGCGAGTCCACCAAACCAGAGCAACTCGTCAAGAGCGTCAATCAAGATCGCGCCTTAGACGAATCCACGTCGGCCGAAACACTTGATGCGCGAGCACCATTGACTAGTTCGGTGGGTCAGCGGACGCCCACTGAAACCGAAGTGGCCCTCCGTGGGGAGGATCGAGAAAACACTAGCGGCGAAGCGACCAAGGGTGACGTCGAAAGCGACGCAAGCATCCCCGACAGTTCAGTCCCCTCGCCGAAGCCTCCTGCCTCGGATTCGATCCGCACAAAGGAGAGTCCAACGCAAGATGTCGGCACCCATCGCCCTTGGGCGGTCATTGTCTTGAAGACCCTTTCAAGCCTGATCAGTTTTCGTTTTCCTTTGGCATATGCTGGAGTCTCTGCTGATCGTGTTCTGGCGCTGGTCAGGCCGATGCTGTCGCCATATGGACTGGTGGTCGGACTGACGATCATCGGCATCTCCCTCATCATGGCGTGGTCGAATTCCGCCGAGTTGACGGCTGAACTGAAACGACTGTTTAGCTCGCGCCTCTGGATGATGCTCTTGGTCGTCTGGGCGGTGATGAAGGTCGTCCATGAAATGGGACACGCGGTAGCGGCACGGTACCACGATGTTCGAGTGGGCAAGACGGGGATCATGTTTTTCATGCTGGCGCCCCTCGCCTATGTGGATGTCACCGCTGCGTGGGTATTGCATCGACGTTGGCCGCGAATTCAGATCGCTTTATCAGGCGTCTATTTTGAGCTCTTGGTCGCGAGCCTCGCCATTTGGCTGTGGAAGTGGCTCCCGGTCGGATTGGCACAACATCTCGCCGCCCAAATCTTCTTCGTTGCGGGACCGGCCACTTTGTTGGTCAATGCGAATCCGCTACTTCGGCTGGATGGCTACTACGTTCTATCGGATCTGCTGGACATCCCGAACCTCCGCGGCCAAGGACGCCAATTGCTGAGCCGATGGCTGCACCGGAGATGGTTCTTGATCGAAAAATCGGATGCACCACTAACGGGATGGAGGAGACCGGCGGCCGCCACGCACGCGGTGGCGTCGATCCTTTTCCAGGTCGTGTGGATGGGTGGTCTGATCCTCGGTGTGTCCCTCTGGGCTGGTCCGCTCGGCATGGCGATGTCGCTGGCCGCCATCGGATCGTGGGTGTGCCTGCCAACGGCCCGTTGGCTGCATGGCCTGTGGAACCATCAGGAGGATACCGACACGTTCTCGGTCGCCTCACACCGGCGGCGCGTGATATGGATGGCATTCACGCTCTTGGCGACCGGACAGTTCGTTCTGACTCTACCTTCGCCCGTCTGCGAGCGCGTTCCCGTCGTGGTTCGATTCGCCGACGACCAATTCCTCCGAGCTCCGGCAAGTGGATTCGTTCGCGCGGTGAACTTCGCATCAGGAGATCGGGTTCGAGCGGGCGAAGATGTGCTTCGAATCGAGGAACCAGAACTCCTGATGAAGGTGATGCAGATCGAACGGCAACTTGAAGCGACTGAAATCCAGTGGCAACAGCAACAGCAAGCCGGCTCGTTGGGACTTGCCGAAGCGACTCGCCGGAAATTCGATTCGTTGCTTCAGCAGTCGCGCGAACTCTCCGAGCAGTATGACGCCCTGCGAGTGTCGCCTGAATTCGATGGCGTCGTTCTCAGTAGTGACATCTCCAGTTTGCAGGATCGATTTGTCCAAAAAGGCGAGTTGCTCGTGCACGTTGGACTGCCGACTCATAAGGAGCTATTGATTTCTCTTGGTGAATCGGAACTGGAATCCTATTCGGCTGCACTTCAACGCGAATCGAGTGTCCCCGTGTTCTTAAGAAATGGACATGACATTCGAGTCGAACTGACTCCGACACGTCCGTCCGGCTCGCGTTCGATTCCTCACCCTGCGATGGCGGCCACGGCGTCGGGCCCACTCGCGGTCGAACCATTGACCGAGGACGATGGCTCCACATCGCAGCGTCTCCTGACACCACGATTCGAAGCGGTCGTTCCTCTATCGCCCGCCATGGCCGATGAGGTGCATTCGGGGCAAGTGGGTTACGTGGTCCTACAAGATCCGCGCAGCATCGGTAGCCGGCTAATTCATTGGTTTCAAAACCGCTAAGCGTTCCGGGAACTCGTCAGGTCGCGCTCGGCTCTGGAGCGGAAATTCAAAATCCGTCGAGAAACCTCCGCGGTTGCAATCGGTTTCCATTTTAAATTCATTGCGACCGGAACAACCCGGTCGGATCACGTCTGAATTGGCTGAACATCGGTTCTGTACGAGCATACCCCCTCAATTCGAGGACGAGTGATTCCGATTCTCTCCCAAGCGAGAGGCGACACGGGCACGCCAACCTCTCCACTGTCGAAGCCATTTTGGGTCAACCAAGACCCATTCCGGACGCTCACATCTCAAAACAATGCCCGTATCTCGACCATCGACTTCGTCGATCCCCCCGGGGGTAAGCTCGCCCATCATCCTCGGTCTGGTGATTCCCCAGGAAATTCTCCGTTTTGGACTCGAACACGCTTGGTCGACGTCGACCGAGATCCGCATTCGAATTGCGACTGGGCTGTGGAATGACATCCGGCCGAAGCTGATGTCAGGAGAACTCTCGACCGTCATTGCCACGGTGGACACGCCGTCGTCGGTTGAGATCCTGGTCGACTTGAGATCGAGCCTACCCAATCTGCAAGTGCTCGCCTTGGCGTCGCGAATGGATCACGAAGTGGTTCAACGCTTGACAGCCGCGGGAGTGCAGGGATTCCTGTTCCAGAACGCGGCGATCAGCCGAGTTGAATCCGCCCTCCAGTGGATTCGCGTCGGCCGAAAAGTCTACGACCAAGAGTCGGAGTTCTTTTCGGGTCTTCCCGGATCGATGTCGTCGCTTCGGGCTGCATCGGAGACGATCTCCATCACGCGGTTGGAGTCAAGGGAAACCGAGTGGATTGGGCCTGCAATGAACGGCAACCCATCCGCCGGCCATTTCACGGGACTTTCAACGCGAGAACGCGAGGTCTTCGACGGACTGGTGGATGGTCTGACGAATCAACAGATCGCTGATCGCTTATTTTTGAGCATCAAGACGATCGAGACTTACCGATCAAGGCTTCGCCGCAAGTTGGGAGTAACGGATCGCGCCTCGATGGTGGCCCTTCGCGCCCAATCAACGAGTCTGTAGTGATTTCCACTTGTCAGGCCTGACAGGCAAAGCCCCTGGTTCTCCGCCATCATGGATTCGGTTTGAGTGTTCATGAATCGACGTGTCAGGCTTCCTTGGACTTCTGTTCAATTCGCTTGCTCGGCATTGCGGTCGACTTAGTGTTCTCGCATCAGCCGATGGCAATCCGTCGGGCCGAAGCACTCGGGGAATCACACCGTCGATCTAACCTCCACCATGAGAATCAACATGAAGAGCTCCATCCAATTGATGGTTGGTGTCGCCCTGACCGCGCTCATTTCATCGAATGCCACGGCTCAAGTCACCGACTCGCAAAAGTTCACCGTCAACGTCCCCACGAACATCAGCATCACGGCGCCCGTCGACCAAGCGATCACGCATGATGAAACGGATTCCAATCAATCATTTCCTCTGCAAACCTGGGCCGTCGTCGGCAACACCGTCGCCGGTGTGACCGTGTCCTTGGCCGTTGACCAACCATTCACGCACACGGCGGACCCAAGCTATCGTCGGGATGTTCAGATGGGATTCGCCATCAAGAACACGTCCGGTCCTGGAACATGGACGCTCACCCAATCATCCGACACCACGGATTACGACGCCAATGATCTCGTCGCCACCGTGGGCGCCAGTAGCAACGGAACAGGATCCGCGACGTTTGATCTGGCGATCAGTTTCATTACCGGGACATACGGCTCATTCGCCGCCGGAACGTACGAAACAACGGTCGTCGGCACGGTCACCGCCAACTAATTCGAGGGCATCGGCTTCCTCGGTGCAAAAGCAGTCGTCATCGACAACTGTCTTCGATCATTCCGCATGCTGGAGTTAACTCGTCCAGCGTCATGACCGTCGAGGTTGCATCATCGATCCGTTCCAACGTCATGGGTTGGGAACTTGATTGAGATTCGATGTGAACTCGCAACGCGCGAGTTTCACGGTGCGAAAAGGACGCTCGACCGAATGAATCGCCGATGAACTCCGATCGTGATCGCACCTCGTGCGGACGAGTTCGCCCGTCGGCACCGCACCGCCGAACAGCCGAACGTCTCCAAGTCACCAATCAGCCTTGGCATCGACCGGCTCAGGTCAGTAAAGACTAAATCCAGAGTCCTCTTCGCCGGTCAATGCGCGGCTGCCGGCGTCCCTCGCACCTGTCTGTGCGTGGGTTGCATGGCTCGGATGCGAACGAACTTGACGCAACATGCCTTTTTCAACTTGCCAAATCTATCCCGACTCGGCGTCTTCGTGATGCCAATCCTTGCCGGTTGCTGCGCCCCGCGGCCGTTACCACCACGCGTCAGTGTTGACGAGTTGGTGGCGATGTCGCTTGCCACATCGTCGGCGGATCGCGGCGGCAACGAACCGTACTGCGAGACAACAATTGAAGAGACGGTGACAGACGAGATGGTTCTGGAACAACCGCCTTGGTTTGAGGATGCGCCCCAATTCGAACCAATTTCGACTGAAATTGAGCTCCAATCGATGGATGTGGATGCGTCCGCACCGACAGCCGAACCGACCGTCAAACGGATCCCGAACCATCTTCCCCCCGTCGATCCGGTCGACGGTTCAGCCGCCGTGATCGCTCGCGTCGACTTTGAGGATGAACTGCGACTTAGCGAAGAGTTTATCGAAACCGATGTTCGCGAGGCGCTAACAACACTTTGTTTGGAAACCGGTCTGGACCTTGTCATGGATGACAACGTCACAGGGATCGTCAACACGCGAATCGATGATCTGACGATCGATCGGGCGATCGAAAAACTGTTGATGCCGTTGGGCTTTGCCAGCGTTCGGCGTGGTGACCAAATGATCGTGGCGGATCCACAGCCCGAATCCCCCCTATTTCCACTGATCGCGACGAAACACCGTTACGAACCCAGGCATCAGGAAATCACGACGCTCATTGAGGCGGTGCCGCAAAACTGGCTTCAATATGTCACGCAAATCGAACAAGCCAAGCTCCTGATCGTTGAAGCGCCAGCCAATATCGCGGATGACATCTTGAATCGATTTGCCGAGATTGATCAGCCGATTCCGCAAGTCGTTCTGGAGGCAATCATTTGCGTCGTTTCGCCCGACAGCGGATTTCAATTCGGACTCGACTGGCAACATGCGGTCGAGATTGAGGATGCATCTGCCTTGGCGTTGGGTGCCACGGGACTGGCGATCAACGGCAACATTTCCAATGAGGGCCTCAATCAAGTATTCTCGGATTTCTCAAGCACGTCGACCTTCATCAAACTGCTCAACGAACATGGCTACCTCACCATTCGGGCCACTCCGCACGTGATGGCGGAAGATGGCGAGCAAGCCAACATTGCGATCAACCGCGAGACATTTTTCTCGGTGCAACCGCCTGGAGCGACGGGAAACAATGCGGTGTTCTTTCAGCAAGACATCCAGAAGGTCGATGCGGGTATTTCCCTCGACATCACACCTCACATTCGCGGTGACGTCGTGACGATCGACATCGAGAAAGCGGAAGTCAGCGAAGACGTTCGCATTGCCAACACCGAACTCGCTCTCAATCCGTTTCCGATCATCAATCGGCGCAGCGTCTCCACGACGGTGACCGTCAAAGATAGAAGAACCATCGTAATTGGTGGGTTGGTTCAACAAGAGACCATCGATCGAGTGAATCGAGTTCCGGGTCTGAGTCGCTTGCCCTTGGTGGGCTATCTTTTCGAAACCGTTCAACGACAAACACGTGATGCGGAGGTGTTGATTTTCATCTCACCTCGCATCGTTCACCAACCCGGCTCGGCGTGTTTGCAAACGACCGTGACGCCGTAGATTCGCCGAAATGGCGCTGACGCGGCACCCAACCGTGTCCGTCGCCCCGAATCGTCGCCGTTGCCCCATGATGTTTTCACATCGCCTTGTATGCTTGCTGATCGCCGGTGTCGCCCTGTCGGCAACCTCACTGGACGCCCAGGAAAGAGTGTCACTGACACGCAGCGTCCAACCGTCATTTCGAATCGAGCCGGTGGTGCAGCGTTTCCGGGCGCGGCGCGGCGAAATCTTGCCGTTTCGATTTGAAATCCAGTCGACCGGAAAGTCGATGACACTCGACGTGAAGGCCGTCGCGCTACGGCAAGAAGACACAGGCGTGATCATGCACGATCACCACTCTCTGCCGGCCAGCAGCGTCACCTTTACAAGTCCGACGCGATTCGATTTGGCTGCGGGTGAGACATTGGCGGTCACCGGTAACGTGACGGTCCCGCTCACTAAGACGAACTTTCTCTCGTTCGGCATTCTCGTGCGCGACAGTGGTCAACTCAGCGATGAGGCAACCACACCCGATGACAATGATCAAACGAATCAAACGCAAGCGAGTGTGAGATTCGTCACCCAGTACGTGTTGCGAGTCGATGTGGAAACGGGTTCCCAGGACACGGGGGAGATGAGCAGTTTGCACTTCGAGTCGGCGAGCTTGATCGCCA
Source organism: Planctomycetota bacterium (assembly GCA_038748615.1). Taxonomy (GTDB): domain Bacteria; phylum Planctomycetota; class Planctomycetia; order Pirellulales; family Pirellulaceae; genus Rhodopirellula. The sequence goes on along the minus strand of JBCDIU010000041.1, from coordinate 31,035 downwards.
ATGCCGGAATGCCGTGGATGCGGGCCTATCTAGTCAACCCGACCAACTACGCGTTGGAGTGCCAGGTGCGTGGCCGACTCAAAGATGCGTCTGGCCGCGAGAGCGACGAAGCCAAATTGTTCATGCCTTGCCGGGCCGCGCTTCTTGATGATGAGAAATTCCTTGTCCGAATCATGCCCAACAGTCGACTGAGACTGGAATCGCCGCTTGATGGGATTGTCCAAAACGGCGACTATGAGTTGAGTCTGAGAGTCAGCAATGGTCGGCGGGTGATGGTGCACTCCACCTTTCGCGGCCACGTCGAATCATCCCAGTTTGGGGCAATGGCGACCAAAGTCGCTTCCATTCGCAACGGCGTTTCATTGCAGCCGGCTCAATTGGAACTCGGACGCATCAAGGACACGCCGCGAATGTCCACGTTGGTGCTTGAGAATCGGACCGATGCCAATCAAACGCTTTCCCTGACGCCTCGAAACCACGAAGGGCAACCGCTTCGCCACGTGCTGCTATCCAGTGACGAGTTTACCCTTCGACCCGGACGCACCAAAACGGTACGAGCAGTCCTACGCGGAAGCGCATCACTGCCATGGGATTGGGGATTTGTGACCGTTGATTGCAGGAGTGAGACCGGTGAAATTGACACCTATCAACTGCCGCTCTCACTGATTCATCAAAAACGTCCGGAGACGAAGGTTACCGCTGGGGAACTGCAGTGGGCTCAACTTGATCGGGGCAATGCATTCACCATGATGGTCACGAATTCAGGTGACGGTTTCACGCCGGTCGATGGAGAGCTGCAATTGGCAGCGCAACAAGGTCACCCGTTTAAACTGGCCGATGGATTTGGTCGTTGGTTGCCGCCCGGGGAGACTGCCGAACTGAAGTTCATGGTGCCCCCATCGATTCAACCGGGACCGCACCAAATCAATTTGAGGGTGCGCGCCCGCGGCGAGGAGATCATCGCGGAGAAAACGCTTGTCATTGAACTCACCGACGAGATGCTTGGTTCCGTCCCGCCGAATCGATCAGCCAGCGCCAGCGGCGCCCGCTCGGGATCCGCGGGATGAATCCGCAATCGGCGCAAGTGTTCACAGCGTGGGGTCACTGAACCGCCGACAATCTGTTAAACCGTGGTTTCGCTGACGCGGCGTCTTGCTGATGCCGCGTCGTAGTGCTGGCCGATGATCCACGCGGTTACTGGTCCAGAAGAACTCCTTCGCTCACGTTGCGGTGACAAGATGCCATTGACCGAAATACTCCAGGATCCGCGTGCGTCGCTTGTCAACCTGATGGAAACCGATGCTCTGCAACGGGGCGATTTCACGCTCGCCAGCGGGAAACGAGCTAACTACTACTTGGACTGTCGCAAGATCACCCTGCATCCCCAGGGGGCTCAGTTGATCGGGCATCAGATGCTCGATGTGATCACGACAACGGCATCCCAGACGGGCGTGATGCCGGCTGCTGTCGGCGGCATGGCCATTGGCGCCGATCCCATTACCGCCTCGATTGTGACAATTGCTGGAGGTAAAGGCGATGACTTACGAGGATTCATGGTTCGAAAGGAATCCAAAGGTCATGGGATGAAGCAGCAGGTGGAGGGCCCGGTCGAGCCGGGGCAAAAAGTGGTGGTCGTGGAAGACGTCATCACCAGCGGCGGCAGCGCGATCAAAGCTGTGGAGGCGGCGCGCGAGTTTGGACTCGATGTTCTCTATGTGCTCGCCATCATCGATCGGCTGGCAGGCGGAAGAGAAGCTTTCGAACGAATCGGTCTGGAGCTGAAGACGCTGACGACGATTCGCGACTTCGGAATCGAACCCAACTAGCGACGAGCCTCAGTTCATCTGTCAAAACGAACCGCCCGCCAAGCTTTCGCGATGACCGACCAGATTGACAGCCATTACGATGCCGTGGTGATTGGCAGTGGGCACAACGGACTGGTTGCGTCTGCCTATCTCGCCAAGGCAGGTCAGTCTGTGCTCGTACTCGAGAAGAATGCAACCTTCGGTGGCGCAACAGCTTCTCAACGTGTCTTCCCCGATTTCGACGCTTGGTTGTCGCGATACTCCTACCTTGTTTCGCTACTCCCACCCAAAATCATCGATGATCTCGAACTGACGTTCGAGACACGCCGGCGAGCGACGGCTTCGTTCACGCCATGGACCGATCACGTTGGAGCGGCGCGTGGGCTGGTCCTGTCCAACGTCGACGAACAGCGGTCGCGCGACTCCATGTTCGAATTGACGGGCAAGCACTCCAGTTGGAATCGTTACAAGGACTTCCTTGGGCTCCAGTCCGAAATAGCGCGCATCATCTGGCCGACGATGTTGCGCCCGCTCCAAAGTCGTGAATCACTCCAAGCCAAACTGAAGAACGATACGCAGCGTCTCGCCTGGCGATGGTTCATGGAACAACCACTGGGTGAGGCCATCGAATCGTACGCCGATCACGACGCCTTAAGAGGACTGTTGTTGACCGATGGGAAAATCGGAGTCCTGACGCATGCTCACGATCAATCACTCCTTCAGAATCGTTGCTTTCTTTACCACATCATTGGCAATGAAACCGGCGAGTGGCGTGTTCCCGTCGGTGGCATGATGCGACTGGTCGATTCACTCTTGGAGCAGTGTCGAAATTGGGGAGTTCAATTAGTTACTAGCGCGCCGGCGCAGCATGTTGACGTCGGCGCGCACCGAAACGAAGTGACATTCGAGTCCAAGGGTCGATCGAAAGCGGTCACAGCGAGATCCGTCTTGATCAATGCAGGACCTCGCACCTTCGCATCTCTGCTGGGACAGCCTTGGCAACAATCCGGTTCGATTGAAGGCTCCGTCTTCAAGATGAACATGCTCTTGAAACGCTTGCCCACGATTCGGGCACGCGGCGTGTCCGCCGCCGAAGCCTTTGCGGGATCATTTCATATTGATGAAGGCTACCAGCAGTTGGCAAACTCGTTCGCCGCAGCATCCAATGGCGAGATTCCCGTCCCTCCACCGGGCGAAGTCTATTGCCACACGCTAACCGACCGTTCCATTCTCTCGGCCGAGCTTCAGCGGGAAGGGTATCAAACGCTGACGCTCTTTGGACTTGACATGCCGTGGCGACTGTTCGAATCCGAACATGACCGAGCGAAGGCCATCGTCACGCAACGCTACCTGGACGGATTGAATTGCTTGTGCGATGAGCCTATCGAGGATTGCATGGCGGTCAGTGCAGATGGTCACCTGTGCATCGAAGCCAAGACGCCGCAGGAGTTGCAGGCAGAACTCGACCTTGATCAAGGCAATATCTTCCACAATGAATTGTCATGGTTCGATAGTGGCGAGGACGGCGAGGGGAAGTGGGGTGTCGAAACGGAGTTCCCTGGCATTTATCGGGCGGGCTCCTCGGCAGCCCGCGGCGGAGCCGTCAGCGGCATCCCCGGCCACAACGCCGCCATGTGCGTCCTCGGTCAACATCGCTGAATCATGTTTCGACTCAAGTTTCAGACTTGAAATGGAAATGATAAGTCCAGATGGATTCGTGTCATTGTCCAAGCGGGCACGCGCCATGGGCTCCAAGCCAGGGGTTGATTTTGTCGACGAAACTTTGGTAGCCCCATGGCGTTCCAATCGTTTCGTCGAGCTGTCGTGTGAATTCGATCCTGAATCTTCGCCGATTCATCGCGTGGCGCCTGCCGATGCGTGGAATGTTCTGTTGCTGCGTGGTGCTTCTTGGCGTCGGGTTTTGTGCGGGATGCGCTCTACCGACTGGTTTAACGCACTCGCGTTGGGCGATGGAAGACACGAACTACGCCGATAAATATGCCCGCGGTGCCAAGAAGACCGAGCCTCTGAAGAAAATCAAGCAGGCCAGCGATGCGCGATTCTTAAATGGCATCGACGGCACCTACATGTCGGCTGGAATGGCTTATCGTTCGAATGTCGGCGGCGCTGGGATCGTCGAGCTCGGCATGGAGCACTACCTAACTTCCTATCTAACCAACCGTGCCTCGCTGACAGCCACTGCCGGATGGGATCAGCTGTCGTTGGGACTCGACGGTGGAGTCCGATTGCAGACACCAACGCGACTGGCGCCGTTCGCCGGCGCAGGTGGTTTCATCGGAACGAATTGGGAAACCGTTGATGCACGGGACGATGGAAAAGATAACGACGGCGACGGGAGCATTGATGAACGCGGCGAGGAAGACACAGAGTGGGATCTCACCTTGGTTGCTGTCTATCCCGAGTTGGGTGCTCACTTCTGGTGGACGCCAAGGGTACGGCTGACGGGCTTCGGACGTTACATGATCACCAGTGACGGAAGGGCATCGGATACCTGGCTGCTGGGTGGCGGGCTTGCCATCTTCAAACGGTAGGCCGCCTTCGTCATCACAACACGCGGTGAACACATCGGTTCGGCTGTGCAGGAACCAATGCGGGCGCGGGCTCAGCACGCTGTCGGTTTCGGAGTAATCGATCCTGATGAACACATCGCTCCATTGGATCTTCGATCGGCGAACAATGCTAAGCCTGCCACGAGTTCGGACGTTACAGCGCAGAGAGTACTGCAGCTTCAATCACGCTGAGCTGCCCCCAAGATCGATGCGCCTGGATCAAACAACTTGGTTCCCGTATTTGCGAACGATGATTCGAGTTGAGTGAGTGCATCCGGCTGACTCCAATCGATGGTCATGATCGACGCATCCCAGGTGCGCTGTTGCGAGTCGGTCAAAGACTCGTACCACACGGTGTACTCCAACAGTGACTCATCTTGAACGATGACGTCACCGAAGATGGATTTCTGGTGATCCATTTCGGGTTCTGCCCATATCGCTGTCATCACGGCCAGCGGAGGGTTGTCCTCATCGAAACTTGTCTGCCAATGAATTCGTTTGGACTCTTCGTTCCATTCACCGTTCGAAGCCAGGGGTTCCAATGGACAATACAGACTCACTTCAAGAGATGTGTCGGGAAAGAGTGAAATCGGCAGAGTCGCCAATTGGATTTTCAAACCAGATGGTTCCTGAACCGGATCCTGGTCACTCGAAACGTGATCCAACCATCCCGCATCGCTCAGACGCTTGCGCCAGGCAGGATGAGATTTTAAGAATTGCTGATGAGATTTCTCAAACGCGTCTTCATTCAGCCAAGTGTCGGGTACTGGAGGCGGTGGTTGGGGCAAGTCCTCCGTCTCCGCGACCCGAATCAGGGTATGCCACACGTAATCAACGATTGCTTGTGTGTCTTCGGCGACTGCGAACTGGTACAAACGAGGCACATCTGCCAGCCGAACGTAGTCACGTTCCAGCGCTAGTTGCATGCGAATGAGTCGGACATCGGCATCGTCGTTGCCAGTGGATTCCAGTTTGCCAGGTCGCGGCCGAACAGGGCGCTGGCGATATCCGACCGAAACGGTCCTTTGAGCCATTCGCGGATGGCGTCGCCCCAAGCGGCATCGTCAATGCTGAAAGCAATGAAGTCTCCGATCAATTCGGACAGCAAAACCAACTGGCTGTGTAGTTGCTGAAATCTCTCGGCCCGATTGAGCGATCCAATCCATCGTTCGGAATATACATACGCATTGCCCAGAGGCGACTGATAGCATTCATAGTGACCATCCCCGCCATGTTCCGATGGCAACTCGGGTCCAAAAACGCCTTCGAAGCACAACCGGCCGTTCTCATCCCATTGGCCAGCTTCGCTGTATTGTTTTGATAGGCGAGCAACAACGCTTTCGTCGACGTGGCTTTGGTCGTTCGTCGCATCATTAAGGGACGACGCGACAGCGAGTTTGCGGTGAATCCGTACGCCAGCGGGCCTCATCTCGATTTCGTAGCTGGTCGACTGGCAACCCACCACGGCCAAGAGGGTCAACGAAATCGAAATTGCTCGGAACATCAGCCCACCCCGGCGAAATCTCACACACCTTCAGGTTATCGAGACGGCTGCAGCGATGCCACACGTCGGCAGGCAAACCTGTGACTGAAACCGATATTCGCTAACTTCGTCGACGGTTGCGATGGTGGATTGCTGCTAGCGCGATCAGCGAGATCGGCAAGGCACCAGGTTCTGGAATGGCGGATACCGTCTCAAAAACGACGTTGTCGACGAAAATGGATTCATCGGCCGAGTTCGAATCCAACTCGACCGTCAACGAGGCGAGATTGCCAGTGACGACCGTTGAAAGTGGCATCCAGGAGCCCTCAATGCCCAGGTCGTCAATGTCCGAACCGGCCGTGCTCAGTAGATCGATTTCCGAACCATCCACGGTGGCAAAGACGCGATAGGAGTCCGTCGTTTCCCATGTGGTGGAATTGACGAAGGAATCGATGGAAATCATGACCGATCCCATGCTGGCAATGTTCACATCGGCGAAACTTAAACTCATCAAACCGTCCGGATCCGACATTTGATAGCCCTGAGTTCCATCGGTGAACGCGCCGACCGTTGATATAGCATTGGTCACACCGACTGCATCACCGTCAGTCAGGCCAACAGACGATCGCGTGTTGCGGTACGAGGCGTCATAGGTCAGCTCCGTCAACGCAGTCGAATCCACGGGAGACTCCCCCGCGTTGTTGATCAGATCATGGTCCACCAACGAATCTCCCAGATCGAAATAGAAGCCGTTGTTGGTGGTCAAGTCTTCGTTCTCGAAGCTGGTGGAGGTCAGCACGGCAGCTTCCACGGGCGTGGCGGCGCATGCAACCAACGACACGAGAATGGCAACGAACGACGACGGATCTCGGGCGGGCATGACCGTTCAATACCAATTGAAGGAACGCTAACGACTCATAGAGGCCAGGATGACTCCATACTTCCGATTCCACGGTATCCACCAACACCCAAAACATCAATGAAATTCCAGATCAAGGATCCTCATCGCTTGACGATGCAGCCAGTTAATCGGATCGACCATGGCAAGCGGATCCTTGCACCATGAGGTGCTTCTTGGCGGTTGCACGATTCCTGCATTCAGGACGGTCTCGATGCGAGTTGGGCCGCGAGATCCACTTGATCCAAATCATCGTTAAACGTGGTAGGTTCGCACCGTTGGGTCCATGGACGCGGTTGTCAGACCGAGCGTCGAGCAAGATTGATCAACAAGCGTTTCAATGGTACGGCAACGCACCTTATGGTCCCTTTTGTGTCGCGTAGAAGTCCGCTCCTCATCCGGGTGGTTTTGAAGACATCATGCAGGTCATCGCACTGGGCGTTCGAACGACCGAAAATGCGACGGGGATGTTTGCCAAACAGTGATTGACGGCTCCATTTCCGTGGTAACAATCGTCTGATGGGGATTCCGATACGAAAACGGCACGAGCGCCATTGGGTTTGGCCGAGCCCCATTTTCGTAAAGTGATTCAATGCCGGTCGAGCAGCAATCGGTTGCTTCGGCCCCGTACCGCATACTCATCCGGCGGACGGACCGCGTCGGGGACGCCTTGCAGCGAGCGGTGGTGCTGTCCGCTCGGGGGAAAGATTCGCTGTTGAGTAGGCGTCGAATCGTCGGAAAGAGGGAGAGAGCCCACCGAACCATTGAAGGAATTCGCGTCACGTCCGTTCCACCCAAGGGATCCAGTTTGATTGATTCTCCGAAGACGACCGGGCTTTACGATCCTGCCGAACAGTTCAGCTCCTGCGGCGTGGGATTCCTGACGCGTAAAGACGGTTTGCAAACGCACGAGCTGCTGAAAAAAGGTGATGAGGCGCTTTGCGCGGTGCCTCACCGTGGCGGGATGTCTTCGGAAGGGGTCGGTGATGGTGCGGGCATTTCGGTCGATCTGTCAGTCGGTTTCTTTGAAAAGCTGACGGGACGTCCACTCGCGAAGGGTGGCTTTGTCGTCGGTAATTTTTTTCTTCCGTCGGACACGGGTGAACACGAAAACGCCACCGCCTTTGTCACCGACACGGTGACCGACGCTGGATTCGAGCTGCTTCTGGTTCGAGACCTTCCAGTCGATAACGAAGTGATCGGAAAACGATCCGTTCATTTTCAGCTTCCGATTCGTCAGTGGATTTTCATGGCTCCCGATGGAGTTTCGGGTTCGGAGTTGGATACCAAGATCCATGAAACGCTGTTGTCCATTGAGGCGGTCGCGTACCAGGATCCAAAGCTAGCCGGTTTGTATCCGCTGTCGTTTTCTTCGCGCACCCAAGTGTTCAAAGGCAGACTGAACTCAGCTCAGATCATTCCGTACTTTCGGGATTTGAAGGATCCCGATCATGCGGTTCACTCGATGTACTTCCATACGCGGTTTTCGACCAACACGGACCCACATCCGTCGATGGCGCAGCCGTTTCGACTAATGGCTCACAACGGCGAGCTGAATACGGATAAGAAAAATAGGTTGAGCGAAACGGCCGTTGCCCTGGCACGGCACAAGGACATCGTTCGTCCACACGGTCAATCGGATAGCTGTCGCTTGGACCAGACGTTGAACGCGCGTGTCTATGACGAAGGAGTCGACTTGGTGACGGCTGTCGTCACGATGATGCCGCCGGCCTGGGAAAACGATACGCGACTCTCGCCGGCCGTGCGCGCGATGCTGGAATACTTTTCGTTGTTTGAGGAAAAGAACGACGGCCCGGCGGCCTTGATTTTTGGTGACGGCGACGTGATCGGGGCACGGTTGGATCGCTTAGGTCTTCGTCCACTCAGGACGGTCGAGACGGACGACTACTTGGCTGTCATGTCAGAGGCGGGACAGATTCATTTCCCAGATGAAACGGTGTTGCGACGCGGACGCGTCGAGGCCGGCGGAATGATTTACTACAGCCATTCAGAGCGTCGAATTTATCGAACCGAAGATGCCTTGGAAGCGCTCGCGGCGCAGAAAGACTATGCGTCGTTGTTGGATCAAGCACGAGTGAACATTGATGAACTCGATGAGCCGGAAGAAGACCGCCGAAAATCAGCACTTCGTTACGAGGGAGACTTGAACAACTCCGCTCGTTACGTGGCCTACACGCTGAATCAGGAGAGCTTCAAATTCCTGATGGATCCGATGCTGCAAAATGGCGTCGAGAAGGTCTCGGCAATGGGTTATGGCAACGCGATCAACGCGCTCAGCGATAACGAAGGCGGCGTCGCAAAGTACTTCAGTCAGCGGTTCGCTCAGGTAACCAACCCGCCGCTGGATAGCATTCGCGAGAAGGACGGCATGACGCTTCGAGTCGCCCTTGGAGAGAAGCCGCACCTCGGAAAGTCTCGCAGTCGTCAGATCGTCGTCAATTCGCCGGTGTTACGAATGTCGGAGATCCTGAAGATCAAAGGCCAGGATGAAACGCCCTGGGCTTGCTTTAACGTGCTCTACTCACCCGTCATGGACGATGCCCGGGGGAATGAATCGGCATTGATCTCCGCGATCGATGACGTCGCCATGTCCGTTGTGGCGTTTGCGAGGGAACGGGGCGGCATCGCGATCCTGACGGATCGACACATCTCGACGAGCCGTGCCGCCATTCCGATGACGCTCGCGGTTTCAGCCATCAACCAGCGACTGATCGAAGAGGGACTTCGTTTCAAGGTCTCGTTGGTTGTCGAGAGTGGACAGATCACATCGTCGCATCACATCGCGTGCGCTTTGGGTTTCGGCGCGGCAGCCGTTTATCCGCTAGCGGTCCGTTTGCGAGCGGAGGAGCTCGAGGGGCAAGACGGCGCTGTCGAAGCCTATCTGAGGTTTCAGAAGGCGTCCGAGAAGGCACTAATGAAGACGATGGGCAAGGTCGGTCTCTGTACCGTCGAGAGCTACTCCGGTGGCGAGTTCTTTGAGCCGAACTTCTTGGACACGAATGATCCGGTCTTCCGCCGATACCTCCCCAACATGAAGACCCCGGTCGGCGGAGTGCAGTTCGATGCGGTCGCTCAATCCGCCGCGGATTGGCATGCCCGTGCGACGACAGTGAAGGATGAGAACGACATCCCGATCTTGGGTTTGTTCAAGGAACGCTCCGAGGGCGCCGGTCACAGTTATGGTGCCATCGCGGTTCGTGGCTTTGTCGACCTAACCGAAGAACCAATCCAGTTTTCCCAGAACGGCACGACACACGACCACGACACAAATCGTTCGAGTGACCACACCGGGTCGGACGAAAACGAAGAGGTCGATGACTTTTTTCGGTTGTTGACGCTCCGCGAAATGGAAGACGCGTTTGGGATCGATGACGCTGGCTACGTCAACACTAGCTTTGAGTGTTTAACGCCCAGTCAGATCGATGGATTCGAAATCACCCAAGGTTATCGGGCGTTCAGCCGCATGATGGCCGAGGAACGAAGCCGACGGCCAGCGGCGCTTCGCGACGTACTGGACTTTCCCGCCGACGTCACGTTCGCCGAGTCGGTGGAGGATTTCAAGAGCCAAATGATGCTCTTCAATCGTGCGGGAAACCTCGACTTTGTTATCCGGGGCATCGTGACTGAGCCGATTGGTGATCGCGAGTTTCGATTGAAATTGACGGGTCCCAAATCGAAACAACTCGGTCGGTTGGATTCGTTGGCACAGTCTCTGGTCGAGAGATTTGGAGATGACATTGACGGGCATTATTTGTCCGCCGGAGCGTTGCGCGTCACGTGTACCGGCAAAGCGCTGGACTACGTCTCCAGACTGCGACCCGCGAGTGGCGCGATCGATGTCTCCGAGGTCCAACCTGCGTCGGAGATCACGCCGCGACTTGCCTCGGGCGCGATGTCGCACGGGGCCTTGGTTGCCAACGCGCATGAATCGGTCGCGCACGGAACCAACATGTCGGGAGGGCTCTCCAATTCAGGCGAGGGTGGCGAGCACATTTCTCGGTACGGCACGATTCGCTCTAGTCGAATCAAGCAGTTTGCCAGCGGTCGTTTTGGCGTCTGGGCGGGTTATTTGGCGGATCCGAATCTCGAACAGATCGAGATCAAGATCGGCCAGGGAGCGAAGCCGGGTGAGGGCGGGCAGTTGCCGGCCAAGAAGGTCACCGTTGAAATTGCCGCGGCCCGCGGTGGGACACCCGGCGTTGAACTGGTCAGTCCACCACCACACCACGACACCTACTCGATTGAGGATTTGGCGCAACTAATTCATGACGCCAAAGCGGCTCGGGTGAAGGTCATTGTCAAGCTCGTTAGCTCGGAAGGCATTGGCACCATCGCCGTGGGCGTGGCCAAGGCTGGTGCCGACGTGATCAATGTTGCCGGAAATACGGGAGGCACAGGTGCCGCCTCGGTGACGTCACTGAAGTACACCGGTCGTGCTGCCGAAATCGGTCTGGCGGAAGTCCACCAGGCTTTGTGTGCCAATCGTATTCGCCAAAAGGTCATTTTACGATGTAGCGGTGCAATGCAGACGGGTTCCGATGTGGTTAAAGCATCCCTGTTGGGGGCGGACAGCTTTGAGTTCGGCACGACCGCGCTCATGATGCTGAAGTGTGTCATGGCCAAGAACTGCAATATCAAATGTCCCGCGGGTCTGACGACCAATGCCGAAGCATTTGATGGTGATCCGCGCGCCCTGGCACAGTATCTACTGAATCTGGCCCACGAGGTTCGAGAGTTGTTGGCCAATTTGGGGCTGCACAGTCTCGACGAGGCCTGCGGCCGCGCGGATCTCTTGCACCTGTTGGATCATCCAGCATCGGTCGGGCAACTCAATCTGCGTCAGATGCTGACGCATGTGCCCCACGAGCCTGTGGAATCACCGGAATATTTGGAGAGTCGATTCGACGTGGACGATCGTCTCCTGGAGGAGTTTCGCGCTCGAGTGATCGAAGGGAACGAATCACGTGTCGAATTGGAGGCGACATCACGGTTGACCAATCGCGATAAGTCCGTCGGTGGGCAGTTGGCGATCGATATCGAACGCATGCTCAATCATGAACTGATGCACTTACCGAGCGCTGTGCGACAGGAAGATCAGGGACGGCGTTTTCTAGCGGCTGATTCCGTGGTGGTCAAAACATACGGATCGGCGGGACAGAGCTATGGCGCATTTTGCAACAATGGCATGGTGATGGACCATACCGGCACGTGCAACGATGGAGTCGGCAAGGGTGCGTGTGGTGGAGACATTGTGGTGCGAGCTCCGCGTACGGCGGCGAGTCATTTTGCCGACGGCGAGAACGTCTTGATTGGCAACTTTGCATTGTTCGGAGCCACAGGAGGCAGACTGTTCATTCACGGTCAAGCAGGCGACCGTTTCGCGGTTCGGAATTCGGGCGCGACGGCCGTCGTGGAAGGCGTCGGAGACTTTTGCTGTGAATACATGACCAACGGCGCTGTCTTGAATCTGGGCGGATTCTCAAAGGGTTTTGGCAATGGCATGTCGGGCGGATTCGCCTATCAATACGATCCGGAGTCGCGACTGCCGGACATGATCAGCCATGATTCGGTGTTGATGGGGACCATCGCTGATGGCAGCATTCAAGGATATATCCATGAGAGTGCCGTTAAGCAATTGCTGCGTTGGCACGTGGACGCGGTCGGTTCGCCCTTGGCTTCGCAGTTACTCGAGAACTGGCAGCATGAACGACGACTCATGGCCTGGGTGATGCCCAAGGCATTGTTGCAGTATCAAGACGCCGATGAGATCTTGGCGGCGAAGACTCGCAAGGAATTGGTCGACGAGTTGGCGACGGCGTTGTCGCAACATCAGATCGCTTCTCTCAAGGCAGCTTGGAAGCGTGGCGAGCCGATGTTCGGTGGAGCCGTGCCTGGCTATGGTGAGACCGACACCGAGGAAATGTTCCGTTTGCTTAACAGCTATGCCGTGTTGGAGATGGCTCAGAGAATTGTTGCTAAACGACGGATCGCCGCCCAGAGTGATGCTGACAAGGCGGCGCGGAACCTCGTTCTGACGGAAGACTTTGCGTTGATGTCGGAACTTGCCAAGCATGCGCGAGAGGCAGTGTCCGACTACGACGATCATGATCTTGCGACCCTGATCGCCGACAAACGGCTGCAAGACTTTAAGCGTGCATTGTCATTGCGAGTTCACAACTCGATGGATAGCCCCGGCACATATGCGTGGATCATGCATCAAGGTGCCAAGAATCGCTCATCGCTGGGCGAGATTCCAAGTTTTGATGCACTTTTTGCAAAGAACGCCGTTCCCGATCTGATGGCCCGTTCTGTTTCCGAGAGAATTTGATGGACGTTCCCTACATCCCCAAGGATGCCCCCTTTTCAGGAGATCAACGCGCTTGGTTGGGCGGATTCCTCGCCGGGCTTCATTCGCGGATGTCACTGACCGGTGATGTCGCGCCTGGCCCCAAAGAGGTCCAGGCTCCGCCAATCGATATTGTGTTTGGCACTCAAACCGGTAATTCGGAAGAGGTTGCCAATGAAGCGGCCGCCATCGCTCGGACCAAGGGATTTCAGCCGCGCGTGTCGGGCCTGGACACCATCGATATGGGGCAATTGGCATCGATGGAGCAACTGCTAGTGGTGATTTCCACGTACGGTGAAGGCGAGATGCCCGACAACGCCGAGCTATTTTGGGATGCGTTGTCGGCGTCAACGGCACCGCGATTGGAATCGTTGCAGTTTGGCGTCTTGGCGTTGGGCGACACGAGTTACGAACACTTCTGTCGCGCAGGCAAGCTAATCGACACACGGTTGGAACAGTTGGGTGCGATTCGCTTGGCGCCTCGAATCGATTGTGATGTCGATTACGAAGACGCGGCAACCAGTTGGTTGCAGTCAACGATCCCCGATGCGGGTATCGCCGTTGCGGATGTGAACGAGACGCACACGCCAGCCAAGTCAGAATGGTCCCGCAAGAATCCGTATCGATCCAAGGCCGTGGACAACCGTGTGTTGTCCGGACATTTCTCTGCAAAGGAGATTCGCCACATCTCGTTCGACTTAGGTGATAGCGGCCTGACCTATGAAGCTGGCGACGCCGTGGGCGTCATGCCCATCAACGCACCTGATCTCGTCGATGCGTGGCTGAAAAGGCTCGGTGCCGACTTCGAAACCAGCGTCTCGGGCCAGGACGAGACCTTGGGAGAACTGCTATCGTCCAAGTTCGAAATTGCGACTCCGTCGCGGGAGTTGATGACGGCTTTGGAACCGATGGTCCAATGCGACGAGCTGAGTCACGTTTTGGGAACAGGCGACAAGGAAGCGATCGACAGTTTCCTGTGGGGCAAGGACGCCTTGGATCTGATGAATCTATCGCCGAAACTGAAGCTGGATCCTGAGCAGGTGATCAGCTGGTTGAAACCGCTGCAGTATAGGGCGTACTCGATCTCCTCAAGCCCCAAGGCTCATCCGGGTGAAGTTCATCTGACCGTTGCGGCAGTTCGATGGAATTATGGTGGTCGACCCCATCGCGGCGTCTGCTCCACATTCCTTGCCGACATGGTTCCCGTTGGCACGGAGGCGGGGATTTTTATGATGCCAAACAAGGCATTTGGAGTGCCAGATGACGATGACGCCCCCATGATCATGGTCGGGCCTGGTACTGGAATTGCTCCCTTCCGCGCGTTCCTCGAAGAGCGACGCGATCGTGGCGCCGGAGGCACAAACTGGCTCTTCTTTGGCGATCAGAAACGAGAGTGCGATTTCATCTACGAAGACGAACTCGCTGAAATGAGCCAATCCGGTGTCCTCAAACGTCTGGATCTTGCTTTCTCCCGTGATCAAGCCGACAAGATCTATGTCCAACATCGCATGATGGAAAACGGGAAGGACCTTTTCGGCCTTCTTGAAGAAGGCGGGTATTTCTTTGTCTGCGGTGACGCGACTCGCATGGCAAAGGACGTGGATGCGGCTCTCCATCAGATTGTCGCCACGCACGGTGCGAAGTCGAATGATGACGCGACGGAGTACGTCAACGAATTGAAGCGTCAGAAGCGTTACGTTCGCGACGTGTATTGATTCGGTCGTTTCCGATGCGATCGATGCCCCGTGGTCTACTCCTCGCCACCGTGTTGTTGTTGGCCGCGCTGGATGTCCATGGCGCGGAGTTTTCTCTATCGCCGGGAGAGGACAGCGATCAACTAGCTCGTCGCGTCCAAGCCGGGGATTCGATCATCCTTCGTGATGGCGTTTGGCGTGATGTGAGCTTGTGTTTTGCGAAGCTGCCCGGGATGTCCGACAGGCCCATTGAGCTCCGCGCGGAAACGCCTGGCGGCGTGGTCCTCTCGGGACGATCCGAGTTTTGTGTCTCCGGCCAACATGTGGTCATCTCGGGAATCATCTTCCGTGATCTGCACGGCTATGACGACGCGGTTCAGTTCCGAACCGACTCGTCCACGTTGGCCCACCATTGTCGAATCACCGACTGCTTATTTGATCAAACCGTCACGATTGACCCCACGGAGAACACGCACTGGCTATCGATCTTCGGTGGTCACCATCGCATTGACCATTGTCGATTCGAGGGAAAGACGACAGGTGGAACCACAATGGTGGTGTGGCTATCCAACAGCGGATCGGATGCATCCATCGGACATCACCAGATCAACCACAATCATTTCGGTCCACGGCCGGAGTTGGGTCGCAATGGTGGTGAAACGATCCGGATTGGCACCAGCAAAACCTCCGAGCAGCGTTGCGCAGCGACAGTCGAATCAAATTATTTTCATGCGTGCGACGGCGAATCCGAGATCATCTCCAACAAATCTTGTGACAACATCTATCGTCACAATCGGTTCGACCGATGTGCCGGAGCATTGACCCTTCGGCATGGTCACCGTTGCGTCGTCGATGGCAATGCGTTCTTGGGCGGTAAGAAACGCAAGACGGGCGGCGTTCGGATCATCGGTCGGTCACACCAAGTCGTGAATAACTACATGGAAGGTTTGCGAGGCGATGCCGAACGCGCCGCCATTTGCCTGATGAATGGAATTCGCGATTCGCCGCTCAACGGTTATGCCCCAGTCAACGGAGCGAAAGTGGCAGGAAATACTTTGATCGACTGCAAAGTATCGCTGGAGATCGGACTCCACGATCAGACGGATCAGATTGTGGCACCGTCGGATTGCGTTATTCATCACAACCTCCTGATCAATGGGAAATGGCCGGCACTGCGACTCCATTCGAGTAGCGAAGGAATCCAATTCTTTGACAACGCGGTATCCAGCATCCATCCCAGCGATACGATTCTCAACGCAACGCGTTGCGAATTCGGCTGGCGTCGGGATGGCGATGGTTTATTTCGACCTTCCATCCAAGAAGCCATCCGGGTTGAATCCGCCCCCGAACTTCAATCGGACTTCGATGGACAACGGCGGTCGATTGAATCCATTGTCGGGTGCGATGATCCGAAAACGTCACGTCGGTCGCTGATCTCACCTGAGGAGACAGGTCCCCGTTGGCAATGAGATGGAGGACGACCGCACCACCATCGATCCAATTCGCCTCTTTCCTGCCTCGAACCCATTGATGTCATGGCAAGTCTTCACAGGAGAAGTCAAACTCCTAGTGCTTCATCCATATTTATTTTTAGGGTTGGTGCCACGTCGTGGCATAGGCTTCCAGCCTTTGTTTTGCCGCCTCTGTGCCCGATGGCAGGCAGGATGCCTACCCCACCCTTTCGAGTTGACGCTGCACTAGCAGGAGCGTGAAGTGAGATCTGTAGACATGAATGCCCGCCAGACGATGAAGTGATATGCGTCGAAACCTACAGGTCCATGCGGGGACGATAGCACGTTGAGTCCGTTGCCGGCTCTAGACTCCCGAGTAAACCGGCGGTTGCCAGTCTTTGGGAAGTCGACCCTGGGGCCGAACACCGACAGCACCCGTCGGAATGGGATGGTCTTCGAATCGTTCGAGAGGTAGATCATCCGGCAGGTGCCGAATCCGCATGTTCTTGTACTGGATCGTCATGGCGGGACCCACATGGACCTGGACACCGAGAACTCCTTCGAGTTGGCGGCCCTGTTCATCCAAGTCAATCAGATCGGCGGTCATGTGTCCGTCGATCCAGTGCTGGTGGTGATTGGCGCGAACCAAGACTCGATATTCATGCCACTGATCAGGCTCGAACGAACGTGTTGGCATCTGCTCCACAATCCAAGGTTGTCCACCGGGGGCAATGATGACTTTCTCACCGGTGTGCGACAGAATTCGTCGCCCTTTTTCCTCATAGAGCATTCCGTTGTACTTGGGCACGTCGGCGACGACGTCGCACTGGTATCCGGTAACCACGTCCAGTCCCAGGTCGGGGCGCATCGTACCTCGATACTGGATCCCACTATTGCCGCCACGCGTGACTTTCACTTGAACTCGAAGATCGAAGTTGCGAACCGTCGAACCCTTCCAGGTCAGGAACCGGTTGGATTTGAGCGTGCCATCGGTGACACCGGTAATGGCGCCATTTTCGATCGACCAATGGGTTCGATCGCCATCCCAGTTGTTCAGGTTCTTACCGTTGAACAAACTGACGAACCCATCCGCTGCTGGCTTTTCGGTGACCGCTGCTGATGCCTCCGGGTACGGCACGGTCGAGAGTCGAAAGTCGCCTTGCAAGGGTGAAAGAGGTCCGCCGTATTTCGCCACACGTTCGTCGGTGCGTTCCCTCATTGCAACGAGTGTCGCCTCGTGTTTGGGATCGCCGGCCAAGTTGATCAGTTCGTCGGGATCATTCTTCAGATCATGCAGGAACTCGAAGTTGCCATGGTCGAAGTACCGGACGTACTTGAAGTGCTCATTCCGAATGCCCTCAAATGCGGGGATTCGACTTCGTACGGCGAAGTGTTCGTGAAAGGATTCCTTTCGCCAATCGTCGGGAGTCTCACCCCGCAGGATCGGCTGCAGACTGCGTCCTTGATAGCGACCCGGAACATCGACGCCCGCAAGATCCAGGAACGTCGCGGGCAGATCAACATTGAGCGCAATCGAGCCACTCGTCTTACCCTGCGCCGATGCGGGTACACGTGGATCGGCAATGATCATGGGCACGCGGATGCCTTCTTCATAGTGCGACCATTTTCCGGCAAAGCCTCGGTTACCCATGTAATAGCCGTTGTCGGCCGAGTAAACAATGATCGTGTTGTCGGCAAGCCCCGCATCGTCGAGTGCCTCTAGAAAGCGACCGATCGCACCGTCGATCCCACTGACCATTCGGTAGTAGGCGCGCATGTTGGTTTGGTATTTTTGATCCGTGTTCCAACGCCAAAAGTATCGTTCTCGGTTAATGGTGGTTTGGAGGAACTCCGGTTGCGATTCGAAGATCGCCGGGTCATCGAGCCTGGGTGGCGTGATCGTTGCATCCTCATACATCCCGTCAACGGCCCTCGGCCATGGGAAGTGACCGATCCCTGGCCGTCGGTCGCTATCTTCGGCGTGGCATGCGTTGAACCACATGTTCAAGGCGAATGGCTGATCCTTGGGCTGACGCTGGATGAAATCAATGCCGCGATCGACGATCAACTCGGTCTCATGTCGCAGACTGCCATCGGGCTGCCGCTTATAGAATGGATTTCGCCCGATCACTTCCATTTCGTCGAAGTGATCTTCTTTCCGATACGATTTGGGCATTTTCGCATGCCACTTGCCAAAGTATCCCGTGCGGTAACCGGCATCGTGAAGTCGGTCGGTGTAAAGCGTCTCGACAGCGTCAGCACGTGCTAATTCCGGCTGATCCGCTGTGCCGTAGCTGCGGCCGACGAGTCCGGAAAGGATCGTGGTTCGACTGACCCAACAAATCGCCTGACTTACAAATGCGTTCTCGAATCGCGTGCCGCGCCGAGCGAGCTCGTCAATGTTGGGAGTTTGGACCACCTCATTCCCATAGCAGCCCAACGTGCTTGTCGTCTGATCGTCAGTAAAAAAGAAGACGATATTGGGCGGTGCGTCCGCTCGGACCGTGACGGTCAATCCGCAGACCATGGCCATCGCGGCCATCACTCGAGTCAGGGGAGGAGAGGAAAAACCAAATTGGACATGAGTGAACATGGACGACCGAAGAGACTAAAGGACAGGACTTTCGTGTGAACCCGACGAGGCCGCCGTGAGCTGGGCGGAGTCCCTCATTGTAGCCGCGACCGTTCTCGCTCGGGACCTTGGCCGATTGGCCAATCCGACGACCGGTCAGGGGTGGACCTGTTGGGCATCGCGTGGAGCGTCTGTGGCGAACCAAGCTCGCGCAATGCCGAGGCGAATGTCCTCAGTGGGTCTCGTCGTCGTCGACGAGATCCTCCATCTCCATGTCGAGGCTGCCGAGAACTTCGGCGAGTCGCGATTCGAGCTCATCCAATTGGGCGATGGCGTCGTCCTGTCGCTGCTCGAGATCGCTGAGAAGACGGCCAGCGGGGACATCAGCGGATTCGTGTAGCGAAGTTGGCAGCATGCATCACCCGGGGGAATAACTCGTGGCCGGCGAAACCGTCGGCCCAATAAGAGGAGAATCGGGCCATGGGCGGACCATTTTGCAGTTTGCCTCGCGTCGTGCCGGCTACGAGTTCGTGGTTGTCCTTGACGGTTGTTCCGCTGGCACTGATCAAGTTGGGTTTGGTATGACAGCTGTGTGGTAATCCAACCCGTCCATGCAACGCCAATCGCCCCATCATGACTGCGTGACACGCCGATCTCATTCGACGGACACCCCCGCCCGATCGGACTGCGAGTTCCGGGGAGCTCGCTGCTGCGCGATGGCCATCATCGTGTCCGCTTTGGCCGGCACGATCGCCGGTTGTCGGGCCATTGGAGGTTTCGGTGAGAGCCGACAATCCTTGGCGGCTCGACGTTTGTCTCGGCAGGGTCTGAAGTCCATGCGTCAAGGCGATTGGGTCGTGGCCGAAACGCTATTCAACGACGCGCTGGAGGTATCGGAGAGAAATGATTCCGCCCATCGCGGCCTATCGGAATCTCTTTGGAGGCGCGGTCAAACCGACAAGGCCATCGCACACATGCAAGAGGCCGTGAAACTCAGTGCGGGCGACGGCCGCCATCTCCAGCGGCTTGGCCGAATGTATTTGGAACTCGGGCGTGTCGACGACGCCGCGGAACAGTGTCGATTGGCATTGGCGAACGATCGAGACTGGGGGCCGCTTTGGACGCTGTGGGGCGATTGCCAATATGAAAGCAAGCAATGGGACGATGCCTTGGCGGCCTACCACCGGGCTTTGGCGCTCAACCCAGACGACGCACACGCAAAACTCAAGTGTGCGGAAATCTATCATCATCAAAAGCGTTACGATCGGCTACTTGCGACGCTTGATCGATTCGACGATGAGCACATTGCCGTCGACCCGGACACGCCTTTTCGCCCGGGTCATGCCGACCTATTGAGGGGCATCGCGATGCGTGCGATGGGACGTGATGGGGAAGCGGCGAGATATCTGGCCTCGGCGGCACGTCGCAATCCCGACGATGCAACTCCGCGGCTCCATTTAGCGTCACTTGCCATGGCCGATGGTCGAACGGATGTGGCGCAGGTTTGGCTTGCCCGTGCGAACCAGTTGAACCCGGAACTTCGTTCGGTTGCCTTCGATCCGGTCGACGCCACCATTGCCGGCAGCGCCGAAATCGACGCGGAGGCAACGGTCGCTGGAAAGACTTCACCACGTCGTTGAATCGGCCCCGCATCGAGCGTCGCGAACGGTGGATGCTCCGTTCCTAAGCGGCGCGGCCGCCTCGTTTGAGTTGCTTGCGCATCCGGCGTCGCTCGGCTTTGCTCATGCTCGACCAATCGATATCGGAGTCTTCGTTGGGTTGCTCGCTGGTCTGCGGCTGCGCTGTTTGGACTCGCGGCTTCACCGTTGTGTCGGGTGATGAAGCGGCATTGGCCGCCTGCCGCTTGCCCTGGGTCGCCTGACTGTCCGAATCGGCTGTCTTGGCGCCACGCTTCATCATGCTCGCCAAACCAAAACGACGCTTGGGCTTGTTCTGGTCCGATCCAGCTGGTCGTGAGCTTGTTTCGTCGGTGGACCCGGTTTTGTCAGGCGTTGAAGAGCTCTCTTGGACTGAACTGCCACGATCGGCGCGTTTGCTCTTCACCGCCGTGGATGCTTTGTCGGACTTCACCCGACGAGACCACCAACGTCGCTTGCCGGTGGATTCATTCGTCGTCGGCCCGACGGATGCTTTCGACTCGGTCTCGGATGTTGACTCGGTGCCTTTCCTCGAGTTGGACCGTGACGGTGTTTTGGGGACCGTCTTCATGCGGTCGGGTTTTTCCTTCGCCGCCGAGTCTTTTTTGGCCTGACCATCAGCCCGACGATCGGCACTCCAGTTGACGGTCGCGGACTGAACTCGTTGCCAAAGACTCGAGGAACGGCGGACGCCTAGCACATCCGCGTACAAGCAGCGTAGGTACAGAATCGAGGAGAGAAACCAACAGGCTGCGGCCGCCAATGGAGCGGAAGTCACAAGAGACCAACGCCATGGTGAGTCGATCGCCATGGCATTGAATCGCGATGCGACGGGGATCGCCATCAACCCCCAACCAAACATCAGAAGAACGAGCGGCCGATAGACCGTTCGCATCTCCATGATCGTTCGCAGCGCGAGCACGGTGCCGCCAAGTGTGACCAAAAGTAGAACCCAGTCTGTTCCGGAAAGGGCGACTCGACGGCCAAACGACCACTCCAACAATTCGCCCGCCAAACCGATCACGGGCACGACAGCGGCGAGGCTCGCCAGCATCGTGCAGATGACAATGCTGCGCCAGAGGCGATACTCGCCACGAAAGTCGTCATTCCGATATCGACGGAGTTGATATATCAGCCACGCTGATCCCGAGGTCAGTAACAAGAGGATGCTATGAACGTAAGAAGCTAAACTGCCGGACAACCCGATTTGAAAGACGGCGACGATGCCTGGACGCTCGCCCGATGAGATCCAAGGAAGGATCCAGTGATTCATCCCTACCAGGCATAGCACCACCACCATCACGACCGCCGTCACTTGCCCCATGGCAGAACGGCTCAGTGGGACGAGGTGAAACCATCGACCGCGCAATGCACTTCGCACGCGAGTGCCGTACTGGGCGGGCCGGTTGGGAGCCTCTCGCCATTGCTTTTGGTTTGATGAGGCGAGTGACCCGAATTCGCTGGCACTGGATTGCATCAGCACGCGGCGGCGTCGTTCGTTGAATCGTCGCACCGGTGCCATGAAGTGTCTGGGGACTCTATCGCCACGAAATCAAAAACCACTGAAGCGACTGGAGTTATCAAATCGAATGCCCCAGCATCAACCGATAATCCGCGTCATCGTCAGAAACGGGTTAATTGGCGGGCAGACGATAATCGCCAAGATCTCCCTCTTGACTGTCAACACCGCCAATCGAATCCGTCAGAACCGTGTCGTAGAGTTCTGCTAATGCCGCGGGGCGAAGTGAACCTGGCGTTGAATCGACTGTCGTTCGCACCACCTGCACCGGGTGAAAGTTGCCCAGAGACTGACCACGTTGGTCTCGCGTTCTGAAGTAGTTTTTGACAGCACCGCCCTATGGAACTTGCCGTGAAACCGATTGGTGGACTTCGCCAAGCTGCGATTCATACTCGGACTGTGCTCACCAAGCCGCTCCGCCGTCAACGGATGCGTCGCCTATGTAACTCCTTGGCGGCACCACTCTCCGTCCTTTTTTACCACCGTGTCGCCGATGAGTTTCCCAACGACTGGACCATCTCATGCCACGAGTTTGAACGGCACGTCGAATACTGCCGCGACCACTTTGAGTTGATCTCACTCGACGAAGTCCAACGTCGGCTCAAGCTGGGTATTTCCCACGAGCCTACCGTTACGTTCACGTTTGACGACGGCTATGCAGACAACTGCCACTTTGCCCTGCCGCTATTGATACGACATCGAATTCCATGCACTTATTTCGTTTCAACCGACCACATCGCAAGCGGTCGGCCATTCGAACATGACGTCGACCACGGGATCCCTTTGCCCGTCAACACCATCGACCAACTTAAGGCGGCCGCGGACGGCGGAATCGAGATCGGGCTGCATACTGCCAATCATGTCGACTTTGCGAGCGACCACTCGACGGACACCCTGAAACAAGAAATTGCCGACGCGAAGGAAAGCTTGGAAACGATGATTGGTGGCCCTGTGCATCACTTCGCCGTGCCCTTCGGTATGCCTCCCCAGATGCGGGTTTCTGTATTCGAAGCTGCCGAGGCTTGTGGATTGCACGGTGTTTGCAGTGCCTACGGTGCATCCAACCGGATTGGTCAAGATCCGTTCCATATTAAACGCATTCATGGCGACCCGCAGTTCGCTCGGCTGCGGAACTGGTTGACGCTCGATACTCGCAAGTGGACTCGCGAGCCAGTCGTGCCAACACATCAGTGGACGCCGCAGCATCGACCCAAGCGGGTCTGTTTCATCATTACCAGTATGCCTGTGGGCGGGGCAGAAACCCTGCTGGTCAACATGATGCGAGCCATGGACACGTCGAAAGTGTCGCCCGAGGTGATCTGTCTGAAGGAGCGTGGGCCCCTCGGCGACTTGATCGCCGACGAGTTCCCAGTCCACAGCAATGTCATCGGCAGCAAATGGGATATCGATGTCGTACGTCGTCTTGCCAATCGATTGATTGATCGACGCGCTGATGCCGTCGTCACGGTGGGCGCAGGCGACAAAATGTTCTGGGGCCGATTGGCGGCTCGATTGGCCGGCGTCCCAAAGATCATCTCGGCACTTCATTCGACCGGATGGCCGGACGGCGTCGGAAAGCTCAATCGGTTGTTAACGCCCATCACCGATGCCTTTGTTGGCGTCGCCGAATCGCACGGTACGTTTCTGCAAGATTTTGAGGGGTTTCCGGCGGAGAAAGTCCATGTCATTCGCAATGGCGTGGATTGCGACCGTTTCCGATTTGAGTCGACTGCGCGAAGGGACTTGGCGATCGAACTTGATATTCCCGAGACGGCCCCACTGATTGGCATCGTCGCGGCGTTGCGTCCTGAGAAAAACCATTCATTGTTGCTGGAGGCGCTGGCGGCATTACGGGAGACGCTGCCCAATCTGCAAGCGCTCATCATTGGAGATGGCCCCGAGAGACCAGCCATTGAATCTCGAATCGCCGAGATGGGACTGGACGATCGCGTCCATCTGCTGGGAAACCGCACCGATACCCCCCGATGCCTTTCGGCGTTGGACGCGTTCGTCTTGTGCTCGCTCAACGAAGCATCGCCCGTGTCGATCCTGGAATCACTGGCGTGTCAAACACCGGTCATCGCCACCGACGTTGGTTCGGTTCGTGAAACCGTCATTGACGGTCAGACCGGTTGGCTGGTCCCAAGTGGGGATGCGACGGCGTTATCGAGCGCGATTGCGGAGGCGATCCGTGATCGTGACCGATCCATGGCGATGGGCCGCGCCTGTCGCGAGCTGGTCTTGAAAACAGGCTCCCTAGCGGCGATGGTCCGCGGCTATGAGAACCTGATTTGCGGCGATGATCCATCTGAGAATTCTCCGCCTTGCCCGAACAATGCCAGCGGGACTGATCAGCGAATCGAAACCGTCACCGTGCCGGACGCTCCCTGCCTGTCGACAACAGCTTCCTCATAGCGTGGCGGGCCAAACATACCGCGAGCGTCGTTGCTGAAACCATAACGTTCACTCGGGATTCCAACGGGATGCCGATTCAGTTCGCCGTCATCATTGGCGTCGTGATACGCTGCCACCGCAAACTGACCCGGCAACGGTACATCCGCCGGAATCGTGACTTTCGCGATGCCTTGATCGTCCACATTGATCGCGGCCTTCCAGAATGCCTTGGCGGCGTCGTTGAATGATTCGTTGGATGTATAGACTGCCACGCGCACCGGACCAGCATCCAGACTTGCGCCCAGTACTTCGATCTCTGTCGACTGTTCAGGGAGCGTTTTGACGGTTTCGGACGCGACCACGTCGGCGGGTTGAGGAATCAGCGTGGAGGCATCCGGAAATTCGGGACGCGTCGATTCTCGTTGACGCCAGGCAAGCGTACCCGACCCGGCGAGAAAAATGACCATCGTGAAGACGACGAACCAGGTGGCATGATTCTCGTGCCATCGCGTACGGATCTCTCCCCAGACGTCGCCTGTTTGGGTATCCGACGCCAGGGTGGTTGGTGTTGGACCGTCGGACGCCTGAGGGGGCGAAGTAGGTGATTCGGACTTCAAGACGCAACCACTCCAGTGCTTGGTGATCAAGGACGGTCCAGCGTGCGGTTTCCGAGCACGCTGCAGAATCTCGCATTTCAAGTGCCTGGCGTGCCATGGTGCATGGTGCCGCGACGGTGGTCAACGTCCGTTCCGACTTGCGACGCCTGATAGCAGGTAAGCGATCCACAGTTCGTCGCCGGGTTTCAAATGAACCCTCCCGGCGCTACAATCCAGGCTCCGACGCGTCGATTGCCGCGCTGGTGGTGGCGACCCTTGCGTTTGCTAATCGCGAACCTGGTCAGGCCTTAACTGGCCCAGCCATAAACGGTGTAGCTTTGTGTGGGGGTCGCCGCCACCGCGCGGCCGTCGGGCACCGCAGGCCCTACCACTCATTGAATCCAGCAAGCCCTTGAGCGACGCTTCGTCATCCGATGAAACGGATTCCGGTTATGTCGTCGTGGCTCGACGGTATCGGCCCAAGGACTTTGATCAACTCGTTGGTCAAGATCATGTAGCTCAAGCGCTCCGCGGTGCCATCGAGACATCGCGCGTCGGCCATGCGTATCTCTTTACGGGAGCCCGGGGCGTCGGGAAAACGAGTACGGCCCGAATCTTTGCGAAGGCCCTGAACGACCCCGGTGGTCCAACCACCAACCCCGATTCGGGTAATGACATCGCCCAAGCCATTGATGCGGGCGAGGACGTCGACGTCATCGAAATCGACGGTGCCAGTAATCGAGGCATCGACGAGATTCGCAGTCTACGGTCCAACGTCGGCGTGCGTCCGAGCCGTTCAAGGTACAAGATTTACATCATCGACGAAGTTCACATGCTCACCGGGGCCGCGTTCAATGCGTTATTGAAAACGCTCGAGGAACCGCCGGAGCACGTTAAGTTCATTTTTTGCACGACGGATCCCGAGAAGATCCCGATCACCGTGTTGAGCCGATGCCAACGATTCGATTTCGCCCCGGTCGAAAGTCACAAGATCGTTGATCGACTTCGTGAAATCGTGACCGCCGAGGACGGCACCGCTGAAGACAAAGCGCTCGAGTTACTTGCCCGTCGCGCCGCCGGATCCATGCGGGATAGCCAGTCGTTGTTGGAACAAGTGTTGAGCTTCAGCGATGGCCATCTGACGGTCAACACCGTGCATACCATGTTGGGCACGGCGGACGACCAGCGATTGCATGCCCTGGCAACGGCGATGTCCCAGCGCGACGCGGCTGCGGCGCTGGAACAAGTCGACGAAGCCGTCGCAGCAGGTATCGATGCCGGCCGCCTGGCCGAGCAGATGCTCGGTTACTTTCGTGACCTAATGGCTGTCGGCGTTGGATGTGATCCATCACTGATGCGATATGCTGCGACGTCGATGCATGATTCGTTACACGAGTTGAACCAGCACTGGGGCCTGCAGACCGTCCTGGCCATTGTGGGAATGATCGATCAGACACTGGTGCGGATTCGCACCTCGGTCCACGCAAGAGTCCTTCTGGAATCGACCGTGATCCAAATCTGCCATTTGCCGAATCTGCAGACGCTCTCCGATTTAACCCACGCGGCAACGACGACCGCGTCGGCTGCCGGCGAAAAAAAAAACGCGACCGTAACTCGTCGAAATCCTGACGTCCCGACGACGGAGACTCATCAATCCAACCCGGCTGATAGTTCCGTTTCCTCGGTTTCGGCAACGCGGCTTGATTCCGCAGAAACCATTCCATCATCGCACGTTGGCCGACACGATCCGACCGTCGGTCACGCAGCGGCTCAGACTGGATCGGTCGCCACGGGTCCGTCGGCGTCGGCGGGGACCTCGGCGGCCGTGACACGCGCCGTGTCGACGGCTTCTCATCCCGCTGTGGACCGTCGACCGATCACCGAAGCGATCTTTCGCGAGGCGTGGCCGCAGGTCTTGTCCGAGGTCGATCCAATGATCGCGACTCTCGTCAAAGCCTCCAAACAGGCTCGTGTGGTCGACAACGGGCACGTTCGAATTGACTTTCCGAGCACTGCCTCGCTGGCGATGAGTCGATGTGGCAAACCGGAGTACCAAGAGGAGTTGGTCCGAACCATCGCTCGAGTCACTGGCTATCGGGCAACCGTGACGATGGATCTGGATCGAAGTGAACCGGCCATTCCGAAGAGGTCGGCTCCCAGACAAAAACCCAAGAATCGGATGCAGCGGATGCAGGAGATCGAATCCAACCCGCTAATCAGGTCTTGCGTCGAATTGCTCGGTGGCGAAATTGTCCGTATTGATTCGCCTCGTGATTGACTCGATCGGCGATTCTCGTCGGTTGATCGCAACGCTTCCCATTCACGCCCCAATGATCGAACCATCCCAATAGGAACTCCACACCATGTTCAATGGACTCGGTAACCTCGGCAATCTGGCATCGATGGTCGGCAAGTTGAAAGACATGCCGGAGCGAATGCAACAACTCCGGGAAGGACTACGCCACGAATCGGTGGAGGGGACCTCATCGTGTGGACACGTTCATGTCGTGATGAACGGTCTCGGCGAGGTTCAGTCGGTTCAAATCGATCCGGCTTTGTTAACTGGCGATGACTCGTCGTCGATGGCACAGACGACGGCTTCGGCTGTCCAAGAAGCGACCAACGCAGCAGGGCTCGCTGCCAAAGAACGTCTCTCCGCAGCGATAAGCCAGCTGGCCAGCGACTTGGATCTCAATCTGCCTGGCATGGATGGACTCTTATCGAGCTTAACAGGCGGTGCCTGATGAGCCGCCACGCAGGTGCCGTCTCGGATCTGGTGGATGCCCTGAGTCGACTTCCCGGTATCGGTCGCAAGAGCGCCGAGCGGCTGGCGTTTCATCTATTGCGCGTTCGCGAGGATGAAGCGCTCGGACTGGCCGACGCGATCCGCCGGGTTCGAACCGACGTTCGCTACTGCGACGCGTGTTACAACTTGTCGGAGCACTAGCTCTGCCAGATCTGTAGTAATCCGCAGCGGGATGCAACTCGGCTCTGCATTGTGGAACAACCTCGAGATCTATTGAGCCTTGAGTCGTCTGGCGCCTACTCGGGTTTGTATCACGTGCTCTTGGGTCGAATCGCCCCCCTGGACGGCGTCACACCCGATCAGTTGACCATTGAAGCGCTGATCGATCGGGTGCGGACAGGAAATTTCGCGGAAATCATCATGGCGACCAACCCAACCGTGGAGGGAGATGGGACTTCGCTCTACATTTCCAATCAACTAGCTGATTTCCCAGTCCAGATCACCCGATTGGCGAGGGGAGTCACGCCAGGGAGCGTATTGGAATATGCCAACCGCGAAATAATTGCCGATGCTTTGAACGGTCGCCAACAGTTTTGACCAAATTGGTCTGGGCGTTTGGCATTGCACTTGCTGTATAATGCGGTGAATGTGACAAGTTGACTGACAGAAGCTTGTCGCCAAGCTGGTTTCGTCCACGCGTGGGACGGTTACGCCGCTAGCGGGAG
The DNA here is from genome assembly GCA_038748615.1 of Planctomycetota bacterium. GTDB lineage: Bacteria > Planctomycetota > Planctomycetia > Pirellulales > Pirellulaceae > Rhodopirellula. Next base: position 2,557 of record JBCDIU010000041.1, on the reverse strand, counting down.
ATCATCATCTCGACGGCGGTCCAGCATGCTTTTCGGACTTCATCGGCGGTGCCCCAGGCATTGACCGACCAATAACGGATTCAACACGCTCATGCGGATGTCAGTGGGGCTTCACGCCCGACAGAGTCAGGTACAGAAGCTCGCGCCGCGGATGATCCAGTCGATGGAAATCCTGCAGATGCCGGCGCTCGCATTGCAGGAACGCATTGAGCAGGAGATGAATGAGAACCCTCTGTTGGAACTGCAAGAAATCGATCCGATGCAGCCGGATGAGGTCGACGAGGATTCGACCGGCGATCAAGTTCGAAGCGAGAATGAAAAAGAGCTTGTCGTCGAGGATGGGGATAACAAGGACGATTTCGAGCGATTGATCAATATGGACTCGGAACTTCCGAGTACGTTCGATGATTCCTTCCGGCGTAGCGCCGGCGCAATGTCCGACGATGCCGATCGTCGTCATGACATGATGGCCAATGCTCAATCTCGCCCCGAATCGTTGAATGACTATTTGCTGCATCAGCTGGCTGAAATGGACATCGACGACGAGGTCGAGCAAATTGCCGAACGCATCATCAGCACGCTCAATGCATCGGATGGGGGTTATCTACGAACGCCGCTGGCGGACTTGATGCCATTGGGCACGAGCGAAGATGGTTACGAAAAAGCCGAGGAAGCACTGGCGATCGTTCAGTCGCTTGACCCGCGGGGCGTTGCGGCACGCGATCTCAGCGAATGCCTGCTCCTCCAATTGAAACCGGATCAGCCGCATTACGAAGCGCTAGCCAAATTAATTCGGTCTCATCTAAATGAGCTTGCTGAGAATCGCCTTCCGCAGATTGCCAAGAAGACCGGCTTGAGCATCGAACGGATCCAGTCGCTCCGACAGGACTTGCATCTGCTGAATCCGAAGCCGGGGGCGGCGTTCATGGAAACCTATGTGCCGAATGTCACGCCCGACATCATTTTGGAGACCGACGACGAAGGCAACTATCGCGTGCGTCTGGATGACGATCGCGTTCCCACACTCTTCATTAGTGAGTATTACCGGCGACGGCTCCAAGCGAGCGACTGCACGGCGGCCGAACGCGAATTCATCAAACAAAAGATCAGTGGTGCACAGTGGTTGATCGATTCCATCGAGCAGCGCCGGAGCACCCTGACAAGAGTGTCCGAGGCGATCGTGGCGCACCAGCGACGTTTCTTAGATGAAGGCCCCGAAGCGATCGAGCCGCTGAAGATGCAACAGATTGCCGATAAGGTCGGGGTCCACGTTACGACGGTTAGCCGTGCCGTCGACGACAAATGGATTCAGACTCCGCGTGGAATCCTACCCTTGCGGCGGTTTTTCGTCGGTGGCACGCAAACCGAGGATGGGGACGACGTCGCCTGGGACACGATCCGCCTGAAATTGCAGGATCTGATCGACAAAGAAGACAAGAGCAAGCCCTATAGTGATGAGCAGTTGGTGGAAGAACTGGGTAAGGCTGGCATGACCGTAGCCCGTCGGACGGTAACGAAGTATCGAAAGAAAATGGGAATTCCCAGCAGTCGCCAGCGTCGGGATTGGACGCTCACGAATCCCAACTAAAACGAACGGCAATTGCGAATCGACCGGCGGAACAAACGTCCCTGCCGCTCGCCTCCTCCTTGCCCCAATTGGTTTGACGAAGCGACGGGGTAGCCTTGTAGCGTCGGTCGGCACGCCAATGGGTCGCGAATAGCCACCAAATCTCCCTCGGCCGATGCAACCGGCGCGAGTTCACGTAATTGTGGACTTGGTTCGGTATCTTACCGTGAAGAGACCCGGAAACGCTTAGAGTCGGTAGGTTCCGACGCTAGAGAGTTCCGATTTCCCACAGCCGAGAATTCACAAGGTCAGCAAAGTGAACGCAGATCGCGATTTTCGTCACAAGTATACAGATGCCTTTCTCCGCAACGTCAAGCAATTTGTGGTCGACGCGGGGTCCGCCAGCCGAGCATTCACTATAGCCAAGGTTTGTCTCGATTGCCTTTCTATGCGCGAGTCCGTGTCACCTCGGGCAACTTCTTTCATGAACCAATTTCAGGCCTTGAGCCATTGGGCCCATCGAGACTCTTCAATTGAACTTGGACCTTACCGTGATGATATGCTTGGTTACTATGCAAGAAAGTTTGGAGACCAAGGTGATGGTAGCCCTCCAGAGCAGCCTCCAGAACAGTACGAAACAAAGCGGTTTTACGAAGCCTGCCTTTTGTTTGCGAATGAGTTTTCTTCTCTTGAGGAGTTTTCGCTGTTCCTCGCTTCGTGCAGAAACCTCTTCAATCTAGGCACTGTTTATCAAAGCAGTTTGATGGCCCGTCGCATGGCGGCGAGTTGAACGAAGGCCAAGTACGAGCATGTCAGTTTGTCGTACCTGGTCGCCACGCGACGTGACTCGTTCAGCCATCCGATCAATCGTTCAACGATATTCCGTCTGCGATACGCATCGCGATCGAATTCATCGTCTCGTGTTTCGTTGGACTTGGAGCCAATGACTGGCTCAATGCATCGATCCCGAAGCGATTCCCGGATCGCCAG
>JBCDIU010000040.1:0-56261 GCA_038748615.1 Planctomycetota bacterium | reverse complement strand
GTTGGGTGGAGCGAATGTGACGTGTAGCCCCAAGCTGCCCAGATCACGGGTCCGAGTCGCCAGTCATCATCGACAAATGGCTCCCACCCAGCAAACCTCGGACTTACATGGATTCTTTGTCCGACTGAAGTATTCCCTTGCGATATCTGCCAATCTGCCTATTGTTCACAATGATTGCCGGAGCATTGCGTGCGGACTCTCCAACGTCCCATACCGACGTTCGCCTCAATGGAGATTGGATTGTGGAATCGACCGAGACGCACGGAGGAAAAACGAATGATTTCAACGGTTCTCGATTCCGTATTGACGGAAACTCTTTCGAATGGACTATTGGAAGACGCGTATTGAATCGAACCTTGATTGTTGATCGTACTAAGCATCCGAATTGTTTCGATCAATTGATAGCTGGCCCAGCTGAACAGAAGATGACAATTCTTGGTATTTATCAGTTCAAAAACGAGACGCTTAGGGTCTGCTTCACCAATTCTAGTGGGGAACGGCCTCGTAATTTTGAGACGGCGCCTGACCACCCCGAACTCACTCTCGTGCTCAAACGTGCTGTCGTTGCTGCCAGCCTAACTCCAACCCAAGACGGCGGATAACGATCCCGATGCACGGGAGCGGGCCAGTGAGCGGATTGGCCATTAGAGACTTTTTCGCCGCCCGCCCCGTGATCGCCGCCGTTATCGCAATGAAGCCGATGGTACTTCGATTGGTCGCATTGATACTCTGCGCATCACTCTCTTTCGAGGTGGACGCGGATGAGCGCACACCGGAACAGAAGCTGATTCTTGCCTGCTTCAATCTCCATATTGATGACGTAGTCGCGGCACTTCGAAACGGCGCTGATGTTGAATGCACGTTTGGACGTGGTGACGCAAGACTCCACTTCCGAGACCAGTGGACGGGCGGTTGGCCAGCACATGCCTTGCGGTGGACCCCACTACAGGCCTTGGCGAATTCGTCTCCCTATCCACCGCCTCCTATACCCTACGAAAACAATACTCACCGGATTACTTGGGCGCAGAGAGCACAACGTGATGTTGATCCGTCCATGATTGCTGATCGCAATGCCCGACGTCTTGCGATTTTCCGGATACTTTTTTCGCACGGATGCGATATCGACGTTCGAGATTTGCGCGGTGCCTCTCCGCTGCACGATGCCGTCTCCAATCGACATATTGGCATGGTGAAGATGCTACTGCGTCACGGTGCCGAGGTTAACACGAAAACGGGTATCTACATCGATGGTCCCGGCGATGTAACTCCACTTCACGTCGCTTCTCGTTGGTCACCGACCCTTGCTAAATTGCTAATTGATCATGGTGCCGACACGACTGCTGTGGATTCAAACAATAGGACGCCGGAAGATTACCGACTCGGAATCACACCTGGCGTTGATGATCCCTTCGGAGGTGACGGCGCTGCCGGCCTTTTTGATTAGCGATAACCATCGATGCAACGGAGACATCTGAGGCATGTTGTCTAGGGCGATTGAGACTGGCAGGTGAATATTCGTGACATTTTATTCACGGGCACTCATGGGTTTGGCGACAGCTTCTAAACATCGATTATTGGGGGTTCAGAGGAGTTTGCAGAGTGGTGAGTTACTTGCCTTCAGCTGAGCAATGTATCGGTCTTCGTCGTAGGGCTGCCCTGTTTGCCAGCTGCGAAAAATGAGGTCCTTCCGGGAGTTCCGTGGGTAGTTTGGCTTGGTGGCTTTTTCGATTGGACTCGGTGATCCCAAACGGTTCGCCAAGTTGGAGGCCCTGATCATTCTTAACGTCTGTCGACGGCGCGAATCCGATTCGTTTTGCACCCTTGTGGTGTCCGGTCGACTGCGGATTTCACAAACTTGGAACGGGTTCATGGCATCTCAAGAGACGTTCGCGCCCTCAACCCCGATCAGCAACTAGCGCTCGTCACGCGACTCTGGGACGCTCGAGTGGCGTCCGCTCCGCTGACGTTGCCTGACGACGAACTTGCGGTGATGAATCGACGCCACCAAGAACTGCTCGCGAATCCAGATACTGCCCGCGAATCCAGATATGGCGACTCAATCACAGATGCTCTCGGTGACCGTTTTCGCGCGAACGTTTGAGAGAATCCTAGGAGGCAGTCACGGATCAACCGCGCCGTTCCGTTTGCTAGCAATGGGTTTCCCGCGATCTGCTTTGGAATCCAGCCGGCGATCACTAACATGACTTGGATCGACTCCTGATGTCATTCCCAGCCAGTTCCGAGGCGAGTCTCGATTTGCGTGGCCGGCTGAAATCAATGAATGCCGCCCAGTTGGATTGGTTGCTCGCGTGACCTGTGGCGGCTAGCAGACGGGGTCACTTTTTGTGAAAGCCCGTGACTAATGAATGAGCATGTCACCCGTTATGCTCATGATGCTCGGTGCTCCGGCGCCAGCACCCTTCTCATCATTTCTCCACTGAAAGCCGTTTCATGCGCGACCGATTGTTTCCAATGCTGACGGTGGTTGCGGTGGGACTATCGCTCAGCCTGATGTGGAGCGATGCCGCCCCGCCTGAACCGGGATCCGCCGAGATGCAATGGAAAACGGTCGAAAAAGCGATGCGAGAAGGTCTGCCGAAGACGGCGATCGAGCGCATCGACACGATGCTGCCGACCGCGCGGCAGTCAAGTCAGCACGATTGGGCCATTCTCGCCCTGGCGACGAGGGCGACACTGCAGGCATCGCTCAACGGCGGTGGTGAAGAGGAACGATTGTTTCGCCTGCAGAGCGAACTGAGCGACGCCACCGCACCCGAAAAACCGATCCTGCGAGTCATCCTCGCCAACTGGTTTTGGCAATACTACCAGCAGAACCAATGGCGATTCCGAGACCGGACCTCGGTCGAGTCGCTCGAGGATGCGGTTGAGGTTGTCCAATCGGCCGACGATCTGAAGACTTGGGATCGGCAACGGATTCAACGCCAGGCATTGACTTGGATGGAGGCGGCGCTGGCCGACGTCAGCACGCTGCGCAACACGCCACTGTCACGATTCGATGCAATCTTGGCGGATGCGACGGCGCCCTCGAGCTATCGTCCGACACTCTATGACTTTTTGGTCGAGAACGCGATCGACCTCAACGCTGACATCGACGCAACGTATGCGGGTCCATTGGATCGCTTTGAGCTGTTGGCCGAATCACCCATTTTGGATGATGTCGATTCGTTCTTAGCGTGGCGCTTGCCCGATGGCGACGCCGAATCGCCGATGCGACGCTCAGTGGGGCTCCTTCAGAATTGGCTGCGATTCCACCGCGATGATTCAGATCCTACGACGCGACTGGAAGTGGACCTGTTTCGGCTGCGTTTCGCGTCGGAGCACGCCGGCGGTCCCGATTTGAACCAGCGCTGCGCCGCAGCACTGGGCCGGATGATTGCTGAACATGGTGACCACGAGGTGACGGCGCGAGCATCGTACCAGCTAGCGCGAATACGCCAAAACGAAGGGGAACTCGTTGTCGCACGTCAAATCGCCTTGAAGGCTCAGCGGCGGCACCCGAGCAGCTTTGGCGGCCGAGATTGCCTCCGACTGATTCACTCCATCGAAGCACCCTCGATTGAACTGGGCACCGAACACGTTTGGAATCCGTCACTGGAATCGGGATCCAAGCCGATCATCCGCCTGAGCTACAAAAACTTGACGCGGGTTTACTTTCGACTCGTTCGTTTGCCCGCCGATGCAGGATGGAATGACGACATGGATGATGTTGTCGACGCGCGGCCACGTTGGCTCGATGTGAAACCCACTGCTGAGTGGACAGTCGACTTGCCGGCGACGGCTGATTTTCAGACCGCTACCCAACAAATCCCTGCCGTGACCAACGCACCGTCAGGTGGCTATGTGCTGTACGCGTCTTCCAGCGAGGATTTCCAAGGCGGCGACGCTTTCGTTGCGTCGACTCGCGTTTGGAACAGCACGCTTTCGCTGGTGACGCGATACCATTCCCGAACGTATTCATGGAGTGGTTACGTGTTGGACGGAAAGTCGGGCGAGCCGATTTCTGGCGCCACGATTCGTTTGCTCGGGCGCATCGAACGAGGTGGCAAGTGGGGTATCGTCTCGACGCTCCGTTCTGGAACGGATGGCCGATTTGACATCCGAGCGAACCAACAACGAGAGTTGCGGATCTTGGCATCGCATGGCGGCCAAACCATCCTGTCGAGCAATCGCTTGTCGATGCCGCGTCGGAGGGTGTCGTATCCGCGTGACCGCACATCGCAGGCCGTGTTGTTTACAGACCGTTCCATCTATCGCCCCGGTCAGCGTGTTCGATTCAAGGCCATTTTCTTATCGGCCGACCGAGATGAATCCGACTATCGGGTGATCGATTCGCAGTCCGTCACGATTGAGCTCGTTGATGCAAACGGACAGACGGTGGAGTCTCGCCAAATGCGTACCAATCGTTTCGGAAGCGTGCACGGCGATTTCGAGATTCCGCGGATTGGTTTAACTGGCCAGTTCATGATCCGGGCCGGTGGTCAGGGCAATGGGATGACCCGATTTCGCGTCGAGGAGTACAAGCGACCCAAGTTCGATGTTGAGTTGGAATCATCCGACGAGCCGAAGCGACTTGGTCAGACGATTCAAATGCGGGGGCACGCCGTCGCGTTCAATGGAGCCCCCATTGATGGCGCAACGGTCCGTTACCGTGTGGTGCGCGAGGTCGATTTTCCGTCTTGGTGGTGGTACCGATGTTGGTGGATGCCGCCCAACGCGACACCGCCCCAGACAATCGTGGAATCGAATGCCGTGACCGACCAAGACGGTCACTTTCGGATTGAATTTGATGCGGTCCCGGATGCCGATGCCGATGGCCCGGCGACGTTTCGGTACAGCGTGACCGCCGAGGTGACGGACACGACCGGGGAGACTCGATCGGCTAGTCAGACCATCGCGGTCGGGAAGGTCATGATGACTGCGGAACTGTCCGTCGATCGGCCCGATTGGCTGCTGGCGCAACAGCCCGTGAACCTTCGCGCCCGAACTCGGTCGTTGCAGGGATCAGGCGTGTCTGCCGAAATTCGATTGGAAGTGTTCTCTCTGGTGTCACCAGACAGAGTCGTTCAGCCGCCCATTCAGCCCGGCGTGATGCCCCGCCATGGCGATGGTGCCGAAGTGTCCCCGACCGGTGATCCGAACTCTTGGGCCACGGATGAGCGAATCCTGACGCGCGATTTGACGACAGATGCAGGCGGCAGCGTCTCCACGGAGGTCCGTCTGCCAGCGGGGCATTATCGGGCCGTGTTGACGACCACGGACAGCGCTGGCGAAGCCGTCACGGCACTGTTGCCTCTTCGCGTCATTGATCCCGACGCGAACCAGTGCGAACTGAGGACGCCTGTGTTCTTGGCAGTTCAGTCCGAGAGTCTCGAACCGGGTGAGACGATGGAGGCGATCGTCGGCACCGGATATGAATCCATGCACGCTCTGGTGGAGGTTCACCACCGTGGCAAAGCGCTGCAGCGTTACTGGACCGACGGCGAAGCGACCCAGGTTCGAATCAAGCACGACGTTGACGAGTCGCTTCGAGGTGGCTTCACCGTTCATATCACGATGGTCCATGACAATCGCTTGAGCTCTTTGACGCGTCGAATCGATGTCCCGTGGACCGATCGAAAGTGGGACATCACCTGGGAAACGTTTCGATCGAAACTCAAGCCTGGTCAGGAATCCACATGGACGGCTGTGATTCGCAATATCGACGACGACTTGGATGCAACCGCCGAGATGGTGGCCACGCTTTACGACGCGTCACTGGACGCGTTGAGCCCGCATCGTTTCGCGCAGGCGCTGGACGTGTTCTATCGAGACCGTTCGTGGCTGAACACTCGCTTTGAGAATCGCTGGCAGAACATGTCGGTGGCGTCCTGGTTCGGTGCGCGTTTCGTGAATGGCCCGATTCTGTCTTACCCGCGATTTCGCGGTGAGATCTTAAATCCATACCTACAGCGAAGCGGTCGGGGCGTTCCTTTGCCCATGTCGATGGCGATGGAATCAGGCCCCATGATGATGGACGCAGCCGCTCCCGTCGCAAAGGGGCGATCGATGAATCGTGCGGGTGTTGCGGCGGAAGCAGCATCCGGTGGCGTTGGCGATGTCACGCCACCGGACAATGCATCGTCCATCGATTTATCGGATGTCGGACCGCGCAAGAATCTGACCGAAACGGCGTTCTTTTTTCCAACGCTGACGAGCGACGACCAGGGCAAGGTGACGATGCGCTTCACCATGCCGGAGGCGTTGACTCGATGGCGACTTTTGGGATTGGCTCATGGCACGGATCTGTCATCGGGATTCATCGATGCCACCGCCGTGACGAGCAAGGAACTGATGGTTCAGCCGAATCCGCCAAGAGTCCTGCGTGCCGGTGACGAGGTGGAACTGACTGTCAAAGTGATCAACCGTTCCGCTACCGCTCAGTCAGGCGATGTCGCGTTGAACTTTCGGGATCCCGCGACCGGCGAGTCCGTCGACGCTGCGATGGATAACGGGACCCCGCGTCAATCATTTGATATCCCAGCAGGCCGATCGCAATCGTTTTCCTGGCGATGCAGTATTCCAGACGAACTCGATTTGGTTACCTATACGGCCGTTGCATCGACAGGCCGCCTATCCGACGGCGAGGAGGGCTATCTGCCCATTCTTTCCCGGAAAGTCATGGTGCACGAGTCGATTGCCCTGTCCGTCCATGGTCAGGAGAGCAAGCAGTTCAACCTAAGGAAGCTCCAAGAGTCGGCCGGAAAAGAGTCCATCGATCATCAGTCGCTGACGGTCCAGATGACATCCAATCCGACTTGGTACGCCGTGATGGCGCTGCCCTATTTGATGGAGTTCCCCCACGAGTGTGCGGAACAGTCGTTCAACCGCTTGTATGCCAATCTGCTGGCACGCCACGTGGCAACGTCTGACCCGAGGGTGGAACAGGTGTTACAGCTTTGGCGACGTCAGCCCAATGCGGCCGGCCGGACGACGCTCGATAGCCCGCTCGAACAGAATCCTGAGCTTCGACAGATCGCACTCACCGAATCACCTTGGGTCGCCGAAGCGAAGACCGAGTCGGATGCCCGCCAGCGCATCGGACAGCTTTTTGACACCAATCGACTGCGGCAGGAGGTGACCCAGATTCAGTCGCGTCTGGAGGCGATGCAGTTGGCCGATGGATCGTTCCCGTGGTTCCCCGGCGGTCACGCCAACCGCTTCATGACCATGATCATCGCGACCGGTTATGGTCGGTTACGCCACTTGGGTGTCGATGTCGATGCGTCGATCGCGCTGAAAGCCGTCGCGGCAATGGACCGATTTGCGACGAAGTCGTATCAAGCGATTCAGGATGATCATCGTGAAAAGATTCACCTGACGCCGACGATCGCGATGTACCTTTATGGCCGCAGCTTTTTCATGGACGATGTTGCTGTCGCCGATGCGAATCGTGAGTCGATGGACTACTGGACGGATCAGGCGAGGCGCCATTGGTTGACGTTACCCGGATCGATGTCGCAAGCTCACGTGGCGATGGCGATGCATCGTCTCGGCCATCACGCCACCGCCGGTGCAATCGTCAAATCGCTGAGCGAGCAATCGACGACGGACGAGCAGGGTATGCATATCCAGCAGCGTGGCGGATGGGCATGGCATCAATCCGACATCGAGGCTCAGGCGATGTTGATTGAGGTGATGGACGAAATCGCCGGGGATCCCGTTGCGGTGCAGCGTTGCCAGGAATGGCTGTTGCGACAAAAGCAAACACGGGCTTGGAAGACGACCAAAGCGACGGCGGACGCCGTCTACGCGCTGATCCTACGAGGCGACCAGCCGCTCTCGTCGACCGATCTGGTTGACGTTCGCGTTGGTCAACAGGCCGTGCCGAAAGACTCCGTTGAGGCCGGAACCGGATTCTACCAACATCGATGGTCTGCCGATCAAGTGACGGCCGAGATGGGCTTGGTCACCGTGACCAAGACGACACCGGGCATCGCTTGGGGCGGTGTGCACTGGCAGTACCTGGTGGATATCGATGACGTCACCTCGCATGAGGCGACGCCTCTACGAATCCAGAAACAGTTGTTTGTCGTTCGAAATACGGATGCTGGTGAATCGATGGAACCAATCACGGATCGCGTAGAATTGAGCGTTGGCGAAACGATTGTTTCTCGATTGATCCTTCGCACGGATCGAGAGTTGGAGTTTGTCCATCTCCGGGATCACCGTGGATCGGGGACAGAACCAACGAACGTCCTGTCGAGCTATCGGTTCCAAGACGGTTTGGCCGTCTATCGGAGTACGCGGGATGCGGCGGAACACTTCTTCATCGATCGGCTACCGCGAGGTGCCTACGTGTTGGAATCTCGCAGCCGAATTCAATTGAAGGGTCGCTACCAAGCAGGTTTGGCCCACATCGAATCCATGTACGCACCCCAATACAACAGCCACAGCGAAAGCCACCTACTGAATGTTCCGTGATGGCGGCTACCTAGACGCCGATGTCCTCATTCCAGAGCGTCGGATGCTCCCGAATGAACGTTTCCATCAGATTGATGCATCGGGAATCTTGTAATACTGTCAGTTGCACGCCTCGAGAGGCGACGTAACTCTCCGGGCCAGAGAAGGTGCGGTTCTCGCCGATGATGATTCGTGGGATCTTATATAGAAGCGCCGTGCCACTGCACATATCACACGGTGACAGTGTCGATACCAGTGTCGCCCGTGAGTAATCCTTCGCGGTCAAGCGGCCCGCGTTGGCCAAGGCGTCCATTTCGGCATGCAGAATCGGATTACCCGATTGCACGCGTCGATTGTGGCCGCGTCCGACGATCTCATCATCGATCACCAAGACGCTACCGATCGGAATGCCCCCTTCATCTCGTCCGGCCATCGCTTCGGCAATGGCGGCTTCCAAGAATTCACTCATGTGTTGCCTCGTTTGACACTCAACCGTGTTCCGGCTCGACCGGAGTTTCCTCCGGCTGGCCGCTCAGCCATCGTGACCAGACGATCAATCCGGCTCCGGTGATCAGATAGCCCAGTGCAAACTCCGCGACGGGTGCCAAGAACTGCCTGGGTAGTGAAAACGAGCTATCGCCATCCAACATCCATGGTAAGAACAACCGATTCCCTTCAATCGGCGAATGGATCACGCCAATGCAGGTCATGACGGCCGCGGCAATCATCACTAGGCCTGCAAGTCGGAGCTGTCGATCGATGATCGCGGCCAGCATCCACGCCCAAATCAAACCGGTGACGATGAATCCGTTGCTGAGCATTCGTAGCGTTTGCAGGTCGTGCTTCAGTGGCTCGCCCGACAGGGATGCGATCGTGGTTCCCGCCTCCAGCAAGGTCCCGTCACCGAAAATTCGATCCGGCAGGCTCAATGACAAGTACGCCAAGGCGGGCAGGCATGCCAACGCCACCGCTGCATAGTGACGCCTGGGCGTTGCGAGAAATGTCTGCGACGTGATCTCGAGGCCCACGAAGACCAAAATGGGATAAACGACCGGAGCGGGAATCCAGGCGTTCAGCCAAGCGAAGTAGCCCAGGATGCCGGCCGAACCGATCAAGAGAGCCGTTGCCAGTGTGTAGGCCGCTCGCCCACCCATCGCCTTGTACGCCGGATGGCCGATGTAGGGTGTTGTTTGAATGACACCGCCGGAGAGTCCCGCCAGCAACGTCGCGATCGCCTCCACCGCCAAAACGCCGCGGGTGTCATACTCATCGCCGGCGGCCGCGGCGCTTTCGGTGCAATCAATTCCGCCGACCACCGTGGCCAGAGCAAAGGGCAGCACAAAGGGTAGGTACGGCAATGCATCGGGCAATGCGCCCACCCAAGTGCCGCGCCACGCCTGCAACCATTCCGTTGGCAGAAGCGTGACGGACTGGCTCTCGGGCAACTCGTAGCCGAACCAACCCGTGACACAAAGAAAATAGTAAACGCTACCGGCGACGATCAGTGCTCCCAACGTTCCAGGTGTTCGGCCTGGCAAAGGGACCCGTCCGATCAAGGTTCCCAGCACAACGACCATGGCCAACAATCCTGGCAGAGGCGAGCCGAGAATGTGTGTTAGCGGGAAGAAGCTGATCAACACTAAAGCGATCGATGCCAGCGATCCCAATAAGCCCGCACGTGGGACCACACGCCGAACCACTTGACCGGTCGGTGCAAGAACCATCTTGAAGACACCTGACAAAACGATGCACCAGATTCCGATGTGCCACGTATGGATGGAGGCCGCTTCAACGTTCATCCCATCGCGCTGCGCCGCCAGGAAAGCAGGTCCAAGTACCAGCAAAATCATGCCAAAGGTCGATGGCGTATCGAGTCCCAGCGGCATTGCCGTCACTGTATCTCGATTCTCACGCCGACCCATCCGAAGCGCGATGACGAAGAATGCCAGGTCACCCAACAAGACACCCAATGCCGTACCCGGTACCATGTGGGACACACTGAAGGATGCTGGGAGACCAAATCCGGCCAGCATCGCGACCATCAACAGCAGACCCGCTAGATTGTCCAACATCAGGCCAAAGAATGCGTTGATGTCACCCTTGGTCGCCCACCAAAACGGCGGCAATGATTTCAATTCGGGTTCGGACTCGCTCAGCGATGCTTCGGCCATGTTGGATCTCAAAGGCATTCCCGGTAATTCTCGACGGTCGTCCCATCGAGTGTCGTGTTGATGAGGCATACGGTAACCCAATCCAAGATCGCTAGGTTGGCCCACCCCTCAGCGGAATCGTCGACGCCATCCTGATCCATGCAAGGACCATTTCAGACCCGAAGAGTCAGTCGACATGAAGTGCATGATCGTGATTCCGGCTCGGCTGCAATCGAGCCGACTGCCAGAGAAGTTGTTGCTGCGCGCGGGCAACAAGTCTGTTCTGCAGCACACCTATGAAGCTGCCTGCCGATCCAGACTGGCTTGCGATGTGGTCGTTGCCGTCGACGACGCCCGACTGGCCGAGGAAGTGGCGGCGTTCGGAGGACGATCCCGTATGACGAGCGTGGATTGCCAATCGGGAACGGATCGCATCGCGGAGATTGCTCGACAATGGCAGGACATTGATATTTTTGTCAACGTGCAAGGCGACGAACCTGAAATTGAAGCCGATACGATCGATGCCGTTGCCCAATTGCTGATGAACCATCCGGAGGCCGACATGTCGACGGCGATGACCCCGATTACACAGTTGGCGATGCTCGAAGATCCCAATTGTGTGAAGGTGCTGATGGGTGCAAATCAGCGAGCCATTACGTTTAGTCGCGCCGCCATCCCCTTGGCTCGCGATGGTGACGTCGCAAGCTGGCTAGCGATCACGCCGCCGGTCTATTTTCAGCACATTGGCTTGTACGCGTATCGTCGCGAGTTCCTCACATGGTTTGCGGGCCAGCCGATGGGGTGTTTAGAACAGATTGAGCGTCTTGAACAGTTGCGAGCCATCGAGGATGGCAAGACCATTGTGGCGACGACGGTGCCCAAAGCGGCCCCTGGTATCGACACGCTCGACGACTTCACCGCATTTCAGTCGCGTGTCCAATCACGTCAATCGTGATGCCCACTCTGGTCGGTCAATGACCTCGCTGATGAACATTTGCTGAGAAACCAAAATGGATTCGTGCAGCTGTTCGGCTGTCACACTGCCGGCCTGATTGCTGACATCAAGTGTCCCCGTCGCATCGCGTAGAAATTCGACCTTGTATCCATCGTGGAACGCCTGGCGGGCGGTGGTGTCACAACACACCTGGGTCATGTAACCCGCGATCGTGACCGTCTCGATTTTGAGGCCCTTTAGATATTCACCCAGCGACGTACCGGTGAACGAACCCGGCCACTGTTTGTCGATCAATTGATCGCGCGGTCGTCCGGCGACCTCGTCGTGTAACTGCCACATGTCGCTTCCGTGTCGAAACACGGGCGAATCAGGATCCGGCTGATGATGGCGAATCACGACCGTGGGGATCTTGTGCCGTTGGGCCTCATCCATCGCGTTCAAGATCGATTCGAGGTGACCAGCCGGATGACGAATCGGCAGCGCACCGTCGAAATATTCGCGCTGCACATCAATGACCAGCAGGGCTCGACGAGTCGGACGGTTATCGCTCATGGATCGCTCATTCGGGGTGGTTTAGTAGGGAATGTCCATCGCGCCGCAGAGGAACTGCATCCAAGGCTTGGCAAGTCGAATGCGGCGTACGATCTCACTGGTCGCATCATTCGCCAGGACATCCTGGCGAGTCAAAGGCGAGACGGCAATGAAATCAATTCGCCGCAGTTCGTCGATCATCGGATGATCCTTGGCATAGTCACGCGGCGATGTCTTGAGTCGTTCGCCGGCCAATTTGAAGTCAGCCGCAAATGCTTTTCGACGATGTACCCGTTGATACTCCTTCGGGTTGGCATCGATCGACGCCCGAATTGCGGCGAGTGCCTCGCGTGGCGGGCGCCAACAACCAGCACCTAAAAAGCACTCGTCCGGTGCGAGGTGAACATAGACACCCGGCGCATGAATGTCGCCGTCCGCCTGATGTCGGAGGGAAATCCCGACATTGGTTTTGTAAGGCGTCTTGTCGCGACTGAACCGCGTATCGCGGTGGATCCGCATGAGCGAGCCACGACTGCGTTTTGCCACCACCGACAGCATCGGAGCCGAACGTGCGAGCGGTCGGGTCCATTGCTCGATCCAGGCGACCACCGGATCGCGAACGACCTGCTCGTAGACCGACTTATGCTCATTGAACCAATCACGTTCGTTGTGATCGCGAAGGTCTTCAAGGAATTCAAACAGTGCTGGGGTCAGCGGGTTGTCGGGCATGAGGATCCAAGTGGAGATGATGTGCGGACAACCGACTACGCAGCTTGCGGGATCGATTTGCCTTGCAGTTGGTACACGTACCGTAGCACTTCGGCGACCGCTTGATACTGATCGGCGGGGATTTCGTCACCCACGTCCACTAGTTTGTAGAGCACCTGCGCCAGCGGTTTGCGTTCGACGACGGGAATGCCGTTTTCCAAGGCGATTCGACGGATTCGCTGGGCGATCATGCCAGCGCCTTTCGCCACGACGATCGGCGCCGGCATGGACATTGGGTCGTATCGAATGGCGATGGCCAACTCGGTTGGGTTGCTGACGACCACATCCGCCGTGGGCACGTCGGTACCCAATCGATTCATTGCCATTTGCCGGGCGACTTGTCGGCGACGCGCGGACACTTTTGGATCACCTTCAGTCTCCTTGACCTCATCTCGCAGCTCCTGGTCCGTCATCATCATGTCTTGTTCGTTCTTCCATCTTTGGAAGACGTATTCCAAGAGGGCCAGTACGAATAGTCCACTTCCGATCATGAGACAGACGCCCACGATGACTTCGAACATTCCGGTGGCCAGTTCGGGGACGCTAAGTGTGGTCAGCATCATCACGGCGTCCTGCTGACGCCGCAGAGCGACGTAAGCGACGCCGGCAATCAGCGCGACCTTAAAGAGTCCGAACACGAGCCGCATTATGCCGCGCAACGACGCAATCCGTTTGGCTCCCGCCAATGGGCTGATGTTGGATAGCTTGGGAACCAGTTTCGCTGGCGACAGCATCAGTCCGGCCTGCGCGATGTTGATCACGATGGCTCCGCCCATCATCAACAACAGTATCGGCGTCGTTGCAGCTGCCAAACGGATTCCCGTTCGAATCAATTCGTTCGTAGCATCCTGTGTGTCGTAAGGCCCCACCAGCGGCTGCGAAAGACTGTTCACGATGCCGTGGGCAAGGAATCCAGCCGCTTTCCCGCCGAACCAGTACAGTGCCGCCGTTCCGGCTAACAGTAACGCCGCGCTGGTCAAGTCCTGGCTCTTGGCAACCTGGCCCTGTTCACGAGCCTGTCGGCGTTTGTGATCGGTTGCGAAGTGCTTCTTGTCGCCACCGGCGTCAGACATGCGACGTCATCTCGATTTGGAATGGATTCACGCCGCCGTCCACATGGTCATGAGACGCTCGATACCTGCGGCCAGATCGGCCTGGAAGAGCCAAACGACCGATCCAAAACTGAATGCCGTGACCACGAGCATCGCGAGTGCGTTGACGCTCAATCCGATGGCGAGCACGTTGATCTGCGGCATCGTCCGGCTAATCAGTCCGGTCACGAGATTGCTTAATAACAAGGCTGCAATCACGGGTGCCGCCATGCGGACCCCCGATGCCATGGCGCCGCTCATCGATGCGACGACCGCCTCCAACATCGATTGATCGAATCGAACTCGGCCGGCTGGCACCAACGAGAAACTATCCATCAACAGTGTCAGCAGCAGGCGATGACCACCCGAACACAGCATGACGGACGTGACCAACATGCCCACCAGCCGCGCCAGCGCGGGCACGCTGGATTGCGTGGCAGGATCGATCGAATCGCCTAGCTGCATACCACCGGTGCTCGTGATGGCTTCGCCGGCCAACTGCAGGCCGGTGACGATCATTTGAACGGTAGCGCCAATCAGCATTCCGATGAACGCTTCTCGAACGATTGCCAGCGCTAGGTCTAGCAGATTGGTCATCTCCGGTAACCCCGTTGCATCGACCCGTGAGGCAAGCGTGGGCAGCAGCAATGCCGTCAACATGATCGCCAGAATCGCACGGATGCGCCGGGGAACACCAACACCGATTGCCGGCATCGCCATCAACAGCATGCCCAGTCGAGTTAGCACCAGCATTGCCAACACGAGGTGATTCATCAGCCAGTCGACGTAAGACTGCATGCTAGAGCCCGCCCGCGTTTTCAAAGACCATTCGCGTGAATTCCAGCATGCGACTCATCAGCCAGGGCGTACACACCACCAAGACGCCGGCCATGGCGAGTAGTTTGGGGACGAACGAAACGGTCTGATCCTGAATCTGCGTGAGCGCCTGAATCAAACCAATGGCCAGCCCCGCCAGCATCCCAACGGCCAAGATCGGTGCGGCAATGATGACAGCGATGACGAGCGTTTCGCGAACCAGGTCAACAGCTTCAGAGGATTCGAGCATATGGGTTCCAAGAAATAGGTGTTCGTCGTCAGAGCGTGAAACTGCCCATTAACATCTCGACGACCAATCGCCATCCGTCGACGAGAACGAACAGCAGTAGCTTGAATGGCAATGAGATTACCGCCGGAGGCAACATCAACATCCCCATGGAGATCGTGACGCTGGCAACGACCAAATCCACGATCAGAAACGGGAGATAGATCTGAAAGCCCATCAAGAATGCCGTCTTCAGTTCGCTCAAAATGTACGCCGGCAACAGCACGCGCATGGGCACGTCTTCAAACGTGCTGGGTAGCGCGGCGTTGGGGTCCATGTACGTGTAGAACAGATGCACATCATCGTGATTGCCGGTCATATCGATTTGATGCGACATGAATTCCCGGATAGGAATCGACCCGGCCGTGTAGGCTTCCTCCAACGACATGTCGACCTCCGGATCGGTATACGGGGCGATCGCGTCGTCATAGACACGATTCCACACCGGAGTCATCACGAACAACGTCATGAACAGCGCCACGCTTGTCATCACTTGGCTCGGCGGCAGCGATTGCAACCCGATCGCCTGCCGCAGCAATCCGAGCACGATGATGATGCGAACGAAACAGGTCGTCATCAAAAGGATCGCCGGTGCCAGCGAAAGGACGGTTAGCAGCAACATGACCTGCAAGCTACCGGCCATTCCTTCTGGGCTGGTCCACGCGTCGGGACCACCACCGAGGAAGTCGATCGGTTGACGATCCTCGATCTCCGGCTCGTCGGCCTGCATCGGACCGCCAAGGTCCGCGGGTGTCAACTTGATCGGCGTTCGCCCCAACACGGCCGCGTCTTCCACGGCAACGCCGTCTTGTGCGAGCAGTGTCGCTGGCATCAACACCAGGGCAATGGTCGCCAACCATTGTCGACAGCGGATTGAAAGCTCGGCCACATCCTTGTCCGGCAACACGTCATGAAACTCATTGGGCCGGGGGCCGGCCGCGTCATATTCAAACTTTAGAGAAAATGATCATGTCATCGAAAGTTCAACCACTTGCGAATCGCCCGCCTGACGACGTCCGAATATTATTTTTCCGAAATCGTGAACTGGTCTTGTGCCGCCCTCGACGTAGACGCGATAGCCCCATGCTGTGCTTCGAAATTGCAAACCCAACTTCGTGGAGATTCCCATGCATCCTCAGTCGATGTTCATCCCACATCCGACGCGGTCATCGCGTTCGCTGGCAATGTTACTGTCCGTCGCGATCGGAATCGTCATGTCAGGCGTGTTCACCGAGTCCGCACAGGCCCAAACGACCGCGGCACCCACATCGGGCTTTGGCGGCATGATGCAGAAACTCAACCCAATGAATTGGAAGATGCCCAAGCCGTCGTTTCGGCTGCCCAACTTTTTGGTCCGCACCGATGATCAAAACCGAATCGTCGAACGAAAAGATACCTTGTTGACCGACGTGCAAACGACTGCGTCCAAGTCATGGCAGCGCACCAAGGAATCGTTCAGCCCATCGCTACTGAACCCGCGGAACCTATTTGCAGGACCGAATGCCGGCAAGCCGGCGACGCCACCTTCGACCAATGGCACGCCTGGATTCTTTGGGGGCATGATCGGTGGTCCGGCGAAGGAGCCTGACGCTCGCGTGGCCGACGTGACAGAATTCCTGGGGCAACAGCGTCCGAAGTAGTTCAGTTCTGCCCGATTCGCTCCGAGGTCATTCCCCAGGGGCAACCAGGTTCCTGCTGAAGACATCGTCGTCTGCGGTCTGGTTTAGATGCTTGCTCGACACAGCCCAAGCAATGAAGATACGGGGAGACCCCGTTTCTTCTGCTTCGAGTGAACGACATGGCTCTGCCTCCCTGGACCGTTGATCTGCTTCGTCGCGGTGTGCAAGATTTAGCGCGCCAGGTGAGCGACCCCGAGACGGGTCAGGCTCTTCGAAATCAAGCCTTGAAGTTAGTCGACGAGTTGCCGCAGATGGCACGCGACCAAGTCGACAACTTATTGCGACAAGCCGAATCGGCGGGATCGGCGGTTCGCGAGCGCTGGCCCGTTCCATCGTCACCGCAGCACCGGCCTACCCTCGGCCGTCCACAGCGAATCAACGCTTCCGGGCAACTGGCCGGAAGCAAGGGTTCCGACATCACACTGCCGGAATCCGTCGTCGATGTGGGGCATACCTGGCTTCATTCGGCAAACGCATTGACACCTGCGGAGCGTCAAGGATTGTCCGAAACGATCGCGGAGTCTCTGTCCGAAATTTGTGGGATTTCCCTGCATGCGCACGTCACAACGTCGATGACATCGGCGTTGTCGCTGGTGGCACATTTGGGGAAGGACACGCGCCCTGTTTGGGTGCCAAGATGTTGCGCCACGCCGCTGGAGATACAGGATCTGCCTGTTGATGACGCTTCCTCATCATCGCAGATTGTTCTTGCCGATGCGTTGCGATGGCTCGGCGGGCATGTACGCGAATTCGGCGACATCGCCGGACCGAGTGAAGCGGATTGGCATGCGTTGGGTCGCGGAACGCTCCAACCAGGTCTGGCGACAGCCGATCGAGTCCAATCAAACAACCTGGTCGTTCGCCTAGACCGAACCACGTGCGATTCGGAGTCTTCCATTCGGCATGATGAGCCCCAGGCTCATGTCGTTGTCTTGCCGCGAGCCAGGTGGTCACCGGCGCGGCCCGAGATCTCAGATGGTGTTTCGGTGGCGAGCAAGATCATCGAGCGGGGCGCCGACGCGGTGGTCATACGCGGCGGTGTGTTCACCGGTACGCCCGATTGCGGCATCCTCTTGGCGAGGCCCGAACTGTTTGAGCAACTCAGATCATCCCCGAATTGGATGCTAGTCGCCGCGCCCGCGGTCACGATGGCGATGGTGGCCGAGGCGGTTCGTGTGCACGCTGAATCGATGTTGCGGATCGACGAATTGTTGCTTGGATCGGAAGAGAATCTTCGAGATCGCGCCGAACGACTTGCGACGCAATGCAGCGGCATTGAATCGATTGGATCCGTTCGCGTCAGTGCGGATCCGGCCAGCCTTGGTTCGACATCCATCGGATCGCGCCAAGTCCGATTGCGGTGCGAGTCGGTGCCGGCGGCGACGCTGGTGGATCGGTTGGCGGGATCCAACCCAGCGTTGATCGCTGGGTTGGATGGTGATGAGCTCATTCTGGACATGCGTTTCGTTCAGCCGAATCAACAAGCCGACATCGCCGAAATTCTCTCCGACTCGCTCGGAAACGGAAAAGCTTAGTGCGTACGCGGCTGTTCGATGAAGATGCTGAACCGATCGGCTCAACGATTAGGTCATCGAGATTCTGCCCAACGCCTTTCTCAACGCTTGGGGCCTCTCTCAACGTTTGGGCTGTTGGATGAAACGTCGCTGAGTCGGCGCGGTGGCCACCTGAATGGGCACTCCGGCGGATGAAGGTTGCCGGATGAAGTGCCGACGCGATGGCATCGTGGAAGTCCTCGACGTGCTCGTTTGATCGTTGATCTCGGGAACCGCTGGTGCCGTGTCGGGCGTTTTCGGTGCTGGCGATTCCCATTGGATTGAATCGCGAGTGCGTGGGCGTCGACGATCAAGCGACGGATAGGGTGGCAACAGTTCCTCCATCGATGTCGCTGCCTCGTCCTCCATCGAGGGCGCTGGTTCGCTTGGGGCGACGGGCATCCAACGACTCTCTGGGCTCGGATCGGCATCGAAATCCGAGAGGTCACTCGGGCTGGTCTCGACAGAATCATGGTCGGTCGCTCGCTGCCTCGCCCGCCGCAGCTGCTCGATGCGAGCTTCTTCCCGGGCGCGACGTTCTTTGGTCCCAACCGCTGGACCACCCCAAGACTGAGCGGGTTCAAACTCGTCTGGATCAACGAGGTATTTGCCAAAGCGTTTCTTTTGTTCCAGGAACTCTTGATACTCGCGAAACTGCTGGACCTCATCGGGGGTCAGCGATGCTTCGGCTGGAGGCATGACAATCGAGGGCCCCGTCGACTTTAGCTCCGACCATGAATTGGACGGACCACGCGAGGCCGTTGACGGAAACATGCCGGCTTCGGGGTCCAGGATTGGCGTCGTGGCGAGCGGTGGATGGCTCATGCTTTTGAGTTGCTCGTATCGCACCTGTTGGGCCAAGGCGTCGAATCGGTCGTAGAACGTCTGGCCGGTCGAGATGCCGATCCCCGCATTGAAGTCGACGTGGCTCCAGCAAGATGGAACCCCGCAGGCGGGCTCTTGAGGACATCCGAACCATCGGTCCGCAAAATTCCCCGTGCGAGCTGAGTAAGAACGCGGTGGTAGATTCGCCAAGGGTCGGGCGCCACTGGAACGACATGCGTGATAGCCGTCGCCCCACCCATACCCACAGAATCGTCCAACACGATCGGTCAACTCGGGAAATCCCGCCACCACCGCTGCGACTTGCAACTGCGAACCCACCACGATCGCGCCGATTCGAGCCAGCGAACCAATGGACGATGTCAGCTCCGTCATCGCGTGTCGTAACAGGTGGCGCCAACGGGTGAATGGTCGAGTCATGGTGGCGCCGTCATCAGCGGAAAACGAACTTGCTCCATTGCGATCGGCAAGACCGCATCGACCGCATCGATGCGTCCCCACGACGGGTCCGTTTTGATGGGCACCTCGAATCGATGGCGCCGGTCAGCTAACTTGTGCGGATGATCCATCCTGAATCGTTTCAACATTCGCCGGCACTGACTCGGTCGCATCGTGATTGGCAACCTGAGCAGTTGGCCATGGCGGCTCAGATCACGGCAGGTTTCGCCGACCGCAATGCAAACCTGTTTCGTGGACTTTCCATCCCGCTGGGTGACCCGGCGGCTTGGATCCGGATCCCATCACGTGGTGACGTTGAGGCGAGGTCGATCGCGATCGTGCGTGATTTGGAAATGGACCGCGTGCGCGGGGTGGCCGATGTCGATGTGGTCCATTGCCCTGCCGATTTCGAGAACCATGCACGCTCGTTTAGCAGTGACCGAGAAACGGCTGTCATGCAGTCGCTGGCGGCCTGTTTGCTTGATCACGACATCAAGGTCGTTCGCGCCGATCGCAGCTTGCCTTTGATCGCCATCGTTCAATTGATCGAGGCGGGCGTTGATGTCGTCTATGACGAGGAATTGGGCGTGACGGATCGTCGCGTCAAATCGGACGACGAACAGGATCGATTACGGCATGCACAGCGTGTCACCGAAGAGGTCATGAAACAGGTTTGCGAGTACATCGCATCGGCAACCGCTAACGCCGATGGTGTCTTGCACCATGACGGTCAGGCGATAAGCAGTGAATCGGTGCGTTCGATCGCCGCAGTGGAGTTTCTCGCTCGCGGCTTCTCGATGACACATGGTGCGATCATCGCGGGACCGCCGCATGCGGGTGATTGCCATCACGCCGGAACCGGTTCGCTCCACACGGGTGTTCCCATCATTGTGGATTTGTTTCCGCGTGATGATACGAGCCGATATCATGGCGATTGCACACGAACGGTCGTCCATGGCGATGTTCCGGGCGTCATCGCGGAGATGCATGCGGCCGTCGTTGAGGCGAAGAAAGCCGCCGAAGCCGTCTTGATCCCGGGACGAACTGCGGAGTCGGTTCATCACGCCGCCCGAGACGTTTTGATTCGCGGCGGCTACACCGAGCACAGGGGCACGATTACGAACGAGCCGAGTATCCAGCACGGGTTGGGTCACGGAATTGGTTTGGAGATTCACGAGCCGATTTTGCTCGATGACGGCGGCGGGGAGATCTTGCCGGGCGAGGTTTTTACCATTGAACCGGGCCTTTATGGTCGAGACACCGGCGGTGTCCGGGTTGAGGATATGTTGGTCGCCACCGACGCCGGCGGTCTGAATTTCAATTGTCTCCCCACCGGCCTGACCTGGTGACGCCGCTGCGGGCTCCAGTGATCAGGTGCCCGGATTCTCACCCCCACAAAGACGCGTCATCGGGTTAAACTGTCGGGCATGAATAGTCCAGAGAATCACAAGCGAGCTTCGTCATCTGTTTTAGTGGTCGGTCTCTGCTGGTTGTCCCAGATGGGTGCAGCGGTCGCGGAATCCGATTGGCCCCAGTTTCGTGGCCCCACCGGGGATGGCATCGTTGCATCGCAACGACCGCCAACGCACTTTGGGTCCGGTCAATCGCATCTGTGGTCCGTTGAATTGCCGGGCAAGGCTTGGTCTTCACCGATTGTCGTGGAGGACGAGATCTGGATGACCACGGCCATCGAGATCTTGCCGACGGACGAAGAACGTCTGGAGCTGCTCCGGAAGACCGCCAATGAGGAGAAAAAATTCAAACAACTCGCCATTGCCAAGTCCGTTGAATTGAAGGCACTTGTGGTCGACTGCAGCTCGGGTGAACTGACTCGAACCATTGATCTAACGACCGTGGTCGAGCCAGATGCGATCCATTCACTCAACAGCTACGCTTCTCCAACGCCGACCACCGATGGAGATACCGTTTATTGCCACTTCGGGACGTTCGGAACATTTGCGATCCAGCGCAGCACGGGAGACATCGCCTGGCAGCGCGTTCTGCCGCTCCAGCATGCCGTGGGGCCTGGTAGTTCGCCGTTCCTGTTGGGGGATCGTTTGATCCTGATTCAGGATGGAATGGAACGCCAATATGTCACTGCGTTGAACAAGCAAACCGGTCAGACGCTCTGGGAATCCGACCGACCGCCAATGGATGCGCCGACCGGTGACCAGATGAAATCCTATTGCACGCCAATCGAGATCAAGGATCCGTCCGGGCGTCCGCAATTGATCTGCATGGGAGCGCAATGGATGGTGTCCTATGACGCGGACTCTGGCGACGAGATCTGGCGGATTCGGCACGGTCGAGGGTTTTCTGTCGTGCCACGACCAGTTTACCGAGATGGGACGCTCTACTTCGCGACGGGCTTTGGAAGCATGGAACTGTGGGCGGTCCGTGTCGATGGTGAGGGCGATGTGACCGACTCCCACGTCGTTTGGACGATTAGTCGTGGGGTTCCCGCAAAGCCATCGCCGTTGCTACTGGACGATCGACTCTACGTGGTGGATGACAACGGTGTCGCCTCTTGTTTGGATATTCATGACGGCTCCACGGTGTGGAAGAAACGTTTGGGTGGGAAGTTCTCTTCATCACCGATTTTTGCCGGTGGCCATATCTACTTTGGGAATCATGACGGCGACGTGTTTGTGATGACGCCAGGTGATGAGCCTGAGGTCGTGGTCACCAACGAGCTCGATGATCAGATCATGGCCTCACCCGTCGTGATCGACCACACGCTGATCATTCGAACGGCTTCGGCTTTGCATCGGTTCGGCGATTCGTGATGTCTCGTTTCGGATGCTGGCTCGCGTTGGCAATGACCACCATCGCGACCGTCGAGGCCCAGGAAACTTCATCAACGCCGAGCGATGTCTCAGCCGCTGCCACGGATGAATCGTTATTGGATGGTCGCGACGGCAAACCATTGTCGCTGAGACAATTCAACCCGCAGAGCCAACTGCGGGTCAGGTCGACGTTGCTCGCTCAAGCGCGATTCCCGGTCGTCGACGTGCACCATCACATGTTCCATCGGCATCATCATAACCGGCAAGCTCTCGACGACTTCGTTGCGATGATGGATCGCAACCAGATGGCGGTCGTTGTGTCACTGGATGGCAAACTCGGTCGCCAGCTAGATGAGCATCTCGAATTTCTGTGGCGTGACTACAAGTCTCGCTTCGTCGTCTACGCCAACGTCAACTGGATCGGCGATGGTCGCGAGGACGATCCCTCAACATGGGACTGCCACCGAGGTGGATTCGGCAAGCGAACTGCCGAGGCGTTGCGGGCGGCCGTCAATCAAGGTGTGTCTGGACTGAAGATCTTCAAACGGTTCGGTTTGCAGTACAAGAATCCCGATGGATCGCTGATGCAGATTGACGATCCAAGATGGGATCCCATTTGGGCTGTCTGCGGGGAGCTTCAAATCCCCGTCATCATTCACACAGCCGACCCGGTCGCGTTTTTCCAACCCATCGACCAATCCAACGAGCGTTGGGAAGAGCTCAGCCGGCACCCGGATTGGAGCTTCTATGGCGATCAGTTCCCGGCACGAGACGACCTCTTGGCCGCTCGCAATCGCGTGATCGCGCGGCATCCGAGAACGCAATTCATCGGTGCCCATGTGGCCAACAACTCCGAGGATCTAACGGTCGTTTCTCAGTGGCTGGACCGCTATCCGAATTTGCATGTCGAAATTGCATCGCGAATTAACGAACTGGGTCGACAACCTTACACGTCACGCGACTTCCTAATCCGCTACGCCGATCGAGTCTTGTTTGGAACCGACGGACCGTGGGCGGAGGCTCGCATGCGGCTGTACTGGCGATTCCTGGAGACGCGGGACGAGTACATGCCCTACGCCGAGACGCTTCCGTTACCGCAAGGTCACTGGCGAATCTACGGAATTGCGCTTCCCGACGATGTCTTGCGAAAGATCTATCACGAGAACGCCGCCAAACTGATCCCGGGTGTCGCCTGGCGGTTGGACGAGTTTCAGCGGCGTCACCATTCAACCCATCATCCCGCCGTCGCAGAGCGATCGGTTTCGAATTCATACTTGGAATGCACGCCCAGTCAACGATGACTCATTGGCGGCGATGACTTCCGGTGGACCCTCCGCGACAATCTGGCCCCCGTGCTGACCTCCCCCAGGGCCTAGATCAACAAGCCAGTCACATGCCATCAAGAGATCGCTGTGGTGCTCAATCACGAGGACGGTATTTCCACCTTCGACGAGTCGGTCGAGCACCTGCAACAGACGCTGAACGTCATCGAAGTGCAGGCCGGTCGTCGGTTCATCGAGTAGGTAGAATGAGCGACCTGTTGCCGCACGAGACAGTTCCGTGGCCAACTTGATCCGCTGCGCTTCGCCACCGCTCAGCGTCGTACTGGATTGCCCAAGCGACAAATAGCCGAGCCCAACGTCCACCAACGATTGCAATCCGTGGCGCACCTTCGGCACGTTCTCGAAGAAGGCAAGAGCCGAGTCGATCTGCATCTCGAGCACGTCCGCAATCGTGGCTCCCTTGAATCGCACCTGCAGCGTCTGGCGGTTGAATCGTTTGCCGCCACAACGCGTGCACTCGATTAGGAGATCACTCAGGAAGTTCATCTCGATCCGCTCCAATCCCTTTCCACCGCAAAGATCGCAGCGTCCCTCGACACTATTGAAGCTGAACCGTGAAGCGCTAAAACCGAGCGTCTTGGCCACGCGTGTCTTGGCAAAGACTTGGCGAATCGGATCGAGCACCCCCGAGTACGTCGCAGGGCAACTCCGCGCCGACCGACCAATCGGCTTTTGATCGATGGGAATCAGTTTGTCGATGTGCGACGCACCGGTTAGGCGGCGATGGGGGCCCGCTGGCGATGCCACAAGGTCCAGCTCGGCCGCCAAGGCCGGATAAAGCGTGTCGACGATCAACGAACTCTTGCCACTGCCAGACACGCCGCTGACGCCGACCAACAGGCCCAGCGGGATCGTCACGGTAACATTCTGTAGGTTATGTAGCGTCGCACCATGGAGTGTCAGCTGTTGTTGCGGATTGGGTGTCCGACGAGGCCGCGCCAAGGCAATGCTTTGCTTTCCGGATAGGTACTTCCCCGTTGGTGACTGGTCGTCCGAGGCGATGCAATCGACCGTACCGGCGCTGACCAATTCGCCGCCATGACGCCCCGCACCCGGCCCGATGTCGATGATGTGATCGGCCGCCCGCATCGTTGATTCGTCATGTTCGACGACGACGATCGTGTTGCCGGCATCACGGAGCTGCCGAATCGATTGAAGCAACCGATCATGATCGGCCGGATGCAGTCCGATGGAGGGCTCGTCCAAGACATAGCACACCCCGACCAGCCCGCTGCCTAAGGACGTCGCCAGCCGAACGCGTTGCAGCTCTCCGCCACTCAACGTGTCGGCGGATCGGTCCAAGGTCAAATAGTGAACGCCAACTTGCTCGAGGAACTCGATCCGGCGAGTGACTTCCGAGGTGATGGGAGAGGCAATGCGTTGTCCGAGCGGTGGCAGCGTTGCGCCCAACCCGGTCAACCACGCCCTCGTTTCACCCAGTGACATCGCCACGACACGGTGAATCGGTAAGTCATCGATCGTGACGGACATGGCCTGCGCCGATAGACGACTTCCGTTGCAAGTCCCACATGGCTTCTTTGGTTTTTCCGGTGTGACGGATGTTTGGGGTTTCTTGGTCCGTGATGGTGATCGGCGGGATCGCTTGCGCGGTTCCACGAATCCCAACCCCTCGCACTGCGGACAAGCTCCGTAGGGGCTGTTGAAACTGAACGTGCGCGGCTCCAGTTCCGCGAAGCTTTCACCACACTCGACACACGCCATCGAGGTGCTAAATAATTTGGTTTCCGATTTTGAATCTCCGTCATCGACGACAACACTGCATAACCCGTCGGCCAACCTCAGCGCCAGTCGGGTTGACTCATCCAAACGGTTCTCGATGCCATTTCGAATGGAAATTCGATCCACCACCGCATCGATCGAGTGATTCTTGCGGACCGCGAGGGTCGGGACGTCTTCCAGCCGATACATCGTGCCATCGACGATCACGCGACCGAGCCCCTGCGACGCAATCCGCGTTAAGACGTCCTGGTGAGCGCCTTTTCGTGAACGCACCATCGGTGCGGCGATGGTTAGTTTTGTCTTCGTCGGATACGCCGCCAGTGATGCGACAATGGCATCGGGCGTCTGCGTGCTGATGCGACTCCCACACGCGACGCAGTGCGGTATCCCGACACGAGCGTAAAGCAAACGCAGATAGTCATAGATTTCTGTCACGGTGGCGACCGTGCTGCGAGCGCTTTGTGATCCGCTCTTTTGATCGATCGACAACGTCGCTGACAGACCGTCGATCCAATCCACATCGGGTCTCGGGATCGCGTCGAGAAACTGCCTAGCATAGGTGGACAGACTATCGATGTACTGGCGCTGACCCTCAGCGAACAGTGTATCGAATGCTAAGGAGCTCTTTCCGCTACCGGATACGCCCGTGATGACAGTGATCGCATCGCGCGGAATGTCCACGTCGATGTTGCGAAGGTTATGAACTCTCGCGCCACGGATCCGAATCAACGACGCGGAGTCATCCAAGATGCCAGCGACGCGCGACATCAATCGTCCATTGGCGACGGCTTCATCCAACGCCCCTCAGTATTTCCAACAGGGTGACCGTCATCGTCAGTCCGTTAAGGATCATGTGCACGATGATGCTGGGGACAAGGGAGCCAGTTTGGCGATACAAGTAACCCATGGCCAGGGACAAGAAGAAGAGCGGAATCGGAGCGAGCCCCTGACCCAAGTGCATCGCCGAGAAAACCATGCTGGCAACCACCATCGGCCAAATGGCAACGGGCTGCCACGCAATCGCTGGCGCTGGTTCGTCCAACTCCGTACCGGGACTGTATGGCTGCCACACGACCGCAGCCGAGCTTGGTTCGGCGGGTGAATCCCCGTCAGTGAATGAATCGGACGGCTCGTCGGTTGTCGCTCCCTGCGGATCTTGTTGATCGAGACTGCCGACACGGGGCGCATTCGACGCGGACGGCGGCTTGCTACCGTCGGCAAGCCGTTGGAGCCCGCCTTGCAATAATGCTCGAAACCAGAACTCTTCGAAAACGGGCGCGATGATCGCGGTGGTGACAAAGAGCATCCCAAACACGCCCCACTTGCCCGGATCACCCTCACCTTCCGATTGAAGGGCTTCCAGGACCGGGTGAGAGTACTCTTGCAGTAGCGAGACCAATGCCATCAAGATCATCGTTGGTGGAAGGATCAGCACAGCCCCACGCAACCCCAAGACCAACATGGATTTGGACGGAATCAAACCCAATTTGGATAGCACACTGGATGATCGCAAACGCAAAAGGCCAACCGTCCCCAACATTGCGAGGAGAGTTCCCATGGAACTCATTGCCAATTGTGGCACCGACATCGTCACCGGCGCATCCTCGGACTCATCGGATTGTGGGTTCCATCCAGCGACATCAAACAGCATGCTCAGCAGGTTGGTGGCAACCAATAGCACACCCAATAGCAGCACAAAGTCAAACGCATTCCAAAACGGCATCGAGTAGGACTGAGATGCGATCAGTGGTTTGGAACCGAATGGTGTCCGTCCGGCGCGGCAGAGTCGAACCCAACTGATGAAGGAGGCGATGAAGCATGCAATCAAACACAGGGACACAACTCCCAACAACGACTCGGCGACGCCCAACTCCGGACTCTCATCGAAGCCACCCACACCCGGCGCATCGGTAATGGTCGATTGCGCGATGCACGCCAGCCGCGGAACCTCAATCAAGTGTTCGCCCCGCTACCGGCTTTCTCGTGCTGGCAAGTAGCCTCCGTCTTTGCCGCGGGATCCGAGTCAGCGATCGATGATGCGACGATGGTCTCATCTTGGCGCATCACACGAGCCGCCAACATCGTGTAATCCAGTCCCGAATAGACCGTCAGCGCAATCGAAAGCCACAGCAGAGCCGGTGTCGTCCACGCCAGCCAAAGCGGGACAGGCACGACAATGAAATTCAACAGCACTGCGACGACCGCGGCGCATTGAAATACCATCTTCCACTTGCCAAGCTGACTCGCCGAGAAATCGCCACCGGACCCTTCAATGATGCCTCGCAGGCTCGTTACTAGTAACTCACGTGCCACCACGATCGTTGCCATCCATGACGCCACGGGGCTATCGGGCAGTTCCACTAGTGCAATGAAGGAACCGCAAATGATGATCTTGTCGACAAACGGGTCGAAGATGCGGCCCAGCTTGGTGACCTGACCGTATTTTCGTGCCCAGTAACCATCCATCCAGTCAGTCGAGGCGGCGACTAAAAACACGATCATCGCCGCCAAAGGACGATTCAACGGGATCAAAATCATGACCGCGATCGCCAAGGCAAATCGCACGGTGGTCAAGGCGTTGGGGACGTTGTAGATCGTGGAAGCGGGCATAACGACGTCGCGATGGAGATCATGGGCAGTCGAAAGGACGGCGACGGCGTGCCTATGTTAACGCCGTCGTGATCATCACGGGAGTCGACCGACGGACTCCCGAATCACCGGAGACCATTGTCACGCCAACGACGCGCGCCGGCGGATCATCCCGTCAACAGCAGTGAATCCTGGTCTTCTGGCGACGAACTCCCAAGGACCTTGGCCTTGGCGGGACTTCCGAACCCGCGATCAACTCGTAGAGCACTCAGCGACGGATGCGGCGGCAACAAGGTCATAACCCTGCGAGGCGACCATCTCACAGGGTCGGATCTGACCGATCTCGACCGGATCGTCGGGATCGACTTCCGAGACGTAAATCAAACCATCCACATCGGGGGCCTCACATCGCGAACGGCCGATGAAGACGCCCTCCTGATCGGGCATCTCCGCATCGATCAACACATCTTCGCAGCCGCCAACGCGGGATTGATTCCAATCAAAGGCGATCGACTGCTGCAATGCCATCAACTCGTCCCGACGCGCCGCGGCGACGTCCGGATCGACACGGTGGGGCAGCCTCGACGCAGGTGTGTCGTCCTCCACGGAGTAAGTGAAGACCCCCAGGTTTTCGAACTGAGCTTCCTCGACGAACTCCAAGAGCTGACGGAAATCATCATCGGTTTCGCCTGGGAATCCGGTGATCATGGTGGTTCGCATGACCAATGATTCGATCCGGTCGCGGAGCTTTCGAACGATCTCGGTTTGACTGGATCGCGTCGTTTTCCTCGCCATCCGTCGAAGCATCCGATCACTCGCATGTTGCAACGGCATGTCAATGTAAGGCACGATCCGATCGGCGGAGGCAAGCGTGTCGATCAGCGCGTCATCGATGTACATGGGATAAAAATACATCAGGCGGATCCAGTCGATCGATTCAATTTGATCGAGCTGGCGGAGCAGTTCCGTCAACCGAGGCTCGCCGTAGCGGTCCATGCCATAATAAGTCGTGTCCTGCGCGACGATGACGACTTCACGGACGCCAGATTCGCCCAAACGCCGGGCTTCATCGACGACCTGCTCGATCGGTTTGCTGAAGTGCTTTCCCCTCATTTTCGGGATCGCGCAAAACGTGCAGAGTCGATCGCAGCCCTCGCTGATCTTCAGGTAGGCGAAATGCCGTGGCGTCACGGCGGCCCGTACCGCATCGGACAACGGATTGACCGCCGCTGGCTTGAA
Source organism: Planctomycetota bacterium (assembly GCA_038748615.1). GTDB lineage: Bacteria > Planctomycetota > Planctomycetia > Pirellulales > Pirellulaceae > Rhodopirellula. Next base: position 26,994 of record JBCDIU010000040.1, on the reverse strand, counting down.
GACGGTGCGCTGTTCGCGCAGCCCCGAGTAGAGATCATCGACCACCGATACGATGTCATTTCGGCCAAAAACGCCCACCAACGCATCGATGTCCGGTCGGACTTGCAACAGACTGTCTTGCTGACGTTCGGCCAAGCAGCCGGTCACCACGACATTTCGCAACTTACCGTCGCGTTTGAGCGCCAACATCTCGTCGATCGCGGCCATCGATTCCTCGCGAGCGGAATCGATGAATCCGCAAGTATTGACGACCACAAAATCGGCACCTTCGACCGAATCGGTCATCTGGTAGCCATCTTCATCGAGCCTACCAAGCATTTGCTCGGTATCGACCAGGTTCTTGGGGCATCCCAGTGAAACCACGGCATACCGCCCTCTCGCCTCGCCCTCGGCATTCTCGGCGGGCTGGGCGACCGACACTTGGGAATCGGACAGGATTGGCAGTTGCATGGTGGCGGATGACGAAAACAGTGGCGGTAAACTGGCCCCGCATTAAATCACAAGATTCGCAGAAAAACAGGCGCTAAAATGACACTTCACGCGGATCTCCACATCAGCGGCTTCCCGTTCGCAAGCCGTTGTCGGAATCGCGTTTGTCGGTTTGTTTGGTCTGCCGCTACCATAGATGGCGGTTTGACTTGACCCCGCGCCGTTGTTTCCAGGCGCGTTCATGATTTTGTCAGTGTGGCTTGATGACGATAGGCATTGCGGACCTCCGGGCAACGGTTTTCGGCGGTCTTGCGCTGATCTGGTTCGGTTGGACCGCTCGAGCTGATGACGCCGACTCGTCGGATTTCCACGAACGGACCATACGAGGGTGGGTGGAGGATCTGTCCAGCGACTCGTACCTGCGACGTAAACGAGCCACTCGCGAACTCATCAAAGCGGGTTCCAAAGCCGTGGCGCCGGTCGTCGATTCACTGCGGTCCGGAGAGTTGGAAACGACTCAGGGGGCCATGACGATCTTGCAAGAAATCGCTGTCTCGGAGTCGGCATTCACGGCTCCTCCGTCCGGCGATGGTGGCAAGGGCATCGTCTCCGGCGCTGAACTTGCGTGGCAAGAACTGAATCGTCTCGCCCGCACCGGCGGCAGTCGCGCCGCGCAAGCGATTCAGGCGATCCAGGATGTTCGTGATGTGCGACGTACCGAAGCCGTCGCGCGCCTGACGGGTGCAGGCGTCTTCATTGGCATGCGAGAGTTCGTCCTGCACGCGTTGACCGACGATCGCCAACTGTTACAGATCGACGATGGGTATCGAGGATCCGATGAGTTGTTGTCGTTACTACGTTGGATCGACCAGGTTAGCTACGCGCGGCTTCGAGGAAAGGCAATTCGTAAGCCCGTTCTTGATCGCGTCGTCACGATGCCCGAACTGAAAACGCTCGCCTTGATCGAGGGTGATGTCGACATGGCGTCGCTGCGGGCGCTCGGTGAGTTACCGCGAATCCAAAACCTGGAGTTTCGTTACGTCGCTCTGGACGGAGAGATGGTCGACTACTTGGCCAAGCTCCCCATCACGATTTCGTTGACACTCAATGGAACCGGAGCTCCCGTCGAACGCGTCGAAGCGCTGCAAAAAGCGTTGCCGGGATTGCAGCTGGATTTCAAGCAGGGAGGATTTCTTGGCGTGAAGTGCAACGACTTGCCACGCGAGTGCATCATCAACCAAGTCGTCCCCGGCAGTGGTGCCGAAGCGGCTGGTCTACGATCGGAGGACGTGATCCTCAAAGTCGACGACAAGGACATTAGCCGGTTCTCCGATCTACAAGCCGCCATCAACGCTCACGTTCCCGGTGATCAACTGCGGATCGAATTTCGACGTGGTACGGAGATTCGCAAGACATCGGCCAAGTTGGGAAAACAATCCATTCCATGAGTGATGATGGCCATTCCACTAGTGATGATGGCTCGATCACCATGCTGTCGCCGCCATCTCAATGGCAACAGGCGGCTTACGCACGGCGGCGTCGAAAACGACTGACCGATTGGTTCGCGACCGCCGCGCGACCGCTTCCATGGCGAGAGGATCCGACGCCCTACAAGGTGTGGATCAGTGAAATCATGTGTCAACAGACACAGATCGCGACCGTGCTGCCGTACTTCCATCGATTCCTCGATCGATATCCCAGCGTCGCTGAGTTGGCAGCCGCGGATGAAGACGAGTTGATGCGGTTGTGGGAGGGACTCGGGTACTACCGACGCGCTCGATCGTTGAAGCGTGCGGCCGAGCAGATCATGGATCGTCACGAAGGTCGCTTTCCAACGCGGATCAATGACGTTCTGGATTTGGCCGGAATCGGACGCTACACCGCCGGTGCCATTCTTTCCATCTCCAGGAATCAGCCGCACCCTATTCTTGAAGGCAACACCGTCCGCGTCTTTAGTCGCTGGATCGGACTCCAAGGTGACGTCAAGTCGAAAACGGCGCAATCAACGCTGTGGTCCGTGGCCGAATCCATGTTGCCTCGTCGGGTGACCCGAGATCGCGAGTGTGGACCCGCGGCGATCAATCAAGCGGCGATGGAATTGGGCGCGCTGATTTGTACTCCCCGTGATCCGTCGTGCCACCGGTGCCCGGTCACGCGTTGGTGCGCGGCGCATTCAGCGGGTCTGCAGCGGGAGATTCCCGGCAAAGTGAGCCGAATACAGTATGAGGCGCGGACCGAGTTCGCGTTGGTGTTGCGTGATCGATCCGCCACCAAGGATGACCTGCTGGTGCATCAGATCGAACGGGGTCAACGCTTTGCCGGCATGTGGGATTTGCCGAGGGTCGGCTCGCCTCACGCGAACTCTCCCGAAACAGCGTGCGATTGGTTGGCGATGCAGTTGGGCGTGACGACGTCTCCACCGCCGTTGTCGCCGGGAGCCCGGCTGACGACGATCAAACATGGTGTCACGAAGTACCGAATGACGTTGCACGTGCATGACGTCGGCGGAGAGATACCGGACGTGGTCAAGTCATCGACGTGGCAATGGATTCCACTGACGGAGCTGGCCGAACGACCCATGAGTGTGACGACCCGCAAGATCGTGCGACTGTTGCAGCATTCGCCACAACATCTGCTATTTGACGAGCAACGAACTTGAAAGAGATGAGCGTAGTTCCCTTGCCTCTTATTCTTTCCTTACGTGGTTTGGCGAAATAGCCTGGCCGTTTTGTAGTTTCGGTTTTCTCACCGATGAATTCCGCAGGTAGACCACATCTCTCTGTCGATGCAAGCGGCCGCATGAAAGAATCTGCCAAACTCGCGTAGGTGTCCTCTTGTGACGAATCGCCCGTTTCAAGTCCGGCGTCGGCCACCGGAGCGCGCGGTTCCTGTTCATTCAACTGCGATTGTCTGGGACATATGGCTCAGCAACTCCAGCGTAAAGTCATCGGCCGACCGTCATGGCTAAACACTTCAGCCTGAGACGCAGACTCCGTGTGGTCGCTCGGCACGTCGGTTTTCCAACGTCACCAAGCTTCCTTCCGTGTTCGGAATCCGTGATTGCAAATCGATTCGATGCTCGAGTTCAACTCAGGCAACTATTTGTTGCCGTCGAACCTTACCACAGCCGAAGTGTCTAATCGAAAAGGCTGCAGAAATTGCGTTTACTTAAGTTGCCGATTGCCCATGTCCAGGAGCTGCCCTACAACATTGTTTTCGCTATCTGCACGGCTGGAGGTTCGAGACGCTTGAGTCCTAGCGGTTTTCTCGGATAAGCAGAGCGTCCGTGAAATTCTAATTTGAGGGCTACCACTCGAGACAAGTCCCGCTCGTACGACGCGTTTTCACAAACGGAGAGGTGGAGCCGTTTTCCGATAAGATGAATACGAACACAAAACAATCTAGGACCCCCGTAACCCCGCCAACACCGATAATCGAGCTTTCGCACGATGAGGCTCGGGATTTTTTGCTGAAAGGAACGAGCTACAGCAACCTTGACTTACCAACGTATTTCAACTTCGAACCGATTCTGTCGAAGCTCGATGAGTTTCTCCATGGCAAAAATCTGAGAGATTACATCGGCGAGATTAAGCCTCGCGAAGTTGAGTCGGTCAACCACACTGTCCTCAACAACAAAGATGGCCAGTACGCATGGCGGCCCATGCAGCTGATCCACCCTGCGCTATACGTTGACCTCGTTCACAAACTCACTAGCGAGGACAATTGGCACACAATCGTCGAACGATTTGAAGGTTTTCAATCCAGATCAGTCGTTGAATGTACCAGCCTACCGTTGCGGTCGGAATCTGAGCAAATTGACAAGGCCGAACAGATTACAAACTGGTGGCAAGAAGTAGAGCAGAGATCAATCGAGCTCGCATTGGATTACCCATTCCTTTGCTGCACTGATGTCGTTGACTGCTATTCACAGATCTATACTCATTCGATCGCATGGGCTGTCCACACGAAGCAAATTGGTAAAGACAACAAGCAAAACAGAACGCTGATTGGCAATGTGATTGACACCTCTTTGCAGGACATGTCGCAGGGACAAACAAACGGAATTCCGCAAGGCTCGGTCTTGATGGATTTCATCGCTGAACTAGTACTCGGTTACGCAGATTCCGAATTAACCGAGGCACTCGAACTAGATCCGAGTAAATTCACGATTCTCCGGTATCGTGATGACTATCGAATCTTTACGACGGGAACCGGCGATGCAGAGGAGATTTTGCGCGTCCTGACTACCGTACTTTCGGATCTCGGACTCAAGCTAAACTCGTCTAAGACGACCTTCGACGCCGATGTGATTAGCGGTTCAGTCAAGGCTGATAAACGTCAGCAAATTCGCACACGAATGTATGACAAGAGCTTGCAAAAGCACTTGCTGATCATCCATCAACACGCAAAGGACTTTCCAAATTCAGGTAGCCTAGCATCGGCACTAACACGCTTCTATCGCCGGTTATCAGGGATCAGCAAATTGACGTCGTCAGTCAACGTATTGTTGAGCATCGCAACCGACATTGCTTTCCACAATCCGCGTTGCTACCCGCACATTGCGGCCATCATCAGCAAACTGTTGATGTCGGTTGATGAAGATGACCAAGTTCACGTTGCCAATCGTATTCGGGCCAAGATTGAACGTCTACCGAATACTGGGTATATGCAAATTTGGCTTCAACGGGCAGCAATAGCACATAAAGACGAAATGGAGTTTGAGGACCCGTTATGCAGGTTGGTTGCTGGGGAGTCGGTTCAGGTATGGGACTCGAGTTGGATTGATTCACCTCAGCTAAAAGCAAAGCTGAAAGCCAACAAAGCTGTTGACAAGAAGGAACTACGCGACATCGTTCCTGCCATCCCTGTTGCGGAAGTCGATTTGTTCGGGCTGTTGGGATCCGATTAGTCCATAGCTTCTGCCAACGCCAGCGGAAAGTTCAACGGTTTCATCAACCGCACGATGGAGACCGAGTTCAAAGAAGTCGGCCACCGGAGCGGTTTAAGGCGTAGTACCAAAGACCCTAGCGATGGCCAATTGATCGACGCCCGTCGAATGCGTTCGATTTGGCTACCTCTTAGGCCTAGCAATCCTCGGCTACCGAGCCCGCGGGAATGTCTGCTGGGAGATTCATTCGGAACTGGAGTCAAGTTTGCTCGGGACTCTCTGTTGAATTTTCGTGTTCGAATTTGGCTCCGCAAACTGTCCCTTGAACCAATACCCAACGCCGGTCGCGGAACTCAACGCCGTAATGAATACGAGGAACAATGTGATCGAAAGCTTCAGAGGGAGGACTCGGACCAAATTCAGCGTTTCTTTCAACGTCCACTGAGGAGAAAGTCGTCGTATGGCCTCTACTATTTCCGCATAAGTATTCTCGCGGGTCGGCGCGTTTGCGGTGAGGAGCAGATCGAAAGCTCGGATAGCCAGCAAACGTAAAAATGGGGGAAGCTCAGATAGCAAGTTGGGATCTGTTAGCGCATCGAATAATGCCATGCTGCTGGCTCGATTCAGTGAAAGCTGACCAGTCAAGTCCAAGTAGACAGCTTTAACGAAGGCATACTCGCCTTCAAGCGAATATTCCTGTCGAGCCAGCGATCGAAATACGTGGTTCGACTTTCGAGCTGCTGGGTTAGTATTCGACTCGCGGGCGATTAATACCGCGTCGATTGAACCGCTCGACAGGTTGAAGTTTTTGCTACCCAAGACAAGCAGGAACATCAAACAGTCGTTGTGAATCCAGTCCGTCTCTGGCGTAACGACGCGACTCGTAAAATCGTCCCACAGACGCTCAAACTCGCGTTTGCGCGAGCTAGAAATAGCACTGACCATCTGCCCAAGTTTATCACCCTCGGTGGGCGTTTCGATCGGCTGATCAAAGATCAAACGATAAACGTTAGCCAGCGACGGATCACCGAGAGCCTCATGGACAACTCTTTCTCTCTCGCTCAAAGAAACCATTTCGTTTTCCGTAGATTCTGTACCGTGATCGACGGATCCCATCCAGGAAGGACTGACAATTTTGAGCTCAACTTTGCCATCTGGTTGGAGTAATCGATCGAAACCGGCAAGTCGATTGGGAAAAAGCTCTTCCAAGAGAGAAAGGAAAAATCGAGTAATTGCTGTACGATAAACGGCAGGTCCAAATACGTCGATTTTTCGTGAATTCGGACCAATACGGGGCGAGGAATCGGCTGATGTTTGTTAGTTCGATCCGCTAGACCTTTGAGTTGAAGCAAACACGAATGGTCGTTTAGCACTAAGTTGTCGCCACGGACGGCAGCGTCAACATTCCACTTCTGCGAGTCTGAGCTGTAATTCGCTTTTTGAAACATATACCAAGGATGCTCGGTCGATACGGTTACGAAAGCGAAACGGATTTCAAACTGAGGGAAACGACTAACCAATTCGGAAACAACATCGACCTCGCGGTTCCTCAGTGACTTAAAAATATGAAACACGAGTCGTATAGTTTCATTCTCCTGCCAACGGTACTGTGCCGCAACTTCCGTAATGGAATCTTCCAAACTGGCTAGCAATGCGTCGAAGTACTCCTCATACGGAACTGCTGGGATTTCCTTTCCGAGCACGTAGCGACCTTCGCCAAGAAAGAACGTAGTCATACCCACGATTCTGCTTTGTTGAACATCACGCCATTGGTTTTCTCGGACGACCGTGTTGCCAATTCCAATGACAATCTCATGGTCGACGGATTTACTCGACGGCAGCAACCAGGGGATTCCGCCGAGTTTCGCGTAAATCTGCAAAGCCATTGGTCCAAGTGTGTACGCCTGGGAGTGACTCGGGGCACACAGATGGCTTTCACGAATCCCCTGAACCGGAATGCTTCGCTGGAACAACCGTAGTTTTGCTCGCAGGTATGGATTGTCTTGCTCGGGAAAATCTCGCGAGCTGTCTGGGCACTCGACGATTGCAAGATCATACGGCTGCTTGGCGTTGTTAATTGCATCGTCAATCGCCCGCTCGTAGCTTTCCGGCGAACATGTGTCGATCGCCTTTGGATAGAAGTCGATCTTATCGAATCGAAAGAGCGACAGAAGTCCCATTTGAAAGTACTTGCTCGACGGAATGCCATCTCGAAGCCGTCCCATCGATGCGGTTGCGTGACCACGATTCTTGTTCTGGAAGATCAAAAGGACCGAGATGTTCTTCTTCTCAAACCGTGTCGAGTCGTAAGCCCCATGCAGCTTTAGTCCTCCCAACGGACGATTTGCAGTCGCGCCAGGCGAATAGTCGAACAACAGCCGAGTCGGTTCAAGCTTCATTGAAGCGATGCCAGCGATCGAATCCCGTGTGATCTTGAAACCAAAGTTATCGGCGTTGCGGTACGTCTGGGAACAAAAGTAACTTGCAATTGAGAAGATCTCGCCGTACAGGTAGTTTTGATCCGCTTTGTTGCGCGTATTCTCCCGAGTGGCGTTTAACACACGTCTCGCTTTGCTGGCGCCAAGATGATGTTCGATCAATGCGGCGATCTGGTGTTGTTTGCGATGGAGCCGCAATTCGGAACTAGGCCGCGTCTTGATTCCGTCATTGGTCCTCAATGTCACAGAATCGCCATTAGTTGACACGACTTCGCCGACAACCCGTTCATCTGGAGCAAGTACGCCGTCCAATCCAGGAATTGGAACTGACTCGACCACAGTGAATCCGGTCATATCGATTCCAGACCGAAGGATTTGCTGGATCGTGAAGCCACAACGCCATGTGTTGCGGAAGGAAAACACGAGCCCGTGGATGGTTTTCTCGTCGTGCACAACTTCTCGGAAGTTTACCTCGACCATCCTTGGGTATCCGATATACGTCGCCAAATCATCATCGAGAAACTCTTGGATGGGATCGAGCTGCTCCTTCGCGGAAGCAAACTGCAATGGGCTGAACGAGAACGGGATCAGCTGAGGGAATAGATCTCGAAACTTTCGAAAAAACAAATGACGGATTAGCGAGCTAACAACTCGTGGCTCATTGTCCGAGAAAATAGAAACACGACGCCCGATCTCCAAGCCGCTCTCAAGGCTTGGCGAAATGTAAATGTGGTCTCCAACGCGAAAAAAGGACGCGTCGGCGTTGTGGTTTGCCCGAAGTTCCCTCAACTGTTCATCAGAATAGTTGACCCGCTGAATCTCAAATTCGTCTGCGTCGATCTCAACAGGAAAAAAATTGGTGTGCATCGTGCAGAAATCGAGGGTAAAGGGGAAGTGACTTCAGGAACACTCGTCGCAATATGACGCCTCATCGATTAGGTTCGCTTTCACAGCATTCCGTTTGAATACCAACATTACCAAACATTGAATTCGGCGAGCAGCTTGTAATCGTGGCTGTGAGAAATGAAGAGGGGAGACAATTCGACGAGTCTGCGGCCATCGTGACCACCAGCTTGAACCTCACCGGTGGCCGACACCGGAAACGTCTGGCTTCATTAGCCAGAACGAGTTTTCGACTTCCCGATCCTGCAAAGGTGGGCAAGCCGCCAAGCCAAATTGCTCCTCTGCTTTGCGAGGAATGCCATCGAACCATTCCACGCAAATTGCGGCTTGAAACGTGTGACAAGGCGCCCGGTTGATTCGCGAGGCGGCCAACCCAAGCGAACCGTCAGGTCGATCGTTCATGACCAGCCGGACGGTATTATCGAAGCTGACCATCGACGCGGAGCCACGCCGCCTGAGGAGCGGAGGTATCGGCCGATACGGGTGAGAGACTTTCGATCGGGTCCGCATGATAGCGATGACACTGGGTGCAGTGATCACCGGCGCCCTGTGGGTTGTGGCAGACGGCGCACGCCTGCTGCCGCATCGGTTGAAACTCCGCGACGGCGACGGCGACGGACGCCTCCGCCTCTTTAGTCCTGTCCTGATTCATGCTGTGACACGATGCGCAATCCTGCAATCCGGCAATATTCAGATGAGGCCCATGCGAGAAGTGATGCAAGGACGCACCCGTGGATGTGTCGGGCTGGACGCGCCATGGATCGCTTAGCGGGTTCCCCATCGGAGGTCTCGCGGAGCCGATATGGCATTCCAAACACGCTTTGGTGGCGCCGTGGGACAGCAGCGCGCGTCGGATATCATCATCCGGAGGCAGCGATGCTGCGATCTCAATGATCGATCGCAACACCGGATCGGCGTGGCCCGTTCCGCGATAGCGAATCGAAAAAGTGAGATCGTCGCGATACCAGCCGCCCAGTGGTTGCATCTGGTCAGGCGAGTATCGTTGACCGACTTGTTCCTCCCACTGCGAGTCTCGACCACGTGTGTTTTGCCCGCCACTGGCCGGGTCGGAGTTCATCCATCCGTCGGTCAGTGGATCCATCGCCAATGGATCCGTGGTGAGCGGGTCAAGCGTCAAAGGATCTGCGGCGGTCAAATCATTGTTATCGGTGTCCGTGGTCGCCGGGCCAGTCGCGAACCAGTTGATCGCCGCATCACGAAACAATTGCGGTGCCAGCGACTTTGAAAGACGTTCCGCAGCGACCTCGTCAAAATTCAGCAAACTTAGGCGATCCATCAAGGCCGTTTGTCCGCCGGTTGACAGCGTGATCATCCATTGGCGCAACTGCGATGCCGCCACCACCAGCTGTTGCCGTGTCACGGGGTCATTCCCATCGGCCGATCCGACATTGGACAACGACTGCCAGGATCGCGTGTCGATCGGTTCTACGAGCAGCAATCGTGCCAACGGTGGCACCGCTCCATCGGCGAAACCGGTCGCGCCGGCGGGCCAAGAATCGACGTCGGTAATGACTTCGTCAGGGAGCGTGGGTAAGGCCAGCAACTGCGGTCCGTCACGAGTTTGCACGCGCAGGGCCGAATCGTGACATGACTGACACGCCCGCTCATACGGTAGGGTCGTGACGACCCGATCCGCGAGCTCCATGCCCACCGTGTTGACACCCGTTGGCGTGCCAGGTGCCAGGTGGCAACCGTTGCAATCAAACGACACGCTCGCCGACGAGTCGGCATTTGACTCCGCCGATTTGGGAAAGTGAATCGAAGCATGGCGGACATGATCGAAGGCCAACGACGACGAGTTGGAGTCGGGCCAATGGCGAAACTCCGGGTGGGAGTCAACGAATGACCCAAATGCGTTGGTATGACACGATTGACAGCGAGCATCCGTGATCGCGCGCAAGTCATGATCCGAGCCCCGGTGTTCCTGATGACAGATACTGCACTGCAATTCATCCATCGCCACACCACGGGCTCCGCTCCAGATCAAGCGACGGATCACCTCGGTGGTCGACGCATCGCGAGTGCTGGCTAGCCGCGTCAGCTCGTCCCGCTGCGCCGGTGGCAGGTTGTGGGCCATCGTCGCGGTCGCGCGAGGCATCTCCACATGATGACACTCGAGACACTGATCGGTCATGTTTGCTTCCAAACGCTCGATCTCGTCACCACCAAGTCCGCGATGACCCGTTGATGCAAGTGAAAACCACTTGCGTGTCGAGACGTTGTTGTGACAGGTCGCGCACCGATCGCTGATACGATGATCGGCCAAAATCTGTGCATGGGCGGTGGTGAGATCTCCCGGCTTGAGCAGTTCGGGGCTGGACGTTCCTGCCACCACCATCAACATCACGATGCCAAAGACGAACAAGGCCAGCGTTGCCATCTGCCTGGATTTGCCCCGCCATGTCCGCCGCACTCGGCAGGGTGCGCGACGCGGGTCCTCGGAACGATCTTTGGCAAAGGGGCACTTTCCCGATGCATTCGGACCGGCCGTACAAGGACCGTGTTCTCCGTCGCGGCCGCACATGAATCGGTCGCCGGGACGCTGAAGCCTTGGCGGAGGCGGCAGTGGCAATTCATCACGCCGCATCGGCTAGCTACCCAAAAACCGAAGGGCCACGATCGCATGCACAATTCCCGCTACCAACAATGCAATGGAGCAGGTTGCGTGAAAGATGACCCACAACCGCAGCCGCAATTGAATCGCGTACTGGTAGTCCAAGTCATCCCGCCGCCGGATCAGTCCGGCCAACGTACCCGCCACGCGACGACCGTTGTCATCGAGATAACGATCCAATTGAGTCAGCCCGCTGAGCAAACGTTGCCGCCGACGTGAATGAGGCCAAACGCAATAGGCCAATGTCGGACGGGCACGCAAATACCGGTGCAGAAACTGATCATAGAACTCACCGAGGACGTGAACGGTCGATGGCTGTTGTAGCGCCGCGATCTGATCCGACGCGGCGGCGGCAATGTGTTGGCGATGCCAATGCACATCGTCGAAGCGGTGATCTTGCGCGATCCCGGTCAATCGAGTCGGTAGCCGTCGGCTCGCCAACACGCCGTAAACGCCAGAACCGCTGACGAACCAAAACAAAATGGATAAGCCACCCTCGAACCATCCATTGGCCACCAATCGAGGCGCATGCATCACGTAGGCGCCGATGGCAAAAAGACCCATATAGAGATGGATTTGTGTCCACGTGCTGACTCGTCCGAGTGGCAGGATGGGAAGACGTCGACGTACGCCCAACGCGATCAGCGCGATCAGGCAGCCCATCAGCGTCCAACCCGTCATGATTTGACCACGCCAAAAATGCATATCCATCCAGCGAGAGGCGGTCAGCAGCATCCCGCAGGAGACGGCCACGACCAGCACGCCAGCGAGCCGGCGGTTGCGAAAGGAAAGTTGCCACCCATGTTGAGTGAAACGCTCCATAACTCGCTTGGTCGATTCGGCCGGCTGAATCCAGGCGGACCGGGGCGCGGCGGTCTCGCCCGCTCGACGGCGATCGATGGGTCCATTCACGCGCGTCGCCTCAGCCATTCGTCCAGTGGTGGCGACTCATCGAGGCTGATTCGCACGAGGGCATCGTGGGGGCAGGCCGCCTGACAGGCGGGGCCACTGGGCAATCCCGCGCACATGTCGCACTTGGTGGCTTTCATGATGGGCTTGTCGCCAGATTCATCAGTGTATCGGCGTCCGTCTGGTGATCGGATCTCGACCATCTCGATCGCGCTGTAGGGACACGCATTGGCACACACGCCACAGCCGATGCAAATGGGTTCACTTACCGACACAACACCAGTGTCTTCATTTCGATGAATCGCACCGGTCGGACACCCAATCATGCACACGGGGTCGCTGCACTGCATGCACGCTTCGACGACCTGCAACCGCTCGTGACTCGGTCCGATTCGAGCGAAGCGCGGATTCCCATCATGAACACTCGCGCAAGCCTTCACGCAATCGTCACACCGCGTGCACCGATGCAGGTCGATGACCATCGCTTGCTGGCCATTGTTAAAGCGGTGCTGAACAATGAATTCCAGCAGACCCGTTGGTTCAAACGTGGCTCCGGTCGGACTTGGCAGGTCATTCCAAGTCGCCGATGCAGGTGGAACGATGACGACGCCGTCATCATCGTCCGAATCATTTGCTGTGCCGGTCGTCGCGTCGTGCGATTCGGGCGGGTGATCGCGGCGCCGGTGACCGGTTCGTCGTTCCCGGGTGGTCGATACGGATGTCGACATGATCGCCTGCGCCGCCGAGGCGGGTAGCTCGGATCTTCGCACGTGAGGCAAGATGTCATTGGCAAAACACTCCACCGGGATATGCAGCGTGTCGAGATAGCCGACCGCATGGAGCGAATGCTGCAGCGGTACCGGTGTCGCCGCACCACCGATCACGTATTGCGAGATTTCCTCCAGACCGAACAGGTGCCCCTTTCCCAGGTAGGCGGTGGTTCGTTTGCCGGTACCGTATTGTTGGCAGATGCGACCGAAACCGCTTCGGACCAAGATCAAGTCCGTCACATGATGGCCCTCACCGACGACAACCGGCTCATCGGCGATTTGATCGGCGGGTGGACGCCGCCGGGTTTTGGCGTAATCGGTGTTCCACTGCATGCGGCCGAACGACCGCATCGCGACTGCATCGACGACGCGGCGCAAGTTGGCTTCGGGTAGGTAACGAAATAGGGGCACCTCGCGCAGATGCATCGATAGCCATGTCTGGCGATAGTGCGTCTCCATCGCGATTGCAAAGTCCTTGTCGCGGCGCAATGCCTTGAGACCCTGCCACCGAATCTCCAGCGCGGCGGACGACTCACCGGCAATGACGGTCGCCGAACGTGGCGAGCGATACATGGCCGCGACTTCGCCAAACAGTTCTCCGGGGCCAAGTGCGACGCTGGAACCGGCTCGCACGAGACCTTCAAAGTCCTGCAGGAACAGAACGGGCGCATGATCGTCGGATTCCGTTGCATTGGATCGCCAGTCGCCCATGCCGGACACACGATCAGCGGGGCGCGCCTCACGCACGCCGCTGGGACGCAGGAATCGGCGCAGCGCGCCCAGCCAGCTCAAGGGCGTCACCACATCACGACCGAGTTGTTCCGGCGGTGGCGAATGGGTCAGCAGTTCCACGCGACCGCGCAGTACCAGGTAAGCCGAGTTGCCGTAATCCCCTTCTCGGACGATCACACTGCCTGGCTCGAATCGATGCAGGCGACAATCGTGCCGCAGCACGCCAGTCAGTGGCATCGTGCGCGGGAACGCCGCTGGGTCGAGGTCGCGGAATGGCCGTTGCTGCAGCAGCCATTGCACGTCCGCATCCGTCATGTTCGGATCCATCGGTTCGTCCCAACGCTGGGGACGGCGCACGGCAATGGTGTCAGAATCGCTCATTGTTGTGCGATGCCGATACCGAGATCCGCGAGGCGATGTCAATAGAATCGCGATGAACGCCCCGTCGGTCGCCGCCCGTTTTATTCACGAATGGGCGATCAATGCCCTCCTTTTTTGATTCCTCTCGCCCGCTCTTGTGAATCAAACGAAATCACGGGAGATCCGGGGCGAGGGTCCGAAACAACGCCTACAGTTGGTGGGCCGCTCGTTAGTTGGCCGCTTCCGCGTCAACCAGTCGGTCATCGTGAAACAGGTTCTTGGGATCGACGGGCGTCAACTCATCGTCACCCAATGCCATCCGGAATTCGAGCACCTGGCTACCTTGGTCCTCGTAAAACTGGATGCGAATCGGGTGCAACCCGGCTTCCAGGTCGACCCATCCGCTTCTCAGAATCTCTGCATGATTCCCGTCGTTATCGATGACCAGATGATCGTGGATGAACAGCTTGGAACCATCATCGGACTCCAATGCCAGCCGATGACGACCGGCCTTCTCAATCCGGAGGAATCCTTCGATGGACACTCGATAGTGATCGTCCTCCGATTGTCCCACCGGAATCGGCCCGACCTTCGTCATCGTGGTCGGCTCCACATCGGGACGCTGCCAATTGGCCAGAGGCGAAGGATTGGCTGGATCATAGTCTTCGGCATAACACAACAACCCAGGACTCGCGTCGTCAAGCTCGACGGCTCGTTCCCGCTTTCGTGGGGCCAACGCTAGCTTGACGGTGAACGTCTCGTCACCACGTTGAACCCGAAGCTCCGGCACCTGACCGAGACGCCACTGAGCACACGTGATCGTCCAATCGATCGAATCACGCAGATCGCGCTGATCGACCGCAACGATCTCGTCACCAATGCGCAGGCCAACGTCATCCGCTGGTGATCCATCCACCACGCTCTGAACCGTCACGCTTGATGATTGCACATCGATCTCAAAGCCACTGACGTATTGATACCTCAACTCATTGCAAAGGATCTCGGAGAGGCATCGGCGCACCGTTCCCATGGGGATCGCAAAGTGGATGCCCTCTTCGCTCGGGATCCCGCTGACACACATACCGACTTGCTGGCCACGTCGATTCACCAGCGGTCCGCCCGAGTTGCCCGGATTGCTGGCCGCGTCAAACTGAATCATTTCGTCAAACGCCGTCGACGATTGTAGGGCCAGCGAGAGCGGATTGACTCCGGTGAAATTGACTGCGGACACCATGCCACGTGAGACGACGATCCCGCGTCCACCGGGCGAACCGATATTGAAGATCGTTTGCCCCATCCGAACCTCTGAACCAACTCCCAACGAAAGGAAGTCCAGCGGTTGTTGCTGGCGTGGATGCATCGGTTCGCCGGCTCTTTGCAGGGCTTTGTGCCCCAGTCGCAAGATCGCCACATCAAACTCGGGCATGCGCCCCACCACCGACGCCGTCAATGGAGGTCGGCCACCCAACAAGACAATGTTGCGTTCTCCTGCGACATGTTTGGCGGTCAGCACATAGCCTCGTGGATCAATCACCGACCCACTGCCGATCCCCAAACGACGTCCTTGCTCGTCAAACGCGTAGACGACCGCAATGGCTGGTTGGACTCTCTCCAACATCTTGACGACCGCTTGATCAGGATCACCGTTTTGACCACAAGCCATTGAGATGGGTAGGCACCAACCAATCGCCCCAAAGGCCGCGAAGACCAACACCGGTCGCCGGCGAACCAAGTATCCCATTGCATATTGCCGGTGATATTCCGGCACTCACTCGGCTGAAGGCTTCAAGACATTTATCCTCGACGGTGACTGATCGAACGAACCAACCGCTTGATCCAAGGCGATGTTCGATGTCCTAGCCGTAGAAGACCCGTTTTGTCACGGTGCGAATTGTAGTCGATCGAAGCGGCGGGCGGTGCCGACCTCAACTCGCATCATGCCAGAGATCACGCACCCATCGGCGCAGCCGAGTTGCCATGGATGCTGAATCGAAACCGATATCCGCTTGCAAACGCATTCCCGCCGGAACGCCAGTGAGCGACGTTGCTGGAACCTTTAACCAAGCGCGAAAATGAGGCCGCATCAAGCGTTGCCGGTCTTCACCATCGGAATCTGGATTTTGCTTTAACGCCAGCGAGCCTCCGTTGGTGGCGGCAAGCGCCGGGTAATCCAATCGGTCACTCGCCCTCGGTTCGATACGAGCAATCGCTGACTCGAAGTATTTTCGACTTGCTGTCCAAACCGTGACGTGTGATCCCTCGGACGCTCGGACTCGTTCGATCGACTCAGTCGGAATCAGGGCGACCCACTCGATATCATTCTTGCCGACGATGTTTAAAATCGCATCGCCCTCCTCGATGTACGTTCCGCCCAATTCGCTCAAGCCCTTCGAGACGACTTGTCCAGACCGATGCGAACGAACGAGCAACGTTTCGACGCGTGACCGCAGCTGCAACAATCGTTGCTCGATCGCGATGGCATCCTGTCTCAATGAGTGTTGCTTCATCGAGTCCTGGTCAATCGATGCGGTTCGTTCTCGTCGTCGTGCCTGCTCGAGATCGAGACGCATCTCGTCGAGTGCTAGACGCAGTTCGTCATTGCGGAGCCGAATCAGAGGATCGCCTGATTCGACGGTTTGCCCGTCGCGTACCAAGACTTCATCCACGAATCCGCTGACGCGTGATCGCACGCCCGATTCAGGCGACAACTGCGATACGGTGGCCACCGACAACCGAGACGGAATCGGCATCACAAAAACCGCCCACAACACAACGGTGATGGCGACTCCGCCTCGCAGAACGCCGCGTCGAAATTGGACCGGATGTTCGATGCGACGCTGGCGCATCGACCTAACGAGTCGCATCGCTGGTCGTCCTAACCATATCAACACACCCATTCCAGCCAGCCCGATTCCGGCGCCGTGAAAGATCGTCGATGCCGCGATTCCGATCGTGATGCAGATCACGACCTTCCATCCCCACGAAAGGATCCCGTAAAGCACCACAAACAGTCCACGCCATCCGACGAAGCCATTGTGGTACGAACTGGTTTGTCCGAGGAGCCAACGCGATGCAATCCGTCGCATCGCTTGCGATGCTTCGGAGGCCAAGTTTGGAATGTCGACCACATCGGCAAGAATGAAATACCCATCAAAGCGCATCAACACGTTGGCGTTGAATAGAACGGTGGACAACCCGGCCGTCATGACGACGTTCTCGCAGATCGACCTCGTGATGGGCCCGCCATCGAGGGCCCAGATCAACATCGCGACACTGGCGACCAGGAGTTCAACGGCCATGCCAGCCGTCGAGACCGCGATCCGAGCGAACCGCGAATCCAGTCGCCAGCAACTTGACACATCGACATATGCCAGGGGTGCTCCGAGTACGAACACCAGCCCGGCTTCGCGGACCTGGCCTCCCACCCGAAAACAGGCGATAGCGTGACCCAGTTCATGAATGAGCTTGAGGCCCACAAACGTGATGGCCAGCCAAATCCAGCGGTCCGGATGGATCAAACGATCACCCATCCGAAGAAATCCCTCTCGCTGGACCAACAACGTCAACAACCCAAACAGAACGACGATGACGGCTAGCAATAGGGTCACCGGCGAAACGAGACGGCCTAGTCGAACGGCGAGCCACTGGATCCATTGATCGCACTGCGGAATCGGCACCTTCATCCAAAACGGATTGAAGCGAGCCCAAACACTCGAAGGTTCGGCCGATCGGTCCTGGTGATGCGATGTCGCTCGATCGTCGGCAGGACGGACGATGTGGTTCCCGACGAACCAACGCACCATCGCGTTGGCTTCATCGGTCGTGGGCGCGTCGCGTCCCAGCTTGGCCGTCGCGATACTACACGCCTGCGGTAGCGTCGTTTGGCCGTCCAGCAATGACAGCAGCAGATATTCTCGATAGCCGATTCGATAGAACTTATGCGTCGTCGGCACTTCAATCCGATAAACCAGTTCACCGCGTTCGTGCGCGGGCCAAACCAACACTTCCTCGGCTAAACGCAAGTACATCGATCACCACCTCAACCAAGTCAGGATGGCGTCGAGAGGTCGATGGAATAGATTCCATCCGATTGGATGAGCGTCACCATAGATCTTTGCGCGGCCACGCATCCCCGGCCGCAACGTTCGGCTTGGATTGTCCAGCACGACTTCGGCGATGAACACGTTGGCGTGCTCTCGGATGTGGGCCTGCGGGTGCAAGTGTTCAATGACGCCGGCCAATGTCGTCTCGGGTGCGGCGTTGGTTGCCAAACGCACCGTCATCCCCGGCCGAACATGGGAGATTTCCGATTCGTGGACCCAAAGTTCGACGATCATCTGATCCAGCGGAGCCACCTCGAAGAGGGTTTCCCCTCGAGTCAACGGCATTGCTTCACGGCTGCGCCAGTCACCGCTGACGATCATCCCCGTGATCGGGCTTCGAATATCAAGGTTGGCTTGACGGTCAATCAGCAAGTTCGCTTTCAATTGCAGTCGTCGCGACTCCAACTCGGCGAGTCGTCCGGCCGCAAAGTCTTGTTCGGCGATGCGCCCCTTGCGAGATTGATTGGCTTGCTCGAGCTGGGACCGAACACCCGCCAATTCGTACTGAATCTCTCTGGGATCGATCTCGGCTAGCACCTCACCCTCCGCGACCAAGTCTCCCGGCCTGACCTCGCACGACTTCAATGGACCATCGAATGGAACGGTCACGTATCGACGCGTGACCGGTTGCATCTCCAGAGGGACCGAGATGGTGTACGTCGCTGGTGCCAACAGCAGGACCAATGTTCCTACGATGATGAGCGCGAGTGTTGAAAGCCGGGGACGCATGGGACCGGAACCGAACATCGCTTGACAGAAGGCTGACCAGGACGATGCCAGCCATCCAGGCTCAAGACGCTCGATCGCCGCCAATCGGCTCGTGACCAGAGGAGCCACGGCACTGCAGAACCGGTCCGTGCCGTTGACCTCAGCGTCAAAGATAAGGCAGGCACCGCGGGCTTGATCCATGTCGTCGCGGAGCAGCGTGGCATTCAAGCGGCGATCGGCGTGATGGCGCGCCAACTGTCGGAGCGTTTGCGTCCCGCCGCGAGTGGAATCACTTGATCGGCTGAGCCATTGAAAGTGATCTCCAACGATCACCAACTCTTCGGCGGCCGCGGCCGCCATCAGGTGATCCGTCTTTATCGACTGAGACGTCACCGAATCATTGCAGGTATCTCCGAGCACACGCATCGGCGCATCGGGTTGTGGTCTCCAAACCAGCACGACTCGACGGGCATCCAAGAGCTGTGCCAGTCGATGAGACAAGTGATGGCAAGCATCATCGAGAGTGTCGGCTCCATCGAGTTCGGATTGCAATTCGATGGCGGCTGCCAGCGACTCGTTCGTGGGGGCGAGTTCGGATGTGTCGACTCGGTTCGGCGTCGATTCCATCGGCGGAATCGTTGAGTCGTCGACGCTGTCCAACATTGCGTCGATTTGGTCCAACGAGTCGATGGTCTGCGTGGTGTCCACCGACGTGACGGCCGCACGCATCAATGCGTTGTCAAACTCATCCGTCTCGTCGACATTCCCGAACGATTCCGAACTCATCGGAGACGTCCCGAGCTCTTCGTCAAGGGTCGTGTGGCGGTTAACTCGGGCGCTTCCCCGTCAATCTCCCAGAAACAAACCACACCGCTGCGCAGCTGGCGATCTTGATTCTCAAATCGAACGGTGATGCGAACGGAACTACTCTCCGCTTCCGCGACGGGCGAGATGGTCTCAATCACACCCATCGCCTTCCGGCGTACACGGCCTACCAAGATGGGAACGCGTTGATTGGATTCCCATTGGTTGATTTGTGACAGCGGCATGGAGAAGACGGCCTTCAGACGAGCAAGATCCACCAATCGCATCACGACCGGATCGGTCGGTGAGACAAACTCACCGACTTCCTTGTCGATCGATAAGACCACGCCATCGATCGTTGAGTGGATCTGACGCTGTTGGATTTGGGCTAGGATCCGTTGATGCTCGAGTTCACGAAGACCCAGTTCCTCTTGCACGGTCTTCAGACGCGTCGTTGCACGCCAGAAGTTGGCCTCCGCGCGATCGACCTCCCGCTGGGTGGCGTTTCCGTTGGCGTGTAATTCTCGGTAGCTCCGCAATTGTTGCTCGGTCAAGACTCGCTCGGCTTCGGCCGACTCTCGACTGCTGGTTGCCCGCATGCTCGACTCGGTGATGTCACGGGATGCTTGCAGCACCGAATCATCCAACCGAGCGAGCAGCTGACCCTTGCGAACTCGGCTACCGACTTGCACGCGAATCTCAGCCAAGACACCCATCTCGGATGCCGGAACCGCAATGGATCGATATGGTTGCGTGAAGGACTCCAACTCGTCGGCTTCGGCGGACGTGCCCAACCAAATCAAGCTCAACATCCATAGGTACCGGCGTCCGCGGAATCGTCGATCGTGTGATATTGCAGTCATGATCTAAATGGCCCAGCAAGCTGCCGGCCGTTCGCGTTCGGATAATTGGGAAAAGAGGTTCCCCGCCTCGTTTTCCGCCCGCAGCGATGCCGCTCGGCGAACGGACTGGGAACGCTCACGTTGGAAACGAATGCGTTCGATGGCGTTGATAATTGACTTGGTTGCCGGAGCGGGTCCATCAGCGCAGTGACGCCGGATCGCGTTGGAGATCCACGGTGCCCCGTCTTGTAACAACGGATCCTCAGCGGAGGTATAACATCGAGATGAACCAGGGTCACCACAGCGTGCGCCTCGACCGATGAGCTGGCGATCGACGCGAGCAAGCGGATGCATCTGTGCCACGATCACGTGCAAACCGCCGCGCCGTCGCACGGCTGGTTCCAATCGGATATCGGTGCCGCGCCCCGCGAGGCTGGTGGCGACCGTGATCCGATGGGCTTGTCCGGCTCGCGCGACCAAATCGGCTTCGTCGGCGTCTTGGACTCCGTTGAGGAGCTCGAAGTCATGTCCCGTGGCATCAAGCCGATTTGCTAATGCGCGACTCTCTTCGACACTGAGCGTCCCGATCAGGACGGCCCGGCCTTGTCGGGCGATTGAAATGGCTTCGGTGACGATCTCGCTGTACTTTTGTTCGATGTCCCGACAACACCAAGTGTTCTGAACGATTCGCTTGGTCTGCAAACGAGTGGGCACGACGGAGATCGGGAGGCCGTAGACCGACGCCAGCTCGCCATCGCAACCATCGGCCGTTCCCGTCATGCCAGCGAGGATCGGATACTGGCGGAAATAGGCTTGTTTCGTCATTCGTGCGAGCGTGATCGGTTCCGGCGTTGCCGGGATGCCCTCCTTCGTCTGGACCGCTTGCTGCAAACCTCGCGGCCAGCTTCGATCGCGAAAGACTCGCCCGGTGGAGGCATCAACGAGCTGCACGCGATTCTCGTGGACGACATAATCCACATCACGATGAACAGTATGGAGGGCACGTAGACTCGTCTGCACATACTCGTGCCAGGTTCGGCGCATCCCATCCAACGGTTCAAAGTTCTCGTAGACGTAATCCAGGCCGGCGGACGTCAGCGTGAGCCCGGTCGGATCATTGAATTGGAAGTGCCTACCGACCTGCATTCGGGCGGCCATGACGCCGGCAAGCTCCAGTACGTCTGAGTCGGCAGCTGGGGCTCCGGGAACCGCTTGAGGATCCGATCCACTTAGAATCAATGGAGATACGGCGTCGTCCAGTAACACATCATCGGCCTCGTCAACGATGGCGACGGCCAATCGACGCTGTCGATACGAATGCGTCGCCTCGCCGCGCAGCGCACGCAGCAAACGGGAGCCCGCAATTCCCTGACGTTGTTGCCCGTGTGCCAATGAATCACGCAGGTAGTCAAAACCAAGCGTGTGGGCTGCCGCATACGTGACATCCCGTTGGTAGGCTTGATGGGCTTGATCATGGTTGGATTGGTCGTCGACGTGTCCGCAAGTCACACCACCGAGCGCTAACACGTCTCGAACCTGTTCAAAGTCGCGCCGCGCCAGGTAGGCGTTGGGCGAGGCAACGTGAACTCCGAGCCCCCGTCGTCCGTGAATGTATGCCGGTAGAATGCCCGCTAGCGTCTTGCCTTCTCCGGTTTGCATCTCCGCGATACCGCCCAGGGCCATGATGGCGCCGGCGCGAATTTGAGTATCGAACAATTGATAACCCAGAACGCGCTTGACCGCGACGCAAACGACCGCGGCTGCATCCGCAAGCTGTGAAGTCGTCGGGTTTCGATCTGGACGTTCCAACCGTTGCAACGCTGAGTCGGGCTGACCACCCAACACGCGGGTTCGTTGATGAACCTGATCAAGGAAGTCTTGGAACCATCGAGCATGAGACCAGCGTTTCCGAACTCGCTTTGCCAGGGTATCTCGACGATCATCGCGATCGCTCATCCTTGGTCTCCGCAATACTCGGTTCCGCCCTCATGGACCAACAAGAGGACGCCCATGGAACGTCGGAGTCGGATCCAGGACATTGCATAGGCAACCTGAGCCGTCGTCACGGCCTTCTCCTCTTCCGCCGTTCGCTCCTGGGCATCCAATAGATCCTCGATCAAGAGGATGGCCGACTCATTCGGGTCGGGCAGCCATCGCCACCGCTGGTAGAGGTAATCGACCTCGGCGGCAGCCGCGATGACGGACCGCTTGCGTGCCACCAGCTCAGCGTAGGCGGCGCGCGTTTCGCGAACCGCGATCTCAACGGTGGCCATCGCGGTTTCGGTGGTTTGTTGGAACTCGAAGACACTCCGATTCAACTCCCAGCGGCTCCGCTGCAACCTCGCCTGGTTGGCTCGATTTCCGATCGGTCGTTCAAAGACGAAACCAGCCGCAAAGCTGGGTCCTCCTTCGGTGAATTGGTTGCCAATGGAACCAAATGTATTGGAGTTACCGTCGAGTCCCGCGACATAACTGCTGACGATCAAATCCAGCCGAGGCAAGACCTGATTGCGTGCCGCTCCGACTCGCGTCGATGCGGCGTGGATCTGTTGCAGCGACTGTGCGATGTCGGCACGATAGTCCAATGCTGTCAGGATCGCTTGGCGCGTCGAGACGGGGATCGGCTGACCCGAAGGAACGTTTTGAGGTAGGAGCTCCACTTCGGGCCCGGGCAGACCGGCCGCACTTCCGGTCAGTCGACGCAATTGAGACTGTGAGTTGGCAATCCGCGTGCGCAGACGAACCAACTCACTCTGGCGTCTGGCAATCGCCACGTCCGCGCGAAGCACCTGACGTCGTTGACTGTCGACATCGCCACGTGCTTCGAGGATCGCGTGCAGTTCCACTGCCGCTTGCGTCAGGCGTGAACGCTGCAGGTACTCAGCGCGCGCTTGAACCAAGTCCCAGTAGGCTCGTGTCACGTCGACCAAGTGAGACTCCACACCATCGCGCACATCAGCCCGGACGAGCTGCAAATCGATATTGGCAAGCACCACTCGCGTCATGTTGACGGCACGACCATGGTCGCGCAGAAGCGGCTGCGTGACGTTCAGCTCCAAACGGGATGTACCCTGAGAATTGGGGATCAAGAATGTTGAGTTGTTGGATTGAAATCCGCCGCGCTGAACCAACTCGACATTGCTGCCGCCACGGTTGAGTTTGCGGACGCCAATCGACGAAGCGAACAAGTCATCTCGAAACCGTGTCGCGTCGTCCCCGGTCGTTAACGTGCTGCCGATCGGGTCATTAGTCGCCGTGAACTTCGCATCGACGAACGAAGTGGGATCGAACTGGGAGTCGGCGATAACGAGATCCTGACACGCGATCTGCGGTTCCGACAATAGACCCCGTACGTAGGGCGACGTCGTCAGTGATAACTCGGCGATGGCGCCAGCCTCGATCGGGACCGCCGTCACGGTTAGGTTCAACGGCCTGGTCACCAACGTGTCCCACCACATGGGTTGCGCGTCGGCGGTGTCAGGCTTGACGACGTCGATGCCTGCTTTGACAAGTCCGTCATCCTTCTGGATGGACGCTCGCTCGCGGTAGGGAAGCAGCTGGTTGCGAAAAGGACCCGGTTGAATGGGTCTCGGCACGCCGACGGCAACCGCCCGTGGTCGGGCCGACGAGTTGAAGCCGCCCCATGGTTCGGTTGATGGTTGGTTTTCGAGCAGGCCATCGGTCCCCACCGGGTTGGCGGCGAACCCAGAGTCGTCGAAGTCAGACTCGTTAGCGTCCGAACGGAGAGGTAGCACAAAGAGCACCGTGTTCAGCGCAGCAACCAACCGCCAAGCCCGCAAAACTTGGGGGAAACCTGTGCTGCTCCGTTCGTGTGGCATCGTTTGTACAGTCTGCCGAACGATGAGAATTGAAATGGGCTCATCGCAAGCTCAAGCGATGACATAGACGATTTCTCGGTCAATTCGGATGAACCGATACAGACGGAACGTGGAGAACCGAGTCACCTCGTTGCCGACTTGCCTGAATAGTCCGCTCAACACTGTCGAGCTGAACGGGCGCCCTGTTCTTCCCAAGTTGACTGATTGTCAGGGTCCGCCGAACTGCTGAATGCCGGCTAGGTTTCTGATGCAGGGTTGCGTCGGTGCGCAACGTTCGAACCCCTCCTCGGTAAGGGGTGGTGATTGCCCGTGCATCTTGCAGCTCGAAGTCCGTCCCTCGCCATCATCCACGACCATGCCAAACCACGATTGGGCGCAGCGTTTGCGGATGAGCATGGATGAATACGCCACACGGATGAAGCGTTACGTCGTCACGGAGATGAGGTCGACGAAAGCGGTTGGAACGCAAGGATTGAGCATGAGCGTCCTCGAGCCTCGCGTGCTATTCAGCGCTACGCCGATCGACCCGGCGATCATGGATGGGGCCGACGAGGTGGCACTAGTCATGAGCGTCGATGACAGTCATGACTCGCTTTCCTCGACCGAATCGACAAACACGCCAACGCAGCAATCTGCAGGCGAGTTGATCTTCATTGATGCATCCGTTCCAAACCTGACGGAGTTATTGGATGATCTTCATACCAACCGCAGCGATGCGGATGTCTTTGTTCTGCAGGCGGATCGAGATGGCGTGGATCAGATTTCCGAGATCCTCGACGGCCGATCCGGGATCGAATCCATTCATATTATCTCGCACGGCGAAGATGCCTCGGTAAGACTCGGGAACACCTGGTTGGGCCCCGGCAACCTATCTGGCTACGCCGGTCAACTTGCTCAGTGGCAGTCATCACTGAGCGTTGATGCGGACATCCTTTTCTATGGCTGCGACCTGGCGGCCGAATCTTCCGGACGAGACTTTCTGGAGTCGATGGGAGAGCTCACCGGCGCCGACGTCGCCGCTAGTGATGACGATACCGGGCATCACGCTTATGGTGGCGATTGGGAACTGGAATACGCCTACGGGACCATTGAAACGACCGTCGCCGTCAGCAGCGATGCCCAGTCAAACTGGCGCGGCAAGCTGGCGATCATTACCGTCGACACGTTCGACGATGAAGATAACGGCGATAGCATCACCTCGCTGCGTGAAGCGATCGACCAGGCGTCCAGCGGCGATACCATCTTGCTGGCAGACGGTACGTACAACCTCGATATCGATTCGCTCGAGATCGACAAGGATCTCACCATCGAGGGTTCCGGAGCGCGGACCACGATCATCGATGGGGCCGCCTCGGGAAAGCGGGTGTTTCATCTGAAAAGCAACGCGATCGTCAATGTGTCCGGGGTCACGATCCAAGGTGGTAGTGAGAACAACGGCGGTGCGTTCTACGTCGATGACAACAGCACTTTGAATCTCACGGACGCGGTGCTCCGAGATAACGTAAGCAATAGCGGCGGAGCCGTGCATGTTCACGGAACCGCCCATCTGGAACGCGTGCTTCTGTTCAACAACACGTCGTCCAGCGATGGAGGCGCGATCTCCTTTCACGGCAGCGATGGAGGATCGCTCACCAATGTCACGATCAGCGGCAACGTCACCAGCGGATTCGGCGGCGGCGTTTGGACGGACTCCGATGTGACCATCACCAACTCAACGATCACGGATAATCAAGCCGCCGACGGGGGTGGCGTGGTTCAACATGACGCAACACTGACGATTCGAAACTCAATCGTGGTCGGAAACTCGGCGGTGACGGCCAATGATGATGTGCTGGGGACGTTCGTCTCCAACGGCCGGAATGTCATCGAAGTCGTCGGCGCTGCCACTGGGTTTGGAAGCGACATCCTTGGAAGCGACGCCGGACTCGCCGCCCTTGCCGACAATGGCGGTCCATTCGATACGCATTCCATTGGCACTGACAGCGCTGCCTTGAACGCCGGTGCAACAATCAGCGGCGTGACGTCGGACGCGCGTGGCTATCTGCGCGCTGACCAAACGGACATCGGAGCGTTTGAGCTTGGGTGGACCGGCGAGCTCTGGTTCACCACCAGCAGTGACGTCGGATCACCCAGCGGTGTGACTGGCTTGGAATCTTGGGACAATGCCGACGTCTTGGCTCTCGGGGACCCTGATCTGAGTTTTGGGTCGGGGACGACTGACGGCACCATCCGACAGCAATTCAACTTGAACGACTTCGTCGATGACGGCAGTGCCGACATCGATGATTTTCACTTCGTCAGTCGAGACATCCGCGTTGGCAGTACCAATGGAGTCGACTTGCGTCAGGGCGATCTCTTGTTTGCGACTGGCAACGAGAGTTTCAACGGTGGTGCATTATCGGTATCCGACAACGACGTGATTTTGTTTCGTCCGGATACCGCGGGAGACTATACGAGCGGAACATTCTCGATCCTGTTGAGCAACATCTCGGACTTTGATCTTTACTCGTTCACCCTCGTTGAGAAGACCACCATCGTCGGTGACGTGGTGGTGGAAGCCGGTGATTTCCTCTATGCCAGTTTCGTTGCTTTTGGTGCCAATGATGTCTACTGGTATGACGTCGATGATGTGGG
>JBCDIU010000039.1:0-56289 GCA_038748615.1 Planctomycetota bacterium | reverse complement strand
TTTGGGTCTCCTCCAAAAAACAACGACTCGAAACGGGGCTGCTTCTGGACGCGGACAACGCTCGTTCGCGGAGACCCAGCTGATCCCCGGCCAAATCCAAGTCCAGATGCAAAGTCGAACGATCGCCGGTGACGACCACGTTGCCATCGACGATCCCGGCGACTAACCAAGATGAACTCAGACCGGTCAGTTGATTCTCGGAACGTGCTGCTGCTGGTCGCGTGCTTGCAGGTCGCCGCTGAGCAAGTCGCGGAGCTCCAGCGTTCTGCAGCTTTTGAAGATCACCTCGTAAGGCGATCTCCATGTCAGCAACGCCATCGATGTATTGTCCCTGAAATGCTGCTGACGCCGCATCCCCGGTGACCGTCATGGATCGAACGATGCAGTCACCGACCGGCAATGTCGCATTGCCATCGAAGTGAAGCTTGATTTGGTTCTGAAAATAGGCCGACGACTCGATCGGAATCGAGACCGCATTCAGCGTCCCATCCAGTGAAGTCAGCAGACCCGTCCCGTCGCCGGCCACGCTACCACGCGCGACTAAATCAAAGGAACCCCGTGCCGCGGCGAGTGGGGCCGGCAACCACGGGCCCAACGCGATGGCGACGGCATCCCACTTACCTTGCGTTCGCATTCGCAAAGGGAGTTGACGGTGACGATCGAGTTGATCGATCGCTTGCACCAAATCGATCGTGGTGTTGATGCCATCTCCCCAAAGATTCATTCGACCTTGCGACAGCTCACGCAAGTAGCCCGCGCCGGAAACGGTGGCCGAGGACTGCCAACGCCCCACCAGATCAACCTCGCCGCGTACTGAATCCTGACGCAGTTCTTCGCCTGCGGGCGTAATCATGACGAGTTCGGTCGCATTCCCGTCGCCTCGCAGTCTCCACACGCCGTTTTCTTGGGCTTCCCAATCAATGGAGCCGTCAACAAGACCGTCGAGCTCCAATGACGACTTCAGCAGCGGCTGGATGATGCGCGCCAGTTTGCCAAAATCGAATTGCAGCCGAGCTTGACCGGATTCGAGGTCACCCCGTCCGTCGACCGTCGCGAAGGGGCTTTCCAATTGAAATTTCTCAGCAGCCAGCTGGCCATTTTGGCCATAGACGACCGCAACGAGATCCATCGGCGCGACACGAATCGGGCCGCCGGGCGATTCCGCATCGATGACGCCTGTCCGGACCGTCAAGCGGCGACGTCGACCGACCGGGTTCCCTGGGCGATCGTGGAGCGTCTCGATCCAGGCTTGTACACGACCGCCTCGCAAGTCAGCGTCATCCTTGATGGGAAGCGCTTGGGGGAATGCCGCCACGAATCGAGGAAGATCTAGTTCCAAGGTTGCCGTTGCATCGACGCGATCCAGCCAAGCAAACGGGTTGGACGGACCTCCTGACGTCGATATCGATTGGGGGAAATTACCATTCAAAGCGACCTGCCCGAAATCGGTCTGTGCGACCAGATCACGAGTCGTGAAATGTCCATTGTGACGATGCACTTCACCAGAGATCACCGCTAGCTGGTTCTGCCAAAGCACTTGTCCTTGGCTGGCATCAACGGCGACGAGATTCCGAACCTGGACGTCGCTCATTGCAACGGACACTGGTGTGCTGGATGGCTCCGCTGAGATGTCAGCCGGTATGGCCAAGGTCGCCACGATCCCACCCGTCACGTCACCATGAATCCGCGCGGGCAAGTCGCTATCGGGAAAACGACGTAACAACAGATCAAGAATGGATAGTGGCAGAGAGTCGGCGGCCATGTTGAGTCGCAACGTGGAGCCTGGGTCGTCACCGGTGGCGATATCGGCCTGAACGGACCCATCGGCCCCGTTGGGTTGGGTGACGACGCCCGCAATGCCTGCCCGAACGGACTCCCCATCGAAGACCGCCTCGCCATGAGATTGCGTTAGCTTCCACGACGCCGACGTCGGTGCGTCGGTCAGTTCCATCTGGACGTCTTGAAAGGTGATGGTTCCCACCGGATTTGCAGTGGGCTTGGATGGGTCGGTGCGAATCAAGTCTGCCAAATCGTCTTCGATGGACGACCACTGATGGTCCACATGTCCGCTGATGCGTACCCCACGTAGGGTCACCTGGCCGAACTGGCCCGACTGCGGTTTCCCAGCCCACGCATCCAACAACGTCAACGTGGTTTGGCACTCGTCAATTTCAATCGTGGATCCTGCCGTGAGCCCTTCGGCGCGAACGCCGCGGAGGCTCAGTGGAGTGATCCAGCCGATGTCGATCAACTCACTTTGAACATCCCAACCGTATCGCTGAACCGTTTGGCGAACCATCGAACGCGTCCACGGCAAACGACACAGTAGACTCGGTCCCCCGAGCAACAACAGCAAGCCAAACAGAAGGGCGACCGCAGCAATCGTGCGCCGTCGACGTGATCGCCCCGCTCGCCGCGATCGAGTGCGCTCATCCTCGGAGCGTCCAGCTAGACCCAGTTTCGTTTCAACGTCAAAGTCGCGGGCAGCCGTTCGTCGCATCGGGGCATTCCATCGCCAGAAACAAAGATTCGGGCGACAGTACAAACCGTTCGCCTAACGACAACCCCTGTGCATACCAAAACGGGCAACGCACTCCAAGGCAAATCCGCGATCCTCGTCGGCTGTTCGGCTGGTCGGCTGTTTGGCGGCCTGGGTCTTTGGCCCTCGGCGGTGCACACTGGCCTGTCCTGGCTGGCTCGAGTCACCGGTGGACCATCACCGGGCGACGATTCAAACTAGCAGTGGGACCGAATGACCGCCACCACCGTCTTCTGGCGACCTGCGGGCGGTCAGTTCGCTTTTCATGGTGTCGGTCGTCGGCCGGACTATTTCATCGCCATCTCTTCTTGAACCTCGATCCATGCGTGTTCTATCGGGCATTCAGCCCACCGGTCGGCCTCACTGGGGCAACTATTTCGGTGCGATCCGGCAGTACATTGACCTGCAAAGCGACAACGACGGATTCTATTTCATCGCGGATCTTCACGCGCTGACGACCATTCGTCAGCCGAGCATCTTGCAGGACAACGTGATGGATACGGCACTCGACATGTTGGCGCTGGGTCTGGATCCCAATCAGGCGACACTGTTTGTTCAGTCGGATGTGCCGGAGGTGAGCGAACTGACTTGGTTGTTGCTCACCGGCGCCCCCATGGGTCTATTGGAACGCTGCCATGCGTATAAAGAAAAAAAGGCCAAAGGCCTTTCCGCCGATGCGGGGCTGTTTACCTACCCCGTTCTCATGGCTGCCGACATTCTGGCATATGACTCGCAGGTCGTACCCGTCGGCGCCGACCAAGTCCAGCATATCGAAGTCTGCAGGGACCTTGCGGGGACATTTCATGCCAGTTTCGGGGAGACTTTTGTCATGCCCCAAGCAAAAACGCTGACCGTTGGCGCCAAGGTGCCGGGCACCGATGGGCAAAAGATGAGCAAGAGCTATGACAACACGCTGCCGATTTTCGGTGACGTCAAACGGATCCGAAAGCAAATCATGCGGATTGTCACCGACAGTCGTCCGATGGACGATCCGAAAGAACCGGAGGGAGATCACCTATTCGAGCTGTATCAGCTCTTTGCCGACGAACCCCAAGTCGCGTCAATGGCAGCCAAGTATCGTGCCGGAGGCTTTGGGTATGGCGAAGTGAAGAAGGCCGTCGCCGAATCAAGCGAGGAGTACTTTGCGGACGCCCGAGCCAAACGCCGCGAATTGGAGAACGATTTGGATTTGGTTCGCGACATCCTGCGCACCGGAGCCAAACGAGCACGCCAGGTCGCTGGAGAAACGCTTCAGCGAGCCCAAGCCGCCTGCGGACTGAGGTAGCCTGATGCAAATCCAAGCCGTTGGGACGGAGCTCGTCCAGTGTGTTCGGATTGCGGAAATGATTCGCCGCCATGGCGAGCAGTTCTTGGAACGAGTCTTCACAAGCAATGAAATCGCCCACTGCTGCGAGCAAGCCGACTCGACCAGCATGTTTGCTCGTCGGTGGGCCGCCAAACAGGCGGTCTTCAAGGCACTATCGTGCCAAAACCGTGGGGTGAGATGGACCGATATTGAAATCGTCCCCGAACAGGGTGGCCAACACGCAGTCCATCTCCACCGCGTTGCACAACAACTCGCCAGTGAGCAATCGGTGAAGCAAATGCACTTGAGTCTCGGCGGTTGCCGGACTCAAGCGATTGCTCATGTGATTCTCTGCGGCCCTATCCCTTAGCGGGACGGCGGAGATCAGCCTTCCGCATCGGGTCGACCGCCGCGACGCTGACCACCATCTTGTCCGCCTCGGCCACCACGATCGCCACCGGGACCTCCTCGGCCTCCGCCAGGACCGCCTCGACCGCCGAACCCACCACGATCTCCGCCCGGGCCACCTCGACCGCCGAACCCGCCGCGGTCTCCGCCGGGGCCACCTCGACCGCCACCGCCGAATCCACCACGACCGCCTCCGCCAGGTCCGCCGCCCTGAAGCTGCGAGACATCAAACGGCTCGCCCTTCATTTCTTCAAACTTCCGTCGCTGCTCACTTGTCAAGACGCTCAAGACTTCCTCTTCAATCTCGCCGCGCACCGACTCAAGTTTTTCGCGAATGCCATCACGGTCACCGGCTGAAAACATTTCTCGCATCTTTTCTCGCATCGTATCGGCAGCCGACTCTCGGATGTCGGTCATCGATTGGGTTTGCTCCGACGTCAATCCGAGCTCCTCGCCAACCTTGCTATCCATTAGGGCCGCGACACCCCGTACTTGGATCGAAATTTCTTCCAGGCGATCAAACTGATCCGGCAAGAGAATGGCCTCCAATTCCATCATCATTTCCTCGGCCTGCACTTCCTGCTGCTCGCGCATCGTCGCAAAGAATTCTTCACGCTGTTCTTCCGATGCGTTGCGGAAATCAAAGTCGGGACGTGCCCGATCACGTTGCGATTGCCCTAACTTCGTCAGCGCTGTCTTCTGTTCTTCGTCCAGTTCGATTTCCTCTTGGACGGCGGGACTCCGCAATAGGCTCACCGTTGGATTTCCACCGACGCCCCCGCGGCCTCCGGCACCGCCGCCACCGAATCCGCCGCGGCCACCACCGCCACGACCTCCAAACCCGGGACCTCCCCCGCCGGGACCACCAAATCCGCCACCGGGACCGCCTCGTCCGCCACCACCACGTCGTTCGTCTTGAGCGTCAACGGACGGCATGGAAGCGACAACCAAGAGTGGAATGCAAATCAATGCGGACCAAACGGAGAGGCGTCCGCCTGGTGGGGTACCGAACTTTGCACGCAAAACATCTGATTTCATGGCAGTTTTTCAGCAAATTGGGGAAAAGGCGACGCCCTCAATGAAACGTCCAGCTGCTTTTCAACACGCAATGTCGCCGAAAGTTCCGTTCTCCGCTGTGGGATCCGCCCCGATTGGGAATTCCGATGTCCGACCTAATGTCGCAGTAGCCGAGTTGCCAAGTCGCTGCATGCACTCGCGTAACCGGTCCCAAACAAGTTGAGATGGTTCAGCAGGTGGTACAGGACATAGACGTCCACGCGACGTTGCCACCCAACAGGCATCGGAAAATGACCGTCGTAAATGGCTTCGAATTCAGGCGGACAGCCCCCAAATAATCGCAGCATTCCGAGTTCCGCTTCCCGACAGCCTCGGTAAATTGCCGGGTCCAAGACCACGGGACAGCCGTCAACATCCGCAAGGACATTGCCGCTCCAAAGGTCGCCGTGCAATAGCGACGTCGCTTGCTCCCGACCCGACAAGAGACTTGGCAGCCGGGCGATGACCCGTTCCACGATCCCCTGCAAGTTCCGGTCGGCCTGCCCGCCATCCACCGCCCATCTCAGTTGGATGCCCAATCGGTTGCAGGCGACGAATTCAACCCATGTCGCGGTGGGCTGGTTCACTTGTCGTGAGGCACCAAGGAAATTGGATTGATCCAAACCGATTGCATTACCCAAAGTTTGGCGATGCAATTCGGCCAGACTCGCTGCTAGCCGCTCAAAGAATCTCACGTCTTTCCGGTGGGACGTTTCCCATTGCGTCACCAAAGTCGCTTGTTGATTGACCACGCCCACCGCCAATGGAGTCGCCGTCTGGATCGTTTGCGTATCGGCCAGACGAGCAAGACCTTTGTATTCACAACGGAGATTTTCGATGAGGTCGGCCGACGCCTGCTTTACAAACCAGGTCGTATTCCGGCCATCCTCCAGCCGCACATCCACACGCGACGCCGCCCCGACGGAACTGCCTGAGACGGCGGCCAAATGGCAAACGTGGGACACGGATGGGATCAATTGTCGGACGGCGCGCTCAACGGACTTCAACGTTTGGACTCATCCAGTTGTTTCTCATACAGTGACAGATGTCGATCAACCATCAGCTCGACATCGAACTGCTCGGCAATCCGATTTTGGGCCGCCGTCACAACGGGTGCCGACACGCCGGGGTCGTTGAGCAACACATTGGTCAGACGTGCGATTTCGGCTTCATCACCAAGTTCAAATAGCCAGCCCGTCGTCTCGTGCTCGATGAGATCGCGATTGCCGGGAATGTTCGAAGCGATGACCGGTACACCGGCGCGCATGGCCTCGATGACGGCATTGCTTTGTCCCTCGTCTTCACTTGCGATCCAAAATGCGTCTGCATGGGGCAACAACGCAGCCACGTCGTCTCGCCAACCTGCGAATCGAACGAACCCAGGTCGCGACACGGCGTCACGATGCCGCAAGAGCTCGTCCCGTTGAGGCCCGTCACCGATGAGTACCAGTGTCGTGTCCTCACGCAGCGTACCGAGCAACTCGGCGGCCCAGATTAAGTTGCGAACACGCTTTTGAGGCCATAAACGACCGACCGCCAGGATCAAATGGTGGTCGTGCTGCACGTTCAGACTCGCCAGCGCGTCATGACGCGACATCGACATGCAGTCCGTGTCGATCGGCTCGATACCGTTTGGGATGACCACAAACTTGCCAGGATCGATTCCGTGGTTCGAATAGAACTCCACGACGCCGCTGGAATTGGTCGTGATACGGTCGGTTCGAGACTGCAGGCGACGATCGACCCAGAAATGCCAGCCCTGTTTCCAGGAATCGACACATCGTTCGCTGCCCAGAATGACCGGCACGTTGGCCCAAATGGCAGCCAAGCGTCCGAAGCTATTGGCAGCAAATAGAAACGTGTGGACCAAGTCCGGCGACCAATGACGCAACGTTCGCGTCAAACGGAACAACGCCGAAACATCACCTTTGAAACGTTTACCGATCAAGACAACGTGAACGCCCGCATCACGAAGCGCCTGGCTGCGTGGGCCGTCGCGCGTCAATAAAAACACTCGAACGTCATGACCCCGTCGATGCAGTCCATCTGCCAACAGAACGACTTGTTTTTCGGCACCACCCCAATCCATCGTTGGGATGACCAAGGCTATCTTCATTCGCGGTGGGGCACCCGATTTGAACGGTTCTGTCGTCATCGATCCGAATGGAGCTGGAGCAGGTCACGCCATCGTCGAATGGATTGGCCGCCCCCAAACCGGCGGTGCATATGATTTGATAGTCCGCTGGCCAACTCCCGCGCGGTCGCGTGGTCATCCCAAACCATTCGAACCGCCGTCCGAAAGGACTTCGGTTGTTGCGGATCGTACCATGACACCGCCGCCGAAACGGTCTCGTCGCCGGAAAGTCCCAAACCCATTCGAGTCGAATCTCGATTCGCCGCAATCAATGGTAATTCATAACGGACCGCTTCGAATGTTGTCGCACGCATCTGAGAGTCGTCGGTGTGCACGATCGCATCGGCAGCGCAGTAGACATCTTTCATGTTGGGAAACGATCCCGGCAACGCAACCATGGAGCGAACGCCTTCGGCCTTCAATTCCGAATGGATCCAGTCCCTCATTGGACCATCGCCAACGAACCAGATTCGAGTGTCGGGATATCTCGCCAACAAGATCCGTGCGCTGCCAACCAAGACGGCAACGCCTTCCCCCGCGCCGAGATCACCCGACATTTCACCGCACCAAAGAA
Organism: Planctomycetota bacterium; assembly: GCA_038748615.1. Lineage (GTDB taxonomy): Bacteria > Planctomycetota > Planctomycetia > Pirellulales > Pirellulaceae > Rhodopirellula. The sequence continues at coordinate 48,272 of JBCDIU010000039.1, read as the reverse complement.
GCACACGTGTTTGCGAATCGGTGACTAGATCGGAGTTGGCCGAGGCCAACGCGGCTCGAGCGGACCGACGTTTTGACTGCGTGACCGGACCTCGCCGCGGCCATGGAGGGGGTACTCGCACGAGTTGATCTTGGCGAAGCCCTCGTGCGACGAGCTTCCGGTCGGCATCGGCATTGAAGGTGATGATCTGTGAGAGTGCGGTCGCGGACTTGATGACGCGGGCGCCGCTTCGCGATCGCTGGCACCAGTTCCAATCGGCATCGGCGCCCACTCCGGCGCAGACGGCGACTCCGATTGGACCGCTTGTCTCTGACTGGCGACGCGATGTCGATGCCACGACGGCGGGCACGTCGTCGCGAATCGAATCGGCAACAACTGCGTCGAATTCGTCTCGGCGTTCGGAAAGCCACTGGCCGAGATGACGGACATAGCGGGCGTTGGACCAGTCACCTCTGGGTGCGGCGCCGACACGGTGGACTCGAACATCGCCGAGCATGAACTCGCTCGGCCAGTGGGCCTCGTATCGAGGCGTCGCTACTTCCACCCGGATTCCAGCGTGGGTCCAGTAGGATGCCAAGGTCAATGCGGCCGCAGCCGTTTCGTAGCGTCCGGCGGCATGCGGCCAAAAGTGGCGGGTGACGAGCATCACGCGGTTCCCGTCACCAGCTGTGCCCGAATGCCCCTCCACTGTCAATGAGGCGTTGCGACAGGTGATGCTGCTCCAGCAGCCTCGTCAGCGGTCGCTTTGATTTCGTCGGGTTCCAGGACCGCGATATAGGGCAAATTTCGGAACATATCCAGATAGTCCAGTCCGTAGCCAACCACAAACTCGTCCGGAATCTCAAACGCAATGAAGTCGGGCTTCACATCAACCTGGTGCTCGCGGACCTTCCGAAGCAAGACGGCCGTACTGACGCTAGCCGCCCCCATGTCGGAGATCGCATCTTTGAGCTTCGCAATCGTCGCACCGGTGTCAAAAATATCGTCGACCAGCAGCACGTCGCGACCCTGGACGTCAATTAACATCTTGGAGTCGATTTCAAGCCGACCTGCTTGCGTACCGCCGCGGTAGCTCGATGCATGGACGACGCCAACCCGCTGCGGCATGGAAAGTCGCCGAATCAAATCTGCAAATAACACCAACGACCCCGTCATGACGGCAACCACCGTAATGGGACGTTGCCCGTAATGGGCATCAATCTGTTGGGCCAACTGCGTGACACCCCGGGCGAGTTCGGTCTCGTTGATCAGTGTGCGCATGAAACGGATTTCCTGGACATGAGAAGGAAGGCGGCCCCACGGATCGACCGCTCAACGAGTCTACCACCTGGGGGAACCCTTGCGATCAACCTGACGATGCGGGCGAGCTGAATAGTGGCGAACCGATTCGGGTACCCCAGCCGATAGATCCGGACATCGCGATGACGGATCGCAGTGTTTCAACGGCATCGCATTTTGCCGCATCCATTGCAAATCGAAAAGCCGCATGACGCCCACGCAACGACTCGAGCGTGCCCGCACCTGTTTCCAGCGTTTTTGCAAGGCCCGGGACGACGACTCGCCTATTCAGTGGAGTGAAAACGTCTATATCGCCAGCGGTTTTTATGTCGGGCGACGGTTGACCACCGAGAGTCGATCGGGAATCTGGTTCGCCGAAGAGGACGAACTGAAGATTCATGACGCCGACGGCAATCTGCTCGCCAGTTTCACAGGCGACCAAATGTTTGATTCTGACACGATGCCGCACCAAAGAGCCGCCTGAGCCACCTCTCGCATCAGCCGAAACGGTTGCTCACGGTTCAGTGAACACCTTGGAAAGCGATTACCGCTCGCGAACGCGATTCGGTGAATCGGCACTCCGTGTCGAGGCCAGCGCCGTCTGTGGGGCGTGTCAAGCGAACAAACTTTGACAAAGTTGGCTGAAACGTCAAAGTTTACCACGCTTGCGTCCGATCTACTTTTTGGACGAAGGTTTCTCGCCGTACCGGTGGACGATACACAAGCGAGGGACTTCCGTGGGGGGCTTTCCAAACCACGGCCCGTTCGGGAACACGCCATGCCGCGTCATGCGGTCTTTGTGGGGCGTGTTCTGCGGCGGCCGCCGCGCCCGGGAAGTCCAGGTTCATGAACCGCCGATTGATTCGTCTCACTGCTTGGCTGCAACTCGGACTGATGGTCCTGTTGTCGACGGGCTGTGCACAGACGCAGCCGTTTTTCTTCCATGAGAAGCCGGACCTGCACCACTATCTCGACGCCGCCACGGCGATCGAATATCCCGAAGTCGACGTGGCCAGTCTGCCGGACACGATCGAGACGCTTCAGCCGCTGACGATCGGCAACCATGACTACCAGTTTTGGAACCTCTCGCTCGAAGAGGCTGTCTCGATCGCGTTAGGGAACGCGCGATTCTTCATTACCACCAGTGGTATTGCCGAGACGCGCCAGAATGTCGCCGATCAGTTCATCAGCGGCACCGCGGATCAGTTTGGCAGCATCTACGATGTCGCCGTCACGCAGTCCACGACCCAATCCATTCCCTTGACCGTCGACGGAAACGGCAATCGAGTCCTACCGCGCGGTGTGCTGCGTGCCAATCAGGTCGGCGGCGTTGAAGATGCGCTGGCAGAGTTCGATGCCCAGGCGAGCGGGTTCCTGAACTACACCAACACGGATCGACCCAACAATAGCCCCGTCGCCGCGACCGAAGCCGATGACTTCACGGCCCAATCAGCGATCAGTAAGCGAATCGCAACGGGGGGCGTCGCGACATTGCGTCACCAGTTGGTGTACGGCCGCAATAACCTCCGCGACATCGCACCGGGTTTGAGATCACTCGACAGTGATTACACCGTCACCATCGAAGCACAGGTGCAACATCCGTTGATGCGAAATCGCGGCACCATGATCAACCGCATTCCTGTCGTACTGGCCAGTTTGAACGAAGACATCTCCATCGCCGAGTATGAGATTCAAGTGCGAAACCTGGTTCGAGATGTCGAGGTTGCCTACTGGGACCTCTATGTCGCCTACCGCAACGTGGCGACATCGATCATCGGACGAAATAGCGCCGTCGCAACGGCACAGTTCGCAAGGCTGGCCTTGGAAAACGGAACCGGTACGCGTCAAGAACTTGCACAAGCGCATGAGCAGTACTATCAGTTCCGAGGCCTACTGGAATCCGCCCTGGCGGGATCCAACCTGCCCGGCGCCGACCGTCTCGGTGTTTACGGCAATGAACGACGACTGCGCGAGTTGCTGGGCATCTCACCGACGGACGGGCGTTTGATTCGGCCGATGGATGAGCCCACGCTCGCTCGCGTGGAGTTTGACTGGAACGAGACCGTCGCGCAAATGCTCTACCTGTCGCCCGAACTGCGGCAAACGAAAACACGTATCCAACAGACGGAACTGGAACTCGTCTCCGCGAAGAATCAGATCTTGCCCGAAGTCAATCTTTCCCTCCTCTACCGTTGGGTCGGACTGGGCGATCACCTCGGACCACCTTCCGGCGGCGACGCCGACTTTCCTTTGGCCGACAGCAGTGCGCTCGAAAGTCTCACCGATGGCAATTTCCAAGAAGGAGCCATTCGGTTGGAAGTCACACCGTCGGCGATCGGTGCCCGACGAGAACTAGCCCGAATCCGAGGCGCCAAGTTGCGATTGTCACGCGAACGCGCCAATCTGCAAGAGAAGGAACGGTTGCTGGTGAGTCGACTATCCGATGCGGTTGGAAAGAGTGCGACGCACTTTCAACTCGTGCAAACCAACGCTCAACGATGGCAAGCCGCCGAAAGCGAAGTCGAAGCTCGTCTCGCTGAATTCAAAGGAGGTCGCAGTTCCATCAACGTGGTGCTTCAGAGTCAACAGCGCAAGGCCCAAGCCCAAATTGACTATTACCGCGCTTTGGCCGAATACAGCAAATCATTGAACTACGTCGATTACCTTCGGGGCACGATGCTCGCCAATAACGCGATTTCACTACGGGAAGGTCCGTGGAACAAGAAGGCGTACTGGGACGCGTTGGAACGTGCCCGTGAACGCAGTGCGGGCAAGCAACTCCAGTATGGCGTCACTCGCCCCGGTGTCCTCCGTACCGGTCCGCTTCGTGATGCCGATCACGCCGCGGCATTCCTTGGCAACGATGCCTCACCGGGATTCACCATCCCGCCGGACGCAACAATGGAATCGATGGGACTGCCAACCGGCCAAGACCGGCAGCCGATTGACATGGACGAGTACCAACGGCCGCTTACCGAATTGGGGCAGTCCACGGAGGAGCTTATCGGACCGGACCCAGCGATGTCGCTGCCGCCGAGCAGACCCACGCTCGCTCCACCGATCGATTCAGCCACTCCGATCCAGCCGATTCCCACTCCGAACGGGCAACCAGATCTGAGTCTGCCACCGATGCAGCCGATGTCAGGTTCACAAAGCGGAGGATTGCGACCCATTCGTCCGTGGGCATCCAACGCAATTGGCAGTGGCGTCCAGCGAAGTGCCCCCGTTCAACCTGCCGAACCCGTTCAACCTGCCGAACCGGTTCAGCAAGCCGAATACCAAACCATCACTTCCGATGACGGGTTCGCACCGCAACCGATCCGAAAGCGGACCATCCATAGGCAGCCAGTGACCCCATAGCAACAAACCCATCGGTGACGATGAACACGGTCACCGATCATCCGACTTTCCGTGTAGGGGCGGAGGCCCGAAGTGACGTCGCCGGATCGCGCATCCGGACTCACGGCATCGCTTCCCACGACTAGCTCGATCGGATTGCATTCCCGCAATCCCGTCGGGCTTTTCGTCGTTGAAGCGACGTTCTTGACGCCGGTCCGGTGGACCTTGGCGGGGCGGTTTGCAGATTCGGACGTACAAGCCAAACTGCCTGCCCTCGTTAGTTTCGAATGCTCTGATTCCATACCGATCATGATTCGCACCCGATTCGCACCCAGTCCGACCGGCTACCTCCATATTGGCGGGGTTCGCACTTCGCTGTTCAATTGGCTACTGGCAAGGCAGGCGGGCGGACAATTCATTTTGCGAGTCGACGACACCGATGCTGGTCGAAATGTGGAGGCGGCCCTTCAACCTATTTTGGACGGGTTCCGATGGCTCGGCATGGACTGGGACGAAGGCCCCGACGTGGGAGGTCCGAACGGACCGTATTTCCAGTCGGAGAGAGGCGAATTTTACGCTGCCGCCATCGATCGGCTCTTGGCCTCGGGGCACGCGTACCGCGACTACGCGCGACCCGATGAGTTGGCGGCAATGCGTCAGGATGCCAAGGAGTCTGGAGGTTCATTCGTCTACGATCGTCGCTTCATGGCAATCGACGACGATGCGGCGGAGCGATTCAAATCCGAGGGCCGCGAAGGAGTCGTCCGACTGAAGATGCCTCGTGAAGGAGCATGCCTGATCAAGGACCTCGTTCGTGGTGATGTCGTCGTCCAATGGGCTGATGAACAGGATCACGTGATCGCTCGCGCCGACGGAAGTCCCTTATATCACTTGGCCAGCGTGGTCGATGACCACGCGTTCGGTATCACGCATGTTGTGCGCGCGGCCGAGCATCTACCCAACACTGCTCGCCAAGTCTTCATCGCTCAATCGCTAGGTTATGAACTGCCAAACTACGCTCATCTGCCCTACGTGGCCGAACCCGGTGGTACGGCTAAATTGAGTAAGCGGAAGCTCAGCAAATACAAAAAGAATCCAGATTTTGCGAAGCTCCTCGCCCACGGCCATCGCATTGCCGAGGCATGCCATATTGCGACGGACGAGGAGACTTTCAATCCAGTGCTGGTCGACTTCTATCGCGAGATCGGTTTTATTCCCGAAGCATTACTGAACTACCTAATGCTCTTGGGGTGGTCGTTGGATGGGAGCCGCGAAGACTTTACCCGCGAGGAGATGGTCAATCTGTTCACAATCGATCGAGTCAATAAGGCGCCGGCGTCATTCGACCCCGCCAAACTATTGTCCTTTCAAAACGATGCGCTGACCGCGTTGGAAGCCGACCAACGGAACGAACTGGTTCGCCCTTTTGCATCCGCGGCGGGCTTTCTCGATGATGGCGAAGGCGATGATCGGCTGGCCAACGTCGTGGCGGGTGCCGGAGATCGTCTAAAAGTCGCGGGCGATATCATCGACTTCGCCTATTTCTTTACCGATGAGTATCCCGTTGACACGAAGGCATACCAAAAACGAATCGTCAAACCGGATGGTGCGATCACGTTGTTGTCGCACCTCAACGATCAGTTTCGCGAGTCGTCGGCGTGGGATTCTGATGCCATCGAGGCGTTGCTCCATCAGTTCTGTAACGATCAATCGATCGGACTCGGACAGGTCATTCACGCCGTCCGCGTCGCAACGACCGGGGCCGCGGGCGGCTTCAGCATGATGGACACGCTAGCCATCCTGGGGCAAGAAACGGTCATCCGTCGTATCGACCGCGTACTCTCAACCGTCTCCTCGCCAGACTGATCGATGCACTCGACGTCATCTAGTCTTGAAGCGACTTCGACGATGACTCGGCCAGCTTGCCAATCAGTCGGGCTCGCAACCGACTACCATGTTCGGCCGGTGTGCCGTCTCGCTTGAGCACTTCGATCGCCGATTCGAGGTCACCGAGCTTCTCCAACACTCGGGCCAGATTGTACTGAGCGGACGCGTCCCAGATCGACTGCTGAGTCGGGTCGAGAGCGCGTTTCTCGAACCAGTTCTTCGCGGTTTCCGTTCGGCCGTCATCATACTGCACCAGGGACAACCAATACGTCGCCGTTCGCTTGCCCATTCGCATGAACATTTGAGCTCGGGCGAGCGCATTCTCGAAGACATCATCCGCCATCCCTAGCTCGCGGCGCAGCCCGTACCGTTTTTGCAAGTCGACATCGATTCTCAGATCATCGATTTCGTACTCGGGGGCTCGTTGCTCCAGGTAGAGCGTTCGGGCTCCCTGAATGCCGTCAACCTCATCATCGGCGAATCGACCCATCAAGTGACGCCAACGGGCGAGCGCCAAAGACTTCGCCCCGGCATCGGTGCCTTCCATCACCGCCCACTGCTGCATGTACATGGCAGCGAATTGAGGATCACGGGTCGCGAAACGAAGGTTCTCAGCCTGATAGACTTCGGCCAGCACGGGCAACTCTGACAAGCGGGCTCCCGCGATTCCCGCAACGTCATCAAAGTCACTCGCTAGTTTCGCGGCATCCGCAAACAAAACCATTCGTCGATCACCGGTTAGCCCATCTTCGAGTCGTTTCATGCGTGGCGCCAGACGCTCCGGCTGAATCGTCAACAAGGCAACACTTTGCTGGATATCTGATCTCGACATGGGGTAATCAAAGTAACCAGCGACATTCAAACGCCGCATCACAGCCGGATCCTTGCGGGCTTGTTGGAGCGTAGCGATTCCCCGCTGATTGGGGCCGGGAACCGGTAACCCGAGCGCCGGCTCGAATAGGAATATCTGCTCTCCGATCAAGACGCCAACGCACCACGGTTGCCGTTGGCCGTCATCGTTCTGTGTCGCCAAGATGGCCGCGGGGATATCCGCTTGCAGGCACAGTTCACAGAAGACGTTGGAACGCTGCAACGAATCGCCTACGCCTCGCCATAGCGTCTGGTACGTCGTCTGACGGTATCCCGCCCCTTCGAATGTCAGACCAAGTGGATACGACGGGACATCGAACGGAGGCGCGCCAAACTGACTCGGTTGCAATGCGACGTTGCGGACCGTCCAGTCAAAAAGTCGCGCTGCGGTCACCAAACGAGCCGTGTCATCTTCACTCAATGGAGTCTCATCCGAGAGGCTCTCGAACCAGTCCTTCAGAATCGGATCATCGCATTGTGGTGCGTCTGCCCACGTGACAATCCGACGGAACAGAAACGAATTTCGCAACAGTTTGACATCCGACGGACGGTAATCCGGGGCCAACAAGACCGGCTCCAACTTCCCCGGCGCAATCAAGCTCGACCAGCTACGGAGCATCGCCTGAGGAAGCGCCGAGGGCAAAGAAGTCGCTTGGCTCTGACGCCACTGGTTCAGGTGAAAGCTGACTTGTTGACCAGCCTTCTCTCGATTCAATTCAACAAACTGTCCCAGCAACGCAAAAGCTTCTCCCAGATGATCCTGCTGGGTTTTTTGCTGCATCTCCGACAGCTGTTTCGACTGAATCTGGCGAATAGCCTCGGCGTCATCACGGCATCCCGACCCGCCGATCAGAAAGACCGTCAAGATCCAAAGTCCGCCGGAACGCAATCCAGACGAACGGGACAAAGACCGCCGATTCATATCGGAGATACCGGGTTGCTTCATCATCGACGATACACCCGAATCACCTTGGTTCGGGTTACAGGAGCACATCAATTCAGTCGCTCTGCCTAAGGACAACGTCAGCGAGCCGATCACACATCGGCCGAGATGATGATTCCTTGCGCCGTTTCGCGGAGCCGCAACAGGCGATCCAACATCGATTCGAATCGACCTAACGGAATCATGTTGGGGCCATCGCTCGGCGACGTCGCGGGATCCGGATGGGTCTCAAAAAATAACCCGTCGCAACCCATCGCTACGGCGGCACGAGCAAGTGGTTCGACCATTTCACGATTTCCGCCCGTCGCGCCACCGAGTCCGCCAGGTTGCTGGACGCTGTGAGTCGCATCGAACACGACCGGCACCCCCATCGCTCGCATGATCGGTAAAGCCTGCATGTCGTTGACCAATCGCCCGTAGCCAAAGAATGTGCCTCGTTCACACGCCAACACGCCCCCGTCTCCAGAGCCCTTCAACTTGTCGATGACATATCGCATGTCCGACGGGGCCATGAATTGCCCCTTTTTGACATTCACCGGCTTGCCGGTCGCGGCCGCCGCCACCAAAAGGTCGGTTTGCCGAGCCAAGAAAGCTGGGATCTGCAGCAAACCGCAGACCTCCGCCGCTGCCGCCGCTTGAGAGGCAACATGAATATCCGTCGTGACCGGCAACCCACAATTCATGTGCACTTCATGCAGCCAACGTAGCCCCTGGTCCAGTCCAGGACCGCGCGCCGCAGATAAGCTGGTTCGATTGGCTTTATCAAATGAAGCTTTGAATACGACATTGACGTCATCTCGCTGATTGATTCTCTGGAGCACGTCGCCGATTTCCAGTGCCAATTCGCGGCCCTGCAAGACGCAGGGACCAGCAATCAAGAGCAGTGGTTCGTCCGCACCGCATCGATACGGGCCGACCTGAACGGTCGCCGATGGGTTCGCAGTCCCGCCGGAATGATCCCCGGGCTCGTCGTTGGTTCGTCGTTCTGGATTCATGGCCGCAAGTCTTGCGATTGCGATCAGTTTTGCCAATCCGGCGGTCGCATCATCGTGACAAGTCCCGGCAACACCTCGATGCGAACCGGCAGACGACCTGCATAGTCGCCATCAATTTGGTATGGCACCCGCTCACAACTGGACCAAATCACCGTCCCGACCTTGCGACGCTGAACTTGGGCATCTCGCAGATGTGTCCCTCGCAAGATCCCCAACAGATATCGCAATCCAGACCAAATCGTTCCGCGCTTGAAACACACTTCGCTGAGCCGCCCATCAACACTTTTGGCATCCGGCTCGATTCGCAATGCGGCTGCGTAGCAAGGCAAGTTGAAAGCCATCATCCATGCCCCATCCAATGCGTCCGTTTCCGATCCCGTCTCCGCACCAGTTGCGGGGACGCCGCCTGGCACGGTCGGCGTTGAGCGAATTGGGGTGAAGCGATAACGCCGTATTGCCCGCCAGATCGGGCCCGCATAACTCCATCTGGAAATATGACCCCGCCGACGAAGATGCAAACCACGGACGACCTCCGCGTCAAAGCCCGCCGTAACCATCACCAAGAAAAGCCGCCCGTTGGCCCGCCCCGCGTCCATCCGAAAGATCTGCCGATGCTGGATCGTCTGCCAAACGAAGTCGGCATCCGCTTGATAGCCAAAATGACCTGCCAGCAGGTTCTCAGTGCCCAAGGGCATGGGAATGATCGGTAGACCATCACGAATCTTGGATGCCACAAGCGAAACGGTTCCATCGCCGCCCGCCGCGACGACCGCGATCGACTCGAGAGAGTCATTGGTGATCTGCACCAGCTCATCGACGTCGTCGATCAGCCGACACTCGATCCCATTGGATTCGAGAATGTGTTCCAAACGCTGCAGTTGTTCGCGTCCCTGCCCGCGACCGGCTTTCGGGCTCGTGAATAGGCAGACACGCTGAATCTCATCGATTTGGCAATCAAGCGGTGAAATGGGCCTCAATGCACTGCAACCTTCGGGGTAAGCTCAAACTGGCAAAATCACTTGCCGGGTCAGCAACAGCAACCTAGGGTTTCAGGTCCGTTCTTTCAAACCATCCTGTGGGTTCCTCCCGTGCAATGGCTGCGTCGATTCTGGGCCCCCGCCCTCATCCTGATCATGGTCGCGATGCATGCGGCTGTGATCGGGTACGTGCGCAGCCGTGTCTCTCGACTCGGAGAAACACAGTCGATGGCGATCGAAATCGGCCATCTGCGATTTCAGAACGTGAAGGAGCCGGACTGGACGTACGAGTTGCAGCTTCACGCGGTCGTGGACCCAGCACGGCGATTCCACGGCGAAGAACGCATTACTCAGATGCGGCTGCAAATCATCGAATCGGCGGAGCAACTGCTTCGCCAAGTCGATCCCGCTTGGCTCGCCGATCCCTCTCACCAAGCGATCCGTGAACAACTCATGGACATCGTCCTGCAGCACTTGGACGAGCCCGTCGTCCAGCGAATGCTCATCACGCGGTGGCTACGCATGTCTTCAGCTCCGCCAACCACTGGCTAGCGATTGGCTTGAAATATGGAGTTATCTTCATCTACCACTCCAATATGGACAGACAAAGTATTTCCGCGTCGTCGAGACGCACAACTGTCGACCGAGCCCACAGCTATAAGAGCCCGAATTCAACGCGGCGACTGGTAATCCGCGATGTCTATGTCAATCGACTGCTCGCCGGCAACCACTTCGATTTCAATCGGCGTACTACCGGCTCCGCGAATTGCCCGAGGGATCCGCAGGGGTGGAGGCGGGCCATCATTGCCTCTGTAATTTTCGCTCTTAGCATCAAGTATCGCCACTCGGTGCCAACCTACCACAGCTCCGGGACGGTCTGCCAACCTGCCGTAGGCTAACTCGAAGTTGCCTAAATCATCGGTGTAGGCTGAAGAAGACGAACCATCCGAACCTTGACTCACATCCGGGATAAACGAAATTTTCACGGCGTCCAACGGCACTCCCTTATCGGATACCGTCCCACGAACGATCGCCAGTTCAGGCCCAGAGTCACACGCGCTAAGGACCGTCATGCCGCCAAGCAGAGTCAAGTAAATCAAACGACTGTTCATACGCAAACTGAAAATGGAGCACGAGCTAGACCGATTCCAGTCATCAGAAAGGAAGCAACTCGTAATCGAGAACGAGATTCTCCGTATCCTTCTTAACGGCGAGCTGCTGGAAAACCGTTTCGTTCAGACTTTCTGTCAGGAAATGAACACTGCCGTCAACGAATGCAAAATTGGCTCCGCCGGGGTGTCCACTGCCGAACGCTGACATTCGGTCATTAACTGAGAAGTAATCGATGGGAGCATTGGCTGGTGTCGTGAAGTTGATTGGTATGCCGGTGCGGGCACTTCCCAGCACCATGGTCGTTCCGTTTCCACCTCCGGTCCAACTCCAGGCCGACCACTTGTGAATGGGATACCGACTGTATCTCGTCGGATTGTCGTGAAGCCGATTGTCGAAAATTGGATCGTAGTGGAATCGCTCCCCAATCAAAAGTGTTTGACTCGTACCGTCCAACACGGCCGCAAACGTGCATGGCGGTTCGTTCGGACGCAAGTTGCCATTCGGGTTCGTTGTCATGTTTTGGCAAGGATTCGGACATGAGTCTTCATCGGTCATAAAGAAGACACCATCACGCTCCATCGCACAGTCACGAAAATAAGTGGAATGAGTTCCACCGTTACCAATGTAGCTGGTCGTACCAAAGAATCCGGTCGGGTAGCCTCCAAGCCGGAAGTCCAGCTCGATAGGTCCGTCATCGAGCAAGTCAGATGGGCACTTATATCCCGGTACCAAGCTAGCCGACGGGGCGTTTTCATTCGCCAGACGCAAATTGGCGGGATCGCGCGTGTTCTCACGTGCTGCCTGATACGTACCATCCCAATTCCAAATGTCGGCAATCGCCTGCTGCTCCATAAACGGTAGGATATAGGTCAGCCAGGTTGCTCCATACCAATCACGTGGACGATCCGTGGGGCGAGGATTCGGACGGGTGTGGTGTTTCAAACACTGCATTCCAGGGGGCAATTCCTTATGTGCTGACTCAAAATTGTGAATCGCCAACGCCACCTGTTTGATGTTGTTCTGGCAAGACATCCGACGAGCTGCTTCCCGGGCCGCTTGAACACCGGGCAAGAGAAGTGCGATCAAGATGCCGATGATCGCAATCACCACCAGCAGTTCAATGAGCGTAAATGCATTCCGTTTCATGGCACTAAACCGTCTCGAATTAATATTGAAGGCGAATGGATCAAGTTTAGGGGTTACGGTCTTCACCCGAAGAGCATTCGAAAAGGAACACCCGATCAGATGAAGTACGATGGAACGGCCCAGATGGATGGAACCCAAGGCAAATGCATGGGGGACACCACCCCTTTGCTGGCATTAAGCCGCCGCCGCATCCCGTGAAGATAACCTTTTGGCCGGCTCAGTCCGACGAATTTTGTCGGAATTCTTCGTTGAGATTCGCAATGGGAGAATATCGCGCCATCAGGGCCTGCTAATGCTGGTGCTTTGAGGCAAACAATCGAATGTTCAGGTAGGTTTCGCCGGTAGACGTTACGGTGTTCCTACGGAACCCGTCATCGGCGGGAGCCGGCTACGCGATGTCAGCCAGTACCTTATCGATTAAATTGATGGACCCAGCTGTCGGAAGACTCGTGTCGGGACGCTTGTTAAGCCAACCTGTTGGAGTCACCGCCACGAAGCGTCGGCCTAATCCCTGTTCAGGTGGCTTTGCATTCGCTGCAGAGGGGAGGAAATCATCGGCGGTGCGGAACTCGACCTCATATCCAATGTCTTGGAATTGTGCGATCGTGATTCGGCTGATCGGATTCACAACACCCGCATTGAGAAATCCGGTCATTAGTTCAGCACCAAAAGAAAGCGAGCTGCCGTTTCGCAGATCGTCTTCCTCCCAGTGCCCCAGGGCCGTGCCAGGTCCGCCGTCGTCTTCGACCGGGACACTCGACTCCGCAAATCCAAAGATCGCGTTGTACTCTGCAGTGGCAGCTTCCCCTAGAAAACGCGGATCCTCTGGATCGTCATCAAGCAACCCTAGATCGTCCCAAATCGTCCCCAGTCCGAGCACGTGTCCCATTTCGTGCAAAATCACATCACTTAGGTCACCACTGGATTCCAGTGCGGCCACGTCTGCAACATCAAATTGCATGATGCCTTGCAGCGGGATGCGCGAATCTGTGCGGACGAATGTTGGTCCCGCTTGGCCCAAAATGTTTCCGACCCCATCGATCGATGGGGCGGTTGCTTCGATTCGTACGTCATCAATCGAGCCGACATCGGGCACATCACCGACGATGATCTGCTCCCAACGAGAAGCGGCAAGCTCGAATAGAGATTGTTGGCTTTCAGAGAGAGTGTCGTCGGGGAATACGATCTCGATGTCGAATTCACTGATAGGACCAGTGGGCTGTTCGGACGTCAGAACGCTGCCATTGAGCTCAAACGTGCTGAGCACATCGCCAGTGAGATTGACAGCTCCGCTCGAATCGACGTCGAAGTAAGCCTCAGCTACTGTGGACGGAACTGTCCCATTCATTGAAAATACCGTCAGAACGTCCTGCGTCAGATTCACTGCGTCGTCGTTGGTTACATCTCCAGCAAGCACGTTGAACTGTAACCCGAAGTCGCCACCCGGCACGCCGTCGCCAGAGCGAATGCTGACGGAATCGGTCCACTCTCCGTCAAGAAGATTGCCCGCTCGATCGCGAATGCCTTCCAGTTGGATCAGCACGCGATCCGACACGATGGGACTGACAAGGGTGATGGTTGCCGTATTGCTTCCGTCGACACCGTAAGCGAACGATATCTCAGGCGAATAGTCGAATGTGTTCACGCCCCATACGCTGACCTGCGCCGGGCCGATGCTCTGTGATACATCCTCATCAAACGTCAGATAGATTCGGTCAATGCCATCCAACCAGGGTAGATTGCGTAGCTGATCGGGGCCCTCCAGAAGGACTCCGATCCCGCCACTTCCGACGGCGCCCAAGAACTCCGGTGACCATTGCGAGGAAGCAACATGGACACTCTCTACTCTCGGCGCGACAACGTCGACGCCGGAATTGATCGAACCTGGCGTGCCCATGTCCGACCCGGATCCGATCGGGTTGGTTGATGAACGCCAATTGGAACCAAGGTCGTTGGCGACGCTCGGTGCCGAGATGCCTGGAATGAATTCCATGGACGCTCCCTCGTCGTCTGGAAATGAGTTGTCGCTATAGACCACTCGGTCGACCTCGATGCCAGCGACATTGACCAGAACGACCTCGTCTGTGCCGTTGGCGAGTTCAAAATCGTCGTATTGATAGTCAACGACCACCTCGCCATTGATCGCCGTGTTGGCATTGCGGCCTAAGACAAGATATCCATTGGCGGGAACCAGCAATGGTTCGCCGTGTTCGATGACGTGTTCATTAATGTCATCGTCTCGAATCGTGAACCCGTTGATGTCGATTGGTGACTCCGAGGGGTTCCACAATTCGAAGTACTCACCGAACTCGTCGCCAACGCGACTCGGATTCTTCATGATCTCGTTGATGACCAAATTCGAACTCGAAGGCACCGATCCTTCTCCAACGCGAATCCGCACATCGTCGACGTACCAACCCTCGTTGGTGACGCTGAAGTCGGATGTGAATCGAAACTCGATTTCAATCACGCCTCCTACGAATGGTGACAAATCTAGATTGACCGGCTCGAATCCATTCGTGATGACCGGCAAACTGCCATCTTCACTTGTTGCAAGCAATGTGGACGTACCATTCGAACGCACATAGAGATCAGCAAAATCAAATCCGGGCTCGCTCTCGAGCCAATGGTTGAATTGCAGCTCCGCCAATGAAGCCGTTGATAGATCGATTACCGGTGTGACCAGTGACCCATCGGCAAAGTCAGCGTAGGAGCCCCCGCCATTGGATCCTTCCCCCGATCCAAAGTAGAAACTGTCATCTGCGGAGTGACCTAGTTCGTTTCCGCGACCGGTACTCAAGTGCCACTGATTTGATGGTCCCTCCAGTCGGAATCCTTCGCTAGACGGAGCACCAACATGATCGGAGAAATCCGCATCAAGGATCACCTCGAGGGCTTCCACGTTCGCGGTGTCGACGACAGTCGCCGGGCTTCCCGAACCATCGTCAAGGTCCTGATAGGTAACGGTCAACGAGTCTCCCGCAGACACGTCCAAAAGAGCATTGCCGACGACAGGAGTTCCCTCATTGATTGAAATGGTTCCGGTAAACTCCCCAGCGGAAAGGGACGCGAGTGTCAGCGTTTCGGAGTCGCCCGAATTCGTTTCGATGGCGACCGGCACGCTCGCAAACTCAGCCAGATCAGAGTCTTCGAGGATGATTGTGATCGTGTCGTCAAGGCCATAGACATCTCGATCAAACGTGACGACGCCTGCGGGAACGGTGGCCAGCAGACCGCGTGAGGCAAATATCTGCTCCATTACGGCTCGGTTCTCGCCCCCGTTGAGACTCTCATCGGCGTCCAGCATCGCTTCCGCAGCCTCCGGCATCGTTGCCGCGGCAGGAAGTGCGAAGTGATGCTCCAAGACCAGTTGATCCGTCGTGAAGCCACCCAGAATGGATCGAATCTCCCAGAGAGCACCCGACCAGATTTCTCCGTCGGCATGGACCTGGCCAATGAGATCATCAGGATACGTCTTGTCGCCGTCGACGCGTCGAAGGCAAGGTGGGTTCGTCGAACTGTAGGACGTCGCATCCCATTCGCCGATGCAAGCGGCTTCATCGCTCTGATACGTGGCATCGCCAACCGTCGCAAAGAAACTCGCCGCCAAGTAGTCGCTAAATCCTTCACCCATCGCACCCATGTCGCCTCCACCCCATGCGGGGTGTTGGTCGAACTGAATCGCGTGGCCGTATTCGTGGGCGATGATGTCACCGTCTTCGCCGTCATCGACGCCACCATCACCAAAGTGCACTGCGTCGTTGATGGTCGAATAGAACGACTGGTCCGCATTATCCCAGTGTGCGTTCGCCAATGTGGGGAAATCTCGGATGCCGTTGGCGACGCCCGTATCATCGTCAAAGCCAAGCTCGTGAACGTATGCCTGGATTGAATCGATGGTCGAATAGATGACGACTTGCTCGAATCGCGGGTCGTCGCGCGTGTACTCATAGACCCGGTCGGATTCACTCGCGTCCACATCCGGCAGCGTGGTGCTGTTGAGCGTCGACAGATCCGCCCACTGGCCTCGAATCAGATTCGTACCATCGTCCAATCGCGGTAGCGTCACTGAGATCAACTCAGCGTTCAATGCTGAGCTGGCCGCGTCATTGTTGTCTGCCAAACCAACACCTGAACCCAACGACTGGTACGGGTTGGGAGCATAGATATTGCCGGTACCTGTCGCGAAAGCCGTCAGATTATCGGCTTTGAGCGTCCGTCCGGTGTACGCATCCACATAGGTACGAAAGTCACCAACTGGGTTCGTCGCGAATTGCAGCGTCTCCATCGACAGGTTCGCGTTCCCGATTGCATCCACAAACCAGACCATTCTTGGATCGACTTCATTCATCACGCTGTCTAAGCCATTGGCTGAAATCGCAGACTGCGATGCCATGTCAGACGAGATGAGAGGACCCTCGGCCAACTCAAAGTCTGTTGATTGAACCAAGGACGCATGTAGTGACCGAAAACGACCTTTCCCATCGAAATGAATGGACGCAACTGCACCCGCGATGGGACGATCATCGACTGTTTGCCGGAAATGAAAATGCGAACTCGCCAGCCCATTTCGAGTGTCATACCACTCGAGCTCAATCTTAGGCACATGTGGTGAAATCAGCCTGAGTGCCATCTCCAGCGGCGAGGAAAGCGGTGCCACAGGACTGCGACCGCGATCGGATTGGTGGCGTAGTGAGATGTCGACCCAAGCACTCATGTCGGCCCGGCTGACCATTTCGGACACGGGAATGTCGAGCGGTAGATCAGCTGCTAATAGCCGTCTTTCTTGAAGGAATTCCAGGCTGGCGACGCGATGCCGGCCATGCAAGCGGGTGCGATAGCTACCGTGAGCATTGTGGTGAAAGCGACGTTGGTACATCAAGCCATCCGATGGTCAAAACAAGAACTCCATAGTTTATCAATTTTGACTCGATCGACGGAGGCCCCGAAGTCTTCCAGCACATTTCACGTCGTTCGAGACGCCTAATGATTGTTCGGTCGTCACGCAGATGCGCCCCGATGCATTGATGTCGTTTTCAGCCGCTGAAAAAACGGCCAAAAAAAAACCTCACGCACGTGGCGTAAGGTTCAAGGGACCCAGACGTCGCGGGAGCGAACTACTGCAGCTAGGACTCACGCCGGCGACGGAAACCAAACGCAACTGCACCTAGACTAGCAATCGCAGCTAAACCACCCGGCTCCGGAATTGCCGAAACCGTTACTGTGGCGCCAGTAAAAGCAACCGTATTAACGTCGATGGGACCGAGGCTGCTTTCCAGTCCAAAGCCAGCCACATTCTCCGTAAAGTTGAAGTTGTGAATGACCTCGGGTCCAGGATTTGGGGCAAACGTCGCATCAAACGTGAACAGGTCCAGACCACCGGTCGTGTCCAACGAATTGAAAAGTCCGGTATTAGATGCACCAAAGTCGCGTCCTGCACCACCAGGTACCAGCGGAGAGAAAAATGGCGCACCGAACGCAATCGGTGTTGGGTTGGAAATGACAATCGGCCCCGGACCGGCGTTCAGATCCACACCCGTAATATCAATAAAGATGTCGTAACCGAGCAACAACTCGTTTTCAGTTCCGGTAATCGTGGCAGTGAAAGTAACTAACCCGCCCCCCGCACCAAGCGTGGTCTGACTAGGCGCTAACGACACCATGAGAGCAGCCGAAGCAACACTTGACCCAAGGATCAACAGTCCGGCCAAGCTGAAAACTCTAAACAAACTCATTCAAATCTCCGAGTATTTGTATTTGCGAAACGAACGCTGTGAGACGCCTGAACGGCGATCAATCGCCATCTCGCAGGCCTCATGATAGTAGAAAAACGGCTTTATCCAAGACTAAAACAAATTGAAATCAGACTCCTCATCTCCAAGAAGGGACATTAAGTCATCGATCTCCACGGAAGCGAATGACGCCCCGGTGCCCCCTGTCGGCGGAGCAGGTGCTCCAGGCAAGGTCGCGCCATTGAGTCCGAACGCGCCCAACACGTCTCCGGTCAGGTTCACGGCACCGTCTGCATTAACGTCGAAGAAGGCATCTGCCAGCTGGTTATCCGTGGGTACTGTGCCGTTCTGGGCAAAAATATCTAGAACATCACCTGTGAGGTTTACGGCTCCATCGTCGGTAGCATCACCGGCGAGCACATCGATTCGGAAGTTGAACTGACCGCCAGCCGTGCCGTTGCCCGACGTGATACTGACCGCATCAGTCCATTCTCCGTCCAACGCGTTGCCAGCGGCATCGGTCAACGAATCAAACACGGCCAAAATCAACGCATCGGCGGTGATCCCGCTGCTAAGACTGATCGTTCCGATATCTGCCCCATCGGTTCCATAGGTAACGGATGAGAACGGCTCATAATCTGCTTGATTTGTGCCCACCAAAGCGAGGTTAGCGGACGTAAACGAGGCGGAAACATCTTCACTGAACTCGATATAGAAAGTGTCGATCCCGGACAACCAGGGAAGGTTCCTCAGTTGACCTGCTCCCACCAAGGACAATCCCAAACCGTTGTTTGCACCCGTCACGCCATCATCGATCACGTTAATAAAACCAGCCGTCCACGAGGACGATGCAACGATCACGTCCGTGATGGTCGGAGCCATCGTGTCGCTGGCACTGCTGCTGTTGACGGCGCCTGGTGTACCGAGGTCTCCACTCGGCACAATCTCGGTCGTGGATACTTGCCAGTTCGCGGGATCGTCATTGGCGGTTTCAGGGCTTGGAGTCCCAGGGATTAGTTCCAGTGACACACCCGTCGCCGTTGGGAAGGGAGTGGCAGGTGTGCCGTCCCCGGAGTCGTAGTCCACAGTATCGAGGACTAGACCGAAATCATCACTAATGACGACCTCATCCGCCGAGGACAAGAAAAAACTCGAATACACGTAATCAACGACGACGCCGCCATTCGTTTGAGTGGCATCGTTTCGTCCGAGTACAAAGAAATCCCCAGCCGCGACCAAGAGAGGACCGCCGCTGTTGATTGTGTGAGAGTCACTCCCCAGGTCGGAGATAATAAATCCTTCGATATCGATTGCAGAACCCGTGGTATTCCAAATCTCAAAGTACTCACCGTCCGAATCATTGACCGCAACGGGATTGTGCATGATCTCGTTGATAATCAAATCACCCGGACTCAAACCTGAACTGCCGTCATCATCCGTCACATTGACTGTGAGAGGATCAGGACTGAGTAACGCATAATCCTGATCCGCTGACGTTACGGAGAAGGTGACGTCGCTGGTGTGATTGCCTTCCACCAAGATGTCCTGAAAAGCAGTAACTGTCACGGTTTGTGGCACGTTCCATGGAGCATTGCCCGAGCCAATCGTGAAGGTTAGCGCCGGAGCGCTGAGTGTCGTTTCACCATCCGTCGCAAGGTTGATTGTCACGTCCGCGGTCGGCTCGGCATCCAGAACGACATCAAATGTATCGGTGGCGCCGCCCTCCTCCACGTCGGTCGACCCGTCTGTTTCTATAATCGTGATGCCCGCGACCAAAGGTTCAACGGCATTGGGTAAGCCCGGCGTGTTGACAGCATCGCCTGGGTCGGCCGTCCCCGCAGGGAAGCTGGGGAGACCCTTTCCGAAGAATGCGTTGCGGATCCAATCACTAGTTGAATCGGTATCAACGCCATCGGGAATGCGCGAGGCACCGCCGTATTGAAATGCGCTCCCATCGAGGCCCGGGGCGAGATCAACAACACTGTAGATTTGGTCGGAGGCACCTCCGTCGGAAGTTGCCACGGAATCGATGATGCTCGTCCACGGTGTGGGACTGTCAAAGGTTCCGTCATCATCGCTGTCCAGGTCATCACCCGCTGTTCCAGTGAATCCCTCGACTAAGAGAAGCGTTGCCGTGCCATTTTGGAAAATATTGCTGAACGATTGCGTGAAGAACCCATTCGCATCGGTCGTCCCGATGGGAACCACCGTATTGATATTGCCTGAGCTGGTTCCATCACCGTCAATCTCGAGCAGCGTCAGTGTGCTGATATCGGTCGGTCCGGTGGCCCCTGGCACAAAAATCTCAATAAACTCGTCAGTATCGGTGCCCGTGTGATCAAGCACGAACTCATTGATTACCGCAGCAGTACTAACCGGAACATCATCGTCAACCACATCGACGACGACATCTGGAACCGTTAATCCGTCGTAATCCGAATCTGCTGTGCTGGTGAGCACGAACGACACCAGTCCGACATGATTGCCCTCGACGTCTCCGTCATCCACGGCGGTGACCGTTATGTCTTGTGGAGTACTCCAATTACTTGACGTAAAAGTGAGCGAGGTCGTCGGCGTTGAGATTTCGGCGTCGGTGCTCACAGCAATGGTCACGTTGCCCGTTGGTTGACTACCCAGGCGAATCCCAAAGGTGTCACTCGTTGGACCCGCCTCTGCAACGGAAGTACCTGCGCCGGTCGGTTCAATGACAATGGACCCTCCGATGTCAAACTCGCTACCGTCAAAATTAGAGAAGCCCGCCGTTTCAAAATCCAAGAAGTTAAACACGCTTGTGCCCGTGAAAACGCCGTCGCCATCGGGGTCCCGCGCTAGCGATTCGTCATTAACTTCGCCCGCGAGATACGTGTAAGTGTCAATGATCTGAGCGCCGTCGCTCAGGGTCACGGTGTCACCGCCGTTACCCAGTTGCAACCCGGTGGCGGCGATCTGAACGAGGGAATTTCCGAAATTACCCAAGTCAATCTGCTCCTGCAATGTCGTCGGGTTTTCCGAGTCGATGTCGTCGAATCCACCTAAAACCACGATCGCTTGCCCAGCCGCTAACACCGTACCCGGATCGAATGTGTGCCGAGTTCCCGTAGCGTCATTGACCACCCAACCACTGATGTCGATCGGATCATCGCCGGTGTTGAGTATTTCGACAAACTCGTCGTCTCCAGCATTAACGACACCGCTGTGATTCGCGTCGAGCTGGGTACCTGGATCGAAGAGGATTTCGTTGATCGCAACTGAATGATTGAGGCTGTCATTATCGACAATCGACGCGGTGACGTTGCCAAAGAAATCCGTGACTGGCGTGTCCGTTGTCAATGCGTCGTAGGCCGAGTCGCTCGTGGTCAACGTAACCTGGATCGTTCCGTCGTGGTCGCCTTCAACTGCCAAGTCATCGATGGCAGAAACGGCCGCAGTTTGAGGGGTAAACCAATTTGTCGGCGTAAAGGTGAAGGTGACGTTACTCGCCGAACCATCCAAGTTCAGTTGCGTGTCAGGATCCAGCGTGATGGTGACATTGGCCGTGGGGGCTGCATCAAGAGCAACTGAAAGCGAAAGTTCCTCAACGACATCGTTGCCAAAGCCATCATCGAAAATGGATTCCCTCAGGAGACCGTCCCCGAGAGTGGTGGTGACCCCTGCCGGAAGGATATTCGACATTCCTGGCGTGTCCGAACCTTCGTCCGTCAGGTCGAGTGGTGAGAACACACCTGTCCCGTCCACAACGCGACGCGCCCCGGGAACGACATCCGATGTACCAGAAGAGAGTGCCTGACCGGTCGTGTTGCCATAGCGTACCGTCCCAGCTACCTCCTCAAGAGTCACGGCATCAAGAACTTGAGTCCATGGCGGGGATGTCAAAAATCCTAGGTCATCCGGGTCGAGATCGGTTCCCGCGGATCCGCTGAAGCCCGCGACCAACAGGATCGTGGATGGAGAACCAAAGAAATCGAGGTTGGTGACCGAAACATCGGTGGGGTCGGTTTGTGCAGCGGTGCCGTCGTCGTGCAAGAGGAGAAAACCATTGGCATCGCTAGAACCACCTGATAACGGAAAGGCAAAGTCAATCTGACCCGGATTGAATTCCTCCGATATCACCACCACGGTCAATCCGCTCATGTCGACGCCGCTTGCCCCACTCGTTTCGTAGATTTCGACGAAGTTGTTAACCGAATCAAGCGAACCGGGCTCGGCGTCGATGCGAACTTCGTTGATGACGGCGCTCGGAATCGTCCCATCATTGTCGACGATTGTGACGTCAATCGGCAATAGTTCTGCGTTGTCAAACAAGCTGTCAACACTGGCGCTTGCGAACGAAATCGTTCGGAAATGAGTTCCCTCGAGAAGCGAATCGTCGGTGGCGGTGACAGTGACGGTCTGTGGCGTATCCCAATTGGATGATGTGAACGTCAACGAACCATCACTTAACGTCAGATTGATGTCCTCCGGAGTCAGCGTGACGGTAACGTCGTTCGTGGGTTGGCTCGCCAACACAACTTCGATCGTGTCGTTGTTGCCGCCTTCGGTCACCGATGTCTGACCATCGACGTTCGCCCCGTCTTTCTCCGTCACGATGATCGAAGTCACATTCGATCGACCTGGCGTGTCAACGGACAGATCAAAGAAATCCAACGTCGTGTAAGCACCGGTTACGTCAGGAACTCGTGCGGCACCACTGACCGGAAAACCGTCTCCCGATTCAACCCTTGGCCCGCCAAAATCATCGGCATAGTTGAATTCGCCATTTCCAGTCGGCACGGGCGAAATTGCATCTAGAACCGTGGTCCAGGGCAACGTGATGTTGGTGTCGATAACGCCATCGTCATCGGCGTCGAGATCATCACCTACGCTGCCCGTGAAGCCAGACACGAGAAGGAAATCACCTCGCTGGAAAAGCGTTGAGTCGGTGATCACATCACCCGGATTAATGACAAAATTGTCGCCGTTTTCAGCGAATAACACAAAGCCACGTGCGTCGGTTAGACCGCCCGAGAGATCCTCGATTTCTTCGATTTCGCCTGGATTAGCGCCGCCGAATGTATCGTTGCGGAGCCTCAGCAGCGAAAGACCATTCGTGCTAGCACCTTCCGCACCTGAGGTTTCGACTAACTCCAGAAAATCGAAGTCCCCGCCGCTTGAAGACGAGTTGGCCCGAAACTCATTGATCACAAAATCGCCCGTCACAACGGGAGTCACAAAGTTTTCGCTCCCTACGTGGTCCAGTGCCTCGCCATCAAACGTGGCTGGAGTGGAATTGGAAAGCGTCCAACCAGGTGCAGAACCCGATAGGCTTGCCCCGACCCAAGCGTTCGGCACTTGTTCGGTTGATTGACCGTCCCGGCCGACATAATCCAGTCCGCCCGTGAAGGTCACTGCGGCGTAACTCACGTCACCCGTGTCTCCATCCAAGATGCCCACGCCATCGATAATCGACCAGTTGGCAATATCGATGGTCCCGTTGTTATTGCTGTCGGCATCGTCCGTCAGCGTTGGAGCGACGGAACTGAAGATGAGCATCATGGATGTTGACGCATTCTCAAGTCCAGTCTGCGTCGCGGCGCCTTGCCCAGTGGGGTCCCCCGTATAAATGTCGTCGTTGGCACCTAAACCTTGGAAGCCGATTAAGTCACTGGTGATCGTTGTCGCGGCGGGATCGCTGGTATATGGCGAGTTGTTTTGCAGGAATACCAAATATCCGTTGCTACCAAACGTGAGACCACCAAGATCAAAAATGCCGGTAACATCGCCGACGCCATTACCGCTGCCGGTACTGACATCACCCTCTATGTCCACCAGATAAGTGCCTTCCGGAATCGTCGAACCGGGAGTGCCTCGAAGTTCCACGTACTCATCAGGCTCATCGTCTGCACCGCTATTTGGTGGATCAAATAGTAGTTCGCTAATATAGATGTCAGGTAGCGATGGTCCTGACGTCGTGCCATAGGTCCCCAAATCATCAAACGAGTCTTGTGGGAATGTGTCCCACTCGGCCGACAGGTTCGTGATTGGGTTGAATCCGCTTGGGTTGCCCATTGTGACGGATGACTTGCGTCGAAGAGTCTGTTCCGCAGTTTCCAATCCGCCGTCGCTCCAAACGCCCGAGGCGGGGTCAACGCCAATTTCGCCGATCACATCAATAACGGTCATGCCGTTCAACAGAGCTAAGGCATCGTCTCCGTTGAAAAAGGTGACCGAGGAGGTCACATCCGCTTCCGTCTGAATCGCCGCGTCTGCACCCGAGTTGGCGATCACAAACACGTCATCAGCGGCAATCGTATTCCCTGTCAGGTCGAGGGTTTGAGTCGGCGTTAAGGACCCGTTGCTATAGAGGTTAACCGAATAACCATCGAGGCTTAGCGGGGCACCAGATAAATTCGCCAGCTCGATCGCTTTGTTGTTGCTACTGCCCTCGATGTATTCGCTGAAAATTAGGTCACCCGCAAGCAGACGGCGACCCTCGAGCTGCTCCAGGATCGCCCGACGCCGACCTAACTGCGTGGCACACGCCCGCGTCTTGCGAATGACACGATCTCGCGACAAAGAACGCGGACGACGAGAGGACAGCAATCGGGACAGTGATCGCATGGTGTGAGAAGCCTTGGAATGGTTGAAACTTAGGAATTGGGACCTGTCGAGGGCCAGCTAGCCTTGAACCAAGACGGCCTAAACCGCCCGCCTTGACCAAATAGAATAGCGGATTGTTTTTACGTTACACGCAGTATTTTCGATGCAAACCCCCACATCAGTACCATGCGACACCAATGCGCAGGGCGACGGGTTAGGATTTACCCATAAGCAAGAGCGCGGAGGCGGTTGAAGCTGAATTCATCATCAAAAACGCGCATTCATCTCGACTTTCCATCATAAATCTCACGCTTCAAAGCATCCCCATGATGTCATGAGCACGTCAAAGCCATTCGCCGTCTTGGTTCGACAACGCGTCCTTCGTGTTTGCGAATGCGGTGGGGACGCGATCGCGGGGTTGATCGACTTGACATCGCCTCGGCTGGTCCGCCTGGCGACCACCATCACCCGGAATCAGCACGATGGAGAGGATGCCGTCCAATTGGTGCTGGCTCGCGTCGCCGATCAGCCGCAACGGGTGCTGGCAGCTTCCAATGCTTGGTCTTATTTGCTGAGCATGGTTCGTAACGAGTCGCTCATGATCGTGCGGCGCCGTCGTAGGTCCGTCCAGATGGAGGATTTGAGCGATCTGAAGATTGAAATCCGAGTGGACTCGCTCGAGAGAGTGGAGACCAACCACGCAATCTGGTTGTCCATGCGACGCCTGCCGTCCAACCAAAGCGAGGTGATTGCACTGAAGATCTGGGAATCCATGACATTCGCGGAGATTTCCGAATGCCTGGACGTCCCTCTTCAGACCGTCGCGAGCCGGTATCGCGCTGGCATTCAACGGCTGGAGTCCCTGCTTCGAACCGAACATGGGATCACGAGCGAGAGGGCCTTCGGATGAGCTTCTCTTATGACATCGGCGACGATGGTGACGACGATTTCGATTTCCAATCCATCGAGTCCGCGATTGCTGCTTCGGCCGATTTCGTTGGGGTGTCGAACTCCTTGAGACCGAAGATTCTGGAGTCCGTTCGCGGCCGGCAGCGGCGTTCCCCTTGGCTTCGGTGGACGGCTGGGATTTTCCTCAGCGTCGCCGGCGCGTGTTGCATCGGAACGGTTTCGTGGCTCGGGATCGTCAATGAGGGACCCAGCGAGTCTCGCTCGATTGGACCGACCACGGAACAATTGCATGAGTCGGCAACGTTGCGTGCTCGCCAAACCGGCGTCAGTCTCGATTGGGCGTTATCGGAAGTCATTCAGCGGCAACGTGCCAACGTCAATCCGCTAAATTCCGACCGGTGACTGCGCCAATGATCACGGTTGCCGATGTGAACATGTTCGAACAGGAACTTCGTGCCGCTGCGCTGGCTGGTGTGGTCATTGGTTGGGATGAAGCATTGCACTCCAATCCCGCCGCGAATGCGATTTCCCATGTCGCCACTCAACCGAACCACGTCGCTTCACATGAATCGCTAACGGAGGCTGTCGGTATTCCGCGACGCTATGCGGCTGCATTGACGGCATGGGTTCAGACTCGCGACATGGGGCTGGTACTTGATGGCCTCACGCATGGCGAATTCCGAAGTCCCCGCAGCCTTTGGTCATCGATGGATTCGACGTCACGCCGTGCCGTTGGATACTTTGCAACGATTTTGATGATCGCGGCTGGTGGGATCGTCTTGTTCCAATGCTTCACAGCGCCAAGCATCGATCGTTTGCGATCCGACGTGATGTGGATGCCCGTATTGCAGTTTCGCACTCCGGAAATGGTACGGATGTCTGCAGTATGGCTATGGACGTGCGGACTATTCGCAATCGCGTTGCTGGCGGGTGTCGGAGTGACGTGGCGTCGACTGCGCCTTTGGGCGGACCTTGATGCGCTGGACCATCGCACGGCCAGTCGATGCAAGCTGGCCGCCATTCTGATGGCGGCGACCCGCGATGCCAGCGAACGGGCGGACGAAGAGTCCGGGTCCGACAAGCTTAGCACGGCAAGCGCATGGACCATTGCCGGCGACCTCCTGGATGATCGCGCGGAACCGGAACGATCTGGCTCGCTCGAAAGTCAGACGGAATTGGATTGGAACGCCCAGGCCGTCGTGCTTGATCGTCAGATTGGTCGCCGCGGCCGATTGCGTCGACGCCTCGTTCCGGTGGTCGCGGTGGTCTTAGCCGGCATTGGTATTTCGCTACCGTACGGAATCTTTGTGTTTCGTCCCGTCGTCACCCTGTTGGAAAGCCTCGTCGAGCCGCCTCGTCTCGAACCCATCGTATTGGCGCTTCCTTGGAGTGCCAGATGAACGAACACGGTTGGGCGATCGATGACATTCGGGACCGTGCCAAGGCGTGGGGCCCGGCCTTGGAACAATGGAGCCGTACTAAGGAGGATCCAGGTGTTCGCGGGCTCCGGGAGTCGCTCAACGATCAAGACGTCGACGGATGGCTAGCTCGTCGAAGTCTTGCGACAAGACTCCTACCACTCGTGATTGAGCATGTTCCTCTGGCGGGTCCAGACGAGTCGACAAATCACGAACGGATCCAAGTTGCCTGGCAAGACGTTTGTCGTCGCGATTGCTCGCCAAGTCGTGTCATGGGCTCGCCAAGTTGGTGGTGGTATCCGACAACGCTCGCCGTCCTGATGAGCCTTGTCATGGCACTGTTCCTGATCTGGTTGATTCCAATTTTTAGCGAACTATTCGATGAGTTTGGTCTGCAGTTGCCACTGATCACGCGAGTGTTTCTGGAACTCTCCCAGCCAAGGGCATTGGTTTGGTGGATCCCAATTCTGATGGTGGTGATCGTTGCCATGATGACGTTTAGAAAATGGTCGCCTCTCTCTTTGTCTCATCAACGTGTTCGTATCGCCGCTTGGTCCTCGGATCTGGCATTTTGCACATCGCTCGGGTTATCGAGGTCGGCTTGCCTGGATCTCGCGGGTCGATGGTCGCAATCTCGGTGGATTCGCACGCGAAGCCCACAGTGGTCTGCGTACTGTCGGCGCGGCTTATTGCCTGCGAGCGCGTTGAGCCGAATTGAGCGTGCCGATTGTTCCGTCTTGGCATCTGTCTGGCAGTGGTCCGATATGGATGCGCGTGCAGACGGTCTGGCGGTGGTCGCGGCAAACTACGAAGACGTCAGTCGAGTTGCGACGGTTTGGTGGCTGGACATCTTGTCGATGTTCTTGGTGATCCTCATTGGCATTGTCACTTCGCTGCTGGCGATCGCTCTGGTGGCCCCATTGGTCGAGCTTGTGAGCGGGCTGACATGAGCCGTGATCGATTTGCCCCTCGCGAACCATCGTCGCGCAGCCTTCTGAGGCTCCTGTCGTTGGCCCAACGAACTCGGATGGACGTGGTCCCGCTGGCCAGAGCACTTGCATCCGAACAAAGACGAGGCCTCGGCGGTCGGCTCGAACAGTTCGCAGCGGGCGTCAGCGTCGGGACTCCAGTGATCGACGCTTTGGAACAGACTCCAGGCCTGTTGTCGCCGTCAACCGTCTTGGCATTGCGCGTCGCCGAGCAAACCGGCACGCTGGAGTCGACCTATTCCTCCCTGATTTCTCCACGAGCTGTTAACGAGGCCGTTGAGTTATTCGAGCGTTACCGGGCCAATCAACATCGGTTTTCCAGGGTGTTTCTCATGAGTGGATTGACTTGGCTGATGGTCATGTTCCTGTCCACGTATATCGAACCGATGCTGATCGACATTATTGAGGAGTTCGGTTTGGGCCTCGGAGACCTAGCGCCTTGGGCGACGACTTGGTTCGACCTGAAACCATTTGTCGGACTGGGCCTGATCATTTCGATGCTGGTCTGTGCCATCGGATGGTGGCGGGCTCGCAGGCGAGCAAAGTTCATCGCGTCAGTCGACCGAACCGAGAATGAAGTCCGAAATGTTCTCGCGTTACTGGCCCAAGTCCTTCGTTGTGGACGACCGGCCGCGTCCGCCGTCGCAACACTCGCTCGTTTTCATCCATCGCCGAAGCTTCGCCAACGGCTTGCAAGAGTCAATGGATTGATTGACCAAGGACACGATGCGTGGACGGCGCTCAAAGAGGAAGGATTCGTCGGCGCCGCCAAGGTTGAGTCGCTGCGAGTGGCCCAGACCCCCCATACACACGCATGGTTATTAGAGCGGTTCTCACAACCATCAAGCAAGAATCTGAATCGGCGTGATGGCAACTGGGGTCATGGCTTGGCGACGATCGTTATGTGTTTTGTCGCATTGGTCGTCGCATGCAACGTGATCGCCATCTTTGATCTGTTGTCTCAATCGATTGGGATCCTCGCGTGACCGATCCGATTTCGATTCGCGCGGACCAACCAATCCGTCGTACCATCCTTCGCCGGCGAGGTACGTCCATGATCGACGTCGTGGTGTCCGCTGGTTTGCTGGGTGTCGCCATGACCTTCACGACCACGATGGCCTTTCGAACACGCTCGCTTTGGAAAGACCTGCGTCAAAGTCGCATTGAGATCGGTGAGTTGCAGCGCCAGTTGGATTACCTCTGTTCGATGAGCCGAAGCGGAGTCGAGCAGAAATTGACGTCACTCTCGATTCACCCTCTTGTCGCCCACTCGATTGGACAGGCGAGCATCACCGGGCGGATCATCAACGACTCGTTGGGAACGCGAGTCCGCTTGACGCTAACCCCCGACCCAGCCCTGGGCGGCGCGGCACGAAGCTTGGTCGGTTGGTTGGCTGAGGAGCCCTCCAGAGACTCGGAGGAGTCTCCATGACACGCTGTGGAATTGATCGCCGCGCCGTCTCATTGATCGAGTTGATGATCGTCATGTCGACCGCGTCGATGATTTTCCTGCTCACCGTTGGCTGGATCCATAAGTCAATGACGATCTCGTCGCTCATGCAGACGCATCAACGAAATCATGTTCAGCTCCAGCGAATCGCGAGAAATCTTCGAGCGGACGCGGCGATCGCGTTGGATATTCAGCAAAACGGTCAGGAAGTCACGATCCAGTTATCGGATCGATCGCTCGTCCAATACGTGATCGAGGAACACGAGTTGCGTCGCCGTGTCACCGGCGTTGCCGATTCAGTCGGAAACGAGAACTCCAATCTGCTGTACGAACGATTTCGTCTGAGCAGCCAGTCTCGCGCTCGCTGGGTGACCGACGAAAGGAGCGAATCCGTCGCGTTGGTGGTCAATCGAGCCGCGTCCGAGACGACTTTGCAATCGGCCGGCGCCCCGCAAGCACAGTCGATGCACATGCCAGTCGAACTCTATGTCGTTCTGTCGCCATGGCTTCACTCAACGACGTCAATAGCGGCGTCGGGAACGGAGGCCGAGCGATGACTCAATTGGCCGGAGTGTCGCAAATGAGAAAGACGCCAATGCGGCAAGGCGCTCTGCTGGTCGTCGTTTTGGCTCTACTGACGGTCGCATCAACGTTATCCATGGTGGGTTTCACCACTGCCCTACGGCATCGACGTCAAGTCGCCAAAGAAGTTCACGCGTTGCAAGCCAGTGAGTTGCTCCGCGCGGGACTCCGCCGCGCGCTTGCATCTTGCCGTGACGACACGAACTACGACGGAGAAACATGGGATGTCACCGATGCGCTTCCGCAATTCAATTCGGCGACCATCCGAATCGACGTCACACCGCTGGCATCCCAGGAACCTCCCTCTGACCAAGATCTATTCAGTCGAAAGCGAATTGATGTGTCTGCAGAACTCCAACCTCGTGCTGCTGAAATTCAGGTCATTCAGCGCTCGCTGACGTACGTGACCAACAACTCTTAACCGTCGTTCCAGTTTCTCAACGCCTCTGTCGAAGTGTGACCCATGCCAAATTCAACCCACCTCGATCGACGTTCGCGACTCGCGTTCACCTTGGTCGAATTGCTGGTCGTGATTGCGATCATCGGAGTCCTCGTTGGACTGCTATTGCCCGCGGTCCAGGCCGCACGAGAAGCCGCACGACGCATGTCATGTCAAAACAACATGGCCCAGATAGGGTTGGCAGTTCACAATCTTGAATTCTCGATGGAGCACCTTCCGAGCGGGTGCATTGAAACGCCACCGAAATCGGATGATGGCGACGAGGTTGCCGAGGTTGGACCGATTGCCAGTGTTGAGAATGGCCAGCACATCAGCTACCTCGTTCAGATCCTCGGATTTATCGAACAACGTGGACTTCGAGAGCACATCGACATCGCCGCAGGAGCCTACGCGGAAACGAATGCGGAAGCACGTCGGACAGCAGTCAATACGTTTCTGTGCCCGTCCTACCCAAGGATGTTCAATCGGGCGCAAACGTCCGCGCTGACAAACTATGCTGGCTGTTATTCATCCGAGGCGACACCGATCACGACGGAGAATGATGGTCTGTTGTTCGTCAATAGTCAGATTGGATACGGTGATATGTTTGATGGAGCCAGCAACACCATCTTGATCGGCGAATTGTTGCCAATGCCCGACAGTCTGGGCTGGATGTCGGGAACGCGCAGCACGCTTCGTCACTCCGGGATCCCGATCGACGGTCAAGATCCTTTTGCGGATCCCAAATGGACGGATCCGGCTCCACTTGAAACCGGCCCCTTTGGCAGCAACCACGTTGGCGGAGCCCAGTTCGCCTTTGCCGATGGCAGCGTGCACTTTCTAACCCACTCGATCGAACCGACACTCTTTCAAAATTTGGGCAATCGTTCCGATGGTGCGATCATGGGGAGCTTCTAGGCGATGATCGCCCAAGACCCGGGGTTATGTTTGGAGCTTAATTGTTTAGGGCAACAACACGCCGAAGATGCTCATCAATACGATCGTCAGGCCAGCGATCATCTTGCCTACGGTGCCGGCGGTTCGGCCCCAAAATGCTGCGCGGCCAATCCGCCAGTTCTCCCGCCAAGGCCGACCGTCCTGCCACTCGGCAAAGATCGCGCCGAAGGTCGCTCCAACACCACCGAAGAGTAGCGCGGCGAGCATCGGCCCGACGACCGGAATTGGAATTCCAACGATCCCGCCTGCGATGGCTCCCACCATGGATCCGACGATTGCCATCAGCGTGGCTCGGCGGCTTGCCCCAGCCCGCTTGGTCCCGACCGCGCCGGCGGCGAATTCAAGCAACTCGCCCAACAGTGCGACGGCAAACGCCCATCCAACGGTCGCTGTACTGATGGAGATGGCTCCGTCCTGCGGCCCAAGCCAAACGTAAATCCCGATGAAGGCAACCGCGATCCAGTTGCCGGGTAGGGTCAAAAGATTCAACAACCATGCCATTGCGCAAAGTAAGACGAGCATTAGCGCCAAGACGATGGATCCACCGATGGTCGCCACATCTTGTAGCCAAATCGTCCACGACGTCGCGGTTTCACTCCAAGATTCGATCATTCGGGTATGCCTCTTCGAGCACGGCGAGCGTCATATGAACGCACGTTGAAGTTCCAGTGAATTTGGGTTGGACCTCGGTGAAACCTCCCAGCGGCCGATGACGAGGATCCCGCCGCTTCACACGAACCTGGGGCGGACCCGATCCATCTACAAAGCGATACAGGGCCAAGTCCACTGCGACTTCGAAAACTTCGGAGGCCCAGACGAGGATTGGTCGGGCCGGCATTGACTCGAACATCGACGTGGTTCAGTTCCAGAGTAGCGGTTACGATGGAGCCTCGGCGTGGTGAGCTGTCCGTGCGGTCGCACCGGCCGAGTGCAACCAACCAAAAGGATCGAGTGAAGATGACCAAAGATGTCTTGCAGTCAAACGTGTTGGTTTTGAATCGATTTTACATGGCCATTCGCGTTGTGAATGTGCGTCGCGCCATGACCCTCCTATACCGAGACTGCGCCGAAGTCATCGATACCGAGGAGCAGCAATATGTTAGCTACGATTTCGATAGTTGGTGCGAGCTGAGTCAGCTGGCATCCATGGAGAAACAACCCGATGAAGACTATCTGCAAGCAGTCGACTTCGAGGTGAAGGTTCCCCGGATCGTCAGGCTC
This sequence comes from Planctomycetota bacterium, assembly GCA_038748615.1. GTDB lineage: Bacteria > Planctomycetota > Planctomycetia > Pirellulales > Pirellulaceae > Rhodopirellula. The sequence continues at coordinate 15,451 of JBCDIU010000039.1, read as the reverse complement.
ACACGATTCGATCGGATGCCGGCGCAAACAGTGCGTTTCAATCGAAAGAACCTCTTCGCGCGCGATGATCACCGTTGCCAGTACTGTGGTCGAGCAGAACCGATGCACAAATTGTCTCTCGATCATGTCGTGCCACGCTCGCATGGCGGTGCGACGACTTGGGAGAACATCGTTTGCTGTTGCCTGCGGTGTAATAGTCGCAAAGGCGGTCGCACGCCGCAGCAGGCACGAATGATGCTCCTGACCAAACCTGCCAAACCGCGTTTCAATCCGCTGATGCTGCAATCATACGACGACCCGCGTTACGAATCGTGGAAGACGTTTCTGGCATCGTCTCAATGATGAGGCGCTGTTCCGGGCGAGTCTCGCAAGGCCGGGCGAGGCTCGCAAAGGAAGTGACGTGGGAACACACCGTGTTCGGGGCCAGACGCGCTCGGGTCCAATTGAAGCGGTTACGACGGTTCCTAGTGAACCTGCAAGGTGGGCGAATTGATCCATTTGCTCGACAATGATTCTGGAGGCTGGTTATACTCGGGTCTTTCGAGTCCACGCCGCTTATTTCGAGATCAGGAACTCATCGTCATGTCCCTCGACGAACATCCCTTGTCCCCTATGTTCCGCATCGATGTGTCTGCCGACGCGGACCCCGATCGGGGCGTCTCCCACGAGGAAATGACGGTGGAATTGCTGCGTCAGATCGTCTCGACCCAGCAACAACAGACCAAGCTTCTGGCCGAGTTGGTCCAGCAGAACGCCGCGATCCATAAGCAACGCGCCGGTGAGCTTCAGCAATGGAAAGAGGCGAACCCAGAGTTGTCTCGTTCTTGCCGACGTGCTGCTGAGACGCTGAGCGAAGTGCAAACCTCCTTCCTGGAAACTTTGACCGAAGAAATCGTCGATACCGGTGAGCATTTGATCGATGGAGAGTACATGCTCAACGAATTCATCGATCGATTCGGCCCTCGGATGGCTCACCTCAATGGTGTATTGCAGGTCCTGGCACAGCTCGGAACTGGCGAGCCAGCAGCGCCTCAATCACAACACTGATCGCTGCCCGTCGGATCCGTCTTCCGGTGGAGCGAGTTGCGCGATAAGCTCTCGTATCAACAGTGGAAATGCGTTCGGTCGGTTTCCACCATTCTTCGGGGCGTAGCTCAGCCTGGCAGAGCGTCTGGTTTGGGACCAGAAGGTCGCACGTTCAAATCGTGTCGCCCCGATTCGAAGCAATCCTTCGAAATCACCGTTTTTTACCGGTCGGATCGCTCCTGTGAGCGATACCAGCTCTGTGGCTGAGCGACCTGCTTTCAATCGTTTCTGGTATTTGATACCAGAAACCTCGATGAAAGAGGTTCCCAATGCCACGCTCGAGAAGCGTCAAGCCTACCTACGCCTATCACGTTTCAGGACAGGCCCGCGTCTATCTGGATGGTAAGTACTACTACCTTGGTGAACATGATTCGCCAGCATCCAGGGCCAAGTACCATCAGCTGTGCGCCCTCTACGCCAGCAACAACTATCGCATGCCGGATGAGTTGCCGGAGCATCAGGAGGAATCGCCGATCACGGTCGGGGTGATCCTCGCCGAGTGGAAGGCCTACAACGCTGGGAAGTCAGCGGTCGAGCGATACAAGCCGATCTGTGATGTGCTTGAACTCGAGTATGGCGACGTTCCGGCGGAAAAGTTTGGGCCCAAAAAGCTGAAGCGGCTCAGGGAAACGATGGTCTCCGACGGCAAGTGCTCCCGCAAATGGCTCAACGAGCAGATTCGTGCCGTGGTCAGGATCTTCAAGCATTCCGCAAGTGAGGAACTGATCAAAAACAAGTGCTATCAACGACTTACGACTGTGGAGCCATTGTCTGCGGGTGAGTCATCCGCGAGAGAGCAGTTTGCTCGGTCCGTGGTTCCGCTCGATGTGATTGCGGCGACGGTGAAGGAGCTATCGCCCACGCTTGCCGCCATGGTCCGCGTGCAGCTTGGAACCGGCATGAGAAGTGGGGAACTAACGGGTATCCGTCCAGTCGACATGGATCGGTCCGGCGACGAATGGGTCTACAGGCCCGAGAAGCACAAAACCAGCCGTCATGGCATCAAGAAGCAAGTTCCGATCTTGGGTGCCGCAAGGGACGCGCTGGAGCCATTCATGCATCGACCGGACGAATCCTATTGCTTCTCACCTGCGGAATCGGACCAATGGTTCCGAGATCAGCGCCGCGCGAATCGAACGACACCACTGAAGTACGAAAAGCGAGTTTTCAAGTTCGAGCAAATCAAGAACCCGCGCTATCGGAGTGAGTCTTATCGGCAAGCGATCGTGCGGGCAGCCGGACGCGCTGGAGTCGAGATCTGGACGCCGGCACAGATCAGGCACACGACGGCAACGGAGATTTACGACGCCATCGGTATCGAGGAAGCGTCTGCACTGCTCGGTCACACCACGGTCGGAATGACAGAGCACTACGCGCGAATGTCACTTCGCCGCGCCGTTGCAGCCGCCAAGGCTGGGCCGAAGTTGAGTTAATACCTAGAATCCGAAGATCCGCGATGGCGACGGCTGGAGCGGCAAACAAAACATGCGGGCGACGGTTCGCGTGGGTGTCGTTCTCGGTGCTGGCTTCTCTCAACGCCAGCATCGAGGGCGGTACCGAAAGTTGAGAGAAAACATGGAAAATACCAATGGGTTGCAGATGTCGTCGTGGTACGCAACCCATGTCCAACAGGACATTAAAGACTGGCTGCAAAGCGATGAGGCCTCCAAGGCATCCGGCGAATTGCTCCAGTCGGCAAATGAAGTTGCGATGGAGTCAATGATTGTCGCCAAATCAGCAAGAAACCATGGCAAGATGCAGCCCAACGGTTTGATGCTAAAGCTGACACCCGACAGCATGTTGGTGTTGACCTCCAAATACGCCAAGTTCGGACGGTTGCTAACTGCCTTGCGAAATGACGGACCCGGCAACCTTGAGATCAAGAATGGGGATTACCGCCACCCAATTTGGAATGAAGAGTGCATCCCCTGCAACGCGAAGCAAGCCGCAGTCATCGAAAGACTTGCTGAATACGAGGGCGGACCCATGGCTGACGATGCACTCCGGCTGGCAGCTATGCCTGACGAAAGCGTGCCCGGCCGGCTTAGGGCAATCTTCATGTCAGGCAGTAAACCGCATAAGGCTTGGGGAACAATTGTCGTTCCGGGTGAACAACCAAGAACGCGAGTAATCCCCGGAAAAATCCTCAGAACTTTTGAGTGAACCAGTTCTGAACCAGCGTTGAACCGGTTCTGAACCATAGACGCTAGAAACTACCCCGCGTTGCAATCACTCACACGCAAACGCAGGGGTAGCCATGGCAACCACGCTTTCATCGACACAACGCATTCTCTCTGAGGACGTGCTGACCATTACGGAAGCACGCTCTGAACTCTTCCAACTCACTGGCAAGCGACCAGATAAGAGCACGATGGGACGCTGGATCCACCGAGGTGTTGGCCGACCGCGGGTGAGACTAGAAGCCATCCGGCTCGGTCATGCCAATCTCTACACATCGCGCCAAGCGCTGACGCGATTCATTGAAGCCCGAACGGCACAAACCATCGGCTGAGTTGAAAGCGGCTCACCCGCCCGTCGAAGCGGGTGGCCGCGTGTTGGAGAACCAATTCAGCCCCGCGCAAAGGAGTGAACCAGCGTGTCCATTATCAGTGCCCCGGCCCCGGCGTCTAGTGATAAAGAGAGACCCGACCAGGATGGACAGACGAAGGACAGGCCGATCCGTCGACCACGCGAGCCAGTCCTAGTTGTCCTTCACCACGATGGTTTCGTCGAGGTCTACGCCAACAACGCGAACGTGACCATCGTTGTCGAACCTCACATGGAATCGCAGCAGGGCGAACGCCTGGCTAGGGACTACCTTGCAGCCACGCTTCCCAGGCTCTTTAGGTCTCTCTACTGGCCCGGTAAGCGGGTTGCCACGGGCATGGTCGAAAGGGTCCGCCCAAGCGATCTGATGCGACGAACAACATTGAGCCGCCTGCTGTCGGCCATCGGCACCGTATCGGATCCGGAGTCAACGCGATGGGTGGTTTAGCATCGCACGGCGCGGCGATCATTTCCGAGGCAGCTGACCATGGCATCCACATCGCCCTCGAAGGGTTGGACAAGCTGGTCTACACAACCAGTCCCGCTCAGGAGTGGTTGGGCGAGAAAATCAAACGGAACAAGGATGCCGTGCTTGCCTCCATGAACGGCGACGATCAGGAAGTTCCTGAAAAACCAACTATCGCGTGTTGGCTGGCTTTTCCAGAAAACCATACGGACAACGGGATCGCCTGGAAATTTGCCGACAAGTATCACAGCCAAATTCGCTATGTCCCCAAGTGGAACAAGTGGCTTGTTTGGGACGGGCGCCGATGGAAACAGGATGACCAAGACAAGCATGTCACCATCCTTGCCCGCAAGTTCGTCGATGAGCTCTGGCAGCAGTTCTCCGTGCTCGCCCAAACGTTGGATCGTAGTGAGATCGGTCGCATCCAGACATTCGTGCGACGATCCAATCAGCAGAAGAACATCGCGGCGATGCTGATGCTCACTTCCGCCGATGAACGAGTTGTCTGCCACCATGACTGCCTGAACACTGACCCGTTTTTGCTGAATGTCCAGAATGGGACCGTCGAGCTCAGAACCGGCAAGCTTCGCGAGCACCGACCGGAGGACTTCATCACACAGTTGGCAAACGTCGACTACGACGAGTCCGCAGGTTGCTCAGAGTGGCTCGCAATGCTTCGACTTGTGTTCGATGGCGATGATGAGCTGCTGCGATTTGTCCAACAGGTCTTGGGCTACTCGATTACCGGGGATACGGGCGAACACATTCTGCCGATTGCCTGGGGCGATGGCTTCAACGGCAAGTCGACGGTTTGGAATGCAATCATCGAGTTGATGGGCGACTATGGCATCGTTGCCATGGACTCGCTACTGATGGGCTCCCAAAACGAACACGCGACCGAGAAAGCGCACCTGTACCAAAAGCGGATCGTTGCGGTCAGCGAGCCTGAGCAAGGTTGCAAGCTCAAAGAGTCGCGGGTGAAAGAGTTGACCGGCGACACCTTTATCACTGCACGGCGGATGCGTGAGGACCCCTGGACGTTCAAGAGAACGCACACCTTCTGGCTCGCGACTAATCACCTCCCGAAGGTCAGCGGGCTCGATGAGGGGATCTGGCGACGAATCAAGCTAATCCCGTTCAACGTGAACTTGCGGGACAAAGTCGAGCCGATACCGGACTTCCACCTGCGACTGATCGAGCGTGAAGGTGCGGGGATTCTGCGTTGGCTCGTCCAGGGGTATGCCGACTATCAAGCGAACGGATTCGTGGTCCCTGATTGCGTTCATCAGTGCAACGCGGAGTATCGAGGCGATGAAGATCATCTCGGTCAGTTCATTGCAGAGTGCTGCGTGACCAAGGATGGAATCATGTCGCCGGCCAAAGCGTTATTCGATGCTTACCAGACCTGGGCTGGGAAATTGGCATGGTCCCGAACCGCGTTCGGGAAGGCACTGGGAGAACGTTTCGATAAGGACCGTCCAGATGCTGGCGCTTTCCGAAAACAGACCATCTATCACGGAATTGGACTACTCATTGACACCTATTCAGACCACGAACCCTAGGATCTGCCCACAGCTGCCCATGGTTGTTCTGTTCCCCCTATGCGTTTGACAAATTCTATGGCGCTAACAGTAGGACTAGGGGCAACGGTGGGCACGGGCACCGAAACTGAGTGAACTTCAGCATGGAACCCAAGCACACATATCGACTTACGATCGAAACGTCGGCCCATGAAGCGATGCCGGCACTCCGGCGATTGCTGAAGACGCTGTTGCGTTGCTACGGGTTCCGAGTGGTCACGATCGCGCCGGCAGATGAAGACCCGAAACGAGCGGGTCAGGCGTTTGAACCGGTCGTCCAGGCGGATGCGCCGGAGATTCCGTTTTGATGCGAGTAGGTACTTTTTAAAGATGAGCCGACAGCCAACTCCAAAGGGAACAATCGCTTTCTGTCGTATTGTTGTCCACGTCGGAAGGAAACAACTCATGGGACGACCAAGAGGTCCACAGGTCACGATCACTTGCCCCCTCTGCGGCATGCTGAGGTCATTCCCACCATCGAAGGCGGCGGAAAAAAAGTACTGTTCTCGACCCCGCCGGGATGATGGTTTGGCCCGAGTCACCGCCTGGAACGAACTGCAGATCGAGCCGCCCCGATTTGGCGGCGGCTATCGCATCGCGAACATCAGACCAACCATCGCACCGGAGACCACATGGCCAACTGGCTCGCAATCACCGAAGGCGTGATTGCCCACTCGCGACGATCCTGGGCTTCCCGTCACCTGATAGCCCAAGAGGCTTCTGAGTCGCTCACAGACGCGTCTGCTCTGCTTCGTTTGGTCGATGAGTCATGGAGCGAGCTGGAGGCGTTAAACGATCGTTTACGGCACGCAGCAAAACGGCTCGACCAGAAGCGGAATGCTTCGCCTCTGAGCCTTCAACTACGCGAATCTCTTTTCGAAGAAGGAAATGACAATGTGAATCGCGAGACCAGATAGCGAGCCCACAAAGTCGTTCTTGTTGGCTGAAAGTAACGTCGCAGATCACACTCTTGGTTAGATCGAATGGGCGCGAACCACGGTAAGATTCGGAAGAGTTACAACGCTCGTGTTTTCAGTGACGCGCCAATGTGCCCAGGATGCGGTTGCACCGATCGTGAACCGTACCGGCATAGCAAAGTTGCGGAGCTGACACCTACACCTGAAAGTCCTTGGACCCACATGGTGTATCGTCAAACTACGTGTCTGAGATGCGGGCTTCCCCGAATTGATTATGTCCGAGAAATAAGACAATGCGCGAATCAGAAGTCACCACAATGATGCAGGCCCGGACGGGAATCTTCTCCGTAAAACAAGCCGCCGAACTCCTTGGCGTGGAATCCCTGGCTGTCCAACGTTTAATCGGATTGGGTCTGCTTGCTGACAATCGTAACGCAAAAGAAAGTGTCGTGTTCGCGGCCGATTTGGAGCGATACATTGGACAAGGATCGCCAAGCCTTTCCGACATGCCCGCAATCAGGAACGGATGGTTTCGTGGCGATGAATGGTTCGTGGAAAGGCCTTCGTTTATCCAACAGATGAAAAATGCCTCTGAAGGCATCGCGGACGTGAGAAACACCGGCTTGATAAGTGCTTACAATCGGAACTGCCATGCCAAGAAGATTCACTTCGGCGTTCAACCCACCAGCGAGATGATCAAACGCTTTCGCTCACCGGTGGAACGGACTGCCGCATACGCATTCAGCGGTCGAGAGCTTCCCAGTTATACGCTCGGGCAATCGGCAATCGCAGCCGAGCTTCGAAGCGTGGCCGCGCGTTTGCTCGATCGCAAGCGGAATGGGATGGCGGGCGAAGGCCGGCTGAAGTCTTTGTATAGAACCCGCGAAGGCTTCCTCGACGTGACCGGTCGGGCGGCGGAGCGAATCCAATCAAGTCTTTCCATCGACTTCAGCGACAACCGATCGCTTGATCTCGGTCGAAGCGCGACTATCGAACGTACGATCGTTCGATCAGTTTCGCTCGAATCTCTATCGCCCAACCTAAACGCCGACATCGATCGGGCGATGGAACTGGCGTTCTGAGTCGATTCGTAGAGGCATGTTGCGTTTTGGAGTTGCGCAGCATCCCTTGGGGGCGTCCGCCATCCTTCGGGCGCCCCCCCTTCTCTAACTTTCTCAGGACGCAGGTGCGCGAAGCCATGTCGCGGCGATACTCCTCAATCCAAAGTCTTTGTCCTGCTTCTCGGCTCTATCTCCTTCCAAGATTGGCTCCCTGGTCTTCAGCTTGGGACCGAATCGAGATGTGATGTCCGTCGATAGAGCTATCCAAAGATCCACCATGGTGGACAAACTTGAACGTGTTAACTGTCGTGAAGGTCGCTGAAGGTGTCCCCCATGGGGGACAAATCGCGGAGTCGGGAAGACGGTCTTGAAATCGCGCAGTAACGTCCCCAATTGGAGACAGGATTGAGAACGAAGGTCAGGCTTGCAACGTTGCTGTCGTAAAGCCTGATTGAAGCCGCTGAGGCGGTCGAAAGTGTTGACCATGGTCAACAAATCGAAATGTGGTGACTGCCGATGAAGCCACTGTAAGTGTACGCCAAGGCGTACAAATCCGGAGAGAACGACAAGCTCGCGACTTGGCGGTGGTGGGACCTGATTGAGTCTCCCGAAGCGGTTGAGGATGTGCATCATGCTGCACAAAACCTCGGCAAAGCTATCGCCGAATACAATTGTATTCACCGGATCAAAGTATCGGCGTCAGAAAGAACCCTGAACTGCACGGGTACAATTGTACCCAGCTCGTTGGCGTAATCGTCGATCCTGTCGGCATGCGTGGCCAGCTTTCGGTATGCGGCAAGCGTGGGGTGAGAAAACCCTAAAGCCGGTTTAGGGTTTTCGTCTCCCTTCCTCGGCCTGACGCTTGCGGTGACTACCTGAATCCTGACCCAAAGCCCCGCGATTGCGAGCCCTGTGGTAATCGGTTTTGTGTCGAGGTGAGGGTGATGCGGGTACTGGTGCGACATTGGTAGGGCGAAGAGGCTTGCCTGACCACGCGATGGGCGGCAGGATTTAGCCAAGCAGCGATGGGGTCGCACTGAATAACTTAAGCCTATTTGCTGTCCAAGGTGACTCCGGTTCTGGAATTGCAAGCCGATAGCGGAAAACTCCACTTCCACCCACGGAAATCGAGATGGCCGAACGATACCCCGCGATGAACATTCACTTTCCATCAGTTCGGGAAGCTGACCTTCTCTCAGAGATGCAGCGGATCGCATCTGCGCCCTGGACTTCGCAGCCTCACGACACTTTCAATCGCCCTCCGCAAGACGGCTACTTCTACTTTCATCGCGACGTTGTCGGGGATCACCCCTCATGCACGCTTTGTGTTCGCCGAGAAAAGGGTGGCCACTGGATCGTGCAGAACATCGTTCCCGATGAAGATCAACCACAGCAGATCCCGTTGGATGCGTACAAAACGATTTTGAGCGAGTTCGAATCGCAGATAGCCGAACCCGCTGCCGACTCGGTGAAGGGTGTAACGGCAATTGAACTCAGTCACTATCGCCTAGAAGACTATTTCTCGCGGCGTGCGATTGGTCTCCTTGAAACGTTCTGTGAGACATCAAACGGCTATGGATCAAATCCAAGCGATCAGGAAAAGTGGATGTGGTTTCTCATTGCCGCCTACGATGACGGCGATGAAATCCCTTGTGACGTGTTCGGCAACTGTCTCAAAACCGCCAAGTGGTGGCCTGAGGATGGCATTCCCCGTTTGGTGCGTGAATACGATTTTTCAATGTCTCTGCTACAACATTCCGGTCGAACGCGTAACGCAAGATAGTTGACTAACAACTGAGGCTTTGGTCGGAGCTTACTGGGAAGACAATTTCGCGCCAGGTCCCTGGTGCGGGGGGAGATGCCAGACGGGGCAACATGTGGTTTGGTGCAGTGGTTGATGAAGCCGGTTTGTGTGGGGACGTCATCAAGGCTGTTGGCGTACTCGTCAATCTTGTCGATATTGGCGGCGAGTTTTCGGTATGCAGAGAGTGTGTGACGCGAAAACTGTGAACCGGCTTCACACTTTTGTTCGCCCTTTCTCGGCCGGCCATTTATGGCTGGCATCAACTCCCCAAGCTTCGGCCCGCGCCCAAGACACCCTCAACAGCCGTCCCCAGGTCACCTAAGGACCGTATCCACCGATGAAGATGCTTGACTTCACCCAACGCACCGGCAATATTCTCTTCATCTGTCCGGTAGTCGGCGTTGCTTGAAAACGACGTCGACTTGATCGATCGAGTTCCTCCCGATCGGTGACAACGCCAGCAACAACTTCTGACGAAAAGGAATGCAGCCGCCCATCGATGCGTCCTTCTGTTTAATCGCAGTTCAGGCAATCGAGGCGATGAGACCACGTTGGTGGTGGAGCCAAGACCAGGGGCCGGAGTTGTTGCCGGCTTTTCAAGCGTATCGATGGGCGGTTGCACGCGCGTACCGAGACAGGTGCGCGGAAAGGTGACGTCATGTCACGAATTCTCAACACTTGCTGCATGGTCGCGGCATCAGTCTGCGCTTGGAGACGCAAGCGTTCACAAGCCGATGACGCAAAGGCTGATTCACCTGTTGTGCCGTCGGTGAAGACGCAGCGCAAACGAGCGGCTCAGGAAGCCTTTGACGCCCTCAATAAGGCGTTGGGGCTCCAATGTGCATTGGTTCGCTTGTACATCCACAACGGCAGCCACCAGGCCGCACATGAGCAGGCAATCGCGCTGCTGCGTGCCTGGACCATGACGGCCTATGCCACGTGTACAGGGTCGCGCGTATGCATCACTCCAGTCGACCGGATGCTGTCCCGTATTCGTTTACGCGAACTGGTCAACTCCGAGCAGATGGAGTTACTCACGGGAGCGCTGCCGGCGCTGTCGCCCGGCCATGAGCCCTGTTGCGGCGCCGGAAAGATCTTGCGTGCACTGGAGTCGCTCACCGTCAGCGTCCAGCCGGCTGTGGAGAAGTCGCGGAAGGCGGCTAGGCGTCGGCAGTTACGCGAAGCACACAAGGCTATCGAGATGTACGACCCTCGGGCGTACGCGGTCATTCAAGGTGAAGCCAACAAGGGAGGAGAAAGCCATGCCGCATAGTGATGCCAATCGTCTCCGACAGCTCGAGCGTGTGCTGCTCATAGTTGAACTGCTTGCGCCCCTTCGGGATGGAGCTACTGTTGGTGAGCTCACCAACGACGTTCGAGAGCTATTCCAGGGGTTCGGCAAACGCACCATTCGACGCGACCTAGCAGCGCTCAGGCGAATGGGTTTTGTGGACCAAATGACTCATCGTCAAAACGATCAGGGATACGTCGAAGCTCGCTGGGTTTGGACCGATCGGTCGATACGCGGCGTGATCATGCGGCACGCGGCTGAGATTCAAGCGTCTACGTCGGCCGACTGACCCACCCCGCAGTCGACAGTCAATTGTCTAGCCGGCCGCCACGTGCGCCGGCTGTAATCTCCAACGAGACCTGCACCATTTGAGACTTCAGCAATGGCAACCCAATTCAGGTTGTTCATGGATGATGAGAACCACAAGCAACGACAAACCCGCAACACGACGATAGCACCGATTCCGCGTCATGATCCGGAGAATCGACGGCTCCTGGACTTCCTGATGCATCACGGAACGTGCCCCTGCAAAACCATCGACGAATTGTTCCATGACGGACGCAAGTCGCTTCGAGAACTCCGAGTCGACGGACATCGAATCGAATCCCGTCCCGTCAATGGCGTCCCGGCCTACGTCTACAAGGGATTCACACCACGTGTGCGGATAACCGAGTCGCAGCAAGTTCAATACTACGCTTCGGATCACTGGCGACGGACATCGGCGGAACGCAAGAGCGTGGACGGCTTCGTCTGCACGCAGTGTGGCGAGCGCGATCGTCTGGAGACGCATCACTGGCGTTACGACCTGTTCAACGAGGACGTGCTCTACGATCTTCAAACGCTCTGCCGTGGTTGTCACCAGCGGCTACACGAGCGTCTTAGGGAATCGCGGATCTATTTTCCGAGAGCGGTTCCGCCGGCTGTTGCGAGGGCGTTGGGGTGGGCTGGGTGATACATCGGCGAGAGACTTGCGGGCCCTTGCTTCACCGTGCAGAATACAGCTCCGCAGTGGGGGTCGCTAGCGAGAACAAGTCGACTTGTTCTCGCGGCTCTCCCGCCAGAACACCCCGAAATGACTTGTTCTCCGGGATCGATCCGGAGAAACACTAGTTCGGACACAGAAGAAACATATGAGCATACCGTCATCGCACATAGCTGAAATGCGTACTGCGATCGACGTGCTACTGGAACGCAGTGCTGCGTACTTTGAATCCTGTCCAGAAAATCCAATTCAGGGATCAACTCTCGACCAAGATCTCGCGTCGGTGTCCCGACCGGAGTCGATTACGACTGCCCTGGCGTTTGGTGACTTGGCCGTTGAGTTCGCGGCGGATCATTTGGCCGCCTTTGGTCGGCTGCTTTTCGAGCCTGTCGAAACAATGGCCTGCTTCACGTGTATCCGGTCAATGCTGGAAATGACCGCAATTGGTACGTGGGTTCTCGATCCAGATATAACAAGCCATGATCGAATCGCACGTGTGTTCGCGATCCGATTTGACGCGATTGACCAGCAATTGAAGTTCGGGCGGTGTATTTCGATCCCGCCTCAAGAGATTCAGTCCCTCGAGGCGCGGCTTTTGAAGATCGAGCAAGAGGCGATCGCCTTGGGCTATCCACAATTGCGCAACCGGAAGAATGCAATCATTGGCGTCGGTGTTCGGATGCCCGGAGCTACGGATATGATCCGTGACGTCCTAAACGATGAATGGGTATACCGCATGCTTTCGGGTGTTGCACATGGCCAGCATTGGGCAATCGTTCAGTTGGGATTTCAGGACGCATCGCAAGATGCAGGTCCAATGTCCGTTGGCGGGATTACCGTCACGCCATATGAGAAGAAGGTCTATGTGAATGGCCTCGCCATCGTCGGGCTTCACGGCTTTTTGGCATTCGCTAGATTGATCTGGAATAATGGTCGGTACTACGGACGTGACTTGCTTCCACTTGAGGAGATTCTCGAAGATGTTGCTGACAAGATGAACGCTAAACCGACTGTTCGGTTCTGGCGTTCTACATGACCGGTCCGAACCATGAAATGCACGGGAGGACGGGAGTCGAGTTTGTGGGTCTGCTTGCAAGTCTTTCGCCCGTCCCCCGTGATTTCTGACGTTATGCCGTAAAGGCACACCGAACAATGACCCCCGAGCACATGCGAACTGCATGGCAAGCGTCTTTGGCGATTTCAGCAGTTGGCGGTTTCATTGTCGCTACCGTGCATTTCTGCGCAATGCGGTCTTTTCAACGCAGCGGTCATCGTGGCGAGCACAGCTATCCCGAACATCGCCCTGCCATAATGGGGCCGTATTTGCTGTTTGCGGCTCCGGCCACGTTATTTTGCTTAATACTTCCATGCGCGATTCTTGTCACGATGCTCATCGAATGCAAACCGCTTACCAGTCCGACATCAGCACCGCTGATGATTTGTTCTGTAATTGTTGGCGGACTTGGTTTTTTGCGAGTCGTCTTAGTTGTATTCAATCGTAGGTTTCAGGCCATCCGCGATTTGCTCTCCAAGCCTTTAGCCGACCTCGATCCACCTGCCCATGTGCTTCCGGAAGCTCTCGAGATTTCCTTTGTCGGACAATACGGCTTCTATTCGATCATCGTCGTGACGCTCTGGATTTTCGCGTTAACTGGCCAATCAGATCCTCTGCTTATTTACATACAACTGGTTCTGTTGTTCGTCGCAGATGATTGGAACATCATCGCCGGCTATGTTTCTTCTACACGCGGGCGTGTTAGAACCCTCGACAAAGCGCGCATTGTTGTCACAAACCTGTTGCTTACTGCGTTATTGGCAATCGCTGCAGTCCGAAGCATCCGTCCAGTTTCGCCATTGCTGCTGCTCGGATTAGTCTTTTCTTTATTCTTTGGAGCAGCGTACTGGTTTGGTATGATGAAGAACTTTCTCGTACGCGGGGGCAATGATTCCCACTCTGAGCAATCTTAATAACAGAAAAAGTTCACCCGAGTCACGAAATCGCGTTTTTGAGGAAGCCAGCTTGTGAGCGGCTACAAATTCGAGGCTCGTCACCATGGCGATCACGACCGCCTCGGGCTGGCTGCCATGCTGGAGGCATACGCCAACGATCAGTGGGTCGCGGAGCACCTGAGTGCTGAGGAGACTGCGCGAGTCATCCTGGATCGTTTTGGCCGGCTGGTCGCGCAGGAGATGCAACTGATTGAGTTGACGGCCAAACAAGCGACGGCGGGTGACGAGCAACGCGGCTCGGCTTGATGCAGACCGTTATTCGCAAGCCCCATCATCGTAGGCCCTACGCAATTCAGACAGTTCGGCACCTGTCAATGAAATCGGCGCAAACGAGCACGGGGCAGTTCCGCCGGACTCATTGACCTTGTCGATCAAGCTTTCTAAACGCCCATCACCGTAGCGCCAGATCGTCTCGAACCGATCGGCATACTTAGCGACTACCGGCGACTCGGTGAGCGAGATCAAATTCTCGAATGTTCCAAGCTCCGCGTTCTCTGACCAGTTCAGCGAGCCTGTGAGCACCTCGCGATCGTCGACAACCAGGAACTTGCAGTGCAGCTGGAGTGCCGTTCGATAATCCCAGAACCGCGAATACACCTTGTAGCGAACATCGGCTCCAGCGAGCGCCAGAGCTTCGTCATAAATCGCGTTTGGCGTCCGCGTCGTGCGGTAGTGAAACTCTTGTTGGTCCAGGATCATTCGGACGGATACGCCGCGTTCCATCGCCAACAGAAGCTCATTGTGCAGATCGGCCCGGCGAAAGTGAGCCGATGCGACTTTGATCGACGACTCTGCCGATCGGATCGCTTGAATGAGCCTCTCACCGCAGATACCAGGAAGCTCCGCTGCACTGCGAAAAGTGGGTTCGCCTTTGTAAGTGGTCGTTTCCATGTTCGCCGACGTGAACCGAACGTCGGCTTTGGATTCGTCTGAGTCTAGAGGCTCAAAACGCTTGGCCCCGTACTCCTTGGCGTTCTCCCAGATGAACTCGAATTCGTTCTGGAAGGCCGCGACATACTCGCGCTCGTCGATCCTCAGCAGATCTTCGTCGTATCTTGTGTACGCAGAGCGGGACCAATTAGCACTGCCGGTGACCAGCAACTCCTGATCGGCAATCACGAACTTGTGATGCATGACCTTGGTGACGTACTTGACGTCGCCGCCGGCGTCCTCGATCGAGTCGGCAAGATCCGACTCCTTTCGGGCATTGTGCAAAATCAGTCGCACAACAACGCCACGTTTTGCAGCCGCCTTCAGCTTCGCACGTAGTCGCGTGTCGCTGAAACTGTAGATGGCAACGGCCAATCGCTCGTCAGCCCCATCGATGGCGTTCTCGATGGTCTTGGGGACATCCTTGGACGGTGCAAAGTAGACATCGACTGCGAAGGCAGGAGTAGCAAACAGCAGGGCAAGTAGAAGTCTCACGGTGTCAGCACCAGCTCGGTTGGTCGATGATCGCTGGTGGTCTCATCGTCTGGGAAGTCGTTGGGGCGTTTGATGATCTGGCACCGAGGGTTCCAGTCTCGTGCTGGACCCGCAACGAACGCGAAGTCGATCATGGAATCTGGGAAGTCATCCATGCCGTCACCCGCGTGTCCACGCCCTCCATCGGACCAATTGGTATCGATCCATTCCTCGGGCTGGACCCACTTCCAAACTCCGTCCCGCATCATCGCTGCGAATCCAGGATTGCCCGTCCCCGTGACA
>JBCDIU010000038.1:0-56915 GCA_038748615.1 Planctomycetota bacterium | reverse complement strand
TCCACTTCAAACGCACCGAGTGCTGAAGAACTCGGAAAGCAATGGGCCGCAAAATATGTCGACGCCGAGGCAGACGACGCGATCGCTGAGCTTCGGAAGATACCGGCTGATCAGTTCATGGAGGATCAAGGCTACTACAAGACTCGAGTGACCATCGACGGTTGGTTTCTGCGCGACCACCCGGCCACGGTTTTTGCATCCGGCGAGCAAGCCGATATCCCCATGTTGATCGGAACGACCAGTGATGAGGGCAACTATTTCTCAGGCTTCGTGCCCGCTCAACGCGAAGCATTCGAAACCGTTCTCGAGGATTTCTACGGACCCGCGACGGAGCCATTGCTTCAAAGCTATCCAGGAATTTCGAAAGAGGAGCTGAAACGCGACGGCAGCCGTTTCATTTCCGACGCTTGGTTCGTTCAACCGGCACGACAACTACTCGAAGGGATGAACACGGTTTCATCTCCAGTGTTCCAATATGAATTCGCGTTCCCCAATCCAAAGAACCCGGCATGGGGAGCACCCCATGCGAGTGAGCTGCGATATGTCTTTGGAAACCTGCGGGATGATGCCACGCAAATTCAACGCGAACTCTCAGACACCATGGTGGGTTACTGGACACAGTTCGCGAAAACGGGGGATCCGAATGTTCCAGGACTGACTCAGTGGCCTGCCTATGATGCCAATCATGTGTACGTGAAGATCGACGGCCAATTCGAAGTCGGTCACGATCTGGCCAAGGAAACCTGTGATGCCTTGGACGAGGCAAGCGAACGATACTTGATTTCGGTTTCCAACGATGCACGAAACGCTGAGACCGAGCGGGTCGTTGAAACGGATTCAGGCCTTGTGCAGGGTGTCGCTTCGACTGTTGATGACTCCGTTCATGTCTTCAAGGGGATCCCGTTTGCCGAACCTCCCGTCGGCGAGCTTCGTTGGAAACCGCCGATGCCGGTATCTTCCTGGGAAGGTGTCCGCGTCTGTGATGAGTTTGGGAACAAGTGTCCGCAAAGTGGGCGCGAACGTACCGGACCTTTCAGCGAAGCCTGCCTCTACTTAAACGTTTGGACGCCATCCATCTCTAAGACCGATCGACTACCAGTGATGGTCTGGATCCATGGAGGAGGTTTGACGCAGGGATCAGCCCACGAACCAGGCTACATGGGAGATCAACTCGCTCGTCGTGGCGTCGTGCTTGTCTCGATCAACTATCGCTTGGGTCCCTTTGGTTTTTTGGCTCATCCGGCCTTGTCCGCGGAATCCGAAGACGGTGTTTCTGGAAACTATGGCATTCTCGATCAGATCGCGGCGCTGCAATGGGTGCAAAGAAACGCGGTTGCCTTCGGTGGCGATCCAGACAACGTCACTATCTTCGGTGAATCAGCCGGCGGGACTAGCGCTTACATCCTGACCGCGACGCCGATGGCGAAAGGACTCTTTCGCAACGCGATCTTGCAGAGCCCGTGGCTTGATGAAGCGGTCTTTGCGAGTCTCTCGGCTGCAGAGGCACGGGGCGAACAGCAGGTCGCTCGGGTGCTCGGAGAAGTTGCGACGGCAACAAGCATGCGAGCTTTATCCACTGAAGCAGTCCTGGAAAACATCAAGAAGCGGCCTCCCGTTGCCATCGACGGTCGGCTGCTCCCCAAGTCGCCATCAAGCATCTACGCCAACGGAGAGCAGAATCGTGTGCGTACGATCGCAGGCACCAACCGCGACGAAGGCACGATGTTTACCGGCCGGCAACCGTATCAGACGGTTGAGCTGTTTCGCAAGGAAATGAACGATCGCTATGGCGAAGCGTCTGACAGGATCAAAGATCTCTATCCCGTGCAAAGCGTCAGCGATATCCGAGGCGCGGTTGTTCAGCAGATTACGGACATGTGGTTTGTTCGACCTACACGAGAGTATCTCCGTCACATGGAACGTCAGGGCAATGACGCTTGGATGTACCACTTCACGCAAACCAGTCCAGCGTGGCCATGGCTGGGTGCCGCTCATGCCGCTGAGATTGCTTATGTGTTCAACACACTCAATGAATCCAAGATCAAAGACATTGATCGCGAAATCGCGAAGGCCATGATCGAACATTGGGTTCAGTTCGCGAAGACTGGAGATCCCAATACGAGCAGCCTGGCGCAATGGCCGAAATACGATTCCATCGGGGACAAGCACTTGGAATTTGGCCCGCAATTGAAGGTCGACACCGGATTGAGACAAGAATCGTGCGACCTACTCGATCAGGTGATCGCGGACAGGAAGCAAGCCGTCTCCGTTGGCAGGAAGGTTACTCCACAATGATGGATGCGTCACGAGCTCTGTTGATTCTGTCATCGCTGTTGTTGCTACTGATGGTTGGCGCAACCATTTCGTACGACACAGCCTGGTCGTCACCGCAGCGGCATCCGCAAATCGAAACGATGGAGATCGGTGGGTCGAGAGCCGTCGAAGACGCTCAGCATTGGTGGCTCGGTCTTGGATTTGGCCTTGTCACGATTCTGACATTGGTTGCAACACTGCTCTTTGCCGCTCGCGACGGTCAACACGCCAAGAGCTTGAGCCGGGCGGTTGTTGCGGGCGGATTCATGTACGTCGCTGTGTTCGTCGGCATGATGGTCAGCTATCGGCAATACACCGCTGGAAAGCCGATGACGCTTGGCCCATTTGCCGCTCCGACGACGTGGATGGTCTTTGGTCTGTGGGCCGTTCCGATGATCTTTGTCGCAATCTACTGCGTGAACTTCAACGCGTGGTTTGCCGCTGATTCGGAGACTCAGCCGGAAGGGGATCCAAACTAGTGGAGGCCTATCGCACCGAGATCATTGCCGCTTGTGTCGGCGTCTACTTTCTGCTTTGCATCGTCGTCGGCATCTGGGCGATGCGAAAGACGAACAGCTCCAAAGACTTCTTCATGGCGGGAAGAGACCTGGGTATCTTCGTCACGTCCATCGCCATCTTTTCAAGTGCCATGAGCGGCTTCGGTTTCGTGGGTGGACCAGGGCTGGTCTACCGCATGGGAATCAGTTCGCTCTGGATCGTGATCTCGACAACGATCGGCTATGCCATTTGCTTTTTTTTGCTCGGTCGAAAATTGCGAGAGTGGGCGGTCAAGCGTGATTCGATTTCGCTACCCGATGTCATCATGGCGCGCTATGACAGCCCGCTAGCAGGAATGCTAACGGCTCTGGCGATCGTGCTGGGAGTGCTCGGCTATTTGGCGACGCAGATTGCCGCCATGGCAACCGTGTTGCAAAGCTTGCTGGCGGGACTGACCAGTATGGGCGAAGTCCCCCTGGTCTACTGCGCCGTTTTCTCAACCACACTCTTGGTCTTCTATTGCGTCACGGGAGGCATCATCGCGTCGGTGTACACCGATTTGGTTCAGGGCGTGATCATGATGGTTGCCGCCGTGATGGTGTTCCTGGCAGCCATCTGGGCCGTCGACGGAGGCATGGTTGGAATCTCCGAGATCCTCATCAAGGATGATCCGGCGTCGATAAGTCCCTGGGGAAGCAAGGGCGTGTTTGGATGTCTTTCTTGGTACTTCGTCTTTGCACTTGGCGTTGCCGGTCAACCGCAGGTAATTACCAAGTTGATGATGACCCGACGAGTTGAAGATGCTCGTTGGACACTGCCCGCTACGATCGTTGGGTACATGATCACCGCGATGCTCTGGATCGCACTCGGCTTGGCCATGCGAGCGTTGGTCGTCAGCGGTGCCTACCCGGAGTTGGCAAAGGCGGACCATGCGGCTCCCGATTTCTTGCAAAACTTCACGCATCCGATTCTGGCGGGCGTCGTTTTCGCTGGTTTATTCGCCGCGATCATGTCGACCGCGGACGCGTTCTTGAACATTGGCGCCGCCGCGATTTCGCACGATCTTCCTTTGGCAATCCGAGGGCGTGAAATCAAACATGAACTCGGCTGGGCTCGCATCGTCACGGTAGTTCTTGGATTTCTTGCGATGATGCTCGCGCTAAACCTGGGTGAGATGGTTGCACTGCTGGGCGCATTTGGATGGGGAACGTTTGCAGCGGCGCTCGTTCCAACGGTTGCCATCGGGCTCAACTGGGAACGTGCTACGGGAACCGCCGCCTGCACCGCAATCTGTACAAGCCTCGCCATCAATTTTTCGATCAAAGCCTTTCGCATCCCGATTCCACTGAACATCGATCCCGGTGCGATCGCACTGCTGGTTTCGATCATCTTGTTCATCGGCGTGTCGCTGTGCAGCAAACCCGGCATTCACGCTCACGAAGTCACACCTTCCGGTTAATAGGCATCACCATGACTTTCAAACATGTCTTCGCGATTTCTCTGGTCATCTCTTCATGTGGATGGTCTTTCGCTGAGACGAAGCCGAACATCCTGCTGATCATGGTGGATGACCTGGGTTTTGCCGACTTCGGTTGTTACGGTGGCGAGATTGAGACGCCAACGATCGATGCATTAGCGAGCAAGGGGCTGCGTTTTTCACAGTTCTATAACACCGGCAAGTGTGCCACGTCACGTGTTTGCCTCTTGAGCGGGCTGTATCGCGATCAATGCGGTTCCGGCTTCAGTCGTGGAACAACGATTCCAACGGTGCTCGCCGATGCAGGTTACTTCACGTCGATGACGGGAAAGTGGCATCTGGGGAAACAACCAACCGACTTTGGTTTCATGCGTTACTGGGGCCACCTCTCCGGTGCAACGGACTTTTTCATTGGCGACGATACCTTTCGGATGAATGGCGAAACGTGGGATGACTTTGGCGAAGACTTCTACACCACCGATGCCAACGTGGACCACTCGATTCAGTTTCTCGACGAAGCCATCGAAAGCGGAAAGCCGTTTTTCCACTACGTTGCCTTCAATGCACCACACTACCCGTTGCAAGCCCCAGAAGAGGACGTCCAGAAGTACGCGGGTCGATACGACGCAGGCTGGGAGGACATCCGAAGGGCGCGATTCGAGAAGCAGAAAGCAATCGGGCTGTTTCCAAAAGGCATGTCATTGCCGCCGATGCCAGAACATGTCCCGGATTGGGGTTCACTGACCGAAAAGGAGCGAGCGTTCGAAACCTTTCGAATGGCCGTTTATGCCGCCATGGTCGACCGCTTGGATCGAAACATCGGCAGGTTGATGGCTCACTTGGAACAACGGGGCGTGGCGGAGAACACGCTGTTCATGCTTTGCTCGGACAATGGCGGCTGCCCGTTTGAACGCAGCAGCAACCTGACGATTCCGCCATGGAAAGGCGAATCGCACTACTGTTACGATGCGAGTTGGGCGACCGTCAGCAACACGCCGCTGCGTCACTACAAGCAAACCCAGCACGAAGGCGGCGTCTCATCGCCGTTGATTGTGCATTGGCCAAAGAAGATTCGCGATACAGGAAGCTGGGTGAATCAACCTGGTCATCTGATCGACATCATGGCGACGTGCATCGAAGCAGCAGGTGCGACCTACCCGACTGGAGACCGAATCGAACCGTTGGCAGGCAAGTCGTTGGTGCCGTGCTTCAAGGGGCTGCCGCGCGAGCCCCACGAGGAAATCTACTTTCGATTCTCCAGCTGCCGAGCGCTTCGCCAAGGAGACTGGAAGGCGGTCAGTTTCTACGGAAGTCGATGGGAGCTCTACAACATTGAGGAAGACCGTTGTGAACAAAACGACCTATCCGCCCAGTTCCCCGACAAGGTGCTAAAGCTGGCTGATCGTTGGCAGACCCTTTCCCGCGAGCGCTATCACACGTCTGACAATAACAGCAAGCCGGTGTCCAAACTTGAACCTGCCGGTTCCCAAGGTTCCTGGCACAATCAAAAGAAGCATGGCGATTGGACGCCCATCCGTTTCGATCAATAGATGAACCGAGTCTTACAGAGAAATTTCCGAAGCCGTAAGGATCCAGACTATGCGAAGAATCGAACGCCGCAGGTGGCTAAAGTCGGCTGCCGCCATGACCGTCCCATGCTTCTCGACTTCAACCAGCTTGTTGGGCGCGACATCAGCCAATGATCGGCCAGTTGCTGCCGTGATCGGAGCCGGTGGTCGCGGTACCGGGATGGCCTGGAAGCAATTCGGAAAACACGCCGACCTTGCGGCGATATGTGATGCGGATCTGAGGCGCGCCGAGCGGTCTGCGGCGACCATTGAAAAACAGCTTGGAAAACGTCCAGAGATCTATCAGGACTATCGAGAGTTGTTGCAGCGATCCGATATCGATGTGGTTGGCAACGCAACTCCCGACCACTGGCACACGAAGATCAACGTCGACGCTTGCCTCGCGGGAAAGGACGTCTACGCCGAGAAACCGCTGACGTTCACGATCAATGAGGGCAAGCTATTGCGTGATGTGGTGCGACGTGAAGGACGTATTCTCCAGGTCGGAACGCAGCAAAGAAGTGTTCAACATTTTCGCACGGCGTGTGAACTCGTTCGAAGCGGCCGAATCGGAAAGCTGCGCAGCGTGGGCGTGCTGCTACCATTTGGGGCACGAAATCGGAGTGGTCAGTTTTCAACCGAGCCGGTGCCAGAGGAACTGAACTGGGATCTCTGGCAGGGGCAGGCATCCGAGCATCCCTTTTGTCCGCAACGACTCTCGTTTCGTCGCTGGCACGAATACTCGGCCGGGATCATCACCGACTGGGGGCAGCACCACTTCGACATTGCTCATTGGGGCATGGGGGTGGACGACTCCGGGCCGAGTTCGGTCGACGCGAAAGGGTACCTATTCAACGTCGGCAAAGAAGATTGCTTTAACAACATCGACGTATTCTCAGCACACTTGCAGTACCCCAACGATGTCGACCTCTGGTGCCTGACGGTTCGCGATGATGGTTACTTGGACAGCTTGAAGGAGGGTTATCCATCGGCTGAAGCCGATGAAGAAATCTACGCTCAAGTTCCAGACCAAATAAAATCTGAAAAACGCAACGGTGTCATGTTCATCGGCGATCGCGGACGCATCTTTGTCAATCGTGGCGGACTCTATGGCGCAGCAGCGGACGAACTTTCCAACAACCCGCTCCCAGCCAACAGTCACCTTTATGTCAGTGATGACCACATGGGGAACCTCATCGAATGCACGAAGACGCGAAAGACGCCGATCTGTAGCGTCGACATCGGACATCGCAGCGCGACTCCGTGCCACCTCGTCAATATGTCGATGCGTTTGCAGCGAAAGCTGCGCTGGGATGCCGTCAAAGAAGTGGTTGTCGGTGATGACGAGGCCAACGCGATGCTCGACCGACCCAAACGTGCCCCCTACACCCTCGGCTAACAGGACGATGGGCAGCTTTGGCCAACGCCCGACTGAATGCCACCGAACTCCACCAAACCAGAATCGGATTGCATCCCCAATGCAGTGCAACAAAACCATGAGGTTCGCTTTTGCGGTAGTGACGACAGTTCTGTTCGCTGGATACGAGAAATCGGTTGAAGCGGACGAGTACCAGGATCGACGCAGGCAGATCGAAAGGCGGGAGCCCGGAAGTCGGCGGGTCCCAGTGATCCCGCCCAAGGGCCAGCAGATCCGCGTGCTCATCGATAGTGATGCTCACAACGAGATTGATGATGTATGGGCGATTGCATTGGCCGCTCTCTGCCCGGAACGCTTTCAGATCGAAGGAATCGTTGCCGCCAACTACGACAACAAGAGGCCTGGTAGTGGTCCGGCGAGTATCGAAACTTCTGCTCGAACCGTGATCAATCGCGATAAGACCTTTGCTTTGTTCGATCATGAATTGAAAGAGGGCGTCGCTGAGACGGTCGTCAACAATCACAGCAATTCGCCCGCAGCTAAGAACAGATCGCAACCCTGATGATCATCAACCAAAGACGCAACGACTGGACGTACACCACGAGATTGAATTTCCCGGCAACGTTCGCAGCCTATCCGTTGCTAATTCTGACTTGTTGGCTCACAACGGTTCGATCCGGCGAGCCATCATGGCCGCAGCCGCGAATGAACGTCCCGGACAAGCTCGTCTACTCGTCTGATTTTTCCGAATCAGGGAAGATCGATACGACGAAGTGGCAAGCTCGACAGGGCACGCGTTGGGAAATCATCGACGGTGTCTTGCGCGGCAAGCAGTCGTCCCCTGAGTTTCAAGCCAAGAAGGACCATCACAAGGGACTTGAACCGAGAATCAAGTCGCTGATCACGCCACGTGACTTCATCGCAAAGTTCTCCTTTCGTTTCATCGATGGTGAGGAGACAAGTCTGTTGCCGCTGGTCGAATTCGGACATCACAATGTGCGTCTGAAATTTAGCACCACCGGCGTGCGACTCTTGGCAGACAGCGAGTCGGTTTTGCTTGCCGAAACCAAAGCCATCAAGCGTGAGTCCGGTATTTGGTACCACGTCGTTGCCGAGCGGAAGGGTGACGAGTTCTTGGTCCAGTTTTTGGATGGTCCAACGCTGTATGCCAAGCATGCGAGCCTTGCGATTCCACTTGCGGATGCCTCCGACGGGCTTGGGATCGCCGGGACGCGGTTTGGGGTCCTGGAGATCGACAACGTCGAATTGTGGTCCATCACATCGACCCAGTTCAAGCGTTGGGAATCGACACGTGCCCAAATTCCAATCGCGAAGCCTGTTCGGCTGAAATAGAAATTGTTTCGGTTGCGAGATGTCTCATTGCAGCTACTTGTCTGATTGACGACATCGCGACTCGCGTCGAAGCACCAGACGCCACCCAAAACGACCGATGAAGCGATCGAACCGCTGTCAGGCGAATCGTTGGAGTCGTGCTTTAACGGGCAGTCACGCGACCCGCATCAAGAGATCTAAGTTCGTTTTCCCAATTGCCAAGCACTTCGCCAAGGAGAGTCGAAGTCCGAACCGGTGGGTTCCTGGCGCAACAGGAAAATGGGTCGCGAATGAAAACCCATCGATCTGGATCCGAAGACGGACCATTAATCAAAGACAAGATTGCCGACTCTACAATTCCCAGCGATCGGCTCAGCCGAAGCTGATCGGGATCAGTTGCAGGTAGCACCGGTCTAAGAATCATCGACCTTCGCTCGAACGCATCGGTCTGAACCACCGACCACTTTTATCCGGCGCCAAACTCTACTTCGAGTTGTCCAAATGAGATCGAATGAGGCAGTCAAGATTGTATTCGGTGTGATCCCAGTTTTGCTGGTCCTGTCGTGCGCTCATGTGACCACGCTGGCTCCCCTCTCCTTCAACTTGTTGAGGGAGAGGGGCCGGGGGTGAGGGAGCCGATCGCGTCGAGTCGACTCTCAACCACACGTTCAATCCGAAATCGTACTCCCCTTGGATCTTGCGTGACACGGAATCCAGGAATCCGCAACACCTCATAACCTTGCTCGGCCAAGAACTTGTCACGCGCCGCATCGTGCTCTTGCCCTTCATCGGTCAGATGATGCTTACCATCGACCTCAACAATCAGCTTGAGTGCGACACAGCAAAAGTCGGCAGTGTACTGCGGTATCGGATGTTCGCGACGGAATTTCTGGCCTCGGCAGCGGCGATTGCGAACCATCTCCCACACGTCGCGTGCAAACTCATTCGAGCTCGAACGTTGCTCACGCGCGAATGCCGTGGGTTCGGATCTACGACCAGAACGCTGTTGGGAATGCTGACGCGAATTCATCTCGTCCTCCGATTCAACCACCCAGGCTCGGCCCCTCACCCCCAGCCCCTCTCCCCAAACAAGTTTGGGCGAGAGGGGAGCCAGAATGACAAAGCGTACACCGATGTCTCGACATGGACTGGCCTGTGGCAGGAAGTTGCATCGTTTTCCAGCTCGGAGTCGAAGCTTGGATCGCGGTCGGCACATTCACCGATGAGGCGGACACCCGAAGTGACTTCAATCGTCG
Organism: Planctomycetota bacterium; assembly: GCA_038748615.1. GTDB lineage: Bacteria > Planctomycetota > Planctomycetia > Pirellulales > Pirellulaceae > Rhodopirellula. Next base: position 47,093 of record JBCDIU010000038.1, on the reverse strand, counting down.
CCACGTCCGGCAGCTTGGACCATTCGCTGGAGATAGCACAGTGTCCAATTTCGTGAGCTAGCGGATTTGTGAACGCGCGTCAGATCATGTGACTTTGGTGGGTTTGCAAAGTTGCGAACGGCAAGCGGCGTAACGACCTTCGGCGGATGGAATCTCACTGTCGAACGACATGGGTATCCAACACTGGCCAAACTGGAGTGGGAAGATGGCTGTCTCGAGCAAGAAGAACAAACCCACCGCAAGCACGGCAGGAATGCCTGCGAGCGTTTTCCAGAGATTTCTGCTTCGTACTGCAGATGCCGTGCACTGAATGCTCGTTGCAAGGATAACGGTCGGTGTTCGACGACTTCTGTTGCATTTACAGCGTCAGCGATCGACTGCGTTCATCGAGTTTGACCAGCTTGTTTTATCAAGATTAGTCATGTGGCCTGACTTCTTTGGCCCATTCGTCATGCAGCTTTGTTAGTCTCGCAACGATGTCGGGATGTTGCGGCGCGTGGTCCTTCACCTCCGGTTCAGCGCCGGCCAGGTTGTGCAAACTTTTGCGAACCCTGTCTGGATTGGACTTGTTGATGCGGCCGATGAGTTTCCAGTCGCCTTCGCGAACGGCCCATTCGTTGGACCAACCGAAATGCAGAACGTCATGAGCGGACGAGACGCTGGCGTCGCGGATCAAGGGCAACATGCTCTTTCCATCAATCGTAACGGTCGGCGGAGGAGCAATCTCGGCCAAGTCCAGAATCGTCGGGAACCAATCCATCACGGTGACAATCTGGTCGCGAACCTCACCTTTGGGAAGTCCCTTGGGGTAGCTGATGATGGCGGGGACGCGGATGCCGCCTTCCAGGAAACTACCCTTGTGTCCGATCCATTTGCCCGTGTTTCCGCCGCCCCCGTGAGCGCTGTAGTAGTGACCCTTGGGATAACCGCTGGAGTGGTTTTCGACTGTGATGCCGCGGTTGTCTTCTGCGGAGTGGCCGTTGTCACTCATTAAGATGACGATTGTATTTTTGCGCTGACCAGTCTCTCGCAACTTGATCACGATGCGGCCGATGTACTCGTCGACAGTGGAGACGACGCGCGCATAGGATTGACGCGGCATGGGTAGGTCGCGGTATGCGTCGGCGTACTCACCCAGCGGTTGCTCTGGATAGTGAGGCAGGTTGAATGCGACCATCATGAAGAACGGTGCATCGCGTTGCGCGCCGATGTAGTCGACCGCTCGCTCGACGATCATGTCAGGGAAGTACTCGCCACGATAAAACACTTCCCTATCGTCATCGTACAGATCATGGAATCCATTGCCATGCAGAAAGTAGTGTCGATAGTTGTCGATGAATCCGCCCAAGTGGCCGAAGAATCGTTCAAAGCCTTGATCCAAAGGTCCGTGGCCGATCTTCGCACCAAGGTGCCACTTGCCAAAGAGAGCCGTCTCGTACCCGGTCGCCTTGAGAGCCTCGGCGATTGTCACCTCCTCGGCTTTCATGTTGATGTTCCTGGCGTCGCTTCCATGGCGATCGCCTTGCGTCCAATTCGTCACGTCGCTGCGCTGGGGATGTCGCCCGGTCATCAGTGCTGCACGGGAGGGGCAGCAGACTTTGTGCGCGTAAGCCTGAGTGAATCGAACGCCACTTGCGGCGAGTTCGTCGATGTTGGGCGTGATCAGATCGGTTGATCCATAGCAGTTCGCGTCCAGTGTGCCATGATCGTCGGTGAAGAGAATAACGACGTTGGGGCGCTCCGCCTGCACGATCTCAGGCTGGGCGAGCAGACACATGGAAAGAATTGCAAGTAATCGGTTCATGCTATTTTCGAGTTTTCCGCTCAAACTTCCGTAAGGCTGCCGATCTGATTTGGACCCCCGTTGCAACCCGACGCTCGCGCGAGTCGGAAGTCAAGGCGACTTCACGCTGGCCCAATCCGGCCCCAAGGCTTCGGCTTGCATCATAGCGAGCTCGATCGCCTCGAGAGCTTGAACTGGCGGGTATTTGTATTTTCGAAGAAGAAGTCGACGGACGAGATGGCGTGGTTTGGCGCACTTTTGTGGGCGGCAAGCCGGTTCGTGGTGGCTAGTCGTAACCTTGCTCAACAAACCGGCGGCTAGCGCCTTGCCGCTCACTTTCCTCGGATCACGCGGGCGATAGATCGCTTCGGATTGTGACCTGCCATCGGTTCGTCGACGTACATCTTGTGGCGACAGGTAGTGTCGAAGCAAGTTGACCACATGTCTCTGTTGGTGGTCGAACTATCTCAGTGAGCTGCAAAGCGCTAGCCCGGATATTGCATCCGAACTGCCGATTCTGACTCTCTGTTTAAGCCAACACTGTGTTTACGTGATCGCATTTCAACAACCGTCTGCCTATCAGCCGAATCGCGTTAGCGACCGGTTACCATGCGATCTACCTTGTGTTCGAAGAACCGGGAGCTAACGCTCCGCGGCTGATGCAATATCCGGGCTAGCCGCCGGTACATCGGCCCCTACTTACCAAGATCCATTCGATCTTGAGCTTCGGAAATGTAGATCATAACCCGTCCCAAATCATCGTCCGTATCAATGAACCGAATATCGCCACCCTTAGTCCAAATTCTCTCATTCCGAATCGGAATCTCACCTTGCCGTAGAACACGCGTGGCGTTCGCCTTGAACTGATCGCGCACTCGTTTCATACCGTCGGCAACGCGATCGTTTTGATTGCCAGTCGTTGGCACAACCGTCACAGCTACATGAACATGATTTGATCGTGCTGACACAGCGTGCAATTCCCAGCCCCGATGTGCCGCGTGTTCGCGAACAACCTCCTCCACAGGGTCCCGATCTTGCGGTGAAAGCAACACGGCCTCCTCTTTCATACGCCCTTGACACCAATCCTCAAGCAAGGGTTGGGGCTGTTGCTCACCCTTTTTCCATTTCATCCAGCCCCGTGAATCACCCGGTAGCCATGAACCGTACGTGGTCCATGTGATAAAGAGCGTGACCGGGTCGTTGGAATCACTAGGCATTCCAAAATAGTACCACTGGCAACGAACCGGCGGCTAGCGCCTTGCCGCTTACTCACGCGCTTGTACTGGGAAGCCGGTTTTGAACGCGATCGTACCGACGGCTAGCGCCCTGTCGCTCATGAAGGCGGGCGGAATCCAGATTCCATTGCACGCCGAATTCTTGATCAACCGGATGAAAAGCCGACGCACACCCTCCGGACGTCGCGAAAAGATCGTTCAAACCGACCAATGCATCTCACGTCTGGTCCTTCGGGATCACTCCGAGCTTGCTCTTTTCCCGTCAATGGACGCCTTGTCTTGAGCATTCTTGAAGTTGTCTCCGTTGGTTCCGAAAGGAATGATGGAGTAAGAACCATCGGTCTGTTTGATTCTCATGAAGTCATCCAACCGGCGTTGAAGCTGCCTCCGGTCGTCCGCATGTTGCATTGAATCACCGACGACGTTCATGTCGTAGCGTGTCTCATTGCCGGCGACCGAGACATCGTAAAAACGACCATCTTCATGAAGGCGAAATCGCTTGTCCCGGACAAAGTAAACGTCACCCTCAAAGGCCATGAAGAAGTGTTTGCGATCCTTGCCCTTCGAATGGTACAAGTTGTGCGACAGGTCCATGCCATCAATCTCATGTCCAACGGGAATCTTGGCCATCGAAGCAAGCGTGGGCAGCATGTCCATCAAGGTGATGATTGAATCTCGTCGGCCAGGCGGAATCTCTCCAGGCCACCTTGCGATGAACGGAACGCGTGTGCCCGCTTCGTTCATTGTGCGTTTTCCACCGCGGAGGCGAAAATCTCCCAACCTCGATACCAGGTTCCCGCCGGTTCCGTTGTCGCCGGTAAAGATGACCAACGTCGTTTGTTCGAGTCGCAGTTCTTCGAGTTTGCTGAGTAACCTGCCTACGATGACGTCCATGTAATGGATCATCTGTCCGGCCTTGCGTTCACTTGGTCCGAGATCTTTGGGGTAGCGTGACTCGGCAACATCCAGATTCCCAGGAGGAGTCACGAGCGGGCTATGGATCAAGTTCATCGGGAAGTAGGCGAAGAACGGAAGCTGTTGGTTCGCGCTGCGCTCGATGAAGCCGCTGAGAAAGTCACAGTAGTAGTCCGGACCAAAGACGTCATCGCCGTGCACTTTGTACGTTCCGTTCTCCCAATTGTGAGGGCCGTAGTAACGACTCCGGCGCTCGCCATCCCAATACTGAACCCACAAGCAATGTTCGTCGAAACCGTGACTCGTTGGCTGGTCAGGGTACTTCTGGAAATCGCCAAGATGCCATTTTCCGGCGATCGCGGTACGGTAACCGGCAGCCTGAAAAACGTGGCCAAGGGTTTTCAAGTGAACCGGTAGTCGGTTGTTTTTCTCAACATCATCCGGGCTATCCAACCGTTCCAGGAATCCGCTCCGATTCGGGTACAGGCCCGTCAAGATCATCGCTCGCGTCGGCGTGCAAACGGGAGTGGCATAGGCATTCTCAAAACGAGCTCCCTCGGCCGCCATGCGATCCAAATTCGGTGTTGAATAAACCGTATTGCCGTAGCAAGCCAAGTTCTCGGCACCCAGGTCATCCGCCATGATCAACAGAATGTTGGGCGGCGGATCGTCCGCCAATGCGGTTCGGATGAAAGAAAGAACGACGAATGTCAGAATAGTAAAGAAGAGTTTTGTCATCCGAAGTTGGTCATGGAGTTGGGGCATTGCGTCACTCATTCAATCGCCTGGCCAGTCCGCCTCATGAAAGGCCGTGTCTTTCACTTGCTGTTGCAGTTCTTCTTCGCATTGCGCGAGGACGGATCGGTACTCGGGATGATCCGCCACATTCTTCATTTGTTCGGGGTCCTGCAACCGATCGAATAGTTCCACATGTTCATTCATTTTCACGTACGTGTAACGGTCGGTGCGAATCCCGTAGTGCTTAGGGCCAATGCTCCAGTAGCTGTAAAGGGAAGACTTGCGCCAATTTGCCGGCTGTTCATTGCCTTTGAGCATGTCCGCAAAACTGCGTCCCTGCATCTGCGCGGGCATGGGAAGGCCTGCAACTTCGAGCAGCGTTGGTGCCAAGTCGACATTGACACACAGACTGGAATTGACAGTCCCTGGCGTGATCATCTTTGGGTACCGGATCAGGAAAGGCATGCGAATGGATGTTTCCAGGATCAGTCGTTTGTCGTACATCCCATGCTGTCCCAACCAATAACCCTGATCGGAGGTGTAGATGACGATCGTTTGTTGAGTTAGGTCTTCTTCGTCGAGGAAATCGAGAACACGCTTCAGGTTGTCATCGTTGCCTTGAATGCAGCGAATGTATTTGTGCATCATATGTTGATAAGCGACTCGGATTTTGTCGTGGTCGCTTTGAGGATCATGTTTCCACATTTCGTTTGGAGCTGGATCGTGGAGATGACGATCGTAATAGCCTTCGGGCTTTCCTTTCGAGACACCGCGTGTCATATGAAACTTGGTCTGCTCCATGAACTGTTTCTTCAACACGGAATTGCTGTTGTGAGTGTCCTCGTAAAGTGTGGACGGTTCGGGGATCTCGACTCCGGCAAGAAGTTTGTCGTATCGCGCGGCATGTCCGAAATCGTGATGGGGTGCCTTGAACTGGAGGGAAAGGAAAAAAGGCTTCTGGTCGTCGCGTGCCTGGAGCCACTCGATCGCGATGTCGGTGTAGACGTCCGTTGAATATCCTTGGCGATGCCAGGTTCCTTCGCTGCCGTGGAAAGTCGGATCAAAGTACTTTCCCTGGCCTTTGACCGTCATGTGTTTATCGAAGCCGCGGATCTCCCCCATTAAGTGCCACTTTCCCACAAGCATCGTTTCATAACCGCCTTTTTGCAGCTCTGCAGAGAGCCACGGTGACGTCGCGTTAATCCTTCCGTTGAGATTCTTGACCCCGTTCACGTGGCTGTATTGGCCGGTGATGAAACTGGCGCGGCTGGGTGAGCAAATGGAATTTGCGCAAACAAAATTGTCGAAGCGCATGCCTCCGCCGGCGAGGCGATCGATCGTTGGAGTCTTGGCGAAGTCTTTCAGGTGGCTGCCGTATGCTGAGACCGCTTCAACCGCGTGATCGTCCGCGAGAACGAATATGATGTTCGGCTTCTCAGCTGCTTGCAGGGCGACGGTCAGCAAGCCAGTCAAGGCGATTGATGATGGAAGTGGTTTCATGGCTAACGTGAGCGACCGTTCTCTTGTATCGATTTGAACTTGTTGGTCAGGTCCGCGACAACTTCGGGATGTTGGCTCCAAAGATCATGCGTCTCGAAGGGATCCGCTGCCATATCAAAGAGGTAACCCTTTCCGGCATCGGGCTTCACACGCTTTTCCCCCTGCCCCAATACGATTTTCCATTTTCCATGACGTAACGCAAAAGCGGTGCTGGAGTGGTGCACCATGGCAGGTCGCATTTTCACCGGTTGCCCCAGCAAAGCGGGTAGCCGATTGAAGCTGTCTTCCCCGCTCGCGTCAGGCAGGTCCTCGCTGACCAACGCTGCGAAGGTTGCCAGCATGTCGGTGAAACAGATGAGATCATCGCTCACTGAACCTCGGACAATCTTGTCCGGCCATCGAGCGATAAACGGAACACGATGTCCGCCTTCCCAGACGCGACCCTTGACGCCACGCAGTTTACCCGCGGCGAGGTGACCATTGGTGATTTCAGCGGTCGCTTCGCGTGCTCCGGGCTCAAGCGATCCACGCAGTGGGCCGTTGTCGCTCGTGACGATTAGCAGAGTGTGGTGACCTATTCCGAGGGCTTGAAGCTTCGTCATGATTTTGCCTACCGACCAATCGACCAACCAGACCATGTCCCCGCGTACACCGGCGTGCGACTTGCCCATCGCGAAATCGGCGGTCACATGGGGCGAGTGCGGCGACGACAAAGGCATGTAGAGGAAGAAGGGTTGATCGGGCCTGGCCTGGTGAGTGTTCTCGATGAATCGCAGCGCCCACTGCGTCACCTGGACATCCACGGTTTCATTGACCCAATCCGGAGCCGCCATTCCGCTCCGCCAACTCCCCGCCGGATTTTGGTAAATTGCTTGTTTCATGTTGCGGAACCGACCGTTTTCAATGAAGCAAAAGGGTTCCTGATCCGTTGAGCAACCGGCGGTATAGAAGGCTTCATCAAAACCCAATTCCTCTGGTCCTCCAAAGACGGGAACTGAGAAGTCGATGCTCTCGCTGACCGTGCGATCTGGCAACGGACCCGAGGACCAGGGTAGTGGCGCATCGAACGCGACGGTTCGCCCCGGTTTCGCGGTGAAACCCAATCCCAAGTGCCACTTCCCCGAAATCGCCGTTCGATAACCCTTTCCTTTCAACAGCGAGGCCAGCGTCATCCGTTCCTTTTCGATGAGAGGTGGCTCGTAGTTGAAGAGGACCGATTTCTTCAAAGAAGTCCGCCAGCAATAGCGTCCGGTCAGCAGCCCGTACCGCGATGGTGTGCAAACCGAATCGGCAGAATGTGCGTCGGTAAATCGAATTCCTTCCGTCGCCAGTCGATCCATGTTCGGTGTGCGAATCTGCGACGCATCGTTGTAACAGCCGACATCACCGTAACCCATGTCGTCGGCCATGATGAAGACGATGTTTGGCCTTTGAGTGTTTGTCTTGTCATCGTCCGCGCGTAAGGGACCCACGGATGACAACAGCGCTGCGATTATCAGACTGCGATAAGTGATCGATCCGGCTTTCATTGCGTCACTTTGCGGTGTTTCGCCTTTTTCGCTTGGCGCTCGGCTGCCTCTCGCATCATCTTGTCCAACTCCGTGTTTCCGGTACGCGGATAATCGCCGACATCTTCTGGGTCGTCGCCGACTTGCTGCCCCAGTTCGATCAATTCGGATTTCAACGATAACAGTCGCTGACGATACTCTGGGCGATCCACCACATTGTTCATCTCTGACGGATCGTTGCGCAGGTCATACAGCTCCCAGTGATCCAGGCCGTCAAAGTGGATCAGCTTCTCATTCTTTGTACGCAGTCCCATATGCGCCGGGGTATCGAAATGGGAAAGATAGTAGCGATAGTAAAAAGCGGTTCTCCATTGGTCGACGGCTTGACCTGTCAGAAGCGGCGCGAAGCTGCGACCCTGCATATCGCTCGGCACGGCGTGACCCGCTAGATCAAGAATCGTTTCGGCGTAGTCAAGGTTCAGTACCAGTTCATCGCATACACTTGACGGCTGGATCTGTCCCGGCCAACGGACCAGCAACGGCACTCGTAGCGATTCCTCGTAGATGAATCGCTTGTCGTATAGTCCATGCTCGCCGAGAAAGAATCCTTGATCGGCCGTGTAAATTACAATCGTGTTCTCTTCCAGCCCGGATTCTTTCAGGTATGCGATTACTTTGCCGAGATTGTCGTCGATCCCTTTCACGCAGCGTAGGTAACGCTTCATGTATTCCTGATAAACCAATCGCCGTTTGCCCGCGCCCGTCGCCATCGCTTTGATCTCTGGCGTGAACTGGGTGTGGTGTGAACGACCGGCAATTTCCTGGGTGGACTGTTCTATCGCGATTGATCGGCCTGAACCGCTATCCATCAGATTGTCGGGCTCAGGGATTACCACATCAGCCAGATAATCGTTGTAGCGATGCGCATGCTCCCAAAGATCATGCGGCGCTTTGTAGTGAAGCATGTAGAAGAACGGCTTCTCGGGATCTCGTTGGTCGCTAAACCACTGGAGCGCCTTTTCTGTGATGATGTCGGAGGAATGCGAGCCTAGGTAGGTCGTCTTCTTGCCCTTCTTGACGATCCCAGAAGGATGCTCATCACCCATCTCGATGAACGCCGTATCGTGGTACTTTCCCTGGCCCGGCAGAATGGACCAGTGATCAAAACCGACGGGATTGGTGTGCAAGTGATATTTGCCAACGAAACCTGTTTGGTATCCGTGCGCTTGCAGATACTTGGGAAGCGTGGGCTGGCTTTGGTCCAGCCCGGTAAACTTATAGACGCCGTTTCGATGTGAGTACTTGCCCGTCATGATCACCGCGCGACTGGGCGTGCAGATCGAGTTGGTGACAAATGCGTTGGTGAAACGCATGCCACTGGCTGCCAGGCCGTCAAGGTTGGGAGTCGGCGCGATGTCAGCCAAACGGCCACCATAGGCGCTGATCGCATGGGCGGCGTGATCATCCGACATGATGAAGAGGATGTTCGGTCGGTCGCCATGCGCTTCTGGCGATGTCGCACACAAAGCGGTTAGGACAACGATTCCGTGCATCGTCGTGGTAAACGCCTGAAGGCTGATCAATGTCTTCCACGTGCTCATGTTTGGTTCCACGATTGCTCGACTTTCTCCAGCTGTGACTTGGGTTGAGGTATCCTCACCGGCGAGGAAAGCCGTCAGGCCGTTGACCCATGGCAGCGGGCAAGATGAGATGACGACGGTCGTTTCATTCCACCATCGCGCCGACGCGTTTGACTCCGCGTCGAACGGTTGCTACCGCGCCGGCACAGGGCTTGCGATCACCCATTTCGAATCCGGAGCGTGGAGTGTGTAGACGACTTCGGTGGAGGGTTGCCCTTGGACGGTGAACCGCACCCATGCTTCACGACTTCCAAACGTGATGCCGCCCGAATGCATATAGGCCTTCAGGGTCGGGTGATCTTTCGCTTGGAGCTCGAAACTCGAGCCGGTCGCGGCTTGATGTCGCTTCAGACCGTCCCAGTCGCCGTTGTAATGCTGCACCCGAGCGATGATACCCAGTCCCAGTGAGTTGATGATGTTCTCGCCAAGGCGGTGACGTAATTCCACCGCGTCCGTCCAAAGCACTTTGTCCAACGTGATGACTTGGTTGGTCGCATCCCGTTGATTGCCGGCGTCTCCCCACCATTTCTTCAGTACGTAGTCTCCTGTCCCAAAGTAGTTACCGCCAAACCCTTCACCTCCACCGTTTGGATAGAAACTCACATGAGGCCATCCCTGGCACGACATCGGCAAAAAGAGCGCAAAGTCGCCTTCTCCCCGACGCACGGACATGTGCTGGACCTTCAGCGATCGACTCTTGCCATCGGACACGTTGGCGGCCGTGGTGAATGCGGCGACGGTTGCTTTGTCGCGGGAAGCCAGTTTGTAGGTTCCCTTGATTCGGTAGATGTGACCTGGTTCAAACGTCTTGGCGGTTCCTCGAATCTCTTCGATCGTGATCTCATCGCCATCGAGGAATCGCGTCGCACCCTGATCAAATTCGATCATGTACGGTAAGTCCGCCGTCGCAACGGGAGTGACTCCCGGTGGTTTGGTGGATTGTGGCGTGGTGTCACCTTCTTGCTGGGCGACCAGGGTGCTCGGCGTTTGTATTGGTGCGGCCGACTCGGTCGCGATTGCAAAGGTGAATGCCGTGGGTAGAAACACAACTCCGGTGACCAAGGCGGTGGCGATCGTACGAGGCGTGTGGCTTCGTGGGACGGTTTGCTTCATGACCATTTCAATCCTCCTTTCGAGGTTACAGTGAGACATACATGTTTCGGATACGACCGGACGGAATCGCGGCTCCGTCAAGAACTCAACGGTCTGTAGGAGAGTGTTGCCGTACGCACGTCGAAGGTTTGGCAGCGCCCACACCACCCAAGCGTCACAACACTCTTCTTGGGATCGTTCCAGTTGTCGACTCGCCCACCACGCGATTGGATTGAACCATTGTCCGGCCAGCACAACGAATTTCAGCAGTTGGACGAGATGATCACGACGACGAAGATGCGCTAGTTCATGAGCGAGAACCGTATGCGTCTGATCACGGCTCATTCCGGTAAGCATTCTTTGAGGCAACAAGATCACCGCCCGTCGCCCAGTCCCCGTGATCAGGGGACTGATGCGGGCGGTCGTCGTGCGTATCCGAGGAGATACCGGCAATCCCATCCGTGCGGCGATCCAGTTTGCATCGTCGACAAGATCTGTCTTGGCCGGAGGAGACTGGGCAATCAGTCTGGAGAGGTTGACTTTGCGTCGCAATGCCACACCGATGAAGACGATTGTTCCGAGGAACCATCCGCTCAATAGAATATCGGACCAACGAAATGCGGTCGGTTGAGCCGTCGCTGTGACGACGCGACCACGTGTGTCGAGCGTGGGGGAACGTTGTGTGTGTGCGTGAGTGAAGTCCGACGTCGGAACCAGTGACGAATGCGTCTTGATTGCGGGGACACCCGTGGGCAGTTGGCGTTGAGCGACGGCCAGGGGCCCCGCAATCGGAATCTCGACGAATGACGGCGTGACGAGTTTGATGAGGACCAAGAGCCACAGCGTGTGGGCAAGGTGCGGATTGCGCGAAAGCCTAGCGACGACCAACGTCAGCAGAGCAAGTCCGCAGGCGAAGAGCGTATTTGAAAGTGCGCCCATCAGAACTGAGTTCGCCATAACGGCCTCTTAGTCGTCCAGGAGTTTGCGGATCCGTTGTTTGTCTCTCTTACTGAGCCGTTTTGCCCGCACGAGGTGCATCACAAACGGCGACAATGACCCCTGCGATAGCTTTTCAGCGAAGGTGTCTAATTGCATGCCGGCCACCTCTTCGATTGTGACGATCGCCTCGAACCGGTGGGGTGACCCGCTGCGGTCACGCCGGATCATCCTCTTGTCCTCGAGTCGGGAGAGTAGCTTCTGGACCGTTGCCATGGAGGAGGGTTCCACGTTGGCGTACAGCTGCTCGGTGATCTCTCGCGCCGTCAGAGATCCGGTGTTCCAGAGGACGGTCAACACATCAATCTCGGTGTCGGTGATGACGGACTTTGGAGCGGCCACAGTAGATCCCTGATAGACGTGATGTCTATGTAAATGTAGACATCACGTCTATATGTGTCAAGATCCGACGTCCCGTCGCGGACGCGGAGAGATGGATTGCCACCGAGGGCACGGTGATCAAAGAGAATGTTAATTGAGTCTCACCAAAGCATCGATCTGTTTTTCGTTTGATCATGGTGCTCTGGACAGAGTTAATTTTAGGGTGGGTGCCACGTCGTGGCATAGGCTTCCAGCCTGTGATTTGCCGCGTCCGTTCCCGATGGCAGGCAGGATGCCTACCCCACTTTCGAGAGTTGACGCTGCACTAGCGCCAGTTGTAGTTCCGATTGACCTGCGCTTGACGTGGATGTGCGACTGGATGCATTTCCACTTCGCCGTCGAGCGCATTTTCGTCGATTGGTTCAAGCGATCCAGGTTGCTCGGATTCGCCTTGGAGTGTCGATCAAGAATCGAAGCGGCATGTGACAGATTGGTCGTCGTTCCGCTTTGAAGAGCGTCAACCAACGATTTCTCCAACTCGAGAACGTGTCATGAAACCCGTGATCAGAACCCTGACGGCCCTGCTACTGTCGATCTTCCTGACCGCCGCGGCATCCGCCGAAAACCCTGGAGCGGAAAAGTCGGCTGCCGAGATGGCGACTGTGTCGGACATGAATCGCGACGTGGATTCGAAATGGATCGACGAGTTGGAGGAAGCCTGGGCGATCGCGCTGCTTTCAGGCGACGCCAAGGAAGCTGAGTTTCTGGCTGAGTTCATCGTTGTGATGGAATTGTTTGTCTACGACGACATCACGCGGCTGGTTGAAGATCCTGAGTCGAGGTTAGCGGGCGCTGGTCTTGGAAGCGGACGCTGATTGTCGCGACGGGTCAAAGACTCAACGATTTGAGCGCGCTCTCAATGCATCGATATGAACGTCATCGCCGATTCATTGTCTGTAGATCCCACTGTTCGGCTCGAAACGGAGAGTGCGTTGGTTCTTGTACCGGATAACCACCCACCTCGTTTTGGCTATCAACGATCCTACCGGTTCGCGAGACGGCCGATTGCATGATTCTCGAGTCGACCGCGTCGCGGTCTTGCGGCCGAGCACCGGCGTTCTTTCGAATCGATTCCTTCACCTGGCTCACCGGCAACACAGCCCACCGTTCCGATAGGCGAGGACTTTGATCCAAAACCCTTGGTTCCTGCCCATCGATGGGTTTCGCGTTTCGCCCGTCGAGTCGAACGCCCCGGTTGTCTTGCAGAATGAGTTCGACGGGATGACCGTAGACTCGGATCACTGGGCTACCGCGCGACGTGTCGAGGCCGTGTTCGAAGAGATTCCCAATGATGAAGGACTGGCTCGTTTGAGGCTGTCGACCTTTCCATTGCTCCCCTTCGGCTCCTGCGATGCTAATCCCTTTGCTGCCGGCGTTGGAAATCCAGTTGTTGACGATCGCCCCGTGGGTGCCCGCCTTTGCAAATGGATTCCGATCCTGGTTGCTCGCGAAGAGATTCCCGAAGACCAAGATGGATCTTGTGTTGTCGTGCAGCAAGACACCTTTGGAGTGCTCACCTTCGCTATGTGTCGAGTTCGCGAGTGCCTCGGCGATGATGCAATGGGTGATGCTGATGTTCCGCGAAGTGTTTTCCCGCCACTCCTCAGCCGTCGCTCCCTTGAAACGCGGGCCTGAGACCGACAGATTCTCGTCCGTCGCCCAACTACATGAGCAATGATCTATGGCCACATCGTGAGCCGAGTAGAGACTGATGGCGTCCACTTCCCAGCCGCCTCCTTTCGCGTGGCCTGCGTCGCCCGGCCGCACTCGAAGATGCTGAACAACAACATCATGGGTCTTGATATTCAATCCACCGCGAATCAGCGTGATTCCCGGCGAGGGAGCCGTTTGACCCGCGATGGTAACGAAAGGATTTGCAATCGAAAGCGATGTTCCCGCAAGATCGATGATACCCCCGACTTCGAAGACCACGGTTCGCGGCCCTTTTGCCCAAAGCGCCTGTCGCAAAGAACCGCGACCGGTTGAGTTGAGGTTCGTGACTCGAATGATCTGACCGCCAAGCCCCCCGCGCGTGGTCGTACCGAAATCCACTTCCGATTCCGTCGGCGATCCCAAAGCCGCCACAATCAACGCTGTGTGGATTAGAAAGGTGCAAAGCAGACGCATATCTCGAGAGACCATTTCTCGGCAGGCTCTAGTAAGACGAACAAAGGTCATCCGTCAACGATCGGGGTTACACTAATGATCTCAAAATCGGCTCGAAGTCGCGGTCGGTGTGAATGAGATGTTTCAAGTGAGTTGCCATCGAAGCGGATGGTTGGCGGTGTCCGGAGGTCGCATTGGAAGGCGTTGGCCACCCGCGTAGTTTATCAGCTTGCCACCGCCTGGTTCAAACACGCGGGTATCTTTCCTTTGTCTCGACGCCTTTCCCCAAACCATGGAGTTCCCATGGTCGATGACAACCACACGCTCAAGTCTTCTCCCTTCTTCGATGGCAAGCCCCGCAAACCAAAAAGAGAACGGGACGCGAGTTGACTAACTCGGAAGGTGCCGGATCTTGCCACGCGTCCAACGCAACCGCCGTGCGAGAGATGGGGCCACCCCGCGAACGAACCGGCAATGACTTGACGTCATGCAACTAGCCAGGTGTCCCGCCTTCTTTTCGGCGATCTCGGCGCGGGAGGATTTGAAACACAGAGATGATGCGCGGACCGAAACTCCGTGTTCTCTGTGCCTCAGTGTTTTGTTTGTTCCAGCATGTCATTTGGCAACTGTTTTCGGGAACTCAAACCCAAGTACCTGCATGTCCTCGCGGATGGCTATTTCGAGCTGTCCGACGAAATACCGTCAACTCAAGCGGTTGCCGTCAAGAATCCGAGTGGCATGTTGGCACTTGAACGGTCATAGAATCGGTCGATATTAGGGAACACGGTCGATAGATCCGATGGCTCAACGCCGAACCATAGGGCGAGTTCCGCAAAGTACTCATCGCAGGATGTCGTCGGGATCAAAATTCCACGTTCGACATCGAGCGGATTATCGAGGTGCAAGGCAGGATACGCGCCGTATATCCGGCCGCCCCTGACCGCTCCGCCGGTGATGATGTGATTCCCGCCCCATCCATGGTCCGAACCGCGTCCGTTGGACGTGAGAGTTCGACCAAAATCACTGATCGTAAACGTCGTCACGCGGTCGTCGACTCCCAAACGCTTGAGCGCCGAACGAAATTGACGGAGTGACGCACTCAGAATCGACAACATCCCGGTTTGGTTATTGAGCACTTCGTCATGGTGATCCCAACCGCCAAACAGGATAAAGAACGTCTGTCGTTGAAAGCCCAATGAACTTCGGGCGGAGATGGTTTTGGCGACCATCTGAAATGCTCTTGCGATCTCGTTGTCCGCAAACTCGGTATACGGATCCGGAGCATTCTGAATTGCTTCGGAGAATTGAATGTGTCCGTCGATGGCGGATCGCATCGTACTGGCATAGGTCTGTTCGAAGAGATTCTGATACTCGAGATCAATCAGGCCTTCGATGGCCGCCTTCTTGAGCTGATCGTAAGCTCCGTCCGGGCGCTGGAATCCGTTGATACCGATGCTGCCCGTGTCTGAACTCTCGATGGAATAGTCGGTGACCGTCGTACCGGCTTGAAACGTGTTTGTCCCGGCCAGAGAGATGTTCATGGAGATCGTCTGATTCGTGTTGAGACTTCTCAACAGGTCGGCCGTTCTGCCTCCCCAGCCGATACTCGTTCGGCGATCTGGAACAGACGTTTGCCAATGAGCGATCTGGTCAACATGCGAAAACAGGCCGACGGGTAGTTTCACTGAACGGTTGCTGTACGTGATTTTATTCGTTGGTTCGACAAGTGTTCCCACATTGGCAAGGAAGGCAAGCTCACCCGCGTTGAACATTTGCTGCACTTCGGGCATCGAAGGGTGGACGCCAAACGTTCGGCCCTGAGAGTCGTGGCCATCGAGTCCAAGAAGATCACCCTTGGGAAGCGCCAGGTCCGATCGAGTCGTCTGATATTCTCGATACTCTTCCTGGCCGTATGGCACCAACATGTTGAACGAGTCGTTGCCGCCGGCAAGCAGAACACAAACCAGAGCTTTGTAATCATCCCTGGGATCGAATGCGGCCGCCGCATTGATCATCTTCATGTTCAACAGCGTCGAAAACAACGAAGCAGAGCCCACGGCAGCACAGGATGCTTCGCCGATGAACTGCCGACGCGGTCTTGGATCACTCAGCAATGGATTCTTCATCTTACTTTAGGATCACGTAGTCGGGAGATGACATGAACAGGTAGATCGCAAGCCGGACCACTTCATCCCAATCGCCACCCTGGTGCGCCAATCTCATCAGCGATCTTTTGATCACTCCGCGTGCTGGCATGGAGAGTGTGCCGTAGGTCAACAACAAGTCCAAGCGATCAATCGTCTGATCAACGGTCAATCCTTGAAACGGGCGTAGGTTAAGATTGACGTCGGAGACATTAGGCATTTTTTCTTCGGGCCGAGCGTCCCCAGGAAGCTCACCCTTGGGGACGTCCATCAACGATTCGAAGATCGCCCTTTCCCAGAAATTTGTCGTCTTTGTGGCAGTCACGCTGTTTGTGATCTGGAATTCCGGTCCGGCAAAGTGTGCCTCTCCCAGAGGGCCTAGCGGTGAGTAGTTGGGAGCGAAGAAGTTAAAAACGCTGGGAGACAGGAATGGATATTGCCCGAGTGCCTCTTGCGCGGTTTCTCCAGTGTTGAAAAAGCGCGACTGCTCGTTATTGGCTTCGAACGTTCGGCAAAGCTGGGTGTACCTCAGGATGGGTTCGCGCAGCATTCCGTGCGTTGGATCGTTGATGAAGCTTGGATCTCGAGCTTCAACGTCCATCAGAATCGCTTTGATCAACGCTTTCATATCACCTCGCACGCCGTGTCCATTGTCATCGAACGCGTTTGAAACTCGGTGAATGTATTCGGCCGAGGGATTGGATTTGACGAGTCGTTGGATGAGCAGCTTTCCGATGAATGGGCCGGCGTTGCCGTGATGGAAGAGGTTGTCAACCGCGTCCCGGACATCCTTCATTCCGGACTGACCCGCCGGCAGGACTTTGCCGTTGAGCAACCGTTTTGGGCCGCGTTCGTGGAACGCGTCGTACATCCTCATCGGCTTCAGGCCACTCGCCTCGTCAATGAGCAGATTGGTAAAGACTCTCTCAGTGATCGGTTCATCGGAATCGAATTCCGCAAACGTCAGTCCAGTAAAGACTTTGGCAAACTCTTTGACGTCCGCGTTGTCGTAGGCCGGAATGTCTCGTCCATCTCGGTCTTTCTTGCGCGTTCCGTCATGATTCAGTTCGAACAGGCCGATTGAAAAGAGCTGCATGACTTCGCGTGCGTAGTTCTCATCTGGAAACCGGTTTGTCGCCGGATTCGATTTGCGATTTCCCGCATGGCTGAGGTAATGACCCATGGCCGGATGAAGCGTCACGTCGAGCAGTAGCTCGTTGAAGTTACCGAATGCGTGCTTGAGAAGCATGTCGTAGTAGTTGGCAACGATGCTACCGAAGTCTTCAAGACGTGCCGACTTTGCCGAGATCACAAATATTTCCGACAGCGCCGTCGCGACTCGCTGACGAAGAACATCTTTTCCAGTCATGACCGACTGCCACCACGCCCAGCTGAACGGCATCAGGTATCGCAGGCGACCATCGAGTCGATACACGCGATCGATCACCCGCTCCATGTAACGCTGGGTTCGAGTCCTTGGCATATCGAATTGTCTGTCTAACCAAGGCTCGATTCCAATCTCCGCGACGGTCTCGATTTCCTTCGACGTTGGACCAAAGGTCGCCTGTTGCAAAAACCGACTTGCGAGCTGAGTCGTTGTTAAGTGGATCTCTTGCATCGGCATCCCGTTGGGTTGGGGCAAACAACCTTTCCATTCAATTCAATGATCGATCTTGGTCGACAGCGAGAAGCGTGACCAAGTCGTCATCCAGTCCCACCCGATCCTCGTTCCCGGGCTCCGTCTGCAGCATTGGTTCCGTTTCGTTGCGGGCGAATTGAGATTCACGAACCAGAAAATTGATGATTTGTAGCGCATCTAAAGCGGAAACCCTTCCGTCACCATTGACGTCCGCGCGTTGGCCAAACTCGTTGGCAAGTTCATCCGCAATGCGATTGAGAAAGTTGATGATTTGCAGCGCGTCGAGCGCGGAAACTTGCCCATCGCCATTGACATCTTCGGGCATCACCTCGTCATCAGCGGGTGGTTCGTCATCCATCGGTGACTCGTCAACCATCGGTGGTTCGCCATCCATGGGTGGTTCTTCACAAACCGGCTCTTCATCGTTTCCGACTGCTGGATCGTTACTCGAGAAGTTCAATCCGTTGTCTATTGCCATTAAGATCCGATCCATGATGGTCGCCCCGCCACCGATTGACGAAGGAGAGTTGTAGTCAACGTCATGACTACCGCCTTGAATGGTTTCCAACTGGAAATCCAACCCGACGGACTCGGCTCGCTGGCTGATTTGCTGTGCTTCCTGATAGGGAACGACCTCGTCACCCGTTTCGTGGATTTGCAACAATCCGGCTTCGTCGCCTTCGATCGTATTGGGAAGACCCAACCCGCCGGAGACGCTAATCACTTGAGCGGGTTCGGGCGATTCGATTCCATAGTCATCGACCGCGTATGCCAGATGGAGACCAATGAACGCTCCGGCCGATCTTCCCCAGACGGCGATCCTCGAAGGATCAATGTTCAACGATTCCGCTTGCGACTGAAGGTATTCCATCGCCGTCACAGAATCTTCCACCGCGGATGCAAGATGAGCCGGTTGGACGTCCCCAAACTCAGTGACGGAATTTGCGATAGACGCAACCGCCATGCGTTGGAAATCTTCGGAGGCGATCGGGTTTTGGCCCCCCAGTCGATAGCTGATGGAAACAGCGACGTAACCGCGACGAGCGAGCCTACTCGCAATATCAGAAAACTGTTCCCGATCTCCGGCCATAAATCCACCACCGTGCACCAGCATCACAACCGGTCGCGGCGTATCGCTTGGTGACTCGGGCGCATACACGTCCATTAACAGCGGAACTGCTCCATTGGCAGTCGAGCCTTCGCCATACTGGACCGTCGAGAAGAGGACATCTCCTTCCTGCTGGTGTCCATTTTCAAAATCGCATGGCTCACCATCGTGGTCACCCGGTTCTTCGTTGGGTGGTTCCTCGTTCGGTGGATCGTCGTTAGGCGGTTCCTCATTACCGGGCCCGCCTCCATCGTCATCGGCCATTTGTTGAAAGACGACGGTTGGAACCGACAATCCGGTCGTGGTTGTCCCATCGCTCACGGTGACTCGATAGTCGGGTGCGATTCCCGATCCATCGTGTACGAAAGAAATGACTCCGCCCAGCAGTTCCGCATGAGTGAAAGTTGTGATGGGTGTCGTCTGTGAATTGCGACGGACGAACACTCCGTTTTGAATGCCCGAAACGGTGTAGGTCAATCCTGAGAAATCGGTGTCCGTGTCGGTCGTGTTCAGGTTCCCCTGCGTCAGGATCACGGTTTCGCCGTTGGCGATCTGCAAAAAGTTGCCCGTCAGTTCAGGCACGGGACCACCTGGCAACGTATCTGGGTTTTCTCCGGCTCCGGTTGTGTCATAGAGCGGTGGATAATTGGAATTTGCCGGGGACAGTGCACCCACGACTCCGCCGTCAATCCAATTGACCATTTGTGCGTTGTCGGGAATCAGGTTCCCGCCAAAGGAGAACCCATACATGTCCTGAAGTTGCTGATTTGTCTTTTCGACATACTCCTGAGGAATTTGAAATTGAGGATTTCCGTCTGGGACTTCAGGCAGCGGCACGTGGTTCGCATTTTGGATGTCCCAATAGATCTGCTGGTTATCCAGTGTGATTTGATCAGGCAGCACGAAAAAATATGGCTGCCCCACTCCAAGACCAAAATCGCCAGTTTGGAATTGGATGTTCTTACGGATGGTGGCATCTCCTTGAACCGCTGTTCCATCAAGACTTTCGAAGTTGATGTTCGACATGGTCAGGGTTCGAGCCGAAGCTCTCGGTTCTTCAATGAGCATGTCGGTCGAGTTCTTCAGGGTCAGATTGTCAACCACCCATTGGTCATTGCGTGGAACAAGCATTCCCATCTTGAAGCCTTCGATGGAGATGTTCTCTAAACGGCCCGGACCACGCGTGACCGAGTTCCCCATGTCGAGACCGACACCTGTATTCACGTTGTTGGCAAAGTATCGATACTGCGCGCCGATGCCGACAATCTCGGCGTTCTTGATCGAGAGTCGCTCGGAGTAGTTGACGTTCACTCCATTGCGACTGCCCCAAACGGTCAGTCCGTCGATCGTTGGCCTCAACGTGTCGATGTACGCTTGTGGAGGTGCGGTATGGAACGGGCTTCCGCCCTCGCCAAGATAGGTATCCGAGTGCATGTAGCGAACGATCAACCCAATGGTTGAACCGGAAATTTCGTTGTTGCTAACGTTAGCAAGCGGCGCCCACCAAACCGGCACACTTGTTCGATTGGGGATGAGATGTCCGTTGGGCAGGTTGGCCGTTCGAACGGTTCCTCGCCCCTTATCTTCTTCAACGACGCCGTCGTTCCAGAAGATCATGCCATGACCTGAGTTCCCGGATGAAATGTTATTGGTCACACTGACCATGTTGCCCGAGAGCCAGAAACCGTCGCCGCTGACACCAAATTGCTGGTTTTCGAGTCCGGCCTCGAGATTGATGCCTCCGTCCTCTGCATCAATCGGGTTGGTGGGGCTAACCGTTCGAATGGCAATATTGTTGTCGAAGGAGCCGATTTCATCGCCGACTTCCGTGTAGTAGGCAGAGCCCGCCACGCCGTAGGCAACGTTGTTGGTAAAGTCGACATGGCTGGAATGATTCACGAAGCCCCATCCAGGACTTCCGTCCACCACGCTCCCGCTGACCCTGGCAGCTGTCGAACTCGGATCGACGCCACCGCGATGAAAGTGAATCGCATAGCGACCGCGAACATTGGTGGCTTCGCTATTTCGATTGACAGTGTAGTGAATCTGAGCAGGACTTCGATTGCCAACGAGTGTGCGATCGAAGTCAAAGAAAAGATCATCAACATCCTGAGACTTGTCGGTTCGACCTAGCTGATAGAATCCTGCGTTGTCGATCGACACGTCATTGGTATGGGCGAGCATGATGTGGCCACGACGACCGATTTCCGAGTTCTCCGACCGAATCTCCACGTTTCGCGTCTTGTTGGCCACATAGACATTCAGATTGGCCTTTGGAGCGATGTGATCTTGCTGCAGCGGCTGATCAAGCATGACACTTGTGCCTTCGATCGAGGCAATCGTGCGTACTTCATCGCTCGTTGCACCTTGCGTCCCCGTGATCACAATCTGATCACCCACGTTCCAGTTCGTCGGAGCGGATGACAGTTGCAGTGTCGTCGCACCCTGGGAGGGTTGGCTCGCAAGTGTGACTTTATCCGTGGTTTGTGCGCCGGCGATTTCGGTTCGCCCCATGAGGATGGCACCGCGACTGATCAGTGTCGGATCCCAGGTTCGATTGATCTCACCATCGTCTGCAAAGATCAACTTGGCCGTCACGTCGGCTGCAATCGGATTAGCCTGCGAACCGATCTCCAATTCGCCACCGCAATTGCTGACAAGCGTGTCGACTTTTAATTGAGTATCGACATCGTTGGCAAACCGTAGCGTGCCATCCACTCGCACAGTCTTGAATGGTTCGTTGAACACTGCATCCACGGTCACGGTTTGGCCGCCGGTGATCACCACACGTGCACCTTCAGTGGGCACGACTCCGTTGCGCCACGTCGCCGGATCGGACCAATTCCCGGAAGCGACGGAAACGTGCGTTGATTGTGAATCCGTCACCAGCGCCAGTGCTGCCGAGTTGTGATGTCCGCAATGCTCATGCGTCATGTGCATGGGACCCGATGGATTCGTCGCCGGCATCATCTGATCCGTCGCTGGAATCATCATCAACGGATCGGTAACGTGTGTTGGATCCGCGTGCGTCGCCATCATCAAATCGGAAGCTAACAATTGCCGATTCTCGAGATGCTGAATCGACGGTCTACGCGCTCGTGTACGTTTGTACGACTTGGAACTACACCGGAGCATGGATTGCAAACTCATCGTTGCACCTTGAAAACACGATTGCGAGTAGACTGAGAAGAGAGAGCCCGGTTAAACGTTGGTTTCATTTGCCTGGCCAACCTCAGGTAAGCCGCATCCGCTGCGAACCTAACATCCTTTCCAAAAATGTTTTCGTCTTCCAACTCATGGCAGGGACATGTGAGAGGGCTCGGGCCGTGCAGTAGAAACTGGCAGAGCTTGGCATCGCAGTTCACCGATGCTAAGAAGACGCTGCCAGGCGACATCCGAAACGGCGAATTCATTCCATGGCACACACGACGCGACAAAGCCTGCTGGTCCGAATCAAAGACGGTGATGATCAGGTCGCCTGGGAACGGTTCATCGAGATTTACGGGCCGCTGATTTTTCGATTCGGAATGAAGAAGGGGCTGCAAGAAGCGGACGCGGCCGATTTGACTCAGGATGTCTTGCAACGCATTTCGCAGAGTATTGCCCGGTTCGAGTACGACCCTTCGCTGGGTCGGTTTCGTTCGTGGCTCTTTCTGATTGCCAGTCAGTCCATCTCGAAGTTGCTCGAGAAAAAGGAACGCCAACCCGTCGGCAGTGGCGATTCAGCGGTCGCCCAGTCACTGCATCAGATTCCGTCTCGAGAAGAGGAAAACGTTTGGGAGACAGAATATCGCCAGCATGTGCTGGATTGGGCGAAGGATCAGATTCGGGATCAGTTTGCCAACAACACTTGGCTGGCTTTCGTCGGAACGGCAATCGAAAACAAGAACGCGCAAGCCGTAGCTGATGAGCTTGGCATGTCGGTCGGTGCTGTTTATGTGGCGCGTTCGCGCGTCATGAAACGACTGAAGGAAGTTGTTGCCACGATTGATGAGTCGATGGAATAGAAAGGCAGTGTTACTAACTTGCCTTCTCTTTGAAATTCGTAACGCTGACCACCCTTGGTCGACGAGCGCGCCGCAAGGCAATCAGACCAACGACCGCCCCGGCTAAACCTAGCGTCGAAGGCTCGGGGACCGCGGTGGTGGCTCCCGCTCCAGCCATGATCGGAGTGTTGGGATTGGTTTCGTACGCGAAGGAAGTCAGCGTATAGCTTCCAATACTGGAACCTAGATTCAAACCTGCCCATCCATAATGCGTCTGACCATTGACGGATAGTTCTAGCCCGACAAATCCATCATCGCCCGGCGACCATTTATACGGCCCTGGTATCGCCAAGTTGTAAGCAAACGCAAAGTTCGTGAAAGGTGTATTGGGTCCGATCACCGATCCAGCGGGCAGACGAAGCAGTCTTCCAAACGATGAGCCCAGCGTGTCTCCATCCGAAGCAATGCCAGTTCCGAAGAAGAGTGGAGAACCCAGTGGTGACTGTTCGCGTCGTAGAACGATTCCTGTGAGTTGAGCCTGTCCTCCGACAAGACTGAGATTGGGTAGAATGGTGAAGTCCGTTTCACTCCCTGGATTCATACCGTTATTGTTACCGACCGTGCCAGTATCGACCCGAATCTGCGAGAGTATCGTCGTCTCCATATCGACGGGATCCCAGAATACGATGGCGGCATAGGAGGTTTGTTGGCCCACTAAAAAAAGCATCGAAACCGCGAGGGACAGGACACCGAGAGTAGGTTTCCTTCGTCGCGAAAGTCCCATCATTCGGATACGATCGAGTGGTAGGTCGGTAACATTCACTGGGAATCTCCTCGGTATCAGCTGGCATCGATTTGGGGCGGCGCTCGCGGTTGCCACCTCGCCCCAAAACCAAATAGGTGAGACTAGCGCCGAACCTTTCACCCGGTCGTCCCTTTTCTTTGAAGAATCTGCCCGTCGGTAGCCGTTGTTCGAACGAACACGGAATGCAAGGCGACGTCCGGCTTCTGGTGAGGATTGGCTGCGAACCGAAACCCGAGCTTCAAAAATGGACGAAGCACGAGTGAGGGAGTCACCTAAGACGAAGCATCCACGCGAGTATTCCGTCGCAGCTTGGTCTTTACTTTGTGGTTTGTATCGCTGACCAACCTCGGTCGACGACCGCGGCGCACGGCAATCAGACCAACGACCGCCCCGGTTAGAGCTAGCGACGAAGGCTCCGGTACGGCGGTGACGGCTCCGGCAAGAATCGGTGTGTTTGGATCGGTTTCGTACGCGAAGGAGGTCAACGTTTGGCTTCCGATAGTGGAACCTAGATCCAAACCTGCCCAGCCATAATGCGTTTGGCCATTGATGGAAAGTTGCAGTCCGACAAAACCGCTGTCTCCCGGCTCCCACTTGAACGGGTCGGAAACTGAGTTGTCGTAGGCGAAGCTATCATTCGTGAAGGGTGTATTGCGCCCGATGGTTGTGCCTCTGGGCAAGCGTAGCAGACGTCCCGTCGATATGCCCAGCGTGTTTCCGTCCGTGGCGACGCCGATTCCCCTAAAGATTAGTGAGCCTCCAGCCGAAATCGCTTCGAATGTGGAAAAGCGTACGCCAACGTTCTGAAAGGTTCCCCCAATGTTTTGAGAAAAGCCCGCAACCTCGAAGTCGCTTTGAATGCCCGGATCCATCGAACGACTGTCGCCTGTGGCTCCCGTATCCAATCGGAACAGAGTCGCGCCCGCTCGCTCGACATCGACTGGATCCCAGAAAACGATGTCGGCAAAGGAGGATCGTTGGCCGGCTAGAAAGAACAGCGATACCACGATGGATAGAAGACCAAGAGTGTGTACCGGTCTTCGCGAAAGCCTCATCCTTCCGTGACGTTCGTGAGGTAGGCGGTTCTCGTTCACAACGAATCTCCAATGGGTCAGCTGGCATTAATCTGGGGCAGCACGTTGGTTTCCATCTGTCGTTAATTCCAAATAGGCGTGACTCGAGTCGAACCTTTCAACCGCTCGTAGGTTTTCTCCAAAAATTTGCTGACCAACCGGTTTGGTGCATACGCTTGACATCCTGAGACGAGTGGAATGGGATGGAAATCGATCGCGTATGTACGCATGATGGTTGAGGCTAAGAGGTTGCTTCATCTGCTATCCGGTCAAAAGGCGGTCGCAGCAAGTCGCACCAACCACAATGCGTCGTAACGTTTCCTGAATCGGAGGGGGCACCCAAGAGCATGCGTTGTTCGCCGAATTGCCCCGAGCCCGAGTGGTTCGTTCGAATGATTGACGGCAAGATTACCGCGGAGCAGGAAGCTCGGTTGATCGCCTGCCTCGACATGTGCACGTCGTGTCAGCAGACGCTTCTGCAACTGGAAAGTGAGCAGATCCGGACGGATTTGCAGCGTTCGTCCCATGACGCACAAAGAATGAAAAATCGTGAGGTCGAGCGTAGGTTGACTCAGCTGCGATCCGAAAGGAGCGTTCATCGGATGGCCACCAGTGAGCACGCCTACACGGATGTGATGCCCTAGTTGGAACCGAGTAAGTCCGGCGTCGGCACGCTGCGAGAATTCGACCTGTTACGGTTCATCGGGCGTGGTGGGATGGGTTTGGTGTTTGAAGCATTGGACACCAAACTGCAACGATCCGTTGCCATTAAGTTAATGTCGCCAGGATTGTTGGCAGAAGCGACCGCTTCGGAAAGGTTTCTATGTGAAGCCCAGTCAGCCGCGCGGATCAACCACGCCAACGTCGTCACGATTCATGCGGTGGATCAAGTTCGAGGTTTACCGTTTCTTGTGATGGAACTGGTTCATGGACGTTCTGTCGAAGAGCAGCTTTCGGAAAGCAATGGCTTTGCGATTCCTGACATCTTGAATGTCGCCAAGCAGACCGCACTTGGACTTTCAGCTGCACACGGGCAGGGGGTCATTCATCGTGACATCAAGCCGTCGAATTTGATGCTCGATGCCCAATCCGAACACGTCAAGATTGCAGATTTCGGCCTGGCTTCGACGGTGAGCGAGTTTTCGTTGACACGGAGCGGCCAGATGGTCGGAACACCTGACTTCACGTCGCCGGAACAGGCCAACGCCGAGTCAGTGGATGCAAGAAGCGACCTCTTCAGCCTCGGTTGCGTTTTGTTTCTCTTGTGTTCCGGCCGGAGACCATTCGAATCGCCATCGTTCATTAAGACCCTCGACGCCGTGAGGGCTCGGGAACCTGAACGCGTCGACCGGCTGAACATCGATATCCCGCGACCTCTGGCTGAGATCGTGGAAAGGCTGTTGCAGAAGCGTCCGGAAGACCGCTTTCAGTCGGCGGGCGATCTCAGTGACGCACTTACAAGGATTGACTTGTCCAATGCTCAAACTGCCAACCGATTGCGCTCGTCGGTGACCTTCACGCCGCAAAAACGATTCGTGTTGGCCAGCGCGATCGCCGCAGTCCTCATCCTGTTGTGTTTACTTTTTGGACTGATTTCGCTGAACCCCTCGGGAATTTCCACGGCGGACTCTGCCGCAGTGGACGGAGCTGACAAGCCCGTCATGACGGATCCCGACGAGTTGAACTCGACTGGGAAAACACCCGTCGATCAATCCGATCGCGATTTTCCTGAGCCCCTGGTGGTGACGACTTCGCAGGAGTTGATGGATGCGTTTGGGCAACCGGGTGATCTCGATTTGTTGCTGCAGCCGGGAATGGTTCTCAAGCTGAATGCACCCATCGAGATCGCTGGCCGATCCGTCCGAATGGAATCGGATCCTGAGAATCGTCCAACACTGAAGCTTACCTCTTTCAAGAACTCACCCTCCATTCACATCGAAGATGGAAGCTTGACCCTAGCGGGAATCAACCTCCTGGACATCCAAAGCGAACTGAATCAGGAGGTACCGGTCTACTGCGAGCAAGGGAGGTTCCAACTCTTGCACTCGATCGTCAAGTGTCCGCGAAGGACCGTATTTTTTGGTGGAGTCGACTCAGAAATCGAACTCGAATCTAGCGTCGTTGTTGCTAGAGAGACGGCGTTTTCGCCGCGAACCAGTCGAACACAGCGGATCGAATTGGTGCGCTCGCTCGTTGCGGCTCGTTCAGCTTTCTTACTCGAAGGCCGTTTTCAATTCGAGATTGCGGCGAGAGAGAGTTACGTACTCGGTGAGCCAGCATTCAGGTTCCACTTGGAAAGCTCCCCGGATAGCGTTTCGGCGGTGTTCAACAGCCACCATTCTCGATTCGATTCACCGGAAGCATTGTTCAACCTTTCGCTTGTGTCGGGTGACACTGCAGAGAAGGTCGCAAAGATGTTTCGAAACAACTTCCTGCTGGAGGATGTCGGCTCGACCTTTCCGCCCATCTGGCTTCGTTGTGAATCGCGGGATGGCGTCGACGTGTTTTCATGGAGTGAATCGATGCAACCACCCGAGAACACAACCGATGGTGCGGCCGAAAACATCCCCATCGAGTTCCTGATTGATGAACTGCTTCATAGCGAGGTCAAATCCGTTCTCGACGCCAAGAAAGTGTTAGGGTTGAATTCAAATCCGAATCGCAATTTTGACTGAGCGATTCGTTTCGGTTTCTCAGGCGATTGTCAAAGGTGAGCCGAGCGGAAAAAGCTCTTGGGATCTCACCGCCAAACACTCCAACCGACTCAATCGCCACGGCTCAACGACCGTCCTCGACGAAGACAGCGCTCCCAACCATCCCGCGCGGTTCTCGGCGAACATTCGAAGATTGCGTTTCGGGTTTGAATTCACCCTCGAACATAACAATGCGTTGGGCATGAGAACGAACATGAATCTCCTACCATCTCAAATCTGATTCAACCTTATCGGCCCAGGTTACCCAAAGGTTGTTCTGGCCCTGAGGACGTGCCGAAAACGACTTTGATATGGTGCGCGATCTACTTTTGCGTCTGCCTTCGTCGCCAGCCATGGGCGAAAGTGCGTATCATGACCAGACCCATCAGTGCGAAGGTGGAGGGTTCTGGAACGGCGGTGACGGCAGCGTCTGAGGTATCAAAGATAACCTCCATGGCTCGTGTGTCCGGACCGCCTCCATTGCTGTTGATTTGCAGGCGAACGAATCGCGCGGACGTGTCCGTCATGTCGAACACCTGAGCTAGGTTGGTCGCGCCACCGGGACTCGCGGTGAATGATCCGACATCGGTGGCCCCTAAAAATGACGAATTGTTGGAGGTGAAAATCGTAAATGAATCGATTTGAGCCGTATCACCCTTGGAAGCGGGAGAATTCCATAGCGCAAAGCGCAACAGGGTAAATTCCGCGCCCATGTCAAAATCAATATTGCCGGAGGCTCCCGTTTGGGTCCAACGGTCAAAGCTCCCCACACCGTGAGATGGGTCGCCACCCAGATAGGTATCGAAGTCCGTGACTCCAGCGTCGTATCCGACACTCAAACCGGACTGGTCGATTAGATTGAGCACACCTTCACCGCCTCCCGCAATGGCGCCATACGAACTCGCAATGACGTTCGTAGGAGCACGAACGAAGTCGGCATTCGATTCTCTCGCGCTGCCCAATAAGGCAGTTATCGAAAACATGACCATAAGCAGCTGGTTCAGCTTCGCGCTGGCGTTCCTTGTGATACTCAGTGGTGCTGCTAGCAACGTTCCGGTGAAGGACTTGCGGTGACTCATGGGGTTGCTCTGGGGTGGATCAAGGTGTCGGGGTTTGAAAAGATGAGGTCAAACCCGAGGCGATTCCTGCGGTAGCCATCCAATCGTTCCATTGGGCGACTGTCGCTCATCGGGCAAGCGGAACAACGAACATCGTTGTTGGCCAAATCGCCGGGCCGCGCAGCAACAATCGTTGAGTGAGAATCACGAAGCAGCATCCGCGGGGCAGAGATGGATCTAGCGAAATCGGAGACGATCGTTTTGAATCGTCCTCCATCCATTTCATGCCCGCCATTGCGAAAATCGGACAAGGTTTATCAAGAAATTCTCACAAATCATCTGATCAAGTTGACCGACCGCGGACTCCGTCGTTTTCCCTGTGTCCAAACTTCAACGTCTTCATTGATATCGAATCGATTTTGTAAAGTCGCGAGACGGCGGCAGCAACGAAAGATGGCATTCAATTGAACTCGGATCGAGTATGAATCGAATTCATGCACAGAGACGACGGTGCGGATTCAACGCAGACGGGTGAGGACGACGCGGAAGCCGACGCCGGAGAACTTCTGTTCAACTCCGCGCCCATATCGATTGGCGGACGTCCAGCGAATGGGATTCGGCTCGTCTGCCCAACTGCCGCCACGGAGCGTTCGTTGATCTCCTTTGTCTTGCTGCAATGGATCTGAACCGGCGATCAGCAGCCGCGCGAAGACGTCCCGGCACCATTCCCATTGATTGCCATGCATGTCGTGTAATCCGAAGGGATTCGCAGGGTATTTCCCGACCGGGACGGGGTATTGAAAACCTTTCCATTGACTGTTCTTGCCAGCGCGGATGTTGGCCTGGCGGGGCGTTAAGTTGTTACCGAACGAGGTGCGGGTGATCGTTCCTGCGCGGCACGCAAACTCCCACTGAGCCTCCGTCGGAAGCGCGAATTCCCAGCCGTCGGTCAAGGCACCCAGCCGCCGACAGTGTTTCGTCAGCAGTTGACAATACCGAGTCGCTTGCACGTGACTCACGTTTCCGATCGGCATTCCGCTGAGCTCTTGGTTCGCGGTCGGTCGTTTCGCGAAATTGCTATTTCGAAAGACAGCATCCCATTGCTCGCAGGTGATCTCGAACTTCCCGATACGAAACCAATCCAAATCGACCGAGACTTGGGAGACCCTGTTCTTTTCATTCCACTGCCAATCGGGATCCGGACCCATCTTGAACTGACCCGGTGGGATCAAAACCGTCGTCAGTTCATTGCCCGAGCCCAGTTGATCGATTCGCTCGATCGGAACTCGTAGTCTCTCCGACCAGGATCGTTGCAAGCTGTTCGCTTGCTGTGAACTGAAGGGCACGACTGCCAACCAATCTCTTTCCGTCTCAATCTCTGCCTGCGAATGGGTCGTTGTGTCGAGCGATGCAAGTCCGGGCGACGATTCCTTGGAAGCCAGGTCTGCTCTCGATGTGGGGGCAGCGTCGACCGAGGCATTCGTGAACGTTTCATCAGTCGAAATCCGTCGATCACTCCTGTCGATTCCAAACCATACGAACGCGATCACGACCAAAGACGCTCCAATGCCCAGCACCCAACTTCGCGTCGATTCGATAGGCGATGTGGTGGGCTCTCGGCCACCACGAACTCCCACGAGGCCTGCTAAATCAGCGCCTCGGCGAAACGGGGCCAGAGTCTTGATAACATCGGACGGGCTTTCAAAACGATCGTCGGGATTCGTCATCAACATCTTGTGGACTGCCGTGACCAACTTAGGCGGCAGACGCAGGGCAGCAGAGTCAAGTACCGTGACGTCCCCATCGATTTTTCTGCGCATGATGTCGATAGGCGAGGTCCCTTGTACGGGAGGATGCCCGGCGAGCAATCGATAAAGCGTCGCACCGAGCGCATAGATATCAGCGCGAACATCAACCCGCTGAACGTGCCTCACCTGCTCGGGCGCCATGTATTCAGCCGTCCCAAGGATCGAACCGGTCAAACTGACGGAGCTGCCGTAGGCTTTCCATTGATCGTTGGACGCTGGTTCCGCAAAGGTGTCGTTGATATCTGAATTCGATGCTTGGTCGCTCGTTGCACCTTCCAATCGCGCCAGGCCCAGATCCAGCAACCGTAGAATCGGTGGGCTTCCTGATTTGCGAGGCCTTGCCAAAATCAAGTTGGACGGCTTGATATCGCGGTGAACCATGTCGTGGTCGCTGGCCTCTTACAGCGCCTTGGCGGCCTGACAGATCAACTCGCAAGCATCCTGATACCGCATCGGGCCCGTCGCAAGGACGAGTTTCCGGAGGTCGATCCCATCGACATACTCCATCGTCAAATAGTGAACTCCGTCAATTTCGCCAGCGTCCAGAGCTCGCACGATATTGGGGTGATCCAGTTTCCCGATCGCACACATTTCTCGCTGAAATCGCTCGACGGCCACCTCGTTGCTCATGATCGCTGGGGTCAAGAGCTTCAGTGCGACGTCCTTTTGCAAACGAAGATGCTCGGCTCGAAATACGGTTCCCATCCCTCCTTGGCCGATCTGTTCGATCAGTCGGTATTGACCGAATTCGCGAGGGAGCTTCATGTCGGAATCGAGATCACGCTCCTGGTGCGTGTCTCCCCACGCAAAACCAAGCGTCTCGCCCGTTTCAGCAAATAGGCAGCGAATCTCATGACCCCATCTTGGAAATCGTTCGACGTAGGATTCCGCTGTAAACGACTCGCCTTGACCAAGACGCAACTGAACCTCGGCCGCTACCAATTCAATCTCGAGTACGGGCGGAACGTCGGGCGAGTGCCGAGCGACGACCGCCTCGATCGAGTCGGCATGGTCTTCGCCGTAGGCGAGTTCGAAGTCGGTGCATATCTTGTCAACCTTGGTAAGCTGATCGTCGCTAAGGCTGTCGTAAATCGTGTCTTTCACGAGCGAAGCACCACAAAAACGTGACGAGTCGATTTGTCGCGGAAGTTGACCATCCAATGGGTTCATGATCGCTATCACTAGATACGGTCAAAGAAAACATGAACTTCGTTGACAATCCCGCCAATCACGACGCGTGTTCTATCAAACGACGCTAGCATTCCACCCGGCAAACGCGTCCGGCGTCGCCCGATTCATCAGTGATTGATCCTTGCTAAGCCGATGGAATCGCGCTCAATCGCCGTCATCCGCCGGGTCGAGCTTGATCCAAGCTCGACGAATGAGTTCGAGTTTGCGGCGGATGGTCCGCGGCGACAAACGGAGTTCGCTCGCGACTTCCCGGTCGGTAAAACCTTCGAGTTTCATTTCCGTGATTCGCCGTAACTCATCACACGGCAGGCACGCGAACAACTCCACGACCGCTTCCTCAAGTGCCACCAAGTTCTCGGGTGTTGGTTCGACGCCCAGGTCGAACGCGTCGCGGAATTCGGCCGAGTCCAGCGAAAGCTCACGACCGCGATCGCGGCGAATCTGCTGATCAAACCTGTGTCGACGAACGACTTTTCGTGCGGCGATGACCAACAGAATCCGCCACAACGATCGACGATCCGTGACGTCGGGTAAGCGTCCGGCTTGAATTCCGTCAACGAGACTCTGAAACGCACTCAGCGCCGCATCTTCCTCGTCGTACAAGGCACGGGTTGTCGGACGAATTCGACGGCGAAGCGAGATGTGAAGATGCCCGACGAAGTGATCCCACAACCGCGCGACGGCTTCGTCATCATTTTCGCGAAGTCCGGTGATCCAACTGGAAATCGGATCCGGCGTGTCCAGGGGTGCGGCCATGTTCCTCGTGCTCGTGCCTGCGATTTCTGCTTGATTGGTTCTTCCAATTACGGTGCGCCCGATTGTATTCGCACCGGAAGAAGACGTTGAGATTCAGAGAAAAGCAAAACGGTGAAATCAGCAATCTTTCCCTGCGACAGCAAGGTTCTTGTTGAATTTGACAAGCTGAACGACCACGCGGGTGCATCGTGGACTCAAGGTCCAGACGGCGAGCAATCCACTTCACCGACGCATCATGCTACTTGTCGCGGTGTTGTTGTCGGTAGGCTCCCGGCGTCATGTTGCGATGCTTGCGAAACAAGACGCTGAGGTATTCGGCGTACTCCAGACCACAGCGGTGCGCGATCTGGTCGAGCGTCAGACTGGTTTCGCGAAGCAATCGTTCCGCCAGTGCGATTCGCGTGCTCGTGATCAATTCATGGGGGGTCTTTCCGATGGCGCGTTTGAATCGGGTCTCCAGGACACGTCGCGTCAGACAGGTCTGTTTGACCACGTCGGCGACTTGGATTCCATCGCAGGCATGGGAAAGGATGTAGCGCGTCGCCGAAGTCAATTCTGGATCGTTGACGGCGAGCGTGTCGGTGGACTGGCGCGTGGCGACGCCCAGGGGTGGGAGGAGCGTTCGAGTCGAGTCGACTTCGCGGCCCGACATGATCGTGTCAAGTTGTTGCGCCGCCGCGTAACCTGCGCCCACTGCATCGGGGATCACGCTGGAGAGCGGAGGCGTCGCTAATTGGCAGAGCAATGGATCGTCATCGACACCGAGCACGGCAATGGAGTCGGGCACGGAGCGGGAAACCTGGCCACACAAATCGGTGACCCGACGGGCAAGCGAATCGTAAGCGGCCATCAGGCCGCACGGCTCGGGTAGCTTTCGCAACCATCTCAAGAGACGTTGCCTTTCTCGCGGCCAGGTGGTGCCCATCGCAGCATCACCCACATCGAAGACGATCGCTTCGATTCCCAATCGCTTTGCCTCGCTCACAAACGCGTCACGACGCCACTTGGCCCAGTTGAATGCCACCTCACCACAGAAGGCGAGGTGACGAAGACCCCTTTCGACGAAATGCTGTACGGCCAGTTTGGCAATGGCATCGTCGTCCGTTTCGACCCACGGAATCGTGGGCAACTGTCGTGCGGCACTGACATCGACGGTGGGTAGTTTGGCCGCACGCACGGCGCGTGCGATCGTATCGGTTTCAATGCGGGCGATGATTCCATGACCCTTGTAACTTCGCAGCCATCGCGGAGGATCCGCACCCCGGTGCTGTTCCGGTAGATCGATCGTCCACCGCTCGTGCTCCTGCTGGTAGCGGAGGACGCCCCGCAGGAGGCCTCGAGCGTACTCATTGCTGGTTTCGACAAGCAAGGCAACAGACCGTTTCATGGTGAAATAGTATAGCTCCGATGCGCAATCATTCATTGCGTCCCGACTCCGGGGACGTACCCTAGTGCCAAATCAAGTTCCCTAAGAGGAGTCGAAGATGAGCGAATCCCCCCGAGTCGCGATGGTTGGCCTCGGTTTCGGTGCGGAGTTCATCCCCATTTATCAAGCCCATCCCTGCGCCGACGTGGTCGCGTTGTGCAGGCGGGATGAAGTGGAGCTGGCAAAGTCAGCGGACCAGTTCGGGATCGAGAAACGGTATGGCAACTATGACGACGTGCTAGCCGATCCGGATATCGACTTCGTTCATATCAACAGTCCGATTTCCGACCACGCTTGGATGTCGCTGCGAGCGCTCGATGCGGGGAAGCACGTGATGTGCACCGTGCCCATGGCGACGACCATCGACGAGTGCCGGCAAATCGTTGAGAAGGTTCAGGAAACGGGCCTCAAATACATGATGGCCGAGACGGTCGTGTACAGCCGCGAGTTCCTCTTCATCAAGGAGCTCTACGAAAGCGGCGACCTAGGTGAAGTCCAGCACCTGGCGGCATCCCATCCACAGGACATGGACGGTTGGCCCGAGTATTGGGAACGAATGATCCCGATGCACTACGCGACGCACGTTGTGAGTCCTTGCCTCGGCCTTGTGGACGGACTGGCGGAGTACGTCAGCTGTTTCGGATCGGGTGCCGTCCGAGATGACATCGCCCAGAAGTCTGGCAACCGATTCGCGGTTCAGTCGGCTCATGTGAAGATCAAAGACCGTGAGCTCACCGCTCACGTCTGGAGGTGCCTCTATGACGTGGCGAGGCAGTACCGCGAGAGTTTCGATGTCTACGGTACCAAGAAGAGTTTCGAGTGGACGTTGGTTGAGAACGAACCC
This sequence comes from Planctomycetota bacterium, assembly GCA_038748615.1. GTDB lineage: Bacteria > Planctomycetota > Planctomycetia > Pirellulales > Pirellulaceae > Rhodopirellula. The sequence continues at coordinate 12,668 of JBCDIU010000038.1, read as the reverse complement.
CACGTGATGCACACTGCCAAGAAGCCGGAACCGGAGATCGCTGAAACGATCGACGTACCCGATTATGCGCATCGGCTGCCGGAACCCATTCGAAAGTTCACGCTTCCCCAAGAGATCCATGATGCGGAGCACCTGTCGTTCCTCCAAGGTGGAGGCCACGGCGGTTCGCATCCGCATTTGGTCCATGAGTTTGTCAGCGCATTGATCGAAGATCGCGAGCCATGGCCGAATGCCGTCACGAGCGCCAACTGGACGTGCGTCGGTATCTGCGCCCATCAATCGGCCCTTAGGGGCGGTGAAGTCATTCGGTTACCGGAGTTCACACTGACAGCCAAGCCCGAAGTATCGGAAATCGCATGATGAGTGTTTGCTCGAACAGGAATCTTAGCTGGACAGCGCCGCGTCGTCAGCAAAACATCGGCTATCTTCGGGCCGTGCGCCAACTGAGCGGAACGGCGCTAGCCGCCGGTATACCACGTCAAATACCGGCGGCTAGCGCCTTGCCGCTCACAAAACGGCGCCGTGCCGTTAGGAACGGCCAGTCGATACGTAGCACTGCGGTCTCCGCCGTGAATCTCGATGGGGACCACCGATCTACGATGACCACGCCAGTGATTGATTGGCGGTTTCTTCCGCAAGTGTTGATCGTTGGTGTATCGCTACTATGTGCGACGGCACGTCTATCCACTGCATCGGAACAAACCGACTCAATCGCACTCTTGGTCGAAACGCTTGACGCGTCCGAATTTCCCGAAGTTCAGGCTGCATTGCTCAAGGGAATGCTGAGCGGGTTTGAGGGGCGGCGGAACGTTGCGGCCCCCAACGGCTGGACGCAGTTGAGTGACCGACTTTCCACAAGCGAGAGTAAGGCCGTACGCGAGCGTGCACTCGCCCTGTCTCAAATCTTCGGCGACAAGACGGCGTTGGAGCGAGCACTGGCGAGAGTCAAAGACCCAGAGCTCGACATCACACAACGTCGCGCGACGTTAAAACTGTTGTTGAATCAGCAAAGCCGCGACGCATCCGAATTGCTTCCGTCATTGATGGATGATCCCGCAATGGTTCTCCACGCTATTCGTGGATACGCAATCGTGGAAAACAAGGGCGGACCGTCGGTCTTGTTGTCGCGATACGCAAAGCTGGAATCCCAAGAGAAGCGAGCAATCATTGAGACCTTGTCGGCCCGCAAAGTCTATGCCGAAGAGCTTCTGCAAGCTTTGGCCGAGAAGCGAATCCCTCGGGGTGACATTCCGGCGCAAGTGGCACGCTCGCTTAGCGAGATGCTCGGCGATCGCTTCACCCAGGTCTTCGGCAGTGTTCGCGAAGTCGCTCAAGACCGAGCGATGCTGTTGGACAAGTATCGGAAAATGTGCAATCCGAAGGCTGTCGCCGCTGCCGACGCGTCGCGTGGGAGGGCTGTCTTTCAAAAGACTTGCGCGGCATGTCACCAGCTGTACGGTGAGGGCGGGAAGGTCGGGCCCGATCTGACCGGGTCCAACCGAGCGAACCTGGAGTACATCCTCCTCAACAGTATCGATCCAAGTTATGACGTTCCCGATGCGTACAAGACCGTGTCCGTGCTGACCGTGGATGGACGGGTGGTCAATGGTGTCCTTGCGGAGGAGGACGCGTCACGAATCGTTCTAAAAACGGCTGCAGAGCCCAGGGTTGTCATCGCAATCGACGAAATTGAGCTGCGAAAGGTGTCGGAGAAGTCCATGATGCCTGACGGGCAATTGGACCAAATGAAAAAGCAGGAAGTGGTCGACCTGGTCAAGTATTTGAGAACGACCGAGCAAGTGGAGATGGCGAGATGAGTCGTAACTGGCGATTCGTATGGGTCACTCTGGCATGGGTCGGCGTCGTGCAGGTTTGTCATGCGCACGAATCAAAGAACCTGCTACCCAAGAAGCAGCACAAGGACAGTGACGCTCCCTTTCTGAAGCCCGAGGAAGCCGTCGCCAAAATGGCGATCCCGGATGGCTTTGACGTCTCCGTGTTTGCCTCTGAACCGGACATCGCCGAACCGATCGCGTTCTGCTTCGATGAGCGGGGGCGTATGTGGGTCGCCGAAAATTTCAACTACCAGACGCGTCGTCAGCATACCGACGCTCCCGTCAGTCGAATTCAAATTCTGGAGGACACAGACGGCGATGGGGTCTTCGACAAGAAGAAGACGTTCTCCGACTCGTTGACATTCACATCTGGTTTGGCATGCGGATTTGGAGGTGTCTTCGTCGGTTCCCCTCCGAATCTTTCGTTCATTCCTGATCGCGACGGTGATGACACGCCCGACGGCCCGCCGGAAGTCCTGCTTGACGGCTGGGGCATTCGAGACCGACACGAAACACTCAACAGTTTCATTTGGGGACCCGACGGCTGGCTTTATGGCTGCCACGGAGTCTTCACGCACTCCAGTGTTGGGAAACCGGGCGATGCACCTGAGCAGCGTCAGTTCATCGACGGTGGCATTTGGCGATATCACCCCACGCGGAAGACGTTCGAGATCTTCGCACGCGGTCTGTCCAACCCGTGGGGTTTTGATTTCAACGATCACGGCCAGGGCTTCATCACGTGCTGTGTGATACCCCACTTATTTCACATTGTTCAGGGCGGTGTTTATCACAAGCAGTCCCGACCGCATGTCAATCCCTACATCTATGACGACATCAAGACGATTCGCACCCATAAAGCTCGGCTGTCAGCTCATGGAGGGGCACGGTTCTATCTTGCAGATGTCTTTCCGGAAAAATACCGCGATCGTTTGTTCATGTGCAACATTCATGAACATGCGGTGCTGACCGATGTGTTGGAGCGAAACGGATCGAGCTTTCTTGGTCACCATGGCGATGACTTTCTGCCAACGAATGATTTGGCCTGGGTTGGATTCAGCGTCGAGATCGGTCCGGAAGGTGGCGTCTATGTATTGGACTGGCACGACCAGGACATTTGCGGCAACGATGTGAAGTTCCCCAATAGCGGACGCGTTTACCGCATCATGCCCGAAGGGATCGAAGCAAAGCCGAGGATGAACCTGGGGAAGATGTCCGACGGGGAGCTTGTCGAGTTACAGGAACACTCCAACGATTGGTACGTCCGTCAAGCGAGAACGTTGTTGCAGTATCGCGCGTCGACCAGAGAGTTGGAGAAGGAAGCGGTTCACGTCCGACTCAATGAGATGTTCGCGGCGGCACCCAATGCTGCCAAAAGGCTAAGAGCGATGTGGGCTTTGCGGGTCACTGATGGACTGGGGCGGTCGCGTTTAGTCGAACTGTTGGATGATCAGAACGAGTACGTTCGTGCGTGGTCGATCCAATTCTTGACGGATTCGAGCGACGTCAACGCTTTCCAGCCGCGAGAACAATCAGCCTCGGAAATTGGCGTCGAAGTCTTGGATCGGTTTACGCTGATGGCGAAGAAGGATTCGTCACCGGTCGTGCGTTTGTATCTGGCGTCAGCCGTCCAGCGGCTGCCCTTCGACCAACGTTGGCCGATCCTCGAAGGGTTGATTAATCACCCGGAGGACGCGACGGACAACAATCTTCCTCGGATGTATTGGTTTGCTTTGGAGCCCATGGTCCCGTTGCATCAGCGCAGGTCGCTCGAGCTCGCCGTTGGCGGCAAGATTCCACGGCTGCAAGAGTTCGTCGCGCGGCGACTGACGTCGGGCGGTGGTGAGTCCATCAAGGTCAGCAAAGTCGAGCAAGCTGCGGAGTGGGAGCGGATCATTCAATCCGTAGCTTCTGGGATGCAGATCACCGCCGTTGGGGACGGAGGTGTGGTGCATCATCCGGTCTTTCGAAACGAAGTGGCGGTGCAAACTCATCCTGTCGATCCCGGCACGCCCTGCGTGATCAAGACCACCTATTTGAATGTACCGAAACAGAAGAAGACCGCACTCAAGTTGCGAGTCAGTCACCATCCTCACGGTGATTGGCAACTGCGTGTCTTGGCCAACGACAAGGTCCTCACAGATCAGATCGTGGGGCCGACCACGGTCGCCGCTGATGAGTGGATGGATCTTTCCGTGGACCTTTCCGACTTTGCCGGCCAACGGATCGATCTGTCGATCGAAAATCGAGCCAACAACGGAAAGAACAATTGGGCGTATTGGAACAAAGTCCAAGTGGTCTCGGAGCAATCCAACGAGTGACCAAGCAATGAATCGAAATCGTTTCATCACTGTTGCTCAAACATGCTGCGTGTCAATTTTGCAGCTATCACGTCGTCGCACATTCACACGCTTGAATCCATTTGGATGGGGCATCGCGACGCTTTGTGTTTTGCTACCGCTATTTGCCTGCTGTGACGTTCAAGCACAGCAGAAACCGAACATCGTGTTCTTTCTGGTGGACGATCTCGGGCAGCGTGACCTGGGTTGTTACGGGAGTCAGTTCTACGAGACACCAGCAATCGACCAATTGGCGAAAGACGGAATGCTCTTCGACAACGCCTACTCCACCTGTCACGTCTGTTCGCCAAGTCGCGCCAGTATTCTGACGGGAAAGTACCCGGCACGGACGAACCTCACCGAATGGCTCGGCGGGCGGCCGGAGGAAGACTATGAAAAACTGCATCACGGGGAAAAGCTGACTGCCTTACCGGATTCAGAGAAGACACTGGCCGAAACGTTGCAAGACAATGGTTACGCCACCGCGAACTACGGCAAAGCCCACCTGAATCGGGACCCCACGAGCTACGGCTTTGATGAGGCGATCACGGGATGGGTCAGATCGTACTACCATCCGTTTTCGGCAAGCTATGAGGAAACACTTCCAGCCGAAGAGGGCGACTATTACACAGACAAACTGACCGACGCCGCGATCGACTTCATCCAGCGCAACAAGGACAGGCCATTCTTCGTCCACCTGGAGCACTTTTCGGTCCACGACCCGATTCAAGGACGCAAGGATCTGGTGGAGAAGTACACCAAGAAACTTGCCGCGATGCCGCCCGAGGATGGCCCCGATTTCATTTTGGAACCCAACCCGGATGGGCATGCGCTCTCGGCAAACCAACTGCGTTCCTTAGGAGAGAACGACGACCGCGCTTTGCATCAGAAGGAACGGGTCTGGTGGGTGAAGCAGAAACAGGACAACGTCCAGTTTGCGGGCATGGTGGAGGCCACCGACGAAAGCCTTGGTCGCATTCGTGCGAAGCTAAAAGAGCTGGGTCTGGAAGAGAATACGATGATCGTCTTCTCTGCTGACAATGGAGGCATGGCGGCTTCGAACCAGTACCGCGGGATCCATCACGATCGCCAGACGCTGAACGCTCGTTTCGCAAGTTCCAATCTTCCCCTTCGAGGTGCAAAAGGGTGGAACTACGAAGGAGGAATTCGGGTGCCGCTGATTGTGCACTGGCCCGGAAAGACAGAACCGAATTCGAAGTCGCCAGCACTGGTCACTGGAACGGACTTCTATCCAACATTGCTGGAGATGCTGAATCTTCCGGCAATGCCCGAACAGCACCAAGACGGTCGAAGCTTCGTGCCTGCATTGATGGGTGAGGAGCATGATCGCGGTCCGATCTTTTGGCATTTCCCTCACTACAGCAACCACGGCTTCCAAAGTCCCAACGGCGCGGTTCGGTCTGGCAATTACAAACTGATCGAGTACTACGAGAACGGAACCGTTCAACTGTTCGACCTCGATGCTGACATTGGCGAGAAGAACGATCTTTCAGCATCGAAACCCGACGTGACGCGGCGGCTGACGAATTTGCTGCATAACTGGCGCGATGAAGTCGACGCCAAGATGCCCTATCCCAAGACCGCAGCTTCAAAGCCCGCACCAGGCGCCCGTGTTCGGGATGCTCGCGTTAGGAAGCCAGGCAAGAGAGCAAAAATCGTGTTCATTTCCGGCAAGCCGAGTCATGGTCCGATGAAACACGAACATCGCGCCGGCAATATGATCTTGGCCGACGCGTTGAACCGCTCGGGCCTCGACGTGGAGACGGTCGTGGTGCCGCATCCCGGTTATCCCCAGGACAAGTCGGTCTTCAAGGACGCCGCGACAGTCGTGATCTTCTGTACGGGGCACAAAGGACACGTCCTGAATCCGCACCTCGATGACTTCGATGAATTGATGAAGGTGGGAACGGGCGTCGTCATGATTCACTGGGCGACGGAAGCTGAAAAAGGCGAACCTGGCGACAAGTTTTTGGAGTGGATGGGAGGGTTCTGCGACCTCGACTGGTCCGTGAACCCGCACTGGGCACCGAACTTTCACGAGTTCCCAAGTCATCCGATCACCAATGGTGTTGAGCCATTCAGCGTTCACGACGAGTGGTACTACCACATGCGTTTCGTCGATGAGATGAAAGGCGTGACGCCGATCCTTTTTGACCTTCCGCCACCGGAGTCCTTGCGTCGGCGAGACGGCGCCCGAAGTGGCAACCCGGCCGTTCGAAAAGCTGTCGCGGCGGGCGAAGAGCAGGTCGTCGCCTGGGCCTACGATCGTCCAAACGGTGGTCGAGGATTTGGGTTCACCGGAGCACACAATCACACGAATTGGCAAGATGAAGACTTTCGTCGCGTTGTACTCAACGCAATTCTCTGGACCGCCCATGTGAAGGTTCCGAAGGACGGTTGTCCGTCGCCGGAGATCAGTGAGTCCCGTATCAAAGAAAACCTTGATGACAAAAAATGATCGAAGCGCATCTAATGCGCCGTGACTCTCACGTTTCCATTCGGCTGAGTTCAGCCGCAAGGCGCTAGCCGCGGGTATTACTGACAGACGGACAGCTAGCGCCCTGTCGCTCACCAAAGCATGAACAGTGCCTCCATCTCAAGACAAAATAAGACGATACACCACTGATGATCAAGCTCATGCTACCAAGCGCTTTAACGCTCATTCTGGCTTTCATTACCTGCTCAGTTAACGCTGCTGCCCCTCCCAATGTCATCATCTTCATCGCCGATGATGTGAGCTGGGATGACTTCGGATGCTACGGCAGCAAGAATGCGAAAACGCCGAATATCGATCGCATCGTCAACGACGGAATCCAATTCAATAACTTCTACCTGACAGCCAGCTCATGCAGCCCAAGTCGGAACAGCATCATGACAGGTCGCTACCCGCACAACACGGGCGCAGCCGAATTGCACACACAGCCACCGGAGTCGATGCTCTCGCTGCCGGAGTTACTTCGCAAGGAAGGCTATCACACCGTCTTGGCCGGCAAGCACCACTTGGGCAAGTATGCCGCTAGAGGATTTGACGAAGAGTATCGCAAGAAGACCATCAACGGCGATGGCGGTGAAGAACGTTGGGAACAAACCATCGAAGAGCGTCCGACCGACAAACCTTTCTTCTTTTGGTTTGCCACGCATGACAGCCATCGAGGCTGGGGCGAGAACAAGTTCTCCGGCACGCATGATCCAGAAGAATTGATTGTTCCACCTTACCTGGCCGACTCGATCGAAACTCGCAAGGACCTAGCGGCTTACTACGACGAAGTGCATCGATTCGATCACTACATCGGCAAAGGGGTCGCCAAGCTAAAATCCGAAGGCATCTACGAGAACACGATCCTGATCATCATGGCTGACAACGGACGACCATTTCCTCATTCCAAGACACGCGTGAACGACCGAGGCATGAAGAGCCCGTTCATTGTCATTTGGCCCAAGGGAATCTCCCGCCCAGGCAGCGAGTGCAACGCGTTGGTCAGCGCGATCGACATCGCCCCGACCCTATTGAAATTGGCGGGCGCAGAGACGCCCGATCAGTTTCAGGGGATTCCGTTTGATCAGTTGTTTGCAGATCCATCCAAGGCTGCTCGGAGTTACCTCTTCGCCGAGCACAATTGGCACGACTTCGAGGCCCATGAGCGAATGCTTCGCAGCGAACACTTCATGTACATCCTCAACTCGCGACCTCAACTGGCCAATCACGGAGCCGGCGACGTGTTAGGCAGCCCCTCGTCAGCGGACCTCTTTCGCCTTGATGACGCGGATGAGCTCAACGATCTGCAGCGTGATCTCTTCATCGCTCCACGTCCTGCGCACGAGCTGTATGATCTTCGCGTTGACAAGGCCCAACACAATAATGTCGCATCCATTCCCGAATACCAAGATGAGTTGGCGGAGATGCAGTCTGTTCTGCAACAATGGATGTCGGTTACCGGCGACAGCGTTCCGAAAAACCTGACTCGCGACTGGCGGAGTCGAACCGTTCCTCGACGAAACACCGAGTATCGTGATATCCGGGGCGAGATGCCCGGTGCGATCAACAACGCGACCGAGATCAATGCGAAGGGTCCCTTCTGATTTCTCGTTCGCATGCTCCATCCGTCCGGAAGACTTCATCATGAACTTTCACGATCCCACAGCTTTGGATCACCGCACGGGTTTTGACGCGCACGGTCTTGGAGACACTTGGACGTCATCGCCAGTCGTGGCAATCTTGGTCAGACTGTTTGGCCTGACATGTTGTCTGCTGGCCACCGCAACCGCGGACGATCAGACGTTGTCGTTTGACGGGCAGATTGCCCCGCTGCTGAGTCAGTACTGCATCGACTGTCATGGTCCCGATGTGCAGGAGAATGGAGTGCGGGTCGATTCGATGGATCTGGACTTTGTGTTTGGCAAGGATCGCGACACTTGGCATGACGTTCTCGATGTCCTGCACAAAGGCGAAATGCCGCCCGAGGATGAACCCCAACCCAATGAGCTGCAGCGGCAGGCAATGGTCGACTGGATCACGGCGGAGATGCGTTCGGCATCCCAGATTCGACGGTCGACCAATGGAATGGGGGTCCTACGCCGCCTGACACGTTACGAATATCAAAACACGATGACGGACCTGCTGGGTATTGAGCTGGATTATGCAGGGAACCTCCCGCCCGAATCCTCGAGCCATGACGGATTCCTCAACAACGGCTCCATCATGGGCATGTCGTCGATGCAACTGGAGTATTACTTGAAATCAGCCCAGATGGGACTCCAGCATGTGTTGGTGGATGGACCCCAGCCAGAACGTTTGGAACATCTCGGCACCGAGAATGTCGGTCGCAATCCGAACGATTCGAAATCGAATACCCGAAACATTCAGCCGGGAAACAGCTTCTGGACACGGATCATGGAATATCCCACCGAGGGACCCATCCGGATTCGAGTGAAAGCGCACGCGTTGGTTCCCGACGGGAAAGGACCGCCACGAATGCGTGTCCGAATTGGCCTGCGCCCGGACACCTATGTGATGGGTGGTCAAGTCGGCGACGACATCGATGTGACGGCCACTGCCGATGAGCCTGGCGTCTACGAGTTCCATGGCGATCTCGAGTACTTTCCCGTGCTGAAGACCAAGGCCAACTTTCGTGGACTGTTAGTGAATGTCCACAACGTCTACGACGATGGTTCCGATGCGATTGAACTGCTGGACTTGCGAATTCGTGAGCAACTCAAGGTGCTCAATGACCCGGATCCTGCTCAACCTTGGCTTGTTGTTGAGTCGGTTGAAGTCGTCGCCAACGACTATCCAACTTGGCCGCCCGAACGTCATCGGGCGATCTTATTTCGTGGTGCCGATGTGCCTGATGACGAAGTCGCTTACGCCCGAGAAGTTTTGGAACGTTTCATGGGCCGTGCGTTCCGTCGTCCCGCCACGGATGACGAGGTCAATCAGATCCTGGGTTTCTACCAGAAGGTACGCCCCGATTATCCAAGTTTCATCGAGTCGATTCGCCAAGCACTCGCGATGGTCTTGATCTCACCGCAGTTCCTCTACTTGATGGAACCGGTTGAGGACGAGCTGGCATCGCGTCGTCTAAACGCGCATGAAGTCGCGTCACGCCTGTCGTACTTTCTTTGGAGTACGATGCCAGACGAAGAGCTATTGAATCTGGCTGCCAATGATGCCCTCTTGCGACCATCGGAACTGAGGCGTCAGGTAACGCGGATGTTGCAAGATCCAAGGTCCGTCCGATTTGTTCACGGATTTGCTGACCAATGGTTGGATCTGCCGGCACTGGATCGTGTTGCGGTGAATCCCCAGTTCTATCCGGATTTTCGCGAGCGCACCAAGGAGGCAATGCGACAGGAATCGCGAGCTTTCTTTGAGGAGGTCCTTCGAAAGCAATTGTCGGCGTTGAACTTCATCGATTCGGATTTCGCGATGGTGAACGAGCGTTTGGCAAAGCACTACGGCATTGATGGTGTGATCGGAATGGATTTCGTTCGCGTCCCACTGAAACCGGAGCACCGTCGCGGTGGCGTGATGACGCAAGCAAGCATGCTGGTCGGAAACTCCACGGGAGAGGATTCGCATCCCATCGACCGAGCCGTTTGGATTTTGGAACGATTGCTCGACGACCCTCCATCACCTCCGCCGGCAGACGTGCCCGCGTTGGATCCGGAGACGCCCGGTTTTGCGAAAATGTCGCTCAAGGAACAGATGGGTGTGCACCGAAACGTTCCCTCCTGCGTTAACTGCCACTCGAAGATTGATCCTTGGGGGATTCCCTTGGAGCACTATGATGCGTCCGGGAGGTACCGTACGGAATCGATCCGCTGGACCGCCAAACGAAAGGGAAGGGCTCGCAACCAAATGTGGCTCGCTCCCCTGGACGCGTCCGATACCATGCCCGATGGACATCCAATCCGCGGGGCCCAGGAGCTGAAGTCATACCTGTTGGCGGAACGAAAGGACGACTTCGCACGCGCCATGGTGGTTAAACTGTCCGCTTATGCTCTAGGCCGTTCCATGGAGTTCGGCGATGAGGAGAGCATCCAGTCACTCACCAACACATTTCAGACGCAGAACTATCAGTTGGATGAGTTGATCATGTCCATTGTGACGTCCGACCTGTTCCTGACCCGGTAACTCTTGTAGGCAACCCTGACATGACGCAGTCCTCTTGGCACTTGGATCGGCGTACCCTGCTACGAAGTTCCGCTGGCGTCGCCATCGGTTTACCACTCCTCCATTGCATGCGAGGCAATGCCACGGAGGCCAACACCGCTGAGTTGCCCAAGCGACTATGCACGATCTACTTCCCCTATGGCGCCTGTGTTCCGGGCGATGAACATCCAGATCGAGAATGGGGCTGGTTTCCAATCCGAGATGATCGTGGATTCCGATTCACAAAGGTCATGGAATCGCTTTCGCCACTGCGTGATCAGGTATCGGTTCTGGGTGGTCTATCGCATCCCACCGGTCGCGACATCGGTGGCCACGATACAGGGGACATCTTTTTGACGGGTGCGAGTTTTCACGGCGCCAACTTTCGAAACACGGTCTCCTTCGACCAGGTGGCAGCGGCCAAGATTGGTGATCGAACTCGATTCGCATCGCTCGCCCTTTCGAGTGATGGCGGTGTTGGAATGCCGACCCGTTCGAAGACCCTTTCGTTCACTCACTCGGGACAACCCATTCCCGCATTGGACAAGCCACAACAGATTTTCGACCGACTCTTTGGTGATGGAGGCGCGACGATCGAGGAGACGCGAAAACGTCTCGGCACGGAAGCCAGCATGTTGGACCAGGTGATGGATCAGTCCAGACAAGTTCGAATGCGACTGGGCCACCAGGATCAACGCAAGTTCGACGAGTATCTCGAATCGCTGCGCGACATTGAACAACGCGTCGGTCGCAGCCAACGTTGGCTTGACGTTCGCAAGCCCGAAGTGGACACCAGCGGACTGGAACTGGATGTGTCTCAAGACTCTCCACTCGAGTACATCCGAACCATGTATGATCTGATGTACCTGGCGTTTCAAACCGATTCGACTCGCTGCATCACGTACATGCTGAGTGCCATGAACGGAAGCGTTTCGGGTTCGTTTTCAAAGGCACTGGGCCTCGACACTCAGCACCGGCTGGCCCACGATGCGGGTAAGCCGAATGGCTTCATCAACCAGGGACGGTGGAACCAGTGCCTGATCGAACATCTTGCAAGATTCCTTCAGCGACTCGCTGAGACTCCCGAAGGCAACGGGTCGATGCTGGACAACACGATGGTCCTCTGTGGTACCTCCAATAGTCGGACTCACAACAACCACAACTATCCACTTGTCTTCGCGGGTGGACGTTCCTTGGGATTGAAACACGGCCAATATTTGACGTTCAACGATGGCGATGACTCGAAAGACCAGCCGATGTCCAACCTGCTCTTCACGATGCTCAACCGCATGGGAGCATCCGACACCGGTTTTGCGGACAGCACCAGCGATCTGTCCGAACTGTTGATTTAAGAGCGTGCTTCGACTCGTAGTCGTTGCTGAAACACGGCACAGGTATCGTCTATCCCGGTGCAACTCCGGCTGACCTGCCGCTGTCGATTTCCAAGTCGGTTCGGAGTCCCGTCCGCCTAGCCCGTCGAATCAGTCAGCCACCAAACCACAATGGCTTCGGCGGACGATTACGGAGCAGCATCGGTGATCACGACCGAAGCAGGTTTTAGATTCTCCCAACGCATCTGGTGAATTCAAACCCGAAACGCAATTTTGATGGATCGATTCGTTTCGATTTTTCAGGTGGATTGTCAAAGGTGAGCTGAGCGGAAAAAGTGTTTGGACTTCTACCCCCAAATACTCGAACCAGCTCAGTCACCCTGGCCCATCTTAGCCTCGAAGAACGACGTGTCATTAGCTATTCGATACGTCATGGGATTCCTCAATCCCAGATTGCGCTGCAGCTTGGTCGATCACCTTCGACCATTTCACG
>JBCDIU010000037.1:0-61011 GCA_038748615.1 Planctomycetota bacterium | reverse complement strand
GCATCATGATCTCGGTCGCCTCGAACTCCCGGATTTTCGTCTTCACCGAGCCGACCGACATGCGGAAGAGCTTCAACGGTCTCTCTGGAATCGTTGCCGAGCATTTCGACGTCGAATTGCTCTCCGGGCATCTGTTCCTGTGAGGTGGTGCTGGCGGCCAGTGCGACATCCGCACGCTGCTTCCGGACGTGTGGGCCAAAGCTCATCCCGAGAAAGTACGCAGCTATCGCAAAGCGGAATCGTTGGCTCGAGCCGCCCAAACCAAAGCCCGCCGAGCCCGCCGCCGAAAACTAGCCCGCAAATAGTTCTGCCGAACGCTTACACGTCGTTCGAGCTCTACTCGCTTGATCCGACGGCGCGACGTGATGGCGAAGCCACGTCAAGTTTCCACGGATGGAAAGCTCTTGGGTCCACGAACGTGAGCGACGCAATCACACGTGCGAAGCTATTGGATGCTCTGTCATCTGGGATTGCCGAGAATGACGGGATGGTTTTGGCATGCTTTGACCCGCGACATGGCATTCGAGTGATCGCTAATGGACATGAACATGATTACGTGATTTGCTTTCACTGCTTCACGGCACGCTGGTACATTGACGGGGTCCAAAACCACGGGTTCGTCACGACCGGATCACCCCAGTCGGAGTTCGATGGGGTCTTGCGAGACGCATCGATTGAGCTTTCTGCCGACGCCCGCGAATGACGTTGGCGAGCGATCTAATTTACCGGAGTCAATGAGTGGGGGAGTTTCGAGCTTGGAGAATCGCCGTATGGAACCGATGATCAGCGGCGTGTTCAGTGACCGTTTGGACTCGATGTGAGCGAAACCGTTGTCAGATGTGAAACGTCCGCAAACGCCGCGCCGCGGGCGGAAACTGCCTGCCCTCTTTCTCTCGATCTGGACAGGTTTAGGCGTGCTGTCCTTCGTGACCGATGTGTCAGCTCCCTCGCTGGTCAATTTCGTTGACGAGACAAGCTATGGATGCTCGGAACCCATCGTTGTGGACGGCATTTGGATACGCCCGTGCATCAATAGCAGCAAACAAGGATTCACAATCCCTTTGCTGTTCAGTGCGCGATGGACGGGTCCCCCACACTCGATCGGAGTATCCATCGTTGATGACTCGGACAACGACGTGGACTGTCGACGCGTGGTTATCGAGCAGCTTGTTGTCACGATCGACGGGAAATCGAATGAGATACTGAATGTTGGCGAGACGATTTCCGCCGACTTCAAACCTTACTACCCGGGTACGACCAATACGATGGCGGACGCTTACGTCAGTGTGGGGGACCTCATTGGTACGGATTGTGAATCTCCGATTGTCGTCACGGCGATACTCAAAATTCACTCAACGGATAAGATCATCCACCAGTCCATCTCTGGTAAGTTTCAACGCGGAGGTTGGCGGGAAATTTGGTTCATATGGCAATCGATGCTTCCACATGCATTGGTTGTGGATTTATTCAATACGGATACTTGGAAGTAGAAGCCAACGAGACACGGAAGTCCATCGAGAGCCGGTGGCGATGACGAACCCATACGAATTTGCTGGCACTTCCCCAACGGCGGATGATGATCCGCCCGTTCGCACCATCGCGCAGACTCGTGGGTCACGCGTCGTGGCCGGCGCGACCATCATCACCGCGTCGATCGGTGTTCTTTACAATTTGTCTTCGCTGTCGGGGGCACTCGAAAGTCGTTTGTCCTTGGCTCGCGATCTCCCATATTTTCACTCGGCCTACTTTGTATCGATCGCGGCATGGACGCTTCTATTTGGTATGCTGGTTTGGCAGTCGACACGTCTTTGGCGTGGTTTCCCCGGTAGCGGACGCCGTGTCATTCGACTGATGCTATTGGAAATCGCACTCTTTCTGTTGATATCCTTCCTATGGCTGGCCCCAGTGATTGGACGCAGCGTGGCGGCGACCACCGGCATCGCTGGGGGTGGCTTTATGCCGCAGTGCTTCGTGTTATTGCCACTTTGGGGGCCGCTGTTATTGTGGATGACCGGATCGAACCGTGACTAGAGTTCGGGTGCTCAAGTACTTGAACTGAATCCATGGTGGCCGTCGTTACGATCGTCATTTGATCGTGGGAACGGCCCTGTCCATACCGCTGGCCTGCTCACTACCAGGGCATCATGGGTATCTGACTGATGGTCAGTTGACTTCACTTTGGGTGTGTCGCCCAATGGCATGTATGTTTGACGCTAGGGGAGTAACGCCGTCGAAGTCTTTGCCGACGCGTCCGTCCAGATCGAACGAAGCCGAAAGACTCGCAAGGACTTCATCGGGTCCTCCCCGGCAATTTGGGTTTTCGTTGAACCCGTTTGAGATGGTTCACGCCGATACGTTCGGTACTCGACGCCACCGTCGATGTAGACCTCATTCGTGTTGCGGTCAGTGATGATTCGGGCGCTCTGTCCATCGAAGGATGCGTCGATGCCGTTGATGATTAAGTCATGTCGGCCGGTGTTCTCGAACTCGACGTGGATATCGGCAAGCTCGCCTTCAGCGGCTCCGATTTCGTCGATGTCCTCCGTCAACATCTCTGCTCTCAGCTCGTTGAGTTCTTGAATGGGTTGGTAGAACAAACGCAACCCATCGGCAGTCTCCCTCAGCCGAAACTCGTGTGGCAGCGACATCGACTGGCTTACGATTTGGTCGGGATAGGAGGTCAGATCGGGAGCCGTTCGCAACCAACCCATTTGAATGCGACGTCCATCCGGCGTGTCGCTGAATGTTTGGGCCGCGTACATCGTACCGCGTCCGCCGGACGGACCGACTTTTTGCGGTGAACGCGGATCACCATGGGGGCCGGAATCCATACGAAACGTCTTTCCGTCAAACGTGCCAATGAAGTAGCGGTTCTGTGCACCATAAAGAATCCAACGGGTGTCGTTGGGTTGACCCTCGATGGGCAGTTCGAACAGCTCGGGGCACTCGTGGACCGCATCTCGATCCGGGTGGGTGAATGCACCCGTACGTTGCCAAGTCCGTAAGTCCTTTGAGGACCAGAATGTGATGTTGTTGTTCACACGATTCTGCGGCGTCCCTTCACGTGAGGGAGTCGATTCGGTCTCCGCACAGGGCTCGGAATTGTAGACGGCCATCACCCACTTTCGTTCTGGTTGATACCAGATGATTTTTGGGTCGCGTCCCTTGTGCCGTACCACGGGGTTTTCCTCCAGCTCGCTAAACGTCGCCCCACCATCGTTGCTGTAAGCAAGGCATTCGCCGCGACCGGTGCTGGTAAAAGCGACGAACAAAGCATTCCTACCGAGTCCCGCTGTGTTGTCGACGTCCACGAAACCGCCTCCGGAAAACATCATGTCCGAGGTGGTTTTTTGGAACAGCGCGATGGGCTTCTGTTCCCAATGGATCAGGTCGACGCTCTCGAAATGGCCCCAATGCATGTTGCCCCACCGAATGCCGAATGGGTTGTGCTGGAAATACAAGTGATACTTTCCATCGTGGTACACCATTCCGTTGGGATCATTGTTCCAGCCTCGACGGACGCTGACGTGGAGTTGGTCCCGGTAGGGCAGGGCATAGTCGTCGATGGCCCAGGCATCGCTCGGCGTCCCCACTTTGACGAGGTCAAAGGCCTCGCCATAGGACGCCGGGAGCTTCTTGCGCTTCACGGGGGCGATACGAATCTCTTTGCCGGATACCCCGAAGTGTTCGAGTGGATAGGCGGCCAACCAGTACGGCGAGTTTTCCTTGGGAAGAGAAACGGTGAAGTCCTGCACAAGCTGATCGCCCTGATAGATCCCCATCAGCAGTCGTTCGCCCTGGTTGGCCACCGGGACGATGAGGTGCGTTGCATCCACCGTCAGTTTCGTTTCGAAGACTTTCAATGAAACGGGAACGACCGCCGTCGCAACGGCTTGGTTCGATTGCACGAGCTGATCGAACGTAATGTGCCCCCAGCCCCCTTTTTGCCGATCAATGAGCTGGATCGTCGCCGACTTGCCCAGGAGGTCTTTGACGTTCCAGCTTGCGGGCTCGAGCAACTCCGTTCGATTACCGCCTGGATTCGAGCCCGTTGCCGATCGAACCACTTGCCCATCCACGATCAGATTGACGCACGTCCGCCCAGCCCGATTGCCGCCCCCGATGAGGAAGTTGAGAAACGGTCGCTGGATCTCAAACGGTGGTGATGTGAGTGTTCCGGTCGAGTCGTCGCCACCAACGAAGGAATTCACCAGTCCCTTGCCTTTGAATCCAGAGACCTTCATTTGCCGAGGGAGTGTCCCAGACGCGGGCTTCGTCCCAAATGCCATCCCCGACGCGATCCATTCACCATAGGTCTCGTCTTCGAAATCCGCGATCACGATATCGTCAGGTAATGGGTCGGTCTGTTCAGTATTGGACTTCGCTGTCGTCGTGGAGCGATCCAGAGGCTCGCGATCGGATTGGGTGGCCAGTTTGGTGCCATCGGCATCTGGGACGCGACGTAGATAGACGTAGATGGCGCTGCAGAGCGAACGGTCCATGTTGTCCAGGAACCGAGTCTTCAGTTGTGTTCGTCCAATGGGAAGATGAACGCGAAACAGGGCGCCCACGTCATGGAGACTCGTGTCCAGCGTGTAGTTGCCATCGGCGATCTGCAGGTTGGCAGCCGCGATCGGGCGAGCACTTCTCCGCAAGCCCCCTGGGCCATCGGCCCAACCCTCGGGCAGCGCCTTGTTCGATTCCCTTGGCCAGCGTCGCAGTTCAATGTCGTAAACACCTTCGCGCCGGACATCGACGTTCCAGTAGCCCTCCGCGGTGGAAGCAGCGAGTCCCGCCGGATTATCGCAGTAGTCGCCGACCCAGTCCTGGGAGTACAGGATCATTGGATTGGCGGCCTCATCACCCACATGAATCCAACGCTCGCGATCAAATCGCGGCTTGGCATCGTGGTACCACCGATCGTAGTGCTCACTCATGATCGCGACCACGTCAGGATGTTCGGCAGCGACGTTCTTCATTTGGCCGGGATCTCGTCCGACGTGATACAGCTCGAGCGGTTGGTCGGGACTCTGTCGTTGGCGACCCTTCTTCGGCTTCAGCAATCGCCATTGATTCCACATCACAACCGCCGGGTCCCAAGGTAAACCCGATTCCCGGTATTGGATCACGAGCTTGCGGTCTGGAAGTCTTGAAACATCACCTTTCAGTAGGCCCGCTAGGCTCAACCCGTCTAGGTCATGATCAATGAACGCATCGTGATTCAATTCGGATGCGGTGGGTCGGGTGGCGGAATGATCCTCGACACGCAAACCGCACAGCTCAATGAGTGTTGGCAACACATCTTGCACTTCCGTCAGCTCTTGGATGTCCCGATCGTGTTGGAATTCACCGTCCGGCCAACGAATGAAGAGCGGTACCCGATGACCGCCTTCGTAGACACTCGTCTTCTTCTCTCGCATGCCGGCATTGAAAACTTCCTTCGCCCGTGTGCTCTGCGTTCCATTGTCCGACATGTAGATCAACAGAGTGTTGTCTCGCAAACCTTGTTGATCCAGGAAGGCTTCAAGCCTGCCGAGGTTTTCATCGAGATTGGCGATCATGCCATAGAACTCCGACGGCATCGGTTTGCCGTCATGAGTTCCTTTGTACGGGTTGGAGTACTTCGGGTCACAAATGTCTGGAACGTGGGGCGTATTGGTGGCGACGTAGCAAAAGAACGGTTTGCCCGAGCGTCCCTGTTCCTCTATCCATCTCATCGCCTCGCCGAAGAAAATGTCGGTGCAATAGCCGTCGTACTTTTTGTCGATGCCGTTGTGTTCAAGAATCGGATCGAAGTATGGGTTGTCTCGATTGCCCCAGTGATCGGCGAGCGACGTGATTCCCCAGGCGCGGTGGTGAAGGGTCTCTTGGAAACCGCGATCCTGAGGTCGGTGAGGGTAGCTGTCACCCAGATGCCACTTTCCGAAATGCCCCGTCGAATAGCCCGAATCCGCGAAATAGTTCGCCATGGTCGGCAACCCACTCCCGATCATCGATCGCCCCTGGCAAACGGCGGTACAACCGTTTCGCATCGCGTCGATTCCCGTCATCAATTGACCGCGCGTCGGCGAGCACATCGGCGCGACATGAAAATCGGTGAATCGAATACTCCGTGTCGCGAGCCGATCCATGTGGGGAGTCTTGAGAACAGGATTTCCATGCACGGCTATGTCACCGTACCCCTGATCATCCGTCAGGATCAGAATGACGTTGGGGCGATTACCCAAGACTGGTGACGTCCATGCAAAGAGAATCAGAGAGACCAGCAGAAACGGTTTTTTCATTGGAGTGGGGATGCGAAACATGTCTTGCATTCTCACGGGAGTCTCATTGTCCGCAGACTGCCCAGAGCTGGGTGATGATTGGTTCGATTCGAGTACGCCTGGGACGCGCACAGGAGTGCGACGACGTCGCAGCGGCTACCTTACACGCTCCGCGCAGGTACGCGGAGCGTGTTTTGCTTCGAGAGCACTCGTTTCCCAACGCCGAACCTAAATGGATTCCCCGCGAGACGACGACATTCGCTCGTCGCGGTGACGATGAACCTTGTCGATATCGCCGTCGATCTGTCTCTGGTGCCGATCATCGCGGTCCAGCTTGAAGGCGACCCATTGATCTCCCACCGTGTTGATCTTTGCCCGGAGCTGATCGACTTCGCGTCGAAGTTCCGCGATCTCCCGATTAACGCTTCCGTGTTCCAGTGCCATTAGTTCTTGCTGCAGCACCGCCGTCTGCGAGGAAAGCGTGGTGAGAGTGACGGCCAGGTACCAGATTGCTCCAAGGGACCCAACGACGACATACGTGATCCAAGACCTCGCGACGTCTTGAACCATCTCTGGGACGTTCAACATCGAAATGGTGGATGGTGTTGATGTTGTCATTACCGGTGGCTCCTATGTCGTATGGTGAGCTGTCTACCAGCCAAAGCGAGATACCAATCATTGTGTGACAGATTTCATTTGCATCTTCTTGCCCCAACGCTCTTGTTGGCCACAGCCCAGAGCTGCCAACCGCCGCGATTCTGATCCTTGCCAAGCTTTGTCTTGGGGGCCTCAGGCAAACTCGATGCCTCGGGGCGTGTTGGCTCGCAAGCTGCCCTCGGCTGGCCCGATAGCACTTCCGAGCAAACAGGCCTCGATGCCTTGGGCTAGCCTTTGTGCCGACGAGGCAATGTGTCGCCAAATCGAGTTTCTCTCTACTCGCCTGCAACATGAATTCAAACCGCTCCCGACTTGTTCGTAGGAAGGCTCCGCTTCTCAGTCAATCTCGGCATAGTCGATTGCTTGCCGAGCGACTGGAAGTGAGACGCTTGCTGGCGTCCGATTTCACCAATCCCGACATCGCACGCGATGTGACGGGCGACGAGAATGTTTCGGCGTTGGATGCGCTGCGGGTGATCAACGAACTGAATCGTCAAGGCGGTAGTTTCGATGTGCCGGAGACGCCCAGTGAGGTGACTGATTTCTTCGACGTCAACGGAGACCGTCGCGTTTCGGCGCTCGATGCGTTGGTGGTGATCAATTCACTCAGCGATGAAACACCACCAACCTTGACCATTGGCTTAGCAAATGACACGGGCCTTGATGGCACCGATGACGACGGAGTGACATCGGACGCGACCCTAAGCGGCGTGGGAACAGACCCCTTGGGAATTGCTTTCTTCACCGTGCAAGTGAACGAAGCGGATCCTGTTCGGTTCTTCCCCACCATGGAGGACGTGCTCCACTTTGAGCCCGGATTTGCGACCGACGGCTCGGATGACGGGTTTCACCGGCTGACAGTGACGGCAACCGACGGACGAGGCCTTGTTTCGGAGCCCTTGGAACTGTTTGTGGAGCTCGATACACAAGTCGAGTCCGCCGCTATCGAAGACTTTGCCGTCGACGATCACGGCGATGGTTTGGTCACGTTGTTTGGCGCGTCCGAACCTGGATCCGAAGTCAAGCTGGGGGACCAGACTGCCACCAATCGTGATGATTTTAGCTTCCAAGTTCCTGGCGTCGCCGTCACAGAAGGGACCAACGCTTTCACGCTGGAGGTCACCGACCGAGCCGGCAATCAAAGAACGTTCGAACAGAATTTTGACCTCGTCGAGCAACCGGATGTCGAGATTGACTTGCAGTCTGATACGGCGCGTGGTGGCGCCGAAAATACCGATCGCTTGACTCGGTTTCCAACAGTCGTGGGTCGTGTGCGAGACCTCAGCGCGATTGCCAAGGTTTCCGCTGGGATCAACACGGAGGACGTGAGCCAATTTGTTGAGCTCACTGATCTTCTCACCGATTCCACTGAGGACGACGGCGCGACTTTTGAAATCGATGTGGCCGCCTTTGCCAGAATCGCTGGAGGCGACCTACCCGACGGCGATCATCGTTTACACGTGATGGCGGAAGACATCGCCGGCAATGCGTCCGAAGTCGCAAGCACTTTCTTCACCTTCGACTCTCAAAGTCCGGGCATCACGATCGCATCGCCACTGCAAGATCAGGTGATCGGGATTGGAGACCAAGTTTCAGGCCAGATCGACCTGTTCGACCCGACGGCGGAACTCAAGTACCGGATTGGCGACGGCATTCCCAAGTCCATCGCAATGGATTCCAACGGAAACTTCAGTACCTCATTGGATCTGCGGGATGTGCCCGACGGTCCAACGCAGATCATCGTCACCGCAGAGGACGCAGCGGGCAACATCGACGAGGTGACGGTCGACGTTGACATTCAAGTTGTCGTGCCGTTTCAACTGACCAACACGTTTCCGGCGAGCGGTCAAAGCAGTGTTGGCGTCACGTTCAAACCGAGCGTGCAGTTCGCGTCGCCCGTGGACCCGACGGCCGTCACACCCGACAGCGTGTTTCTGTCGACCGGTGGCGTGAAGCTGGATGCCAATGTCGTGGTCAGTGACGACGGACTGCAAGCGACGATCTTCCCACAAGCCAACCTGCCGAGTTCTTCAACGATCTCATTGACCGTCGACGGCGACCAGATTATTTCGCCCGATGGCATGATGCTGGACGGCAACTTCGATGACGAACCCGGCGGTCTGTTTCGAGCTGACTTCACCACGTTAAACATGGCTCCCATCCCAAACACCGCGGTTGTGGGTCGTGTGATCTCGCCAGGTCCGGACAACCTACCGTTCACAGCGGATGACAGCGAACCGGGTGACGATGGCATCCGCGGTACCGATGACGATGTGTTTTTGCTGCCGCTCGCTGGCGTTGAAGTCAATTTGCAAGGCGGTTCCCAAGTCGTCACGACTGACGATCAGGGTTTCTATCGTTTGGATCAAGTTCCGATCGGTGAGGTGATTGTCGCGGTCCATGGCGGCACAGCCACCAATATTCCCGACGACGTCTTCTATCCGGAATTCCAGAAGCGGGCGACGGTCTTTCCGGGACAGGACAACACGATTGACGGTGGCATGTTCAATCTGTTCTTGCCGCGTTTGGACAAACGGATATTGCGAACCGTTTCCAATGCAACCGGTGCGGTGATCACCGGCGATGACATCAGCGCGCCCGATTTACCGCCAGAGCTACGAAGCCAGCTGCGTGTGGAGATCGCGCCGGGCAGTTTGCGTGATGCCTTCGGCAATCCTGTCGAAGAAGCTCAAGTCGGAATCCAAACCGTCCCTCCGGAGTTGATCATCGACGGGATGCCGCTGGGACTTCAATTGATCGGACTGGATCAAGTCATCACGGTCCAGGCATTGGGCGTACGCCGCTTTGCTCAGCCCGCCCGTGTGAGCATGCCCAATCTGTCAGGTTCTGCGCCCGGCGAACGCTTGGACTTCCTCAGTTTTGATCATGACCAGGGCGAACTCCTTCGGGAAGGCGCGTTTGTCGTGTCTGCTGACGGACAAACAATCACAACGGAGGAAGGCGCCGGCATCATCCACCCGGGCTGGCACCCGCCGTCGCGGCCCGGCAGCCTGCTCAGCGGTAACGTGAGCAACAACAAACGCAGCGGAACCGGAAACAACGCCTCCGCAGACAACAACGCGGCGGACGATTCCACAAGCGAGGACGACGTTGAGTTTGTTAACCCGAACCCGGACGTTCTGACGTCGGAAGCTGACCGTCGGCGCGTGCTTTCCAAGAAAACAACCGGGTTCACACTCGAAGTCCGGAACACCAACGATCAGAACGTCCGAGAGGAGAGCGCGAAGGACCCGGAATCTCGGTTCCTAGGCGACGCGATGCGTGTGGAGTTCCAGATCCTCACTGGTCTCGAGTCGTTTCAGGGGACCGGAGTGGACGGCGAGGTCGAGATCCGACTTCCTCAGGCAGGGGAGGCCTTCCGGGAATTCCCGCTGGAGCCCATCCGGATCGGTTCGGGCCAGAGTCGTTCGGTGAAAATCGAGATCCGTGAGATCAGTGATCGTCTGCGGCGCGCGATGGACAGCCTTGCCGCTGACTTCGCGCTCCAAGACTTTCGCTTGGTGATGACGTTCTTCAATGAACGATCGGGAACGCAGATCGGAGCTCCCTTTGGCTACGACTTCTTCCGATTATGGGACGCATTGGAGCAAGACGACTTTGCGTTCGTACCCAACGATTTTGGCGATGTTGTTCGTCGGCTACCGCGCGGCGTGGAGAAGCTCCCGACGCGAGTCAGGATGCTCCAGTTCCCCCTGGCGAATCAACCGACTACGCCGGAGCTTCGTGTTCAGAGCAACCTGACGGGCCATGTTGAATCGGCGGTCGATCAAGGACTTGTCATCACTTCCATCGCCCCCTTTCCCGCACCAAGCAGGGCGGATGGCGATCTCGATCGTTTCGACCTGAAGGTGACGGAGAACTTTCAGTTGCAGGCGTCGATCAATGGTCAACGACTCGTCGCCTATGAGTTTGAACAGGTTCAGAGGCCCAGCACGACCTTTGTTCTCGACCAACCGCTCAATCGCGAGTTTGCGCCGACCTTTGCAAACGCGGTCGATGCTGCCGTTGAGCAACTCGCCGTTCAGCAGCGGCAAATCCAATCCGTACTCAGCCGCGTATCAGAACTCCGCACGGAGATTGAGAACGCGGTGACGCTCAAGGCGGCGACCCTCTTGGAAGGAATCTTTGGCAGCGACCTTGCGATCCTCTCGGGTTCCGGTTCATCCACGCGGGGTCGCGATATCGCGATTGGCTACAGCAGGGGCTCTGATAACGACTTGGGTTCCGTCAGACGGGTTGGATCCGATGTCGACCGCCTCACCGATTTCTTCGATCAACTCCCGGATACGCAGCTTGGGAGAAACCTGGAGCTGTCTCACATGCTGGACGATCCCAACTTAGAGCGTCGCGAGTTTGACTCACTCGTTTTCGTCAGCATCGCGCCTCATCTCTCCCAGCGGAACTTGAGCGAGGAAGAGGTGGCTTCCATCATCAATGATTTTATGACGGATGAAGAGATTGTTGATCGGCTCTCGTCGGCGCTTTCGAACAGTGCCCTCAGCATGGTGTTTCGTGTCTTGGGTCTTCCACAAGCAGGTGGAACCGATGAGACGGCAAGACGTCACTCCGTCGTTTCGCATGGTTTCTTGGCAGAGGAGATTCACTTTGGCGGCGAATTGGAACCCTTCGATGCACGCCCCAGCTTGAATCTGGATGCGCAACGCATGCCCGATTCCTTCCGATTCATGCAGTTCGCGTTTCGGGATCGCTATGCGTTGATCGACGATCAATTTGAGGTCGTCGCCGAGAACCTGGATCGGCAGGGGGACTTGCTGGGCTATCTGAATCGTGCCCTTACCGTGGACCCGAGGAAGGGCTTCAATGTTCTCGTTGAGCAAGAAGGCTTCGACAACACAAGCAATTTTGATCCCATTGCGCCACCGCGTGATCGCGAACCGGTATCGATCACAATCCCCAGCGTGGGGCCGCTGACGGAGAGTCAGGTGGAAGTTCGTGTCAACGACGACCAGGACGAGACGACGATCCCGCTGGACATTTCCAACGACACGAACGAAGACCGAACGGTTAGCAGCATCTCGATTGGTGATGGGATCAATGAGGTGTTTTCACTCGAGAATCTGAACGTGGGTGATCGCATTCCCGCGAACTCGTTTGTCAGTGCTGAGATCAAGGCGATTCGACCAGAAGACATCCAAATCACAAGTCCGCAAGCCAGCATTTCCATCGTCTTCGATGACGACTCCGAGCTGGAATTCGGTGTCCTCGGCACGGTGGAACCGGAAGTCGACTTCACGTTCTCCTTCGATGGTTCGATTCCGGACGGTGGCCTCGTGGTCTTGTTGACTCATGAAGGATCGACCGACCAGACCATCGTCGGTGCCCAAGCCGTCCTCGGCGAGTCCAAATTGGACGGTGTGCCCGACGACTTTAGCGCCATCGATGCATTCACGCCGACGATCACCGACACCACGGGGGCCATCTCGATTCAGCTTTTTGAGGACCTGGATCCCGAGGAAGATCCCACGCTCGGTGATGGCGACACGATCGCGTTCCGTGTGGACAACACGGGCGGCGACCGAGGACGTTTTGATCTCGCGATCCTCGGCCAAGATGGAAGCGAATCCATTGCCAGCGTCACGATTCCTCTCATAACGCTTGACGACCCAGAGGGTGACGAGCAGATCCCATTCGAGGTGATCGAGGATGGTAACGACGCCATCCTGATTGAAACACCATCGCTTGATGGCAGTACGACCAACGAGTTTCGATTGTGGAGCGACCCGGGTGGAAACTTTGAGATCAACTTACCCGAGTTCACTGATTTCACGGTGTCTGCGTTTGACCCGACCACGGGCACCGTTGGTGTGATCACGGGCACGACCGAGGCATCCGGGCAAGTCACCACTCTGGGCGACTTTGTGTTCAGTGTTCCTCGCGGGGTTGATCTCGATGGCGATGGGTTGATCAGCATCGTCGAGAGGATTCTGGGAACGTCAGATCTCAATCCTGATTCCAACGACGATGGAATCGATGATTTCCAAGCCATTCAATTGGGGCTCGACCCTGCCTCGGGCGCGAGCTTCCCGTCAGGCGTGATTGCGGCCATTGAACTCAGTGGCGATGCTCGTGAGGTTGTTTCGGTGGGCAGAATCGATGAACTCGAATCGCAAACCTCGTTTGTTGCGACCGGTGACTTTGGTCTGTCGATCATCGACACGACGCGATTCGACGCACCGGTGATTTTGAGCGAGATCGATCTGCCGGGCTTCAACGCCGACGTGGCAGTTGATACGACGCGGGACCTCGCCGTGATTGCCGGGGCCGGTGCCGGACTGCATTTCGTTGATATTTCCGATTCGCTTGTCCCGGTCTTGATCGAAAGCGTCCCGTTGACTGGCGGAGCCAACCGAGTCGAGATATTTGATGGCGTGGCCTACGTGGCAAGTGGTACGAACCTGGTTGCGGTCGATTTGCTGACGCGACGCGTCGTGCAAGACATCGATCTAGGCGGCGTCGATTTGACGGATGTCGTTCGCGAAGGCAATCGACTCTACACAATGGACTCGTTGGGACGATTGACGGTGCTTTCCGTCGATGGTCTTAGCGCTCGGGTGCGTGGCAGTGTTTCGGCCGTCGATGGCGGGGGCAAGATCTCTGTTGGCGATGATCTGCTGATCGCAACATCAAGAACGACCGGCGGTTATGCGACAGTCGATGTTTCCGACCCGGATGCACCCACACCGATCAGTGGTGTCGATGGCGGGGTTGATTTGCCGGAGGTGGACACGGTCGCGAGCGGCTCGGGGTTGAATCTCACGGTCGGTCAGATCCCCACGGGAGCGTTTGATTTGGTGCTGACCGATGGCAGCGACCCGCAAGTCACGGATTCATTCCTCGCTAGTTTCTCGCTGCCCGATCGGCCGCACGACTTGGAGGTCGCAGGGGGTGTGGCCCTGGTCGCCAACGGAGCTGCCGGCTTGCAAATTGTCAATTTTCAGCCGTTTGATGTTGGCGACCTGGAACCGACCGTCGTGATCTCAACCGATTTGGATCTTGACCCTACGGTTGTGGGCATCCAAATCTTGGAGGGCACTTCCATTCCTATCGCGGCAATCGCCAACGACGATGTGCACGTCCGCAACGTGCAGCTGCTGGTCAATGGCGAAGTGGTTGAGAACGACGTGTCGTTCCCTTATGACTTCACGCCACCCGCGATCGGTAACGGAACGATTGAGATCGTTCTGGTCGCAACCGACACGGGTTTCAACACGGCGGTGTCTGATCCGCTCGTCATCGACATCATTCCGGATACCTTTGCGCCGCAACTCTTGGAAACATCGCCGGCAGAGGGAGCCATCGAGGCAGCCGGGCAACAATTGATCACCCTGACCTTCGATGAGCCGCTGGATGTCGCCACGGTTAGCGAGGCCGACATCTCCATCGTCGACGGTGATGGAGCGACCGTGGCGGTCGACGCGATTGATTTCCGAGTGGATGATAGCATCGTCCGAATTCTAACGGAGAGCCTTGAAGCCGGGACCTACGATGTAACCTTTGCGTTGGACGGCATCACGGATCGTGCGGGTAACTTGGGCGAGGGAGATGCGACCTTCCAGTTTGACATCCTGGACTTCCAGCCCGATGTCTTCTGGGTCGGTCAGAGTGGGGAGTGGTCCGACGCCGCGAACTGGAGCACGGGGCAGGTTCCCGGTCCGAATGACGCGGTGCTGATCAGCGTGCCGGGCGATGTCACGGTGACCCTGGAGAACGAGCAACAGACGGTCCGGCGACTGCTGGTGACCGAACGACTGGAACTCGATCGGGATACCTCCGGTCCGACGGATCTCACGATCACCGAGGACGCGTTTCTCAATGGTGAGATCTTGATGACCGGGATCACAAACGCCTTCTTTGGTGATCGCGTTCCACGCCTGATCGTCCAAGGTGACCTAGTCAACAACGGAGTCTTTGAATGGTCGGGCGGTGAAATCATCGGAGCGGGTGGCACGTGGACCAATCGCGGCACCGTTAACATTTCGGGCGGGGGTCTGTTCAAACGAGCCTCCGCGCTCACGTTGCTCAACGAAGGAACGATCGATCAGCAGGTGAATACCGACGTGGATCTCCCTTCGATCCAGAACATCGGAACGTACCGAATCGCCGGCGGGGACATCGATCGCGTTGGCTCAACGGCCACGTTCACCAACGACGGCACACTGCGTGCCACCGGGGCTGGGGACATCCGCGTCTCAATCGGCTTCATCAATCGCGGGCTCGTCGAGATTGATGGGGGACGGGTGGTCATGACGGGTTTGACCGACCCACAAGATGGCGGCGTGTTCGACATCTCGCAGAACGCGACACTCGAGTTTCGCAACAGTTTAAATGTCAACAACACGATCACGTTCCAGGGCTCGGGAAACGTACTCGCGTCAACGAACGGGCAGGACTTGACTCTCAACGCCGGCGCGACGCTCGTGAACAACCTGACCGGTGGATTCACGTTCGATGCGTCATCTGGTTCCTCCGACATTGAGTTTCTGGGATCGGGCACCATTCAAAACAACGGCGTGATGACGCTGAATGAGTTCAACCTGAGTTCGAACAACACGCGAATCGAGAACTCCGAAACACTCACACTGGTTAACTTCAACTTCCAGAATGGGATCCTTGAGAACAGCGGCACGACGACGTTTGTGTCAGGCATCTCAAATCTGGCTTCGGACGGACGGCTCGATAACTTGGCGGCTGGCAATTTCCTCATGGAAAGTGGTCGCCTGCAGGGCGCCGGTGAAGTCCGAAACGCGGGCCGATTCGTCAAGACGACGAATGCGGCCGCCCGCGTGTCCACGGCCTTTGCGGATCTAGGAGGGACGATCGACATCGTGGAGGGAACACTCGAGTTCACGAGCGATGTGAATCTGGACGGTGGCGGAACGCTGCAGGGCAGAGGCACGTTTTCTGGCAACGTCACTAATTCCAACGGAGTCGTGGCACCGGGAACGTCACCAGGTCTGCTAAACATTGATGGCGACTACACACAACTTGCTGGTGGTCTGTTGTTCGTCGAGATCGGTGGGATATCCGTCGGGGACGAATTCGATCGCCTTCGCGTGACGGGCGCCGTGAATCTGTCCGGCAGCCTGAAAGTCGAAGTGCTTGACGGCTTCGTGCCCGACGCAACCGATCGATTTGCCGTGCTCGAGTATGGCAGTCTGACCGGCGATTTTGATTCCCTCGATTCTGATTCGATCGACAATGTCATCACCAACTTCTTGGCTGATGTCTTGGAGCTTCAGTTGAGCTGAACACGGCGTGACCGCAATTCAGCCCTCCCCGAAATCTTGCTGTAAGCTCGATTTCGACCCTCCCTTCGCTTCGCGTGGGAGGGTGATTCTTTGACATTCAATCCGGTCGGGAAATCGCGATGGGTTTCTGTGAGACCGGCATGCAAAGTTCGCAGCGGATTCCTTTCAGGGTCTTCAGCACGAGCGACAGTTTCGAACCAATCATCAGGTCCGTGTCGTAAATGTCGTAGGCATAGCTTTGGCGAGGTTGGTAACCGCTGGCGGGAAGCCATTGGTTCAAGAACGTGTCCCATGTCGTCTCGAGCTTGCTGAGCGAACCTTCAAAGCGAACCACGGCGACCTCACCGCCGGGCAGATACGTTGCGTTGGCTCGATCATCGACTTCCAAGTTGGGTGGAATCGCTATCGCGGCATCATAGCGATAGCCATCGAAACCGTTGGGATCAGCATCGTCCCAGTCATCACGATGAATCCCAAAGAGCGTCGCGCTGGGCGTCAACAAGGATTGGGATCGGCACCAGTCCAGCATCTTCGGCCAGACCAATGGCGTTGAATTCGTGCTTCCGATATGCCGCATCAAGGCGATGCGACGCGTGGGTTCGGCACGAATCTGGACTGACAGGGGGCAGGCCGCAAGTGCCTCGGCATCAGCATCCAAACGTCCTCCTTGAAGGACCCACCAATAGGGTCGGTACGTTTGCTGCTGTCGGTAGTCGGACGGCGAGCATCCGTAGATCCGTTGAAACGCATGGGTGAAAGAGGAGTTTGCGGAGTAACCGATCTCGATTCCGATTTGAGTCACCGATGCATCGGAGTTCTTCAGCGTCATCGCGGCTTTTGCCATCCGCAGCCGTGTCAAATGGGCGATCGCCGATTCGCCAACGACTTTCTTGAAGCTGTGCCGGAAGTAATACTGAGACACGCCCGCATACTCGGCAAGCGTTTTGGTCGTGTGGGGATACGATAGGTCACTTTCCATCAACAAACAAACATCAATCATCCGACGCCGGAGTGAATCGGGGACCGGTTGGGTCGCTTGCGTTGCCATTTTTTGGGAATCGGCGAGCTGAGCTTAAGGTGGAAACCACGACGAGCGGACGGACGCGTTGGAGTGCAGGCTTCAGCCGCTGCTTCTCCCTTCATTCTCAACGGCTAAAGCCTGCACTCCAACACGTTCTAACAAGCTGGACACCGAAGCGCTTGCTCGAAAGTGGTTTCGCCAGGATTACGACGGTAGTCAGGCAGCGGGAGAGTCCAAGGCGGGAGAAACCTTAGAACAGAGATTGAACCGCATGGTCAACCGCATCGATCCAAGACCCCGGTTCGAAGTCACCCTCGTCGGGGCTAGGCGTATCGAGGCTGGGACTGGGTGTCACACGGATGGTTTTCGGTGCGTCGTCGGGCGTCGACGACGCCAAAGCAAGTACCTTCGGGCCAGATTGAAGCAGCTCCTTGGGAAGGTCAGGGTGGATGAATACTTCTTGCTCGGCCAAGGAGATGCTCGTTGGCGGAAAGTCGACGTTCTCGTTGTCCGACAGGGGCTCACCATCGGGTGTGGACGCTGCTAAGTCGAGTCGATTGATGTGGTTGATGACGTTGAGTGCGTCGAGCGCTGAGAACGTGCCACGGGAAAGCACGTCCAGAAATTGACCGGTAAAGACACCGTCCTGGCCCGCCGGCGGCAGATTGCCCTCTGCGTCCAACAAGCGTTCACGATTGAGTTCGTTGATGATGAGTAGCGCATCCAAGGCACTGACATCACCACTGGCGTTGACGTCGAATCGGTCGACGGGATTCGTCCAGTCGCTAGGGCCGATCGAACGTAGCGTGACGTCGTCTTGGGTTAGGATTCGGACTAAGCGTCCGCCGTCGACTTCAAATCCATCCAACGTCCATCCGTCGCCAATGTCCACCGTGTCTTCAAGACCTGCGCTAACGACCAGACGGTTCCCTTCATCGGTCAGCCCAACAACATCGGCGGGACGAACGGTGAGTGATCCTGGTTCTGTACCGATCAGACCGACCTCCTCCAATTCGGAAACACGATGATCGGCAAGACTTGAGAGTGCGAAACTGACATCCTTCCCGGTCAACAGCAGTTGGTCAAATCCTTCTCCCCCGTCGAAGTGAATCAAAGGCAAAATGAGATCGTTTTCATTCGGGCCATGAAGCGTGACCGCATCATTGGCATCGCCTCCAATGACAAACAGCGGGTCCGGCAGGTCAATGCCATCAAACGAAGGAAGGTCGACGGTAAGTTGATGAGCCGACCCGTCCGCTGCGGTTTCAAATAGTGCGGCTGCAAGGCCATGCAAAGGTGTCGACTGAAGCACACTCGATGAAGCAACATCCGTCAGTTCGATCACCCCGTCGCGTTGGGCAAGCACCCGCTCGCCGTCGGCCGAGAAGTGGACGACGCTTTCAAAAGCATTTAGGAGTAAGGGTGCAAACGGATCAACGACGACCCCGTCATTTGGATCGTGATCGGCGAGGCCGTTGTCGTCCACGGAAATCAGCGCTGAAAGCAGATCATCCGCAAAATCGACCCGAATTCCGGCGGTCGTGTCGGCGGGAGATTCTGGTGTCAACGTGACGCGTGTTCCGTCGTTGAGGACTTTCTCGATTCCATTGATGGGCCGTCGAGACGAGATCTGGACGACGGCCTGATCTTGGTCATTAGTGGCAAGCTCCAGTGCACCCAATCGTTGGGTCATCCCGTCATCACCACCGGCCGTTTCACGCTCGCGGAGAACCAAGAATTGCGAAATGGATCCTGCAGGAGAAGAGAAAGTCCATTGTGTTTCCGCCACCGGAGGAAGGATCTGTGTGAGCGGATCAAAGTTGAGCTGTGAATCATCGACGGATCCCAAAGCCCGAACCTGAACGGTCTCAACTGCGCTTTCAGTTGCTGTCACTTCAATGGGCGACGCAAACGCGGATGTTGTGAAGCCCAAGGTCCCTGTTTCGTCAATTCGGAGCTCGGTGGCCGTTGCGGTGAGATGTGTCAGTTGATCGTCGGGTTCGAAACCACCGACTTCAACATCAAACGAAGCGGTTCCGTCCTCACCGATCTGCACAATGGTTGTGTTGAGGCGATCGATATCCGGCGGAAGCGTCTGCCCACCGATGCGAGACAAATTCGAAGTCGTTGGAAAGAACTCGAGGAGATAACGAGCACCCGGCGGTCCAGAAACGATGCCATGGATGCTGATTCGCCGCTCTAATTCAAGCCTCTCTCCGTCTAGCACCGAAGCGTCGGCGACCGGCTCCGTCGCAGAGGTAAGCGTGAGCTGACCGGGAATCTCTTCACCGGCTGGAATCACGTTGCCTTCTCTTTGAACGGACCGGTTGGCACTTTCCGTTGCGGCCTCCGAGTCAAACAGATTCTGAGAGATCCGGGTATCCAAGACACCTCGTTCCGAGACGTTGAATCTCTCGGTGAACCCGTCACCCGCATTGACACCAACAAACCGGTTGCGGCGTACTACGACGAGCAATCGACCTGACGATTGATGGTCAATCTCCACATTTTCCTGCAGCTTGTTGCCATCAATGATCACGCGGGACAGATCGCGGCCGCCGGAAAAACTGGCCTCGACGGCGACGTTCTGAGCGTCATTGCTAATGATTCGCGCGTTGTCCGCGTTCTTGATCTCGATCGCGAAAGGAACGTCCTCGTTGGCGATCGTCACCTTGTTCCCTTCGATGATCACATCGTTGGCAAATTCGAACGAGACCCCCAGGCTTTCCGAGGTGACGGTATTGTTTTTGACATCGACTCGCTGCGCGTCCAGATCTTGCTGCGCCAAGAAAGAAAGCCCTCCGTTGCTGTGGCGAATGCCGACGCCTGCACGAATGGTGTTGCCGTTGATTGTCTGGCGTCCGCCATCTCCAAGCTCACCGATGATCAGTTCGATGCCAGTCCGAGGCAAAACTGAATCGATTAACTCGCCGTTTGGGCTCTGGCCAACTAGGTTGCCTGAAATGGATCGGACACTGGACTCGAAGACGGTCAGATCGCCCGTGGTGCTCACGACGTTGATCGCGTCACCCCGCGCCAGGATCTGGTTGCCCAGAGGATGCTTCTCGGATCCCAGAGCCAGTCCCGCAGCGATCGTTTCGTCGGCTCCGATGATCAGACTCTCGACGAGGCGTGCCGTGATTCCATTTTGAGGTCTATTCTGAGAGTCAACCGCTCCGGAAGGTAGCAGCGGCAGGGCGCCAGTCGCATCCACGCCAATGGAGTTTCCCTGAATGGTGACGCCGCTGACCGCCTCGGAATTCCGGTTGTTCTGAGGGCTAAAACCGACGAGTGAGACTGAGTCAATGATGCCTCCGACGATCGTGTTGCCCAGACTCTGCCCAGAATCGGAGTCGAACCCGCCAATCAGAATGTCGTCGATTGGCAGGCCTCGAATGTTGTCCCCTGAGCCGGTCGTCTGGACCTCGATCGAAATCCCGTGAGAGACCTCGGAGGCCAACTCCGTGCCGGTTCGATCCGTTCCAATCAGGTTCCGTTGAATCCGGACGTCGGATGATTCTCCGACCAGAAGCACGGCTGAATTCGGCACGACTTTATCTGTGTCATAGTGAGAGATCAGATTATCGATGATGGTGACGTTCGTCGTGGAAGAAAGGCGAATGGCATCGCGCTGGATGGGAAGGATGACGTCATCATCGGCGAGCCCAAAAAACGAATTGGAAATGACTGACGGCGGAGGCGCGCTGGCACCGGGAAAGAGATCTCGCACCGACACCGCCGTATCCGTGCTTCCGATCACCGATTCATCAAGGATGAAGCTGCCAACATCAACCAGGCTGATACCGAGTTGGCCCGCCGGGATGGACTGGAACTGCTGCGGGTCGGTTCCAACCAAAATTTCATTGATCTCGACGGATTCCGTATTGGCGATTTGAAGTCCGGTGAAGGAAACGTTGGCAATCACACTGTCATGGACACGGATGAGTTGAAGATCTTTGGCGCGAATGCCCGTTACCAACATCTCGGTCGCAGCGGCAGTTCCGTTTCTCTTTAGACCCAGAAAGCTATCGGACACACGAAGACTGCCTTGCCGAAAAACGGGGTCACCATTCGATTCGCTCCGAACCGTGATGGCATCATTCGCGTTGTTGATCGCCAGCCCACGAATCTCGTAGTTGGATGCAAGGTTTTCAGGTATTTCGAATTGGAATACGGCGTTGGGCGATCCTGGACCCTGAATCTCGACGGGTCGCAGGGCATCGCGGGCAATCGAGCGACCCGACAGACCGTCAATCACCAAGCTTTCCTGGATCGTTGGGTACGCCGATCCCGCGTCAATCACTTCTTGACCGAGCGGTAGCTCGAAATCGATTCGGTTGGCACCAAAGATCTCATTCGCGTCGTCGATTGCGGCGCGGAGCGTAGCTTGCTGACCGGGAGTCTCCGCATCAATGTCGATGATTCCGGCCAAGATGGCTGCCGAAGACGATTCAGACTCATCGGAATTCGACGTCACAATCAGATTGTTGGTGGCGACCGCGATCACGGCATCGGAGGGCGTGCTCGCGCCGTCTTCGAATACCTGAATCGTGCTGGTGACTTCCTCGCCGATGAGAGCATCCGAAGACATCTCGATTTCGATCAAGAAGGTCTCGGTAGCTGAACCCTCGAGCAAAACCGCCAACCCATCATTGGACTGAATCGTTTCGGTCACGCTGCTGCCGTCGGAACGTAGATAGCGGATATCTTCCAGACTGTCGCCCCCAACAGATGCTTTGAGCAAAAATATCTGCGCATCCTCCGAGATGTTCTCGAGCTTGAATTGGAACGAATAGCGGGTGGAACTCGTTCGCGGATCAACGGGTCGAAAGATGCGCTCACGCTGAATCCCGCTGGGGGTCCTTTGGAATGTTCGAAGACCACCAAAGTGGACATCGTTTTCATAGGTACCCTTGATCAACAGATCGGCGCTGGGTTCGACCGGACCGCCAAACTCACTGGTCTGCTCGGCGATCGTGACCGTCGCTTGGATTTCCGTCAGTGTGTCATCGCTGATTTTCTCGTCGCGGAGCTCACCGTCGACCAACGATACATTGGACAGATCAAGCTGGCGAAGAAAATCCCCGGTCGCGGCGTTGAAGAACTCAATCACATCGCCGGCCACGAATGCAGTCTGTTGTCCGACGAAACGAACAGATGCAAACGTACTTCCTTCGCGGATCTCGGTGATGACGGGTGGGTTCGAGATCCCATCGACGTCCGGGTCATCGGCGAGGTTTTCTCCAAGCGGCCCGGTATCGAAGTCCTGCCGTTCATTGCCCACGATCTTGTTGCCAAGAATACGGTGACGCCCCGGCTCGGTGATGCGGATGCCGTGCCCCTCATTCCCTTCGATCAGGTTGCTAAAACCTCCGGCCGCGACGCCGACGGCGCCGATCAGGGCCTGCCCGGCACCGCTTCCGAATCGAATCCCGTCAGACTCGTTGGGAATGGGATCGGCGTTATCAGCTGGAACACCAATCAAGTTGCCCGCGATGGTGGTGGCGATGGCCGGTGTGTCGACAAAACTGAAATCCTCACCAACCTGACGGCCCGAGCCGACCTCAATGCCGCGGCTTGAGTTTCCGGCGATCACGTTGCCGTCAATCAGGGTGTTCTGGGCACCTTGAATGACGATTCCATTGCGGTTGGCAATCGCGGCCGACTTATCGGCGTTCAGCCCGATTGTGTTTCCAGTGATCGTGTTGCTGGTGGGAACATTGCGGCTGGTCGTCGTGACCTGAATCTCGATCCCGCTGCCTGAATTGCCCGAAATCAAGTTTCCCGGACCGATGATATTGTTACTCGCTGGACCACCGAGATTGCCTGGATCGACAAGGATGCCATCCCCATTTCCAATCCCTGCCGTGCCATCGCTGTTGGTGCCAATCTTGTTGTTGGTGACGGTGATCTCGGAACCGGAGATGTGCAGTCCGGCTGTTGCACTACCAGAGATCACGTTGTTATCGATCTCGTGAAACGAGCCACCCAAAAACACGGGTGAAAAATTGGACACCCTGATGTCACCGACGGACGACGGCGCCAGTCCAATGCGGTTTCCCGTCAAGACTGCCAAACTGGATTCCTGGTTCAACGCCAGCGGAGTGCTGTTGCCCGAAATCGTGTTGCCGCTGATTTCGGTTTCCAAAGAGTTGCCAATCGTAATCCCAACGGAATTCGAGGTTGCATTTCCCGCCGCATCCACGCCGACCAGATTGCCGATGATCTTCGTTTGCAGCGATGAGATCCCGTCGCCGATCCCCGGCTGCTCGTCAACCAAAATCCCCGTGCTCAATCCCAAGAACACATTGGCGTCACCGGGATCAAGACCGCCAATCGTTGTCCCCTGAGAACCTCGCACTTCGATACCGGTCCGCGCCCCACCGCCGCTGCCATCGGGGCGCTGAAACACATTCCCCAGAATCGAATGATCACCACCCCCATCCACTTCCAAAGCGGTGCCGGGGCCCAGCGAGAAGATGAAGCCAGAAACCGTGGAACCGAAGTGGTCACGCAACGTCAACAAGGCTTGGTTGATGAAACTTCCTGAGAAAACCACCCTGCCACCGCCGTCGAGCACGACCGGTCGACTGATCGAGACTCCCGCATCATTGATTTCGGAGACGTTGTCGCTGAAGGTGATCGTGTCCACCTCGTCAGAGCCATTCGACTGGGCAATGGCATCCCGAAGCGTGACGATGCCGTCATCCGGATCGGTGCGCTCATCGGCGTCACTGTTGACAATGATCGAGGCGAGGACTCGGCGGTTTTCCAGTACCTCCAAACGGGGACGACGCAGGCACTGGCGGCCCTGAGGACGGCGACGTAATTGGCGAACTCGAGGCCACATGATGATCGGGTCTGGTTGGCGAACAGAAATAGGTGCGTCTTGCTGCAATACCACGGTCAGAGCTCAAACCGGACACAGCGTCTTCCGGTCATTGCGGGTTTCGCGTGATTCCTGACGCCAAAGTGGCGAGATTCTTCTGTTCGCAGATCCACGAACCACCTTTCGGCGCCAATACCTCCTCAATCGACGGGAAGTAAACCGCGGCCACTTCCGCATCTCATCAAGAATCGACTTTCGCGTCAGATGGACTAAATTTGTCGTTTTCGCGTCAGGAATCCCGAGGACAGGGCAATCAATGTGAGCGAGCCCACCGGTTCGACGACCAACGTTTCGCTTCTTCGGAGGCTCCACAAAGACGCCGACGACAAAGAGACTTGGGACGAGTTCGTGGGTCGCTACGGCGCCAAGATCCACGGCTGGTGTCGTCGTTGGGGATTGCAGGAATCCGATGCAGATGACGTCACGCAGAATGTGCTGCTGGCGCTATCGAAGCAGATGCAAACGTTCGAGTACCGAGCCGATGGCCGGTTTCGTTCTTGGTTGAAGACCGTGTCCTATCGCGCTTGGTGCCGATTCCACGAAGATCGTCAGACGGCCGCCATTGCGACGGGCAGCGATGCGGTCCGACGCATGTTGGAGTCGGTCGAAGCGAGAGATGATTTTTTACGCGAGTTGGACCGTGAGTGTGAACGCAACATCTTGGAGGACGCGATGAAGATCGCTCAGCAGCGGGTGAAGCCTGACACTTGGACGGCGTTCTACCAGACCGCAATCGAAAGTATCCCTGCCGCAGAAGTGGCTGCTGACTTGGAGATGTCTCTTGTCGCGGTCTATCAGGCGCGAAGCCGCGTCCAGTCGATGATTCAAGAAGAGGTTCGAGGTCTTCAAGGCAGCGAGATGTAGGTCCAACTCATGGGCAAGGATTCATCGACAGCGTGCCCCAGCCAAAACGAACTGCAATCTCTGTTGGATGCCAATGCAGAGGTGGATGCGTCACTTCAGCACCACGTCGAGTCGTGTGAGAAGTGCGTGCGTTTGCTCGAGGAGTTGTGTCATCCCGAGGTCGGTCGCGCCTGGGCCGCTGTGCTGGAATCGACGGAATCCGAGAGCTTGGTGGAAACCATCCGAGTTGACTTATCGGCCAGGACGTTGTCAGGGACATCCGGTTCGGGCCTTGAGCAATCGGATGACAGCGAAACCATCACACCCGCCTTGCCGAGCATCGATGGATATCAAGTTCATCGTGAGATCGGTCGGGGAGGGATGGGCCTCGTCTACGCGGCAACCCAGCTAGAACTCGGACGCGACGTGGCGATCAAGATGCTGCTGTCAGGGGCGCTCGCAGGACCGGAACGGATGGAACGTTTCCAACGAGAAGCCCGTGCTCTTGCCAAGATATCGCATCCGAACATCGTCCAGATCTTCGAGGTCGGCCAACACCAAGGGGCGCCGTACCTTGTGCTGGAATACGTCGACGGCGGAAGCCTGGATGATCAGCTGGATGGGGATCCATGGAATCCTCGCGCCGCAACGGAATTGATCCGGCAGGTTGCCGAGGGTGTTCACGCGGCGCACGCGATGGGCTTCATTCACCGTGACTTAAAACCCGCCAATCTGTTGCTGTCGCGCCACGGTCAGGCTGAACGGACGTGGAAACCAAAGATCACGGACTTCGGGTTGGTAAAGCATGACGACGAGGGATCACTCACCCGCTCCGGGATCGCCGTGGGCACGCCGCGTTACTTGTCACCCGAACAGGCCCTCGGTGACGAAAAGCGGATTCAACGCGAATCGGATGTGTATGCGATCGGCTGCATCCTCTATCAACTTTTGACGGGACGAGCTCCCTTTCAGTCCGAAACGATTGCCGAGACGATCCGACAGATCTGCGAGGACGAACCGCTTGAGATCCGGCAGCTCAATCGCAGTGTTCCCGTGGACTTGAGGACGATTTGTATGAAGTGCCTGCGGAAGGCACCTGAACAACGTTACCCATCGGCGCGTGCTTTGTCGGAGGACTTGCAGCGCTTCGAAACTGCCAAACCGATTCTTGCCCGGCCCGTGTCCCGTCTTGAAAAGGCAGGCAAGTGGGCGAGACGCAATCCGGTCGTGTCCTCTCTGGGACTCCTTGTGTTCATCGCCACGGTCTTGCTGTTGGTGATGTGGGTGGACTTCACGCGGCGTCTGGCCGAACAAACCCGGATCGCGAAGGACAAGGCCGCTGAAGCGCTGGCCAACGAAAACGCCGCCAATGATTCCGCCAGCGCGACGAACGAAATCCTTAACTTTCTGACGATGGATCTGCTGCAGGCCGTTTCTCCTGGAGCCAGCGGACGCGATGTTCGGGTCTACGATGTTCTCATGGCGGCCGACAAGGAGTTGGAATCGCGATTCGAAGGGCGCGAGGGCGTCGAAGCAGCGGTCAGGCAGGGTATCGCCGAGTCGCTCGAGGCGATCGGTCAATATCAAGATGCCTTGCCGCAGGCGGAACGGGCTGTCGCACTTTACCAGCGGGCGAATGCTCCATCGGATACCCAATTTGAAGCGAAGTTGTTTCTCGTCAGCATCCTGTCGACTCTTTCGGAAACCGAGGCAGCTTTCACACTGCTAGATGAGTTACAAGCAACCGAAGACAACTGGAGCGAGGAGCAGACCTTGGACCTGCGCGAGCAACGAGGCAGCACGTTGTTCCAAGCGGGAAGGTTCGTGGACGCAAGGAATCTGTTCCAGCGTTTGCATGAGGAAGTGGAGGCGACCGCTGGCACTGACCACGAAGATACGATTCGTCTGCTCGGACAACTTGCCCGAGCAACCCACGAGTGCGGTGATAAGAAGGGAGCTCAGGTACTCCTCATCCAGTATCGTGATCGGACCATTGCCAAGCACGGGGAAAGTGACCTCCGCTCACTCAGCGCGACCCGGAGTCTGGGCGTCAGCTATTCCATGACGGGAAAATTGGAAGAAGCGTTGGAGATGCAGCGCGAGAGTCACCAAATTTGCCTGGACGTTTACGGTCCCGATCATCCGGAGACAAATAGTGTGCTGCACAACTATGCGATGGTCTTGAGTCGTAGCAAACGCTACGAAGAGGCGCTGCCCCTCTTGGAGAAAGCGGTGGAACATAGCGTGACCCATCTGGGTTCCAACCACGAAACGACGATCAACTATGTCGGCAACCTTGCCTACATGCACTTTGAGTTCGGACATGCCGATCGGGCCGCGGATGTCCTGGAAGAACACTGCGATCCCATCTTGCCCGAGGCCTACCCACATCCCAACTGGGCGATTCTGCTGCTCAACTACGGGCGTGTTCGTGAACGGCTGGGGGAACTAGATGAAGCCCAAACACTGCTTCAGAAATCCAAAGAACTGATGGACCAATCCAATGGAACGACGGAGCTGATGCGAAAGACTTTGGACCGATCGCTAGCTCGATTGAAGCAGCGAATGGAGCGACGCGCTGAGAAAAAGGAGACCCTGGAGAAGTCCCCTCCAAAGTCCTAGACCTCGCCGGAGGCCGATGTCAGCTCCGGACATTTCGAAACGGATATTGCATCAGCCAAAGAGCGTTGGCTCACGGTTCGGCGAACACACTGGCAATCGGGTGATAACCGCTCGCTAGCGCGATTCGGCTGATAGGGAGACTGTCATGGCAATGTGATCATTCAAATCCAGTGAGCTCTAAACCCTCGATGCAACATCATTGGTTCCGATGCTATGTTCGGGCTGGTGCTTTGTTCCTGTTGAAAATTAGGGTTGGTACCACGTCGTGGCATAGGCTTCCAGCCTGTGGTTTGCCGCGTCCGTGCCCGATGGCAGGCAGGATGCCTACCCCACTTTTTGGAGTTGACGGAGAACTCGGACTTTGAGCACTTTTCCCATTCAAAGTCCATCATGACAGTGGACCGTTTCCCAGCGTCAGGACCAGATTGGACGCTATGCTGCGCCCAACCTGAGCCTTCACGCGACTATCCCGTCACGCTATTCGGCCTGACTAGCGAGATTCAGCTAGAAGCATGAACAGCTCGTCATCCTCCTCATCTTCATCCTCATCCATTAACGCGAGGTCCACCGCGCCTGCCGGGTTCGCCGCTGCCTCAGCCAATCGGTTGATGACAACGAGAGCATCCAACGCAGATGCAGACTGATCGTTGTTGACATCAACATAGCTCTGGAGCGCTGACGCGAGCGTCTGGAGAAAACTCGATCCTTGTCGCGACAAGAAATTGATGATCAACAAGGCATCCAAAGCAGAGGTTGATCCATCATTGTTCACATCCGTGGGATTCGATGAATTGTGGAGGACGGGTTCGTCGTCCTCGTCCGCATCATCGGCATCCGACTCTTCACCCTCCTCGCCGTCGGTGTCCTCATCTGAATCCGAGTCGTCTCCGTCCTCATCATCGTCCGATTCATCGGTTTCGTCGTCGCTACCGTCCTCGGCGTCTGGCTCTTCACCCTCCTGGCCATCGGCATCCTCACCTGACTCCGAATCTTCTCCGTCCTCTTCGTCGTCTGCTTCATCGACTTCGTCGTCATCTTCCCCTTCGTCGGTGTCGGACTCTTCGCCTTCATCGGGTTCGGTGTCCTCATCGGATTCGGATTCGTCTCCTTCCTCATCGTCGCCTGATTCATCCGCTTCGTCGTCGTCTTCAGCCTCGTCGGTGTCAGACCCTTCGTCGTCATCGGATTCGGCGTCCTCATCGGACTCGGATTCGTCTCCTGCCTCACCGTCTTCGGATTCATCCGCTTCGCCGTCGTCTTCGCCCTCGTCGGTGTCAGACCCTTCGTCGTCATCGGGTTCCGTTTCATCATCGGACTCGGATTCGTCTCCTGACTCGTCGTCGTCTGATTCATTCACTTCGTCACCGTCTTCGCCCTCGTCGGTGTCAGAACCTTCGTCGTCATCGGATTCGGCGTCCTCATCGGACTCGGAATCGTCTCCTGACTCACCGTCTTCGGATTCATCCGCTTCGTCGTCGTCCTCGCCCTCGTCGGTGTCAGACTCTTCGCCTTCATCGGGTTCGACGTCGTCATCGGACTCGGATTCGTCTCCTGACTCGTCGCC
The DNA here is from genome assembly GCA_038748615.1 of Planctomycetota bacterium. Lineage (GTDB taxonomy): Bacteria > Planctomycetota > Planctomycetia > Pirellulales > Pirellulaceae > Rhodopirellula. The sequence goes on along the minus strand of JBCDIU010000037.1, from coordinate 31,862 downwards.
CCCACCGGGACCGGTGGTTGGTCCGCTGAAGTTCGTCAGCGTCCCTGGATCAACCAGAACGCCGCCGGCGCCCTCGCTCGCCACGTCGTAGAGCGGAGGCGATGTTGCAGGTGGAGACGCAACGCTCCCAATCACACCACCGGTTAGAAAGTCAGCCGATGTGGCATCGCTTGGAATCATGGCACCGGCGAACGACGTGCCGAAGCGGTCCATCAATTGTTGATTGGTTTGACCAATCATGTCTTGAGGAAGCCGGACCGCTTCGTGATCAATCTGCTGGGTGATGGGGATGAAGTTCGGTGCCTGCTCGTTGAAGTACAGCTGCTGGCCATCCAAAGTGATGACATCGGACATCAAGAAGAAGAACGGCTGGTGTGCATCGGCATCGAAGTCCGCTGTCATCACAATGTTCCGCCTCTGACTTGCCTGATCCGCGACCGCGGTGTCGGCCAAAGAACCAAAGGTGACGTTGGTCAAGTCCAGATTCCGTGGCGCCTGGCGAGCCTCCGTGATGAGCATGTCGGTCGTGTTGCTCAAGTGCACGTTGTTCACGCGCCAGCTGTCTTGCCGCGGCGCGAGGATCCCCATGTTGAATCCTTCCACGGAGACATTTTCGATGACACCGGGGCCACGCGTGACCTCGTTGTACATGTCGATCCCAACGCCCGTGTCCGCAGTGCCACCGTTCTGAACGTACGGCGCCCCGATACCGATCAAACGTGCGTTTTTGATCGACATTCTCTCGTTGTAATTCATCAACATGCCGTCGCGAGATCCCCATACCGTCAATCCATCGATCGTGGGGTTGAGCGCGTCGATATAGGCTTGGTCAGGCGGTGTGTGAAAAGGACTGCCGATCTCGCCGAGGTAGCCCGCCGAGTGCACGTAACGCGAACGGAACCCAATCGTCGCTCCATACGATTCGTTGTTGGAGATCTCGGAAAGAGGCGCCCACCAGGTTGGGATCGTGTCGCGACCCGTGATCAGATTGCCATTCTCAAGGTTGGCCACCTTGACGCTGGAACGTCCCCTCGCCAAGTCCGGTTCGATGACGCCATCACTCCAGATGATGATCCCGTGCCCCGATGCGCCGGCGGATACGTTGTCGCGCATGCTGACCATGTGCCCAGACAACCAGAAACCGTCTCCGTCGACTCCGAAGTCCATTCGGTCCAAGCGAAGGTCAGGGTCAATGGCTCCTTCGTCGTCGAGTGTGAACTGCGGATTGACGGTTCGGATCGCGATATTGCCCACCATGGATCCGATTTCATCGCCCACTTCCGTGTAGAAGGCGGCTCCTTGAACCCCGTAGGCAACGTTGTTGATCATGTCGACGTTGCTGGAGTGGTTCACCAGGCCCCAACCGGGACTCCCGTCAACGACGCTACCTGACACCACGGCTGGAGAGCTGTTGGGATCAACGCCGCCACGATGAAAGTGGACGGCATAGCGTCCTCTCACATTCGTGCGATCACCGGTTGTTGTCGTGAAGACGACGGGAGCACTGGTTTCGTTTCCGACCGCGTCTGGGAACTCGAACAGCACGTCATCGAGCTCACGCGTTTTGTCGGTGCGTCCCAGATCACGGAACTCCGCATTCTGGATGTTCACATCAAGCGTATGCATGAGCATGATGTGTCCACGCCGCGAAACCTCGGGGTTCTCTGAAGAAAACTGCACGTTACGCGTCTTGTTGGCGACATAGACGTTGAGATCCGACTTCGGCGGAACGTGATCCAGTTGGAGCGGCTCGGTGAATGCGACGGAGGCGCCATCGATTGAGTCGATCGTGCGCACTTCATCGCTGGTGGAACCTTGTGTTCCCGTGATCACGATCTCGTCACCACGCTTCCAGTTGACTGGCACGTTGTTCAAATGAATGGAAGTGGCGCCGGCACGCGGGAACTCGGCCAATGTGGCGCGGTGAGTGGTTTCTGCACCGTGAATCTCGGTCGAACCGTGTAGGACCGCTCCCCGGCTCAGTTGCTCGGGATCCCAAGTCGTATCAATGGCTCCATCATCGGCGAAGACGACTTTTGCCGTTACATCACTTGCGATGGGAGAGGCCGCGGTACCGATCTCCAAGCGACCCTGCGGGTGACTCACGAGCGTGTCCACTCGGAGTTCCGTGTTCACGTCGGTGGCAAAGCCAAGCGTGCCTTGGATACCAATCGTCTTGAACTCCGTGGGCATGACGGAGTCGACCGTCAAGGTCATGCCTTCGGGGATCACGATTCTGGCGCCCGTCTGGGGCAGAACGCCACCACTCCAAACTTGGGGGTCTGACCAATTTCCCGATGCAACCACCGTGTTGGTGGCTTGATCAGCCGAAACCAAAGCCATGGCAGCGGCGTGTGCCCCATGTTGCGTGTGTTCCACCGCGCTGTGCGTGGCGGTTGACGTGCCCTGTGCCATATCGACCATCGCATGCGATGAATCCGAGTGCATGGCAGTTGTGTCGGGCAACATCGGCACGTCACCCGCCAGAAGCTGTCGATTTTCAAGATTCTGAAGCAGTAGCCTTCGGTTCTGGCGTTTACGGCGTCGATGGTCACGCTTCACATGTGATCCTCCATTCGAACGTGCGTGTCGATTGATTCTCAGGTTGTTCCACCGGCGTGACATAGGACGGCTCCTTGCGGATTCGCATAGCGGCGTGAAAAGAAGGGAAAAGGCACTGGCAACCGTGCAGCTCGGCGACGGCGACTGAGGCATCTTTGGCGACACCTATTTCGGCCGTTGCCTCCGCTTCCCGTTCCTTGGCCCAGGTGAATCCGATCCTTACACCGAACGTCCAACTTTCTGGCAATTCGACTGGGCGGCCAATGCAGAGCATGTCGACGCCAATGGTCGGCCTATAATGAAATCATTCGAGAATCCCTGTCAGCGAGGTTTGTGTGACCGAAGCAGCACCAACGCGAGCGAGCTTGTTGCTTCGGCTACGTGATCAGGCGGATGCCGAGGCGTGGTCCCAGTTTGTCGAGATCTACAGCCCGCTGATCTTTGGTTTTGCGCGTCGCTGTCATATGCAGGAGTCGGATGCGGCGGACCTGGTCCAAGACGTAATGTGTGAGGTCGCCAAGTCCATCGCCAAGTTTGACTATGACCCCAAGCTGGGTCGATTTCGAAGCTGGCTTTACAAGGTTGCCAAGCGAACGATGACGCGTGTGCAGCGAAAACAGGCTCCCGAGCCAAGGGGCGTTGGCGACACGGAGTCGCTGCAATTCTTGGCCGCTGTCGCCGATGAGAATAACGAGCTCGAAACACTCTGGGACCAGGAATATCAGCGTCAGCTCATTCACTGGGCGGCCAACCAGATCAAGAATCAGTTTCAAGAATCCACTTGGCAAGCGTTTTGGTTGACGTCCGTTGAGGAGCAGACATCCCAAGTGGTTGCAGACCGTTTGGGCGTCAGTGTGGGCTCCGTCTATGTGGCCAAGAGTCGCGTGTTGAAACGCATCGCTGAAAAAATTCGTGAGATCGATGAATCGCACTGACGACTGCCTGCCCAACCAGCACCTAATGGAGTTGATTTCAGGAACCTTGAGTGGGCAGGATGCTGAGCTTGCAACCGCCCATGTCGGGCGTTGCAGGTATTGTCAACGAAGGATGGAGAATGCCGTGTCCGAGAATCAACTCGCCGACCAGCTTCCCACACTCAACGAAGAAAATACGGACACGGCTATCCTGGATAATGTCATCGCGGAGGCGAAGTCACTTCGCGCTGGGCCAGAGTCGACATCGGGGCCAGAGTCGACATCGGGGCCAGAGTCGATATCGGAGGCGTCATCGTTATCCGAGGCGAAGGGATCCAATGGCGTTTTCAATCCGTTCAATGTCGATGCGATCACGAATGATGGCTACGAGTTGATTGAATTGATTGGGCATGGGGGCATGGGTGTCGTCTACAAGGCGCGCGAGCGGTCGCTTGATCGCCTGGTGGCGATCAAAGTGTTGGCTCCTACGGTGGCAAACGACGCTGCTGCGGGGCAGCGTTTCCTACGAGAGGCGCGAGCAGCGGCATCCGTGGTGCATCCCAACATCATCACGATTCACGCGGTGTCCGACAGTCCACCGCTTCCGTATCTGGTGATGGAGTATGTGGAAGGTGTTTCGCTGCAGCAGCAGCTGGATTCTGGCAGCCCGATCAGCTTTGAAAACACGGTTCGAATCGGTCGTCAGATGGCGGCGGGCCTCGATGCGGCGCACAGGAGTGGGCTTGTGCATCGGGACGTGAAACCAGCGAACATCCTTCTTAATGCGAGAACCGGCAAGGTCCTGCTCAGTGACTTTGGTCTTGCACTTGCGGCTGGAAGCTCCCGGTACACGTCCAGTGGAACCCTCGTGGGGACAGCGGCCTACGTGGCCCCGGAAGCTCTGGAGGGCTCTTCCACAGCCGACCACCGTTCAGACCTTTATGGCATGGGTGTAGTGCTTTACGCGATGTGTACCGGTAGCTCGCCATTTCAAGCCGAGAACCTATTGGCAACGATTCGCCGCGTCGCCGCGTCGGATCCGAGACCTTTAACCGAGGTGAAGACCGACGTTCCGGTGTGGTTCTCCCGTCTTGTTGCGCGATTGTTGAACAAGGATCCCAACGAACGATTTCAGACGGCCGCTGACGTCCATCTCGCGCTAGGGAAGGGACTTGGTTCGCTTGTTGCCGCCTGCGAGTTGGGTGGGCAGGATCGCCCCATGGCGCGGGTCTCGTCCCACACGAACCCGAACGAAGTCGTTGTGGCGAAGCATTCCGTACAACGCAAACGATTGAAAACGGGCGTCTTGATTCCGCTTGTCGGTGCATTGGTCCTCATTGGATTTCTCGCCGGTGTGGTCTATTCCGTTTCGAAGAGCGGGGCTGCCAAGAAGGTCGAGGCGATCGCAGCAACGGCTCAGCCATCGGAGTTCCCCGCCAAAACACTCGAACACCTTGCGACGAACCAGACCGGTCAGACACGGGCAACCTCCCTTCGACCGTCACCGCGAATGACGGCTGCATCGGATCTTGCTGAGACGTCCAGCCAATTGCCTGAGGCGACGCGCCGCTTCGTCTGTTTTGCGTCGGACGGCAGCTACGCCGGATCCTTCGACGACCTCGAAGATGCCGTCGACGACCAGCCCGTCGATGGTTGGGTCGAGGTTAGCGGAGGCATCCATGTGATTTCCGATCCGGTGTTCCTGGAAGGCGGCCGTGTTTCCATCAAGGCGGCACATGATTCCCATCCGATTTTGGTTTTTCATCCAGCTGCGGATGTCGATGATCTCTTTGACGAAGAATTCGATGACGAGCTATTCGATGACGAGGAAGACGACTTTGATGACGATTCGGATGAAGAGTCGATGCTCAGTGTCGAGGGACATCTGATCATGGAGGGGATCGAGATTCGCATCAACGCGGACGACTTTGGACTCCCGATCATTCAGGTGGAAGCCGAGGGCGCACTTGAGTTGACGGCGTGCATTCTCAACAGCACTTCGCCAGGATGCTGTCTTGCGAGCCAGGCGGGAGTGACATTGAACGAATGCGAGATTCATGCTTCCGCCGCTGCCGCGATGGAGTTGGAGTCGGCAAGCGAAGTCGTCAGTACACTTCGAAACTGTTGGATTTCCGGAATGACGGGGATTGAACTGTCGGGTGAAGATGACCATCAGTTGTTGTTGGATCATTGTGCCTTTGCCTGTGAGCAGTCCATCCGCGTTTTTGATAGCCAAGATTTTGGAGCACCGATCGTGCGTTCCGACGCATCGGTATTCTTTAACCTTGAGGGGCTTGTCGACTTTGACGAAGACGTGGAAGCAAGAAACATCCGATGGATCGGTTCTGGAAACGTCTACGCGGGCGCTATCACACGAGCAGCCGACGAATCGGCCCTCGACGGTGGCTTTGCCCGGTGGACAGCCAAGACGGGAGAAGCCAACGCCAGGTATATCGAGTATCCGTTTCATCAAGACCGAGACACGATCTTGCGAGCGTTTGACTCATCTGAATTTCGACTGTCACAGATGGGGCTCTCGATCGAGGTATCGGCCGGCCCGGAGCGAAACGAGCCCTGAGAGTAAAGGCCCGTTCGAGAGTACAATTGCCGCATGCGTTGTCTGGATTCTGCCGACGATCGATGCCTGACGTTCGAACGTCGCCCTATTTCAGATCGGCGACATATTCGATTCGCTGGCCCGGTAGGATCGCACTGGATTGGATGGATATCTGATCAAGATCCTGGTCGTCGACTCCCGTGATCGACACGATGATGTCTTCGCCCGGCAGCAGTCCTTTCAAAGAGGTAGTGGATTTCCTCCGTCCCGCCGCAAAAAAGGCATCACGATAGATCGGAGCGACGCCTTCGTTGACGACGCGCAATCGCAACTCGTCGCCTTGGATTGCCGCGGCGCTGACCCGAAACCGGTATCCCGTTGACATTCCAGCGGATTGGATGCGCTCGATGCTGCTGTGCCGTGTTTGGTCATTACCGATCATGTACGAGATGTGAAACTGTGCGGCGGCGTCTTCGAAGGAAACGCCATTCGGGCCATTGGCAGCGAGAGCGTTGCGTTGGTCGTTCCTGTTGTAATAGCTGAACTCCCCACCGCCTGGTCGGCGTTTCCAGCGATCAGACCCAAGGCTTCTCCAGTTGACGGCGTTCTCCTTTGGGTGCGATTTGCACAGAAAGGAATCGTCAAAGAGTCCAAAGTTCAGCTGAAGCAACTCGTCATTGCCTTCGAGCGGTGAGTAGGCGTCATCAGCGGCATCGATGCTGATCGACCAGGGCAGATGCTTGAATTGACGGTCCATGTGATTCAGGAAACGCGTCTGGTATGCCTTGTCAGGAAACGTCTTGCCCAGTTTTCGCGGACCGCTGTAGATGTGGTACTCCGCCCACAAACCGAAGCCGGTTTGCAAAAAGGCAATCCGCGGATCGTTGTCATAACGGTTGGAAAACTGGGCGTAGAAATCCAGTGTGAAGTCCTTGAGCGCTTGGTTACTCCAGTCGCAAAAGTGCGTCGTCTTCTTTTCGCTTTTCCCGATGGTTTCTTCGTAGTCCGTTCGCCTCCGCAGGAAATCCGGGGTGGTCGTTTTTCTGCCGACGTACACGTAATAGAACCGCAGTACTGCTTGATGGTTTCTGCTCGCAATGGCGTCGAGCACCACGTCGATCTTGCTCCAGTCGTATTGGCCTTCTCCATCCACGACCTCGTTGTAGCCACAATAGCGATACTCCAGTGTGATGGCGTCGCGGTGCTCCAGAGCGTTCGCGTTGTCAGACCAGAGGACGATTCCCGTCATCGGTTGCACCCCTGTAATCTTCGAGACCAGTGGTACGCGACGAGACTCCTGACCCGCCGCCATGGTCGATAACAGGGCAGTCGCCGCCACGAATGCGGAAAGAATCCTGGCAGCCCGACAGAGATCGTTTGCAGTATGGTTCATCCGATGTTGCCTCATCGCTGAAGATTCATTTCGTCATCGCTTCGTTTCACAACTCAAGGTCTCTCACCTGTTGATCAAGCTGATTGAGTTGATCGTCGTTCGCTAACAAGTAGTCACGCTGTGCTCGGTAGGCATCAGCGCGTTCTCTTGTGAGACGCTGGAACACCGGATCTTGGCGACACTGCGCCGCAGCGGCTCTTCTCTGTTCTTGGATGGTTTGATCACTAACGAATAGCTGCGGATAGGCGGCTTTGAGCCTCGCTTGAGCCTGCGTTTCAGCCTCGACGAGCATGAGCAGCTCTGGTTCATTCGCCATTTCGCGGTGCAGTTCGGCGACGAAGGCTTTCCGCCGGCTTCCGTTGACTTGTTCAACTTCTGGACGCTGCGAGATTAGCCATTGCTCGATCGATCGATTCGCACGATGCGTGGCTGTGAGCAAGTCTCTATAAGTCCGATCGGTCTCATTGAGTCGTCGTCGCTCGGCCTGGATTTCCTTCTTGAACTCCTTCTGTGTCCGAAACGCGTTTGGGAACTGCCGTTTCTTTTGGCGATCCAACTCGTCGACACGTTTGACCAACTGGCGGTAGGCGGCATCTCGCTGGTAGTACCATTCGTGCGCATTCTTGCGGCGAATGTCGAGCATTTCTCGAAGCGACTTCGCGACTGGAAACTTTCCTTCGGCCGATTCGATCGTTGCTCGACCGCTTTCTGCCTTGCGCGGCACTGCCGTCAAGATCTCGACGTTGTCAAACTCGGCTGGATTGTCATCCACCTGAATTGCGAAATAGTCTCTGGTGCGATCAATCATGGGATGCTTTGCTCGCACAAGGTGTCGGTGATCGAGGTGAGCAACCGCTTCATCGCCAAGGAACTCGATCGTCATGGTGTACCATCGATCGGGCTTGAATTCGTAGGCGCACTCTCCGTGGCGGTAGGAGAAGTACGGCACCGAGCTGTCTTGGGCGGTTTGCAGAAAGAACTGATTCGGGCGAACGTGCAACACGGTGTTGTAGTGGCCGTCGCTGCCGGTCATCAGCCGCACATCCTGTGCGCCGCGAAGCCGAAAATCGAAGCGGATGACTGTGTCCTTGTAATTGGCGTCACGCAAAAAAATTCGCGTGGGTCCGGAGCCATGCTCGAGCCGCTTGAGAACTCCATGCTCAGCTTTCCAATCGGCGCTGTACCAGAGTCGTTCGCTGAGTTGCCCCAAGTGAAAGTGTTCGCGGAAGTACGGCCGCTGAGTCTCTGTCAACAGAAGCGGTGAAGGGGCCGTCGCACCCTTCTTTTCTCGCCACGATGTCGATTCGGAGTCACTCCCGTCAACAATCGCGAGTGCGCAGCCGAGCAAGCACACGATAAGCAGGTGGTTCATTCGTGCATCTTCAAGATGGAGTCTCCGTAAAGCCAATGGATCGTAGCCGCCCCGTCGCGGCGCGATCATGTTCCAAGCCTGACCGTCAGGCTGAAATTCCCTTGAAGAACCAGCGTTCTTTCTCAATCCGACTTGATTGAGTTTGGTCGCTCCACCCGGCGAGCATCTGTTGGTCGGCGATAGCGAGTCTTTTTGGGCCGCTTTCACCGCGAATGGGAGATTTTATTCCCTTTTCGGGCACGGAAGTGACATTTCGGGACTTTTTCATCCCTCCTGGATTGGCGACCGGTCGCTGCGAGTTGATCGCCGGCGAGCCGTCCACCACCTCTTCTCTTCTCTTTCAACTTACGCAGGTCGAATCATGTCCAAGATCTGGAATCGGCTAGTCCGACGCCCCGCATTCTCGCGTCGCAAGGACTTCAAACGCGCCTCGCATCAGCGGCGTCTCAGGTCGGAAAAACTCGAAGGCCGCCAGTTGCTCGCAGCCAACATGTTCCACAACGCCCAGATTCCAGAGGACGTGAACGAAGACGGGGAGATCACAGCGCTCGATGCGTTGACGATCATCAACCAGATCACCCGTCAGTCGCGTGGTGCAGATGGCGGTCAACAGCAAGAGGGGCGGGGCCGCATGACCGACGTGAATAACGACGGTCAGAACACCGCCCTGGACGCGCTGATGGTGATCAATCGAATGAACCGCGATCGAGGTGGCGGTCGTGGCGTCCGTCCAGAGATCCCCGGTGATCCGACCGGACCGATTGAAGGACCCGATGATCAGGGTGGGGACGGTGGTGATGTGAGCGAAGATCCGACAACGCAGGAAAGCTCGGACGTGGTCCTGCAGTGGAACGATCTGTTCGCCGAGTTGTTGGTCGAGAATGAAGAGAAGCAGAATCCAGGCTATGCTTCGCGGGCCATGGCCATGATGAATCTCGCGATCTATGACTCGGTCACACTCGCCATTGGAGATGCGGCCGACGCGTTTTACGAGTATGACATTGACCTTCCCGAAGATGTCCGAGTTCGTGCGGAGATTGCCGCGTCACAAGCGGCCTACACCGTGCTGAGTTCGCTCTATTCGGAGCAGCAAGGTATGATTGAAGAGGTTCGCGAAGACGTCTTTTCCGAGTTTCGTTCCGGCGCCAACACGGATGCCAGTATTGCGGTGGGGACCGAGATCGGTGAAACGATTTTGGAAGCTCGATCCAATGATGGCTACGATACCGTCGCCGATTACACCTACAGTGATGAGATCGGATCCTTCCAGCCGGATCCGCTCAATCCGGACGTTCCCGTATGGGGACCGGCGTGGGTTGAGGTGGATCCGTTCGTGATTTCATCGGCGGAAGACTACGCTCCCGAAACGACACCGCCCATTAGTAGCGAGCAATACGCGGAGTCGTACAACGAAGTGAAGGAACTCGGCTCAGTGGACAGCGCGACGCGGACAGCCGACCAGACCGAAGCTGGTATCTTTTGGGCTTACGACCGCGTCGGCCTGGGGACGCCCATGGCGTTGTTCTCCGATGTCCTGGAGTCCATCTCGGTCCAGGAGGGTAACTCGTTTGTGGAGAATGCGGCGCTCTACGCGCAAGCATCGGTTGCCATGGCCGATGCGGGCGTGGCCGCTTGGCACACCAAGTTCAGTGAGCAGTTCTGGAGGCCGGTGACCGCCATTCATCAGGGAGATGCGGACGGAAACGACCTAACCGAAGGGGACGAGGACTGGACGGCCCTGGGTGCTCCTGACGGTGGGGATGACGTGATTGGATTCACGCCCCAGTTCCCCACGTACGTTTCTGGGCACGCCACGTTTGGTGGTGCTTTGTTTGGTGCGATTCGAGAGTTCTATGGAACGGATGACATCTCGTTCGACTTAGCCTCCAGAGAGCTGGAGATCATCATGGAGAACCCGGAGCTGGAAGCGGCCTACGGATTGGATCTCGACGATGCAGTGCGATCATTCAGTTCGCTCACCGAAGCGATGGAAGAAAACGGACGCAGTCGAGTCTACTTGGGGATTCACTTCGATTTCGATGACTTGGTTGGTCAAGAAGTTGGCCAAGCGGTCGCCGAAACGGTCTCATCCGAGTTCGTCGTGGCATCACGCGATGGCGGTGGTCAGCCCGGGAACCCAGGACTGCCGGGCGATGGAATGCCAAGGCCCGATGATGGCGATGGCCGTGGCGACCGACGCGACAACGTTCCCCGAAATCGTGGGCCCGAACCGGGACCCGGTCCTGGACCAATGGGTCCGGGCATGGATATGGTCGATCCGCTGGGGCCGATGCTTGCGGATCTGGAAATGGCTCCGCCACCGGTCGGCGAACCGGACTTGGACCTTCTCGCCCGCGATCAGGTGAATCGTCGAAATGTTGGTCAGCGCGACCGCGATCGTGACCGAGGACCGTCGGACGACATGGACGATGGCGACGAAGATCTCGATGTGACCGATCCAGAGGAAATCAGCACGCTCGTGTGATGATCCTCGAGTCAGCCATCGTAAGGTTGCCTTGGAAAATCGGTTCAGTCACCCTCCCGCGCGTGCGGGAGGGTGGGGCATTCACGGCCGTGGAACACTACGTTGGCGACGCGATTGGGTCGCAGGCACTTAGGGCGTCAGCTGTTGATACGTCAGCATGTGCTCCTCGAGCACCTCGCCGGTTTCCTTGATCAGCCGAAACGTGACCGACGGTTCTTCCGAAGACGTATCGAACGTGAACTCGCCGAAGGCGATCAAATTGTCCCGTCCATAGCCAAAGATCTGTTCGGGACAATCATCGACCCAGGCTTCCGGACCCGATGCGCCTCCCAAGGTTGCCGGTTCAAATTCGTAAAACTGGAACCCCGACGAACGAGGAATTCGGAAGGCTCGCGCACCGTGTCGGTCTCCGCTTACTAACAAGACGCCGGCGATCTTGTTGGACTCAATGAAGTCGAATAGTTCCTCGCGTGCCTCCGTGTCCCAAGTCCCCCAGGAGTCTTTGGCCTTGCTGACATAATCACTCCACATCGTGCCGCTGCTGATGATTTTGAACGGCGCCGTGGATTTCGAAAGGACTTGCTTCAGCCAACGCATTTGGGCATCGCCCAAATAGGAACCCCGCTGGCTGCGTCGCTGATTATCTCGACACGAACGCGTATCCAGCATGATGATCTCGGCGGGGCCCACGCGTGTGCTGTGGTAGATCCCCTCACGGTCGTCATCGGCCGACGGATTGTTCCAATTCTGGTGCCAGACATTTCGCAATGCACTCCGGTCCTTGGCCGTAAAACGCCGAGGGATCCCGCTGAGATCATTGTCGAGGTAATCATGGTCATCCCAAGCCGAGTAAGTCGGGATCTGCGAGACAAAATGCTGCCAAGGCTGAGAGACATCTCGCAACTGGTAGTCGCTCCGGTGCATGGATGTGTCATCCCTGCGATCATCTACGGCCAAATCACCCAACAACATCATCGCGGTGGGTTCTCGGGCAATGATTTCGCGGAACAGATTCGGGTTGTGGACGCCAATCTTGTGAAAACACGATCCAAAGGCGATCCGCATGGATCCAGAGTGGTCCGGTTTCGGCGCCGTGCGGAAGGAGCCCGTTGCGATGGAGCGATCGTCGGTTTCGATCTGATATCCGTATTGCGTCATTGGGTTCAGGCCACTGAGCGGAATTCGCACTTCAGTGCCCGGATTGGTCTCCCCGACGGGAATAAGACGCTCGCCAAGTCGGATGAAGAGCGGTCGATCCGTGGCTGGTCGCATCCAAATGGTGACGCCATCATGGCGGAGGTCACCGAGCATGGGGCCGCCCATTAGATCGATCGAATGCTGTCTGGCCGCGTCCAGAATCGCCGGGTCGTCGAATCCTGTATCGCGCTGACGTTCGAAGACCTCGCGAGCGGCCAAATAGAATTGACGTCTTTCGGACGGCGGTGGTCCATAGCTATCGAGCAACTTGGTATCGATTTCCAGCGTGCCGCGATGAGCCTCTGGCAGAGAGACTCGAAACTGAGGTTCAATCGAATCGGCGAGTGCACAACGAGAGCAGCCAGCAATCGCCGAAGCCGTCCACAAAAAGTCTCGGCGTTTCATGGGTGTTTTGGAATCGAATCACGAGGAGGGAGATCGACCGACGACCTCCATCGTACTCGAATCGTGACTGCCGACCGAAGACGGTGTGGCTCGAAAATTCTCTCCACGGTTTTGGCGGTCCGAAGAAGCCTTGTATTTGTGTCGAAACCTAGAAGTACTTTGGGTGCATCACCATCGCCAAGGGCGCCAGCACACCGAACACCAGGGCAAGGAGAACCAGGTAGACAAGAATTTCCGTCCGATTCTCCGCCCACCATTTCTCGATGGAACTCGTCACGATCGGCTCTCCCTTTTCAGGTGGCTCGTACGGATTCACGCAACTACTTTCAATGGCTCGGGGAACGCGATCAGTCTGCTGGCGCGCATCTTGATTCATCGGAGAGATCCGGTTGAACACTTGGTGATTGCCGTCGGTATGGTACCACCAAAACAGGACGCTCCGCGTCCGTTTGATCATGACGATACCCCGTCGACGGTGCCGGTGTCATTCCAGTACCGTGGATGACGAACAGGTGGATGGCGTGGAGCCAGTCTCAGTGTCGACCTGTTTGGCCTGTGACCGGAGTAGGGTGCCGTGCGGTGTTGATTGACGAATCATCTCAGACAGTGCACATCGACATTCGCGATCCAGACTTTTACCAGGATCCGTATCGTTGTTACGAGCGACTCCACGAACGCTGCCCGACGTTCTTTTGGCACGAGCACGGCCTGTGGACGTTCACACGCCATGCGGACGTCTCTGTTTTGTTGCGAAATCGCCGGTTGGGTCGTCAGATCAGCCACCTGCGTTCAAGGGATTCACTTGGCCGGCCACCGGAACCCGCCTCATTGAAACCTTTCTTCGACGTGGACAACCTGGCGATGATTGGTCGGGAACCGCCATCGCATACGCGGCTGCGTGGGTTGGTGCAGAAGGCATTCATGGGCAAACAAATCGAACAGTGGAGACCTCGCATTGAATCGCTGTGCGATGACTTAATCGACGAGATGCTTCAACAGTCGGATTCCGGGGAGATGCTGGTTGTTGATCTGTTGCGGTCCTATGCCACGCCAATTCCCGTGCGAATCATCGCGGAGATGCTCGGCGTTCCAGCCGAAATCGCGCCTCAGCTGCTTCGTTGGTCCGGCGACATGATTCAGATGTATGAGATGGTTCGGACTCCTGCCATGGAAGCCGCCGCAGTGAAGGCATCCCAAGAATTTGTCGCCTATCTGCGACGTCTTGTTGAGACGCGGCGATTGAGTCCCGGTGACGATCTGATTAGCGAGTTGATCGCCGTGGAGGCCGAGGGTGAGCGACTGACCGAAAACGAGTTGATCGCCAATTGTATTTTATTGCTCAACGCAGGCCATGAGGCGACGGTCAATGTCATCGGCAACGGAATGCTGGCGCTGATCCGACATCCCGACCAGCTGGAACGTTGGCGTGAAGCGGCCGATGCCGATGACCAACGATTTCATAAGTCCGCCGTCGAGGAGATATTGCGATTTGATACGCCACTTCACCAATTCAATCGATGGGTCCTTGAACCGATGACGATTGGCGACCAAACCTTTGAAGTTGGTCAGGAAGTGGCGTTGCTATTGGGTGCCGCCAATCGCGACCCCAAAGTATTTCCATCGCCGAATGCGTTGGACCTATCGCGCCGAAACAACCCGCACGTCAGTTTCGGAGGTGGGATTCATTATTGCCTGGGCGCACCGCTGGCCCGACTCGAAGTTCAAATCGCGATTCCCAAACTGTTGCGGCGACTGACAGATTGGAGACTCGACGAGTCGCCTCGGTATCGCAACAACTTCCACTTCCATGGTCTTGAATCACTTTGTGTGGTGTCTCGCCCGCGGTACTGAATCCAACTCAAATTCGCAACACTCCGCAGCCATCGATAAGGGGTCGCAACCGCCATGTCACTGCAAGCAAAATCATTGCGAACCTTCATCGGTTCCAATCAGTTCAACGTCTCACGAGCCTTTTACCGTGATGTCGGCTTCGAAGAATCCGTCGTGTCCGACCAACTAAGCTACTTTGAGATGGAAGGCGTCGGATTCTGTTTACAGCGTTACTACGTGGAGGACTGGGTCAACAATTCAATGATGTTCTTGGAGGTTGCTGATTTAGACGCTGCTTACCGGAAGATCGAGGCCATGCAATTGCCGTCGAAGTATCCGGGCGTGCGTCTGCAACCCATTCAAGACGACGATTGGGGTCGCGAGTTCTTCTTGCATGATCCGGCCGGAGTCCTCTGGCACATCGGCACGTTTGCCAGTGATGACTCCAGCTAACGGATCGGTCAAAAGTCGAGGAGCCCAAACGTGGAGACTTGGTCGTCAAACCGGGGCAGGGCAGGGCGTTGCAGTGGCCAAGCTATTGGTCCCGACTGAGTAGGTAGTCGCGGCGTTCATCGAAGAACTTCCTCAACGAGCCGCCGCTTCCGATGTCTCGGGTCGCGGTGGCGGACGTCGCGGTTTCGAACGCCTCGAACGAGTCCAGTTTTTTCGTATCATCCGCAACCAGATCACTGATCCGTTGGCGTTGCGCGGTGATGATCGGTTCGACATGATTCCAGTCGAGCGATTTTTCGGCGATCTCACGGACATAGCCAAGATAAGTTGCCTTTAACTCAGGAATGGCCAGCAAGCGGCTTCGCAGTGGAAAACGCTCGTTGTCCAAGCCTGTCAGCGGGTCCAGATCGGTTCCTCCGTGGCCAGGTCCGCCCGGTCCACCGCCTCCTGGACCACCTCGTCCACCACCAGGGCCTCCCGGTCCACCACCGGGACCTCCACGACCTGGTCCACCTTGCCCGAATCTACCCGGCCCAAAGCCCCCCGATCCAAAGCTCCCGGATCCAAAGCTTTCGCGTCTGGATGGACCGCCGCCGAAGCCGCCGTCTCCGAATCCTCCGTCACGGAAATTACCATCACCAAATCGGTCAGGTCCCCGTCGACCGGAGTCACCACCGTTGGGATCACGCTGGCGGCCCTGTCGAGATTCGCCTTGCCGCGGATCGAACTCGCCTTCGGGTCGGAATCCACCGCGTCGTTGGCCAAAATCATCACCGGATCGGCCAAAGTCGTTCGGCGGCGGACCAAAACCGAATCGGCCACCCCGGTCTCCCGGGCCTCCCCGGTCTTCCGGACCACCGCGATCACCAAAGCCGCCTCGATCACCGAACCCACCGCGCTGGTCGGGGCCCCCGCCGCCGCGTCGACCTGGTCCGCGCCCGCCCGGTCCACCGTGTCCGCCGCTCTGAAACGCTTCGTTCATGTCGTGCGGGAACAGATGAAACTGCTTGTCGCTATCCAGAAAAATACTGAAGTCACTTGCACGCGTCCAATAACCATCCGAGTTGACCAAGGCGACGTCCAGGGCCAGGAACCGAAGTGTTTGATCGATGTCGAGCATTGGCTCGAGGGCATTTTGGAGTTCGTTCAGCGGTGTCTCGTTCAGTGTTTTGCAAAGCAACACCAATGATTGCCAAGCCTTCTTACCATCGTTGGACTTCATATCGAACCGTTCTTTATACGGATCGAGTTCCTCACCGAGATAACGCAGGCCACCGTCGGCTTGTGGGTTGCCGCTGACTTTCCAACGCGTTCCTTTGGTCGACTCAAAGTGTTCAGAAAGAAAATCCTTGTTGAATTGTTGAACGTTGACGTAAACACCCCAGCTTTCACCGTTGACGACCACTTGCACGTGATTGGATTTGGGGACGGGCAGGTAGTCGGCGGCGATGTGTGAATACAACACGGTGCTCATCATCGACGGATCACCATTGCTGTTGAGTAAGTTCAGCGTCTTGTAGCCGTACAGTCGCTGATCCTCATCAGCCATGTCCATTGAAACGTTAAAGGATCGTTTCATCCCAGTGGGAACATGGCCGTAAGACGACGCGCCTCGAAAACGGATTCCCACGTTTTGGTAAGTCTTGCCGTCGACGATCATGTTGGCCGGAACGTCCACATCCGTACCATGAAAGTCTTCCAACTCGCTTTCCCAATCTTCGTTCTCAAACTCCAGGAAAATGGTTCGCACCACCTCTAGGTCATACAAACCTGCATTGGGGAAGTGCTGGACATCTCCCATCGAAATCCGCGGGCCGGGTTGAGCCGTGCCCAGACCGCCTTGGCGTGGCGGGCCACCCGGTCCTCGAGAGCCGCCACGCCCCCGACGCGCACCGCCGGATGTCACCGACGCCCTGGCACGCGCCCGTTCGCTCCGGTTGAGCCAACCATTCTCATCCAGATCAAATTCATCGAGCAGTTCAACGGTGGCCCGCTGCGGACCCCCGGGCCCTCCCGGACCTCCGCCACCAAATCCGCCAGGTCCTCCACCGTCAAACCCTCCGGGACCACCCGGGCCTCCGCCACCGAATCCTCCAGGACCTCCCGGCCCAAAACCACCGGGACCTCCTTGTCCAAAGCCACCTTGTCCGAAGCCGCGGGGTGGTTGAGCCGAGGCGGTCAATGGCAATAACAGGGCGACCATAACATAGGTCAACGTAGAGAATTTCATCTTCATCGGCGCCTGGGTGAAAGGATTAGTGAACGACGGTTCGAGAAGCCGCGAACACAGAGCACCGCCGGGTCTCTTCCTATGTGTTCGGGTCGAAGTCCTGCATTCAGGCCGTCGATAAGCTTGACAAGGTTCATGTAATTTCGGGATCCATCGTGTTGGGTGTCCAAATCGTCAGCGTCGCTCGGTTCTCGACCAGATCAATGGACTTCACTTCGACTCTTGAAATGACCAAACCTGTTCGCTCACGGAGGTCATCGACGAGGGAGTTTCGGTTTTCTTCGCCAAGCAACTCAAGGCGGTCGTACTCGATCGCGAATCGGTTTGACTTGGCGTCATCCACTTTCTTCTTAACCTCGATGGGCTTCTTGAGTTTCGCGGCCGACTTGGCTGATGAACCGACGAGATACTCTTTCAGCATCGTGGCGGCAAAAATCAGGGTGTTGACCAACGCGATTTCGGCATAACTGGTTTTTTTGTTGGAGAGTGAATTGATCACCGCGATGCCAATCACGATGAACAAGTACGTCATCTGTTTTGGACGGATCGCGTCGGTCCGGTATCTCAGCACGCCAAAGACGGCGAACAGGCCCAACGCCAAACCGAGATCCAACTCGAGTTTCTTCATCGTGAAACAAATGAAGAACACGATGATATTGAGCATCACCGCCGTGAACGCGAAGTCTCGATCCTTGGGCGACAGCCCAGGAGCAATTGCGAAACGAACGATCAGAGTCAGAACAACGATGTCGATCGCCAAACGCACCAGCAGTTTGTAGATGTCGTCGTCAAATAGGGGGACTTCGAGAAATTCCATTGCGTGTGTCTGAGTGAAACGCGTCGCTCGCCAACTCGTATGAGCGTCGCCAACGGAATGACTATGCGAGCTGGCTCCCGAAAGGGGGCCAATTTTATTTCGAAACGGCGGCCGCGTCCTCAGCGCGACGACGTGACCATCACGCCGACGGCGGATCCGTTTTGACGAATCGCCCCGCCATCAGCTCCGCAACGGGCCGCGTCTGCGTGATTCGGGCCAACATGATTTTCAGGGCCGCCGTCACGGGCGTGGCGAGGAACATTCCAACCAGACCCCACATCATCCCCCAAAACATGAGAGCGACCAGGATGGTGACGGGATGCAAGTCCGACGAGTTGCCCATCCACTTGGGCTCCAAAACGTTCCCGCTGATCCCTTGGATGGTGCAGATGACGACGATGGTCGTCAGCATCCACGCGAGGCTTCCGTCGGGATCCAGCAGGATTAGAGGGATCGGTAGCACGCTGGCGACCAACGGACCGATGTTGGGTACGAAATTGAGAAAGAAGGCCAATACGCCGAACGTGAACGCCATCGGAACGCCAAACAGATGCAAGGCCAAGCCGAAAGCGAAACCAGTCAGGATGGAAATGACGGTCTTCAACGCCAAATACGTCCGCACCTGGTGATTGACCTCTCGCAAGGTTTCGGACAGGTCGGTGCCCTGGGACGTCCCGATGAGCAAGAAGAAAACATAGATCAGCACCACAACACTCGTTGAAACCAAGCTGATGAACGCTTGCGAGACCATGGCGATACCATCTCGAACCAAGGCATCAATGAAGGCGCTTGGATCCTGACCGGAATCGTCAGCGACCTGAACCGTCGCAGCGCCGGAGTCATTGGAGGATGCAGAAACTGATGTCGCATCACCAATCAACGATTTGACGAAGTCCGCTCGCTCCTCGGCCCAATTGACAATGTCCTCCACGCGATCACGGTAAACAGCGGAGTTGTCTTTTAGCTCAATAACGGAGTTCCAGATCGACAGTCCGAAGACGAGCAATAGGACGACGCCCGCCAGGAACGCGATGGCCGCCGCGATGATTCGGCTGACGCCCAACCGTTGTTCGAGCGTACTCAAAAGAGGACTGATCCCGCTGACAACCATGAAGGCGACCACGAGCGGAACCAAGACGGGTCGCAGCCAGTAGATCGAAAACATCGTGGCCGCCGAAGCCAGCACCATCAGACAGACCGTCTGAATTCGACTCGCCGATTCGGTTTCGGTGGGCAACATGGAGCCGAAGCCTATCGTACGGCGGTCATGTTACAAGCCAACGATCGCTCCAAGGCGTCGATCCGTCGACGCCTTCGTATGAATGCCGTTGAGTTAGCCGAACCGCGGCAGCCGTTCGCCGAGGCCACGACCGATGCGGCGAGTTGGATCACTCGACGGCTCGGAATCGGTTGGACTCCGGTCACGGGTCGATCGGATTGACGCCAAAGCTTTCGACGATGATCGCATAGAGCGCCGGTACAATGTAAAGCGTCAACAGCGTGGCGACGAGCAAGCCATAAATCATCAGCCATGCCATGCCTTCCCAAAGCGGACCGCCTCCGGTCGCCAGCGGCAATAAACCACCGACGGTCGTTGCCGTGGTCAGGAAAATCGGCAGCATGCGTTGTTTACCGGCCGCAACCATGCACTCCCGAAAGTCTTTACGCGACAGACCGACGATCGGTCCATCGGCTTCGCCAAGGTCAACCAGTCGGTCGCGTCGTTGTTGAATCAGAATGTCCGCAAACTCAATGAAGATGATCCCTGTATTGAGCACGATCCCGAACAACGATAGCAGGCCGAGTTGTGGCATGAAGCCGAGTGGATTGTCGGTGAACCAGAGTCCGAACCACGCCCCGATCACGGCCAGAGGAAGCGTCGTCAGAATCACGAGCGTCTTGGACCAGCCGTTGTACTGGATCACCAAGATCAGAATGATCGCCAAGAACGAAATGCCAAAGGATAGAGTCATCTGGGACGCCGCATCTTGGCTTTCCTCCAGAGAACCACCGATCTCGATTTTGAAACCGGGTTGCAGTGATTCCTGGAGGGCTTTCATTCGATCGGAGTTCCAGACGCGCAAGACCACGTCGTTGCCCGAGATGCCGTCCTCGACTTCGGCAAAGACTTCGATCGTCCGATTCTGGTCCCGTCGCTCAATCTTGCCCGGCTGCCAGCTGGGAACGATTCGGGCGACGGAATTGAGTGGTAGCTTGCCGTTTTCGCCTTCCACGAACGCCGTATCCAGGCCGGAAAGGTCGCCACGATCCTCCGGTCGCAACCGGAAGTAAACCGGCACGACATGATCGCCTTCGCGAAAGTCGGTGAGCTTCATTCCGGAATAGTATGCGTTCAACGTGTCGGCGACGCTCTCGTTGGTGACCCCGGATAGGTTGGCCTTTTCATCGTCGACGTCCACATCGAGCTGAAAACTGTCCACACCCCAAGAGTCCGAA
The DNA here is from genome assembly GCA_038748615.1 of Planctomycetota bacterium. Classification (GTDB taxonomy): domain Bacteria; phylum Planctomycetota; class Planctomycetia; order Pirellulales; family Pirellulaceae; genus Rhodopirellula. Next base: position 11,190 of record JBCDIU010000037.1, on the reverse strand, counting down.
ATGTCCCAAGTGCCCGGTTCATCCTGGAGCATCAGCTTGATTTCCTCGGTAACCCGCCGAATTTCCCCGATGTCGGCAAAACCGTCACCAGAGACACGCAGCTCGACTGGATTGGCCGGTGGCCCCATTTGAACGCGTTTTGTCGTGACCCGGGCGCCGACGATCGGCTGGATCCCGCGATCGGCGTCGCCGACGTCCACCGCCTTGCGCAGGTCCGCAATCATCGACTCGGTCCAATCGCTGCTTGTCGTGCGGATCAGGATTTCGGATGTGTTGGACGCTGGCGAGAGCGGATTGACGGCGAGTGACCAGCGAGCACCGCCGCTGGCGGTCATGCTGCGCATGGTTCGAAGTCGTTCGATTGGATTGCCATCGAGGTCGGTTGAGGGACTGAGTTTCTTGATGGTGTCTTCGACTTGGCTAACGACGGCATCGGTTTGCGCAACCGTGGCCGTCTCCGGAAGCGTGACCACGACATAGAATTGGTCGCGTTTGTCGAGCGGGAAATACTCGCTGCTGACGGGTAGTTGCAGCACCAACCCCAGCAACACCAGGGACGCCACAACGGTCACCCATTTGAACTTCAAGGCCACATGGGCGGTTTGACCGTAAATGGTAAGGAACAAGTTTCCCGACGAGTCGTCTGCATCGTTTGAACTCTCGGCGGTAGCTTCGGAGTCCCCCGCTGATGGACGGCTTCGGCGACCTCGCAGCTTGGCCAACCACCGGTTGAAGTACTCATTGGCGAGGGGAAGTGGAGCGGTCGGTCGGTCCGGATTTTTGGGAGCGCGAATGATTCCAGCCGCCAGGACCACACAAATCGTCATCGCATAGAACCAACTCAGTAAGAGCGTCGTCGAAAGTGTGACCGGCAAGCTATAAACGTACTCAGCGGATCCACCTTGGAGTGCGAGGAGCATCGGAAAGAAGGCGGCGACGGTCGTGAGCGTGCCGCTGAGCATCGGAAATAACAACGTGTTGGCGCCGGTGACCGCAGCCTCGTCGGGTGGCATCCCCTTGAGGATATTCGACTGCGTCTGCGTGCAAACCTGGACCGCGTTATCGACCAGCAATCCCAAAGCGATGATGATCGATGCCAGTGAGATCTGTTCAAGCTCGACCCCGAATTGGCTGATGATGGCCACTGAGCCGATGACGACGAACGGGATGTTGGCGGCCATCACCAACGAGGTCCGTAATCCGACGAACAAATAGACGACCACGATGACGATCAGGATCGCCGAGATCACATTGCTGATCACCTCGTCGATCTTGGCGTTGACGTTATCCGATGCTTTCGATACCGGCCGCACCATCAAGTCGCGGGGCAATGCCTGATCGACTGTGATCATGCGCTCGATGCGCTTTGTCGCCGCATCGCAGATCTCGACGATGTTGCTACCCGACTTCATCGTCAGACCGAGCATGACGGCATCAAACGTTCCACGCGGCTCGGTAAAGCGGCAGATCACGTTTGGCGGATCGATGAAATCGCGTTTGACGGAAAGCCCCACATCCTGAAGGCGAACCTGATTAACGGAGTCACCCGTCGCAACCGAGGCAACACTGACGGATTCGATTTCACGCGTCGCGTCAAATTCACCGCCGGGTTTGACGTTGAACTTACCGGCATCGGTATCAATGCTGCCGCCCGCTGAAACGATGTTGCGTGCCGCGACGAGCTGCTGGAGTCGCGAACTGGTCAGACTGATCTGCGACCAATTCCCCAATTCAGTCTCGACGTAGATGGCTTCGTCCTGCACACCATATTTGTCCACCTTCGCCACGCCGGGCAGTAGTCGAATCGCGTCGCGCACATTGTCGGCGTAGATTTCCAATTGCCGTGGTGAATAACGATTCTCTGGGCGGACTTCCGTTTCATCTTCCAACGGTGTTTGATAGATGCCCAGCAGCAACACGGTGGTGTCACCGAATTCGTCATCGACGATCGGGCGTACATCCTGGGCGGGCATCTCCACCACATTGACCTTGGCCCGAACTTTGTCCCACACTTGCTGGATGTCTTCGGGGGCGACATTGTCGTCGAGATTCACGTAGATGACCGACTGGCCGGTGGTCGTTTCTGAATTCAGATAGTCGACCTCGTCAATCGTGTCGAGTTCCTCCTCCAACTTGTCAGTAATCAACTCCTCCACTTTGACCGTCGGAGTTCCTTCCCAGCGCGTCGAGACGACGCAGGTTCGAATCGTGAACTCGGGATCCTCTCGGCGAGGCATCGTGAAGAATGTGTACACACCCCACGCGGTCAACAGACCCACCATCGTGTAAATGATCGGGCGCCGATTCATCGCCCATGCGGAGAGGTTCATCGCTGGGTCTCCGAGTCATTGACGACGCTGACACGCTCTCCGTCGACGAGGAAATGGGTTCCCTTGGTGACGTACTGTCGACCGTCCAGGGATTCGCCGCCACGCGGCGCGACGCGACGTTGCTGGGAGATGGCGGAGGTGGATGCATCAGACAACACATCAATGCCAACCCGTCGGACCGCGGTGCCATCGGCGGAATCTTCAACGATGAATAAAAACGATTCGCCGCCGTTTCGAGCGATCGCGTCCATCGGCACGTAAAAGCCCGCTTCGGCGGTTCCGCCGGACAAATCCACTTTCACCAGGTCGCCCGGGCGGAGCATCCAGCGAGGCTCCGACTCCAGTAGCACCTCGGTCCCATTCCATTGATTGGGGTCGATACCGTCGACAATCAGCTCGCCAATGACGATGTTGACGGACGGATCGAATTCATCGTCCAGCACGTCAACTTGTCGAAAGATGTACTCGCCGAGGTAGGGCACCCTCAGCGCACCTGGTTGCACACGCAGCTTGCGAACTTCCAGGATTTGATCCGTCGGCGAGCGACTTTGAATTGTCGCGTTGGTGATCTGCCACAGATAGTCTCCCTGACCATCGCTAAGGATGGCACTTTCCTCGACGAAGAGCGTACCCCGCTGGGCACCGGGAATGAACTTCAAGTCCAGACGCCAGATGTCACGAGTGATCGCAACACCCGATTGCTGGCCTGCGGAAACCTGTTGATTCAGCATCAGGATCGTGAGCGTGAACGTTCGCGTCGACGGATCCGCACTGGGATCGATCTGATGGAGGAATCCTTCGTAGACGTTCGTTGTCCCATCGGGCAATGTGATATGGATCGGCAGCGTCTCGGTACGCTGCAGAGCACGCGACTGCGCTCCGGAGACTTCCAGCTCAATCTTGATTGGATCCATCATTTGCAGCGTCGCCACCGGCGCACCGGCGTTGACCATGCTGCCCGGAACGACGGACGTGTCGGTCACTTTTCCATCGAATGAAGAGAACAGGACGCAATCTTCAAGATCTCGCTCGGCGTCGCGAAGGCTCTGTTGCGCCTGGAGGACGCCGCTCTTGAGTGATTCAATCTGAGCCTTCTGCGACTTTTCCGCTGCAATCAATTGCTTCAGCTCCGCCGTGGCACTATCCAAGTTGGCTTTGGCGGTATCCAGGTCACTTTGCGAGTTGGCGTTTTGGCGGCGCAACCGCACGTTGCGGTCATATTCGATTTTCGCCAGCTCGACGGAGGAACTTGCCGCGTCGATTTGAGCAGGAATGGTTTCATCCAGGTCCGTTTCCGCCACAATCAAGTCCTGCTCGGCACGTGCCACGGAGGCCTTGGCACTGGCGACGGCCAGCTCATAACGCTCGCTCTCGACGCGCGCAAGAGGAGTCCCTTCAAACAGGAGATTGCCTTCATCATCTCGAACGCGGCCCTGGATTTCCGCATTTTGCTCGGCGACAAACTCCACCCGCCCGGAGACTTCGAAACCAAGATCCTCCGTCTTCCAGGCACCGGCCGACGCGGTCACCAAAGCCTCCGCTGGTGGAGGGCTCTTCACCAACGTTCGGGTCGCCACTGGCCGTGGACGCCGCTGCATCTCGGCATCGTCACCACCGCCACATCCAACCACGAGTCCAATCCATGCGAGGGCGAGGACCCACACCGCGGAGTCGTCCATGCTGGACTTCCAAGCACGAATCTTGGTTGAGTCTCGGATGCATTCGGATTTGCTGGGACGCCAGATACACGTCCTCGGGAATCGGTCGATTTGAATCATGCTCTCATTTTGCTCATCACGCTGGATCGAAAACCAGTATGGTCGCGGAGTCGTCCGTCGAGAGGACAGTTTGCGACATCGTGGCGGACCAACTCAGCGGGACGACCAGTGAAACGGGACGTGTACCCAGAAACAGAATCGTTGGGCGTCACGCCTCGTCGTTGGTGAAGTCGCCTGCCGCTGGTGAATGGTCTCCACTTGAAACGTTTATCGTACTCCCTGGAGCCTTCTTCGATAGCTGGCTCATCGTTTGGATTGCATTTGATTGTATCGGCGATGGAGGATCACGGCCGAATCGCTAGACTGGCGGCAACATGAGCGACACGACATTGGCACCCGCCCCGTTCGAACTCAACAGCCCATTCCCTCCCTCCGGCGACCAGCCAGCGGCGATTGCCAAGCTGATCGAGGGCATTCGGAGTGGGAAGTCCGCTCAAACGCTGCTCGGGGCGACCGGCACCGGTAAGACATACACGATGGCGAATGTCATTGCCGAAATTAAACGTCCGGCCTTGATTCTCAGCCACAACAAAACGCTGGCCGCTCAGCTCTACGGCGAATTCAAAGAGTTCTTTCCCAACAACGCCGTTCATTATTTCGTCAGCTACTACGACTACTATCAACCGGAGGCCTACATTCCCCAACGCGACGTCTACATCGAGAAAGACTCGTCGATCAACGAAGAGATTGATCGATTGCGATTGGCGACGACGAGCTCGCTGGTCAGCCGCCGCGATGTCATTATCGTCGCATCCGTCAGCAGCATCTACGGGTTGGGGAGTCCCGACGATTACAAGCAATTGGTGATCGGACTCCACACGGGCGAAACAACGCGTCGTGATCACTTATTGTTGAAACTGGTGGACATGCAATACGAGCGCAATGACGTTTCGTTTGAGCGTTCGAAGTTCCGCGTCCGGGGCGACAGCATCGAACTATGGCCTAGCTACGAAGAGTTCGCCTACCGAATCGAGATGTGGGGCGATGAGATCGAAAAGATGTCGATCATCAAACCGACTTCGGGTGAAACGATCAAAGTCGTTGATCACATCTATGTGTATCCGGCGAAGCACTTTGTCATGCCGGAGGATCGCATTCAATCCGCACTGCGGGTCATTCGCGAGGAGTTGAATCAGCAGCTGGCGGTGTTCCAGTCCCGTGGAAAACTACTGGAGGCTCAACGGCTGTCGGCACGCACCAAGTTCGATCTCGAGATGCTCGCGGAAGTCGGCCACTGTCCCGGAATTGAGAATTATTCGCGTCCGCTCTCGGGAAAGCCGCCGGGTGCGACTCCCGATACGCTCTATGACTTTTTTCCAGATGACTTCATCACGTTTGTGGATGAATCGCATGTGACTGTGCCGCAAGTACGAGCCATGTACGCGGGCGACCGAAGTCGAAAGGTCACACTGGTCGAGCATGGTTTTCGATTGCCGTCGGCGCTCGACAACCGGCCACTGAAATTCGATGAGTGGGAGGATCGAACTGGACAAATCTGTTTTGTTAGCGCCACACCGAGCGACTACGAACTCGAACGGACCGGTGGCGAGGTCATCGAACAGATTATCCGTCCGACCGGATTACTGGACCCCGAAATCGAAGTCGTCTCCGCGCGCGGTCAGGTCAATCATCTGTTGTCCGAAGTCCGCGCGCGAGCCGATCGCAATGAACGGGTGCTGGTGACCGCGCTGACCAAACGCCTCGCGGAAGACTTGTCGAATTTTTTCCAAGAGCAGAGTGTGAAGTGTCGTTGGCTTCATAGCGAATTGAATGCGTTCGAACGGGTGGACCTACTGCAGGAATTGCGCTCGGGCGTCTTTGACTGCCTGGTCGGTGTGAACCTGTTGCGTGAGGGGCTTGATTTACCCGAGGTATCACTGGTGGCGATTCTCGATGCCGACAAGGAGGGCTTCCTCCGCAGCGAAACGAGTTTGATTCAAACCATTGGTCGCGCCGCCCGCAACGCGGAATCACGCGTGATCCTCTATGCCGACACGGTGACCGAATCGATGCAGTTGGCGATGGACGAGACCGAACGCCGCCGCGCGATACAGCGGCGTTACAACGCGGAACACGGAATCATTCCCAAGACGGTCTTCAAGACCATCCGGGCGGGCATTGAATCCGACGCCGCCAAACACCAAGAGGTGACTCGAAAAGCCAAAGAGGACGGCGAGGTGACCTACATCACCATCGAGTACGTCGACGCGCTCGAGCAGGAGATGCTGGCGGCGGCTGAGGATTTGGAGTTCGAGCGGGCGGCGAAACTCCGGGATCGGGTCTTGCAGCTCAAAGAACACATTGGCAAGCCCTTATCCGACGTCGAAGTCACCGGTGGCGTGTCGACCAGCGGAGGTCGTGGACGGCAGCGACGCGCTGGAAAGAAGAAGGGCGGGGCAGGGGGACGCACGAAAGTCCCACGCCCCAAACGGGGCTAGATCCCAAACGGGGCTAGGTTTTGTTTCTCGCGCCCCATTTGTAGCGCGGAGTCCGGACCTGCTCGGGTTTGGCAAAGGAGCAGGGCAGGGCGGAGAAACGATCCAGAATCCACTGGCGGGTCAAAGTGCGGCGCCGCATCGGGCGTGCGAAACCGTCGACGTCGTTGCCCCCGCATCGACGCAACAAATCGTCTGGATATCAACGTCGGGCGCCTGCTAGTGTCTCTCTTCATCGAGCGATCCCGTTTTGACATGGTCATCGGATTGGACACGGTCATCGGAGCCGTTCGATCGCCATCTCTAGCCACGACCGCGGACGCCCACCATGCAAACCTTATCTCGCTATCGCGATTTGGTATTGCCGATGGGAATCATTGGCTGCCTGGTTGTCATTTTGGTGCCGCTGCCACCATTCCTGATGGACCTGCTGCTGGCCACCAACATTACGGTGGGCGTCATCGTGTTGCTGACCACGGTGTACGTCGCCAGGCCGCTGGATTTCAGTATTTTTCCGTCTCTCTTGCTGGCCACCACGCTGGCACGGTTGGTACTCAACGTCGCGACGACCCGTTTGATTCTGTCGGCAGCCGACTCGGGGAATACCGCTGCGGCGGGAGGCGTGATCCAAGGGTTTGGTGAATTCGTTGCCGGTGATCGAATCGAGATCGGCATCATCATTTTCGTGATCATTGTGCTGATCCAGTTCATTGTGATCACCAAAGGGGCGACACGAATTAGCGAGGTGGCCGCCCGATTCGCCTTGGACGGCATGCCGGGCAAGCAAATGGCGATCGACGCCGACATGAACGCGGGTCTGATCAATGAGAAAGAGGCCCACGCAAGACGTGAGGAGATTAGCTCCGAGGCGGACTTTTACGGGGCAATGGATGGTGCGAGCAAGTTTGTCCGCGGAGACGCGATTGCCGGCATCGTCATCACATTGGTGAACGTCGCCGGCGGGCTGTACATCGGCGTGATGCGCTACAACATGACGATTACCGACGCGGCTGAGCTGTTCACGAAGCTCACGATCGGTGATGGCTTGGTCAGCCAAGTCCCGGCACTGTTGGTCTCTCTGGCGGCCGGCCTGTTGGTCACTCGCAGCGCACGCAAGGCGAATCTTCCCGAACAGTTCATGCAGCAATTGTTCAGCAATCCCAAGGCGCTGGCCGTGGCCGGTGGATTCCTGTCCATGTTGATCGTGACCAACCTTCCGACCGTTCCAATGGCCACTCTGGGTGCCAGCTGCATTGGACTCGCGGTCGTGATGAAGCGTCAGCGGCAGGTCGACCGCGATCGGGCCGACGCGTCCGAGGCGGCGCAGCGGGCCGCCGAGGATGCCCCTGCCGAGGAACGGCCCGAGGACTTCTTGACGGTCGATCCCATGGAATTGGCCATTGGGCTTGGTCTACTCTCACTGGCAGATCCGGCCCGAGGTGGCGATCTGATGCAACGAATCACCGGCGTGCGACACACCGTCGCCGGCGATATCGGCATCGTATTACCCAAAGTTCGCGTTCGTGACGACATGCAATTGGCCGATCATCAATATGAGATTCGTATCGCCGGCAACCCGATCATCCGAGAACGGGTTTTGCCGGATCGATTGTTGGCCATTGATAGTGGCTCGACGACGGGCGTGATCGACGGAGAGCCGACTCGCGATCCCACTTTCGGCGAACCGGCCGTTTGGATCGATCCGATTCGACGCGAACAGGCGGCCATTTATGGTTACACGACGGTGGAGCCGGGTGCCGTTCTAGCGACACACTTGCAGGAAATCGTTCGGCGTCACGCCGATGAATTGTTGACACGAGACGCCACGAAACATCTCGTGGACGAATTGCAAAAACTCTCGCCAACAGTCGTCGACGAGCTCATCCCCGGCGTCATGAAGATTAGCGAAGTGCAGCAGGTTCTCCAGATGTTGTTGCGCGAAGACGTGCCCATTCGCCAGCTGGGCATCATTCTGGAAACCATGGGTGATCATGCCGGCAAGACGAAAGATCCTGTTTGGTTGTCAGAGTATGTGCGGCATCGGTTGGCCCGAACCATCAGCACTCGGTACAGGGATGCCAGCGGTCAATTGCACGTGATTGCGCTGGATCCGGCCATGGAAGATCGCGTCGCGGCCGGTATCGACCACAACGATCGCGGATTGTTCATCCGCATGAGTCCTCAGGCGATCGACTCGACTTGCGACAAAATCTCCGCAGGGGTTAAGAAACTAATCGCGTTGGGACATCACCCGGTGGTCTTGGTCAGCCCGCGCATCCGCCCCGGATTGCGCCAGATCATCGCCGCGTCGATGCCTCGCGTCCGCGTGCTGTCGTACAACGAGATCACGCAAGACACCCAGATCCAGTCCCACGGCGTAGTGAGTGATTGATTCCGATGCACATCCGAACTTTCCGAGCGGCGAATCTGCAGGAGGCCTTGGCCGACATCCGCGAGCAAATGGGGCCGAGTGCTTCGGTGCTGCACACACGGCAGATTCGGCACGCCTGGATGGGATGGCTTGGACGCACCCAAGTCGAGGTCACAGCAGGACTTCGGCCGGGAGAACGTCCAGCGGAAAATCCCCAACCGCCCTCCCGCCATTCGGTCATCGAATCGGCCACACCGACGGACGCTCGCCGCCTCACGTCGTCTTCCTCCGTCCCTCCGGAGGCGCCAACACGGCAAATCGGCGGAGCGTTGGCGTCTCGGTTGCTGGCCACCGGGGCCCACCGCGATGTCGCTCAGCGATGGCTTCATAGTGCGGCGAGCTTTGCCACGAACATGCCGGATCATGAAGGGGCCGTCGATCAGCGCATGAGCGAATACCTCCAGCAGGCTGTCTCGCGCGAGCTGAGGTTGTCCGGCCCCATTCGAACCTCACCTGGAGACCGGCATATCGTCGCGTTGGTTGGCCCAACGGGCGTCGGTAAGACCACCACCGTTGCCAAGTTAGCCGCCGGATTCCGAATTCAGGCGCGTCGCCGCGTTGGTTTACTGACGATCGACACGTACCGAATCGCCGCAGTGCAGCAACTCAGGGCCTATGCCGAGATCATGGACTTACCCATGCAAGTTGTCGAAGCGCCTCATCAAATGGACGAGGCAATCGAGCAGCTCGGCGATGTCGACTTGGTCTTGATCGATACCGCCGGACGCAATCCGAACAACGACGCGCGTGTGCAGCAGCTCAACGGTTTTTTGCGAGCGGCCCGACCGGATGAGACGCACCTGGTCTTAAGTGCCACCAGTTCGGCGGACAGCATCCGCGTGACGCTCGATGGGTTTGCCCCCGTCGCGGCCACGTCGGTCATCCTGACCAAGTTGGATGAGGCTCCCTCGACGGCGGCGGTCTTGTCGGCGCTGACCCAACCCGAACGCAGCCTCTGGACACCGCTGAGTTACATCACCAATGGCCAACAGGTGCCCGATGACATTGCCGTGGCGGATGCCGAGACGTTGGTCCGATCCCTCTTGCCGGCTCAACCGAGTTGGTTGCCAGACGGTTCGCCCTACGCCGCCGAGTCCTACCTATTGCCCGACGTTGCTTGACAGGCGAAACGCCGAAACGCGACCGATCGGACGACTCGGCGTAGCCCATCGATGCAAAGTGGAACCCGAGGTTTGAAAATGCGACGGTTTGAATTGAAGTTCCAACGCGAGGTCGCCGATAGACAGAACTGAGACGGAACGTTCGCGACGAAAACGACTTGAGTTTTTTTGTCGAGCGCCCGTTTAACGAGTTTGGGAAACAGGTTCGAAGTCCACGCGAACTTCTGGAGACGCGATTGATTCGCTCACTCGCCATTTCGTTGGGATCACTCGCCATGGGACTGGTCGTCCTACGCGGTGCCATTCATCGCGAAGTGGCAAGTGACGTTGCGAGCGAGGCGATCGGAGCCCTCATCGTGTTTCTGGGAATTGGTGCTCTCGCCGGCGCAATCGGCGACTACATCGTGCGAGACGGAATCGAAGACTTGTATCGCGGACGGGTTCAATGGTATCGGGATGGCGTCGCAGAGCTAACTCCCGATTCAAAGAACGCCAACGAAACGACAACCGAGACATCGGGCGACGGCAAGGCCGCCACCGCCTGATCTCACGGACGATTGAGAGTGAATCTCAAACAACACGACTTTACGATCATGGACGCGCCCTGCGGCACGGCCGTGGTCTTGGACCATCATGGAGGATTCGATGCCAGCTGCCGCGACCGCCGACGATGAAATCGTCAACGTTTGGAAATCGTTTAAGGCCCTTTCGAAGGATTCAATCGAACACGAAGCCGATTATGAGTCGCTGCGAAATCAGCTGGTCGAGCGCTACATGCCGTTGGTGCGTTACAACGGGGACCGCATTTGGCAACGACTTCCCGACGGCGTCGAGCTGGACGATCTGATCAGTGCCGGAATCTTTGGTCTGATGGATGCCATCGACGCGTACGACATGGAACGCGGCGTGAAGTTCGAGACCTACTGCGTGCCTCGAATCCGCGGAGCGATGCTGGACGAGCTGAGGACGATGGATTGGGTGCCACGTCTGGTCCGGAGCAAAGCCAGCAAACTGGCCGACGCTCGCAAGAAGCTTGAAACGAAACATGGCCGGGCACCAACGATTCACGAGTTGGCGGAGTTCATGGAGTTGGAT
>JBCDIU010000036.1:0-61690 GCA_038748615.1 Planctomycetota bacterium | reverse complement strand
TGACTCTATCTGCTACTTTACCGCTCTCTCTATCGAGAACGGAGATGGCTTCGCCAAGGAATTCGGCGGCGTTTCAGGCGACGACCCGGACCTCTTTACGGTCACATTTACGGGGCACAGTGATGTCGGTGCAACCGGCACGGTCACTGGGACAAGAGAGTACATTCTCGCGGACTATCGATTTGCCGACAATTCACAGGACTTCATCGTCGATACTTGGCAACTGGTTGACTTGACGAGTCTTGGAACGGTTCGGTCGGTCTCGATCGGTTTCTTTAGCACCGACGTCGGTGGGTTTGGAATCAACACACCCACGTACGTGGCGATCGACAATCTCTCCATTACCGCAGTTCCGGAGCCTGGAAGTTTCGCGTTCTTTGGAATTGCGGGCGCAGGCTTGATATGGCGACGCCGCCGACGCACGACGCCTGTTTGAGTGAGTGTGGAGCCATGGTGGCTCTAGGCACGCAATTCGAGCTTCCGTCGCTGCCGCCACGCGATCTGGCGTCCGCGACGGGAGGAGAAAGAAGGTACGCGGTCCGACGACGTTATCGACTGTCGTCGAGAATTGAGCCTACTTTCGTCCCCGCAATCGCATCGTGGATTCGAGATGGGGTTGTCGTGCGTTGGTTCTACTCAACAAGCACTTCGAACCGTTGAAGGTATTCTTCGGGTTCTCGTCGAACGCTTCCAGCATGTTCACCATCGAACCCTCGTGCTGGACGATTTGGATGACATCCTCAGCCCACCCCCCAAATTCATTGGAACGGTTCAACGAACGGCGCAGGCCCTCACGCAGCCTAATTCAACGCAGTTCGATTTCAGTCAATCCAAGGGCGCATTCCCGTCTTGTTGACCGTTTCACTTCCTAACGAGCGGCGGACTTGTTTGGTCGTCGCGTGATGAATTGGTAGGCCGCGCCCGTAATGCGGTCCCTCATTGGGTTGAACTCAGATTCGTGTGCAAAGACGTCGCCTGATTCTTGGAGACGCTACCGTGAAAGGGTCCAAAGGCAAACCAACTCAATCCGCCGAAGCGGTGATCGGGAAGTTGTTCACCGGATTCGATGCGATCGATCGTTTCCCGTCCCATCGTCCCGCTGTTTTTGGATTCCACGACAATGGCGGAAAACCTGCGGGTCTGGTCACCGCGCCGGTCCACTGGATCGTTAGACTTCGGCGTTGATGAGAATTGGTTCACAGGCTACCTCACCGGATTTGCAATGACTGCGACTCGACATCTCTATCCGTTGGTGCAGCCGGTGCTGAAGCGTATTCGGCGGAGTCGCTGGCTCATCGGTCGGCTTTTCAACGTTCGTATCCCACCCGGCGTGCAGGTCCAATTCGATCCAACCACGATCATGCTTTCTCGTGAAGTTCGACGTTTGGCGCGGATGCGCCCGGCACGAACGACCTGGCGAGTCCTCGAAATGGGCATCGGCGAAGGAGCCTTGATCAGCCTTTCACTCGCCCTGGACTCGCCGGAAATGGGCACCGACCAATCGAGCCTCGACGTGGAGGTGCACGGCGTTGATTGCTCGGCGCCCCGCCTGGAGAGTTCCATGGCCGTGGCTCGTCATAATCAATTGACCGTGCTCGGTTGTCCTGACGATTCCGATCCGCCCGCTGTCGTCGAGAAAGCTGCTGTTTGGTTTTGGCAGAGTGACCTGTTCGCATTCATGCCCGGTGAATTGAAATTTGACTTGATCACCTTCAATCCACCCTACGTCCCGACTCAAACCGGACGGGATCTGAGATTGACTCAGCGTCTCCAGATCGATGGCGATCAGATGTGGGACGGGGGCGACGATGGCACGGCCGTGCTGCGGTCCTTTCTAATCGAGCTGAAACCGCATTTGCATCGCGATGGGCATGTCCTGTTCGGCGTCCAGCCCATCTTCGTCGATGATGATCGAATTCGCGACGTTCTGGAAGAAACGGGCTATGATTTGGTGGAGATGGTTGACGCAGGGTCTCTGCCCTGCAACGGTTATCGAGTTCGCTGCAAGTCCGCCTGATGTGGGTGGTGCGACACAAGGTGACAAGTCCGTGTTGGACGGCCCGCGTTTTATATTCGAAAGACAACCGATGAACCAGTTCACTTCGCGATCCCGCCGTACCAACGGATGGCCATCTTTCACCTGCTTGACTGTCTCGGTCAGCCTTGTTTGGTTGACGGCGGCCGGTTGTGACCGTGGTGGCAATGCCAACCCACCTGCGGGAAATGGGATCAACATCGATTGGGGTAGCGGCAGCGTGAACATCGGCGGTGACGGCAGCGTCGACGTTCAGGCACCCGGCGTCGATGTGCAGCGCAAACCTGGCGATGGCGTCTCGGTTCGAGCCCCCAATGTCTCTGTCGACGCGAGCCCTCAGTCGGGCGTGCAGGTGCAGGCACCTGGCGTGGATGTTCGGACCGAGTGAAGGTCGCCCGAATTTCGTCGCCAGCTACTCAAGTGCAAAACAAGCAACCCGTTGCTCGTCCTTGAGAAAGAGTCGATTACCGACCAACGCGGGCGCACAATAGCACGGATCGCTCATCACCGGTTCCGTCGTCATCGTGAGGACATTTGGTTCAGAGCGACCGATTTGCAACGCCGCCAGATGTCCCAGTTCCCCCACCGCGATGATCGTGTCTCCGGCAATCAGTCCCTGACCGCGTCTGAGCACGGACGGGAATTTCCAATTCAACTCTCCCGTGCGGATATCCGCGCATCGAAGCTCGGCGCCTCCCTGGTGCAACGGACTAAATGTAAATACTTGGTTCCCCCGGCGCATCAATGTGTTGAACTGACTGTCGATCACACGACGATTCTTCCAAACAGGCTCATAGCTGCGGTCCGGTAGGACCCGCACGCACCGCGCCCCAGGGCCTGGTCCATTGCAAACCATCACCAGATCCTCGAATACCATCGGAGAGACCGAGTTGTAGGACTGGGGCGATCGTCCATAGTGCTCGATGACCCAGTCCACATCGCCAGTCTCTGGATGCAATGAAACAAGCCCCAGACCCGTATAGACGAACAGGAATGCCTGATCGTGAATCCACGCAAGGTACGGTATGCAGAAACCAGCCTCGTGATCCGTGGCTGACCAAACCGTTTCGCCCGTGATGCAATCAAGACAGACAATGCCCGCACCTCGATCGACAGCACCAAGATTCAGGAACAGTCTCTGGCCGGCAACCAGAGGAGTCGAGCCCATGGGAAACTCGCGGGGTTCCACCGAGTATTCCGCGTGAAGGTCTCGGTTCCAAATGACCTCGCCGCTGTCCAGCGACAAACAGTGAAACATCCCATTGCCACCGATGCAGTGAACACGACCATCGAAGATAGCGGGTGTGCTGTAGGGGCCATCGCTGTACTCGTAGACACATTCGGTCGTGGTGACGTAGCGATGTTGCCAAACGCTTTGGCCCGTCTCCGCATCGACACAGTCAATGATCTCCTCGTCGTCGATGCGATGGGCAAACACGGCGCGGCCATTGGCAACGACCACGGAGCCATACCCCGTACCGACCTCGACACTCCAAACTTCGGCGGGACCCCGCGCCGACCAAATCAGATTCGCCGGCTTGGTGGCCACATAGCATGTTCGATTGATTCCGAACAACTGTGGCCAATCCTGCGAGCCTGTTTCGGTCAGTTGGCTCGATCCTTTGTCATCGTTCGACTGCCGACTGGGTTGACTCTCGATTCCAACGGGTTGGCCGTCGAATCCGCATCCCATCTGCAAGACAAGCCACAACAACAGCACCCATCGCGCGGGCGTTTCCAGGGAGCGGGTCGATCTACTTCTCATAGGATGTGCTGAACGAGATCGAATGAAGATGCCGAGCCAAGAAGTATCTCGATCGGATTCCGATGGCCAAAGCCGGTCGACAGCATCTCGGCCGCGTTTCGCGAAATCTTCATGATCATGAAGGACGCCAACATCGCGTGGTCTTGAGCCCGCCGCACGGATCGTCGACCATCTAATTGTGGACCCGCGTTCAATGAGTCGGGCCCCAGTACACTCCCGCCCAGACCTGCCCCTCGATCCGTCGCCCAATCGGAGATTTTCTATGTCGATCGCATCCCCAACCGCCGCCAAGGTCTTGATTGACGGGAAATGGCGGGAGGCTGCCAGCGAGGCGACCTTTCAAGCGACCGATCCCAACCATAACGCAGTGCTCGACGCCGCGTTTCCGGTCAGCGGCTGGTCGGACTGCGACGAGGCTCTGGATGCGGCCGCCGATGCGGCGCGCCAGATACGGCGGCTGCCAGCCGGTCGGGTCGCGGACTTTTTGAACGATTACGCCGACCGCATCGATGGTTCCACCGAAGTGTTGGTGGAAGCGGCATTTTCCGAGACTGGCTTGGCCAAGTCGCCGCGTCTGGCGGACGTCGAGCTGCCACGCACCAGCAACCAACTGCGGGCGGCCGCCGAGGCATGTCGCGCCGGCTCATGGGCACTGCCGACGATCGATACAGCCACGGGGATCCGCTCGTGTTATCGACCGCTCGGACCGGTCTGTGTTTTCGGACCCAACAATTTCCCGTTCGCCTTTGGAAGTGTCAGCGGCGGAGACTTCGCGGCCGCGATCGCCGCCGGCAATCCTGTCATTGGCAAGGCCAACAGTTCCCATCCAGAAACAACCCGACTTTTCGCGTCCCTTGCGGCGGAATCAATCGCCGCGACCAACATGCCACCTGCGACGGTTCAGTTGATCTATCGAACCAGCCATGCCGATGGGGAACGGCTCGTTTCCGATCCGCGAATCGGTGCGACCGGCTACACGGGCAGTCGACGCGCGGGATTGCGGCTGAAGGCTGCCGCGGACGCCGCGGGCAAGCCGATCTATCTGGAACTGTCGAGCGTGAATCCCGTGATCATCACACCCTCCGCCCTCGAGGAACGCGGTGATGCGATTGTCGACGAGTTCATGACGAGCGTCTTAATGGGAACGGGGCAATTCTGCACCAACCCGGGGATGGTGATGCTGGTCAAGTCGCCTGCGACGGATCGATTTATTGAAGCCGTCCAGTCTCGATTTGAATCATCGCCCGCAGGGACGCTGTTGTCGCCTGCGGTGGCAGAGTCATTGAGCACCAGCATCGAGTACCTTCTCAAGCTGGGTGCAACGCTTCGAACCGGTGGCGGCGGTGCGTCGACAGACCGCTGTGCCGTTGCCAACACCCTGCTGTCGACGAGCGGTGAGCAGTTTCTCGAAGACCCAGACGGTTTTCAGACGGAAGCCTTCGGCAACGCATCGCTCTTGGTGGTCGCCGAATCGGGCGATCAACTTCGGGACTGCATCGAGCAACTGGAAGGCAACCTCACCGGATGCGTCTATTCGGCTGCATCGGATAACGAGGAATTGGTCGAGTCCGTTTCGTTCGCGCTGGAGCCGAAAGTGGGTCGGCTGTTGAACGATAAGATGCCAACGGGCGTCGCCGTCAGTCCAGCAATGAATCACGGGGGACCTTACCCCGCGACGGGACACCCTGGATTCACCGCCGTTGGCGTCCCCGGATCCCTGCTGCGTTTCGCGAAGCTGACCAGTTTTGACAATGTCCGACCAGATCGTTTACCAACCTTGTTGCAGGACGTCAGCCCGACCCCGTCGACGCAGCGATTGATCGATGGGGTGTTCCGAAGCGGTGATGTTTGACGATCTGGTTATGGCGATTCGTCCACTTATCTCCATGACTCACACCAGTTCTTGGTGTGCAATCCGCTACGAATGCGCCACTCGCGGAGCTCGCTCAATAGGTCGTTTTGAACGTTCGCATAGTCGGGATCATTCCAATGATCGTCGACCTCGTCTGGGTCGACGCTTAGGTCGAACAGCTGTCCGCAAGGCTGGTCGAGAAAGTGAACCAATTTGTGCGTCCTTGTTCGCACCATCGTCATGAACTCGCAGCCGGTCAGAACGGCATCGCGTGATTGCTCGCAGTACACATGGCTTCGACCAACATAGGTCGACGGCGACTCCAGCGCGTCACAGAGACTGACGGCCTCCCAATCGGCCGGCACCTCGATGCCCGCCCAATCCAAGATCGTCGCCCCGATATCCATCTGTTGCACCAGAGCATCGATCGACTGACCACCGGGAACCAGTCCCGGGCCCCAAACGATCATCGGCACCCGCGTGATCGCATCGTACATTGTCCACTTTTGACTCTGGCCGTGATCCGTTAGGCAATCCCCATGATCACTGGTAAAGATCACAATCGTGTTGTCGAGCATCGACTTTCGCTGCAAGGCGTCGAGAATCTGTCCTAGCTTGGTATCAATCATCGAAACGTTTGCGAGATAGTAGGCACGTTGTCGATGACGTTGCTCGTCCGTCGGGTGCAGCATCGCGACCACGCTATCGTGATCGACCGCCGCGTTGTGTTGCCGCAGTTCCTTCAGCGGTGGAGGCAGGCGGTCCAATTCGCTTTGGCTCACCGGAGCCAGAGGCAACTCCTTCGATAGGTAACGCTCGGCATACTCAGGGACAGGATCGTAGGGTGGGTGGGGACCCGGAAAACCAATCTGCAGGAACAGAGGCTCAGTTCGCGGAAAGCTCTCGATCCACCATGTCGCCATGTCACCGACAAAGTGATCTGGATGGGTCTCGGGCGGCAAGTCCCACGTGAACGCACCGAGCGACGTCGCGTAGTCGTCGCGCTGTCGATACAGCTCGCGTTGCTGTTTCACCAAGCCTCG
Source organism: Planctomycetota bacterium (assembly GCA_038748615.1). Lineage (GTDB taxonomy): Bacteria > Planctomycetota > Planctomycetia > Pirellulales > Pirellulaceae > Rhodopirellula. The sequence goes on along the minus strand of JBCDIU010000036.1, from coordinate 54,995 downwards.
GAAACGGAGCGCCTTGTCCCATTCGTCAAAATAGTATCTTCCTTCGAGATAACGGTCTTTGTTCTCGACGACATAACGTTCGTGGAAGCCCAACTCGGTTTCGAAAGGCCAGCTATGCATCTTGCCGACATTCGTGCAATGGTATCCGGCCTCGTTGAGCCGTTCGATCCAACTTCGCCGCCACGTGTCGGCGTTGCGAAGGATCCCCGTCGTGTGTGGGTAGTAACCCTTGAAAAGACTCGCACGCGCTGCCGCACATGATGCGGCTGTCACGTGGCACTGGTTGAAGGTCACACCTTCATGAACCAGGCGGTCCATATGGGGCGTGTCCACATGCGAGTACCCCAGGGCGGCAATCGTGTCGAAGCGCTGCTGGTCTGTGATAATCAGGATGATGTTGGGCTGCTGAGACACTGGCGACTTTCGATGGATCGTTCGGGTGGTTTGATCAGTGGCAACCATGGAAGGTTGGGTTCTTGTGGTCAAAATACTTGCTTGACGGCTGTGGAAGGTGGCACTAACATCGCTTAGAGCGTTGTCGAGCCGCGATATGCCGAGGGAATCCACCCTCGCTCCATTGGCGGCGCCGACCCGCACCCCGCCTGCCGCTTTCCCCCTGGCTACCGACCCCAAACGTCGTTGAACGACGCGCGGGTCGGATCGGCGATGATAGATCGTCCAAAGTTGGAAGGAATGTCGTCGTGTTGTTTCACTCGATCCATGGTACGCCGTTGGCGTGCCGAGGTTGGTTGGTTACTGCTGCCAGCATCTGCTTCGCTGCGTACTCGAGTCTTGTTGCCGTCTCGATTCTAGCTGATGAATCGGCCGACGCGGCCGTGGTCAGTTACCATCGGCAAGTCGAGCCCATTTTCAGAACTCACTGCTTCGGCTGCCACCAAAGTGCCAAGCAAAGCGGTGATTATCTGATGACATCGTTTGAGTCGCTGCTATCGGGAGGTGCCACCGGGGAGGCCGCGATTGTGGCCGGTGATCCAGACGGCAGCTACCTAATGGATTTGGTAACCCCGCACGATGGGGTCGCCGAAATGCCCGAGCCGCCGCGCGAGCCGCTTGCGCAGGCTGATCTCGAATTGATTCGACGCTGGATCCAACAAGGTGCGGTGGATGACTCGCCGCCGGCTGCGAAGGTGAACTTCGACGACGCGAATCCACCACGCTATCAAGGCCGCCCTACCCTGCCCTCCATGGACATCAGCCCTGATGGCCACCTGGTCGCCATCGCTGGATACAACGAAGTGCTTCTTTTCGACACGGGCAGTCGCACGGTGGCGGGACGCTTCATCGGCGAGAGTCCTCGTTTGAATTCGGTACGCTTCTCACCCGATGGCACGCGGCTCGCCGCCGCGGGCGGAGAACCAGGCGAAGCGGGCGAACTGCAAATTTGGGACGTGGCCGATGCGAGCCTTTTGATGTCCTGTACTGTGACGTTCGACGCCATCACGGGCGTCTCGTGGTCGCCGGATGGGAGTACCGTGGCCATCGGCGCTGCGGACAATACGCTTCGTGCGTTCGACAGTGGCACCGGCGAACAGGTGTTATTTCAGGGAGCGCATGAAGACTGGGTACGCGACACGGTGTTTACCAATGATGGAGAGCATATTGTCTCCGTGGCGCGCGACATGACGTGCAAGCTAACCGAATTCGCCACACAACGCTTTGTCGACAATGTGACCTCGATCACGCCGGGGGCACTCTCGGGCGGCCTCGCCAGCGTCGCGATTCATCCACAGCGCAACGAGATCGTTGTCGGAGGTAGCGATGGCGTGGTGAAAGTCTATCGAGTGTTTCGTGAAACGACGCGTCGAATCGGCGATGATGCCAACCTGATTCGACGACTACCCAAAATGAACGGGCGCGTTCAGCAAGTCACGGTTGATCCCGCCGGTCGTTACATCGCCGCGGCAACCACCATCGACGGTCAAAGTGAGGTGCGGCTGTGGTCCTATGACTTTGACACGGAACTAACGCCGGAGCTGAAGAAAATCCTCGGAAAACGGGTCAGCGACCGCTCGAGCGAGGAACGCCAATCCGTTGAGCAAAGCCGCAACGCGGAGGTAAGACAACTCGCAAGTTGGACGATGCCCAACACAGCCATTTACGGCCTTGATGTCACACGCGAAGGTGATCTTTGGGTCGTCGCCAACGATGGGCATTTGCGACATTTCGATTCCAATGGCCAGCGAGTCGATGACTGGGATCTTGTCTCTTTGATCAAGTCTTCGACGTCGACCAAGATGGAAAGCGACATCCCTCGATTCAGTGCGTCCCAGTGGCTGGCACAGCAGTCCGATGGCGACGACTTGGGCGTCGGATCGCGGCAATCCGATGTGGATCCGGCTGATTGGGACGACTGGTCGGTCGAGCCGGCCGCGATTTCGCTCGACGGTCCCTACGCGTACGCTCAGTTGATCGCCAGGGCGACCCGTGACGATGGCACACAGATCGACATCACCGATCAACTCCGGCTGTCAGACAATCCCTGGGTTCAGTTTCGATCTGGAGGAATCATTCGACCGATCGCCGAGGGCCAAGGTGAAGTCACGGTCACCTTCGCAGGCAAGGAGCAACAAATCGCCGTGGAGTGTCGTCGACAGTCGGATTTCTCCGTCGACTTCATTCGCGATGTCAATCCGGTATTGAGCCGATTGGGGTGCAATCAAGGAACGTGCCATGGCGCACAAAAAGGAAAGAACGGGTTTCGACTGTCGCTGCGAGGGTACGACCCCATTTTTGACATCCGCGCCCTAACCGACGACTTGGCGGCGCGGCGGATCAACCCGGCGGCACCGGAGAATTCGTTGATGTTACGAAAGCCGCTCGGTATCAGCCCACACCAAGGCGGAACACTGATGCGAGACGGCGATCCATATCACGCCATCTTGCGACAATGGATTGCCGACGGATCGCGTTTGGACACGGACGCCATCCGCGTCACGTCCATTGCCATTTCGCCGATCAATCCGGTTGTGGAGTCCATCGATTCAACTCAGCACGTCCGGGTTGTCGCCACCTATGCCGACGGTACGACTCGCGACGTCACTCATGAAGCCGCGATCGATAGTGGCAACACGGAGGTCGCCACCGTCGTTGATGGTGGAGTTCTCCAGGCCGTCCGACGCGGCGAGGCACCATTGTTGGCCCGCTACGAAGGAAACTACGCGGCAACGACACTCACCGTCATGGGTGACCGAGACGGCTATGTGTCGACGGACGTCGAGGGATGGAATCGAATCGACGATCTGGTTGCTAAGAAATGGAACCGAATGAAGATCGTGCCGAGCGGTCTTTGTGATGATGCGACCTTCTTGCGTCGCATCCACCTGGATCTAACGGGTCTGCCACCAACGAGTGATCAGGTCAGAGCGTTTCTGGATGATAAGACACCAACGCGTGCCAAACGCGCCGAGTACATCGATTCGCTCATCGGTGGTGAAGACTTTGTTGAGTATTGGACCAACAAATGGGCTGATTTGTTGCAGGTCAATCGCAAGTTCCTCGGTGTCGAGGGAAGTGCGGCGTACCGACAATGGATCCGCAATGCCGTCGCGGAGAATCGACCCTACGACGAGTTTGCTCACCAGATCCTAACGGCCTCGGGCTCGACGAAAACCAATCCACCGGCATCCTATTACAAGGTGCTGCGAACCCCCGAAGATGCGATGGAGAACACGACGCATCTGTTCCTGGGCATTCGGTTCAATTGCAACAAATGCCACGATCATCCGTTCGAGCGATGGACGCAGGACCAATATTATGAGATGGCGGCGTTCTTTGCCCGGGTTGACCGAAAACGAGATCCGGAGTCTGGCAAACGCAACATTGGCGGCACGGCAGTCGAGAAACCAACACCACTTTATGAGATCGTTTCGGATGTTGACCAGGGTGAAGTCGCCCACGCGAGAACCGGCCGCGATGTCGTGCCTGAATTTCCCTATGGGTTGAATGACGATGCGCTGGAATCAGATCATGGCCGACAACTCGAAGACCAGACTCTGACGTCGACCGTCGTGTCCGCATCCGACGCTGGTGACAAGAGTCGACGAGAACGACTTGCTGAATGGATGACCGACCCCGCCAATCCATACTTTGCACGTAGCTATGTCAATCGAGTGTGGGCTTATCTCACCGGCGTCGGGTTGATCGAACCCATTGACGACATCCGGGCCGGCAATCCGCCGACCAATCCCGAACTGCTGAATTACCTGACTCAGCAGTTCATTCTCTCCGATTTCGACTCTCAGCAGTTGATGCGGCTGATCTGTCATTCACGGACATATGGGTTGTCCATCGAATCCAACCCGCTCAACGAAGACGACCATCAGAATTACTCCCACGCAACTCCTCGACGCCTGCCGGCGGAAGTGATCTTTGATGCGGTGCATGCGGTCACCGGATCCATCAGCCGTATTCCTGGGATGCCCGAGGGAACCCGCGCGGCGGCGGCAACGGATTCGGGTGTGGCTCTGGCGGATGGATTTCTGGCCAATCTGGGTCGTCCAGTCCGTGAGACGGCCTGTGAGTGTGAACGCGGCGATGACTTGCAACTGGGTCCGGTGATGGCGTTGATCAGCGGGCCGACGGTCGGGTCCACCATCAGCGATCCCGACAATGATCTCTCCAAGATCGTCGCCCACCACGAGAACGACATCGACGTCGTCAATGAGATCTTTCTTCGTGCCCTTTCGCGTTACCCGACCGCGGCCGAGTTGGATGCATTTGGTTCGATCAATGAGACGATGCAATCCGATCACGACCGCCTCATGGATCGACTCGTCAATGCCGAGGACGCGTGGAAGCAGCGTCGACCGGAGTTGGAGCTGCAACGGAAACAGCAATTAGCCTCGACCGCGCAAGCCATCGAAGCTCGCAAGGAAGCAATGAAACCAGAACGCGACGAATTGGAACGCCAACGTCAATTGGCGATCAAGACCGCGACGAATCGACTTGAGAAACAAAAGCAGTCGATCCCCAAGAAGGTCGAGGCGCTGACCAAGCGAACCACCGACGCGGAAAAAGCGAATCCGATCGAGTGGTTTCCGCTCAAACCCATTCGCGCTACCAGCAATAACGATGTCGCGTTGACCTTGCTGCCGGATCGTAGTGTCTTGGCTTCGGGCGATGCTGCCACAGCGACGTATGATTTGGAGTTTGAAACCACACTGGGAAGTCTGACCGGAATTCGTATCGAAGCGCTCAATGATGAGTCACTTCGGTCGACCGGGCCCGGTTTGGCCGCCAACTTTGTCGTAACCGAGGTGACTGTCGAAGCAGGACCAGCCACGAAGGCGCCGTTGAATAAGGTCAAGTTAGTCAAAGGCAACGCCGACTTCCTTCAATCGGGATTCAATATTGACCTCGCCATCGACGGGAAAGTTGGCAACCAGAATGCATGGGCAGTGTCCGGTGGGATCGGGACCGAGCATTGGGCCACATTTCAATTTGACAAGCCAATCAAGACGACCGGGCCGAAACGGCTGCGAGTCAGGCTGTACCAGAATCACAATGCCAAGAACCATCTCCTGGGACGGTTCCGGATCAGCGCGACGATGACCGAGAACGATGTTCCCCTTTCGACCAGTGAAGCCATCGGTATTGCCGCTGAGTCGTCAGCTTCATCGCGAACGGACACTCAGATGCAACTGTTGCGGAACTATGTCGAGAAAACGGACACCGCCGTTGCGAAGGCGCGAACGTCGCTCGCCGACGCGAACAAACCAGTCCCGCCCGACGCCGAGTTGGTGCGTTTGGAGGCTCGACGCGAGCGATTGAAAGAGCCCACACCCACGGATGGCTCGCTGGTCCAGCTTCGAAAGGATGCCGAACGCAGCAGTGAGCAACTGGCACAGCGACGTCGCACCATCGCTGAAGACCTGACTTGGGCGTTAATCAATACACCGGCATTCCTGTTCAATCATTGAGGGTCCCCACCATGCTTTCGTTCAAAGGCCAAGCGGCCAAAGACTTATGCGATCCGCACCTTGGTAGTACGCGAAGAGCGTTCTTGCGCGTCGGTGGGGCGGGCATGTTGGGGATTTCGTTGCCGCAACTGATGCAGCTGCAAGCGTCCGCCGCCAGCAAGTCGCCCCAAGGGACCACATCGGGTCGCCCGCAGAAACCGGGCTGGGGAAAGGCCAAGAGCATCATCATGGTGTACTTGCAAGGAGGCCCAAGCCAGCTTGATCTCTGGGACCCCAAAGAAAATGTCCCCGATAACGTCAAGAGCCAGTTTTCCTCGATCAACACCAAAATTCCTGGGGTCCGCTTTACGACGAACTTGCCGCGGCTAGCCACGATCAACGACAAGTTCACCATGATCCGGTCGATGTCGTACACGCCCAACGGCCTGTTCAACCACACGGCCGCGATCTACCAGATGATGACCGGCTACACGACCGACAAGGTCAGCCCATCAGGGCAACTGGAGCCTCCGTCTCCAAAAGACTTTCCAAATTTTGGCAGCAACATCGTCAAAATGCGTCCGATCGACGAGCCCATGCTGCCATTCGTCATGCTACCGCGACCGTTGCAAGAGTCGAACGTGATTGGCAAGGGCGGAGCGGCGGGATTCCTGGGCAAAGCGTTCGATCCCTACACGCTTTATCCGCCCGGCGATGACATGGATATGGACAAGATGAGCCGAATCCGCGTCGACGATCTGAAGTTGCGGGATGACGTTTTCGACATCCGCTTGCAGCGTCGCGCGAATCTTCGCCAGTTGCTCAACGATCAGATGCCCGTCATCAATCGTGCCGTCGAGAATTTTGATCTGGATCAAAACTATGATCGTGCACTCTCGTTGATTCTGTCGGGTCGCGCTCGCGATGCATTTTCCATTGGTGATGAAGACGATACCTTGCGTGACGCTTATGGACGGAACACGTTCGGACAGAGCTGCATGTTGGCCCGACGACTTGTCGAAGCTGGCACGCGCGTGGTGGAGGTCATCTGGCCGAAGGTCGCCAACAGCAACAATCACTCCTGGGATCATCACTCCGGTCTGAGCAAACGCATCAAAGATCAGTCGGCTCCAATGCTCGACGCGGGATTGACGACTCTGATCACCGATCTGGATCAACGTGGACTGCTAGAGGAAACCCTTGTCGTCGCCGTCGGCGAATTTGGCCGTAGCCCACAACGAGGTGTTAGCACCAGCGGCAATAACAATTCCGACGACGGCCGTGATCATTGGCCGTATTGCTATACCGCCGTGATGGCCGGTGCCGGAATCCAGCGCGGTTTGGTGTACGGCAAGAGCGACAAGACCTCGTCGGCGCCGACGGACAATCCGGTGCACCCCACGGAGTTGTTGGCAACGATCTATCACAGTTTTGGAATTGATCCCGAGACGATCGTTTACAACCACCTCAACCAACCTCGCGAGTTAGTCAAAGCGCACGCGATCACGGCACTAATGAGCTGAAGGCGGACCGCAGGCCTGATTGCCGCAGCAAACAGGACAGGCATCGGTTCATTCAGACGTGATCATCAAGAATCAACCGTTTTCTGGTGGTGCAACGTTGACGAGCCGCACGCGACCGGTATCCTTCTATTGTTCATGGTGACCCGCTGTTGGGATGCTTCCCAGCCGGGTGAACAGGGAACTCCGGTGAAATTCCGGGACGGTCCGGCCGCTGTGTGCCATCGGTGATACTTAGTTGGGTCACACCCGTCGTTGCATTTCGTTTGCCATTTTCCGATCCGCTCGGATGAGAAGGCCGCGACGACCGGGACGTTGGTGAGTCAGAAGACCTACCTTGGACGAGACGATTAGGTGCCTTCTTGGATTGAGGCGATCGTTGCAGCCAACCCAGATGTGTGAGGCGTTGCCTATCCATCGGTTTGTGCTGGATGCGTGCCGCGCGATTGCGGTCAGGAAAGCTATCGAGATTCAGGGTCGGCCATGACGGTCCCTTCCCCTTGCATATCCCAATGTGGACTCAATCCATCGGGCGTCTGCTACGGCTGCGGCCGCACGAGCGGCGAGATCGCCGCCTGGTATCGCATGACCGACGCGCAGCGGAGAAAGGTGGTCATCGAAGCGAAACAGCGAAACCGGTCCAACCTTCCAACCACTCCCGTCCGCCAGTCTCCGAAAACGGCCTTCACCCTGGTCGAACCGCTGGTCGCAATCGCGATCGTTGGCTGCCTCATCGGCATGCTATTGGCGGCCGGACGTAATGAAGGCAATCCATTCCAGAGCCGACCTTGCGAACAATGCTGGGTCTCGCCGCAACCGCTTTGACTTGCTATCGTCCCGTTTGTCGCTATGGACCTACGCTCCAATGTGACTGAAAGAGCCCATCATTCGAGTTTGTTATGAATCTGAAACGCTTCTTCGTCGTCGTGTCCCTCGTCGCTGTGGCCGTCGCGAGCCGTCTCTTGCCTCATCCGCCCAATTTCACGGCGATCGGCGCAATGGCGCTGTTTGCGGGGGCAACTCTCCAAGATCGACGACTGGCGTTTGGACTGCCGATTGGCGTGATGCTGCTCACGGATTGGGCCATTGGGTTCCACGCTGTCGTCCCGTTCGTGTATGTCGCCACACTGCTCTATGTGGCCCTTGGCCAATGGGCGGGTCGTGGTCAAGCCGTGAATCGAATGTCGATGCTTCGAATGGGTGGGGCCACGCTGTTGGGGTCCGTTATGTTCTTCTTGATTACCAACGTGGGTTGCTGGTGGGCATTCTATGATCACACGGCATCTGCGTTGATCGCGTGCTTCACCGCCGCGATCCCCTATTTTCAGTGGACGCTTGCGGGCGACGTCGTCTTTGTCGCCGTGTTGCTGATCGCCATGGGGCTAGTCGAATCAATGATGCCATCACTGCGTGATCGCAGTGATGCGGCCAATCTGTCGAGTTCATTCCGATAGCTCGTGCTGGGTCGGCAGGTTCAAATGCGAGTCGACTGAATGTCTGGCTCGTTTCGCCCGCTGATCACCGCGGCGACTAACGAAGTGAAACAGAGTGGTAGCCAAGATTGCCAGAACGGTGGCGACGGCTGCCAACTGACCGATGACACCCACCCCGATCGGATCCGCGGAATCACTCACCAAGGGCTGGATGTCTGCGGCAATGATCAATGGTGCGAACTGCTTTCCATCGTATTCCGCCATCAAATCGGACTCATAGCTCCAGAGGCGATAAAAGAATCCACCGACGCGAACACCAACGGAGGCATCTCCTGCGATCGCACCGCCGCGATTTGGCGGCGTCAAACACTCAGGCAGCGTCGGGCTGACCAAGCTAATCGGATACCGGTTCGACATGGTGACTAGTTTTCCCTCGCCGGTCTTGAGCTGCAGACGGACATCGCCGAGATCACCAATGGCATCGATCTGGTAGTAGGCATTGAGTCCCGCTTCGATTCGTCGAGCGGCCGATTCGATCTCAATGCGAGACCAACGCACCGTCTCCATCTCCAGCTCGATCCACTGACCCGTGAACTCGCTCGGTGTCCGTAACAAGTCCAACAAACGGGGTCGAGAAGCCTGACGACGCATGTCGCTGACGAGCGAACTCATTTCACCTTGTTGGGTCTGGTCCAGCCTTCCCGCCGCACCCAGCATGGCAAAGAAGACTTCACCGTCGGTTGCGTTCAAGGACTTTCGATCCAACTTGGCCACATCAGCGAGCCAACTCAGATTGACACCGAACGCGGCGAGCACTCGATGATCAACTGATGTGGGATTTGCCGAGCGCCACTGAGCTCGACCGCCAACGGCCCATCCATGGCTCCCGTCGGTATCAAGCGACTCCATCCAAACGACGACGACTTCGAGAGCGTCGCCGATGACCGCGCGGGCGGGTAACGCGTCGATCACTAGATCCACCATCATCCCCTGGTTGGTCCTCACGCCAACCAAGCTCAGCCGAGGCAAATCCAGCATCATCTCGAGATCGTCCGGAACCGACACCGAGGCTAAGCTCACGATCTCGCCGACTAGCGCAACCGCATCGCCCGTTACGGGTGGTGACTGCGATGCAGTCAGCCGTGTCTTCATGAGCGATGGCGATAAACGTTGGATGCGATATACCAACTTGGCGAGCTCACGACGACTTTCGGGACGGATCGACCATCGACGAACGCCATCGCCCTGGGACTGTGTGGGGCGTTCGATCTGCGCTAATCGCGTCTCGTCGAATCCTCCCAACAAATCGGTCAGCGATTGCGCTGGCACCGCACCCGACGGAACTGCCAACAGAACGATCCAAACGACGACGCCGACCGGTGTGAGCCATGGCGTTACCGTGCGAAACAATCCATTTGGAGAGACTTCCAGGTGATCATCCAATTTCGGTGCGAACTCGGAGAGTTCGCCGACGATTGTCGACGAATTCTCCAAATTCGTTTCTAGGGAATCCGAATCCCATTCAGAACCAGCCATTCGCTCCATCTGTCCCCGAAGTCAAAGGTGGCCATAAGCGAGACGTGCGCAATTCGAATGTGTTTGATTGGCGTTTTCTTGGTCTGATCATCTTAAGTCTCTCGATCCCAACTCGCTTGGAATCGTGACTTGGCGCTGATGACGCCGCTGCCGCGCGGCTCGTACTTGCCGCTTGGACCTTGACATCACCCAGGCGCCAAGACCGAATCCCACCGCGCAACACACCAACACGGCCGCGATGAACCGCGTCCGCAGGCTTCGTCGATCCGCGATGCCGGCCGATGTTGCCAAATTGGATATCGGCTTTGGTATGCGAACCGCCTGATTCCCGTTGGCACGGATCGCTACGACGCGACCTACCAAGACCGGTGTGAGCTCAACTCCCTGAGCAGATCGATATGACAGTCGTTTCAGGTAGTGACCACGAACTTGCAACGTAGGGAAGGGAGGCTCCACGTCCACGGATGCATCACCTCCGCCCGCGAGTTCTTGCAGCGACTTGGGCAACTGCCCGACAATCGTTAACCAAGGTCGATCGGGTCCCGTCGAGGGGCGGAGCCAAAGGTTCCAGTAGCGATCAAGTCCCATCGCATTTTCACTGGGAGTGATTCGCTCAACTCGCACCAATTTTCCTTCGGCGACGAAACACTCTCCTCGATAGATGTCGGGCTGTTGCAACAGGGGCAGCACGTTCGCACGCTCCGCCTCACGCGGCGAACCACCGATAACACGGTCCATGGCGAGTGTGGAAACGAGCCCCGGTAAGTCAGCGGCGCGCCATACCGATCCGTCCACCGATCGCTGCATGAGCGAACGATGAATCGCCACGGCCGCTTCCGTCGACACGGCAGAGAGTTCCGCTTGATCGATGGCGCCAGTGTCCATCCATTGTCGCAACCACTGCTGCTGCTGCTCGACCGAAGCCGCGTCGATCACGACCTTGATGTCGTTTGGAATCGAAGCCCCTCGATCCACATCATCAGCGAAGTCAAGCCGACCCGCCGCGCCCTCGCCGTCTCGGGGTGGACGACCATCGACCAATTGAATTTCGTCCAATTGAACGGGTGTCATGGTTGGTGGGAAAAACACGGCGTAAATATCAGCCCGTCTGGCCTGCCGCATGACAACCAGCACCAATGCGAATAGGACGCACAGGCGAATCACTCGGCGCCAAGCGTCGTGGCGTCGCTGAGTCGGTCTTCGCCGACGCAGAGTCGCGCGATCGGACGGAGTCGGAATGCGCATGGACTCGAGAGACCGTAATCAGGAGATAGTTGCCAGGTAGCCAACCTGATCGGGGAGGCGGTCGGATGCCACCCCCAGGCGTGCAAACCTTGCCAGCATGCCTCAATGCACTTAATCTAGTCTGATGGGCGAGAACGTGCCCAGTCTCCTTTTTTGCGGCTTTCGTCACGCCGCTGGTCGCGCTGTCGCACAATGATGGAGTGCACCTGAGCGACGAATGCTTCTCTTCGATTCTGCCCAAAGATGATGTGTCGCCACCAATGACCTGCCGGCAAGACATCAGCGTTTTCCAACCCCTCCTGCGATCAACTTGGCGATTTGCCGGATGGATCGCATCCTTGCTGGCAACGACGGCGGCGGCAGGTGAACCAGCCCAGGACTTCTTGAAACAACTCAGGGCGGCTGGTCTGCACGATCAAGCCATCGCGTACTTGGATCGACTCGACACGTATCCGGGGGTGGATCCTGATATGCTTTCCGCCGTGGCGCTCGAGAAAGCTCAAACGCATATCGACGCCATCGTGACGGCTCGAACGGTCGTTCAACGTGATGCTGCCTTTGACGCGGCCATGAGCGAGCTCAAGGTATTCCTCAAGAATCCGAACCACCCTCGTCAGCCTGAAGCTCAAGCGCAATTGGGCAAATTACAAATGGTCCGCGGGGCGCAAATCTTGGCGGGCGATGACGGCACCAAGGTCACCGAAGCACGCCAGTCGTTCATGGAAGCCGCCGAAACCTTCGACGCGATCATCGAATCCCTCCGGTCAAAACTGGCCGAGATGCAGGGTGTCCGTATCGATCCGACCCAGGATCCGGAGAAAGCGGCTCGCCGTGATCAATACCGGTTTGAGTTCTTGCAGGCTCAGGCGAATGCTGGTGAAGCAAGACTGGCGGCGGCTGAAACGCACGCGAACCCGTCCAAGGACGCCAAACAAGTTCTTGAGGAAGCGCTGTCGCGTTTCACCGATTTGAGTGAGAAGTATGAGAAGTACATCCAAGGTGCCTCCGCCTACTTCTCCCGAGGTCAGGTCGAGCAACTGCTTGGTCAAACGGATCAAGCACTGGAAAGCTACACGCGAATGTTGGAACAGCCTGATGCCGATGAACTACGCGTTGCCAAAATGGGGGCGACCGCCGCACTGATGGGCATGGCAATGGATCGGTCGCCGCCCAATGTCGATGAAGCGATCAGATTGGGAGAGGAATTCGTCAACACGATTCGTCCTAATGAGAAGGCGTTACCCGCTGTCCAAACGTTGCGGCTGACAACGGCCAGAGCACTGCTGATGCGAAGCGAGGACAAGAAGACCAAGGCTTCGCTGCGAAAACGCGCCATCGCGGATGCCCGAAAACTCTTGCTGGATGCAAAGCGACATGCGGGTGACCACATGGACGAGACGGAATCGATGTTGGCTTCCATGGGCATCGATTCGTCCGTGGAAACCGCCGTGGAGTTGCCCGAGCCCGGCGACGATCCGGCGAGCTTTGACGAGGCACTCGCGGCGGCACGAGGATATTGGTCTGCGGGCGACTCCATCCAGAAACAATTGAATGCACTTGGACAAACCGACGACAATGACGACCAGCGACAGGTCCTCCTGACGAGCCTGACCAAAACACGAGAAAGCGGTATCGCGATGTTGCGACGCGGACTCGCAATGGTCGATTCCAAGACAGATTCGCGTGAAGTCCAGGAAGCGCGACAGTTGCTTACGTTTCTGTTATTCAGCGAGGACCGCCTGCGCGAAAGTCACGTGGTCGGTCATTTCCTGGCCCGTTCGGCACCCGGGACCGATGCGGGTCTTCGCGGTGGGTTGCTGGCGTTGTCGGCGTTACAACGATTGATCGGCGAGGAGGCTCTGGAGCGATATGTTCCTGAAATCGAATCGTTGGGCGACTTCTTGGCTGCGACTTGGCCCAAAGATCCCAAGGCCGCCATGGCCAAGGGAATCCTGATCCGTTTGGCGCTGAGTCAGGATCAGTTCGACAAAGCGAGTCAGATGATCGCGGCTCTGCCCGATGGAGCTGAAAAGAAGTCGTTCCTTCGGATCCAAGGTCAATTGAAGTACCAACAGTCCAAAAATGAAGAGGACGGTCCCGCTGCGACAACGATGATGCGGCAAGCGGTCGCTGAGCTTCAGTCAGGATTCAGGGGACTGACGTTGATCGAACCGGCGGATTTGCAGGCCGCTCTGACGCTCGCCAAAGCGCAGATGGCGGTCGATGATCCCAAAGCCGCCGTGACGACACTGGAGGACCCGAAGATTGGTCCCATCAAGCTGATTAGTAAGGTTGCAGCGCCGTCCGATGGGTTTGCGTCGGAACTACACCGAACTCACCTTCAGGCGCTCGTTGGTCAAATCACGACCTCGAGTGGAGATACCGACGCGTTGTTGGATCGCGCCGGTGACGCCATGGAGCAGCTGCGCCAGAGCGTCCAAGGCGAAGAGGGGCAGAAACGGTTAATCAGCATCTTTCTGAGTCTCGCCTCTGATATTCGGAAGCAGCTCGACAACGCCAATCCACAGCGACGTGACCAATTGATTGCGGCATTTCGCATTTTCCTGAGTCGCATTTCTGAAACCACTCGTGATCCGGCAACGCTCCAATGGGTCGGCCAAACGCTGATGGAAATGGGCCAGTCGGTGATGCTGCCCGGCGAAGTCAAGGCGACCGGGCAAGCCGGCGAATTACTGACGATGGCGGGCGAGACCTTCGAAAAGCTGAAGGATGAATCCGACGTCCCGCAGACCGTTTCGTTTCTTCGAGGAAAAGCTTTGAGGTTGGTCGGTGACTACTCCCAAGCGATCGATCAGTTGGAGTCCTTGCTCAAAGTCAAGCCGACGATGCTCGATGCCCAGTCTGAAGCCGCACTGGCGTATGAACAATGGGCGGGCACGCTGCGACCGGCGTTGGCCGTAAGGGCCTACAAGGCTGCTATGTCAGGTGGCCGTCCAGGAGCCGATGGAAAAAATACCGTTTGGGGATGGGGGAAAATCAGCCAGGTCACCATGCGACAACCCAAATTCCTGGACAACTTCTTTGACGCTCGATACCACATCGCGCTGTGCCGTTATCAACAAGGCAAAGCCGCCAGCGATCGAAAAATTACGGAGCAAGCCGCCAAGGATATCACCTCGGTTGCCAATCTCTATCCCGAACTGGGTGGCCCCGAACGCAGGTCGCAATTCGATCGCTTGCTCCGAAAGATTCAAACCGAATTGGGGCAAACTCCTGAGGGTCTGCCGCCGCTGGCCCGCGTTCGTTCGCCGACGAATGTCGATCCGATGCGACACCGACTCGAACCACGCTCAGGGCACTGGGAACGAATCGACGTTGCTAGGAAGACGCCTGGGGCGGTGCAAGTCAAATCACGCTCGCTAACCCTCCACGCGGGCGTTGGTGTCGGCACGTGTCAGTTTACGCTCCCTCGGGAGGATCGAGTAAAGCGAGGGGAGGGGCGTGAACACTTCGTGATGCTTTTCTCGCCCTTGAAGTCACCCCGCCCCGCTTCGTCGCAAGCTCCTTCGCGACCCTCCCCAGGGAGGGTGCATCCTGTCTAGATGACTTGTGTATCCACCAATGCCCTTGGGAGGGTCCAACAGCACAAGTCCAAACGAGTCATCCATGCTGCTGGTTAACCGCTTCTCCTCTCTCTGCAACCCTCGCGCCTCATCGATTCGCATGACTGCTTTGCTTTCAATCCATTCGACCCATCGTTCTCTCGGCATCACGATTGTCTTGGTGATGGCTGTTTTGGGACTCGACATCCGATCATCGAGTGCACAGACGGACCGGCTATTTCCCAAAGACGGCGAAATGGTGCTGGGCAAGATCAAGAACATTAGCAAGGGCGGCGTGATTCTGACGGTCGCTGGCAAGGACCAGACGTTCGCCGCCGGCACGATTGAAAAGATCCTTTTTCAGGGAGATCCGGCTGAGCTCACCAATGGCCGCGAGTCGGCTCTGGACGGCCAATACGAGCAAGCAATCGGAACGCTTCGCACCGTCGACGTTGGTAAGTTGCCTCGCGATGTCATCAAGGCCGATCTCCAATACTATTTGACGCTTGCCCAGGCTGAACAGGCACTGGCAGGACGCGGCGATCTGTCGGCCGCGGCCAACGCGGCGTTGGGATTTGTCCGCGCTCAAGCAGACTCCTGGCGCTTCTACGATATCGCCAAACTGCTCGGTGATCTTGCGGCGGCAACGGGCAACTACGACCAGGCCTTGAAATACTATGCGGCACTCGCGCGAGCGCCATCGGGCGAAATGAAGCTGCGTTCCGTTTACGAGTCGGCCATTGTCAAGTTCGCCCAAGGCGATTTTGAAGCCGCCAAGACGGCCTTTGAGAAGGTTGCGGGCGTTAAGAATGTGACGTCACCCGAAGCTGTCCGGCTTCGAAATCTTTCTAAAGCGGGGCTGGCGGCCGCCTCCGCCCAAGATGGCGATGTGGACGCTGCCAAGCGACTGATTGACGAGATGATCGAAACGCTCGATCCGGCCGATACGGAGGTCGCCGCCCGGATCTACAACGCTCAAGGCGCCACAATGGAAGCCCAAGGTGATGACGAGGGCGCCGTGCTGGCCTACCTACACACACACTTGATGTTCTCATCCGACGCACAATCACACGTCCGAGCGTTGAAACGCCTGGCCGAGTTGTGGGCCAAAGTCGGCAAACCCGATCGCGCCGCCCAAGCCCGTGGCGAGCTCCAACAGCGCTACCCCGGCCTCAGCGGTTAGTGTCGCACGCGAAGCGGGCAACGACATCTCGGTAGCATCGAATGCCAAGTTTGAGTTGTTCCAGTTCGATGAACTCCGCATCGGTATGCGCTTGGGCGATGTCGCCGGGGCCGCAGATGATTCGGTGTCGCAGCTCATCGAAAACCGCGCCGTCCGTCGCGTAACCCACGGTCTTTGGATGACCATCGGCGTTGTAAGGGGCGACCACACTGGCAAAGTCCTGAACGACCGGATCATCGGGATCCGTCCACAACGGCCCGCAGCCGACCATGGTGTCCATTTCCAAACCCAATTCATCGGCTCGCTCGCGAAGCGTCTCCAAAATCTCGCTTCCATCGACCGTCGGCATTGGACGCAGGGTCAGCCAAGCGGTGCTTCGATCGGGAACGACGTTGACCGCCTTGGCGTCATCATGAAATCCGAAGTTCCAATTGAGCGTGGGTGGGTCGAAAGCTGAATCCTGTAAGGACTCGTCCTGTTCGCATCGATCATGCCATTCCAATAGCGTCTGCAACATTGGAACCATGGCCACATTCGCATTGATCCCGTCGGACGTGCTGCTATGGGCGGCACGACCGACGGATTGGAACTCGACTCCGATAATCCCCTTGTGACCATGGACCACCTCGAGTCGCGTGGGTTCACCGATCAAGGCGATTGGATCCTGTTGCGCTAAATCGCGGTAAGCCTCGCCGGCGGCGACCAGTTGTTTGGCGCCGCGGAGGTGCGTCTCTTCGTCCGCCGTACAGGTGACCCAGATTGGTGCGGTTTGCTCCGTCACTGGAACCAAATCCAACGCGGTCAGCATGGTGGCCAGGGAACCTTTCATATCACAGGCCCCGCGACCGTACAGGCGCCCGTCGTTGACGACCGCATCAAAGGGATCGCCACCGGGACCGCGCCAAGTTCCTGCGGGAACAACGTCCGTGTGTGCGAAATAGGCAATGCCTCGAGCGACGCCGTACGCACGCGGCGGATCACGTCTGGCGACCAAGTTGTGCTTGATCACCCGCTGATCGTCGAAATATTGACTCCGTTCGACCTGAAAGCCCAATTGAGCCAGTTCATCTGCCACATAGTCGGTAATCGAACCATTGCATCGATCACTGGTCGAATTAAAGCTGATCAGGCGCTTCAATCGATCCAGCGTTTTGTCATCCGAACTCTGGGCGGGTCGGACGATCGATTCTGATGGAGCATTCACGAGTCGATGTAGTGGTAAGAGAACTAGTCGCGTTCGAACGTCGAAACAACGTCGGCAATCCATACAATTTACCCTAAGCTCGCCGGGCCCCCGCGACCTACCCGCCCAAAATGAGCGTCCATCCAGAACGATCACCATGACCTCGCCAACCGAGAACCACACGAAATCGGCAGCCAGCCGAGCGTCTGACCGGATGAGGGCGCACCGTCGCCGTCCGTGGGAAACCTTGGCAAGGCTCGTCGATGCGGAGGATCGTGTTGGATTGGAGGACTATCTGCGTCAACTATCAACGTCCGAACAGGCGCTTGCCTTCAGTCGCTTGGATGAATCGAGGCACAACGCAGTACTGACCATCCTACCGAGCGAGGAGGCAGCTGAGATCCTGTGCCACCTGAGCGAAACGCAAGCCGCCGACATGGTCGATCAGCTGAGCGTGGATGACGCGGCCGCGATCGTGCGGGAACTGCCCAGCGACGGGCAAGCCGACTTGATTGGCGATCTCGATGGAGACCACGCCGAAGCCATCCTCGACGCGATGCCACCGGGCGAAGCTCAGTCGTTGCGTGAATTGACCGCGTACCCCGATAACGTGGCGGGTGGCCTACTCGTACGTGAGGTCCTGCAATTCGATCAAGGCGCGCTGGTGAAAGACGTCATCGCCACTTTATCCGAGAATGCGGCCGAGTTTCGAGATTATGACGTCCAGTACGCCTACCTCACCGACGCCAACCAGCGGCTCGTTGGAGTACTCCCGATGCGGAATCTGCTGTTCGCGCCGCAACAGACATCCGTCTCCCAGATCATGATCGATGAACCCTTGTCGATCCGTGACACGACGTCTCTGGACGAGTTGCGAGACTTCTTTGACGCCCATCACTTCCTTGGCGTGCCGGTAGTCGACCAAGACGAGCGACTGCTTGGCGTCGTGCATCGCGGAGCCGTCGACTACGAAATGACTCGGGCCGCCGAGAGCGACTATCTCAAGAGTCAAGGGATTATCGGCGGTGAAGAACTGCGCACGATGCCCGTTCTTCAACGAGCCCGGCGTCGACTCAGTTGGTTGAGCCTCAATATCGGCTTGAACATGATCGCTGCCATGGTGATCGCGTTCTATCAAGATACGCTCCAACAAGTCATTGCGCTGGCGGTCTTTTTGCCGATCATCAGTGATATGAGTGGCTGCAGTGGCAACCAAGCCGTCGCCGTCACGATGCGAGAACTTTCGCTGGGCCTTATTCGACCCACGGAGATCGTCCTGGTTTGGTGCAAAGAAATCAGCGTGGGAATGATCAACGGATTGGCGCTCGGTGCGTTGGTGTTTGTGGTCGCCACCGTTTGGAATGGGAATCCGTACTTGGGCGTCGTCGTCGGTGTGGCCCTCATGCTCAACACTCTCATCGCGGTTTCGATCGGCGGCACCGTTCCATTGCTGTTGCGACGGTTCGGAATGGATCCCGCCGTCGCCAGTGGCCCTCTTTTAACGACGGTCACCGACATGTGTGGTTTCTTGATCGTATTGGGGCTCGCAACCATGATGCTGTCTCGATTGGTAGGATGATCCAGCGTTTCACTTTTTGCCGAGTAACGAGCGTGATGATGCTGTTCACGGGTGTCCGAACGAAACCACCACACAGAGCTTCATGGTTCCTCACCATTCTCTGCCTCACCACTGGGGCGGCGCACGGTCAGCCCGAACGTCGACGTTCGACGGTGCAAAGTCACGACTTTCTCGTCCAAGGACAGACGAGGCAGGCCATCATCATCGAACCCAGCGTGGTTTCGGAGTCACCGCCAATCGTGTTCGTCTTTCATGGTCATGGTGGATCGGGACGAAACATGGCGCGCAAAGGATTTGACAAGGCTTGGCCCGAGGCGGTGTTCGTTTTTCCCAACGGATTGCCGACCGCCACACGGCGGGACCCCGAAGGAAAGCGATCTGGCTGGCAGAACCGAGCCGGAACCAATCAAGATCGTGACTTGGAGTTCTTCGACGTGATGCTTCGCTTCGCAAAGGATCAATCCAAGATCGATGGCGACCGTGTGTTTGCGACCGGGCATTCCAACGGAGGCGGAATGACCGGACTCCTGTGGGCGATGCGACGGGATCAACTGGCTGCGGTGGCCATTTCAGCGGGTGGTTCCGGCGAACCCGGCCGGCTTCAGCCACTGCCGGTCCTGCACCTCGCCGGTCGGCAGGACCCCATCGTGCCATTTCCCAACCAACGACGCTCCATCGATTGGTTCCATACTGTGAATGAAACGAGTGACGAATCCGTTGACATGCCCGGCGTTGGCCAACGATATGCGTCTCCCAACGGAACCGATGTGGTGGTCCACATTCACGACGGAGGTCACGAATTCCTGCACGATGCCCCCAACCGAATCACCTTGTTCTTTCGATCGCTGAAACGTCCCGAAGAGGGATATCCGATCAACGAGTCATTGCCGGAGCGAACGGCAGCCGATCGCTCCCAAGTATTTGAACGTCTTGATCGTAATGCCGATCGCGTCATTACCCCCGATGAACTCGCTCGACCGCAACTATTTCAGCGACTCGATCGAGACCAAGACGGACGAATCACCATCGAAGAAGCCAACGCATCGACATCATGAAATCATCAGCCGGTGCGTACCTCGTCGTGCGGGATTGGATTAACATGAGGCGTTTTCCACACTCACCCTGATCGGAACTCTCTCATGCATCGATTGCTTGGCACTGGCTACTTCATCGTCCTCACCGCTTGGAGCGTCGCCGTGCCCGCGGTGGCGGAGGAATCCGTCTCCGCTAAGGTCTTATTCAATGGCACGGACTTGGAGGGTTGGTCTGGTGATCCACGACTATGGTCGGTGCGTGATGGTGTCATCCATGGCGAAACCACATCGGAGAACAAGGCAACGGGCAATACATTTCTAATCTGGCAAGGCGGCGACGTCGCGGATTTTGAATTGAGCCTCTCGTTCCGCTGCAACGCGACCAACAACTCTGGCATCCAGTATCGGTCGAAGCACATCGATCCTAACTCGGCCAAGAACGCGTGGGTGGTCCGGGGTTACCAGCATGAAGTTCGAAATGAGATCAAGTTTCCCAACATTTCTGGCTTCATCTATGGCGAAGGCCTCGGTCGTGGCCGCATTTGTTTAGTCGGCGAGCAGGCCGTCATGAAGGACGGCAAGAAGGTCGTCAGTGAAATGCTGGTCTCACCTGAACAGTTCCAAGAACTGTTCCATTTGGATGACTGGAATGACGTCACCATTCGAGCCGAGGGCCAACGGATCCAGCACTTCCTCAATGGGACGAAGATCTTGGACTTCACCGATTCGGCTGAAGACGCGCTCCTCAGCGGCGTCATCGCGCTGCAACTTCATGCTGGCAAGCCGATGTGGGCCGAATTCAAAGGCATCCAGTTGACGACGCTCTGATCAGCCGTCGGTGTTGGCCTTGAGGTCAAAATTCTCGACTGAAGGGTATGCGACGGCGTCTTGAAGCCGTCGCGAAGAACTCAACCTTCAGTGATTGAACGTGAACTCGGTGCTGGTGAGGATACTCCACGCAACGTCTCGAAGCCCAACGACGCGATCCTCATACGTCGCCAAGGTCTCCAGGAGAACATCCAGCTCCGACGGTTCGGGATCACGAGCAAGGGCCCTTCGAAACAGTCGACCGACGATGGTCGCGTCGTCGTCTCCGTCGCGAAGGCACGTAGCGACAACGTTCGAATCGGACTCCAGTTTCTCATTGATTGTCGAACCATTGCTCATGTGAAGCACCTGCACCATGGACGGCTCATCACTGCGTTCGCAATCACACGTAATCTCACGCGGATTCCTTCCGAAGGTCTTGAGAAAGTAAGACTCGATCGCCGAATCGTATAGCTCGAGGGCCCGAGTCCCACTGGGGTAGAAATCAGTTTTCTGACGATCCGCTCCGCTGAATGCGACCTGGTCAAACTTCGTATGAGTCTGCATCGTTTGATCGATCGCGTCGAGCATCACCTCCGCCATCATCCGTCGAGGATAGTAGCGACTGAGGTACCTATCTTCGTTGACATTACCCGGCATCGGACGAGAGCTACGTTGATAGGTCTCACTCTGCAAGATCGTTCGCATCAACCGCCGCAAATCAAAATTGACACTGATCAGATGCTGTGAGGTGGCGTCTAAAAGCGCCTCGTTGGATGCGGGATTACTCAGCCGCAGATCATCGACTGGATCCACAAGCCCTCGACCGAAGAAGTTGGCCCACACTCGGTTGGTGATGGACCTTGCAAAATAGGGGTTTTCTGGATTCGTCATCCAGTTCGCCAACGGAACGCGACGATCCGAGGGATCATCCAGTGCCAACGGCGGTGCATCCAGCGGTGCCGGCGGCTGAGGCTCGCCCTTGGACGGCTGGATGAGGTCACCGGAGTCGACCACATAAAGGGTCCTCATGCCATCGCCGTTTCGCGTCTCGCCTCCCCATCCCTTGGCGCGAACGCGGGCGAACAGATTCGCCATCGCGTAGTATTGATCGTTGGTCCACTTCTCCAGCGGATGGTTGTGACACTTGGCACATCCGATGGATAAACCCAAGAATGCCTGACAAGCGTTCTCCGTCATGTCCTCGGGTGATTGATGCAGCGCAAAGAAGTTTGTTGCGCCATTTTCGGTCGTACCACCGGTGGAGGTCAGAATCTCGCGGACGGTTGCGTCCCAAGGTTTTCCGTCGGCAATGGATTCTCTCAGCCAGGCGTAATATGCCTTCACGGCAGCCGGTCGCAGTCGCGTTCCGTTGATCAAGAGCAGATCACTGAATCGGTAAGTCCAATAGTCGACAAACGCGTCGCTGGCCAGCAATCGATCGATCACGTCGTCTCGCACCGTGCGCGAATCCGATGTCTTCGAAAGGGCGTCCGAAAAGTCGTCTTGCTCCTGGATCGTTGGCAATCGGCCGACCGTATCGAGGGTCGCGCGTCGCAGGAATGCCTCATCGGTTGCCCGAGGTGACGGCGGCAACCGCAGTGTCTTCAGTTGCTGCAGATTCAAATCATCGATGAAGTTTCGCTTTCGCGCCGACGCGTAGCGATCATCATCGACCTTATTCGGATAGGGCACGGTCATTCGAGCGAGCTTGACTTGACTGCCGAACCAAACCAACACCGCGCTTTCACCGCTGCCGCGTACCGTCACGTAACCATCTTCATCGACACCGGCGACGGATTCATCGGTGGCCGTGAACTTGGCCCAATGAGTCACATCCATGCTTCGCTGATTGTCGTAGTGTGCCGTCACGAGCACGCGAGACCGATCGCCGAGTTCGAGCCGCGAACGCGCTGGCGTCACGGTCAAGTGCGTCAGTTGCGGGTCATCATCCGACGGTCCACGCGCCCCAGCCGCAATCCATTCGGCAATCACGCGATAATCGCGACTATTAGGATCGAGCCGCAAACCGCCTTGATGTGGAAGAGCCCCCGTCGGCTTCGCTAGCAATAAGCTGCGTCCAGGATCTGCCATCTCAACTCGACGTCCGCGAGCTTCTCTCGTAATCGTGACAAAGTCCGCATCACTGTCGTAGCCACGCAAAGACAGTCGAAAACCTCCCTTTCCGGCCAGGGCCCCATGGCAGGCGCCCATGTTGCAACCCTGTCGAGCGAGTACCGACTGAACGTCGTGTCGAAAACTCCAATGGGCGCGCTCACCGGTGCCACTCACGCGAACCTCGGTCGCGGCAATGACCTGTCCACCCAATACCGCCTCGATACGCGCGACACCATCCGCCTCCGGTCGAACGAGGCCGTCATCGATTCGCGCCACCTCTGGATTGGTTGATCGAAAGGAGACATCGTCTCGGTCCAACAAGGGTCCTGCCTCATCGGACGCCGCCGACCATCCTGATTTCACCAGCATGATCGCCTGATGCGACCGGCGACCGTGCAACTCGATCGACGACGGCAACAATCGCACCGCCGGCAAATCGACGCGATCACCGTGATCCAACACGTCCGCGGCACACGAGAGTCCCATCGCGACCACGGCGACGATAATGACCGATCTCATGCGAACAATTCCCGGATCTCTCGTACACCAAAATCAACCAGAGGAAACGGTCGCCCCGCGGGACCAGGTAGCTCCGCATGCAGGTCGAGCCCAAGACTCTTGAAGATGGTGGCAATGATCTCCCCGGGTGCGGTCGGTCGATCCACCGGAACGCCACCGATGGGATCGCTCGCCCCAATGGCGCGCCCACCCTGCACTCCTCCGCCGGCGAAGGTGCATGTAAAGCATTGGGGCCAGTGATCACGGCCTCCAGCCGGATTGACTTTGGGCGTGCGACCAAACTCGGCCAATCCGCAAACCATGGTATCGTCGAGCAGGCCTCGATCATGCAAGTCCGAGATCAATGCCGCATAAGCCTGGTCATACATGGGTGCCACGATCGTCTTCATGCCTTCAATGGTCGTGAACGGCTTGCTGCCGTGAATGTCCCAAGTGATCTCATTGAAGACTGTCAAAAATGTATTGATGGTGACGAAGCGGACGCCTGCCTCGACCAAGCGTCGTGCAAGGAGGCAACACTGGCCGAATCGATTCATGCCATAACGCTCACGAACCGAACGGGGCTCACGACTCAAGTCGAATGCCTGCCTCGCTTGGGGACTATTCATCAAACGATAGGCGGCGGCAAAATTCTGATCGAGCATTCTCGCCGACTCGGTTGCCTCCAAGTGATCCATGCGAGCCTCGATCGCGGCACGCATGGTTCGGCGTCGATCAATTCGAATATCCGAGAGCGACGCCGGTGGCAAAAGATCGGGAACCTTGAAGTTCGGTTTGCTGGGGTCCGCCATCAGAGCGAACGGGTCGTACGCTTTGCCCAGGAAACCTCCGGCTTGACCATTAGGCAAATTGCCACCGCCACGCCCCATGGTCTGTGGAAGCACCACGTGGGCGGGAAGATCGGACCGGCGGCCACGGAGATACTCCGTCACGGCGCCGGCATGTGGAAAATTCACTCCCCCGGTGAACTGACGGCCGGTCTGTAGCATCTGCCATCCGGCATCATGCACCGCAGCCGCGGTGTGATAACACGATCGAACCATCGAAAACTTATCGGCGACGTCCGCGTGCCGAGGCAAAATCTCCGAGATTTCGAAGTCACCCCGAGTCGATATCGGCTGAAACGGTCCCCGCACCTCCGAAGGCGCATCGGGCTTCATGTCAAACGTATCGAGTTGGCTTGGGGCACCCAGATTGAAGATCATGATGCACGACCGGCGATCGTGATCCGGGCGCACGTGCCCCGACTCCGCCGCCGCCAAGTACTCCGGCAAACCTAATCCGATCGCACCGAGCGCACCGATTTGCAGAAAATCACGACGGGTCGTGCCGTCACAAGTGTGCGAGGCACCTGGCCCTGTTAGTCGGAACATGGCTTGTTTGCGGTAGGGAGTTTGGGATTGGCGACCCGACGAACTCCCTTCAGTCTAGTGCAACCGCATGATCATTCCCAGCAATCGGTCGTCACTCAGTTTCCCTGACGGGCATTCGTGTCGATAACCGTCGCGGTCCCCTTCCCCGCTTCGTCCCGCGCTCCGGCGCGATCATCCCGAGGATGGCTCCATCCCGTTTCGTTGATCTCCATCGACGCCACCGCCTTAGGGGCGGGTTGCCACTTGAATCGGCTGACCAACGCCCATGAACACCATCAAATCCGTGACGTCCTGCAGCGTCAGGTTTTCCATCAAGCCACTGGGCATGATGCTGGTTCGGCTCGGTTGGATCTGATCCACATCCGCCTCGGCGATGGTGGTGACCTCGTTGTTCGAATCACGCACTTCCACGGTGGAGCCAGACTTGCTGAGCATGCCCACATAGACTTCACCGTCGAGCGTCAGGACCTTCTTGCTGGCGTACTGATCGCTGACAACGTGCGACGGGTAGAGCGTCGACTCCAAGATTTCGCGAACCGTAAAGCGTCGTGCCACCGCCGTCAAATCGGGACCGATGCTGCTGCCCAGCGCACCATGTCGATGACAATCGGCACACTTGGCTTGTGCAAAGATGGAGGCGCCATGGGCGGCATCGCCTTCGCTGCCCTCGGGTGATTCGAGGTGAGTCAGCAACTGGTCTAGGTCCCATTTGGACTCGTCGTCGCGTGGGAGCACTGCCGGCGGCCGGTCGGGATAGGTCTTGGCATACCACTTTTGCCATGGCTTCATCGACCGCGTCACGCCGGCGGGCAGCTGCAGGCCCGACCAGTGTTCCAACAAGCCCTCGACATTCGCGAAGGACTCTTTGTCTTCTTCGGCCCGAACCCCCATCAGGATCAGCGATCGCAACGCCATGGGATCATCCGTTGCAATGGGTACTCCCGTGAGCTGCCGCACGACTTCCTCGCCGGCGGGCCCATCGAGAATATTCAGACTGCGAACAAGATAGTCCCAGTTGTCGCCATCCGGTTTCTGCGCCAACGCCATCGCCACGACGGCGCGGCGAGCCGGTTCGGTTCGCCAAATCTTCCTAAGGTGCTGCACCGAGGCTTCGTCTTCGGCGGTCGCAAGCATGGCGATGATGCCCGTTCGCAATCGACGACGGACATCATCCACCTTGGGATCCGCGACGAGTTCATCATCCAGATTGCGAAGTTTCTCCGCCGTTGCCGCATCGATCGGTCGTTCCAAGCGGAAGATGGCACCTAGTGCGGCATTCCGCCAGCGGCCGCCTTCATCCAGAATCGCTTGTAGGTCGTCGGCGGTTAGATGACGAGCAAAGTCTCGCGTCACCGCCACCATGTACATGGGCATTGCACCCTCGGATTCGCGGCGGGTGATCGTTTCGTAGAACTTCAACAGGGTGAAGCGTTCGCGGGCGGTCCACTCTCGGTCGATGTGCTGGAGGCACATTGCGGTGAGCATTCGGTCGAGTTCGGGCGCGTCCGATTCGAGGTACTCCAGGCTTCGTTCCACCAATTCGTCGCTTTGCAAGTAGGCCGCCAATCGGATGAGCTCCTGATTCATGCGTGAATCGCCCGCAGGAAACTCAGCGGCGATTTGATCTCGCAGCCAAGGCAAGTCTGCGGCTGGGATCTTGCAACGAGCCAACGTCACTTCGCAAAGCCGTAGCGTATCGACGAAGTCTTTGTCGCTGAGAAAGCCCGCCATGAACTCGCTCGCACGACGAAGTACCAGCATGCCTGTTTGTGGGTTGGTCTCAGCAGCAACTAAAGCCATCAAACCCTGCAGAGCGATTCGAGGTTCGTCCGTCTCCAACACGATGTCACGCCACTGCGCCGAAGGCATCCGCTGCAGCACCTGACGAGCTAGGAACGCGATGGTCCGATCATCATCCCCCAACAGATCGATCACGTCGTCAGCGTCATCAGGTAGTTGACCACTTCGGAGAATCGCCTCACAACTGGCACGGCGGACACCTGCGTCGCCATCGGAAAGCAACTGCTGCAATCGGTCAGCGGCGCGGCTACCTGGGTTGAGTCCCAATTGAATCGCCGCACATCGACGAACGGCCTCGTTCTCGGTTTTGGACAACTCGATCAACAGATCGTCGCTCGGTGTCGGGCCATACATCTGCATCAGTTGCATCGCACGAATGCGATAATCCGGCGGATTGTCTTCGCTGAATGCGACACCAGCGACTTGCTGCCCCCACGTGTCGCCTAGTTCACGACGAATCGCCGCGATCGCCTGACGCGACCAGGCGGCATCCAGCTGTGGCTGGCGGATTGCCGCTGCCACGCCCGTGCCCAGTTGCTTCATCGAATCCGGGATCTTGCCCTGATAGACGACGCGATAGACGCCCCCGGCCGTTCCGCGGCCGCCCGTGCAAAAGTAAAGCGCTCCATCAGGACCCACGGCCAAGTCGGTCACATTGAGTGGTTGCCCCTGCAGGAAGACTTCGCTGTCAGCGACATAGCCACTGCCGGACGGCTTCAAACGCACATTCAAGATCCGCCCTTCGGACCAATCGGCCAAGAACAAGCTGTCGTGATATCGCACCGGGAACATGAAATGCGCGTAACACTCCATCCCCGATGGACTGCCGCGGCCCGTATCGAGCAAGTTGGGCAAGCGATCCATGTAATGCTCGGGCATCTTCGCCCAACCGGTCCTCCAACCGTACTCGCCCGCTTCGGTAACATCCAATAGCGCCGTCGGACGATACCAAGGAGTATCCACATCGGCCTCCATGTCGGCGTCGTGAACGAACAAGCCGCCGGCAGGATGGAACGCCATGTCATACGTGTTACGAAGTCCGCCTGCGACGCGCTCGACAACCTTGCCCTCCGTGTCGGTGCGAATGATTGTCCCACCAGGCGCCTTGATGCCACGGGCATGCCCGCCTGGGTCTTCGTATCGCGGCAACAGATCGCCTTCGTAGACATCGCGGTAGGACTGGCCTTGACCGACTTGGCCCGTCGCCTGAACGTGACTTCCCAACGTGATGTAAATCATCCCGTCTGGACCGAGACGCAAACCGTGGGGACCATGCTCTCCGCCGCTGCCGGCGAACTGCACGATCGTCTTGACCGTTTCCAACTCGCCGTCGCGATCCTCATCGATCAGTCGATACAGTGCGGAACCGTCGGGTCCATTCCCGGTGACAAAGACTTCACCGTTGAGCGGCAAGATACCCTGAATCGACTCGACATCTTTGCAATATGTTCGCACGTCTTCGGGGACGCCATCATCGTCAAGGTCAACCGCGATCAGCAGCGGTCCCTGTTCTTGAGACACCAAGACATGTCCAAATTCGTCAAATGCCATCGCGACCAGTGAACCGACCTGGTCGTTGTTGAGCAGCCTCTGGACGCCAAATCCACGCTGAATCTGAAAACGTTCCGCCTTCTCGGCAGCCGTCTCGACGGCAACGGACTCCTCCCGATCCCAGGGAACCGTGTCGCCCAATCGACCGAACGAGGTCGCGAGCGCCCATGTGCGATCATTCAGCGCCGCGGTATTCCACATCGATTGTTCGACGGTCGTGGTCTTCCAGGTCTCATCGGTGCTGAATGTGAACCAACGCTCATTGTTTTCTGGCCGGATCGAGACACGAGCCACCAAGGCAGCGGTGTTGCCTTTGGTGTTCTTCACCCGAATGGCGACCACATTGCGTCCCGGTTCGAGATAATCCGAGATCGTCCACTCTTTCATGTCGCGTGCCGACTCACCTTCGCCAATGCGTCGACCGTTGACATGAACTTCGTAGACGTCGTCGGCGGCGACTTCAACGATGCCTTCACCTCGCTGACGCAGATTCAGCGTCTTGCGAAACCAGCACTGCTGACCCACTTCGATCGGCTGGTCGACACTGGCACCCGCCGCCCAAATCCACTGAGCTTCAGCGGCCATAACGTGACCGGGCGTCCAAATACTTGTTGCGATGAGCCATCCGACGGCCGCGATCGCGGAATTCAAACTTCGTCCAACAGACATCCTGATTCGGCCTTCCGTGGCAAGAACGCAGTGCGAAAACTTCCTCGACCAGGTGACATAGCAGGTTGCGAAGCGATCTGGCAAGGCGAATGAGCCAATACGATGTTGACCGCAGCTGCCAATTCTCGAACAAACCTCCCGTAAACCAAACGGACGTATCAGATTCCACGGGGCGTCATGAGCTTCAAATCCCACCAGATCCTGGTGCTTGGCAAAGCGGATTGCAATTCACGCACCTGCTGGTCGGTGGGCCTCGGGCAGTCCCGAAGTCTAAGTACCTTCACGTTCGTCCAGGTCTTCATCACCGGAACATACGCGTCAATTTTCTCTTCCTCAAACCTGACGGTGACGTCCGTGGATTTCGATTGGCTGATAGCCTTGATCGCCGAAGGCGACAACCGAGCAGTGGAAACGACGATGGACGTGGCATGGCTTTCAGCAACAAACTCGGCAAGGCCTTGTTCACCAATGGCATCTTCGAAGTTGAAGTCATGAGTCGGCCAAGTGGCAAGCCGTCTGGCAACGGAGTCGACATTCATCGATACGGGGCTGTCGCCCAATATGATGTGAGCTGGTTGGAGTGCTTCAAACGCGAGCAACCCCTCGTGCGTCACGCTGGTGCCCTTCAGAACCAGGGGACCACAATAGAAATTGGGCAGGTTTTCGAGAATTTTCGCGACTTCGTAGGCCCCCGAATCAGTGAAGTTTTTGCAATCTCGAAAATTCAGATGCACTGTCACGCCGTTTGGAATGGTCTGGAGGTGTTCATCCAACATCAGATCCGATCCATACGGACCGACTCGGATCACGCCACCATACGATTCAACAAGCTCACGCGCTCTTTGCCATGTCGCTTGCTCGTGCAGCGGAATCGCATCGGCTTGTCCTGGCAGGCAATGTTCCGTCGGGAACACACCAAAGTCTGAATCGATATGGCAAGTGGGTTGAGCCTGCTTGAAAGCAACGACGCCTGTTCGTGTGACCTGCGTGTTTTTGACCGAGAGCTGCTGCAACACGGAATTCTGAGAAAGTTTCCGAAGCAATCCGTCGTCAAATGTCGCGCCATCGAGGATGAGTTCCTTGACGATCCGACCACGCATGAATTCCGGCAACCTCTCGAGCCCTGATACCCCGCTGGCAAACTCGAGCAAGAGCAAATCTCGGACAACCGTGTGTAGGTCGGCATAGTCCGAGTCGGTCAACGCGACGTTGCGCGGTGATCGAAGTTCAAAGACCTCGGCCGGCTGGGCGCTCTCTGGAATCTCCTCATTGACCCAAACCTTTGGAGGGTGTGGAAACGATCCTCGTATTCGCCACCCGCGCGACACTAGATCCGGCACCGCTTTGCGAACTGGATCATCACCCAGGCAAACGAATGCCTTTCCGTCTTGCCATGTGAAGATCTGGAGGCGCGGGTTCGCCCGCTGGATGCGCTCAATGACGTCTTCAGATGGTGTGAGTTGCACCAACGAGAGTCGATTCAGATTCGGGAAATCCCCAAGCCGATCCAACTTTGGGATTGCATAATCCCAGAGGATGACTTGGCGAAGCGACTCGAAGGTCTTCAACACCTCCCAAGCATCATCAACTTGGCTTCCATCAAACTCGAGCGCTGACAAGTGCCTGAGGTTCTCCACGCCGACAAACTCGGACGTCGACGTTTTGGTCGCTCGCAGCGAAAGCCATTGAAGAAACGGTACGTCACGAAAGCTTAGGAGTCCTCGCGAATCAAGCTTGCTTCCATCAAATCGGAGCTGCCGTAGCGACGGTAGTTTTGCCAGTCGTGACAGATCGGAGAATGTTTCTTGGTCCGTCACATTCGGAAAGTTGATGTAGAGCAAGTCAAGATCGCTCCGATCAAACTGTTGTTTCTTGTACGGCCCTTGGGGCCCGCTCACCCACGCACCCAGCGAATCCGCCCACCGTGCGACTTCGCGGTCAATGTCGTGACGCTCGGGATGCCGTCTCGGGTAGTCCTCTGTGTCGATCAGCGGCGTGATGTTGAGATTTGAAACGCGATAACTTGGATCTCCGTGATAGTTCGATCCTCCGCGACTAACCAGAAAAGCATCACCGAATCGCATGTCTTGCTCTGATCGCGCGGCGTTTATCGTCGCTGCATCTCCATGCCACCACAGACGAGTTTTGCCATCGATCTGTGCCCCGATCGACCTCGTGGTGACGACGATCCGTATGCGATGCTTCTTTCCATCCTCGAAGGGGTCCAAAGTGATTTTGGTGGGATTTCGAGGATCATCACCAGGTAATCCATTGATAGACTCAATCGCCGACACGGTGCCCTCCCACCCGCCCAGGACGACTCTCGCAAAAGTCTCCCCAATCCGAAACACGATTCCCAAGCCCTGATGTCGCAATGAAGTTCGTTGTGCATCAAACTCGAGTACAAATTCATTGGGGACAGACTCCGCAGCGGAAACGCACCCCATGAATTGGAACCCACTATCGGATTGAAGTCCCTGGCATGGCTGCCGCGGGAATGTTGCGGAGGGATGAATTACCGTGGTGATCGGCTGCAATCGTTCGATTTCGGCAAGATGTTCAGCAGACAGTCGCGAAAACTCTCGAAGAATCAACTCAGGAGCCTTCGTCTTGCTCAATAGTCCAAGCTGGGACTTACTCAAATCGACGCCCCGACTATCGATTCTAAGGCTGAGAGCGGGACTGCGAACTAACGTTTCGATGATTCCGGTGACATCACTCTCTGACATCCCGTCGGAATTCAATATGACGCCAATCCGCTTGATTGACCTCACTCTAGACACGGCGCGAATGTTCTCTGCTGATGTGGCTTTGCTACCGAGACGCCAATCCTCGACAACCAACTCTTCGATTTGTTCACCGAGACGCGATAGATCTGGGGTGGTATTGCTGATTTCCAGCATCGAAAGTGACAAACCCCTTAGGTGCAACAACCCGTTTTCGGAGATCGGTGTACCTCGCATCGTCCATACTAAGTTACATCGCCCCAGAGGCATCATTTTTAATGAGTCGGCGACCCGCTTTAGTTCCAAGTCTCCAAACTGCTTGCTTCCCGAAACCTCGATATGGAGAAATGCAAGTTCGGTATCGAGGTCATCTTGCGACGAGGCGGCCTTCCAGCCTTGCTGTTTAGCGGACTGAAACTGGATTCTGCCGCCGAGTCCATCGATAAGATCGAATAACGAATCTCCATCACTTCCATCTGCGTTTGGTTCCACGGACGTTGATTGCTGATCGATTGGCGTCGTGGATCTTGTTTGCATGCCAAGTGATACTCGAATGCGAAGCTGCTTGTCTCGATCAAGTAGCTTTAGTTCGTCGGAGCGGATCTCCAGCCCGCTTTCGTCAGTAATCAACAATCCAGCCGGTGCCTCAAAACGATATTGCCCTGCCGGCAGCAGTTGCGGCCCCTTCGACGTCGCGTTGATGTTCCAGGATCGATCGTTTCTCTCATCGACAACGACAATCCCCTCGGATGTCAATCGAGCCGCCGTTTCGTCGTCGGCGATTTCGACCAACAACTCACCGTTGGGTGTCGATACACGGAAGACCTGAAGCACGCCAAGCCAAGCGACCAGTGAGCCAATCGCGATCAGGCTCGCCCAGGTTCGTGGCGACCAACTGGTTCGTGCTCTGGATGCTTGGCTGGCAACGTCCCGATCTGTGTTACCTGGCGTCGACGGAATCTGAGCCAGGCGATCAGCAACCTCGCGAGCCGTTTGAATGCGTTGTTCGGGATCGCGAGCCATCATGGCCTCGACCAAGCTCGCCAGGTCACCGGGCAGATCAGGGCGGAGTTCTCGGATCGAGATTGGATCATCGCGCGTGATGGCGACGACAAAACGGGCGAAGTGCCTGTACGTTGAATCGGGCAGCGGCATCCGGCCGGTGAGACATCGATACAGGGTGACACCGAGCGAATAAATGTCCGTCCGTGAATCAATGCTTCCGCTATCCATGACTTGTTCGGGCGACATGTATCCGACCGTACCCAATGCCGTCCCGGACCGCGTCAATTCATCATGGGAGTGAAGATCATTTGCAACAGCCTGACTCGACCGCGGATCCATTCGGGCGAGCCCGAGATCCAGAACTTTGACGACACCTTGACGGTCAATCATCAGGTTGCCGGGCTTGATATCGCGATGGATCAAGCCCTGGTCATGAGCGTGTTGTAAACCAATCGCAGCTTGCCGAACGACATCGCAGGCGTCACCAACCGCCAGCGTTCCATCGCGGCGCTGCCTAGCCGCAAGCGTCTCACCATCGACATACTCCATCGCGATGAAGTGAGTTCCATCGATCTGCCCGGCGTCGTGTGCGACAACCACATTGGGATGCTGGACTTGACCAATGGCTTGCATCTCACGTTCGAACCGTGCCAGCGACGCCTCGTCACGGTTACCAGCCACTTTCGTGAACTTGACCGCGACCAGCCGATTGAGTTTCTGGTGCTGCGCCAGATAGACGGCCCCCATCCCGCCACGACCCAATTCACGCACCAGCTGGTAGGGCCCAAAGAGGTCTCCGGGCCTCCAAGAATCCGCCGCCCCCGGTTCGTCGCTGGACGCTTTTGGGTTCTTGCTGGTTGAAATCTCACCCAGATTTTCCTGAACGGTTTGCTCCGCGATTCGTTCAAGAACCAGTTTGACCTGAGATTCTTGCAAGAAAGCGTCGTAATCGGTCCTTCGCTCTACGAACTGAAACAAATCAGCCCATGAGTCGTTGGCAGCACTGATGTTGTCGAGTTGCTCCGAACATACCTGACAGACCGCCAGGTGTTCGGAGACTCGCTGAATCTCCAGCTCGGGCAGCCTGCCACTGTCGAAATCCGTCAGGATCGACATTGGAGGGCAGCCGGGAGCGTTCCAAGTATTCACCGTCAGATGCTCGTCTCAGTATTCCGTTGTCGGATTTCCGGTTCCGTCAAGCATCGACACATGCCGTCCGATTCACCGCTGCCTAGTGGGTTCTTCGCGAGACTGTGACAGCCTTCAGGCCGTTTCTCATCACCGGCTTAGGGTGCATCGAAACCCCACGAACGTCAATTCGTCGACGGATGCATCAGGAAATGCAAACGCGACCTGTCACACGGCAACGAAGAGCCTGGTGAATCGCGGCCGCCGCCGTCATCGTCAAGAACGCATCGAGCGGGGTGGCGAAGATCCGATGACGCAGACGTCTTTTCTGTCCCTTTTCCACTTTGGAGTTTGAAACGTGTCACGCCCATTTCCAACCATAGCTCTTCTATCGATGATCACAGCGACAGCGGTGGTCCAGCCTCGCCAGATCACGGCCGCCACATTCACCGGCGGCACGCTGGACTTGCAGGCCGAGGCGAACGGGCTCGTTGACACGCGGAGCACCCCGATCGTCGCAAGTCCAACCAGCCAATTTGAGCAGGCGATCGCCTCCGATGGCGACGCCGCCGCACTGGCAGTGGGAAGGGTCGACGTATCCCAAAACGGGCCGCTGACAATTGATGTGGTCTCCGGGCTTAGCGGCTTCTTCACGTTGTCATCCTTGGCAGTCCCCGCACAGAGTTCAGCCGGCGCGACTTTCGACGTCTCGATTGCCGAGACCACACTGCTTCAGTACGACGTGTTGGCCGATGGAAATTCAGTCGCCTATCAACCGTTCACCCAAGCACAGAACTTGGATGATTTCACAATTATCGCGAATGATCAGTTCTTACCCGGTTCGACCCATCAGATTGGTGCGGGCAACTGGCGGTTCACGACCACGGCGGCCGGAATGACCAGCCGCACGGTTCTGCCCGAGGTCGATCTGTACGACTTTGGCGGAACCACGAGTTTCTCTTTCACAGCCGTTCCCGAACCGACCGCGCCGCTGGTCATGGTGGTGATCGGTGCCGCGTTCATCTGTCGGCGGAAACGACGCTGAAATCGATTCATTGGCTCGGTTTTGATACAACGAGTCGATGAGCGGTCAAAGTCTCGACTTCAACGGTTGGAGTGAAGGCCGATAGGGGCTTAAGGCAACGGGAGCGCACAAACCATGCCACGCGATGCGGCGACGATGTATCAGTGACGGAAGATGACCGACGAGCAGCGGCGAGAGACGCTACACGAACGCGAGCGGCACGCTCGTCCTTGGCATAGCGTTCCACACCGCCGTGACGAAACGAAGACGATCTACATGATTACCGCTGCTTGTTTCGAACACGCTCCCGTGATCGGCACGTCGCTTGAGCGGATGGCAACGTTTGAGGCGGGCTTGGTTTCATTGCTGGATGAGAATTGTTTGCAGACGTTTGCGTGGACCGTGCTTCCAAATCATTATCACGTGCTGGTCCAGACGCGAGACGTGAAGGGTGTGCTGAAGTCACTCGGCTATCTTCACGGCCGCAATTCGTATTTTTGGAACGGCGAGGATGATGCTCGCGGTCGCCAGGTTTGGTGCAATGCGGCGGAGACGGTGATGAAGTCCGAGCGCCACTTCGATGCGACGATCAACTATGTCTTGCACAACGCGGTCAAGCACGGCTACATCGAGAAGTGGACGCAGTGGCCGTTTTGCAATGCTAGGGAGTATTTGTCAGCGGTGGGTCGTGACGAGGCACTGCAACGTTGGAGATCGTATCCGATCGACGATTACGGCAACGACTGGGATCCCGCAGACCTTTAACACTCGTTGGAGTGAAGGCTTTAGCCGAATCAGGCGTTGGACGAAGGATGCGCATGAGCGGCTAAAGCCTGGACTCCAACGTGCACCTGGATGGGACATAACCGAGCAACAAAAACAAGACGCAGATGGAACCATCGTCGAATCGCTCAGCAGGGATGGCATTCACGAATCGTGATCGAAGAAGTCCTCCAGTCCGGTGAACTGCTCGCGAAGCCGAAAGAGAATTCGGCTCTTTCGGGTTCGGACCGCGTCGGCGGAGATACCCAATTGGTCTGCGACCTCGGGTGCCGTCCGACGATTGACGCAAAGTTCCCAAATGATGACATAAGCATCGTCTCCGACGAACTGGCGAATCTCCTCGCAGGCCCGGCGGATCAAGAAGGCCTGGTCCTGGCGGCGTCGAGCGTCACTGTCCTCCAGATCGGCCTCCACCCCGACGAATTCGGCGGTTTCATCATGAACGTCCAGTGGCCGTTCATGCCGTCGCTGCTGTTGCCGGAAATGATCGGCGATTTTGTGGCGCGCGATCCCAAAGAGCCAACCGCGAAACGACGTTTTCGGATCGTCGAATCGGAACGTCGTCATCTCCTGCGAGACGACTTGGAAAACCTGCTGAAGAATATCCGCTGAGTCGTTTTCGCGAATTCCTTTGGACCGGCACCACGCGTAGACAAGACCGCCGTACAGGTGCACCAGTTCGGACCAAGCCGTTTCCTCGCCATCGAGCACTCGCCTGAGCAGCGTGACGGAGGTGGAAGAAATGGACATCTGATACTTGCGAGAGGGGATCGTGTGAGCGGTTTGAGTGTGGTTCGCCCGTACGGGATGTCAACCTCCCGTGGAGGAGGCCGCACGAAAGAAAAAATCGGCAAATCTGTCACACCTCCGCGAAGAGCTTCACAAACCCGCAAAACGGCGGCCCGAGACGCTCGTTCAAAGCCGCGAAACTCCGTGGTCTTGGCCATGACGACGGGGCCCCGTTACCCGCGAAGAAACCCCCTTGCCGATCGAGACATCACCATGACTGACCGCCACGTTGGAATACTATCCATTTCCCGACTTGCTGCCGCCTGCATCGCGATGGCGATCGTGCCGAGCCAATCCCTCCAAGCCGCCGAATCACTCTCTTTGGAGCCAAGTACCAGCACGGTCTCGCCCAACGGGGGAACACTGTCTTTGACCGGAGTTCTACGGACCGGGCCTTCCGAACAGCTCCAAGCATTCGACGTCGTCTTGGACTTCATTGGACTTGATCTGCCCGATAGTCGGATCTCGATTGCAAATTCGCGAGTCTTGGCACTGGACACCTTTTCAAGGGCGGAAGTCGCCGTCACCGAGGGTGACCTCTTCTTTTCTGGGTTTGGTCCGTCGCCGGTCGGCGGCGACGTCGCCGGAAGTGTCGACCAGCTGTTCGCGTTCGATGTGACATTTGGTCCAGGACTGACTCCGGGGGAAACGTTCGAAATCGCTTTCGACACATCCAGCGCCGATTTTGGTCTGAGTGCCCCTGGTGGCCCCATTCAGCTCGACACGGTCGCGTTCAACGGTGCGAGCATCTCGGTATCGGCGATCCCTGAGCCAAACAGTTTGATCGTCATTGGCGGACTGGCCGCGGGCCTGGCGGTGCGCCGTCGTCGAGTTTGACTTCGACACGAGCTTCGCCATCCACCTCATCACCACCCATGACTCAAAGCATGAAATCTCGAAAGACCGCACGACGCTCAAGCTGGTATCGAAGTCGCCCGGCGCGGCGCATTTTCTTGGAACGACTCGAATCTCGCGTCCTCTTGGCGACCGATGCGTTCCGGTCGAGTCGGGTCGACTCCACCATCGAGGAGAATGATGCGTCATGGGACCATCCGATTACGGTATTCGAATCGACACTTTCCACCGGATCGGAAGGTTCCGATGCCGTGTCGCGAATTCCAACGTATGAGATCATGGATCCGATTCGAGGCGGTAACCAGATCAGCCTTGCCGATTCGGTAAGTCGAATCGAGATTGATGCCTTCCGCGACGATCCGAGGTTCTCTTCGTTCACCGGAGCGGGCCTGAGCACCGTCATCATCGATAGCGGCATTGACCTCGATCATCCGCACTTCGGACCCGATGCTGACAATGACGGGGTGGCCGATCGAATTGTCTTTCATCAAGCCTTCAATGGCGCGGCGTCCGCCGATGACGACAATGGGCACGGGACGCACGTGGCGGCGACGGTGGCATCGAGTGATGTTCAGTATGAAGGCGTCGCGCCGCAGGTCGACATCATCGCCTTGAAGACGCAGGGCTCGAACGGATCGGGCCGGTTCACGGATCTTGAACGGGCACTGCAATGGGTCGTCGACAACGCGGCGACCTATGACATTGCGAGCGTCAACATCTCGATCGGTGATGGAGGATTTTTCACCGAGGCGTCGAGTCGATACGGGCTTGGCGACGAATTGGCCGAGCTCGCCGACATGAACGTCATCGTTGTGTCTTCGTCCGGCAATGACTACCGCTTCAACCGTAGCCCAGGGGTTGGATACCCATCAGCGGATCCCAACTCGCTCTCCGTTGGCAGCGAATCCGATTCGGGAAGCTTGAGTCAATTCTCGCAGCGTGATCCGGAATTGACTTCGGTGTTCGCGCCTGGCGAGCGAATCACGGCCGCATGGCCCGGTGGCGGTGTTCGAACTCTGCAGGGCACGTCCATGGCATCGCCTCACGTCTCGGGTGTCGCCGTCCTGGCCCAGCAGACGGCTCAATCGATTCTCGGCCGGCGGTTATCGCCAGCCGAGTTCGAACATCTACTTCGTGTAACAGGGCCGAATCGAGGTTCCATCCCGGAAAATAACGCGACCTATTTTGGGGTCGACATGTTGGCGTTAGGCAACGCGATTGGTGCGATGTCCCAGCCCGGTCCGGATCTACGAATCAGCAATTTGAGTGCCACCTCCAATCTCGTTCGTGGTGATTCCGGAATCGCGACGTTGACCGTCACCAACGAGGGAACCGTCGCCTCGTCCGCCACCGAGTTGGGCGTTTACCTCAGTCGCAACGATACGATCTCGTTCAGCGGCGATCGGCAAATTGCGACCATCGCCGTGCCCGCATTGTCGCCGGGAACAGGCACCCTGCTTTGGACCAATTTCGTATTGCCAACGGCCAATGATCCGGCTTGGGATCCCGATTCCGCCTATACGCTCGGAACGGTCGTGGATCTCGGTAATCTTGTGCCGGAGTCGAGCGAACTGAACAACCTCAACCAAGATTCGGGCGATGACCGATTCGCGGTGGTCATCGAGAACTTGCCGCAGGATCTAGTCGGCTCCAACATTGATGTGGTCTCAAGCGATGCGATTTGGGGTGCCAATGTGGAACTGGATTACTCGGTCTCCAACGTTGGCCAGGGACCTGCCATTGGTTCGCGTGTTGAGTTCTACCTGAGTGTTGATGAAACAATCGATCCGGCGGCCGATCGGCTCCTCGGCTCGGAATTGATCGATGCGATTCTCGCGGGCGATCAGATTGATGATCGCATTCGATTGACCCTGCCTTCTCCGAGCGATCCCGTTTGGATTGACGGCGTCTCGGACTATTTCATTGGAATGCGGGTCGATGCCGATGATGCGATCGTCGAAAGTGACGAGACCAACAACTTTGACCGCGGCTTCGGTCTGGACCGCGTCGCCATTTCGCTGGCGGCTCCCAATTCGTCGGTGTTCGGCACGGTGTACCACGACGCCGACAACGATGGTTTGATCCGACCGCGGACCGATCATCGTTTCGTCGTGACGCACACGTTTGGGGGACTGTTTCAAGGTGCGGATCGACGACGGACGTTCACGCTGACGGATTTGCCGACCTATGGCTCCGAAGCGGAGTTGACGATCACGGTCCGGGGCGACTTTGGAAGGCCGAATATTTCGTTAACGACCGAACTGGACACGGTTCGTTTCGATCTCTTTGAAGGCGAACAACCGGAGGGAAATCAGGAGATCTTCGCCAGCCGAACCGTGCCTTTGTCGGGAAGTGCTTGGGAGTCGGCCATCGCGGACGGCGAGCTTGGGTTGGTCGCCCAACTCAATTGGCCGAGCGGAAGTTACTCGACCAACAACTCCAACTTTGTGGAGTTTTCGATCAGCTATGTCACCGCTGACGAGACATTCGCCGCTGGCAGTGCCCAAGGACCGCTGGGCGTCATTCGCAATCAGGTGACCGATGTCATGATTCCATCGATGGGTACGGCGATCGGTGATGCCGAGCTGGAGCTTTGGGCGATCGGTTTTTTGGGGGCCGCCAATCGGACGGCGACGATTGTCATTGAGGACGAGCTGACACTGCAGTGGCTGGGAAATGCTTCCGATGGTTCGCTGGCCGGCGAGTTGATGGTCGTCGATAGCGATTCCATGACCGTTGATCGCGACACCATCAATCGTTGGTTGGCCGACGGCGAGCTCACGGCCACAGTCGCGTTTAGTAATGGCGTGGTGGTGCAGCGCCTCGGCTCTCATTTCGAGCTGCGACTGCGCTATCCGATTGCTTCGGACGCGGGCAATGCCGGTCAATTCGTCGAACTGGATCTCGACGGTGATGGTGTCTACGAACGAACGACGACGACCATGCCCGACGATCCATCGACCATCGCCAATGAGTCCGGAAACTTCGCCTTCTTGGATGTACCAGCGGGGAACCACCGCTTGCGAGTGGTGCCACGCGTGGATTCCGTGGCGACCTTTCCAGTTCCGAACGACATCGCCGTCGACGTCGTGACGGGTGACTCACCGCGGGGCCATCATTTTGGTGTTTACAACCTGCCCGACATCGTCCCGCCGCGAATCGAGAATGTGTGGGTCAATTCGCTCACGTGGGGTGCGGACTTGATCGCAACCTTCGGTGATGCCCCCGGGTACTCGCTCGTGGGTGATCACCAGCTGTCCAGCATCGCTTGGCAAGGCGGCATCGACCAAGTCACGATCCAATTCAGCGAGGACATCGTTGACTCATTCATCCCGGATCACTTCTATCTGCAAGGTGCCGACGGTCTTAACCTCGCTCGTGCGGACTCCGTGAGCTATGACGCGTCAACGCGTCGGGCGACAATCAATTCGATTGCTTCCATTGACGCCGACCGGATGATGCTCAGCGTGTTTGACTCCATCGTCGACGCGGCTGGCAACCGACTGGATGGAGAATGGACCACCGGTCAAGAAAGCCCATCGGGTGACGGCGTGGCGGGAAGCGATTTCCATTTTCGATTCAACGTGTTGAGCGGCGATGTGGACAACTCAGGCATCGTCAACTTTTCAGGCGATCTCTTTGGCGTTTATTTGAATACCGGTGAAGATGCATCGAGCGACCAGTTCAGACGCTTCGACATCAACGGCGATGGTAGGATTAACTTCTCAGGAGATCTTTTCGCGGTCTTCCTGGTTAGCGGCGCACGACTTCCAGAGACGGCGCCACTCGAACCGTCCGTGACAACGTCGCTGGAAGCTGACTCGGTCGACCACCTTCATTGGGTCGATGCCATGTTGGACGATGACGATGAGATCGAGGCGAATGATGGCATCCAACAACCCCACGTGGCCGCGATTGGCTAGACGTTGGGCATGACGTCTTCAAGAGGCTAACGGCACGGATCGTTGATCGAATGGATCGGTCTGGCGGATCGTCCCTCGCCCATCGAGTGTCCGCGCGTAGGCTGGATCAACGACGCGTTTGATCAACGACTGGCCTTCGCTACTCTTCGTCCAACGCCGTCAGCTCAAATCCGGTGCGTTCGTCGACGGCCTTGAAAAATCCGTTCATCAGCTCGCGCGCGTCC
Source organism: Planctomycetota bacterium (assembly GCA_038748615.1). GTDB lineage: Bacteria > Planctomycetota > Planctomycetia > Pirellulales > Pirellulaceae > Rhodopirellula. The sequence continues at coordinate 13,507 of JBCDIU010000036.1, read as the reverse complement.
TGCGATCCGAGCAGCAATGCCATGAAACGCTGTTGAGGTTGTTTGAACTGGTCCTGCAACTGCTCCACGTCCGGCTGCAGTTCCGTGGGCGTGACCACATAGATCACCGACTGGGGCCCGTTGGCGGCGACGGCGGCCTCACCGATCGGCGTCGAAAACACGGACGTCATGAATTCCTCGCCAACCGAATCAAGCTGGGGCACGTTGCCAATGGTCGTCTGCATGAATCCAACCTGATCCAGCCAGGTAAACGGTCCTAGGTCGGGAAACCAATTGGGCTCTTTGCCTTCGGGAACCAATGCCTCCAGCGACTCACCGGAGTTGACGCTTCCGGCCATCTTCGCTGCCTCCGCTCGGGCCAAATCACGAGCTTGCCGGGTTCGAATCGCCAAAATCACTTCGTCGCGTACTTGGTCCAGCGTTGGAATGAACGATTCAACATCTTCCGTTTTCCAAGTGACAAATGACTTGGCCGCTTCCAGATCAACCGTCTGCACCGGAGCGAAGACGGGTTGCGCCGGAATGATGCTGCCGTCTTGCATCTGAGCCCCAAAGAGCATCGAGACGAAAGGGGCCCCACGTTGATTGAAGTTCGACCCGAGTCCGAATGAACTTCCCGGCTCGGTATCGCCGACGGAGACTCGATTGACCATTTCCGTTGTCCCATGCGATAGGCCCAGGGACTCCGCCAAGGCCGCCAAATCAGGCCGTTTCGGGGCATCGGCCTCCGTCGCGACGCCGACACTGAAGTTGCTTTCATAAATGGACAACTCGCTGAAGTATCGCCGCATTTTGCCGCTGATTTCCGTGACTGCCTGATCGAGCGCCTGCCGTGCCGGTTCCGTGGCCATGTCCGTCGCGATCTCATCTTTGACATCTTCGAAGGATTGTGGCTTCGTGGCTTCATCTTCCAAAGCCAAACCATCCTCTTCATCATCCAGCGCTAATCCATCCGTTGCATCCTCTTCGGCCATCGCGTCATCCGCTTCCTCGTCAGCGGAGGACTCGGTCGCGTCGGAAGTGTCCGTGTCGGTTTCGTCGGTCGTTGGGTTATCAACGCTGATGGTTTCGGACGACTCTTCGTCATCCTGAAACGCAACCAGTCGTGTGGCGGCGGGTGGCCAAGATTCGATCGATGCACCATCGCCCTTCTCTGGAGCCTCGGTTGCTTGACCACTGCCATCGGCGGCGTCGGGATTGAACTCTTCGACAATGGTTTCAACTTCGTCGGACTCGGCGCCACTTGCCGGATTCTCATTTTCAGCCGCTGACATCTCCGGTGCGTCCGAGTCCCCGGATGCACCCGGCGCGTCGGACGATGGCTCGGGCGCGTCATCCGGTTCGTTATCGTCGGTCGTTTCGGATCCATTGGATTCATCTGCCGCTTCACTAGCCAGGTCGCCAGATTCCTCTGCCTCGCCCATTTCCTTGGTGAGTTCATCCAACGCTTCGGTGGGCAGTTGGAAATCACCGCCGGCAAGACGTCGTTCATACTCGGCTTTCAACGCGTCATCGGTGAGCTTCGCCTTCTCGACTTCGACAAACTTGTTGAGGTCAGCGACGATGAACTCGAGTTTGGCTTCATCCGGGCGACGGAACTTTGGGGTCGGGTCCTGATCATTGGGATACGCGATCCTGGTTTTGCCCTCCTCGTAGACCGACGTGATCTCCGACTCCGGCGGATTGGCATCGGTTTGGTCAAGGTATTCGCTGACCAGAATGCCGTAGGCGTTCGCTCGAGCCTGCTGGTTCAGCTTCAAAAAATTCTGCCACTGGCCCACCGGTGTCACCACCGGGAACTGGCCCTGAGTCAGACCAATCAGAGCACCTCGCTGATAGAGATCGGCGAGCAAGTGCATGCGAAGCTGCTCGTAAAGGCTGAGTTGCCCGAGCCGATTACCCGTACTCCGCATCAGAATTTGCGTAATCTCCGAATCGCTCAGCGTGTTGTCCGTGAATCGCGACAACCAGTTCTTAATCGACGTGTCGTCGAGCTCGAACCCGGCCTTCTTGGCTTCGCTGTAGTATCGCATCGCGTTGATGCTGGCCTGGCGGCCCGGGTTGGAATCAATGCCGAGGGACTGGATTTGGCCGGATTGCTCATCAACACGAAACCCGGGTGTTTGCGGCACGCCACCACGACGGAGTGTTTCAGTGGCCAATTCCATTAAGAATCGAACCACCCCCTGATGGCTCTGTGTCGTGCGTGCAACATGGCTGGCGCGCAACTCCACACCGTCATAGGTCGCGGCGACCGGATCGCCGCCTCCACCACCACCACGCCGTAAGTACTGATCCAACGCGGGGAGAACGACAAACGAAAACATCGCCAGCAGAACCAAGAAAACCATCATCGGTTTTAGGTTGCGGCGGAAGATTTCAAACGGGCTGCTACTCATCGCGGAAGCCTAACGCGGATCGATTCGAGCCGATCCGTCGATTACAGAGGGGTAAATGAATGGATCCTGGTGCACCAAGCGGCAAAGCGTATCGGCCGTGGAAATCGCCGGTCAAGGTGACTTTTGGCCTGATATCGTTCAACATCAGGCCATCGCAACTCAAAGCCAAGGGATCGTCATGACGCGCGAACAGAGTGATTCACGCCATGAGCGGCAACGGTGTGGCATCGAGCGCTTTGGCGATTTGACGCAAATCGGATGGCAAGAGCGCTGTTCCGTCGCGATCAAACACAAGCCAAGGCCGCGCTTTTCGGATGACGCCTTTTTCAAGGAATTCACCGAAAAGCCGCAATCGCACGCCAGCGGGCGTCTCCAAATTGTCCGAATTCATGCCAGAAGCGATCTCCTTTGTCGTGCTGGCGTCGCCAACGGTCAACAAAGCCGTTGATGATGCGTTCGCGTTCCAAGTGGTCGCATGAACACGATTGGCAAGCCCGGAAACGGAATCGTCGCTTGGCTCACGGGCATCCGGATTCCCCGTCAAGCAAAGATCCACGACGGGACAGGAATCCAGCAGCGATGTTTGGATCGAAATGGTCGGCTCCAGAATGACACGATGTGAAGACTCCGACACCATCCGCCATACCACTTTCAAAGCGTAGGTGCCCTGCCCTTGCCCGAACACGCAGTGCAATGAATCACTGCGGGCGTAGAGTTCGTCAGCGGATCCCCACGCATCATTCCCAACCGGAACGAGCTCCGCTAACCCATGGTCCCCCAGCATAACGCGAATGCCACCAGAACCGGCTAGTTCGTGGAGCTCGATGGGATCGTTCGAATCGACCGACCAAGTCGCCAGCCGTCGGATGGCCGGGGCTTTTTCCAATCGACCACCGTCGTGATCGGTCGATGCGATCTTCCACATGGGAGTTTAAGTTCCGGCGTACTCGGCTCCGAAGAACTCTTTGCTGCCATCCACGTCGGCTTTGATGGTTCGGGAGCCCTCCTGCCAATTGGCAGGGCAGACTTCACCGTTCTCTTCGAAGTACTGCAGCGCCTGCACCATCCGCAGGGCTTCGTCCACGCTCCGTCCCAGCGGCAAATCGTTGACGACTTGGTGCCGGACGACACCCTGCTTGTCGATGAGGAACAACCCTCGCATCGCAATGCCGCCGTCAAGCAACACGTCATAGTCGCGAGAGATCTGCTTGTTCAGGTCCGCCACCAACGGATAGGCGGTTTTTCCAATCCCCCCTTCGTTGCGCGGCGTATTGGTCCACGCCAAGTGCGTGAAGTGGCTGTCGATCGAAACACCGATGATGTTCACACCAAGTGCTTCGAAATCGCCAGCGCGATCGCTGAACGCGATGATCTCTGTCGGACAGACAAACGTGAAATCAAGGGGCCAGAAAAAGAGCAAGACGTACTTGCCCTCGTAATCGCTGAGGCTGAAATCGTTCTTGAAAGTGCCATCGGGCATCACCGCGGTGGCCGTGAAATCCGGCGCCTTTTGAGTCACCAATACGCTCATCAAAGTATCTTTCGAATGTCGAAGGGTTGGTAAAAAAGTTAATCAGCTAGGTTGGAATCAAACACCTGCACTTCAGCCCACGTGTCCTTGTGCTTGCCAACGAACTCGAGATGTCGGGGCGCCGTTTGGTAGGCATCGTGATCGTCTTGTGTGGCAAAGACCGTGTGCAGCGCGACGTCGTAATCCGCGTTCACAGGTCGCTCATACTTCGGCTCGCGACGTCCAACGGCAAACCCAACCATGCCGTCGTGGCCATGGAGATACGTTTGGCAGTCCGCCATCAGCGTCTCAATCGCCGAATCGGACCGATCGTGAAGCGTGAAGAAAACTTGATGGGCCAATCGTGCCATGATCTTGGTGGGGTGTCCGGAAAGACTGAGGAATTTGCCACGGAGTTTATCGCTTGACTTCGATTCACCCAACCGGTCGAGCACCCACGTCCCTGCTCGCTGGCGCCGCACCCGCAGGCCGACCACCGGCGGTGGCATTGGGTCCCGCACCCCCCTTCTCGTTGCCGCCGGCGACGGAGTCCGGCCTTCCGCCACCGACACCCGGCGGGCGGCGCGGTGTGTACAAGCAGCAGTTGGTCGGACAGACATCGTGCCACGGGCCGAGTGCACCCAGCGCTGGCTTTTCGGTCGCCTGGTCCAATCGCTCCCGAACAAGCTCGCCGATCATTGACACAAAGTGGGCGTCGGTCCCAGCTGTTTCGGCTCGGGCCATCGGTATGCCTCGCTCCTGGCAAATCTCGGCCGCTTCCTCATCGAGATCGAACATCACCTCCATGTGATCACTGACGAATCCGATCGGCAAAATGATCAGAGACTCGACCTTCTTGGCTTCGTCCATCTCGGTGATCGCATCGAGCACATCGGGCTCCAACCACGGCTGCTGGGGCGGACCACTACGACTCTGATACACCAGAAGCCAGTTGGATGCGTTGACGGACTCGGCGACGAGGCGGCTGGCCTCGAGCAACTGGCGTTCGTAGTCGCAGTTATCGGCCATGCCCATCGGGATGCTATGGGCGGTGAACAAGATCGTGGCCTCCGACGCCTTGGCATTGATGGATTGGGCGGCTCGCGTGATGCTGCCCGTCATGGCGGCGATGAATCCTGGATGATTGAAACCCATCCGGACTTTCTCAACGATCGGTGCTTCTTGACCGGTCTCGTCAAGAATCTGTTGGCGTGCTTCGATGATGTTCTCACGATACTGACGGCAGCCGCTGTAGCAGCTGAACATGCTTGTGAAAAACGCCAGTGCTCGACGGTGTCCGGCCGCCTGCATCTGCCGCAAGGTGTCGACGAAATAGGGGTCCCAGTTCCGATTGCCCCAATAGATCGGCAGGTCGATCTGTTTGGCCTCGAAGTCATCGCGAATCGCAGCCATCAGCTCACGATTCTGCTGATTGATGGGGCTGACGCCACCGAAATGGTTGTAGTGCTCGGATACCTCCAACATTCGCTCGCGAGGCACATTTTTGCCGCGCAGGACGTTCTCTAGGAACGGCATCACGTCGTCGGGACCCTCCGGACCGCCGAAGGAGACCAGCAAGAACGAATCGTAGGGAGGCAATTCAGACATCGACGCGACGACTCAGGGGAATGGGTGGCGGAACCGTCCCTATTGAAGGCGATGGTCAAGCTCGGCCGGCAAGAACCGGACCGAGACGATCCCGTCAAGGCGATCAGATCCCGTCACCAATCGCATCCCCCTCCAGATCAGCCTCCGTAATGATTCGAAAACCTTTTTCATCGAGCGTCTTCATCGCCAGCTCGATTCCCTCGACCATGATGGCGACCGCCGGCTTGCCGTGGGGCCGCACGATCAGTGGGTAGGCTTGCACGATGTTCAGTTCCGCCTGCAGCAGTGCCGTGCACACACGCAGGAATGGTTGCGGCCCCTCGGGAAGCTCGACACCGACCAGGTCCGTTTCAATGATCACGAGGCCGGCCCGCTCCAAAATCTCGCGGCCGCGGTCGGCATCGCTGATCAAGAACCGCACGAAGGCACATTCGGCGGCGTCGTTGATCGACAAGGCCACGATTCGAATGTTCGTTCCCTCGAATCGACGCACGACCTCCAGCAACTGCCCAACGCGATTCTCAAGAAAAATCGTGAACTGGCGAATCGCCGGAAACTCGCGGCCTCGCATGGTTTCATACGGCGTGTCGACCCCAGAACCGATACTCATTCGGGTAACTTTCAACGGAACTTCGCGCGGAAAACGCGAAGTCTACCGGTGCGGCCAAAAATCGGCAAATCACGGGCATCCGTCTTGGATCACCCGCGGCTTGTGCTTCGTTCCAATTCGATGTTCGGATTCGCCGATGGGCTTTCGACCCGGTTCCTACCGCGACAACCGGGGCGAACGCTCATCGACTGAATGAGGGAACCCCATTTTTCAACTGGAACAAAGCACTATCGCGTCAGCCGCATCACGGCGGTATCGGCGTTGAGATTTGGATCATCATCCGAATCAATCCGCCGCTGGGTGGATGTTTCCCAGTACACGGCTTGCTCGATCTTGACGTTCATGGACTCCAGCAGGTCAATCACGTCGACGATGGTGGGAAAACGCCGATTGGGTGTGTTGAACCAATCGAACTCAAACTCACCGGGGGCTTTGGGACATCGCCCATGGCGGACGAATTCGTCGCGCAGCTCGTGATGAGCGAAGTTGGGAAAACTAATGATGCAGCTTCGACCGACCCGCAACATCTCGGCGAGAAGGTCATGCACATTCTCGACGGCCTGCAGCGTCGCGTTGAGCACGACGTAATCGAACTGGTTCGCAATGAATGCGGGTAAGCCGCGGTTCAAGTCATAATCGATCACATCAACACCTCGCATCGCCGTGGCCAGGATGTTTTCCTGGGCGACCTCCACTCCCATGAGGTGCCCCGCATCGGCACCCGATGGGATTCGGTCGCGCAATGCCGCCAGGAGTTCGCCTTCACCGCATCCCAAATCCAAGACGCTGGCGCCCGTGGGAATCATCTCCAAGATTGTTGACTCGGCTGGCGTCAACTCAATCGCCTTGTCCGCCTGAGTTGGAGATGCCTTCCCGGGACGCTGAAAACGCTCCCGCACCAACGGCCCGTAGGCGGCAATGTCGCGTGAAATTAAGAACGCGTCGTGCCCCGCCTTGGTCGTGATCTCCGCGTACGTGACGCGTTTGTCCAGCGCCGTCAGCGCGTTGACGATTTCCCGAGACTGCGACGGAGGAAACAACCAGTCGCTGCTGAAACTGACCAACAAAAAATCACACGTGGCTTCGTCGAACGTCTCCATCAACTTCAATCGATCGCTGCCCAGATCAAACAGGTCCATCGCCAGCGACAAGGTGACGTAGCTGTTGGCATCAAATCGCGTGACAAACTTTTGACCTTGATGGGCGAGGTACGAGCCGATGCTGAATCGTTGTTCGAATTGGGACTGGATTTGACGCGGATCGTGTCGATCGGGATCAAACTTCGCCTCCATCGCCTCGACAGACAGGTAGGTGATGTGCCCCAACATTCTGGCGATTGCCAAACCCGTGTCCGGTCGAACCGGCGCATCGTAGTACTGTCCGCCGGCGAAGTGGGGATCGGTCTGGATCGCGTTGCGGGCGATGACATCGAAACCCAACGATTGACTGGTCAATCGTGGGCTGGTCGCGATCGCGACGCACGACCGTGTCGCGTCGGGAAACCGATGAATCCACTCCAAGACCTGATGGCCTCCCAGCGAACCACCGACGATTCCGTGCCACTGATCAATTTCCAAATGACGCTGGAGGTGCCGCTGCACCGCCACCATGTCACCGATCGTGATCTTGGGAAAGCTCGCTCCGTAGCGATGCGGTCCGCCGGGCGAAGCCATCGTCGCCGGATCCAGGTCACCTGGGCCGGTGGTTCCACGGCATCCGCCCAACACATTGGGGCAAACCACAAAACACTCGTCGGTATCGATGAATTTCCCGGGACCGATGAGGTCATCCCACCAGCCCGGATCGTCCGACGCATCATGCCGTGCTGCGTGCGAATCCCCGCTGACCGCGTGGCAAATCAAGACCGCGTTGGACGCATCCGAGTTGAGGGTTCCCCAGGTCTCATAGCAACATCGAACCTGGGGAAGCATTCCACCCAACTCCAACGGCAGATGTCCGTCGAGATCGAAGTGCTTCGCGTGTTTCAGCGGCGCATCGGTGCGTCGATCATCCGTGCTTTCGATGGATTCTCGAGTGGACATCGGTCGCCAACCGTCCCCGCTCAGAGGGTCGCGGCGGCGAGTGCCTGGTCAAAGTCGGCCACGATATCATCGATATCTTCAATGCCCGTTGAGACGCGAATGTATTCCGGCGACACGCCGCTGCGACGCTGCTCATCCTCGGCAAGCTGCTGGTGCGTGGTGCTGGCAGGATGGATGACCAGCGTCTTGGCATCACCAATGTTGGCCAGGTGTGACGCTAATTGACACGAGTTAATAAACGTCTTGCCAGCCTCCATTCCACCTTTGATTCCAAATCCCAGAATCGCACCCTGACCTTTGGGCAGGTATTTCTGCGCCGTCGCGTAATCCTTGTGCGAGGCCAGGCCAGGGTAGTTCACCCACTCGACCGACGGATGTGAGGCCAAGTGCGTGGCGAGGCTCAGCGCATTCTCACAGTGTCGAGGCATCCGCAGATGCAATGTTTCAACACCCTGCAAAAACAAGAACGCTGCAAAGGGACTCATCGCCCCGCCGGTGTCACGCAAGTGGTGCGTCCGAATGTGAATGTTGTAGGCCACATTGCCGATGCCGCGCAAATGCTCTTCAAACACAGCCCCATGATAGGACGGTGATGGGCCACAGAACTCAGGCCACTTCTCGGGCTGATCGGCCCACTGGAAATTGCCGCTATCAATGATCGCGCCGCCAATGTGTGTGCCGTGTCCGCCCAAGAACTTGGTCGTGCTGTAGATCACGATGTCGACGCCATGCTCGATCGGCTTGAGCAACCAAGGTGTCATGACCGTGTTGTCACAAAGCACGGGCAGTGGGCCGTGGGGTGCCGAATGGGCGGCGTCCGTAATCGCTTTGAAGTCGGGCACGTCGTTCTTCGGGTTTCCAACCGACTCCATGTACACCAACCGCGTATTCTCATCGATCAACCCATGAATCTGGTCGGGTTCATCGGGGTCAAAAAACCGGACTTCGATGCCAAGTTGTTTCAGCGTTTGCGTGAATAGCGTCCAGGTGCCGCCGTACAGCGATGTGCTACTGACGATGTTTTGGCCGCTGTGGGCGAGGGTCAGCACGGCCGCCGTGATCGCCGCCTGCCCCGATGCAAAACATAGCCCCGTAACACCGCCGTCCATGGCCGCGAGTCGTTTCTCCAGCACGTCCACGGTCGGATTCATCAACCGCGTGTAGATATTGCCAAATTCTGCCAGTCCGAATAACGCCGCGGCATGATCGGTATCGTTGAACTGATAGCTCGTCGTCGCATAGATCGGCACCGCCCGACTCCCCGTTGTCGGATCGGCCACCTGCCCAGCGTGCAACGCCATGGTGCCCATTCCGTGCTCGCGCACTTGGGTTTCGGACTCGGTTTCAGTAGCGGTGGCTTCGGACATTTTCAAATTCCGCAGTGCAAACGGGGACGTGAGTGGAACTCAATGCATGATGGGTTGGGTCGCGAGGGGTCCACAGAGTAATCTCGGCGGACGTCTCAACGAGCTCAAAGTTACCAAACCGATTGTCCAGTGTCGTCTCCCCGCCCGGATCCCAAGACCGCATCCGCTGCCGAACGATCGCTGTGGTTGGTCTCGGGGGGTATCGTACTCGGCTTTGCTAGCATTAGCCTCTTCATGCCGATGCCCGACGGTCACCGAATCTATGGCGCGATCGGAGATCTGCTTCACGCACCTCTATTTGGTTTGCTGACCTTCGGTTTGTTGGGCGTGATCGAGCGTCTATGGCCGATCGCTGGTTGGACACGCTCGTTATTGCTCCGCACGATTCTGGTGGGTGCCGCTGTATTCATCGTGAGTGTGGGAGTTGAAATTGCCCAGGAATGGTTCGGCCGCACGGGCACGCTCCATGATGCGGTGTCCAACGCAGCTGGAATCTCGGCAGCCTGCGGACTGTTCGTGCTTTGGCGATCCAGGTCGGTGCCGCATGGTCGCGTCGCCGACTCGCCTCGGCGACGACGCCTGACGGCGCTGGTGCTGGCCGGAGTTATGGTGAGCATGACGATCGGTTGGTACGAACCGATTAGCCGCCTCAAGGACATCACGGACGTCTATCGAAAGTTCCCGCTCCTGGGATCATTCGAATCGAAATATGAACTTCAGCGTTGGCACTTCCGCGCTGTCCATCCAAGACGGACGTCGGAGTCGCCGGCCGATGGCAAGGCTTGTCTAGAAATGGTGGTCAAAGGCGTCGCGGGAGAACCCGGACCGGATACTTGTGGCACGACACTGTTTGAACTCGATCACGATTGGTCGGACATGGCCGAGCTCACCTTGAGCCTCCGTGTCGACAGCAATTCACCCACCGGCAAATCAGCCGACCCCGTCCGCGTGCTCATCAAGGTCGTCGACGCTGCCGCCCTCGATCCCGATAAGGATGCATTTCAAGCACATTTGAATTTAGCGTGCGGCGGCTGGGAACAGATCAAGATCACACGAGATGACATCACAGGCTATTTCAGCGACCGCGTGATCGACTTATCTCAGATCCGATATCTGGACGTCTTTCTCATCCAGCCACCAACCCAATCGAGATGGTGGCTGGATGACATTCGATTAACGATGCGGGAAGACGAGTCGAATTGATCCGGGTACACTTAATCCCACGCACGTCAACGTTTCCTCCTCCAAGGCAACGGCCCATTGTCAGTTCGATCGGTCTTCTCCACGGGTAGCCAGTCGTGGGTTGGTTCTTTCAAGGCAAGTCGACTGTAGGTCGTAGATGGAATCCGTGATCTTACCGAGGGCGTCGATGCTTCGACCGAATGGAGGCCAAGCGGATTGTCCATTGCACACAGCCAATGCTGCCCACTTCGAATCACTTCATCGAGAACACCTGCATTTTGTAACGCCCTTCCCAAAACCGGCCCGTGCATTCTTCCTCACGATTAGCGAGACGGGCAATGTTCTCCGCCGCACATCGCATCCACCAGCTGACGTCCGATAGTCGCTTTCGTCGCTCGGACAGCACCTCGGACTGATTGACAATCATGTCGATCTCAGGCTTCGAAGGGACCTCCGGTGACCCGTCCTACTTGCGATACTTGGGAAACAAACTCAGCCAAGATCAATTCCAACCGGCTGAATAGTTACACCAATACAAGGGCAAACCCGGCTCCATTCATGCCTTTGGTGAATGATGCGGGCTATTGGACCTTCATCCGCCTCAAGTTGCCGGCGCACCGTTAGCAGGATACAACTATGGGCGGCAGAGTCGAGTAGCCCTGAGAAATCGTATGGAACGTCGCCGCCGCCCTAGCCCGAACGCAAGACGCCCTCACCTGATTGAGCACCTTGAAGTTCGCAATTTGCTTGCGGCCAGCCCGTTCGGGACCAACCCGTTGCAACCACTTGATGTGACTCGCGATGGGAACGTTTCGGCGTTGGATGCATTGCGTGTGATTAACGCGCTGAATCGAAGTGAAGATGGTAGTGTCGATCCAGCCGATAGTCTTGGTAGCTTTGTCGACGTGACTGGCGATGGCCGCGGAACGGCACTAGATGCCTTGCGGGTAATCAACGCACTCAATCGAGAAGCACCGCTGATCGCGGCAACGCTACCAAATGATTCCGGGCCAGCCGAACGAACCGACCTCGCGTTGGACTTGCTGACCAACAATTACAATATCGACTTGAATGTCAGTGTCGGCGAACTGGCAGACAATAAGGTCCGTATAAGGATTGGCAAAGACAACGCATTCGCGGACATCACAGATCAGTTCACAGAAGGCAGTGCGAATCTGACGCCAACAGAAATCGATGATTACTTTGGCAACCCGCTCCCCGATGGTGACCACGAGATCACAGTTCAAATTGGTGAAGACGGAGACGCAATCAACTTCGTGCTGACGCTCGATCGCCAGACACCCGTGCCCCAACTCACGTCGGGTCCCCTGTTGCGAATCTCACCGAATCAATTGGTAGTCACCTTCGGCGAATCCGTGCTGGGCGAGGACGTCACTTCTGAGGATTTTCGATTACAACAACTCGGTGCCGAAGCGATAACGATTGCTTCAACTGAAGTTCTCACCGATCGAATTCGACTAGCGCTTCCCGCTCACCTGCCCGACGCCGGTTTTGAACTCACCTATACCGGCTCGCTGACAGATCTAGCTGGTAATGTCGTCACCCAGGGTGTTGTCAACGCATTCACGGTCGCCGATCCAACCGGAGTAGTTGAAATTTCACCTGCCAATGGCGAAGAATTGGTGAATGTCAAACGCGAGACGATCGTCCGCTTCGACGAACCCGTCGATCCTGCCACCGTGACGGATGCGTCGTTCTATGTGATCGCAAACGGAGAGCGTGTGCCGGGGAACATTCGTGTGTCCCGTACCGAACTTTTTGCCACATTATTCTACGAAGATCCGCTACCTGCTTCGACGGAAGTCCGCGTGATCCTCGACGGCGGTCAAATCATCGGGCGTGATGGATTGTCGCTAGATGGCGATGGTGATGACGAACCGGGTGGCGTGATTACCGCCGACTTCCGCACGTTGCCGCTGACTCAAATTTCCGGCACTGAGCTATTCGGCTTCGTCAAGGATTCCCAGACCCGCGAGCCACTCGCGGGCGTTCGCATCTCGCTCGAAGCCTTCCCACAGATCTTCGCAGTTACCGACGAGGCTGGATTTTTCGAGATTGGCACTCAGGACCTCGACGGTGATGGCCAGGGCGACGGGTTGCCCGCCCCCGAATTCTTCGCCCACATCGATGGCTCGACGGTCACCAACCAGGGTGGCAAGGTCTACGCCAGCCTCGGCAAGCCCTTCCCTACCGTGCCCGGCCAGCGGGAGCAACTGCGGAAGAACGGCGAGATCTTTGACATCTTCTTGCCCTCGATCTCCCCCGACGCAATTAAAACTCTCACCGCCGGCCAGGATACTCAAGTCGGATTCGGAGCCAGCGATCGCCAGATGCTTGCGGGCATGTTTCCTGACATTGATCCCGCCATGTTCGAGGTGATGCGGGTCACGATCGTTGACGAAGCTGCGCAGAACGATCAAGGCGAGCCAGCTACCGAGGCGTTCGTCGTTCCGGTCGATCCCGACTTCCTGCCCGCGCCGCTTCCGCCAAACCTCAACCCAGAGCTGGTGATTTCGGTCCAGACCCCCGGCGCGACAAACTTTGACACACCAGCCGCGGTGAGCTTTCCCAACCTCGAAGGCAACGTGCCTGGCCAAAAGGTCTTGCTGTTCAGCTTCGACCACGACAAGGGCGAGTTCGTCGTCAACGGCACGGCGACGGTCAGTGAGGATGGAATGTCGATCGCGTCGGACCCGGGAGTGGGGATTCAAGCTCCGGGGTGGCATTTTGTGCAATCGGGAACGGAGACTGACGGCAAACCCGGCGAC